>CAVZMQ010000033.1:0-109433 GCA_963776365.1 Candidatus Acidiferrales bacterium | reverse complement strand
TATTGGACAGTGCTTCATCACGCTGTCCAATGCACCAAATCACGCAGTGGATTCTGGAAGCGGACATCAAAAGTCCTGTTTCGATCGAATTTCCCATGATTGGCTTTTGGCGCATGTCCCTATGGACCGCGCCATTCTCCAACAAGTGGCTGAAATCCGGGTATATGGAAAAACACGTCCTTCACGAAACCACGGATGGAACCCCACAAGGTGGGATTATCTCCCCGGCGCTCGCCAATTGTGCGCTGGATGGACTTGAGCGACTCTTGCAGGGAAAGTACCCGGCAAAAAAGCGTCTCAAGTCTTTTGGAGGGAAATTCCCTCTGTGAATTTCATCCGCTATGCGGATGATTTCATCATCACCGGTAAATCGAAAGAATTACTGGAAGGAGAGGTCAACCCCTCGTCGAGCAGTTTCTGCAAGAACGAGGGCTGGAACTCTCTCCTGCGAAGACGGTCATCACGCACGTGAAGAACGGCTTCGATTTCCTCGGACAAAACGTGCGCAGATACCCTAACGGGAAACTGCTCATCAAGCCATCCAAGAAAAACGTTAAAACCTTCCTGGAGGAATCCGAGACACGATCAAAGCCGGGCTTGGCATGTCTGCCGCCGATCTGATCGATGAACTCAACCCAAAATTCGGGGTTGGGCCAACTATCATCGGCACGTGGTCAGCTAAACGCATCTTCTTATCGCGTGGACCACGCCATCTTCGACTAGTCTGTGGCAGTGGGCACGAAGAAGACACCCGAACAAGTCCCCACTGGCTCAAAAAGAAATACTTTGAGCGGCAGTCGGGGTCATGACTGGTCCTTCTTCGGGGAAACACTATGATGACGCAGGGACCGCCCACAAGGTGTGGCTGTCGCCACGCCAAGTAGCACACCCATTAAACGACACATTAAAGTCCAAGGCGAAGCCAACCCTTACGATCCTGCCTATGAAACCTACTTCGAAGAACGCGAAGGGGCCCACATGCTGGACACGTTTCGGGGTACTGGGACGCTTCGCTTTCTCTGGTATGAACAACGCGGACTCTGCCCTGCTGTCAATACAAAAATCACTCGAATCACGGGCTGGCGCCTTCACCACTGCGTCCCTCTTGTGATGGGTGGTTCGAAGAGCGCCGACAACCGCGTTCTACTTCATCCCGAGTGCCACGACAGGGTTCACCGTCAGCGCCTTTCCGTATCGAAACCGCGTCTCCCTCAAGAGGCGTTCGCAGGGCTTGAGCCGGATGAGACGAAAGTCTCACGTCCGGTTCTTAGAGGGCCGGGCCTCAGCAATGGGGCCTGGCTACTCGGTTCAGAGCACACGAATGCTCGTAAGCGTCGTTACTTTAGGGGAGCCTAATACAGCAGTTGTCGCAGATCCCGATTCTCCGGACCCGGCACCCAAATTTGCGGAAAGTTATTTTCCCGCAACAGCCTGAGTGAAAGTCGGGCGTCCTCGCGGTCGAACTTCTGCTTCTTCACTCGCTTGGCTTTGATCTCCGCAGGATCGCCGATCCACAGCTCGAAGCCCAATTCAGCTAGTAGCCGCTCGAACCAGCGCGAATGTCCGGTGGCCTCCATCCCCACTCGTACATAGATTCCTCGCTGCTTCAGGCCTCGATAGAATTTCTCGGCTTGTCCATCACTGTGGTTCAGTTCCTGTTCGTCATACTCCCCAGTCTCTTCCACAAAATATGCAATTGTCTGAAAGCTGGGATGGTAATCTACGCCTATTAGTAACATGTTCGGCTCCTTCCTTCCGAACCTATGGTCGTCATGCAACCACCGTGTACGGTCGAGGGAGCCGACATTGTTATGCAATCAAGTAGGTCCCGGTACACAAGTTTTCGTGGCATTGCCTTAAACTTTGATCGGATTGGGTGCCTTAGCGATGACAAGCATTCAGAGCGAAGTCTACCCTGAGTTGGCTTCAGTCCTGCAACGATTTGTCGCCAGCGTACAAGATGCTCTGGGAGGTAACTTTCTCGGTGCCTATCTCGTCGGCTCACTCGCAATCCGGAGACTTTGATCTCGACAGTGATGTGGATTTCCTGATCCTCACCAACACCGAGTTAAGCGACGCGGAATTAAAATCGTTACGAACAACCCATGTCCACATCCATGCCCTCGGATGCTAGTGGCTGGGGCACTCGCCGTTTGTGCATTTTCCGCTCGCCGGATACAACGTAATCGGATTGTTGACGCGGAGCAGTTTTTACTTCGTGACTCATCGGGCAAAATCTGTGCGGAACTGGGGATGCATGGAACTCAGGGAAATGAGTTTGCGTCTCTTCTTTTTATGACCCTGACGGCGTGCCGCGCGGGGATTATGCTGCTGGATTACTGAGCTTCACGAACGGGCTAGTTCTTCAACCCAGATACAAGGATCCTCCCGACCCCAGTAAAGGGCCGGAGCATCCCTATATTCCGGCACCGTCAGTGGCGTTGACTCAATCGGGCCTGCGTGACGTATTTCACAAAGGGAGATTCAAATCCCCGGCGCTTGGCATCTCTAGATTGGGTGGGATATTCAACCTTGATTCTCCAATCAGATCCAAGAGCCGGCGGGGCCGAGATGCGATCGAGTGCGAGTGGTCCGTGGCTCGCACTTAGGACCGGCGTCAAAGGCGGTGAGATCAATCTTGCCACAATGCAAGATGGCCCATATCTCTCCCTACAGGACGCACAGGGTTTCCATCACACATTGGTAGCGCATCGCTTGCATCCAAACTGCTGATTTGCCGGGAAACCGACAGGCGCTGGCGAGTACCCATTTCTTAGCGTCCAGGTGGCACATACCAAGTGATTATGTCCTTGTTGAAGATGTACAGATGCAGCTGACCTGCGTTCGGTGGCCCCTGTTGCTGGCAGTGACCACCTTCACGACTTCAATGTGCGCTAGCTGCTCGTGTATCATTGCGCGCCATAGGTTTCGAGGAGGGCTTCTTGTGAGAGAGTTAACGGCAGACCTATTCGTGTCGATGGATGGGTTCGCATCAGGCGTAAATGAACTACCTTTCTTCGGATACGTCGGTGATGACCTCAGCCTGTGGATAAAAGAGAATTTGGAAAAACCTCAGATGCTCATTATGGGGCGAATCACTTACGCGGCCCTGGCGCAGTTTGCAATTGACTCCACGGATGAGTTAAACGTCAGAATGACCGCGCTGCCCAAAACCGTATTCTCACGAACCCTTCACGAACCGCTTGCTTGGAAAAACACACGCTTGGTCAAAACTTCGATGGAGCAGGAAATTGCCACGCTCAAACAACAAAACGGCGACCCCCTTCGTTGTATTGGGAGCATCAGTTTGGTGAGGAGTATGATTCGATTTCAACTCGCCGATAGGCTCCGGCTCATGATTTTCCCGGTGGTGCTTGGGACAGCAGGCAGAGAACCCATCTACACGGGGTACGAGAAGACAAGCCTCGAACTAGTTGGTTCAAGAATCCTTGATTCCCGCGTAGTTTTGCTGGAATACAAGCCACGGAAGCAGAATTCGCGACGCTAGGTTTTCTGTAACATCGTAGGTCCTGATTAACGGCGCATGAGTTCTAGCACTTGCCAAATCCAAAACTTGCGCTTCATCTGAAAGCATCTCGCGTAAGTGGCGCGGGCCGTGTGGAGTGTTACGCCGGACCATCTATGCCGGCCCACAGGTTCATTGTGTTCAGCTCTTCGCAACCGCAGGACTTTAGGTAGCAGAACAGCTGAGTCCGGTAGGCGGCGTAACCGCTCAGCACCAAGTTTACCAACAGCGAGCCGCGGGTGGATTTCGTGCCGAACATGTCGATTTCGCCGCGGAAATCGGCCTCGGTCCATCCGCTCAAGAGACGGGCGTATTCGTCAGATTGTTCTCGGATGGCCGAGACGGCCTGATCGAAGTTCAACGCTTTCGCCGCGGCTTCTGCGGGGCCCCAAGCGCTGCTTAAGGCTGCTCTATTGAAGTTTCCCGCCTTGATTACGGCAACCTGCGTGGGTCCCATGATGGCCATATATTGCAAAAGCTCCAGCGTGCTGCGCTGCTTGGGCGTTGGGCGGTAATCGAGTTTTGACTTGTCCACTTTCCCGGCCAAATGCACGAAGATGCGGACTTCCTGCTGCAGTGAAGCAATGAGTTCTGCTTTCGTTAGGACCATAATTGAAGCCATGTTAGCACCGTGGAGTCGCGTTCGCCGTTGTCTATGAAGGATCCTGTTATGGGCTGATCGGACCCAATGCCTGGCTAACGCCGTAATCGTCAATTTGAAATCTGAACGCCGGGCCAATGCTCCGTCGGGTCGGGTTTTGCACCGTGGGGTCGGTCACTTCTACGAGTACCCGCATAACACTGACAAAAAGGGGAACTCTAGACAAGTTTCCGGCACTAGCGACGCGTCGAAGACGCAGTCGGTGCTAATCGGGAGTTGACCGGCACGCACATCGGAACTCTGGGATTTGGCAGTAGAAGCCTTGGCCACTACTCTCCGGAGTGCGACGATTTGTTCATCGCGTCAAACGCTGCGAGTGCCTCTTCTGGCCGGGCGCGGACCACGAAATCTTCCGTAAGATTCACCCAGCGGACCTTCCCCGACGAATCGATTAGGAATTCTGCTGGTCGCGAGATGTCCGCGCCGTCGCGTCGGCCGTGCACGTGCACCAGATCCCACCTGCGGATCACGTCCTCGTGTGCGTCCGAAAGAATCGGAAACGTATAGCCCTGCGACCGGCGAAGATTTTCGGAATCCGCGGGAGAATCCACACTGATCGCGATCACTCGAATCTTCCGAGCATCGAACTCCGGCAGCGCCTTCTCGAAACTCCGTAACTCGGAATTGCAGAACGGTCACCAATATCCACGGTAGAAAATCAAAACCACGCCGGCTGCTTGGGCCGCGCCCTTCTCGGCGCCGGTTGCAGTCTCTGGAGTGAACGGAGAATTCAACGCACCCGTCAAACTCACTGGGTGATTCTGCGAATCCGGCAACGTGAAATCTGGCGCCGTCTGGCCCACTCGCGGCGCGTCGTGCGAACCGGGTAGCACATGCCGCGCGCCGATGAAAATGCCGTAGAGGAAAAATCCGCTGAATGCCAATGCCAGCACCGCGAGGACGCTGCCGAACATTTTGCCGCGACACAGATCCGGATGCCGGTATGCGCGCACAAGCCCCAAGGCGAGCAGCGCCAACCCGAGCGCGATCATCGGCAGGTTCGCCCACGGAAAATCGCGCAGCCCCGGGAAGCGAACGAAGAACAGCGGATAGCTAACCACTCCTAGGAAAACCAGCGACGCGCCGGTCCACACTGCCCAGTTCCAGCTTCGTTTCATCGCTAACCCCTCCCCCGCTCCACTCCAGGTACGACTTCCAATGTGCCTGCCCGAGATCGCGACTTTTAAACTTGTTTGACATCATGCCAGACGTCAGCTCATAGACCAACCGAAACGGCGTCCAAAATCTCATCATTGGCCCGGCGATCCTTAGTCTGGCCGAGGGTGCTATTTCGTGAGAAGCTTTTCGCGGGCGCGATCGAAATGTTGCCACTCGGGGTTGAGTTCTTCGAGGGAGCGGATGGAGATGCAGACGTCCCATGAAAACTCTTCATCCTCAATTCTGGAACAGGGGGCCAACTCCTGATTAACGTTGGCGCTTTACCGGATGCGCGTTATGGGCTTGGAGTGAACGGAGGCGGGGAAAATATCAAACATTTTGGGTCCGCCTTCAGCAACCAAATTCCAGGGGCTGCTCAGGTGTGGGGGGAGCTATGAGTGTGGTTGACTGGCAGAAGGTTGTGCCTCTGAAACGCGAAAAGCAAGGGAAATCGGAATTTAACAGAGTCAGCTAATGTCGTCAAAAGCCCCGTCTGCCACCGGGGCTAGAACCGACCACCAAGCGCGCATGATAACGCGGTCCCACTTGGAGTTTGTGCCTTTGGTGTGTGCGATCACGGACCGAATCGTCGCGTCAACGATGTGTCCGAGCGGCAGGCTGACCTTTACGCGGTCGCCGACCTTGAACCGCGGGGCTGGGCTGCTCTTCTGTACGACAAACGTCCGCCTCAGGGGACGATTATGACCTTCACCTCAAGATCATCTTCAGTTCGACTAAGGTCGGTCTCGATTCCGCGGGGCTTCGAATGCCATTAGACTCGCACTCCCATGGCCCAGGCGCTGGCCATAGCAATTACAGGTGTCGTCGCCGCCTATGGAACAGCCGAGGACCCCCGTGCCTAGTGGGGAGACCGTGGCAAAGCGATTTTGCCACAACATTCTCCCCAACGAGGTGGGTACATCCGCGGTGTTCGGATTCGCAGTATGGAACGGTCGCTCGTTAACAGACAACGCCCCCGAGGTCATGTTTTCTTTAGCGGCAAACACTCCCGTTCGTCTGGGGATTGGCAAGGAATCGGTCACGGCGAAACCGTCGAAGGCGTTTCCGTACGTTCCGGCTGCCAGTGAGAGCCGGCAGGTCGGGGCGTGACATCGTTCCGTTCGGGCAAGCGGCGCAAAGCCGCCCCTTCAGGTGCCGCAGTGGATGGTGCCGTTCGAACGAAATAGGGCCGGGTCTGGTGCAAATTGTTTTGGGTGAGCGTTGCGTATATCAGGGCTGGAAAGGGGAGGCGAGGGCGTGGATAATTAAGGCACGTGGTAAGTGGTAAGAATAAGCCTAGAAGGCTGAATCTTGATTCTGCAACAGACTGACCCCATAACCGTAATACGGCAGACGGACCATGCGTTTCTTGCGGGATTTTTCGCGCGAGAATGGGGCAATGAGGTATTCACCCGGCCTGAACCATTTCATTCGTTCTGCCTGGCAGCGGCTGAACACGACAATGGGTGGCAGGAATGGGAACTTGCGCCGGGAGTGGATGCTCGGACGTTCACCCCGTACAGTTTCATGACCGTGCCGACGGAAGAACATATTTTCCTGTATCAGCGAGGCATTGAGCGCTTGCTGAAGGCTGACTTGTACGCGGGGCTGCTGGTGGTGTCGCATTGTATGGGACTGTACGACCGGGCGCGAGCAACGATTCCGGGATACTCAGCGAAATACGTGAAATCGCAGGAACAGCACGTGGCGAATGATTTTGTGCAGCGGCTGCGGCTGCAACAGCTGCGCATCAAAGTGGATTTGCGGAACAATGCGACGACGAAACCGTTTACCGACGAGAAGCTGATCAAGGCCAACCTGCAACGATTGGAAGCGTTGGATCGCTTGTCGCTGTATTTCTGTCTCGGTGGAACGGAAGATGCTTCCATTGAGGCCGTGCCGGTGAATGATGAGGGGAACGAGGTGGATTGGGAAGTGCGCCCGGGGGGCCTGGGGCAATACACAGTTTATCCGTATCCCTTCCGGCGGGATCCGTTGTCGTTCACGATTTTGGCGCGACGCATTCCGAAGAGGCGGTATTCGGATGACAGCGATCTGCAATCAGTGATGGCGGGCGCTCCGTTCTTCAACATCCGGTTCACGATTCGTTCGCGGTCAGCGTCGAATTCAACGCAGGCCGTTGGCGCGTAAGCCTCTACAAGCACAGCATCGTCTGGTATCATGGCTGCCTCGGACCCATGCGGCCGCCTCGCATTTCGCTCTTCCCCTTGAACGTCGTTCTCTTTCCCGGCGAACTCCTACCCCTGCATATCTTCGAACCCCGTTACAGGCGCATGGTGCGCGAGTGTCTAGACGCGAAGGTGGAGTTTGGGATGTTGTTGGCGGTGCCGGGAGCCGGCGTAAAGCCGCCCCTACAGGCAATGGCCGATGAAATGGCGCGAACGGGAGTTGGCACAACCCTTCGCCACGCTCAGGGCAAGAAGACGGCGGCACCGGAAGGAGGTGTGGCGCATGTTGGATGCAGCGCAGAAATTCTGGAAGTGACGAGACGTTATGAGGACGGGCGCATGGACATTCTGACGGTGGGACGGCAACCCTACCGCGTTGTGGAGCTGTTCACGGATGATCCGCTGCTGGAAGGAGCGGTGGACTATCTGGAGGACGAAGATTCCCTGCTGCACCCGCAGGATCGCGAAAAACTGATCGAGCTGTACGAGGTGTGCTTTACTTTGCTGACTTCCGGAATGCCAGCGAATCTTTGGGAGACCGCTCCGGGGACGTTGTCGTTCACGATTGCAAGCGCGTTGCCATTGGATCTGATGTGCAAGCAGCAGATTCTGGAATTGCGTTCCGAGGCGGAACGGCAGGATCGGCTGCTGAGGTATCTCCGGGAGTGGGCGCTGCATCTACACCAAAGAGATACCCTTAGCCGGCGCAGTGGAGGCAATGGCCAGGGTTTGAACTAGTTGACGAGTTGACGGCGGGTCCACCGAGTCACCCGCGGATAGGGGCTCCATGACATTCAGTAATACAGGGTATCCGGCAGGACACGTGAAGGCGCGGACGTTGGGCGAGCTCAAGCGCATCCCTGATTTTGATGCGCGAAGCAGTTCCCTGCCGGTAAAGAACGAAATTCGGCGAAACCTGCTGCGCTCGATTGAACGGGGGGAGCCGCTGTTTCCTGGTGTGCATGGATATGAAGACAGCGTGATCCCGCAAATCGTCAATGCGGTGCTGTCTCGCCATAATTTTATATTGCTGGGGCTACGGGGCCAGGCGAAAAGCCGGATACTGCGCGGGTTGATCCAGTTGTTGGATCCGGAAATTCCAGTGATCGCGGGATGCGAGATTAATGATACTCCGCTGCGGCCGATTTGCCGGTCGTGTCGGGAGCTGTTGGCTGCGGAAGGCGACAATACGCCGATTGCGTGGCTGCCGCGGGACCAACGGTACGTGGAAAAGCTGGCCACACCGGATGTAACCATCGCAGACATTATTGGTGACGTGGATCCAATCCGCGCGGCGCGCGGCGGGCGCGACTTGTCTGACGAACTGACGATTCACTACGGGTTGCTACCACGGGCGAATCGCGGCATCTTCGCGATCAATGAACTGCCGGACCTAGCGGGGAAAATCCAGGTGGGATTGTTCAACATCATGCAGGAAGGGGACATTCAGATTAAGGGGTATCCCTTGCGGCTGCCGCTGGATGTGCTGCTGGTGTTCACGGCGAACCCGGAAGATTACACGGCGCGCGGGAAGATTATTACGCCGCTGAAAGACAGAATTGGCGCGGAGATTCGCACGCATTATCCGACGACGGTGCAGGAAGGGATGACGATTACGGATCAGGAGGCGTGGACCAGGCGCGATGGGCATATCAAGGTGGAAGTGCCGGACTATCTACGGCAGGTGGTGGAGGAAATTGCGTTTCAGGCGCGCGAGGATAAACGGGTGGACCGGCGATCGGGCGTAAGCCAACGCCTGCCGATCACAACGCTCGAAAGTTTGGTGAGCAGCGCGGAACAGCGAGCGGCGAGGACGGGAGAAGTATGCGTGGTGGCGCGAGTGGCGGACGTGTACGCGGCGCTGCCGGCGATCACGGGCAAGCTGGAGTTGGAGTATGAGGGCGAATTGAAGGGCGCGGAATCGATTGCGCGGGAACTGATCCGCACGGCGATCGGGCGCGTGTTCACGAAGTATTTTGGAGAAGTAAACTTCCAGCCGGTGATCCAGTGGTTTGAAACGGGTGCGGAGTTGAAGATCCCCGATGATGTCGCTACCAGTCAGCGATTCCAGCAGCTGTCGCGGGTGCAAAGCCTGATGGACCATGTGGGAAAGCTAGGCGTGACCAACCGCAAGGAAGAAGCGCCAGCAGCCGCGGCGGCGGAGATGATCCTGGAAGGGCTGTGGGCGCACCGGCGGGTAGGGCGGAGCGAGGAGCGCGGGTTTTACGCAGAGAAACCGCAGCGCGTTTCGGAGCCGCGCGAGCGCGACAATCCCAACCGGCCGCGGCGAACCTACAACTAGCGACAATGGCGCAGCGCTGCATTTGCGATTTGATTGAGGAAACAGGATGAAAATCGTCAAATACCGGAAGTATACGGGAGAGCCCGCGGATGAAGTGGATCTCGACGAATTGATGAAGCGGCTCGGCGATTTTCTGCTGCAGAGCGGATTCGAATCGCGATACTACGGATTGTCGGAATTTGACGCAGCGCAATCGATGGAAGCTCTGCGCGATGCGATTCTGCGCGCACTGCAGGAAGGTGAACTGCTCCCGGAAGACCTGATGAGCGAGGAACTGCGCCAAATGCTGGAGGATCCGGGCGCGTTGAACAATCAGGATGTACGGGACCTGATCGAGAAAATCATCCAACGGCTGACCCAGGAGGGGTTTATCAATGCGCAGCAACCGCCACAGGTGACACCACCGTCGCAAATCACGCCGGGAGGGCAGCTGGGTCAAGCGGTAGAGCGGAACCCGGAAGCGCGGTTTGAGATCACGGACAAGGCCATTGATTTTCTGGGATTCAAGACGCTGCGCGATTTGCTGGGTTCGCTGGGCAGGAGCAGCTTCGGGAGACATGATACACGGGACCTGTCGACGGGCGTGGAATCGGGAGGGGTTTCGCGGCCATACGAGTATGGAGATGTGCTGAATCTGGACATCAGCCAGACGCTCTCGAACGCGATACGTCGCGAAGGCATGAAAGTGCCGATCGAGATGCAGTATCGGGATTTGATGGTGCACCAGTGCGAGTATCAAAGCTCGTGCGCGACAGTGGTGTTGCTGGATTGCAGCCACAGCATGATTCTGTATGGAGAAGATAGGTTTACCCCGGCCAAGCGGGTAGCGCTGGCATTGTCACATTTGATTCGCACGCAGTACCCGGGAGACACGCTAAGTCTCGTGCTTTTTCACGATTCGGCCGAAGAAGTGCCGCTGGCCCAATTGGCACGGGTGCAAGTGGGACCGTATTACACCAATACTCGAGAGGGCCTGCGGATGGCGCAACGGATCCTGCTGCGACAACGCAAAGACATGCGGCAGATCATCATGATCACGGATGGCAAACCTTCGGCGCTGACGCTGGAGGATGGACGAATTTATAAGAACGCATTTGGGCTGGACCCGTTTGTGGTGAGCGAGACGCTGGAAGAAGTGAACAAGTGCAAGCGCGTGGGGATTATGATCAATACGTTTATGCTGGCTACGGATTACAGCCTAGTGCAGTTTGTGCAGAAGATTACTCAAATGTGCAAAGGAAAGGCGTATTTCACGACGCCGTATACGCTGGGGCAGTATTTGTTGATGGATTACATGCAGCGAAAGACGAAGACAATTCACTGAGGCGAGAGCTGGCGACTGGATCGATCCCAGAGAAATTCCTCGCTACGCTCGGAATGACCCGTTTTTTGACAGAACAAAAGCAGAGTTGGGTTGCGGTTTTTGTGCGGGGCAACTGTTTCCCGTTGACAGATCTAAGTGTCGAAGGGGCAGGGATTGTGCGGACATGGAGCGCAACGGTGCTGCGCCCCTACGTGAGTAACGGGTTGGCGACGCTTCGAAAGCTTCGTTGTGGCGTCGCTGGTGTAAATCGCGGCGCCTTGGTAAGGATCGCGATGGCTCGGGTGCATACCTGAGGAGCGATGCTGGGGTTGGGGTCGTTGGTACAGCAAAATATCTAATTTAAATCATCGCAAATTGGGCGCGTGTGGTGGTGATTTTACGTACCTCGCGATTTAGCCGGAACGTCTAAATTCTTAACAGATGAAGAATGAAAACCAATCCGCGGCAGCGGTTTGCCAGTGTCCCGCAGAGCCAGCGCCGGCGGAAACTTTAAAGGAGAAGTACATGAAACTGTCGAGAATCTCAGTCGGTATTCTAGGTGCCGCGCTGCTGGTGGCCCCGAGCGTATTTGCGAATAACATGAACAAGGCGAGCCTGGACGTTTCTGAAAGAGTGAACGTGAATGGGCAAACCTTGGATCCGGGCAAATATAGGGTGGAATGGGAAAGCAGCGGACCAACCGTGCAGGTGAAACTGGTGCAGGGCAAAAAGACGGTGGCGACTTTCCCGGCGCAATTGCAGGAACAGCCGAATGCGAATCCGGCGGACGCCTACGGGTCGTCCACGGAACCGAACGGAACGAAGGAGCTGACGGCAATCTACGTGGGTGGAAAGCACGAAGTGCTGCGGATTCAGAACGGCAGCGGCGAGAATGGGGGGCAGCGATCCCAGACGCAGCAGCCGACGAATCCCAGCTCGAAATAAGTGGGAACCTTGTGCCCGCCTCTTTCGAAAGGAAGAGGCGGGCTTTGTTTTTTGGTGAAGAGAGACGCAGAGGAAGAATTCGCAGTATAGAAAGCGTTGAGGTGCTGAGCGCTACGGCGTTCAACTTCGGCAGAATGCGATAAAATGGTACGGTCAGGCAGGGCACTGCACAAGTGTGCCGGGAGGGTGCTTTTGACAAACATTGAAGGTGGAATGACGGCTCCGCGGTTTTCCCTGAAGGCGTTGGACGGGAAGAAATACGCGTTGGACACGTTGCTGGCGCGAGGCCCGGTGCTGGTGGCGTTTTTCAAGATATCGTGCCCGGTTTGCCAGTTCACATTTCCCTTTTTGCAACGCATCGCCGAACGTTTTGCGGGTAAGAGTGTATCGGTGATCGGGATTTCGCAGGAGGACGCGCGAAGCACCAAAGAATTCAATCAGGAATATGGGGTGACGTTCCCAACTCTGGTGGATGAGGACGGATATCCCGCGTCGAATGCCTATGGATTGACAAATGTGCCGACGATTTTCCTCATAGGGTCGGATGGCCAAGTAAAGGTGAGTTGCATGGGATTTGACAAGGATGCGCTAGAGAAGATTGCGAGTGAATTGGCGGAAGCGGCGAAGGTGAGTGGAGCGCCGTTGTTCCGTCCGGATGAAGTGATCCCGGCATACAAACCTGGGTGAGGGTCGAAGAACTAGGTCCGGTCGGACCGAATGGGTTTACGATCGCTTGAGACGACGAGGTTTTCGATGGGTGGCGGTAAAGAGAGATTCCTTGCTGGGCAGGCAATGGCGCGCGTGCTTGATGTGGGCGGTGGTGGCGTTGACTTTGGTGGACAAGACGCGTCGGTTGAACAGAAGCTGGGGTGCCACGCACGATCCAGCGGATCCCTGCGCGTGCTTAAGAGTCGAGGGTGACTTCTTCGCGCAAGTCTTTTTTGTGCTTGAGTGGCTTTTTGCGTTTGTCAGGAATGACTCGCGTTCGGGCCGGCGCGATACCGGAGTTCCTGGCGACGCGGCGGGCTTCCGTGCCTTTATCAAGCTTCTTCTTGCGGCGTTTCATTTCGCACCGTTTGTGACAAAACAGAGAAAAAACAGGCCTACGTGCTTCGTTCAAGATGACAAATGCCACTGCACCGCGCCATGGCTCACACTTTTTTGGCGACGATCTCCTGGACGGCCCGATAACCCTGATCGATGGCTTCGTTCGTGTAGGCGAAAGCGCCGGCATCGGAATTGGCGATATGAATATTACCAAAGGGTTGGCGTCCGATTTCGTTTGGCGCGTAGCCCGGAGGCCAGACCGGATCGTAAAGAGAATTGTATTCGTAAGCGTAGCCGTGGGGCCAGCGATTGACGGTGATTAGCCTGGATATCAGTGGCGGGATCGAAGCCAGCGGACCCGAGAATGCGTGCGAGTTGATCGCGGATGTTGCGTTCGAAGGTGGCGAAATCGTTAGTGAGCAACTGCCTGCGGCCGGTGCGCTGCTTTTCACGAGCGGTGTCTCCTGGGCCCACGGGAACATGCTGCATGTGAACGATGCAGGATTCCTCGGGGGATTGGGTGAAGCGATAGCCGCCCATACTGACGGGGAAATCCATCTCCACAGCGGAGAAGAAGGCGCCGGGACAATTTATGCTGTGCGTTTGCAATTTGGCGAAGGCGGTCCAGTTTCTTAACTGGACGTTGGTGTACACCAGCGGGACTTTCACGTTGTACGCAAGCGCGTCCTTTTGGGAGTGCGACATTTCGGGGCACACATACGGAATGACTGTGTTCCAGCAGGCGAGAATGCAGGCGGAGCCTTTGACGACGAAGGCCTTCCCTCCCCTGACGTAGGTTACTGCGACTTTTGGGGGAGTGGCGCTTTCGTTAGCGACATGGACGACAGTGGAATTCAAGCGTACGCGCACAGGCGAAGCGGGATCGTCGAGCTTCGCGTAAGCAAATTTGGTGAGCACGACGTCTTCCGTGGTGTTACCGGGACCCACGTCCGGGACCATGGCACGAACCAGGAGTCGCGGGACCGAAACCGATGCCATCGGGAAAATGGTAGATGTAAGGCTCGTGGTCCTGGCGCGTTACTTCCAGACCCATGCCAGGGCCATCGGCGTCTTTAATGCCTAAGCCACTGAAGCCGGGCAAGTAGCCGAGGCCCGCCATGTCGCCGGCGGGAACGGCATCGATGCCGACACCATAGAGGCCATACATGGAGAATTGAAAAAACGGAATGACGTCGGGCACAACTTTGACATTTTTGAGCAAGTAGTCTTTGTAACTGGTCCTAGCGAGGTATTGTTTTTTCTGTTCGGGGGTCATTCCCGCGAGGTAATCGACATTTGCGGAGAAAAGGCGGAGCAGGTCTTCCTGTGCGGCGGGAGAAAGAGGGGTTTTGGCCAGAAACTCGGGCCAAGGAGTTTCATAAGCGCCGGTGACGAGTCGATCGGAGCCAAAAGTCTCCTTGTCGAAAAAGATGGCCTGGCCCATGCCGCGGGACTTGTAGAAATTCTGGTCGTAGTAGGCTTCGAATTTATTAATGTCAATGCCCAGGGCGGCGAATAACTGCTTGGCTTCTGGACTGTACAGATTGGGGCCGGTGATGGTTTGCGCCCCACCATATCCGATGAGCACGCGGTCTCCGCTTTGAAACTCGTTGCGCTTAGCATGGCCGCCGAAGTCGTCATGATTTTCGAGAATTAGGATTTTGGCTTTGCGACCGGCGTGCTGGCGGTAGAAATAAGCAGCGGAGAGACCACTGATGCCGCCGCCCACGACAATGAGATCGAAGGAATCGGGGTCGGGTTGCGGGTTGGGCCAGGTCTTGCCGTGGCTCATGGCGTGGGCCACTTCCCACGAGCCATCGTGACTGCCGCGCATGCCGGTTCTTGCGGGAGGATAGTAGGTGGGGTCTTTTTCGGGAGCGAAGGATTGGGCAGAGTCGGCAAGAACGTTGGACCAAAAGTCACCAGGTCTTAGCAAAGTGGCGCCGACGGCCACGCTCATGCCGTTCAGGAAATCCCTGCGAGGGATTTGGCGGTGCATTCCTAAAGCGCGATCGTTGTCGCGGGCGCTCATGGGTTCTCCAGTCCCGCTACATACCCAAACCGCATTTTCACATTATTCGTAAGGATTGGCCAAATGGGGCAGGGCGTGCCTTGGATAGGAGCCGGCAGGGATGCCGGCGCTAGCAGTGGTCGGCCTACAGCGGAGGAAGGGTTAGAAGCTGAAAGTCACCTGGAGATCGATGCGGCGATTGGCGCTGGGATCACTGTAAGGACGACCGACAAGCCCGTTGGATTCGCCAAAGAGAGGCGAGCCCAGATTGCCGATGGGCGGAAGCACGTTGACGTTGTTGAAGACGTTTCTGACCATCACGCCAAACGTGAGGGCGTAGCGGTGATTAGTGGCGCCGGCATCCCATCCGCCGCGTCCACCTCCACCGCGACCGGGACGACCGAAAGTGCCACCGCTGGGTCCACCCGGGCCGGCGTTTCCCGCACCTTCGATTACGGGGCCGAAGCCAATAGTCTTGCTGAGACGAAGCATCAGGGCGAAACGGCCGGGACCTTCAGCGTCGTAGATTGGAATGGGTGTGTAGCTGTAATACTGCGATGCAGCGGGCTCCGAGAAGCAACCATACTTCGTCTGATACGTGGCGGTAGCGCATGGAGCCAACTGCGGGCGCACGTTAAACGCGGAATCCTGGAAAGGGTCGCTGCCAGTGATGATGTTGAAGGGAATCCCGGAGCTATAGATCATGAAAGGACTCAATCGGAAGGCGTATGGCATGCCTATCGTGCCGCCGAGGAAGACGCGATTGCGAATGTCGAAACTCGACCGGCCGTAGTCTTTGGAGGGATCGCCAGGAATAGAAATCAAGTTGGTAGGCGAGGAAACGTCGCTATTGGCATAGTTGAGGGTGTAGTAGCCGAAGAGGGAAAGTCTTGCGCCCATGCGGATACTGCCGTTCACGATGAACTGATTCTGTTTAAAGATACCTTCGGACTGATATTGGTAGATAGGGTTCTGCAGATTCAGCGGGGGATTGGCGGGATCGATAGGGTTGATATTGTCGGTGTAAAACTGGTGGACGCCGCGAGAATTCAGATAGGTGAAGGCAATGTTGGCGATCTTGGTGACCTGGCGCTCCAGGGTGATGCCGGTCTGAATGGTATAGGGCGTGTGGAGGTTTGGATTCGTTTGGTAATCGATGGTTTGGCTCGAGGTGGTAGTGGCGCATTCCGGAGGAACGGGCAAATGAAGCGGCGGAACGCAAAGTGGATTGCCCGAGAGGAAGAAATTGGGATTCGGAATCTGGAATTGCTGCTGGAGAGGATCCTCAACATTGAAACGCTGCTGGGTTTCGTAGAGGCCGTAGGTGAAGCGATCGTAGAACATGCCGAAGCCGGCTCGTAGAACAGTCTTGGGGGCAGTTTTTCCATTGCCGCCGATGCCCCAGGCGACGCCGAGACGCGGGGCGAAATCGGCATGATCACTAAAGTTATTTTGGCTCTCGAAGCGCAAACCGTAACTGATGGTGATGTTGGGGCGAACTTTCCAATCATCCTGAGCGAAGACGCCGACATCGATCAGATTGACGGAGATGGCGGGGATTCCGGCGTTCTGGGTGTAGTAGGTGGCGCCACCGCCCAGAGCCTGGATTTGCGGGATGGTCAAACCGTTGGCGAGACCTTGAACGGTAATCTGGTAAGCGTCGATGGGGCTGATGGTGCAGTTATTGGTGGAAGTGATGACGCAGGTAGGATCGGGATTCGCGCGGGTGCCGAACACGAAGGAGCCGCTGAAGTTGGCCTGAGTGGAATTGGAGTCGGAGGTGGAACGGAGGCGGCCACCGAATTTGAGGGAGTGCTTGCTGAAAGTTTTGTAGAGAATTTCCTGAAATTCGTAGCGGTTCTCGATATCGGAAATGGTCCCGCCCCCGCTGCCGTACCCATTGAAGGCGCCGCCAACGTTCACGTTGCTGTTGGAGCTGACAGGATTGGTGAGGGTGTTGTCGTGAATGTACTGAAATCGAACTTCGTTAATGGTGCTGGGATTGACGGTCTGAGTGTCCGTGAGCTGCACGGTATGTTCGGTTTCGAGCGTGTTGGTGCCCCCTTCAGGCAGAATAAATTGACCGACCTGGTTGTTGGTTTCCGAATCGCGCCAGTATTGGTAGCGTCCAGAAAGGGTGTTCGATGGGGTGAGTTGGTAGTCGATGCGGGGACTAAGGTTGGTGCGAGTCTGCGGGTTGGTAACGGCCTGGCTGTAGGGTTGCAGGACGCTGTAGTTGGGTGTTCCCGAGGGACACGGGATTTGCAGGAATTGATCGCCGCAGACCACGGTAGCGCTGACAATGCCGAGAGCGCCGATATCGCGCTGATCAATGTTGAAGAAGAAGGACGCTTTCTTACTGAGAGGGCCCCCGATATTGCCACTGTACTGCTCGGAGTGGTAGCTCGGCGGGGATACCCCTTCAGGCAAAATTTCGAAAGGATTGCGTGCGTTGAAGGCGCTGGTGTTGCCGTCGACGAGCATCTGTCCGTGAAATTTGTCGGTGCCGGGCTTGGTGAAGATTTCGATGCGTCCGTAACCGAGCTTGTCATACTCCGAAGAAAAAGGATTTTGGTTGATGCGGATTTCGCGAATGGAAGCTTTGGGGGGAAGTTGCCCCGCGGTGAATCCGTCGATATAGATCTGGCCGCCGTTGGGGCCGGCGGAGGGCCCGGCAAGAGCGGTGAGCTCCGATTGCAGCTCGTCGGGATCGTCGGAGAGCGCTTCGAGATCCTTGCCCTGCAAGACAATGCTGTTGGCGTTGTTGGAAGGGTTGACGTCCACCTGCGTGGTAGTGGAGTTGACCTGGACTTTTTCCTGCTGAACTTCAAGGGTTAACGAGATATTGAAGCGCGTGGGCTGTCCCGCGGCCACCAGCACATCGGGTTTGTCGAAGAGAGCAAAACCCTGGGCAACGGCTTTGACTTCATACTTGCCGGGAGCGAGATCCTTGAATTCGTAAATGCCATCCTTATTAGTGGTGGTGTCCATCGAGGCGCCGGAGGGAGTGGTGAGGAGAACGGCGGCACCGCTGACGGAGGCTCCGGAGGGATCGGTAACCTGGCCGCGCAAAGTGCCGGTGTTGGTCTGAGCTGCGGAAAGTCCGAGAGCGAGTAGCACGAGGCAGGCGACACACAGGATGTGCGCGCAAACTCTGAGATAGATTCTTTTCATCGACACTTCGTTTTCCAGTCTCCGTGAGGGATTTGAGGCAGCGACGTCGTGGTTGTCATTAAGGTGTGCCAGCGTCGCCTCCGCCACCTTGGTTGAGGCTCCAAGGCGAAAGAAGCGAGGCCGCCTGACCCTGCGAGGAAGATTGCAGAATAGGCTCCACGCCACCGAGAAGAGTGATCACCGTGGAAGGTCCCTCGCCTTGTCCTGATGTTGCTACCACCATCACCGCATCACCTTTTTGAAAATCGTTGAGCGGGCTGGCCGGCAGGCGGCTCAGCATCTGCTGCAGATCACCACCGCCGCCATTGCGCGGCGGACCACCGGCGGCTGGCGAGGCGTTATCGCTGTTGGCGCCCTGGCCCGCAGCAGGGGCTGGAGGGCCACCGGGCTTGCCGACAGCGGCGGCTGCCCCGTTGCCATTGCCGTCCGCGCCAGCGCCTTTCAAGCGGATGGCAATGCGTTGTGCCATGGGCTGAGGGAGCTTGCGCATTTGAGATTCAGGCGTGACCTTCAACTCTACTGGTTTCTTGGTGGCCAAATCATTCAGGGTGAGTGTACCCGCCGAGGTATTGACCGAGCTGATGACGCCGGCGATGTTGCGGAAGGAGCCGGACACAATCTCGTCAGCGGTAAATTCATCGCCCTCGGGGCTACGAGTACCCCGCGCGCGGAGCTGATCGCCAGGTTTGATCTCGGTAATCGGAGCCACTTTGGCCTCGTCAAAACTGACAGAGCCGGGCGCGTAACGTCTCAAAATAGTTTTGTTGGCAGCGTGAACCACGATTTCCTTGGTGCCGGCCTGGGTCAGAGTCTTAACGGTCACGCTGTTCTGGGCGGGGTCCACAGAACTGACAAGGCCGCCGATGCCGTGCCGCTGCCATTCCTCGCGGTCATTCTGCTGCTTCACGGCGATGTCCGACTTCTTCATGGCGACGATGCTGGTGGCGACATAGGATGAGCCGTCATCGCCGGTCCTGCCCCGAACCAGAATGCGGTCGCCCGGCTGGAGGTCGGTGAGCTGGATGGGTGTAGCCGCCTTCAAATCCTTGGAGCCTGGGGGCACACGCAAAACTTTGACTTCCGAAGGAAGCTGGATCTTGAGTTCGGCACCGGCGTCTGTGGCGAGGGTCAGAATATTCCCCGAAATGGACCGAATGGTGCCGAGAGCCGGGGGAGTTTGGGGGGGTGGCGCGAGTTGCGCGGCGGCCGGCGAGGGACTGAACGACAGCGCCAAAACAAAGAAGAGAATCGCCGGCACGCGGAGAAATGGACCGAGACTATTCGACTGATGAACTGGCATTAAATCCCTCGAAAAACTCCGTAAACTTCCGATGGTTGGAAGCGCAAATCCGGCGAGAAGACCCGGGCACGGCGTTGCGCTGGAGCAGACGTTCCGATGCGTTAGACGTAGGGCGCCCGCAAAATCGTTACAGTAAAGTTGCGCAACGCTCGCGGACGGCACCGGAAAGATAAGGTTAACAGCACGGGGAAGCGGCAGGCGACGAAATAAAAAGCGCGCCAAGGGTGGCCCGGCGCGCGGAAAGCGATGAAGTAAATGAGGGTAAAGCTAGAGCTTTTTGGCGATCAGGATCGCCGCAATGGAAGCGCGACCGGCGAGCAGCAGACCCGCAGAACCGGGCTCTGGAGTGGCTGTGGTAGAAGTGTCTGAGCCGGAATTGGCGTCAGTCGCCGGGAGCGCGATTCCAGGGGTGGAAGCAAAACTGGATGGATCCGGCACTTGGCCGAAGTTAGGGGCCGCGGGGTTCCTGTCCGGTGGCGGCGGTCTTCGTCGCGCGAGCAAGGGTGGCTGCCCCAACAAACCTCTCGCACGTCCCAGCGAAGTGAAGTGAGCTCGCGAATAATCGAGTGAGGGTCGGACGCCAAGTTATGTTGAAGGTCCGAGCGAAGAAAGTATGGCACATTTAATTCTTGCTTTGCGTAGTCCTGGGTGGCGAAAGCAGTGGAAGAAGAACCAACCGTGCCAAAAAGTTTGTGCGGGGAACAGCGGTGCAGTCTGCGAAAAGAGGCGCAGCCGAAAGGCAGGTAAAGCCCAACGTGCTTATTGCAAGTTTCTTGAGCAGGCCCAAAACTCGCTCCTGAACGATGATTTTTGATGCGGGCTAAGCGGGAGGGTGACTTCAAGGTAGACGAAGAAGATGGGAATCGCTATCCGGCAGATACTGTAGCAAAGGTGCTCAGGGCACTCAGGGCACGGCCAGGCTGGATTCGAATTTGCGCTTCTGATAGAGCTTTCAGGCAGGGCGGTTTAGAAGTCGCGCCAGGGCTTCCAGACAGGAACGCTGGTGTAGTGAGCGTCGCGGCAGGCTTCCAGCTTGTCCAATGCTGTTGCGAGGATGGCGCGGAGGCGTTTAAGCATGATGAACCTCGATACTTCTCCGTTTATGCGGGCAGCATAGCACCGTGGCTTGCTTGGGTAAATAGCAGGGCCAGAGCTCCCAGAGCTCGTAAGGTGATGCTGGTAGGGGCGCATTAGACATCCGGTGATAGATTCGGGCGCCGGAATGGAATTAAGGAAAGAGGAAATTCATGAGCGACAAGAAGTGTGAGCATCCACCGTGCAACTGTCCGATGAAATTTGTCCGGTGAAATCGGGCGAGAGCAATGCCGACGACGTCATATACGGGACTTGATGTTTGGGCTTAGCAAAGCCCCGCCTCCTGCAGCGGGCAACTCCGGCGGTTTGCGCAAGCGTCACGCCTAGCGCGTAGATCGTGGGCTAACGCGCGATGCGGAAGCGCTCCGCGAGCGTTGACTGCCTCGCCGGGCCTCGTACTCGTCGATGGCGATATTGGCAAACAGTAGACCGCTGCCAAAACTACGCAAAGTCTTGCCATCGTCGACACACCACTGCACAAAGCGAGCGCGCACGTTGGGCGTTGGCAGTCGCAGGCAGACGGTCGAGCTATGGTGGGAGATAGAAATAGTGCAAATCAGAGAGAGCAAATGATAACTCGTGATGGTTCTAGGCCGGCCAACCTAAAGCAACGATTGAAAGCACTTGGCATCAAGCTTTCACTGGCATCGAAGTAGAGCGACCGATAGTGTAGGTGTACCATTGGCGGGAGCCGGGGGAGCTCTTTCATGATGCACGCAGTCCAAGCCGAGTCCGAGCCGCCCGCCACGAACCACAGGTTCTTCTTACTGTTTCTTTTTCTGCTGGCAACTCTAATCTTGTACCCGCATGCGGAAGCCAGCCGCTTCGGATACTACACCTTCCGCGTACTGGGCAGCGCCGCGATCCTGCTTACTGTGTATGCTGCTAACTTCCGGCGAGGCCTGCTGATTTTTGCGCTGGTTCTGGCAATTCCTGCGGTGTACCAACGCATCCAGTTTCCCAGGCCGAGTGCGAACACGTTCTCGATAGTGAGCATCAGCTTGAGTTTTGTTTTTGACGTGTTCATGGTCGTGGTGATTTTTCGACAAGTGTTTTCGAGGGAGCAGGCCAATTCGGAAACAATTTTTGGAGCCCTGTGCATCTATCTGCTGGTAGGGTTCAGTTTTGCGAGTGTGTATGGCATGGTAGCCAAAATCCAGCCAAATGCTTTCTATCTCGATCCAGTGACCAACCTGCACGCGGTCCCCGACCGGTTCGATTTCATCTACTACAGTTTTGGCACCATGACTTCCTTGGGCGCCGCGGGAATTACCCCGGTTACCGCCGAGGCGCGGTCACTTTCGATCCTGCAAACTATACTGGGCGTTCTGTACCTGGCCGTGCTGATCGCGAGATTGATGGGAGCGTACCGGCGCGGCTAAATCTGCAGGTACTCGCGCTAGCTTCTTGCAACCGCGCCATGCAACGAGCCTGCCGTAGGTGTTCGGGCAGTCCGCTCACGAAGCAACTTCTTTCGGAACTTGGCTAGAGCATGTTTTCGAGGCGAACGTAGCTAGCTTCCATTCCGCGTTCCATGCCTGTGGCCAGCATAGCGGCGCGTGTCTGTGCGTCGGGCAGCGTCATGCGCATGGTCATCAACGTGCCCGTTCCATTGGCCTCAAACGTGGTTTCAACTTGATTCTCCGGGGTGGGGTCCGGCAGGTACATACGCTCGACGTGGAGGATCCTGCGACAAGGCTGGAGTTCCAACAATTCGCCGGTGACGTGGAATCCGTGGCCTTTCCCGTTGACCCACTCGTACCGGAACTTGCCGCCTGGTTTGGCTTCGTTGATGCACACGGGCATGGTCCAACCTTCGGGGCCAAGCAACCACTTCTGGATGATGTTCGGATCGAGGTGCGCACGGTAGACGGCTTCCGGTGACGCAGCGAAGTGCCGGGTCACCACCACGTGTGTGTTGCCTTCGGTTTTGAGTGTCAGCTTGCTCATCGTTGTATTTCTCCTTTTTTCTGTCGATCCATGCCAGCCAGAACCTCGTCCAGCCGGTCGTAATTCTTCTCCAGGGCTTTTCGCAGCATGGCCAGCCATTGGTCGATGGATTCGACGCCCTCCTTTGCAAGACGACGAGGGCGCTTGGTTCCATCGACGCGACCCACCACAAGCCCGGCATCTTCGAGGACTTTGAGATGTTGAGAAATGGCCGGTTGGGTCATGTTGAAAGGCTCGGCCAACTCCATCACGGAAGCTTCGCCCTTGGCGAGGCGAGCCAGAATGGCGCGTCGAGTCGGATCAGCGAGGGCGGAGAAGGCGGCGTCGAGGTTTCGTACCATTTCCATAATTTTTACCTTATATAAGTAATCTGTTATTTGTCAAGAGGAAATTGCGCCACAGACTCATCGATCTCCAAGAGATTCAGTCTTCGCTCAGAATGACCCTGGTTTTTGCGCTGTTGCTAAGAGGGGAAGTGCAGCTAGGGACTACGCTCGGGTGGATTCCAGGGCGGGTTGGTTGCGGCGGAGGGAGGCGACGAGGTCGTAGAGGGCGGGGTTGGTGCACACTTCGTAGTAGTGGTGCTCGGACGGTTTGCCGATTTTGCCGTCCGGGAGCAACTGTCGGGCTACGCCCTTGCGAAGCACGAGATATTCGACGGATTCGCCCATGGGCACTTCGCCATAGTAGAGCACGACTTCTTCCTCGCTCCAGGGATATTCGAGATGGGTATGGACTGGTTCGAGGGAGATTTCCTCGGAAAGCTTTTCGAAACCTTCTTCGTTGAGTTCGATGCCGTTGAGATTGTAACGGACCAGGAACTCGTCGAGTTCTTCGGCGGAAGCGCCTTCCATGGCGGTGAGGAATTGAAAAATAGAAAAGAGTGTTTTCTGGCCGGAGAGCATACGCTTGGCGAGCTTGGTGCAGGCGGAAAGTCGATCGGATAAGTTGAGCGCTTTGGAAATCATGATACGGGATTCGCCGTCGGTCCAGTAAGTGGGCGCGGAACCTTGGAAGGCCACACCGACGCCGAGTTCAAGAGGCGGGAGCTGCGAGGAGGCAGCCTGGTCGTTGTAGGAATTGCAGACAGTGAGAATCTGTTTTGAAAGGGCGCAGGCGCGGGCGACAGGGCGAGCATAGGCGCGGCTTGCTTCAGTCTCGAAGATGGCGAGGACGATAG
The DNA here is from genome assembly GCA_963776365.1 of Candidatus Acidiferrales bacterium. Lineage (GTDB taxonomy): Bacteria > Acidobacteriota > Terriglobia > Acidiferrales > UBA7541 > Acidiferrum. Next base: position 85,592 of record CAVZMQ010000033.1, on the reverse strand, counting down.
CGTCTCCCTCGATAAAGACTTTTTTGGCGGAGTAGCGGTCCAGCAGACGCTTAACAGGCTCGTGCAGGTTGAGACTGAAGTGCGAGGCGGGACTGAGACCTTTGGCAAGCAGGTCTTGGGTCATCTTCGTCGAACCGCGCACGTCGGCCTTGATGATGACGTGGGAAACAACTTGATCGTGCTCGGGCCGCGCTTCTTCGCGGAGCAAGCATTCGTAGAGCTTGTTGTTCATGCGCGAAAGTTCGCGCGTTTTTTCGGCAGTGACGATGTTGATGCGCTCCATGCACGCAGCGAGATGGTCGGCGTCGTAAAGATCGCGGCGCAGGCGCATGAAATCGGCGGCAAACTTCAGAACAAACGTCTGAATTTCTTCTCGCGAATAGCGGCGCATCCTTTTTGTGAGTTCCTCGATGGGCCTCATGGAAAGGCGCTTAGCGGGGACTTGCTTGAGGAGTTCCGCGACACGTTGCGACTCTTCTTTTGTTACCAAGGCTTTCTTTAATTGCTGCAGGTGCACGGGGGGGCAAAAATCGGTGGCGATGGGACGAATCTCGTAGCTCGCGAGGATGTGCAGGATGAGCTCACGCTCTTCGAGCCGCGCGGTCAACAGAGAGAGAAGGCGCATCCGCGCTGCGCGTTCCGGCTCGTCAGCAGCGGTAGCGGGATCGAGGAGGCGGCGGGCGTTGTCCGGGTCGTTGAGATAATCACCAAGCTTGCCATGATTGTCCTTGTTCAAGAAATCGGCTTGCTGCTTGGCTTGTTCGAGTTGTGGGGCGAGCAATTCCAGGCGGGTCTGCAGCTCCTTGATGCGCTTTTCCGTGTCTTTTAGGGAGAGTCGCAATTCCGCGGGATTTGTGGAGTTGAGGAATTTGTTGAAGAGTCCATCGCCTCGTTCGAGTTTTTTGCGCAGGCCTTCGCGTTGTTCCTCGAGGGAAGCTAACTCTATCCCGGCCTTGTCGGCTTCGGTGGCCAGTTCACGGTAGGTTTCGACCACCTTCATCGTCGGTGTTTCCTGAGGAAGTTCGACCTTGGCCTCCTTGAGAAACTCCTGAAACAGACCGTCGATGGCTTCGAAGCGATCCGGGTCGCGGGCGTAGTTGCCGAGAAGCACGTAATGCTCGAGAAAGTAGAAATCGTCCTTGCCGCCATCGAGGAAAATGAGACGATTTTTGAGCAACTCGTAATAGGGCGCATAGTCGTCGCCGAATAAAGCACGGCGAGCTTTTGCAACCAGGTTCTCTTCAATATCGACGATGATCTGGGCGATGGTCTGACCGATGAGGCGTAGAACGTCGCGGCGGGCGGATTGCATTTCGGTGAGGCGGGCCTTGATGACGTGGGCCTGCTGACTGCGTTCGAAATATTCGCCGCGTTTGCGGATATATTCCTTCCCGTCAAGAATGACGTTGGCGAACTGGTTTTGCAGTTCAGAGGTGAGGAATTTCAGGATGGATAGGCGGAAAAGAATATCGATTTCGACATTTTTATGATGCTTGGCGGTGGTGAGGGAATTTCTGAGCAGATCGGCCAAGACTTTGCGAAAGCCAGAGGATTCGACGGGTTTGTTGCTACGGAATTCGATGCCGGAGAGAAAGCTATTGGAAGCGTTCTGGCGGATGAGATCGAAAAGATAATCGCGACTGACCTGAACGAACTTGGGAGAGAGGAAAACGTCGTGGCGAATGTTGTCTACGCCGATGGCGAGCGAGGCCATGGGCAAGGTGACATTATAGGTTTTCAGCGTGAATCGATTAGTGTCGTTTCCGCTGAGCTGGAGAGAGCCGTTAGACATATCGCTGCCGAGTCCCCTTCCCTTTCACGCTAGCAGTTGGGTCGGCACGCGGCAAGGAACCGGAAGTACAGGGATAGCCAGAGAGTAAGCGCTATGGAGCTGAAATTCCGTGAGTTAGGACGGTGATGCGGCGGGAATCTGCGCCCAAATGCTCAAGGCGCAGGCGAAGCTGGGGCCAAGGGGACTTAAGGGGGAACTTTTCGCTCCATTCGAGGATGACGATGGCAGGCTGAGCAAACAGGTCTTCGAGGCCGAGGGTCTCAAAGTCGTGGAGGCTCTCGATGCGATAAAGGTCGCCGTGGAAAACTTTGTGGCCACCGCCGTACTCGTGGAGGAGCGTGAAGGTGGGGCTGGTGACTTCGTCCTCGGTGGCGGCGTGGAGGCCGGAAACGATGCCCTTGGTGAGGGTAGTTTTGCCGGTGCCAAGTTCCCCGGAAAGCAGCACAAGGATGGGAGGGCGAAGAGATTGCGCGAGCTTTTTCCCCCAAGCGATGGTTTCGTCGGCTGATTGGGTAGTGATCTGATGCTCAGACACGCGACTGCAGCTCCTGGAGCAATCTGCGACGGGCGAAGGGGAGAGCGTGAGCGACGTCACCGGCCAAAACGCCGGAGGCGTCGGATTGCTCGCTGAGCAAATCGGCGGCAAGGCCGTGGAGATAGGCACCGAGCGCGACGATGCGGACGAGATCCTCGGTACCGAACTGGGCGATCAGAGAGCCGAGCAGCCCGGTGAGGACATCTCCCGAGCCGCCCTTGGCAAGGGCGGGATTGCCGGTGGTGTTGACGAAGATCTGGCCATCGGGCGAGGCAATGATGGAGTGGAACCCTTTGAGGACCACAACAGCGTTGAATTTTTTCGCGGCATCGGAAGCGGTCTTGACGCGATCCTGCTGGACTTGGGGGATGGTGGTACCGAGAAGGCGAGCCATCTCGCCGGGATGCGGAGTGATCACCAGGGACTTGGTTTTTTTTTCTGTCAGCAGACCGGCCTTGGCGTCGAAAGCGTTGAGGCCGTCGGCGTCCAAAACAATCGGCAAATCGGTTTGCGTCACGACCGCGCGAAGAAATTCCTGCGTGTCGGGATGCTGGCCGACGCCCGGACCGATGGCGAGAACGCTAATGGCCTTCAGTAAGTCCGAAAATTTGGAGGAGGAAAGTGCCTCGTGGGCGAGGGTGCCTTCGCGAGTGGCCGGCAAAGCTGCGGTCATGAATTCGGGTTGAACCGCGGCGACGATCGGGAGGGCGGGTTCGGGCGTGGCGATGGTGACGAGGCCCGCGCCGGCGCGAAGAGCGGCTTGTCCGGCGAGGGCCGCGGCACCGGTTTTGCCGAGGGAGCCGGCAAGAAGGAGGACATGGCCGAAGCTGCCCTTATGGGACTCGGAAGCACGAATTAAAGGAAGCCCAGCAAACTCGTCCGGAGTTGCCGCGCGGAGGTTTCCCCTTCCGATTTCTTCGACCAAAGCGGCGGGCGAACCGATGTCGCAGAGAACCAACTGGCCGCAGCAGCCAGCCTGCGGCGAAATGAGCTGTCCAATTTTGGGAGCAGTAAAGGTGACCGTGTAATGGGCCTTGATGACAGGACCGGAGGCGGCCTCGCCATCGGCGGGCAAACCTGAGGGGGTGTCGACGGCAACGATCCAGGCGGGGCGGGGAGCCGTGGCGTTGCGCGAGAGGCGGTTCACATCATCGATGGCCTGGGCGATGAGGCCGGTGGCGGCGCCGCGAACGCCGGTGCCGAGGAGCGCGTCGACGATGACTTCGGCATTGGAGGCGTCCAGCCAGGCCTTGTCCCAATCCGCGGGGGTCTGGATGATGGTTATATCGCCGAGTTCGCGCCAGCGTTGGTAATTTTTCGCGGCGTCGCCGCGCAGGTCTTCTGGTTTGGCAAAGAGATAGACACGTACTGCCCTCGCTTCCTCTTTTAGGTGGCAGGCTACGACGAAGCCGTCGCCCCCATTGTTGCCTTTTCCGCAGAGTATGGTGACGCGACCGGGAGAATCGGCCATGGTGTGGGTGTATTGCCCGAGAAAAACCTCGGCGACGCTTTTGCCGGCGTTTTCCATGAGCTGATGGCTGGGGATGCCGAATTGCTCTGTGGTGCGGCGGTCAACTTCCTGCATTTCGGCAGCGGTTAGGGCTTTCATGTCACGCTTCCATGAATTTGTATCGCGACTGGCTGGAAGAGAGATTCCTCACTGCGCGGACTCCGTTCGGAATGACGATGTTTCTGCTGGTGAATGTCCTTGCGCACGGCCTTAGAGCATCCAGCCGCCGCTTACGTTGACGACTTGGCCGGTGACATATTCGGATTCTTCGGAAGCGAAGAAGGACACGGCGGCAGCGACGTCGTCGACGGTGGGAGGACGGCCGATCGGGTATCGCGCGTCTTTGAGTTTTCGGGCTTCCTCCAGAGTTAAATCTTTCTCATCGATGCTGGAAGGGTTGACGACGTTGACGGTGATTCCATTCTTAGCTTCTTCCAGGGCAAGGGAGCGAGACATGGCAACGACGGCGGCTTTGGCTGCTGCGTAGGCGGAGATTTTGGCCTGCCCGAAGGCGCGTTCCGCGCCCACAGCACCGAGATTGATGATGCGGCCCCAACGGCCTTTGCGCATAAGGGGAAGAGCGGCGCGGCAAGTGTAAAAGACGGTCAAGACGTTCGAATCGAAGATGCTGCTCCACTCTTCGACGGAGGATTCGGCGAGGGTGCCCCAACGAAAGTCGCCGACGTTGTTGACAAGGATGTCGAGGCGGCCGTAACGATCAGCTACGGTTTTGATCATCTGATCGGCACGGGCTGGGTCGGTGATATTGGTTTCGATCGCAAGGCAATCGACGCCTTCGGCCTGGAGCTGCCGCAGCGCCATTTGTGCGGCGGCTTTATTGGCGCGATAGATAAGGGCAATTTTAGCGCCTTGGCGGGCGAGCCCAACGGCGATGCCTCGACCGATCCCTCGTGTACCGCCGGTTACCACGGCTACCCGGTTTCGCAGCGACATTCGTCATCCTCGAGAAAACGAGCCAGTATAGCCCACTCCGATGATAGCCACTACCTTACCTCAAATTTAGGGCTGAAAGAGGGGAACGAACGACCGGGGGTATTACCGGAGTTTGGCGACGATGACGGTCATGTCGTCCGCTTGTTCGGGACTGCCGGACCATTCCTCGGCGGCGGTCATGAGGGACTCCGCGATTTTGCGAGTGGGTGCCTGACGGACACGCTGCGCGGCAGCTTCTAGCCGTGAGACACCGAATTCTTCGCCATAGGCGTTCTCTGGTTCGACTAGGCCGTCGCTGTAGCCGATCACCACGGCGTTTGGGGGAACATCCACGCAGCCTTCCTTGTAGGTGTAATCATCGACGATGCCCAGGACGATACCGCCGGCATCGAGGTGTTGCGCTTTGCCATCAGACAAACAAAAACCGGGTAGATGCCCTGCGTTGGTGTAGCGGAGTTTGCGGGCATTGAGATCGTAAATGGCAATGAGGAAGGTGGCGAAACGATCGTCGCCGGTGTTGCGGACGAAATGTTTATTGAGGCGCGAAACGAGTTCGGCGGTGCTGAGATTTTCGCTGCCCGGCGTGAGTAGTTGGCTTCGGAGTGCAGCCTGAAGGCTAGCCATAAGAAGCGCCGCGGAAATTCCCTTGCCCGAAATATCGGCGATGGCGATGGCCACCTGGGTGGGGCTGAGTTGAATAAAATCGTAGTAGTCACCACTGACGCTGCGCGCCGCTTTGCAGATGGCTTCGATTTCGACGCCTTCGACGTGCGGAAGATTTTGCGGGAACAATTGATCTTGCACTTCGCGGGCGATGAAGATTTCGTTTTCGAGACGCTGCAGCTGCTTTTGTTCCGTGATGAGGCGGACGATGGAGCCGGTCATGGAGTTGAAGGACTCGCCGAGCATGCCGAGCTGGTCTCGGCGCTGGACCGGAACGCGCTGGGAAAGATTGCCTTCCTGGACCGCCTGGGTGGCGCGGGAGAGATCGGAGATGGTGCGGGTGATGGCGCGAGTGAGGCGGATACCGATGACCAGGGCCACAAGTTCAATTAACAGAAAGATAACGCCGATCAAGCGCAATTCGAATCCCTTAGCACCGCTAAGTTCGCCGAGGGAAGCGAACAGGCGGTGATTGAGTTGGGACCTTCGCGCTTTGAAGAAAGCGAAGACCGGATGATTGCGCTCCAGGACCTGACCGCGGTCGAGGTAGGTGGCGTTTAGTTGGGAGAAACCTTCGACCACTGGATCCATCCAGGACTGCCCAGGCAACAGAGGACGTTTCTTGGTTCGGACGCGAGTGATCGCGCGATAGCGCTTGCCACCAATGGGTACAGCGGCCAAACTTGCTTCTTCTCCTACCGTTTGCCAGAGGGTGAAATCGACGGGGCCGAGATCAGGCGCGAGACCTTCAAGAAAGTCAGCGGTCATGGGCACGCTCAGTTCGATGTACTGCCTGGCGCGCGGGGAGTCCGCTTCCTTCATCCCAACCAAACGAAGGTCGGTACCATCCTGGACGAGCCCGGAAAAGGAGGTAGCATTTTGGCCGGCTATGGCGTGAAAGTACTCCGGCGCCGCACCAAAACTGACGACGAGCCCGGGCAGTTGTTTTTCTTCGGCACGGAGGACCTGGCCGGCGAGCGCGCGATCCAAAGTGAGTTCGTCGATGTTGGCTGGAAGCGTGGACTCCGCGGCGGCGATAGCTTCAGCCGAGCCGCTGAGCATCTCGAGGCGGTCTTCCACATCGTGATAGAGAAGATAGGCGCCCAGTTGAGAATAGATGATGTCCGCGAGCAGGCTAGCAAATATGAGAAGTAGAATGATGGGTACGACAGCAATGAAGAGATATGCAACGATAAGTCGGTTGCGCAGGCTCCAGAGCAATTGTGAGCGCCAGCGGGTCCAGAAACGATAGAACAAATAGACCCCGGCTACGACGGCGACGAGCTGGAGCAAACCCATGCCGGGCAGGCTGGCAAAGTAATCGCGATCCCACATGGCGAGAAAGCCGAGGATGGCGGCGATAGCGGCGAGCCAGTCTAGCGAGGAGAGGCTCTTCCGGAAGGAAGTCTGCTGATTGTCTCGACCGGTCATGGCAGAAAGGGTTGCAGAACTACTTTACCCGATTCGTGGAAGCGGGACGAGTGTGGCGCCGGGGAGGGGCTGGAAAGCAGCGGCAAGCTCCGAGCACTCCAAATAAAACGCAGCAGAAATGAAGGGTGCGAATTGATTAGTCGGCAGGCACCTGGTTGCGTAATTGCGGGTTGTTGACGCGGCTGTGGTGACGGCCATACGTGAAGTAGACGACGAGGCCGATGATGAGCCAAATGATGAGGCGGGCCCAGTTGACCCAGCCGAGCTTGTACATCATGTAGCCGTTAAAGGCGATGCCGAGGATAGGCACGAGGGGAACGAGGGGAGTGCGAAAGGGGCGAGGCTGGTCGGGATTGGTGTTGCGCAAAATCATTACGGCAATGCAGACGATGACGAAGGCGAGCAGCGTACCGATGTTGACCATTTTCCCGATGTCATCGATGGGAGTGACGCTGCCGACGATGGCGGCGAGCAAGCCAACGAGGATGGTGTTCTTGTAGGGCGTGCGGAATCTGGGATGAATCTCGGCGAAAAATTTTCTTGGGAGCAGCCCATCGTTGGCCATGGAGTAGAGCACGCGAGTTTGGCCGAGTAGCATGACCAGCATGACGCTGGTGAGGCCCGCAAGAGCGCCGAGGGTAATGATATGAGAGGCAGTGGAAAGGCCGCGATCGAGAAAGGCACGCGCGACGGGGGCTTCGATGTTCACGTCCTGCCAGTGCACCATTCCGGTGAGCACGCCTGCTACGGCGATATAGAGAATGGTGCACACGAGAAGAGAAACGATGATGCCAATGGGCAAGTCTCGCTGAGGATTCTTGGCTTCCTGCGCGGTGGTGGAGACGGCATCGAAACCGATATAGGCGAAGAAGATGTAGGCTGCGCCGGCGCCAATCCCGCTAAAACCCATAGGCGCGAAGGAGTGCCAGTCGCTGCCCCAGTTGGCGAAGTCGATGTAGCGGAAACCCAAGGCAATCACGAAGAGCACCACGGATACTTTGATAACCACGATGGTGGTGTTAAAGCGGGCGCTCTCTTTTATGCCGATGGTCAGAATCGCGGTAATTACAAGGGCCACCAGAAACGCAGGGAGATTGAAACCAATCTCGACGCCGAATAATTTCGGCGCGTTGACGAGGTCGTGCGCCCGTTGCAAAAGCTCCGCGGAGTGAGCACCCAAGATCGCATCCACCTTGTCGAGGAAGGCTTGTGTTCCGGGAACCAGGGACGGGTCCGCTACTCTGGCCATCTGGCGGGCCACGATTTTCTGGGCCTCGCCCAACGCGGTCCAATGGTCATACGCGAGCCACAAGGGCATCTTGACCTTAAAAATATTCAGCAGCTCAATGAAATGGTTGGACCACCCGGAAGAGACGGTGCTGGCGCCCATGGCGTACTCGAGGGTCAAGTCCCAACCGATGATCCAAGCGAAGAGTTCGCCGAGTGTGGCGTAGGCGTAGGTGTACGCGCTGCCAGCCAGCGGAATCATGGCGGCAAACTCCGCGTAGCACAGGGCCGCAAAGGCGCAGCCAAGACCGGAGAGCACAAACGAAAGCATCAAGCCGGGTCCGGCATAGTGCGCGCCCAGTCCAGAAAACACGAAAATGCCTGCGCCGATGACAGCGCCGACGCCGAGAGCCGTCAACTGGAACGGCCCCAGCGTCTTTTTCAAGCTGTGTTCGCCGCTGTCCGTCGCTTCAGCGAGCAACATGCTCATAGACTTTCTTGCAAACAAGGGGTTGCCCATGCAACTCCTCCTTTTTTTCCACTGCGCTTATACGCTAAGACTCGTGGCTCTTCCCAGATCGAAGGTAGGTTCCTCGCTGCGCTCGGAATGATAGAGCTGCTGCGCACTGTTCCAAATGCAAATCACCGTGAACTGGCCGTGCTACGGCGATGCCAGAGCCAATACACGGGCACGCCGACAAGCACAATCACCATGCCCATCCCTGCGGTTTGCGTTTCGTAGAGCAGCAAGACACCCATGATTCCAGTGGCAGCCAATATATACAAGAGCGGAATGAGCGGATAGCCAAATGCTTTGTAGGGGCGGTCGGCGTCAGGACGGCGTATGCGAAGGACGAAGATGCCGGCGATGGTAAGAACGTAGAAGAGCAGCGCGGCGAAAATGACGTAGTCGAGAAGGTTGCTGTAGAGATTGCCGTAGGTGCCATCGGGCTTGCGGGTGCGCAGGAGGATAAGAATGACGATCCAAACGCCCTGGTAAGCGAGCGCAATGCCGGGGACGCCGTGATTGTTAAGGCGGCCGGTAGCGCGGAAGAACAGGCCGTCTTTGGCCATGGCGTAGGCGACCCGGGAACCGGCGAGAATCAGGCCGTTGTTGCAGCCGAAGGTGGAAATAATGATGGCGACGGCCATCATGGCGGCGCCTTTGGCTCCGAAAACGGCGGAGAGCGCGGCGGTCGCAACGCGGTCATCGGGCGCATTTTGAATCTGGTCGAGGGGAAGCGCGAAAAGATAGGCCAGATTGGCGAGGCAGTAGAGAGTAATAACGATGATGGTGCCGAAGGCCATGGAGAGAGCCACATCGCGCTTGGGATTTTTGACTTCGGCGGCGGTGAATCCAATGTTGTTCCAGGCATCGGCGGAAAAGAGCGAGCCCACTTGGGCGACGGCAAGCGCGAGAAGCAACCCGTACCATCCGCTTCCAGCAGTGACCGTGGGCAGGAGACCGCGCAAAAAGCCGACGCCGGGGGAAATGACGTTGGCGCCGCGGATGGACCAAAAATGAGAGAAGTTATCGGCGATGGCGGTGGCATTACGTGCGATGAAGATGCACAAGAAAATGACCCCGAGGAGTGCGAGCATTTTCGCGGAAGTGAAAATATTCTGAATCCATTTGCCGAGACGTACACCGCGGGTGTTGAGGAAGGTGAGGAACACGATCATGAGGACGGCGACGAGTTGCTGAATGGATAAGCTGATGGCGAATTTCGAAGAGAGATTGATGGGCGGGATGATCCAGGTGTTCGGCGAGATGGAGGGGAAGAGTACGCCGAGGTAGCGAGCGAAGCCGATGGCAACGGCGGCGATGGTGCCGGTCTGGATGACGAGAAACAACGTCCAGCCGTAGAGAAAGCCCCAGAGCGGGGAGAAGGCTTCGCGCAGGTAGACATATTGCCCACCAGCGTGGGGAAACATGGCGGCCAATTCGCCGTAAGAAAGCGCAGCGGCAATGGTGAGAATGCCGGTGAGAATCCAGGTGAGCAGCAGTCCCCCGGCCGAACCGGTTTGACGGCTGATGTCGGCGGCAACGATGAAGATGCCGGAGCCGATCATGGAGCCGACCACGATCATGGTGCCGTCGAAGAGCCCTATGGCTCGGACGAATTCGTGTTCGGATTTGGCGTGGCGCGGGGCTTGGACGCTGGTGGACTCTGGCATTCTTCCCGTTTCCTCAGTGGCTCGCCGCAGGCTTGGCGGCATCGAGACGTGCCAGAAACTCACGGGCCCGTGTCGCGGGCTCGTGAGCAAGAAGAATGTCGCTAATGACGGCGACGGAATCGGCACCGGCGGCGAGAACTTCGGCGGCGCTTTCCAGGCGAATGCCGCCGATGGCGACAATGGGTTTGGTCGTGACAAGGCGGAGTTGGCGGAGAATTTCGGTCCCGACGACGGGGTCAGGATTGGCTTTGCTCGTAGTGGGGAACATCGGTCCGATGGCAATATAGTCCGCCGAACTGGCCGCGGCTTGTATAAATTGCTCGCGATTGTGTGTCGAAACGCCTACCCAGCGGTCGAGCCCAAGCACAGACCGGGCCTGGTCGACGGTGAGGTCGTACTGGCCGAGGTGGACGCCGTGGGCGTTGGAGAGGTAGGCGAGATCGGGGCGATCGTTGACGACCAAGGTGGCGTCTTGCTGACGCGCGAGTTGTGCGAGTTGCTTGGCGATTGCGAGAGTGTCGCGCGCGGAAGCGTCCTTGGCGCGATATTGCAGGACACGGACACCGGCGTCAACGAGTTTCCCGGCAAGTTGTGGTGCAGGTTCGCGAAGCAATGCCGCGTCTAATATCACATAAAGCCTAGATAAAAGAAGACCCAAGAAGGAGCCCCCTGGCATCTTTGTGTGTTCATGGTCTCCTAAGAGGGGCACCGCCGACAAGGCCCCAGATGGTGGAGGAAACCGCATCACTCCAAACCGTGTGCCGTGTTAAGCTCGGGCCGGTTCGCTCTATTTCAGCCGGGGAGAGCCCCTGCAAGGGCGTGCCATCCTCGTACAACATCAGATCGTTGTCAGGCCTCGGTGGTTTCTGGTTCGCGTTTCTTGTTTGGCTCGTAATCCTCCTCGTCCCTCTCTTTAGAATCCTCAAACGCACCAGGCATAATCCCGGTTGGTCGATCCTCTTGGTAATACTCCTGGTGAACGTGGTCGCCCCTTACGTATTCGCTTTCAAGCCTTGGCCCATCGACAAGCCACCCCAGCCACAACCAAATATTGGAGAACCCTCGGCAGGCAGGCGTGCCTGTGCCACGATGAAGCGCGGGAAGGATTATTTGCCGTTGGGGGGGATTAGTTTTTCTATGAAGTGGGTGTCTAGGTTGCCGGCTACGAAATCGGGATGGGCGAGGATACGGCGGTGCAGCGGGATGGAGGTTTTTACGCCTTCGATAACGAACATTTCCAGAGCACGTTTCATGCGGCTGATGGCTTCGCCGCGATCGCGACCTTTCACGACAAGCTTGGCGATCATGGAATCGTAGTAGGGGGGAATGACGGCATCGGAGTAGGCGGCGGAGTCTACGCGGACTCCGGTGCCTCCGGGAGCCTGAAAGGTAGTGATGCGCCCGGCGGAGGGGACGAAGGTCTGTGGGTCCTCGGCGTTGATGCGGCATTCGATGGAATGGCCGGAGAAACTGACTTCGCCGGCTGCATCGTGCAAGTGTTCGCCAGCGGCGATGCGGATCTGAGCTTTGACGAGGTCGACGCCGGTAATGAATTCGGTGACGGGATGTTCCACCTGGATGCGGGTGTTCATCTCAATGAAATAGATGGAGCTGTCTTCATCCATGAGGAACTCAATGGTACCAGCATTGGTGTAACCGATCTCTTCCATGGCCTTAACGACTTTTGCGCCCAGTTCCTTGCGGCGTTTGGGATCGAAGGCAGGAGACGGCGATTCCTCGAGAAGCTTCTGGTGACGGCGTTGGATGGTGCACTCGCGTTCGCCAAGGTGAATGACTTTGCCGTGCTGGTCGCCAAGAACCTGGAATTCGATGTGCCGGGGACGTTCGAGGAATTTCTCCAGGTACACATCAGGAGTACCGAAAGCCTGCTGCGCTTCACTGCGGGCAGTCTGGTAGGCGCCGAGCAGTTCGTCGGCGGAGCGAACCACACGCATGCCACGGCCACCGCCGCCAGCGGCAGCTTTCAGAATCAGGGGATAGCCAATACGCTTGGCTTCTTTGGCGAGCTGGTCTTCGCCCTCGACGACACCATCGCTGCCGGGAATCGTGGCGAGCCCGGCGACCTTCATCTCGCGGCGCGCACGATCTTTTTCTCCCATCATTTCGATGACTTCGGGCTTGGGACCGATGAAGGTGATCTCGGAAGCTTCGCAGACCTTGGCGAAGTTGGCATTCTCAGATAGGAAGCCGTAGCCGGGATGGATGGCATCGACGTTGGTGATCTCCGCGGCACTGATGACGTGAGGGATGTTGAGGTAGCTTTCGCTGCTACGCGGCGGTCCGATGCACACAGCCTCATCGGCAAACCGGACGTGCAAGGCGTTGCGGTCGGCTTCGGAATAGACGGCAACGGTGGCGATGCCCAATTCCTTGCACGCGCAGATGACGCGCAGGGCGATTTCCCCGCGATTGGCTACAAGAATCTTTTGAAACATAGTCGGGAGGGCCGCTTACCGTTTCCGGCTCGGTCGAATGCTGAACAGCGGCTGCCCGTACTCCACGGGCTGCCCATTTTCAGAGAAAATGCGCAACACTTCGCCACTGGTTTCCGCCTCAATTTCGTTCATGAGCTTCATGGCTTCGACGATGCACAGGGTTTGGCCGGATTCGACGTAGCTGCCGACTTTCACAAAGGGCTCTGCGCCGGGACTGGGTGACCCGTAGAAGGTCCCGACGATAGGCGATTTCACGAGGAAAAGGTCTTCCCCACCGCCGCGAAGATCGGCTTCGGCGTTGGCCGCAGCAGCGGGGCTGGAGGCAGGAGGAGGCACCGGAGCAGGAACCGCTCCCGCCACTATGATTTCAGCGGCCGGCCGCGGCGCGGCCATCACGGTGGCGCCAGGCTTCTTGAGGCGGATACGCAAATCACCGCGGGAATACTCGAACTCTTCGAGGTTATGTTCGCTCATGAAGCGAAGTAACTGCTCAATCTGCCCGATTTCGGGGTTCGCGAACGATGCACTTCCAGTCGCTTTGGACGGCTTTTTTCGTTTCATGCCTGTATTAAAGTTCGATGAGATCCCGCGAGATGCGGGTCAAAACTTCCCTGCCCTGCAGACCGACCACCACGTCATCTTCGATACGAACGCCCCCGACACCTTCGACATACACGCCAGGTTCTATGGTAATCACATTTCCCGCTTCAAGTCGAATCGCCTGAGCGCGAGCGACCCGCGGCGCTTCGTGCACTTCGAGACCTAAACCATGCCCGGTGCTATGCACGAAGAAGGATTCCAGACGGTACTTCTCGAGGACGTCCCGAGCAGCGGTGTCCACGTCTCCGCACTTAGCTCCGGCACGAACCGCGGCGGTAGCGGCTTGATTGGCCTCGAGAACCGCTTGATACCACTCCCGGACGCGCTGTGAGGCGCGGCCGAGGTGCACAGTGCGGGTAATGTCGCTGCAATAGTGGGCGAGTATAACACCCAGGTCGAGGACCACCAATTCATTTTTCCTCAATCGTTTGGACGTCGGACGCGCGTGCGGAAGGGCGGTGCGTTTGCCGAAAGCAACGATGGTCGGGAAAGAAGGACCCTCGGCGCCGCGGGATTTCATCTGGAATTCGATTTCGGCGGCGACTTCCGATTCCGTTACGCCGGGCTTGAGAAGCTTCAGGGCGTGGGTGAGGACATCGCCCGCGAGAATGGCCGCACGACGGATTAAGGCCAGTTCCCGAGGGTCCTTTTTCAGGCGCAGGGACTCGGGCAGGCCGGGGGCTTCAATCAGCCTGCAGCCACGGCCAGCGGCGGCCTGCAGGGCCTTCAGTTGCGCCACGGTCCACTGCTGGGGGTCAAACGCCGCGCGACGAATTTTCTTTTCGTGGAGCCAGGTACCGAGCGAGGCGAGAAGGGCACTCTTCTGGAGCTGGATGCGGATCCCGGGGCATTCCTCTCGGGCTTGGGTGGCGAAACGACCGTCGGTGATGAGGGTGGCGCCCGTGGTGGTGACAACCAAGACGCCGGAATCGCCGGTGAAACCGGAAAGGTAAAGCCAGTTTGGTGGATGGGTTACCAGCAGGCAGTTCAGCGCCCGCCGCTTCAATTGCTGGACCAGGTGCCTACGCCGGGTTGAGAAAGGCTCGCTCATAAAAAAATCGAGGAGACTACCGTCTCCTCGATTGTAATTTATCCGTAATTGGTTCGCTGGTTAAACGCGTTGCATTATCCAGGGATAATGCGCGGCGTCAGGAAGAACAGCAACTCGGAAGAATTGATGGTCACGGCCCGTTCGCTGAACAGGCGGCCAATCACAGGAAGGCTGCCGAGAATAGGAACCTGGTTGATGCTGGACTGTTGCTGAGTGACGATGATACCGCCAATCACGACGGTGCCCCCGTCAGCAACCAGGACCTTGGTTTCGGCGGATTGCGTGTCCAGAGCGGGAATACCCGAAACGCGCGGGATACCGTTATCGATCTGAGTGTTTTCCACGAGAACGTCCATGAAGACCGTGCCCTCGGCGGTGATCTGCGGAGTGACTTCGAGCTTAAGCACGGCGTCAACATATTGGACGGAGATGGTGTTGTTGATGGTGGTCTGAATTGGAATCTTGGTACCTTGCTTGACAGTGGCCTTTTCGTTGTTCTGGGTAATAACCTTGGGCTTGGAGAGCAGTTTGCCGACGCCCTTAGCTTCCGCGGCGGTAATGTAGAGGTCAACGGCAAAATTCGGCGAACGATGGCCAAAGTAGAAGCCGCTGGTGGGCGCGCCCGCTCCTAGGTTCACGTTGAAGGGCAAGCCAGCCGTAGTGCCTCCGCTGGTGCTCGTTGGCGTAGCAATCAGTGGAGGCTGCGGAAGGCCGGCCCCGGTTTGAATGGGGCTGACACCGGTTTGCGGAGCGCCACCGAAGATGGTGCGGCCGCTAGTCGTGGTTCCCGCAAAACCCCACTGCACGCCGATGTCCTGACTGAAGGAGCGCGAAGCCTGAACCACACGGGCTTCAATCTCCACCTGTTGGGATTTGCGATCGAGCTGGCGAATGAGGTTGTCGATCGTCGGAATCACCGAAGGAATATCGCGAATGACCAACTGGTTGGAGCGGTCGTCAGAGAAAATATCACCGCGAGCCGAAAGGAACTTTTTCAGGGTGTCTTTCATAGTGGTGGCCTTAGCGTAGCTAAGGACACGGGTCACCGTGACAGGTGCGACGGCTTCGGCTTGGGCTTTTTGCAGATCGCGAGCGGTTTCCGCTTCCTTCTTCAAGGTGTCGCGAGTGGCTACGCGGAGCACGTTG
Organism: Candidatus Acidiferrales bacterium; assembly: GCA_963776365.1. GTDB lineage: Bacteria > Acidobacteriota > Terriglobia > Acidiferrales > UBA7541 > Acidiferrum. The sequence goes on along the minus strand of CAVZMQ010000033.1, from coordinate 70,049 downwards.
CCGTTGAGTTGCTTATCGAGACCGTTGTTGATGAGGACGATGTCAAGGGCCTGATCCCAGGGCACTTCGTCAAGCACGATGGTTAGAGTGCCTTTGACGTTGGGATCGAGAACGACGTTGAGTCCACTAATTTCGTGAATCAGACGGAAGAAATCTTTGAGGTCGACGTCCTTGAGGTTCACGGAGATGGGCTCACCGGTATAGTGGCCGGAAGACGGAGTCGGAGCGGAAGCAGTACTGGCCTGCTGCTGCTGCGAGGCAAGGGTAGAGGCCGCGTTGCTAGCCTGCTGGACCGCTTGCTGGGCCGCTTGCTGCGCAGAGGTTTCAGGCTGTGCAGCAGGAGCGGATTCGGTGGCGCTGGCGAGTTTGACGGAGGGTTGCGTCAATTCGCTAGGCAGCGGGAAATGCGCCGGAGTGGAAGTGCCCTTGCTGGCGGTCGTTTCCTTCGCGGCAGTGTCCTTCACCGTGGAAGTTACAGCAGCGGGAGCTGACTGGTCCGCCGGAGCCACTTCGAGGTACACGACGATGGCGTCACCTTCATGGGCAATCTGATAAGGAGCGGAAGAAGTGAGGTCGATGACCACCCGAGCGACATCGGGCCGGAACTGTCCCAAGCGGACTCCACGCACGGGAGCGGAAACCCCCGGTATGGTGGTCTTTTGGACGTTGAGGCGTGCGCCTGTAAAATCGAGCACCAATCGCTCGGGATTCTGCATGCGCACGGGGTGCACATCCAGGCGTCCGGCTCCTTCGACGCGAATCGCCGCGCGCTGGGGATCCTGCGTGATCGCCACGCTGGAAATCACCGCTGTAGTCACGCTAGCGCCAGCGGACTCCTGCCCGCGAACGAGCGCCGGACCACCGCCCAGCACCACGCTCGTGAAAATCAGGCAGCCACACCGTAAGGCCCGCCAGTTCGTCGTCATTGCTGTTCTCCTGCACTGGAGTAGATTCTCTTATTCACTTGCCGTTCCACCGGTTTGCCAAAGGCGTCTTTCCCCATCTCATGGAACGACACCCCATCCAAAGCTATTTTGTCCACGCGCCCGTCGTACAGTTGGTCGCCTTCGCGCAGAAAATAGGTACGCGATTGCGGATTGGTGACCACGGCAATCATGCCGTTCGGCGCTTTAACGATGCCGTCCAGACGCAAGGAGGCCACCTGCAAACCTGCCTTGCCCGGGGGCAAGTTGGCGGTAACTTTCGCCGCGGACTCTTGGCGGCTGGTCAAAGATTCGAAGGGATCGCGGCGGGCCACCTTGGTTTCTGGCTCGGCGGCCGCTTTCGGCGCGGAGCTGACCGCCTTCTTAGTTTTGGTCGTGGACTTCGCTGTCGTCTTAGCCGGGGCCGGAGCTGTCTGCGCCTGCGCGGCGAAGCCAGCCACGGTCAGCAGTAATCCGATCAGCAGTAGTTTCAATGGACGCATAGATGGCTCATTCCTGCTCACGGTTTTTTCCCGGGCGCTGCTGGTGTTTTAGCCCCGGCAGTAACTGCCGGAGTGGAATCCGCAGGTTTGGTAAAAAAGGTAGTAATCGTGAATACGCCAGAAACGGTTTCTCCGGGACGCATGGGGTACTTGGTGCCCTTCCCGGTGCTGGGATCGTCAAACTGGAGATCGCCGACGTTGATGATGCGGGAGAGCCGGCTCAGCCTGGAGAAGAAGTCCAAGACGTTGAAATAAGCGCCATCGGCCTGGGCTTCAAAAGGCATTTCGTAGTGGAAGTCCTTGGGCACGATGTTCTTCGCGGTCAAACGGCGCAACTGCACGTTGGAAGCGCTGGCCGCCCCCTGAATCTGACGGATGAATTCGTCAACTTCCTTTTCTTCGGGAACAATCGTCTTCAAGGTGTCGAGCTGCTTGTTCAGCGCATCCATCTGCTGCTTGAGTTCGCCGTAGCGCTGCTTATAAACCTGGAGTTGGGCGACTTCCTGGCTGAGCTTGGTGCGCTGCTGCACAGCCGCATCGTAGGAGGAGCGCTCCTGGGCAATCGGGGAGACCGGCACATAAAGACCAACGAGAATCAGTACGAAGGCAAGGGCGACGGCTACCAGGCCTTGCATGATGACGGACATATCTCGGAAAGGATTCGCCATGGTTTCCGTTATCCCTTCTTCGCCGGAGTTGCCGGGGCACTCGGCGTAGGAGCACTGGCCGCCTTGGTTTGCGGAACCGCTGCAGGACCGCTGGGGGCGATTTCAGCGTCGATGGTGAACAAAAATGTTTGAACGGCGGTGTTGCGGTCGTCCTGCTTGGACTCTTTAATTTCAATTTTCTGGAAGTAACCGGAACGCTTTAAGGCGGTAATAAAATTGGCTACTGAGTTGATGGAAGCCGCAGCCCCTTGCAGGGTAATGGCGGTGCCCTTCTTGGTCATGGACGTGAGCCAGAGATTCTCGGCGCGAGAAACGGTGTTGGCAATCTGATCGAGAAGTTCCTGGCCACCGGTGCGGTCTCTCTGCAACTGTTCGACGGTGCTGACGCGCTGTTGCAGGACTTGCTTCTGCTTTTCGAAAGCTTCGACCTGCAGCTTGATCTGCTCAAGCTCTGTTTTCTGGCTCTGCAACTGTTTGATCCGAACATTTTCAGCGTTCAGCTGGGTCTGCCAAGAATGGTAGAAGTACAAGAGGATCAGGCCGCCAAAAAGGATGCCAGCGCCGATGAATATCAAGGGCATGGCGGCGCCGGTATCCACCGACCTGCGGGCGGTTCTAGGGCGCGTTTGACCGAGTAAGTTTATGCGGATCATGGCTAGTCGAAGCTCCTCAGTGCCAATCCCACCGCGACTACCAACCTGGGCGCCAATTCCCGGATCTGATCCTCGCTGTGCTTGCCCGGGTTGATCAACACCTTACGGAACGGATTCAGCTCTTCCACCGGCATGGCAAATTCTTCGCGGAGCAGGTCCACCAGACCGGGGACGCGCGCCGTGCCTCCGGCCACCATGATGCGCTGGATATTTTCACCGCTGGCCGTGGCGCGGAAAAAGTCAAAGGTCTTTTGAATTTCGAGCGTCAAAATGTCCGAAACGCTGCGGAGGATCTGGCCCTTTTGTTCATCGGTAACGCTGGGAAGGGTTTCGCCCTTCTTGAGTTTCTCGGCGTCATCGAAGCTCAGGTCTAATTCTTTTTGCAACGCGTCGGTATACTGATTGCCGCCGACACTGACGTCGCGAGTAAAGAGCGGGATGCCGCCACGGACGATATTGATGTTCATAACGCTGGCGCCAATGTTCAACAGCGCGACAGTCTGGCCCGCGTCCGGTTCATAGTTCACTTCGAAGCAATTCTGCAAACCGAAGGCATCGATGTCGACCACTACGGGAGTCTTGCCGGCTTGGGCCAGCACATTGGTGTGGTTGAGAATCTTGTCTTTCTTGACGGCGACGAGCAGCACGTCCATCTGCGAATCCATGGCCTCGAGCAACTGGTAGCTGAGATTCACATCGGCAATATCGAAGGGAATGTGCTGACTGGCTTCCGAGGGGATGCGATCGTAAAGCTCTTCTTCAGTCATCAGCGGCAGCGGCACGCGCTTAACGATGACGGAGTGCCCGGAAACCGAAGTGGCCACGCTCTTGGTTTTGATTTTCTCGAAATCGAAAATTTTGGTGATGGCATTGGCGACTTGCGGTGCGTCCATGATGGCGCCATCGACAACGGTGTCTTGCGCCAGGGACTCCATGCCATAGCTGACGAGCTCGTAGCCAGCTTTGGTCGACTTCAACTCCACCGCCTTGATGGAACTGGAGCCGATGTCCAGTCCGACAAGCTGCCTATTTTTCTTGCCCCCGAGTAACCACATATCGCGGCCTCTTTCCCCTCACGCTTCGGCGAACCTAGCGGCGCCGTGCCACCGCTTGGCTCATCTTGCGTTCCATCCATCGATCCAGGATCGTTTTTCTTAGTTTCCAACGATTGCCCAGTTTAAATGCAGGAATTTCGCCCTCTGTGATGTACCGATACAGGGTATCCGGACTGATCCCCAAATACTGGGATGCCTGCCGTACGTTCATCACTTCGCGCGATTCGCTCACGAGGAACGCCCATCCTGTTCATGACACGCCCTGAAGAGACGTGTTGCACCCGCACGGAGACTCTGAGAGTGGATCCTTTGGGTGCGACCTTGTCCCCGTTATGTCATCGAGAGAGGCTGAGCGTCAAGCCCTTCTCTCCCGAAGTTGTCCTAAGAACATCGGGAATCTTAGGCAAATCACCTGGTATTGCAGGCAGGTATCCCAAGCTCTAGTAGCAGTACTTGTCACAAAATACTATATATTGTGTTTCTGACCAAATTTGCAGCCTGTCCAACAGGACGGTAATTCTTTATCCGCAGGCCCGCGAGCCTGCTACGATTCCTCCATCGAACTGGCGCAAAACAAATCCGGTTCGAAATTGCTGTGCGCTTGAATTTCTTAATTATGCCTTATCCGTTGCAAGGAGACGAACCGACGTGCGAGGGCTATACTGAGCGGCGCTCCCTGAGCGGAGCCACGGGAGAGTGGTTATGAAGAAAGCGTTGATGATGGCCGGATGGCTGATGCTGCCGCCGGTGCTGTGCGCGCAGCAACTGCTGGTTGCCAATCAATATGACCATACACTGCTGGTCATCGATGCACGATCGCGGCAGACCATGGCCAAGGTCGGCGTGGATATTAACGGGCACGAAGTGATTGCGTCTCCGGATGGAAAATTTGCCTATGTGCCGATCTACGGGAATTCGGGCGTGGGGAAACCGGGCACAGACGGGAGCACCGTCGAAGTGATCGATATCGCTGCGGGACGTGCGATACACATCATTGACTTGGGAAAAGGAGTACGGCCACATTGTGCGAAATTTGGGCCGGACGGAATGCTGTACGTTTCGGCGGAACTGGCTAAGGCCATTGACGTAGTCGATCCGCGGACACAGCAAGTAATTGCAGAGGTGCCCACGGGACAGAACGATTCCCACATGTTTGTGATCACGCCGGATGGAGCGCGGGCGTATGCCGCGAATGTTTTTGCAGGGAGTGTAAGCGTTGTGGATTTGCATGGGCGCTCGCTGCTTACGACGATTCCAGTGGCAGGAGAAATTCAACGGATCTCGATTTCGCCGGATGGGCAGCGGGTGTACACGCACGATCAGCAAAAACCGCGGATCGCGGTACTCGATACAAAGAAGAACGCGGTGGCGGAGTGGTGGGAGGTGCCGGCGGTGGTGTATTCGTCGGCGGTGACGGCGGACGGGCGATGGCTGGTGGCAAATGCGCCGAGCGGCAAATTGTTTGTGTTGGACACCTCGTCAGGGAAAGTGGCGCACACTTACGACATTCCGGGAACGCTTGGAGAAAGCATTATCGCGCCGGATGGAGCGCGAGCCTTTGTGAGTTGCCCGCAGGCGGGGTTGATTGAAGTGCTCAATTTGAAGACGTGGGAATTGGAAAAGCCCATCGAACTGACGAAGGGCGTAGATGGGTTAGCGTTCGCCGTGAAGAGGTAGGGAGCCCAAGTGGCAGTTGCAAAAAGCGGACGGCGTCAAGCTAGCCTGCCGGGCGGGCCTCTCATCTCTCTCATCTCCCAACACGAAGCAAAAAAACGCGGTGTCATCCTGAGCGAAGCGAAGGACCTCAACCGCTGCGCCTCGTCCCTCTATCAACGAAGCAGTCCCACACCCCGAACCCTAGATGCCCAGAGATTTCCAGAGGGAATCGATGCGAGATTTGGTGGCTGGGTCCATAACCATTTCGTCGGGCCATGGACGTGTAAAACCCTCGGTGGGCCATTTGCGAGTGGCATCAACACCCATTTTGGAGCCGAAATCCTGGAGGCGCGCGGCGTGATCGAGGGTGTCGACGGGCCCAAGTGAAAACTGCACATCGCGCTCGGGATCGATGGCACAAAGGGCTTTCCAGACAACTTCGCGGTAATCGTGGACATTCACGTCGTGATCCACGACCACGAGAACTTTTGTGAACATGGCCTGGCCCAGAGACCAAATGGCATTCATCACTTTGCGGGCATGCCCGGGAAAGGATTTGCGAATGGAGACGATCATTAGATTGTGCACAATGCCTTCAGCGGGCATCGAGACATCCACAATCTCGGGGTGTGTCATTTTCATGAGCGGAAGGAAGATACGTTCGATGGCATAGCCCATGTAGAAATCTTCCTGAGGTGGGCGGCCGACGACTGTAGTTAGATAGATGGGATCCTTACGGTGCGTGACGCACTCGATGTGGAAGACGGGATACTGGCCTTCGAGGGAGTAAAAACCGGTGTGATCACCGAATGGACCTTCGGTGCGCATTTCGTTGAGGCTAACATAGCCTTCGAGAACAATCTCGGAATCAGCTGGGACTTCAAGTTCGTTGGTTTCGCACTTGACGAGTTCGACGGGCTCTTTTTTGAGGAAACCGCTGAACATCATTTCATCGAGATCGGGAGGGATGGGCAAAATGCCGCCAAGCGTGGTGGCAGGATCGGAACCGATGGCGACACTGACCGGGATCCTGCCTTCCGGATTGGTGGCACGGGCGCGGCGAAAATGTTCAGCGCCATGCTTTTGCGTCTGCCAATGCATGCCAGTGGTGCGCTCGTCGTAGACCTGTAGGCGATACATGCCGACATTGCGTTTGCCGGTAACAGGACTTTTGGTGAAGACCAGAGGAAAAGTGATGAAGCGGCCGCCATCCTGGGGCCAGCACTTCAGAATGGGAAAGTCGAACAGATTGACGTCACTTCCCTTTCGAACGATCTCTTTGCAAGAGCCGTCTTTGACGATTTTGGGGAAAAAGGACCCGAGTTCCATGAGTTTGGGGAGCATCTTCATTTTGTCGAACAAACCTTGCGGAGTTTGCATATCGAGGAATCCGCGGATGCGCGCGGCGACGTCGTCAAGTTGGTCTACTTCGAAGGCCAATTCCATGCGGCGCTGGCTGCCAAAGGCGTTAATCAAGACGGGGTAGCGTGAACCTTTAGGATTTTCGAAGAGCAGCGCCATTCCACCGGGTTTACCCTTCGGGCCGGGCTGAGCTTGCGCGCGCTGGACGACCTCGGAAATTTCCAGGACGGGATCGACTTCGACTTTGACGCGGCGCAACTCGCCTTCTTTTTCGAGCCTCTTCACAAACTCCCGCAAATCGGCGTATCCCACCGCAGGCCTCCGGATAAATTCAGTAGGAGCCGGCTGGACGCCGACCCTACCCACTAGCAACTCCAGCTAAACGGACTTAACGGCACACACTAACACGGCAAATGTTGGGTGCGCAAAGAAGTAGGCAGGTACTTAGTGGTGCTGTAGATTTCCATGGGCTTGAATTCAGCGTAGACAAAAGCGTCCGTGGGATGGGGTGATTTGCGTGGGTTCACGAGCTGGGCCAAGTTGCAGGACCCAGAGTTTGCCGTCGGTCACGATTTCGTCGCCGGTGGCGTTGGCTAATTTCTTGGGGGCGTGAGGCCGGTCGACGGTGGCGTAAGATTTGGCGGTGCCAACGAACGGGAGGTGGTGCCCACCCATTCACGCTCGCGATCGACGCGCGAATCGATGCGATGCGACCACGGCGGGCTTCGATTTCTGTTGGACGGGGATTGCTGCTGTCGAGGCAGCGGAGCCGCTGGAATCGTGGCGGAACTGATCAGCAGGACAGGGATCGACAAAAAGAATTTCTCTAGAAAATTCATGGATGTCCACTTTTTTGCGAAGAACGGCTCGCCTCAGAGTTTACCGCTCCAGATATTTGGAGAGGTTCTGCTGTTGGAGGTCGCGAACTTGAATGCAGACGTTCACTTGATCTTTAGCATTTTCCAGAATGCGCTGGGTGCCGGGGAGTTTCTGTTCGGCGAAGAACTTCTGGGCGTCATCACGCAAGGTTGCATCGCAAAAGACGCCGGCAACCTGGGCAAGATAAACTGCGTCGGTGGCGTCGATCTTTTTCATGATGGAGGGAAAGTCGGATTTGAAAAGTTCCCACGCTTGAGGCTGGACCTCGTAATTCACCAGCGGGGAATACAACGCGAATAAGTCCTGATTTTTGACGTCGGGACCGAGAATCAGCTCGAAGGTGTGTTTGGCAAGCTCAGCCTGCGGAAACATGCCGAGGGCCTGGAGATAGAACCCATATTCCTCGGGATTTTTCGCCGTTTTCAAATGAGCGACGTACTCATTGTAAAGGGCAGGATCGCCATTCATGGCTGCGATAGTGAGGGCTTTGCCGGCTAATTCGGCGTTCACGGATTGTGGGTCTTTCATATATTGCTCGGCGGTGGCGCGGGCTTTGGCGATCAATTGAGGATCGCGTCCATATTGCGCGAGCATGGCGAAAACATCGCTGCGCAAAGCCTGGCGTTCCGCCGGCTCGCCGGGAACGGGGTTTTCGCCGAGGTCCTTGGCGATGGGACCGAGGAAATCGCGGACCCACTTTTCGAAAGCCGGACGATCCGCGGCGGTGACGAAATGGTCGTGAATGCCGGGAATGTGGCCGATCATGGTCTGGAGCACTTCACGGGAGCGCTCGGCTTGCATGTTCTGTAGTAGATTCAGATAGTCTGCGATATTCAGTTTTCCGACGCGAACCAGGGCCCAAGCATCGGCTGGGAAGCGGTCGCGCTCTTCGGCGGAGAAAACGCCGCTCTCAACTTCTGCGCTCATCTTTTTGAAAGAGGGAGAATCGTAGCTGCTGCGGTAATAGCCGCGAGCGCCTGCATTGGCGTAAACCCAAGCAGAACAGCCGGGTAATTCGACGGTCTCTTCTTTCTTGGTGAGCAGGTGGTACTCGGGCTTTTTTATGGCCGAGGGCAAGAGGTTCACCGGGATGGGCCAGATCTCCTTGTAGCCCGCGGTCATTTTTTCAGCGTCGGAGACGTAGCGCTGCTGGGAAAGAGTGACTTCGGTTTTATCTCCTTGGCATTCGGTGTTGACACTGACGAGCGGAGCGCCCGCTTGTTCGGTGAAGCTCTGCATGATTTTGTCGACAGGCTTCGTAGAGGTTTCGGTGATCTGGTTCCAAAAATCGGCAGCGGTGGCGTGGGCATACTTATGTTTTTCCAAGTAGGCATTCACCCCTTTTTGGTACACCTGTGGGCCGACATACGCCTCAACCATGCGCAGAACCGAAGCAGCTTTCCCGTAGGCGATGCCGTCAAAAAGCGCCTGAATGTCGGCAGGAGTTTCGGCATCGGCGCGAATGGTGCGAACGGAGGGAAGAGAGTCGGTATTCAGCGCGCCGAGCGTTTCACCAATCTCCTGCTGTTGCATATTCCATTCCGGCTTCCACGCTTCCAGCGGCTTCCAGGACATCCAGGTGGCGAATCCTTCGTTGAGCCAAATATCGTTCCACCACTGCATGGTGACCAGGTCCCCAAACCATTGGTGAGCCATTTCGTGGGCGATGACACTAGCGACTTGCTGCTTGGCGTCGTAGGAAGCCGTTTTAGGATCGATGAGCAGGGCGCTGTCGCGATAGGTGATGGCCGCCACATTTTCCATGGCGCCGGCAGCAAAATCGGGGAAAACGATGTGGTCGAGCTTTCCGTAGGGATATTTGATGGTGTAATACTGGTCGTAAAACTTCAGGATATTTTCGGAAGCTTCCAAAGCGAAAGCGGTCATCTCTTTCTTTTCAGGCAGCGAGCACACACGAATGGGAATGCCGTCCGCTCCGCCCTCACGGCAAACGAAGTCGCCGACGAGCATGGCCACGAGGTAGCTGGACATTTTGGGAGACGGCGAGAACGTAAGGGTGTGTTTGGCGTCACCCGGGCCGGGAGTGTCCGAGACGATTTTTCCGTTGGAGATTGCAGTATCGCCTTTGTCGATGACCAGGGTGACGTTGAAGACCGCTTTGAAAGCAGGCTCGTCGAAACAGGGAAAGGCGCGACGTGCGTCGGTGGCTTCGAATTGCGTGACCGCGTAGCTGCGGCGCTCGGACTTGCTGAGATAGAAGCCGCGCAGTTTATCGTTGAGTATGCCGGTGAAGCGAATATGAATTTGCGCGGGGCCCGCCGGGAGTTCCTTGGCGACGCCGAGAGTCGCTTGCTCCTTGTTGGAATCCAGGGCAACCGTAGATTTCTGGGCCGCGCCGCCAGACGTGATGGTGGCGTCCTGAAATTGCAACTCCGCAGCATTGAGAGTGATGGTGGGGGTCGGCTTCAGAATCCTGACTCTTATCGTCTCTTCACCCGTGAAGGTCGCTTTGGCTAAGTCTGGAGTGAAGGACAAATCGTAGCTGTCCGGGACGACGGTATCGGGCAAGCGTTGCGCGCGAGCACAAAAACAGGCCGCTAGGCTGATAAGAGCCAAAACAAAAATCCGTTTCATGGATGTGCATCCCCTCGTTTTGACAGATGTACTATGGACTGCCGATGACGAGTTCCCTTCTAGATATACGCTCAGCCACACCAGTTAGTTCCAGCCCGGACCCGGGGTCAGGGCCGACGGATTGTACCACTTTGTAATACGGCCCCCCCCGGCCATTCCGGGGATGGAGCGGCTGTGGACACCGACCGACTCCCCCTCTATGCTCAGTAAGGCGAGACATGAAGCGTATTTATCTGGATTACAACGCCACAACGCCCGTGGACCCCGAGGTCCTCGAGGCGATGCTGCCCTATCTTTCCGGAAAGTTCGGCAATGCGTCTTCGATCCACACCTTCGGGCAACGAGCGCGCGCAGCAGTGGAAACGGCCCGCGAGCAAGTGGCCGCCTTATTAGACGCACGACCGCAGGAAATCGTGTTTACGAGCGGGGGGACGGAAGCAGACAACCACGCGATTTTTGGCGTGGTGCGGGCGGCCGAACAACGGGGCTCTGCGACGGTTCACGTCATCACAACGACGATTGAGCACGAGGCGGTGTTGAATACGTGCCAGGCATTGGAAAAACAGGGGATAGCGGTGACGTATATGCCGGTCTCGTCGAAGGGGCTGATCGACCTGGAAGAACTGCGGCGCGCGATCAGGCCAGAGACGGTGCTCATTACGGTGATGCACGCGAATAATGAGATTGGGGCGGTGCAACCGGCGAAGGAGATTGGGCGGATTGCGGCGGAGCACGACGTGTACTTCCACACCGACGCGGTGCAATCGGTGGGCAAGATTCCGGTGGAAGTGGGGGCGTTTGGATTAAACCTGTTATCGCTATCGGGGCACAAGATCTATGGGCCGAAGGGGGTTGGGGCGATTTACGTGCGCTCCGGGACGCGACTGCAGCAGCTCTTGTACGGCGGGCATCACCAGCGCGGATTCCGGCCGGGGACGGAAAACGTAGCGGCGATTGTGGGATTGGGCAAGGCTGCAGAGTTGGCGCGGGCTTCGTTGTCGGGCGAACGGGAGCGAATCGCGGAAATAAGGGACCGGCTGGAGAATGGATTGTTGGCAAGGATCCCGGATGCGCAAGCGAATGCGGGTGAGACCACGCGCGTGCCGAACACTTCGAACATTACCTTTTCGGGGATCGAGGGAGAGGCGCTGGTGATTGCGCTGGATCTGAAGGGCGTGGCGTGCTCAACAGGAGCGGCGTGTTCGTCGGGGGCGGTGGAACCTTCGCATGTTCTGACGGCCATTGGGCTGCCGGCTTCGGAGGCACGTGCAAGCGTGCGGTTCAGTCTGGGGCGTTATACCACAAAGGCGGAGATCGATGCCGTTCTGGAGATTGTGCCGGCTGCGGTGTCGCAATTGCGGGAGCTTTCGCCGACCTATAAAAGGCAGCGGTTCACACATCCTTGAGGCATTCCCCTGTAAAATAGATAGCGCATGTCTACGCGAGCAAATGTTGATGCGTTGCCATTGGCAGACAAAGTGAAGCCCGGGCTGGTGGCAGTAGCCATGTCTGGCGGGGTGGATTCGTCGACAGCGGCGGCGCTGCTGCTGCAGCGAGGGCGCGCTATCGTGGGCCTGACCATGCAGTTGTGGAATCAGCGGCGGCTGCCGGAGTTGCAGGGCGATGGGCCGGCGCAACATCGCTGCTGCTCACTCGATGATGTGTACGACGCGAAGCGCGTGGCGCAGCATTTGAGCTTTCCCCATTACGTGGTGAATTTTGAAGAGCAGTTTGAGCAGCGTGTAGTGCGGCCGTTCGTGGAACAGTATCTGGCCGGGCGCACCCCGATTGCGTGCACAAACTGCAACACGGATGTGAAGTTTGAGCCGTTGTTGCGCATGGCGCGACAGATTGGAGCCGACCGACTGGCCACCGGACATTACGCAGGAATCCGCAAAGATGGGCAGAGCAGGAGGTTTCAATTGTTGCGCGCGCGCGATGATTCGAAGGATCAATCTTATTTTTTGTGGGGCCTAAGCCAGGATCAACTCTCGCGTAGCGAATTTCCGCTTGGGGAGCTAACAAAAGAGCAAGTGCGGGAAGTGGCGCGCAGTCTGAACTTGCCAGTGGCAGAAAAGCCCGAAAGCATGGAGCTGTGTTTTGTGCCAAATGGCAATTACGTGCAATTCATTCACGCTTACGCGCGAGAAGATGGCCGGCCGCTGCAGGATAAAGAGGGGGACATCCTCACCGAAGATGGTACGGTGCTAGGGCGGCACGCCGGCGTGCACAATTACACGATTGGGCAGAGGAAGGGATTGGGATTTGCCACGGGAAAAGCGATTTACGTGCTGGCCATTGATCCGGAGAAGAACCGCGTGATTGTGGGCGAAGACCAGGCGCTGCGAGCAACGACGCTGGAAATTGAAAATGTGAATTGGGTGTCGGTTGCGGAGCCGCATGCGGCGTTGCGCGCGCAGGTGAAGATTCGCCACAAGCACGAACCGGCCTCGGCGACGATCGAAGCGCTACCAGGATCGCGGGCGCGCATCACATTTGATGCGCCGCAGCGAGCGATTACGCCGGGGCAGGCGGCGGTGGCGTATGACGGAGACGTAGTACTAGCGGGTGGATGGATTGTCGGAGGCAGTTGTTATTTGTAGTTGGCAGTCGGGAGAGACAAGAGATTGCTCGTTGCGCTCGGAATTACGCAGCTAATTTGCGAGCGAGAGACAAGAAGAGAAAGCCGCGGCATAAAGCCGCCCTTACGGGAGTCTCGCGCGTGATTGCTCTTAGATGAAGAGTTCGTCTTCTTGTTCTAGCGGGGTTTCCTGAACTGGATCGCGCTGGCCGCGGCGGGCGCGAAGAAAGTCCAAACCAACTTTAATTCCCTGCACCACCGCAGAAACTTTCTGCACAGGTCCAAGGATGCTGCGCCGAACCTGCGTACCGGTGTCTTCCACGGCTTCGAGCGTGCCAGTCAGGATGCGGTCGACGCGGACCAACTGGCCACGCAAGCGATCGGAAGCTTCACTGAATACCTTATCCATCTTCTGCGCCTGCCCTCGCGCAAGGTAGACCACGTGCGAGGCATCGTCGACCAGACTGGAGATTTTGGGTTGGGTGTCGTCCAAAAGGATCTGCGTGCGCGTGAGAATCGGCCCCATACGAGTGTGCAGGTCGTTAACCATTCGGTTGATAGATTCGGTGGTGCGCTTGAGTTGCAGGAACAAACCGATGAGGATCGCGACCTGGACAATGAGCGCGATGGCGGCCACAATGCTAAAAAATTCCATCCAGAATTGCATTCACACCCCACCTTTCCGGTCAAGGCAAGGAGCCTTGGCGCCCGGCGAGAAGCTCACGATTTCGTTTCGCGCAAGAATGCTTCGCGGCCAGCTTCCACGGCAGCGGAGAGCGAGTCGCGTTTGCGGGCCGCAACATCCTTGCCCCTTTCGATGAGCTCGTCAGCGCGGTCGCGCAATTCCTTGGCTTTTTTCTGAGCAAATTCGCGGCCATCGTCGGCCCGCTTGCCGAGGTACTCGCGGGTCTCCTCGCCGGATTTTGGGGCAAACAAAACACCCAAGAGGGCACCAATGCCTATACCGACAAGGAAAAAGCTCACCTTAGAACCAACATTGTCAGCCATGTTAACCTCCAGAAAAACCGTAGCATAGCGGGAGCGAGGGCGCAATATCCCGTAACCGCTATAGGCGCCAATAACGGTTATGCGCCATTATTCTCTTTTCCGTAGTATGCCACGACCCTTTCCGCGCTTTTACGCGTAACGATTCGGCTCAATTCATCTACGGTCGCCCGACGCAAGTTTGCCACGCTGCCATAGCGCTGCAATAGCTTTTGAGAAGTCCTGGGACCGATGCCCGGGATGTCCAAGAGAGCGGTTCGAGTCTGGCGGGCGGAGCGACGTTGGCGATGGAAGGAGACGGCAAAGCGATGAGTTTCATCGCGAATCTGCTGAATCAAATGCAAGACCGGAGAGTGACGGTCGAGTATGCACGGTTCATTCCCCTGCCCCAGAACGTAGAGGACTTCCTCTTTTTTGGCGATGCTGGCCATGGGCTGGTTGATAATTTGGAGTTGTTCGAGGCCCTGAGCAGCTGCATGAAGTTGTCCCAAGCCACCATCGATGAGGATGAGACTGGGCATGGGCTTCTGCTCTTCCTGGAGGCGCTTGTAGCGGCGGGTCACCGCTTCAAACATGCTGGCGAAATCGTCGTTTTCACTGCGTGGACGGCCACCGGGAGTAGCGTCACCGCGAATAATGAACTTGCGATAATCGGATTTTTTCATACGGCCGTTTTCCCAGACGACCATGGAAGCTACCGAATCAGTTCCTTGAATATGCGAAATATCGAAGCTTTCAATGCGCTTCGGTTCTTCGGGCAGATTCAGGGCGCTCTGCAACGCTTCGGCAATCGCTCTGGACGTGGGCTTAAGCACGCGGAAGCGTTGGTCGAAGGAATGCTTGGCGTTATTTTCGACCAAGTCCAGAATGGCGGCTTTGCTTCCACGCTGGGGAGTGCAAATCTCCAATTTGTGACCGGCTCGTTCGCTGAGGATTTCCTCGAGCAGCTCGAGTTCTTCAAATTCCAGGGGCACATGGATTTTTTCCGGCAGATATTCGGCTTCGAGGTAAAGCTGCTTGAGCAAAGAAGCGACGAATTCGTGAGGGTCAAAGGTTTCCAGTTCTTCCCAGTAGAATTCGCGACGGTCAACGATGCGTCCCCCGCGAAGGTGGAAGACGTTGGCAGCAACCAGCGGCGGCTCGGCGTAGTAGCCGACAACATCGGTATCGTCGCCTTGCGCCGCGGCGATTCTCTGGCGTTCCTCGAGGTCCTCCATGGTGCGGAGCAAGTCGCGATAAGAGGCCGCTTCTTCGAAACGCTCCTGTTCCGCGGCGGCCATCATGCGTTGCTCGATACTCTTCATTAAGTCGTGGCGACGGCCTTCGAGAAACATGCGCACGTCGCGCACGGCTTCCGCGTAGCGCTCGTCGGTCGTGAGGCCAGCAACGCAGGGACCGAGGCAGCGCTTGATGTAGAACTGAAGACACGGGCGGGGGTGGGTCTTGTTCAGATCCACAAAACAGGAAGGCACCAGGAAACGTTTGTGGATGAAATGGATGATGCGCCGGGCAAGACCACCGGGAAAATACGGGCCAAAGTAGAGGGCGCCGTCCTTTTTTATTTTTCGGGTGAAATACACACGCGGATATTTCTCGCCGAGGGTCAGCTTGATGTACGGGTAGGTCTTATCGTCCCGAAGCATGACGTTGAACTTGGGCTTGTACTGTTTGATGAGGTTGTTTTCGAGGGCCAGGGCCTCGCGCTCGTTGTCGACAACGATGGTTTCGAGGTCGGCGATTTCGCGCGCGAGGGAGCCTGTTTTGGCGTCAATCCAGCGGGACTCGAGAAAATAGGAGCGCACCCGGTTGCGGAGTGAGCGCGCTTTACCCACATAGACCACCGCACCCGCGGCGTCTTTGAACAGATAAACGCCCGGCAGTTCCGGCAGGAGTGCGGCTTTCTCTTTGGGGTCCATGGAGCTTAATGCCGGGCCGCTCTCGGCCTTGAGCCGGCCCATTCGTTATCTTACGGCGACTGGTTATTGGATGCGAATTCGAACGTTCTGGAACAATTCATGAAAGGTATATACTTTCTGGGGCCGTGCTCCCCGGCTTTCATTCCCACAGAAAAGAGGATTGCACTCGTGAAATCACTCATGTTTGTACGGCAAGCCGCGGCCGCTGTACTCACAGCGGGGCTGTTGTGCCCAAGCCTTCCAGCGGACGAAGGAATGTGGACATTTGACAACCCTCCGGTGAAGCAATTGAAGGGAAAATACAATTTCACGCCAACACAACAGTGGCTGGACCACTTGCGGTTGTCTTCGGTGCGCCTGAACGACGGCGGGTCCGGCTCGTTCGTAAGCCCGCATGGCTTGCTGCTGACGAATCATCACGTGGCGCTGGGACAACTGCAGAAAAATTCCAGCGCGGAGCACGATTACGTGCGAGACGGATTTTATGCGGCGACCCCGGAAGAAGAGATGAAATCACCGGACCTGGAAGTGAACGTTCTGGTGTCGACGGAAAATGTGACGGAACGAGTGAATGCCGCGGTGAAGAGTGCGAAGACCACGGAGGAAGAATTTGCGAAGCGCAAGGCGGTGATTGCCGATATCGAACGGGAAAGTACGGAAAAAATGGGCCTGCGGTCCGATGTTGTGACGCTGTATGAAGGCGGCGAATACTGGCTGTATCGCTACAAGAAGTACACGGACGTGCGGCTGGTTTTCGCGGTGGAACAGCAGGCGGCTTTTTATGGGGGCGATCCGGATAATTTTACGTACCCGCGCTACGACTTGGATATGGCCCTGTTCCGCGTGTATGAAAATGACAAACCCATCGATAGCAAGGACTATTTGAAATGGAATCCGAAGGGTGCAGGCGAGGGAGAGCTGGTTTTCGTTTCCGGAAACCCGGGCGGAACGGAACGGCTGGTCACCTATTCGTATTTGGTGAGCCTGCGGGACGATACGCTGCCATGCAGCGTGGAATTGCTGAAGAACCGCATCGCGGTGCTGAAGCAGTATGCGGAGCGCGGGCCGGAGCAGTCTCGGCAAGCCACCACGCTTATTTTTGGTTTGGAAAACAGCCGGAAGGTGTTCGAAGGACGACGCGATGGACTTCAAGACCAGAATTTGATGGAGAAGAAACGGAAGGAAGATGAAGAGTTCCGGAGCAAGGTGGAGGCAAATCCGGAATGGAAGAAAGAGTACGGGACGGCGTGGACCATGGAAGACGAGGCGCTGCAAAAGGCACGTCCGCGGATCAAGCAGCAGTTCTTTCGCAACACGGATTCGCAACTCTGGGCCTTGGCCGTCCAAATCGTCACCTACGTGGCCGAGATTAAGAAGCCTGACGGCGAGCGACTGCAGGGATTCCACGATTCGCAGCTTGAATCGTTGAAACACCGGTTGTTTTCGCCAGCTCCGATTTATCCAGAGATGGAAATTGCCAGAATGACCGGAGCGCTAACGTTGGATGTGACG
Source organism: Candidatus Acidiferrales bacterium (assembly GCA_963776365.1). GTDB lineage: Bacteria > Acidobacteriota > Terriglobia > Acidiferrales > UBA7541 > Acidiferrum. Next base: position 52,741 of record CAVZMQ010000033.1, on the reverse strand, counting down.
GAACTGGGGGCGGACGATGCCTTCTTGAAGGCGGTGCTGGACGGACGTTCACCGAAGGATGCGGCGAACTACCTGGTAAGCGGCACGAAGTTGACGGATCCAGCGGTGCGCCAATCGCTCGTGGATGGCGGACAAGCCGCAGTGGATGCGTCGACGGACCCGATGATCATGATGGCTCGGAGGATCGATCCGATCCGGCGAGAACAGATCAAGTGGTTCGAACACAACGTGCAGAGCGTGGCGCAGCGCGCCGGGGAAATGCTGGGGAAAGCGCGCTTCGCGGTGTATGGGAAGGATACCTACCCGGACGCGACGTTTACCCTGCGGCTGTCGTACGGGCAGGTGCTGGGGTATCCGATGAACGGCACCGTGGCGCCGTACAAAACGACGTTCTATGGGCTGTACGATCGTGCCGCGAGCTTCGACGATAAAGTGCCGTTTGATCTGCCGAAGCGCTACGTGGATGGCAAAGACAAGCTGGATTTGACCACCCCATTCAATTTTGTAACTACGAACGACATTATCGGCGGAAACTCCGGCTCACCAGTTGTGAACCGTAACGGCGATATCGTGGGACTGATTTTTGATGGGAATATCGAATCGCTGGTGGGTGACTTCGTCTACGACTCTTATCAGAACCGGGCCGTGGCGGTGCACACCGGCGGCATGACCGAAGCAATGAAGAAACTGTACGGGGCCCAGAAGCTCGTGAACGAACTGATGGGACCGTGATCCCCGGGCAACTGCCCAACAACGACAAAGAATCGGAGGGAGGAGGAGGTTCCGGAGTTGAAGCGGCGAAGCGTTTTTGTGGCTTACTGGTGGCTTACGGCAAGTGTTTTATGGAGTGTGCAGCCGCTTCGCGCGCAGGACCCAACTTCGCCAGCGCCGAAGCCGCAAGACCAGCCCAAACCAAAACCGAATACCGATTCCGCGACGCAATCCGCGCCGGATCAGCCGAAATGGGATCCGTTGCGCGCGGAAAAGGATCTGGAAGTCGGAAAGTATTACATGAACAAGGGCGACGTGGACGCGGCCATCGACCGGTTCACGGACGCCGCGGATGCCAAGCCGGGATATGCAATCCCCTATCGTTATCTGGGGGAAGCGTACGAGAAGAAGGGGCAGAAGAAACCGGCGGTGAAGGCTTATCAGCGGTACTTGGATTTGTACCCCAAGGCCGAAGATGGGGACAAGATCCGCAAGAAAATCGAAAAACTGCACAAAGAGATTGATAAGGAAAAAGCGGCAGAGCGTTAACGCGCGAGTTGATCGAGAAACTTGCGTGCTATGGCGAAGTGCGCAAAGCGCTTCTCCTCCGCGCGAAATTCCGGAGAGTGCGAAAGCAGTGAACACCCGGAGCGCCGGGTGGGATGCTTCACGTGCAGCATCTCGTGATACAAGACGTATTCCACGACGAAGTGAGGAACCGCGGGACGGTCCATCCGCCGATTTAGGACAATTTGATTGGGACCCGGGTCGTAGCAGCCGAACTGGCGGCGCCAACTGCGGGTGCTCCAGCCAACATGGGGACGCACGAGCGCGCCCTCGAAATACTGGTGGTTCAACTGGTCAAACATCGTGGAGAGATCGTGATGGCGTCCTTGCGCGAGCGTGGGGACGCGTCGCACGCGGCGACTGCGCATCTGGTTAATCCGGTTACGCACGCGGTCGGACCGGGCGTATTCCAAATAGGTCTGCACCAGCACGCGTGGGGCTTTGCGACGATACATGCGGCCCAGAATCAAAGCGGCGGCGCCCTCGAGCACGTCCAGCGGTGCGCGCTTTAGTAGGTCGGAGAAGCGGACGCACACGCGTTCGTCGCGGCGGCGGATGGTCAGAACCAGGCTGCTGTAAGGGTAAAAGTCCACCTGGAAATGTGGCGGGCGTCCCTGGCACCCGATGCGCGTGAACAGGCGCTGAAACAGTGCTTCCCCGCCGGGGATTGCGGTGGGATTACGGGGGCCTGGGCTCAATTCTTTCGCCTCACGGGAGGGGGCGCGGCTTTCTTCTTAGCCTTTTCGGCTTCGTTGAGCGCGTCCTGGGTGCCTTCAATGGCGTCATCCAAATTGTCTTTATAGATTTCGAGTTCCGGCCCGTTGCTCTGCAACTTCTGCAGGATGACTAGGAACTCTTTGGCCTTTTCCGCCATGACGTCGATGCCCTGGCGGATGCTCTCCTGTTTTTCGAGGGAGACCTGGATGACGTCGGCGGCGTCATCGATGCAACCACCATACGAGTTCATCAGGTAATTCAACATTTCTTTGTGCTTGTTGGGCGAAGGATGCTCCAACTCATACTGGAATTTTTTAAGGCGGTCCGACGCGAAAGTGAGGAATAGGGTGACGCGCTCATTGGGGGTTTCGGCATCGCGAATCTTATCGGCTTCGAGGTCGGAGAGATAATCTTTCTCTGGACGCTGGGCGCGGGCGGGTGATGGCGCGATGAAAGAGGTAAACAGAAATCCAAACGCCGCACAAATGGGAATAGTAGCTCGCCAGTTCATGGTTTCTCCGGGACGGGTGGAACCTTCTGCGGGTCCGGAGTCCTTCGGGGGAACAACAAGTGGATGAGTTCGTCGTCCATAGTCACGATATCAGTATGGACAATTTCCAGAGGCGGATGCACCTCTGGAGGAGCGGTAAGCAAGGCGTCTTCCACTTCGCGGATGCCTTTCCTGACTTCGAGTTCCAGTTGCCGATAACCGCCCGGATGGCGATCGGCATCCGGCTCTTGTTTCTTTAGAAGGTCAAAACAGGCGCGGACGTTGTCTCGATATTTTTCGAAGATGAAGCCGACGGCGACAAAGTCATTGGCGGCGCTGGCTTTGCGCGTGGCGTCAAATTGTGCGTCGGCAAGTTTGTCCAGGAGCTTGACCTTGGAACCAGCGTGAGTTTCCTTGTCAAAATGCTGCTGCAGTTCTGCCATTTTGTCGACAGCCGAGGACGAGCCCACCGTCAGCAAGATCGCGTATAGCGCCGCAGCCCCCATCCCCGATAGCCTGGCCCAGCCCCTACTTCTTGGTCTTCGCTTTTTCCAGTACATGAATACGCTGCGTTGCCTGCCAAACCTGATCGGGATTCCTGTTGCCGTCAAGTTCCAGGAATTTGCGATATGCATCCAGGGCGGGCTCAACCTGATTGAGTTTATCGTAACAGAGTGCGCGGATAAACCAGGGGCCGGCGCCGGGAGTTTCTGTTTTGGCAATGACATCGAGGCTCGCTAACGTGGCCGGGCAATTTCCGGATAAATAATACGTGGAGCTGAGATCTTTCCAGTAAGTGAGATTGTCGCGGTCGAGGTTGAGGGCGATTTTCAATTCCTTTTCAGCGTTGGGGAAATCGCGAGTTTGCAGGTAGGTGCGGCCCAGACCGCCGTGCAAAGCGGCGTCGTTGGGAGCGACGGCCACGGCTTGTTTAAGGGTGGCGATGGCGGCATCGAGGTGTTTTTGACCGATTTCGATATCAGCCTTGAGCTTGAGCATTTCGAGACTGGGCGGCGAACCGGGGGCGGTCTTGTCGAGTTCGGCCAGAGCCTCATCGAATTGTTGCTGCTCGACGAGCAGGTGGATCAGGCGCGTACGCGCGCCACTGTCCTGCGGCTGCGCGGCAAGGTACTCGCGATAGGCACCCGCGGCTTCGGGTTTTCTCTCCGCGTCCAAACTGAGAGCTAAACCCTGCAAAGCTTCTGGTGCTTTCGGCTGAAGGGCCAAGACACCCCGAAATTTTGCTTCGGCGTCGGCGGGACGATTTTGCTTCAAGTAGATTTTGGCCAGTTCGAGGAGGGCTTCGTCGTTCTTAGGATCCAGGCGAGTGGCGCCGTCGAAAGATTCAACGGCATTCTTCAGATCTCCGGAGCGCTCTTGCGCAAGACCAAGCAGGAACCTAGGGCGACTTTGCGAAGGGAGCAGGTCCACGGCTTTTCGGAGAGGTTCGACGGCAGCAGCAGGATCTTTGTCGAGGAGAAGAATGCCGAGATTCAGTTGGGCTTCGGTCATTTTGGGATCCAGCGCGATGCACTTTTCATATTCCGCGCGAGCTTCGTCAGAACGTTTAAGGGCGGTGAATGCGTAAGCAAGCTGAAAGTGAGCGTAGGCGACGTCTGGCTTTTCGGCGATGAATTTCTGTAAAGGGGGAATCGCGGCGGCGTAATCGTTTTTGGCGAGTGCGGCCTGGGCTTCGTCGAGGAGATCGTTGAGAGGATTACGAACTTTTTGGGCAGAAGCAGGAGCGGTTCTGGAATCGGGAGTTTGCTGCTGACCGTTACCAAGCTGTGCAACGAGGAAAAAACAAAGCGCGGTCAGGAACAGAAAAGGCGCGCGCAGGGCTGCTCGCTGTCCGCCGAGATTCACCTCACTTATTGTTGCCGTTGCGCTTGCCATGTCCATTGCCATTCAATAGCACCCGAGAGAGGAACCGGCCGGTGTGCGACTGAGTATTGCGGCCTACCTGTTCGGGAGTGCCGGTCGCAATGATTCTACCGCCCTCGTCGCCACCTTCCGGGCCCAAATCGATCAACCAATCGGCGGACTTGATGACGTCGAGATTGTGCTCAATGACGAGGAGGGATGCGCCAGACTCGAGGAGTTTGCGAAATGCCGCGAGCAGTTTGGCAATATCGTCAAAATGGAGGCCGGTGGTGGGCTCGTCAAGTATATAAAGAATGCCCTGATTTTCCATGCGGGTGAGATGAGAAGCGAGCTTCAGTCGCTGGGCTTCACCGCCGGAAAGCGTGGTGGCAGACTGGCCGAGCCGCAGGTAGCCCAAGCCGATTTCGTTTAGGACACGAAGCTTGGAAACGACCTTGGGAACATTGACGAAAAAGGCTAGGGCTTCGCGCACGGTCATCTGAAGAACATCGTGAATATTTTTGCCGTGGTATCGCACATCTAAGACGCTACTTTTGAAGCGCTGGCCGCGGCACTCTTCGCAAACCAGTTCGACATCAGCGAGGAATTGCATTTCGACGGTGACCGTGCCGTCGCCCTGGCAGGTTTCGCACCGGCCGCCGGGGACGTTAAAGGAGAAATGACCGGCGGCAAAACCACGTCGCTTGGCGTCGGGAGTTTCCGCAAACACTTCGCGGATGGCGTCGAAGGCCTTCATGTACGTGGCGGGATTCGAACGCGGCGTCCGGCCGATGGGAGATTGGTCTACGATAACCACGTCGGTGATGTACTGATCGCCTTCGAGGCGGTCGCAGAATTCTTTGATGGTGGCGCCGTTACGTTTCGCGGCCAGAGCGCGGAACAGGACATTATGGACCAGCGTAGATTTGCCAGAGCCGCTCACACCGGTGATTACGGTGAGCATGCCGAGAGGCAACATCAGATCGATGTTTTTGAGGTTGTGCAGCGTAGCGCCGTAAAGACGAAGGAATTTGCCGGAGGGCTTATGGCGCGTAGCGGGAATGGGGATTTTGGTCTCGCCGCTGAGGTAGCGGCCGGTGATGGATTTGGGATCCTTGAGAATTTCGTCGTAGGTGCCGGAGAAGAGCAGCTTGCCACCCAGTTCGCCGGCGCCGGGGCCAAGATCCAAAACGCGGTCGGCAGCCTGAATGGTGTCGGGATCGTGCTCGACGACGAGGACCGTGTTGCCGAGGTCGCGCAAGGATTTCAGGATGTCGATCAGGCGCTGGGTATCGCGTGGATGTAACCCGATGGAGGGTTCGTCCAGGACGTAGAGAGCGCCGACTAGATGAGAGCCAAGCGAGGTAGCGAGTTGGATGCGCTGCGATTCGCCGCCGGAGAGCGTGGAAGTGAGACGATCGAGGGTGAGGTAATCCAGGCCGACCTCATCAAGAAATTGCAGGCGGGCACGAATTTCCTGCAGGATTTTGTCGGCGACTTTGGCCTGGCTATCGGTAAGTTTTAGTTCGGCGAAGAACTGGCGCGCCTCCTTCACCGTGAGCTTGCAAAGATCGGTGATGGATTTTCCGGTGATGCGCACGGCGCGGGCTTCCGCGCGAAGACGCGTTCCACTACACTCAGGGCAGGTGGCATAACCGCGATAACGGCTGAGAAAGACGCGGACGTGGAGCTTGTATTTTTTGCGCTCGAGCCAGTTGAAGAAACCTTTTACACCTTCGTACTTGCTCGCGGGATCGCCTTCGAGAATCAGACGGCGCTGGTCCGCGGTAAGGTAGCGCCACGCAACATTTGTGGGGATGCCTTGAGCGCGGGCCCATTTGCGGGCGTCTTGCATGAGGACGCGGTAGCGGGGCTTGCTCCACGGCTCGATGGCGCCGTCGTCGAGCGATTTGCTGGCGTCGGGAACGACGAGATTGAGATCGAAATCGATGGTGTTGCCAAAACCCTGACAGCGCGGGCATGCGCCATACGGATTGTTGAACGAAAACAGGCGCGGCTCGGGCTCCTGGTACAGGGTGCCGTCATTCTTGCATTCGAATCGCTCGTTGAAGGTAAGGCGCTCGGCAAGATTACCGGCGGCATCCGCGACGAATTCAAGGATGGCTTCGCCGGCTTCGCGATAGCAGATTTCGACGGAGTCGACCAGGCGCGCGCGGGATTCGGGATTGACGGCGAGCCGGTCGACGAGAACGTAGACGACCTTGGTGAAATCCACGTCCAGCAATGTTTCTGGCGATGAGAATTCGTGGATTTTGCCATCTTGATAAAGACGATGGAAGCCGCGCTTTTGCAGTTCGACCAGGACCGGGCGGAGGGATTCAGCAATTGAGGCAGGAGCGACTTTCTTTTTTGAGGGCTTCTTCCCGGCTGGCAGCGGTTCCGGAGCGGCGACTTTCAAGGTGTAGAGAACGTAGAAGCGGCGGCCGGGCTTAAGGGCGAGGATGCGATTAGCGATTTCGTCGGGGGAGTCTCGGCGGACTTCGGCGCCGCACTTAATGCAGTAGGTTTGGCCGCAGCGAGCGAAGAAGAGGCGGAGGTAGTCGTAAATTTCGGTGGCGGTGGCGACAATCGAGCGCGGATTGCGGGTGGAGTTTTTCTGGCGGATGGCCACGGCCGGGGCGATGCCGGAAATTTCGTCGACATCGGGCTTTTCCATGCGCTCGAGGAACTGGCGCGCGTAGGCGGACAAGGATTCGACGTAACGGCGCTGGCCTTCGGCGTAGACGGTGTCAAAGGCGAGGGAGGATTTGCCGGAGCCGCTGACGCCAGTGACCACGGTGAGGGCACTATGGGGGATTTCGACGGTGATGTTCTTGAGGTTGTGTACACGCGCACCCCGGACGAGCAAAACGTCTTGCTGGGTGGACGGAGGAGCGATGGTTTCGTTCGTGGCCAAAGGGAAGCCCAGTCAGCACGCTCAGAGCGCAGTGCCTAAACCTTAAATTATAGGGCGCAAGGGGAAAGCGAGCAAATTGGGCTGAAGCTATCTGAAGCTTTCGTATCTATGTATCACCGGCTTGGGACTACCGCCGGGTTAGGACCCGGGCGAGGGTACGCGAAGCACACCGCGGTTCAGGTGTTTCCGCTAAAATCCGATCGTCACACAGCGAAAGGGAGGATACCGTGCCGCAAACTCCACACACGGAAACGCACTTCACCGGCGGTGAACTCGTTCGGGACATTGTGATCGGCATGTCCGACGGTCTTACCGTTCCCTTTGCCCTGGCCGCCGGACTATCCGGGGCGGTCTCTTCGTCTCATGTTGTGGTGGTGGCGGGCCTGGCCGAAATTGCTGCTGGTTCCATCGCGATGGGTCTTGGTGGCTTTCTTGCGGCGCGCAGTGACGCCGAGCATTACGAGCAAGAACTGCTTCGAGAAAAGAAGGAGACCGAGACGATTCCAGATGCCGAGGCTAAAGAAGTGGCAGATATTCTCCAATCCTACGGGCTGACCCGGGAAGAGAGCCAGCCGATTGTCGAAGCGCTTCGGCGCAAGCCAAAGGCCTGGGTCGATTTCATGATGCGCTTTGAACTCGGGCTGGAAGCGCCGGACCCTGGCCGTGCGTTGCGCAGCGCCCTTACCATCGCCCTCGCGTACATCGCCGGCGGCCTGGTCCCTCTTGCGCCATACATGCTGGCCTCGAGTGTGCATACGGCGTTTCTACTATCCGTTGTTGTGACGCTCATCGCGCTGTTCATCTTCGGCTTCGTCAAAGCACGTTACACGGGAGCGCCCACGCTCCGCGGCGCTCTTCAGACGCTTGTCATCGGCGCGCTGGCAGCGGGTGCCGCCTACCTGATCGCCCGGTGGATCTCCTGAGGGCCGCGTCGGAGCAGGGCTCGCTGGCCGCAGAATCGTCAGCTGGATGGGCTGATGGCGAAGTGATGCGCGGCCTTGCGGTGCCTCTTTGCGCGAGCGTAATCTGAGGTTGCAGCGTTTACCGTTCTCGGGAGGTGCCTATGTTCTGCAGTGCCTGCGGAGCTCAGATTCAACCCCCGGCGAGCATTTGCCCGAATTGCCAGCGCCCTATTCCCCTTGTGATGGCCCCCGCGCTGCCCGGCCGGCTGGATCGGCATCTTCGTACCGTTGGCATCCTTTGGATTATCGCCGGAGCGCTGTTCGTAATCCCCGGATTCGTGCTGATGACACTGAGCGGCGTCGTGCGATTGAGCATTCCGGCGACGGAAACGGTTGGGCGATTCATCGCGCCGCTGGTGTTGTCGATTATCGGTGGTTCACTCTTCCTGGTGGCAGCCGCGGGGATCCTTGTGGGCTGGGGATTACTGAAGCTGCAGCCTTGGGCGCGAATCGCGGCCATCATCCTGGCTATCGTGTCGCTGCTGCACCCGCCATTCGGTACGGCGCTCGGCATATACACGCTGTGGGTGTTGCTATCGGATCAAGGTGGCATGGAATATGAGCGGCTGGCGCATGCCGCTTGAGGCCGGTGCCGAAGCTTCGGCCGCATGCCCAATCCTATAAAGGTAGGTATGGGTCACCGAGGTTAAAGCCGAGTTCTGCGGCTCTTTTCCAACAAGCTTTAGCTTCGCTCCAACGGTGTTCGATACCGGGATGACTCATCGAGTAGCGTGCCCAGGTTGTGCCAAGCCAAGGCGCTGTTCTGAGCCGTGGCTTTGAGCAACCAGCGTTCTGCTTCGACAACATTCCTTTGCACTCCAAGTCCGGACTCATAGCGCAAGGCGATCGTGCATTGGGCGTCGGCATTTCCAGCAAGCGCGTGGGGCATGGCGCTCTGCAAGACGAACTCGTAGTCGCCACGCCGAAATGCATCTATAACTGCGTGGGAGTTGTAACTCGAAAGATTCATCAGGAAAAGCATAACACCCGAGGTGAGTGGTTATTCTTGTTCCAGCTTGATGTGGCCGATGCCGCCTTCTACGGTGAGGTGGATGGTGTTGGGGGCTTTGCCGTAGGCGGAGTTGGTGTATTGGCCGTCTTCTTCTTTGAGGCCGTGAACATCGACGGAGCCCAGGCCGCCATGGACCGTAGCCACGACCCCGACGTTCTTGGGCAGACGGATTATGGCTTCACCGACTCCGCCGTGAATATTAGCCTGTACGTCCTTACCGCGTTCGCCGGTTAGATCGACGTTGGCCTGGCCCGCGCCGATGTTCAGTTCGAGGCGAGTGAGGTCCACGTGCGCGAGGCTTAGATCGCCGCGACCCGCGCCGACGTCCACTTCCAAATCGATAGGTACCTCGTCACTGAGCTTAAGCTTCCAGATGTTGTCAGAGTTGGTCATCAATTGGCTGGCGCTCTGCTGATTGATGGAGAGAGTGCCTTCGGCTTTTTCGACGGAATAATCGACGGCCGGGGCGTTCCAGGAAGGGCCCTGGTAAAAGTCGGCTTCGAGCAGGGGCGTGGCTCCGCCTTCGATATGCAGTTCTCCAGCGGGCATGTGGACGGTCATGCGCACAGCCTTGGCGTCACCGAGTTGGACGACCTGGTTTTCGTGGCCATGATGGCCGGAACCGGCGGAGACATGCATCCAATCGCGGTGCATGGCCCCGCGCTGGTGAACGAGCAGGAAGGTCATGACAATGAGAAACAGAAGGGTGCCGATGGTCGAGCCAATCGGGAAATAAGGAGCATCCTGGGGATCGTCGCGGCGTTGCACACTATCCCAGAACATACCCGCGCCGATGAGGATCAGCAGCAGCGGCCAATACTTCCAGAGGACGGGCCAGGGATAAAAATCGGGCAGCCAACGGGAGAGCAGAAATACCAAGCCAATGCCGATGAGAAGAAGCGGAAACACCACAGAGGTTCTACGAACGCGGTTGTCTACGGGCATGCTGCTCCCTTCTACTAGGTTGTACGCAGGAAAGGGCCCGAATGTTCCACCCGGGAGTACACGGGGGCCATCGTAGGCCGAGACGTTTGGCGCGTCAATTCCCTTGGGCAGGGGTGCGTGCTAAGTTATGCGGCGGGCTCGGCTGCGCTGCGGAGAGATCGAAGAGAGATTCCTCGCTTCGCTCGGAATGACGGGTTTGCGTTAAGGAGCAGGATTGCAAAGATTAAAGGCAGGCAGCGTAAAGCCGCCCGTACAGGAGGTAGGCAAGACGTGGCGCGGGGATTTTAACGGCACTGGGCGCGGAGGAAGAGCGCAGAGGACGCAGAGAGTTGAGAGGCAAGACGCGATGGAAGGTGGGCGGCGTAACCCTTCGAAGCTCACGGCGAGAAGCGGTCCCACAGTGCAGGTGAGAAGGATGGCAGATTGGATGGGAATGAGGGAGTAGAGAGGGGCGGCGTATGGCGATGTTTGACCGCGTGATTTGGATCGTGCTGGATAGTGTGGGGATTGGGGCGCTGCCAGATGCGGCGGAATACGACGATGTGGGACGCAATACGCTGGGGCATATTGCGGAATCGCGGCCATTGCATTTGCCGAATCTGATGAAACTGGGCCTGGGGAATATTGCGCCGCTGAGGCATTTACCGCCCGCGCTGGGACCGCTGGCCTCATTCGGGAAGGGCGCAACCCATTCACCCGGAAAAGACACTACCACGGGACATTGGGAGATGGCGGGAGTGTGGCTGGACCAGGCGTTTCCCGTGTACAAGCACGGTTTTCCGCCGGAAATTATGGAGACGTTTGAAGAGCAGATTGGGCGGAAAACGATTGGGAATAAGCCGGCGTCGGGCACGGAGATTATCAAGGAACTGGGCGAAGAACATGTGCGCACGGGAAAGCCGATCGTGTACACGTCGGGTGACAGCGTCTTCCAGATTGCGGCGCATGAGGATGTGATTTCGATTGGCGAGCTTTACCGGATGTGTGAAATCGCGCGGAAATTGCTGGATGGGAAGCACCGCGTAGGCCGCGTGATTGCGCGACCATTTACTGGGGAACCGGGAAAATTCATGCGCACCTCGCGACGTCACGATTACGCGGTGGACCCGCCGAAACCCATGCTGCTGGACGTGCTGCAAGAGCGCGGTGAGCCGGTGTTTGGGATCGGCAAGATTCACGACATCTATAACGGGCGAGGCGTGGAAGATTACGTAACCACGAAATCCAACGCGGACGGCATGGAGAAACTTTCGGAGGCGGGGCGAGGGCGCAAGCGTGGGCTGATTTTCTGCAATTTAGTGGATTTTGACATGCTTTACGGGCACCGCAAGGACGTGGGAGGCTTTGCCCGCTCGCTGGAAGATTTTGATGCGGCGCTGACGGATTATTTGCCGCTGCTGAATTCGCAGGATTTGCTGATCGTGACCGCAGACCATGGATGCGATCCTGACCCACGATGGGAGACGACGGATCATTCGCGGGAATATGTGCCGATTCTGGCGTACGCGCCCGCGCAGAAAGCGGGGAAGGATATCGGAGTACGCGCTACGTTGGCAGATATGGGGCAGACGATCGCGGAGAATTTTGGTGGACGGATTCCGCACGGGACGAGTTTCTTAGGGATGCTGAGGTGAAATCGAGGGACTGGGGAATTTTAGCGATCGAAGAGAGATTCCTCGACTCCGCGGACTCCGTTCGGAATGACGGTATTTGGTTTTGGTTGCCGAAACGAGTTCTAAAATAGGACCGAGGTCGGGGCTGTGGCGCCCGGCACCCCTCCCCCGGTTTTTTCGTAGGTGCTCATTCTGAAGGTAGATGCGAAAGCTCAAGTGTTGAGTGGTGGATCTAAACCTAACCGATTTATGAGTTGGTTCACAGCGCCGGGCGGAGCTATTTCCCGGAGGCAGTAGCGCCTCCGCCGGGGGCGTAGTAGCCGTTGCGCGTCCGGGCCACGAGCTTGCCGTGCCCCCGCGGCGGAATCACATCGACATGGACGCTGCGGAAACTGCCATCGCGGGCGGTATTGGAAGGGTAATAAGCAAGAGTGTACTGATGGCGGATATCGTGGGCCACCTGTTCACAGATAGAGTGGACGTCCTCAACATTCTCCGGAAAATAGGCGACGCCGCCGGAGGCTTGGGCAATTTCGGTTAGGGCGCGCTTGGCAGTTTTGGCGCTCTTCTTGCTTTCCTGGCTGAGCAGGCCGATTGTGTAAATCACCGTATCGGTTTTCTGGATTTCACGGATGGTCTTTTCGAGAGAACTGCGGCTGGTGTTGTCTTCGCCATCGGTGACAATCAGCAGGACCTTCTTTTCCTTCTTGCCCTTTTTCAAGTGATCTAGTGAGCCGATGATGGCGTCGTAGAGCGCGGTGGAGCCGCGGGCATCGATGCGCTCGAGCGCTTCCTTCAGTTCCGGAATGCTACTGGTGAAGTCCTTGTCGAGGTCGAGGTAGAAGTCGTCGTTAAAGTTCACAACGAAAGCTTCGTCTTGAGGATTGCTGCTTTGGACGAGCGTAAGCGCGGCTTCGTTCACGCGTGGCCGCTTGTCGCGCATGCTGCCGCTGTTGTCGATGACAAGACCCATGCTGACGGGAATATCTTCGCGCTTGAAGACGGCAAGTTTTTGTTCGACTTTGTCTTCGTAGACGCGGAAATTGTCTTGCGTCAGGCCCTCGACGAACTTGCCGCGATCGTCGAGCACACTGGTATGCAGAACCACGAGGTTCACGTTGAGTGAGATTTTGCCTTGCTTGTTGTTGGGATTGTTCTGAGCTTGCGACTGCGCCTGATCGGGTGGAGGCGGAGGCGTATTGACGACGGGAACTTGGGCAAAGACGGTGCCGACGCACACGAAAAACGTGACCAGAACGGGCGCGGCGAACCGCGCGAACCAGAAGGGGACGATAGAATTAGTGAGCGGGCGCGTAGTAGCCGGTTTTGGCGTAGACGGAGAGCGGCGGGAGGCCCTTGGGCGCCCGCAGCTTGACTTTAATCTTACGCCAGCGGGCGTCGTGGGTGTGATTGCTTGGTCGGTATCCCAGTACATATTGGTTGCGCAGCTCCATGCCGATCTTGGACGCAATGTCCGGCAGATCATTTAGATGCTCGACGGCAAATACGCGGCCACCGGTCAGTTCGGTGATTTCGGCCAGTAATGAAGGACCGTTGAGCTCTTCCGGGGTACGATTGCGATAACCAAGCGGGTCGTAGATGCCGATGGCATAGAGCTGGGTGTCGGCTTCGCGCACCAAGCGCTTGATATCGTTTTCGTTGTACCTACTATGATTATCGCCTCCATCGGAAAGGATGAGCAAGGCACGTTTGGCGTTGTGTGCACCCCTCATCTGGCTGAGACCGAGGTAGATAGCGTCCAAGAGGGCAGTCCTGCCCTTTGGGGCAGTCAGCATCATGCGACTCTGCAGATCTTCGACACTATTCGTGAAGGTGCTGGTGAGTTCGGCGCGTTCATTGAAGCTCACCAGAAAGAACTCATCCTGAGGATTGGCGGTTTTGAAGAATTGCAAAGCCGCTTCGCGGGCCTTGTCGACCTTGTTGGCCATGCTGCCGCTGAAATCGAAAATGACGCCGATGGAGATGGGCACGTCTTCGGAAGAAAAGCTAACGATTTCCTGCTCGATATTGTCTTCGAAGACGCGGAAATTATCGGGCTCCAGACCGGTTACAAGGCGGTTGTAGGGGTCGGTGACGGTCACATTGACAAGGGCCAAGTCCACTTCCGCCTTGATGATTTTACCCGGCTGAATTCTAACCGAAGGGGTGTCGTTCTTAACGGTGACTTCCCGGGGAACCGGTGGTGGAGTTTGTTCGGGCCGGTTTGGGGTGGCATCCTGCGCAAACAAGGGAAATGGGGCACAGAGCAAGATGATGCAGGCGAGGAGGTGGGTTTTCGCGAGCCCCGGTGGTACCCAAGAGTTCCCAACAGCACGAATCACGCTAACATCGCGGTTCACGGCGCCCCCATACCTCCCGGTTCACCGAGAGGGCCGCGCGGACGCCCTCATGATAACACCGGCGCTTCGGAAGGCAAGCGGAACTCGGCGCCTACGGCGCCTACAGGATCGGTCCGCCACAGTTCCAGGGTGTCCCGTATGTTAGCATCGGTCGAATTGAGCAATCGGGGAGCGAGCTGATGTCCGACCCTCAAATTGTTGTGGTCATCCCGGCGCGATTTGGTTCAACACGGTTTCCCGGAAAACCGCTGGTGTCTCTGGCGGGGAAACCGATGATCCAGCACGTATACGAACGCGCCAAACGAGCGCAAACCGTTCACAATGTGTTGGTAGCAACGGATGACCAAAGGATTTTCGAGGCGGTGGAGAGGTTTGGCGGGCAGGCGCGCATGACGCGTACCGAGCACCGGACGGGCACGGAGCGGATTGCGGAGCTGGCGGTTCACGAGCCAGGAGACATCTTCTTGAATGTGCAGGGAGACGAACCATTGATTGACCCGTTGGCGATCGACGCGGCGGTGGGCGCGTTGTTGGAAGAGCCGCCAGCACAGATTTCGACGGTAGCCACAGCGATCCGCCATGCCAACGACATCATAGATCCCAACGTGGTGAAGGTAGTATTGGATTTCGATGAATATGCGCTGTATTTCTCGCGCGCGCCGATTCCATGGATCCGGGATACACAGCAGAAAGTGCACGTGAAGTACTGGAAGCATCTGGGGCTGTATGCGTTTCAGCGCGATGCGCTGCTGGAGTATCCGACGCTGCCGCAAGGGGAGCTGGAAAAGGCCGAGCAGCTGGAGCAGTTGCGCTGGCAGGAAAATGGCTGGCGCATCCGTGTGGCGGAAGTTCCGCACGATGCCGTAAGTGTGGATGTGCCGGAAGACGTGACGCGAGTGGAGAAACTGCTCAGAGAAGAAAAGCGGGCGGAGGTTTGAGAAGGAAAAAAACTCTTGAACAAAAAAGTCTCCACCCTTTGCTCAAACCGCAAAGGTTAGGGAACCCTCAAGCACCGATGGTTACTGCTGCTGGTGAACGATGCCCGCGGTGGTACGGATGCTGTCCGAACAAACCATCAGGACTGTTCCTGGATTAACAAAATAGGCCTGGAAATTGACGGTTATCGAAGGTGAGCCACTGATGGCAAACTTATAGAGATTGTTCATGGTGCCGTCTTTGTTGATGGTGAGTGTCCCGCCGAGACCTACGTTTGAAAACAAGGTTTTGGAACTAAGGCCCAGCTCCACGTAGTCGGTGAGACCGGCAACATTGCTAGAATTGCCGTTGCTCAAGCTGAATTGGTTCACGAAGTCTTCTTCGAAAGGGACCGCGCTGGAAGAGCCGAGTTGGACGCCGCTCCAATTCGACACGTAGGTGCCGGCACTTGCCGCCACGGTAAACGGGCTGCCGGTTTGTGCGTACATGACGCCGGTGCCGATGATTCCTTTCGAGGTTTCCTGGACCACGGCTTGCGTGGGCGAAACTAGATAGAAGATGTCGGCATAAGTTCCGCCGCCGGAGTCGGTAAAGGTAAAAGCGCCGCGGCCGCTTCCAGAATTGGCGGAGTCGATGGAGTAGGTTGCTGCGGAAATGTTGGTGCCTTGAGAGATGTGGCGATAGGTGCCGTCGTCGTTGTCATCGAGTGAGATGGAACCGATACCTCCATTTCCATCGGCGGTGAATCGCGCGACGCGGCTGACCGGGCCTTGGCTGCCCAGCGTGGAAAGCCCGCCGATAAGGTAAACGAAACTTCCGGTGAATTCATGATTCTGCGTGGCGATGGCTCCGGTTTGTAGCAAGGCATCGCCGGAGCTCCCGCCGAGAGCGTCTTCTTCGAGCAGTTCGAAATGAGTGGAATCGACAATATAGAAAGCGAAGGTGCGTCCGTTGAAAGTCGTCGTGCCGCGGCCAAAACTCGTGCCATTGCCGCTGGTGTCGAGGGCATAGGTGCCGGGAGCGATAGGAGTGGCGCCGGAGGGAGCGGAAGGGCTGCTGTCATTCGTGTCCATCACGCCGCCGGTGATGTTGCCGTTGCCATCGGTGGCGATTCTGCCGATAAGGCTGAGGGGGGAGGCGTTGGAATTCGCGAAGGAAACGCCGGAGGCGCTGAAGACGTACGGATTGGCTAACGAGGCGTTCGTGAAATCGGCTGGCGTCTGCTGGATGAGGGTGCCGCTGGTGCTGGCGTTCAAGTCCGTCTGTACAAGATAGCCGATGGCGGTTGACTGCAGGACCATGCTCAACTGCAAGGTGCTGCCGCCAGCGGCGTTTAGAGTCATAACACCACTGCCGGCGGACTGAATTTGATACGTGCCGCCGGTCAACGAAACCGTGGAGGCGGGCTGACCGGAACTGAGAGCCAAAAGGTCTTCGAGGCCACCGGTGATGTTCCCGGCTCCATCGGCGGTGAAGGAACCGATGCGGGCAAAAAATGCTCCGGTAAGATCGACGCCGCTCATGGAGAAGGCGTATTGGCCGTGCAAACTGGCGTCGGAGAAATTTCCACTGGGTGGAGGAGGCGTAATGGTGGAGCTGCCACAAGAGGTGAGAAACACGGCCGCAATAGCGAGCGCAGGAGCGATGAGACGGGCATGCCTGTTCACAGGACACCTGTGTGCGCGTTAGCGGAGGTGGCGTTGCGGGGAATCATGTAAGAGAAAGGAATGCCGCGGATGGTCCTGAGCGCGAGGACTTGGGCACCGTTCTGGATGAGGCGGGCTACGAACTGTGTTCGGGTGTCGGAGGTAAGGTTCTCACCGACGATTCGCAGCGCATCTCCGGTATTGATCTGGAATTGGTTAGCGGCGAGAAAGCGCGAATCGCCGAGATGGACATCGATGATGCCAGCCGCGGTTTGAAGAGTGAGATGTGCGCCGAGCGGGGGAGTTTGCGCGGCTGGCGTAAAGGATTGCACAGTGCCGAGAAGAGTGACTTCGCGTTTTACGTCGTAAGTAGCCAAGTCCAAGTTCGTTGGCGGCGCGCTTTTCTGTTGAGGAGAAACTGAGACGGACGTCAACGCGGCCGCGATGGCGAGCAGCGTTGTTCTTGTTCCCTTTCGCAAGTCCCGTTCTCCAGTTGTTCGCGCTCTCAGGATCAGTACAGGTTAAAGCCTATGCTATCCGGAGCGAAACAAGCATAAAGGTTTCTGGCGACGTTACAAAACGTCTTCGGGCGGCGAGATGGCGGTGTTCGCGGCTTCGATCCCGTGGAGCAAATGAAAGTTCCGGGGCGACCCGCGGCGGAACGAAAAATCCGATGGGTCGGCTGCAAGACTTAACATTGACAGTGTGGGTGCTTCCGAACATAATTGTATGTACGTCAATCCTGTGGAGGTCCGACAAAGCTCAAGTCTGCCCAGGGCAGAGGCGAGCGACCTGGATGGCGCCAAAATATATATTTGTAACCGGCGGTGTGGTTTCATCACTTGGTAAGGGCGTAGCAGCATCTTCCATCGGTTGTCTCCTCGAAAGTCGCGGCTTCAAAATCACCATCCAAAAATGCGATCCGTACCTGAATGTCGATCCGGGTACGATGAGCCCGTTTCAACACGGTGAAGTGTTCGTCACCGACGATGGTGCGGAAACGGACCTGGACCTGGGCCACTACGAGCGTTTCACGCACGTGAAGCTTTCCCGCGACAACAACTGGACCACCGGACGCATTTACGAAACGATCCTTTCGAAAGAGCGGCGCGGGGATTACCTGGGGAAGACGGTGCAGGTGATTCCGCACGTTACGGACGAGATCAAGCGGTGCATCAAGCGGGTGTCTGAAGGCGTGGACGTGGTGATCGTGGAAATTGGCGGCACGGTGGGGGACATCGAATCGCTTCCATTTCTGGAAGCGATCCGGCAGATGCGGTTGGAGTTGGGCGCCGAGAATACGCTGTTCGTGCATGTGACGCTTGTGCCGTACATTGCGGCGGCAGGAGAATTGAAGACGAAGCCGACACAGCACAGCGTTAAGGAAATGCTGGGCATCGGGATTCAGCCGGACATTTTGCTATGCCGCAGCGAGCGGCACATTTCGGCGGATCTGAAGAAGAAGATCGCCCTGTTTTGTAACGTGGCGGAATCGTGCGTGATTTCGATGGAGGATGTGAAGACGATCTACGAAGTGCCGGTGGAGCTGAGCAAGGAAGGTCTGGATGCGCAGATCACGCGACTGTTGCGGCTGGAAGATCGTCCGGCAAATATGCAGCCGTGGCTGGAGATGTTGAACCGGTTGCATCATCCGAAGGGCGAAGTGCGCATCGCGATCGTGGGGAAGTACGTTCAGCTTGAGGATGCGTACAAGAGCTTGCGCGAGGCGCTGCTGCATGGCGGCTTGGCGCACAACCACAAGACAGTGATCGAATGGATCGAGTCCGAGGACATTGATTCCTTAGAAACCGCGGAAAAACGGCTGAAGAATTACGATGGGATTTTGGTGCCCGGCGGGTTTGGGAAACGCGGAATTCAGGGGATGGTGTATACGATTCAATATGCGCGCGAGCACAAGATTCCGTTTTTCGGGATTTGCCTGGGGATGCAGTGCGCGACCATCGAATATGCGCGCGATGCGGCAGGACTGGCCCAAGCAGACAGCACCGAGTTTGAACCCCAGACACCCCACCGCGTGATTTACAAATTGCGGGAACTGCTGGGGATCGACGAGATGGGCGGCACGATGCGGCTGGGCGCGTGGCCGTGCAAGCTGGAGTCCGGATCGTTTGCCCAGAAAGCCTACGGAATGACGGAAATCAGCGAACGGCACCGGCACCGGTATGAGTTCAATCGCGAATACGAAAAGACGCTGGTGGCGGCAGGACTGAGAATTACGGGGCGGACTCCGGACGAGAATTACGTGGAGATTGTGGAAGCGCCAAATCACCCATGGTTCCTTGGGTGCCAATTCCACCCGGAATTTAAGTCCAAACCGTTGGAGCCGCATCCGTTGTTTGCGGCGTTTATCGGAGCGGCGCTGGAACACCGGATTCAGAAAACGCGCCCAACGACCAACGTTGCCGCGGTTGAAGCGCAGACGCATACACCGGCGTTGCGCAGTGTGCCCCAGGCCTCGGCCTGAGCAGCTGTGGTATCTTTCTTGAATTCATGACGATTCCGCGTGAAATTTCTGTCGGGTCGGTGCGCCTGGGAGGCGCGCACCCGCTGTTTTTGATTGCCGGTCCGTGCGTGATCGAGTCGGAATCACATGCGCGTATGATGGCGGAACGCGTGGCGAAAATTGCTGCCGATGCCGGCGTGCCGTACATATTCAAGGCTTCCTACGACAAGGCGAATCGGTCCTCGATCAAGGCGTTTCGCGGGCCAGGGCTGACGGAAGGGCTACGCATTCTGGCCAGGATCAAAGCGGAGCTTCGGGTGCCGGTGCTGACCGATATTCATGATTGCTCACAGGCCGAGCCAGCGGCAGAGGTGGTGGATATTCTGCAAATCCCGGCGTTTCTGGCGCGGCAGACGGATTTGCTGGTTGCGGCCGCAAGGACCGGCCGGGTTATCAATCTTAAGAAGGCGCAGTTTCTCTCACCCTGGGACATGGGAAATGTGGCGGAGAAGGTGGCCTCGTCTGGCAATCAGAACATTATTCTGACGGAACGAGGCGCGGCGTTTGGCTATAACAATCTCGTGGTGGACATGCGGGCTTTCCCCGTTCTGCAGAAGCTTGGGTATCCAGTGGTGTACGACGTCACGCATTCGGTACAAATCCCCGGAGGCTTAGGGAATGCCAGCGGCGGGCAACCGGAGTTTATCGAGACGCTGGCACGCGCGGGCGTGGCTGCCGGGGTGGATGGACTATTCCTGGAAACTCACGAAAATCCCGCGGCCGCGTTATCCGACGGTCCGAATGCTTTGCCGCTCGCGGCGCTACCGGAACTGCTCCGCCGGGTGAAAGAACTTGCCACCGTGGTGCGGCGTTGGAGTGCGGCATGAGCCTGGAGTCGGCCCGGCGGGTGTTGCGCATCGAAGCGGAAGCGATCGCGGATCTGTTGCAGCGGCTGGATTCGTCCTTTGATCGAGCGGTCGAGTTGCTGCTGGGGTGCGCGGGCCGTGTGGCTGTCACCGGGATGGGCAAGTCGGGATTAGTGGGGCGAAAAATTTCGGGGACGCTATCGAGCACGGGTACGCCCTCGTTTTTCCTGCATCCAGCGGATGCGCTGCATGGCGATTTGGGGATGCTCGCGCGAGGCGATTCCCTGTTGGCTATCAGTTACGGCGGAGAAACACCGGAAATACTGAATTTACTGGAAGCACTGAAACGGCTGGAAATATCGATTGTTACGCTGACGGGAAATATGAAGTCCACACTGGCGGGAGCGAGTGAAGTGGTGCTGGATGTGAGCGTGAAGGAAGAGGCGTGCACTCTGAACCTGGCGCCCACGGCCAGCACCACGGTGGCGATGGCCCTGGGCGATGCGCTGGCGATCGCGCTGCTGGATCGGCGCGGGTTTAGACGAGATGATTTTGCGGCGCTGCATCCGGCGGGACGGCTGGGAAAGAAACTGCTTCGCGTGGAGCACTTGATGCATACCGGGAACGCCGTACCACGGGTTTTGCCGGAAACACCGATGCCCGAGACGTTCCACGAAATGTCAGCGAAAAAGTTGGGGATGACCACGGTGATTGCGGCGGACGGAAAATTGGCGGGAATTCTTACGGACGGCGACTTGCGGCGGTTGATGGAAAAACACGGCGGTGCGACACTTTCGATGGCCGCGGGCGATTGCATGGTGCGGACACCGCAGACGATCCAGCCGAGCCTGCTTGCTAGCGAGGCACTGAACCTCATGGAGAAGAAGAAGATTACCTCCGTCGTCGTGGTGGACCCAGAGACGGAGAAGGTAGTGGGGGTGGTACACCTGCACGATTTGTGGACGCTGGAGCTGATTTAGGCTGTTGGATAGCATAAAAGAAGATCGCTTACTCCGGAGACTCCGCTTGGGATTACGTGAATTTGTTTTTGGCCCTGAGCGCTTGAATTTTGTTTAAATGGATTTTGTGGACATGGGGCGCAAGCCCTTCGCGGCTCAGGGTCGACCGTGCTGCGTCCCTGCGAGAAAAGCGGAGCGCGCGGCCCGCGAGACTCTCTTCGTAGGGAATAGTACATTCCTGCTAAAATTCTACGTTCATTCGTGTAAGCCGGCAGGATGCCAGCGCTACAAAGTTGAACTTTGATGAACTGCCGTTGAAGAACGGCAGTAAAGGGGGAGGATCATTTTGGCTCGCAGCTCGAAAATCGCTCCTGCGGTAAAGCAGCGTGCGGCGCAGATCAAAGTGCTGCTGATGGATGTGGACGGCACGATGACCGATGGCGGGGTAGCGCTGCTTTCGCAACCGGATGGCTCAGCCCTGGAAATAAAGATTTTCGACGCCCACGACGGGCAGGGGTTGACGCTGGCGCACACGGCGGGCATCCGCACCGGGTGCATCACGGGGCGCGAGAGTCCTGCTTTGCGGCGGCGCGCCGAAGAAATGAAAATGGAATTCGTGTACATGAAGCAGCCGACGAAGATTTCAGCCTTTGAGGAAGTGTTGAAGAAGACTGGCGTACCCGAGTCCGCAGTGGCCTACGTGGGGGATGACCTGCCGGACCTGCCGGTCATGCGCCGAGTAGGACTGGCAATTGCTGTGGGCAATGCGGTGCGTGAAGTGAAGAAAGCCGCACATTTCACGACGCCGTCTGATGCAGGGCGTGGGGCGATCCGCGACGCCGTGGAACTGATCCTGAAATCCAAAGGTATCTGGGAAGAGATGATCGAGAAAGCGCGGGCGTAGAGCGGAGGCTGTGGGTGCGACGGTTTGAGAATGGATTCGAGTGAGGATTGTTTGACGCGGGGATGCTGGCGGTTGTGGCGGCAGGGCTGCCGCTGATCGTTTTGTGAAATCGGCTGAATCGCGAAAAACGGGAGCTGGGCTCCCGCACTCTAAAACGGGAGTGCTTGACATGGCGGCAATGTGGATACAGACTCCCCCCAATTCACGCCGAGCCAGGTTATTTTTGCGGCGCTGAAAAGAGGCAACCTTCCATGCGGACAAACTACCCGGCTGTACTAGTGGCGGCGATTGCGTATTGGCTGTTGGGGGCGTTGTGGTACAGCGTGCTGTTTCAAAAGCAGTGGATTGCGCTGGAACATGTCGATGTGGAGCATATGCCGGCGGCGAATCCCGCAATTCCGTTTATCGTTGCGTTTCTGTTGGAGCTGTTGATTGCGTATTCGCTGGCCCAGTTGTGTATCTGGCGCAATGCCAACACGATGGGGCGCGGTGCGGCTGTTGGTGTGCTGGTGTGGATCGGCTTTGTAGGGCCAATCACGCTGATGACGTACATGTTTGAGATGCGCCCGAGAGCGCTGTACGCGATTAATGAGTTTTACCCGCTGTTCGGACTGGTGCTGATGGGAACGATTCTCGGGGCGTGGACGAAGAAACCTGCCCGTGCGAGCGCTTAGGTTTTCGAGCGCTGTCGGGCGATAATGGATGCTCGCAAATTTCGGAGCGAGGATCTTATTCGATGCATCCGTGGCATGACGTTTCTCCCGGTAAGGAACTACCGCGCGATTTTCAGGCGTTGATCGAAATACCACTAGGGTCGAACGTCAAATACGAATTGGACAAAGCGACAGGATTGTTGCGAGTCGACCGCATCATTCATTCCGCGGTGTTTTATCCCGCGAATTATGGCTTCATTCCGCAGACCTACGCCGAGGATAGCGATCCCCTGGATGTTCTGGTGCTCTGCCAGGAACCGGTGCAGCCGCTGGCGCTGATAAAAGCACGGGCGATCGGGGTGATGACCATGATCGATTCGGGCGCGAGCGACGACAAGATCATCGCGGTGGCCACGAATGATCCGGAATTCAGCGATTACCTGGAAGCGCGAGACCTCCCACCACACCGGCTCCTGGTGGTGAAGCGTTTCTTCCAGGACTATAAGCAGCTTGAGGGCAAGCAAGTTCAGGTGGAAGATATTCGTCCTGCATATGCGGCAATGAACATAATTGAAAAAGCTCTGGCGCGCTACAAGGCGATGCGCGAGGAGCTTCTGGCAGCGCCTCACTGAAGGCCGAGATATGAGCTCTGCGATCAAGTGCGTGATGCTCGGGGTTGCCGTGCTGCTGGTGGCGGTGTTTGTGCTGCTCAGCTTCATGGCTGGCGGCCCGAAGGACGTGTACTACATGGTGCGGTACGCGTTTCCGCACATGCGTCTCGGCGATTTGAGTGTGGGGAAACAAGCTCCGGACGTGCGGCTGGTAGCACTGGACGGGACCACGCGCTTTCATTTGCGGGAAAAGACGTCGGGGCGGCCGCTGGTGGTGGTGTTCGGGAGTTTTACCTGACCGCCGTTCCGCCGCCAGGTTGGTGACATCGTTCAGATCTACAACGATTACAAAGAGCACGCGGATTTTCTAACGATCTACATTCGAGAAGCGCATCCGACCGACGAGTGGCGGATGAAGTCGAACGAGAAAGAGAAGGATAACGTGTGCTACGCGCAGCCGAAAACCCTCGGTGACCGCGTGGCCATCGCCAACGACTTCACGCAGCGGTTCAAGTACCCGCTTCCCTTTGGCATCGATGAAATGTCCAATACTGCGAACGATACTTATGCTGCGTGGCCGGAACGGCTGTACATCATCGATGAGAATGGGCGGATCGCGTACAAGGGCGGCAATGGGCCATTCAAGTACAATCCGAAGGAAGTACGCGCGTGGCTGGCGAAGAGCTACGGCGTGGTGAAACAACCTGCGAGTCCTTCACGTGAGAAGAAAGACTAGCGCTGGTCAGGCCTCGGCGTAAGCGTCCGTTCTGGCAAAACGGTGCCAGAGAAACTTTAGAAGCAAAGGAAAGAGCGTGCCCACCGTTGTGATGGGCCATGCGGCGTAATGTTTGATCACGCCGACCATAAGATAGATTGGAAGTGCTATATAGGCGGCCGCGGGAACGAGAATCTCGGTTCGCGGCGAGCGAAGAAGAAAGGCAATGCCGGCTGGGAGCAGCATCGCGCCACCGGCAGTTCCCAAGGCACCCATGATGAGTGGCTCGGTTTCGCTTTGCAGAATACCGAGATACATGAGTTCCTGGAGCCCTCCAGCTGTTTCCACGGCAGCTAAATAATAGGATGGCGCACAGTGCAAGCGGCGTTTGACCACGCATCCAGAACCTCCGTCTATTCGTTGAGCTCACCCACAGCACGAAAGAAAACCCAAGCTATACCCGATGAGACCAGAAACGAGAGAGCACCGGCGATGGCACCGGTGGATGTACGCCGGGCAGGCACTGCCACATCTGGGAGTTCGGCAACGGCGGTGAACCACGGCAGGATGATGCCGATAGTTCCACGAGTTGGTCGCAGACCTCGCGGGGGGAATCCGTTCGCGCTACACTCCGGCTGATGCCGGCGAGAAAAGATAGACCAGAGTCGCGAGGTGCTGCGTGCGGGAAGCATGTTGGTTTGGCGCGCGCGCTGTCGAAACTAGGATTCTGTTCGCGTTCGCAGGCAATAGAGCTTATTGGCGCGGGCAAGGTGCGGCTGAATGGCTCGTTGGTGCGGAATCCAGAGTCACCGGTGCGGCTTGGGAGGGACCGGGTGGAAGTGGACGGCAGGACACTGTCCGCTGCGGAAAAGATTTTATCTGCTGATGAACAAACCGCGGGGCATTGTGACTACCGCGGAGGATGAGAAGGGGCGGGAGACGGTGTATTCGCTGCTGCCAAGAGGGTTGTCGTGGGTGGCCCCGGTGGGGCGACTGGATCGCGCGAGTGAAGGATTGCTGCTGCTTACGAATGACTCGGAATGGGGCGCGAGGATCACGGATCCGGAGAGCCACGTGGATAAAACGTACCACGTACATATAAGCGCAGTGGCGGATAGTAGGCTGTTGGAACATCTGGAGCGTGGAGTAGACACCGCCGAGGGCGAGGAACTGAAAGTCAAGCACGCCACGCTGCTGCGCTCCGGGCAAAAACATTCGTGGCTGGAAATCGTGCTGGACGAAGGAAAGAACCGGCAAATCCGGCGGATGCTGGATGCGCTAGGGGTAGAAGTGCTGCGACTGGTACGCGTTTCGATTGGATCCCTGCAGCTAGGTGATTTGGCGAACGGGTGTTATCGAGCGCTGCGAGCCGAGGAGAAAAACGGTCTTGATCATGATGTGACTGAATCGGCGCGGGGGAGCGGACCTCCCTTCGCAGCTCGCGGTAAACAGAAAGCGATTCCTACAAAGGCATGACCATCCGGATCCATCGATTATTTGGTCGATTCTAGCTCGCTGGTGCCGTGGATGGGGGAATCCTTGGGTATAGGCTCATTCCAGATGTAGTGATTGAACCAGTCCAGGTTGGACTGCAACAGCGCTTGCATGGATTTGGGTTTGTTCACGCCGTGACCAAAGCCGGTATAGAGAACCATGCGGGACTCCACTCCTTGATCCTGCAATCCGCGATATAGCTCATAACTGTCCGGGACGGGAACGCGTTTGTCGTTGCTTCCCTGCTGGATGAGCACGGGGGTTTTTGCCTGCTTGATAGTGGTTATGGGCGAGGTCTTAGCGTAAATTTCGGGATCATCCCAGGGCGTTGCGTGGAGATATTGCCTGGTGAACGGGGTGATGTCGGTGTTGACGTAGTAGGTCATCCAATCGCTGATGCCGGCACCTTCTGAAATGGCCTTGAAACGGTCGGTGTGGGTGGCGAGGAAGGAAGAAATGTAGCCGCCCTCGGACCAGCCCATCGCGCCTAGCTTGTTGGGATCGGCGATACCTTTGGCGATGAGGTCGTCGACCCCGCTCATGACATCCCACATATCGCCAACACCGAGATTGCGTACGTTGAGCGCACGAAACGCGGCCCCGTAGCCAGCCGAGCCGCGATAGTTCGGTTCGAGGATGAGTGCGCCTTTGGCGAGGAATTGCTGCACAGGGTAGGCGTAGCCCACGGGAGCCAAAGTAGATTCGGAAGTGCCTGTGGGGCCGCCGTGAATGTGGACCAGCAATGGATACTTGCGAGTGGAATCATAGTCTGCGGGCTTGCGGAGGATGCCTTCGATGACGGTGCCATCCTGGCTCTTCCAAGAAATCACTTCGGAGGTGCCGAGATTCCAGTCTTTGACTTGCGCGGTCATGTCTGTGAGCTTCTTGGGGGCAAAGGGTGAGACACGCGAAACAAAGAGCTCGCTCATGTGCCTGGAATCTTCGGTGATGAAGGCCAAAGCCTTAAAGTCCTGGGTGAAGGAAGCGTCTTCCAGCAAGAGAGTGTCCGGAGAGGTGACGCGCTGAATCTCGTTGGTCTTGGGATTTACGCGAAAGATGTGGGCACTGGTTTTCTGTTCAGCGCCGAGATAGATTCCGTCCGATCCCCAGTCGATGGGGTAAGGATCTTCGTCGAACTTGCCGGTGAGATCGCGCACGTCGACTGGAGTAGTGGCTGGCTTCTCCAGGACCGTGGCGAGCTGGACCACGGCGATGTGGCCGTTCGCGTAATAATAATAAGGTTGGGCGAGTGCGGTCTGGAAGGCCAACTCTTTGCCGTCGGGAGAGAAGATGGGATTCGAATCCGGGCCAGGGAGGGCGATGATTTTGGCGACGGCGTTGTTCTTGGCGAGCTGCAACAGATAGATATCGCGATTTCCGCTAAAGGCGAGGAATGGATTGGTGGTAGCGCTGAAGGCAATCTCGGAGGAGTCGGGGGACCAAGCAAAATCGTCAACGTTAAGGGAAAGGTCGTTGATCAAGCGCTTGGCGACGACCGGCTGAGTGCTTTTCTCTGCCTCCGTGACATCGACAGACCACAACTGGTTCTGGCGATAGTCCTTTTCGAACACTTCGTAATCGCTGTACTTTTCCTTACGATCTTTGCTGGCCTTGCCTTCCGGCGGGCTTGCGGTGAAGGCTATGGATTTGGAGTCTTTGGACCAGCGAAAGCTGCCGACGTCCGACTCTGACTTGGTGAGTTGCCAGGCTTCCCCACCCGCGGGCGAGATCAACCAAATCTGAGTGCCGGCGGGCTTAGCAGCTTCTTTCTCAGGCTCTTTCTTTTCTTCTTTCTTTTTTTTCTACCTCTTTTTGTTCTTCTTTCTTCTCTTCCTTCTGCTCTTCCCTCTTTTCTTCAGCTTTTCCGGCAGGAGGCGTGAGTTCCAGGTCCAGCGGCTCGCGTTCGGTGACGAACGCTAACCAACGGCCATCGGGCGACCATTGCGCGCCTCCGGCTGACTTCTTACCCCTAGTGAGCTGGAAGCTCCTGCCGGTTTCCACGTTGATCAGCCAGATCTGGCGAACAAACTCGTTCCCTTTCCAGTCCGCGGTTTGCACCTGATAAGCGACGAGACGGCCATCGGGCGAAATTTTGGGGTCGCCAATGGACTTCAGGCTGAGCGCTTCTTGCACCGTGGGGGTATGTTTCGTCTGGGCGGCGACAAAAGCGGGCAGCGCCGCCCAGGCGAGAACCAAGCATGTTGCGGTGCGTAATGTGTTGTTCACGCATTCCTCCCGATAAGAGCTGTTTGAGTGTACTCAGAAAGCATTACCGGAAGATACGCAACTGATTTCCCGGAAGTTTCCCATCCGGAAGACACTTTAACTTTTTGTCAGGGAACGCTCGATTTTTCACGAATTCGCACAGGAAGCTGTTAAAGTAGAAGTTGACCATGAAACTATTCAGCTTCCTGAAGAACGACAAGACTTTCTCCCAGCCTGTCAATTGGGGAATCACTGTATTTATGGTTGCCCTGCATCTCGCCGCGCTTGCGGCCGTTTTCTTTTTTACGTGGAAAGCGCTCATCTTGTGCGTAGTGATGTGGTGGGTGGCGGGCAGCCTGGGCATCGGCATGGGTTACCACCGGTTGCTGACACACCGCGGCTACAAAACCCCGAAATGGATGGAATATTTCCTGACTACCTGCGGGACGCTGGCGTTTGAAGGCGGGCCTATCTCGTGGGTAGCGACGCACCGCATTCACCACCAGAACACGGATAAAGAAGGCGATCCGCATTCGCCTCGGGATGGGGGAATCTGGTCGCACATGGGCTGGATCCTTACGGGGCGCGCGATGCACCAGGACCGCTCGGAACTACTGCCGTATGCGCCGGACCTTCGGAAGGACAAGTTTCATTTGTGGATGAGCAAGTGGCACGCAATTCCCTCGGTAGTCGTGGCGATTGTGTTTTACGCCATCGGCGGTTGGCCGTGGGTGTTCTGGGGCGTGTTCGTGCGCACCGTGCTGAGCCTGCACTTCACCTGGCTGGTGAATTCGGCTACGCACATCTGGGGTTCGCAGAGATTTGACACGGGAGACACCTCGACAAATAGTTTTTGGGTGGCGGTGCTCACGTTTGGCGAGGGCTGGCACAACAATCATCACGCTCATCCACAGGCCGCGCGGCACGGCTACCGCTGGTATGAAGTGGATATGAACTGGTACGGAATCTGGACGCTGGGGACGCTGGGACTGGCGTGGGACATCAAGAGGCCGAAGTTCGAGACGGAGGCGGCGGGGGACCAGTTGGCCGCGTGAGCGTTAAGTTTTAAGTTTTAAGTTTTAAGTTTTAAGTTTTTTTGAATTGTGGTTTCTTGCCGCTCTCGGCCCTTCGCGGCCCCCCACAAACCAAATTATCAGGATGCCCTCAGCGGCTGAAGCCGTGCCCCGACGACCCAAGAGCATTTCCGGTTCGCGCACGGGCGAGGCCCTGACGAGTTGCGCTCCGGATGACGGCGTTTTCTCGGGTTCTGAAGTGTTCCAGCGATAAAAAGTAGAGAGTAGAGGTTACCGACGACGTTGGGAAATCCGACGAACGTGTTGGGAAATCCTCCACTGACGTGCGTGTAATTCCTTCTAAATGATTGATAAATCGAATCGGTAACCGACGTGCACCTTCCGAAATTGGTTGTTGTGTATGCAGGCGGGAGGAAGCAATGTCGAACTACGATTGGGTTTTTTGGCTGAATGTGACGAACATCGCGTTAGGTGTGATCGTTGTTCTGGCGGTGCTGCTAGTGGCCTATGGAGTGGTATGGGAATTGGTGGCGCGGCGCAAGCAGCATGGGCTGCACGATGTTGACGCGGAGATGCAAGCGATGTTGCGCGACGAGTTTTCGCACAGCCTGGCAGTGCCAGAATTGGGCCTGACCATGGCCGATGGCGGCGAACAGGTGAAGAAGTCGAATGCTACGAAACCGGCGGAAGAAAAGAAGTCCAAGTGAGCGTGGCGTCATGGCCTGTCCGTTTCTAAAAGAAGGTCGCGCGCAGTACTGCCACGCCGCCCCTGTGGGCAAGTTGATCCTGGAGGGGCCGGGAGTTTCCGGGGAAAGCAGATGCGCTTCCGCGGAGTATTACCGGTGTGAACTGGTGGGGAAAGACGAACCGCGGCAGCAGCGTTGCCCGCACTTGGAAGACGTGCACGTTCAGTATTGCGGTGTGACCACGCCGACAAAGCTGATTCCGTTCAGTGAGTCGCAGCTCTCCAGCTGTATGACGGGCGGGTATCGGTATTGCGAGTCGTATCTGACGCTGGCGCGGCCGCACGGGGCGATGGCGCCGTCGCCGGATCTTCTTTACAGCGCAAATCATTTTTGGCTAGCAGCAGAAGAATCCGGGCTGTGCCACATAGGAATCGACGCGTTTCTGGCGGACTTTGTAGGGAATTTCGACGGAGTCACATTTGTGACCACACACGGGACGCAACGACCGGTAATTGCGTTAACGGTGCACGGCGTGGAGTGGCCGCTGACTTTTCCTAACCCACTGCTAATCCAGAAAGTGAACGGTCATCTACGCGGAGATCCGACGCGATTGGCTGCCGATCCCTATGGGTCTGGCTGGTTATTTTCCGGCTGGGAACTGCCCGGGCAGACCAGAGCGGGACTGATTTCCGGACCACCAGCGGCGGCGTGGCAAAGCGAAGAAGAGGAGCGCATGGCGCGAGCGATTCACGAAGCACTGCAATTGAATTGTGACGGAGGCCGGCCGGTACGTGGCGTTGGTCAACTGCTGTCCAGGCAACAACTGGTGTGTTCGCTCCAAAAATTCTTCTCGAACAGAAATTGGGTGCTAAAGGAGTAGTCGTGAGGAGAACTGGGATTGTCTTCGGGATCGGATTTACAGTTGCATTGCTCATAGGTTGGGTTGTTTTTCCCCGGGCTCTATACATCAGTCAGCAACAGCCTCTGGACTTCTTTCACAAAACCCACGCGGACAAATCCGGGTTGACCGGTTGCGACCGCTGCCACGTGATCGGCAGCGACGGCCAGTATAGCGGAATACCCAAAACGGAAGTGTGCGCGGGCTGTCACACGGACAAACTGGGCCTATCGCGGGACGAAGCGCTGCTGGTGGACAACTACGTGAAACAGGGGAAGGAAACGCCCTGGCTGGTGTATTCGCGGCAACCGGCAAACGTATGGTTCTCTCACGCAATTCACACGCGGCGGGCGGGGCTAAATTGCGCGGAGTGCCACGGGAATTACGGTGAATCGGATCAGTCGAAGATTTACGAACAGAATCGCATCACCGGGTACAGTCGCGACATTTGGGGCCATTCCATTTCCAGGCTCCGGCGCGCTCCGCACGATGGCATGAAGATGACCGACTGCGAGAATTGCCATCGTCGCCACCATGTCGAGGTCGGTTGTTTGGGTTGCCATCAATAGGAGCGAGCGATCATGAAGGTTTCCAGGCGTGATTTGTTACTAGGGACTGCGGGTATGACGGCGGGGCTCGTGTTTACTCCCGTGCCATGGAAGCTGCTAGGCGACGTTTCGATCTGGACGCAAAACTGGCCATGGATCCCGCAGCCGGCGCATGGACCGGTGGAAACGAGACAGACGACGTGCACGCTCTGCGCAGCGGGGTGCGGTATGCGCGTGCGGACGGCTGAGGGATGGCCGGTAGGAATTTCTGGAATCAGCACGCATCCGGTGACCAAGGGCGCCCTGTGTCCTTTGGGATTTGCGGCGCAGCAGTTGAACTGGCATCCACGGCGGTTGCGGGAACTGCGCCATCGCGGGCGCCCCGCCTTGTGGGAAGAAGCACAAGCGGCGTTTGCAAAGGCTTGCGCCGAGGGGCCGGTGGCAATCGTGGACGGAAGGCCCGGGCGGGCGGCTTCCGCGGCACTGGCGGCGTTTGCGGAAAAACATAATGGGAACTATCGCGTGACGCTGGATGCGGAGAGCCAAGCGCTTGGGCCATATAACGCTTGGAGCGGCGTGGCGGTTTCCGGGCTTGGCTACGATTTGGAAAACGCGCGGACGATTTTGAGTTTTGGCACTCCGCTGCTGGATGGATGGGGCACGCCGGGACGGTTCACCCGGCTGTGGAGTGCAAGGGCCGCGGGAGCGCGGGAGCCGCAATTGCGGCTAATTCAGGCTGACCCAAATTTGACGCGCACGGCAGCGCGCGCGTGGAAGTGGGTTGCGATTCGAGAAGGAAGTGAATCGGCGCTGGCCGCGGGATTGGCGCGGGTTCTGGTTGAGGAACGGCTGGTGGCGGCGAAGGGTCCGGTGCCGGCGATGACGCTGGGGGAAGCCGCAGCACAAACGGGCGTGTCCGTCGATGCGATGCGCGAGCTTGCTCGAGTATTGGTAGCGAGTCGTCCGAGCGTGGTGATCGCCGCAGATAACAACAAAGCGGTTGCTGCATTAAATGTACTGCTAGGCTCGGTGGGAACGCCGGGCGGGATTGTGGTGAAGAACAGGAGTGCGAAAACGGATATTGCGCTGGAAGAGAATACTGCTGCTTGCCGCGCAGTTCTCCTCGATGCGACGGTGCCGTGGGATTTTGTACCGCGTACGAATGCGGAGGTGTTTCGGTTCGCGGCGTGGGATGGCGGAGGCCAAGAGGCGGACTGGCTACTTCCCTGCCCCGGGTTCCTGGAAGAAACGACGGACGTGCCGACAGCGCCGACGTTGGCCGTGGAGACCTATTCCGTTGCGGTGAAGCTGACCTCGCCACCGGAGGTGGCGAGGAGCGTGGTGCAATTCCTGGCCAAGATCGATTCCACGCTACCAGACCCGGAAAAGCTAATCCATGCGCGGTGCGAAGAAATTTTCAAAGGAAAGCGGGGCACCGTGTATGGCGATCACAAGACGGCTACAGGGAAATTCGATTCAGCGGCAAAATTGGAAGAACAACTTCGCAAGGGCGCGGTATGGGTGGGTGAAGTGCCGCAAGGAGGCGTGGTCCGTTGCACGTTGAAAGAATGGCCCGGCGAAACGAGCGCGAGTCCGGCGGCTGACTGGGCCGCAGCCTGGGCGCTGCCGGTGTTACCTCCGCTGGCCGGCAAGCTGTATCAAGAATCGAACCTGCGCAAAACGCCGGCAAGGAGGCAAGCATGAGCGCGCGCTACGGCATGGTGATCGACTTGGATCGCTGCACCGGGTGCGGCGCGTGCATGGTGGCATGTGCGGCGGAAAACAATGTGCCGCCGGCCGCGGCGAGCGCCACTCCGCGGACGGGGCTGACTCCGATGTTAGTGCGCAAACTGTCCAACGGCAAAGCTGGCACGGATGCGCGGGAGGCGTTCATCCCGATTACTTGCATGCAATGCGAGCACGAAACGCCGTGCGTGAGTGTTTGTCCGCAGCAGGCCGTAGAATTCGACAAAACCACCGGCATTGTGATGCAAATGCCGCAGCGCTGCCTGGGCTGCCGCTATTGCATGACAGCCTGCCCGTATCACGCGCGCTACTTCAATTGGTGGGATCCGCAATGGCCAGCGGGCATGGAGAAGAGCTTGAATCCCGGAGTTTCCGTGCGTATGCGCGGGGTGGTGGAAAAGTGCAACCTGTGTCATGCGCGCTACCACGCGGCCAATGAAAAAGCCGCGGCCGCGGGGAAAAAGGAGATGGATCTGGCGGATTATGTTCCAGCGTGCGTGGAAGCGTGTCCCACGGGAGCGATTCTGTTCGGCGACCTGGCGGATGAAAAGGACCCAGTGTCGTTAGCGGCGCGTTCCGCGGATTCGTTCCGCTTGTTGGAGCGCATCGGGACAGAACCAAAGATTCATTACAAAACGACGCAGGATTGGATACGGACCTTGGCTGACCGGAACGCGGAGCGACCCACGGAGGCCCAGCATGTCTGAAACGGCACTTATCGATCGGAGGTGGATTGCGCGCGGAGAGGAACGAGCTTCGACGTCGCGCTTTGTGCTGTGGCTCACACCCTGGATTTTCCTGTTGCTGCTGGGAGTTTATGCGGCCGGGTTGTGTTTCTACTACGGATTGAACCAGACCAACATGGACAATCGGTTCGCGTTCGGCATGTGGATTTTCCTGGACCTTGCCATTATCGCGATGGGTGCGGGCGCGTTCTTCACGGGTTTTCTGGTGTACATCCTGAAGCAGAAGGACCTGAAACCGGTGCTGAATAGCGCGGTGGTGGTAGGGCTGACATGCTACAGCGGAGCGGTCGCGGTGCTGATGGTGGACGTGGGGCAACCGTTGCGGGCGTGGTTCACATTCTGGTATCCGAACACGCATTCGATGCTGACGGAAGTGACGTTCTGCATCTCGTGCTATTTGCTGGTGCTGGTCCTGGAATACATTCCGGTGGTTTTGCGGAACCGGCAATTGCATAAGATTCCGTCGTTCCTGGTATTTGAGCATCAGTTTCACAAACTGGTGCCGGTGCTGGCCGGCGTGGGCGCGTTTCTTTCGTTTTTCCACCAAGGCTCGCTGGGCGGACTATACGGCGTGTTGCGTGGCCGGCCGTTCGCGTACCGGCAGGGCTTTGCAATTTGGCCATCCACGTTTTTCCTGTTCATTCTTTCGGCCGTCGCGGTGGGTCCGAGTTTCTTGATGCTGGTGGTGGCGGCGGCGGAAAAAGTGACTGGGCGGCAACTGGTACAACAGGCCGTTTACCGCAAGCTGGGATTTATTTCCGGAACGCTGTTGGCGGTGTACGTGGCTGCGAAAGCCGTGGACTCCTACGTATGGCTGAACATCACGTCGCCCGCGGTTGGATTCGGGCCGCGAGATTATTATTCCTATTGGCCGCTGAGTTCGCTGTTCCTGTTCATAGGGACGGTGCCGCTGGGATTGCTGCCAGCGATTTTGTTGATCTGGCGGCGCACCGCACGGAAACGCGGGTGGTTATTACTGGCCGCCGGATTGGCATGCGGTGGAGTGCTGCTGAACCGCTTCGTGCTCACGGTGCAGACGCTGGCGCTGCCAACGTTGTCGTTCGACGAGTTCCTGCGGTATACGCCGAGCTGGCAGGAAGTGACCACGTTTGGCGGGGTCATCGCGTACGGAGTGATCGTGTATTCGCTGTCGTATCGCTATTTGCCATTGTTTGAACCACGGAAAGGAGTGGACAAGCATGTTTCCCTGGACTGACGGATTCCATTGGACGGCCACGCACATCATTTTTCTCTCGCTATTCTTCGCGGCGCTCGCGGTGATTTTGTCCACTTTCGTGCGAGCATTGTGGCGCACGCGCTACGAGTTTCGTAATCAGCGGGCGACGGCTCTGTGCTGGAAGGAGAACTTTGCGGAGCTGCCGGAGCAGGAGCGGGTATGCCGGCACCAGCTTGCGGGGCGAATCGAGCAGAGGACGTGCGACAACGCGTTCGACTGCGGGACCTGCGAGAACTATCCGAGGTTTGCCCCGTTGCCGGCGCAAGTGCCGGCGAAGAGTGTGGGCGTGAACTATTCGGACAAGCTGCTGTACCATCGCGGGCACACTTGGGTACGGCCCGAGTGGGATGGCACCTACGCAGTGGGACTGGATGACTTTGCCACGCACCTGATTGGGGCGCCGGATTCGCTGGAATTGCCAGCGTTGTTCCAGGAACTGGAATGCGCGGGCATCGCTTGGCGTATGAAGAAAAATGGACACGTAATTCGCGTGCGCGCGCCCTTGAGCGGGACGGTAATTTCTACGGGCGGCGCGGACAAGAATTGGTATGTGAAGATTCTGCCGCATGGCAAACCGAATTTGCGTCACCTGCTCAGGGGGTCGGAAGTTCCGGGTTGGCTGGCGACGGAAGTTGACCGGCTGCAAATGCAAACGTCCGATCCAAAGGGGAAGGCCACTTTGGCGGATGGCGGCACGTTGATGCCGGAATTGATGGACGCCGAACCGCGGGCGGATTGGGACACGATTCTAGCGGCTACCTTCCTGGAAAGTTAATGGCTGGATTATACGTTGAGGTCCTTCGCGCAGGAATTGCGCTCAGGATGACAAGCTCTTTTGAGTGAGCGTTTGGGGTAATGAAGCGGATCTAGTGGGTGATTTCGTAGCGCTTTAGTTTGTCGTAGAGGGTGGAACGGTCGATGCCGAGGGAAGCAGCGGCTTCCCTGACGTTGCCACGCTTGCGTTCGAGGACGGCGATGATGGCGCGGCGTTCCAGCTCCGATAAGGGCACATCGGGAATATCCCAATCCTGCCCAGAACTGCCACGCTGGGTAAGCCAAGTAAAGTCAGGTTCTTCGAGTGTGCCATTGCGGCAGGTTACGATGGCGCGCTCGATGACATTCTCGAGTTCACGCACATTGCCGGGCCAATCGTAGCCAATCAGCACCTTGAGTGCGTCCCCGGAAATGCCGCTGATATCTTTTCCCAGTTCGGAGGCGATGCGCTGGACAAAGTGTTCCGCAAGCAGCGGGATGTCTTCGCGGCGTTCGCGCAGGGGCGGGATGCGAATTTCGATGACGTTGAGGCGGTAATAGAGGTCGTCGCGAAAACGGCCCTCTTTCACTTCTTCGGGGAGATTGCGGTTGGTAGCAGCAATGATGCGGACGTCAACGCTGACTTCGTCAGTGCCGCCAACGCGGTAGAAGCGGCGCTCCTGCAAGACGCGCAATAAATCGGCCTGGAGTTTGGGAGAAATGTCGCCAATTTCGTCGAGGAAGATGGTTCCGCCATCCGCGAGTTCGAATTTTCCTTTGGTTTGCCCTTCCGCCCCGGTGAAGGAACCCTTTTCATGACCGAATAGTTCGCTCTCCAGCAAAGTTTCCGTAAGGGCGGCGCAACTTACGCTGATAAAGGGTTTGTCTGCGCGCGCACCAGAATAATGAATGGCGCGGGCGACGAGTTCCTTGCCGGTACCGCTTTCGCCGCAGATCAGAACAGTGCTGCGCAAGCTGGCGATGTCCTGGGTAAGCGCAAGGATCTCTTCCATGCGGGGATTTTTGGTGATGATGTCGTGGTGCTTGTACTTGCGGCTGATTTTCTTGCGCAAGATGACGTTTTCGCTTTGCAGCTTTTTGAGTTTCAGGATGCGCGAAACCAACATGGAAATTTCTTGCGGGTGGCAGGGCTTAACGATGTATTCCTGAGCTCCTTCTTTCATGGCCAGGATGGCGGTATCGACGGTGGCATAGGCGGTGATAATGATGATGGAGGCGTCAGGACGAAGCCGGCGCATTTCCATCATGGTTTCGATGCCGTCCAGGCCGCCGGGCATTTTCAAATCAATGAAGGAGATAGCGTAATCGGTGGCTTTGGCGAGTTCGAGCGCGGCTTGGCCGTTGGCAGCGGTATCCACGCGATACCCGTCTTCGCGGAGCCACGCGGCCATGGATTCGCTCATGACTTCTTCGTCGTCAACGACCAAGATGGGCCAAACTTTTTTCATGTTCCGTCTCCATCCGAAGCAGCAAACTTACGCACCAGCTGCGAACCGCAATGCGAGCAGTAGCGATCTTCCTTGTTGTCAACCAATCCGATATGGGTGGCCAAACTCATGACGCATTTGGAGTCGGGGCAATGGGTGAGTCCAAAGGTGTGGCCAAGTTCGTGGAGCACTTCCTTGACCAGACGATCGTGGAGGGTGGTGTCGTCGGCGGGCAGGCCGTAGAACTCCTGACGCAGACGCGCGAGGGAGACCACAGCGACCTGGCCGTCCAGTTGCGCTTGGCCGAAAACAAAGGTGAGGGTGGGAATGGCGAGGTCACCTTCGGTGACGCCGAGAATGCGCGTGGCGTCGGCCGGCGCGTTGCGAGCGAGAGCTTTCATGAAATCCACCGACTTGTATTGGCCGCGTTTGGCATCAAAGCTGTCCTCCGGGAAAGGCAAAGCGGGCAAACGCTGGACCGGCCAGGGACACCAATCGGAAATGGTAGCTTCGACCCAGGGGAGGACCGGAGGGGGCACGTTTCCAATCGCGAGCAGATAAACCGCATTCACTCGGCATGTACCTGAACTTCTTTCTGTTCTTGAGCGACGCTACGGGCTTTCAATGGCAAGGTGACGGTGAAGGAAGTGCCTTCATTGCGGCGGCTGGCAACTTCGACCTCGCCATCATGGGCCTTCACGATGCCGTAAAGGACAGCTAAGCCTAGCCCCACGCCTTTTCCGTCGGCTTTGGTGGTGAAAAAGGGGTCAAAAATTTTGGAGACGTTTTCCGGGGCGATCCCTTCGCCGGTGTCGGAGATGCACAGTTCGACGGTATCTCCATCTGGTAAGACGCGTGTACGGATGCGCAGTTGGCCTCCGCCCTTGCACTGCATGGCTTGCGCCCCGTTGAGGACGAGGTTGAGAATGACCTGCTGAATTTGCGACGGATCGCATTCTACCCGAGGCAAATCCGGCTGAAGCTCCAAAACAGTCGCGGCATTGATGAGCTTCAGCTTGTGGCCAACAAGCGTAAGCGTGCTGCACACCAGTTTATTTAAGTCAGCGGGAACGCGTTGAGGCTTGGAGCGGCGAGAAAAGGAGAGCAGATCGGAAACGATGCGTCCGACACGCGCGGTCTCGCTGGAAATCTGTCCCAGATATTTGCGGAATTCAACTTCCCGACCGACTGGGAACTGGCCACCATTCATGAGGCGTTCGAGCAGAATAGAAAGGTTAAGGACACCGGAGACGGGATTGTTGATTTCGTGCGCCACGCTGGCCGCTAATTGTCCTAGGGACGCGAGCCGGTCGTTCTGCAATAGCTTTCGGTGCGCTATTTCCAACTGGGCGGTGCGTTCGGCGACTTTGCTTTCGAGGGTCTGTTGCATTTCGTTCAATTCGCCGACGGCGATTTTCAGGCGCTCGCGCATACGGTTGAAGGAATCGACCAATTCGTCCAATTCCTGGCTGCGGCGGGAGATCACGATGGTGCGATCGAGCTGCATAGCGCTAAGGGCCCTGGTGCCGTTGATCAATTCATGGATAGGAGTGGCGACAAACCGGCGGGTGAAGAGAATGACGAAACCGGCACCGATGAGCACCACGAGCATGGTGGAGAGAATGGTCTGGATGGTGATGGTGCGAGACTGCTCCTGAACCGGATCCAGCCGCAGTGCCACGTCGAGCACCCCCAAAACGTGAGTGCTCGCTTCGTGGGCGTGGCAACTGGCGTTCGCGCAAGACGGCTCGTTGTAGATGGGAGTGACTATGTTGAGAGTTTTGACGCCGGTGGGGGAAGTAGCGTAGCGCACGCGGGAATTGACGGGCGGCTTGGTGCGGATCGGAGTGGCCCCATGGCAACTGACACAGACCTCATTGGAAGGACTGGTGAGGGCAGGCTGCTCTTGGGCGTTGGTAGAAAACACCAGTTGGCCTTCGCGATTGAACATGCGGATGCGGTCCACGCCGTGCTTGTCGGCAATAACGCGCATACTTTCGTAGGCGCCCTTGCGATCGTCATCGAGCATGGCGTGCCAGGTGGCGCTGGTGATGCTGCGGGACAGCTGGTCGGCGCCGAGCACCATGGTTTCGACGAGTTGGTTTTTCTGCATGCGGAGATTGAGGAAGCCACTGACGCAACTGATGGCAACGATAAGAACGGTGAGCGAGAGGATGAGCTTAAAGTCGAGCCTGCGGCGCATAGTGGCCCTTCGCGCGTGAGGGGTCGTTCCGAGCGGGC
Source organism: Candidatus Acidiferrales bacterium (assembly GCA_963776365.1). Taxonomy (GTDB): domain Bacteria; phylum Acidobacteriota; class Terriglobia; order Acidiferrales; family UBA7541; genus Acidiferrum. Next base: position 13,794 of record CAVZMQ010000033.1, on the reverse strand, counting down.
GCACCCCGACGAGAAAGAAGAAGGAAGAGTTCGCGCCTAGTTAGAGGGTATAGGGGGGGGGAGTGCACGAACAGTGACTCGGAAGCCTGGGAATTGTGATCCAGGTCACAAGTACGGGAAGTGCGCTCGTTGGCGCGACTCGAACAATCGATCAGCGCTTGGAGTCGGAGGTCTTCTTGAAATCGAGAATGGATTGCACGACGGTTTGCTCGCCGGAAGAAGTGTTGAGCATGAGGTGGTAGAGGGAGCGGGAGGGCCATTCAACTCCGAAGTACTTTTGGATGAAGTCGACGCGGTCCCGATCGACGGTGTCCACCAATTCCTCAGCTTCTTTCTCCGTGTGGCCGCGAGCAATGACGCGGCGCACCTTATCTTCCCTGGGGGCATATAGAAACACCCGCAAGGTTTCCGGATGATTTTCGAGGAAATGCTGGGAACCACGGCCGACGATGACACATTCCCCCGTGCTGGCGGCGTTTCGGACGACCCGTTCCGTGAGTCTTAGAATGCTTTCGCTATCGACCATCTTGAGTTTGTGGGCGTTGATGCTGCCTTCATAGCTACCGCGCAAGAAGGATTTGAACAGGCGATAGTAGAGAGGGTCCGTCCGCTCCTCGCGGCTCTCGACGACCGCTTTGGGGCATTGCGCCAGGCGCGCAATTTCCTCAGTGAGCAATTGGTCCCAAAGTTTCCAGCCAAGACGCTGTGAAAGTATCTGGGCGATCTCGCCGCCGCCGGATCCGTACTCGCGTTCCACCGTGATGATTCTGATCATTGGAGTGCACCCGCTGCCGAAATCTCAACCTACGGCCAAGTCACCACCGCCGCCCGGATCATTTTTCTTCAAGATGAAAGCAAGGACAAACATAATCGCTGAGCCAACGGCCAAAACCATAAAAGTGTCGATGTAAGCGAGGCTGGCCGCCTGGTCCTGAACCACTTGATAAATGCGGGCGTAGGCCTGGATCTGGGCGTCGTGGGGGCTTAAGCCAGATTTGGCCAAGCGTTCTGCCAAACCAGCAGCAGCATTTTGGAGGTTGAAATTCCCGGCGCGGACGTAGTCGCCCAAAATCTCCTGGTGGAATTGCGAACGACGGGCAATCAGGGTGGTGACCATGGAGGTGCCGACACTGCTGCCCATGTTGCGCATAAAATTTACGATGCCGGCCACCGCATTGTTTTTCTCCGGAGCGATGCCGACATAGGCCACCAGCGTAATGGGAACGAACAAAAAGCCCAGGCCAATGACCTGGGCGATGCGCAGCCAAGTAGCCGCGGCGAAGCTGATCTGCAGATCAATGCGCTTGGTCGAGTAGAACATGGCAATCGCCAAAGACAACCAGCCGAAGGCGATCAAGTAGCGCGCCTGAATTTTGGTAGTGAGCTGGCCCATGACGGGCATCTCAAAAAGCAAGACCAGACCACCCGCGGAAAGAGCCAATCCCGCCAATTCGGAGGTGTAGCCCAAGAGGGTCTGGAGGAACTGGGGCATGAGCACCAGGCTGCTAAACAACATGATGCCGAGCATGAACATCATCAAGCTGGAACTGGCGAAGTTGAAGTTTCTGAACATGCGAACATCAATGATGGGAGCCTTCTGGAACCATTCCCAAATCACGAGAGAAGCCAGGCAAGCTACGGCAACAACAACAAGTGTGGTGATGACGTGCGAGCCGAACCAATCGTCCTCCTGGCCCCTGTCGAGCAAGACCTGCAAAGCTCCAATGCCGAAGGTGAGGAGAGCGATGCCGATGTAGTCCAGCTTCACGCCGGCGGATTTGAGACGGCTGAGATAAGGAGGATCCTCAACAAAACGGCGCACGAGGAGCCAAGTGAGGATGCCAACCGGAAGATTGATGAAGAAAATCCAACGCCAGGAATAGTTGAAAGTGATCCATCCGCCAAGAGTGGGGCCTATAGTGGGTGCCATGATGGCGGTGATGCCGTAAAGGGCGAACGCCAAGCCACGCTGTTGTGGAGGAAAGGTGTCCGCAAGAATCGCCTGGGCCATGGGCTGGAGGCCGCCGCCGCCGGCGCCCTGCAGAACGCGGAAGAACAGGAGAAGAGCGAGACTGGGCGCCAAACCACAGAGCAGTGAGCTGACGGTGAAGACGGCCAAGCAGGACATGAAAAAGCGCTTGCGACCGAGGGCCCCGGCAAGCCAACCGGAGATGGGAAGGATGATGGCGTTCGAAACGAGATAGGAGGTGAGCACCCAAGTGCTCTGGTCATTGCTCGCGCCCAAATTGCCGGCCATATACGGGAGTGCGACGTTGGCAATGCTGGTGTCCAGCACCTCCATAAAGGCCGCCATAGCGACAACCACAGCAATCAGCCAGGGGTTGTACTTGGGCCGCCAAATATCCTGGTCGAGGGTGAGTGTGCCGCCGCTCATCTCAGGTACACGTGAGGAACCACGTTCATTCCCGGGCGAAGCTGGTGGTCGCGATTTTCACCCGGGTCGAGGACGATTTTAACTGGGATGCGTTGCACAATTTTGACGTAGTTGCCGGTGGCATTCTCTGGCGGGAGCAGGCTGAAGAGCGGACCGGTAGCGCCAGCGATGCTGTCGATGTGACCTTTGTAGGTGCGTCCGTTGGAATCCACGTGGATGGTCGCCCGCTGGCCCACGCGCATGTGGCGGAGTTGCGTTTCCTTGAAGTTGGCGGTGATCCACACTTCATCAAGAGGAACCACGGTAAGCAGTTGCTGACCGGGTTGAACGTTGAGGCCCACGACCACGGTTTTATTCACCTCACCGCTGACAGGGGCAACGATTTTGGTGTATTGGAGATTGAGTTCGGCCTGCTCCAATGCAGCGCGCTTCTCTTCCACGTCCGCTAAGGCGGCGCGGGCGCGCGCACGCGTGGACGATACTTGCTGAGGTCCAGTCTCGGCGGAACGATGACTAGCTTCGGAACTCGCCAAGCGACTTTGCGCTTGCGTTACCCCCTGTTTTGCAGCGGCCTCGTTGGCGCGCGCTGCGACTACATTAGCGGTGCTGGCTTTTGCGGCCGCCAACGCCTGATCGTAGACCTGGTCTGCAACTTCCCGCTTGTCGACGAGGAGCTTGTAGCGGTGGAGGTCGTCCTGGGCCTTTACATCATTGGCTTCCGCCTGTTCGACCTGGGCGTGAGCGGCGGCCAATTGTTTTTCAGCGGCGATAATTCCAGCTGCCGAGTTCTCAACATCGGAGGCGGTAGAGCTGAGCTGGCTTTGGGTGTTGACGGAAGTAATGGGGACGGTGATGTTCAGCGATTGCGCAGTGGCTTCGGCGTTGGCGAGATTGGCTCGAGCCTGAGCGACAGCCACTTCGTAATCCTTGGGGTCGATCTCGACGAGGACAGCGCCTTTGTCCACCCACTGGTTGTCGCCGACGTTGACTTTGATGACGTAGCCGGAAATACGCGCACTCACGGGATACAAATGGACGTCGACCTGAGCGTCGTCGGTAGATTCATAGCTGCTGAGGTAGCGCCATAGGAGCAAACCAGCGATCAACAAGAGAATGCCAGCGACGATGAAGATTAACCTACGACGGCCCTTCGGGCGGGTGAAGGTACGCCGTGGTGGTTCGTTATCTTTGAGTGGAGGGGCGGATGGGGGCGCGTCTTGAACGGCGGTTGACACAGAACGAGGAGATTTGTCTTCGGGCATAATCAGTGTCCTTTGAAGTACCCCTTCACACCCTGTTCCGCGAGGCCGATCGAACGGGCCAAGGAAATTTTGGCGAAGTTATAGTTGTACAAGCTGCTGATGTACTGCTCATTGGCGCTGGCGACGGCCTCCTGGGATTGCACGACTTCCACGGTGTCGGTTACGCCGGCAGCGAAGCGATCGCGGGATTGCGCAAGCGTTTCGTTGGCCAGATCGATGTTGCTGCGCGCGACGGCCACTTGATCCGCCGAGGACTGAAGGTTGAAAAGAGCGGTGCGCACGTCCGCATCGATTTGTGCGCGCAGATTTTCCAGGCGCTCGCGGCTTTGTTGCAGCCGGGCATCCGCCTGCAGAACATCACCGTGAACGCTGCCACCGAGAAAGATGGGAATGTTGAGGGTGCCGCGAACATCGAAGACTTGCGTGGCCGTCGAAAGATGAGAGCCCGCCGCGCCATAGTCGGCGTTAAAGGAGAGCGAGGGCAGGTAACCGGCGGCAGCGGCTTTGCGCGCGTATTCGGCTGCGCGTGTATCCGTCAGGGCCGCCTGGTAATCGGAACGGGAAGCATAGGCACGCTGCAGCGCCTCGTCAACGGACATTGCTTCGAAAGGCTGATAGGGAGATTTGTCGGTGAACTCGAATTCCTGGCCGGGCGCCAGGCCGATGACGCGAGCGACGGTCAACTTTTGAATGGCAAAGTTATTTTTGGCTTGAATGAGCTGCTGTTGGCGGGTCTGTAATTCAACCTTCGCGCGCAACGCATCGATGGCGGGAGAAGTGCCGGCATTCACCTGATCGGCTGCCTGGTTATAAAGAGCTTGCGCGGTCTGGACTTGTGCTTCGGCGGTTTGGATGCGGGCCTCGTCCGCGATTCCCTGAAGATAAGTGTATCCGACGGCAAGAACCACGAGGTCGCGAGCGTCCTTGTAGGTATATTCTGCCGATTTCAGATTCTGACGGGAGGCGCGCTCGTTGTTAATGGCTTTCCAATCGAAGAGGGTTTGGCTGACGGCAACGCGCGCATCGAAATAGGAAAATGGACCGATGGAAGGGGGCAGACTGAATCCCGGAACGCTGGTAAATCCGAATTCGGCGAGGTTAATCTGAGAGACATCCAGGTAAGGCTGAGCGGAGACGTGTGGTAAGAGCGCGCTCAATTGTTCCCAACGCTGGCCGCGCGCGGATTGAATATCAGCACTGGAGAGCAGCGCACCGAGGTTCTGGCGCAAGCCACGGTTTATGGCGTCATCCAGCGACAGCGGCAAAACGCCGGAGACGGGCTTTGCCGGAACGCTTCCGCCGAATGGGCTGACACCTTGGGTTCCGGGAACGGCTTGCCCGGGGGTGGAAGAGGGAGGCTCGGACTGGGCCAAGGAAGCCGCCGTTATGGCGAAGAACGCGGCGAACAAAAAGAGTATGTACCTGAAACTGGCAGACGAACGGAGCCTCAAGAGGGGGAACCTCCTTGACGTAAAACTCCGTCGGATGCGTAACCTGGGAGCACCATCGTAATCCGACCCCCCGAGTCGGAGCAACGAGAAATGCTGTAGAGCCCCCCTAGGAGCGGCGCAAGTTACGAGCGACGAAGGGGCAGCTGAGGACCTGCATGAGATGCAGCACGATCGCGTGTTGGGACAAAAATTCCGCCAGAGAGATGGAACAAGTCTTGGAGGGAATGGAGAGTTCACACTCGCAAATCTGGAGCGGGCGATCGGAATCAAACAAATCCAATCGGCCAAAATGAGGCTTTACTGACCACTTCGCAAGAAAGGCCGGATGGATCGTTGGCCCTGAAACTTAGCTCGCCGTCACCATGTGATGCGGCGAAGTCCAGGGACGAGATCGAAGTGCCGATCGCGGGTCAACAGGGGGAGTGAATGCTGGCGGCAGAGTACGGCGATCCAAACATCGTTCGAAGGAATCGGAGTTCCCGTTCGTTTGAGTTCACCGCGAACGGCGGCATAGGAGGTCGTCGTTTCCTCATCCACATCCAAGACCCGAAACGCTGAGAGGTATTCGGACAGCCACTGTTCGTAGCGCCGCCACTCACGGGATTGTCGGATGCCATAACGATATTCGCCCAGGACGATAACCGGCAGAGCGACTTCGGTCACCCTTCGAAGGATTGGCTCGAGCAGCGACTCACCTTTGGCCAAGGCGGAAAGCCTGTTCGTGTCCAGGATCACTGCCGATCTTCGGCCTCCAATTTGCTAGGATTCTTCCTCGATGAGACGGTTGATTCTGGCAGTTTCCTTACGCAAGTCCCGGAGCTTTCCAAAAGCAGCCATTCCAAGGCCGCTCCCCTGCCTTGGCATCGGAAGCAAGCTTGTCCCTGACCGCTTCCGTGACAGCCTACTCAAAGCAAAACCGTCGATGCCGACCCCACGCTCTGCCTTGCGGTACTCAAGTACCAGGCGAAACAGAACGTTAACGATAACGGAGGCCAATCTGCGGTACGGTTATGAGCGAACATCTCGTACGGAATGGAGGTTCGCATGCGCGCTCCAGCTGCCAACAATGACGGAATGGGTAGTCTGCTTTATTCCGATGGCACCTGCCGATTTCGCGTATGGGCTCCCTACGCCCAAAGAGTCCAACTCATGGGAGACTTTACATCCTGGAACAGCGCTCCAGTGGATCTGGCGCCTGAAGGTAGTTCCGGTAACTGGTCTGCCGATCAAATCCCTGTCACCGCAGGCCAAATGTACAAGTATCTGATCACGAATGAGGGTGGCCCAAACAACGACAATTCCCAGATCTGGCAACGCACAGATGCACGTGCCTTGCAGGTCCAAAGCTCCAGCGCAAGCTCTGCGGGGTATGTAGTTGGTCCGTTTCCTTCCACCCGACAACCATTCCAGACGCCAGCATTTCAAGACTTCATCATCTATCAGTTACACATTGGCTCTTACGCGGGACGCAACGATGGAATCCCGGTGAACGCCAACACGGCCACTTTTTTGGACCTCATCGCCAAGCTCGACTACATCCGCGGTCTCGGCTTCAATGCCATTGCACCGCTTCCCATTACCGATGCTTATTGTGATGTAGGTGGAGCCGGAGAAGGTTACGGGCCGTCCGACATGTTCGCCGCGGAAGACGAATATGCGTCGAGTCCAGATCGTGCGGTCGTCGAGTTCATCGAGCTCATCGAGGCGGCGCATTCCAAGGGGCTCGCGGTGATCTTGGATGTGGTCTACAACCACGCTGCAACGATCGATAACCGCTATTGGCAGTATGACGGCAACACTGACGGCGGCGGCATCTATTTCATCAACGGCCACAACACCCGGTTTGGGACTGGGTTTGCCATGTGGCAGCAGGAAGTAAAGGATTTCTTCCTCGACAATGCCCGCATGTACTTGCGGGACTACCGTGTTGATGGCCTTCGCTTCGATGCTGTCCAGTTTATCCAGCCAGACGCCATGGAATACATCGTAAACGAGCTTCGCCGAGAATTTCCGGATAAATATTTAATCGCGGAGTACAACCCCGGTGACCAGGAAAGCGCTGCGGCCTGGATTGACCCGTACGGCATCCTCGGTTTCTGCGCCACTTGGGACCTCAGCAGCCCTGGAGAAACGTTTGCCCTTCTCAACGGCGATAATGTCGTCAACCGCCTGCTTGGGCGTATCGGCAACTTCTCCGATCCCAATCCATGGCATCAGGTCACGTATCCAATGGGTTCGCATGACCAGATATATGGCGGGATGGGCAATCCCGGAGTGTTTTTCACTCAACACTTCGGCGGTCGAGGAAACGGATGGGCTCGGGCAAAAGCGCGACTGGCTTGGGCCCTGAATGCGGCACTTCCCGGTACCCCGATGCTCTTTATGGGAACCGAGGGGCATCTTGACGGATATTGGGATCCGAATGTTGACAACGGAGATCATCGGATCGATTGGTTGCAGATCGGTGATTCGGTCGGCTCACCGATGCAGCAGATGGTGGGCGACGTGAACAAGATTCGCTGGGCTCATCAGGCTTTACGTTCGCCGGCCGGTAACGTCGTCCATGTTGATTACGCGAATCAGGTGGTTGCGTTTAAACGTTATACGTTGGATGGAGATCTAATTCTCGTCATCGTGAACCCTGGCAACGGTCAGTGGGGGTCCAACGATTACGGCGTAAACATGGGAGGGGAATCGGGAACATGGAAAGAGATCTTCAATTCCCAGTCACCTGATTACGGAGGAGTTTTCACAGCAGGAAATTACGGAATAGCACTGCAGGTATCGAACGACCAACTTTGGATTAATCTGCCGAGCTGGGGAGTGCTGATGTTTCAAAAGCAGTAAGTATGTCGTCTGTCCGTCAGCCAGCGAACCTGAGCCGTATTCTGAATTATCCATAGTCCCAAAGAATCGGCGCATTAATCCGTCGTCGCATTGTATTAGTGTCCGACCCGGGGCACATGCGCACTAGAATGGGATCTCACCCACGGCGGTCACAATACCCGCGTTATGGCAACACCGAGTGACCGAGCGAAGTTATTGGTCGATGGCGAGCTGGTTGATCCGTTCCGAATGGGAGATTCGCGGCAACATTCTGACCAGCCATTAGCGCGAGCAACTAACGCGTTGAGTTGTTGTACCAACTCAGGACGCGGAGGGCACGCAGTGTGTTCCAGCGGCTTGCGCTGCCGACATCGGTCTCCATCTGCAATGGAATATGTTCGGGATGAAGGAGGTTCAGCGGCCAGCGCCCGTTCTGGTGACGACGCTCGATCACGACTTTGATGGCTTCACGGACGCGACGGTCGGGCTTGATTCCTGCATTCCGCAGATACTCGAGTCCCCGCAAGACGTCGTAATGCCAAAACGTCGGAAACGAGAATCGTAACCAGCGCTTGTCGATGACCTTGCCGGCGCGAAGCGAGCGAAACATGCGGCGTTCGAGGAGATAGTTTTCGGCGCGCTTGCGAGCCTTTGTGACAGCCACAGATTTGCGCCCTGCTCGTTCGTAATCGAGCAGACCTTCGAGCACGCAGATGGTGGTGTGGAACGAAGAGCGCTGGCTGGGAGGGCGTTTCGGCGACAACAAGGGCCATGCCTCGCAGTTCCAGCCGCCATCTCCGAGCTGCTCGCCGAGGAGTTGATTGGCCAGTGCGTCGTTGGGTTCCTTGAAATACGCACCAAGGCCGAGGATTCTGCCGTTAATGCAGGGCTCGGTTTCGCCGTGAAAGTAAGGTCGGTTGTTGAGCCACCTAAACACGAGCCGCTTGTCGATGCGGCCGATCATTTTGCGAGCCTGCTTGCTGACGGGGTCGAGACCGAGGTCCTTCAAGGCGACGAGACTGTTGAGGGTAACAAGGTCCCACTTCCGTGGGTCGTCCCAGTAGCCGGCAGGAGACTGGGCGGCGAGAAGTTGGGCTCCCCAGCCTTCGGTGGCGATGCGCGACCGCTCGGCTGCAATCGCATCGGGAGCCTCATCGGTCAGGTCGCTCATGACCTGCCAACGGATGGCGGGGTCAGAATCGAGGAGCCATTTGATGTGCGCGGGCCGGGGTGCGTAATCGTGCAGCCGCATTGGTCTGTTATAGCACGTGGTACGTGAGTCTCGACCCGTGCGCCGAGCGATGTTCACGTTGGCTCCTGTCGCAGAAGTGGATGGCAAAGGCCTTCTGGACGAATTGGAACGGCATTAGCGGCCAATTTCTGCCCATTCTCGCGCCTCTACCTACGATTAATGTTTTGTGGAGTGACCTGCACATGGTGCACGAGGACAGATCTCTGATAAGCTACGAATCCTTTTATTGGACTTTCCACACCGCCCGAACTCAAAAGATCTTAGCGGGAAACGGAGATCTTTAATCATGAAACAAAAATCCGACTGGAAAAGAATAACACTTCTCAGAAAAACCTCTTTTAAAAAAGAGATTAAAAATATTGGCCGCTAATAAACGGCCATTCGGAATGTATTCGACTAGCTCCCAGCAAACGGAGCGTTACCGGTAGAGTCCTATAAAAAGGAATGTCAAGAAAAAAGTACTCTCCTTCGGCTCAATGCCGATCTTTTTTTCTCGGCATTCAGCCCAACTGTTTGGACGTAGGTTTTGCTCCTTCTGCCCTCTGATCCCCATTTCGTTGTCGTGACGGCGCCCGTTGTTTTCTGAAACGACAAGCCTAACGATTGTCCACTCCCAAGAGTGGCAATGCATGGTCCTATCGGAGACTCCTAGCCTAATGGCTTTCTTCGATTGTCCGAGAGGGCATAGGGTTGCTCCGGAGACTCGCATGCTTGCAGCATGGGCCTGACTTTACCGGTTGCTACTTCCTCTCGAATCGAGCGTCTCAAGAGCCCGACGGTCACCGCCAGGAAATGCTTCCCGGGGATAGAAGGGACTCTTTGCCAAAGGCGCTCAAGTTGCTTGTGGTTTCAGATAGTTGGCGTCGAAACGTACCTCCTTCTTCCACACGATCAGCGTGATCGCGGCAATCTTTCTTGCCAAGGTCAGGCGTGCCATCGTGGGCCTCCTCCCCTTGGCGAGTAAGTTTTCGTAGAAATCGCGGAGCGGTCCACGACTGCCGCTGACTCGGGTTGCGGCACCCTTAAAAATATTTTTGAGGTCGTGGTTGTGGTCTTTATTTAAACCACGAACCGTTGCGGATTTCTTGCGGCGTTCCAGCTGTCCTGCCACCGTCTGATATTCGGCGCTGTCATACGTTTCCAGTGCCAGGCCGCTGTAGGTCCACAGCTGTCGCTTGGTGCGGAAGCGGTGGGGCGTCTGCATCAGCGCCATCACAAGGGCGGCTCGGATCGGACCGATCCCCGGAATCAGGCGCAGCAGTTTCCACGGCTTGTGCTTCTTGGCTTCCACCAACAAATCCCGCCGTACTTCCTGGCGCAGGGGCCGCAAGACATCCAGTTGCTGGTAGTAGTGTTCGGCGCGTCGCCGCACGCCGGCTTCCGTGATCTTCGCGAGCCATTCCGCACGGTGCCGTGGGGCATACACTTCTTTGCCGCCACACGGAATGCCCCAACTGCGATACAAGGCCTTCAGCCGATTCATGACGTGCGTTACACAAATCGAAATTGGTTGACACTTTTTCTTCCCTCGGGGCGGCAGGTCGAGAAAGCGGAATGTTATAGTGCACATCAACTCGCCAGTCTATGACCACGACCTTGTCCAGGACCATGCGCATGAGTTTCTGTTTGTCCTCAAAGGAAGAGTGTTGAGCACGATCCGACACCAGAGCTCGAAACTCCTCGAGGTCCCGCCGGACATCGCCTTCTTGCTTTTGCTCGCGAGCTATCTTTTCCAGAAGCTCCTTCTCTCGACGGAGGGTATCGAGCTTTGCGTCCACCAATCGTCGGCGCTTTTGCAACTCCAGCAGTTCAATCGCGCCAGCCTGGTAGGCATCCAGAAGCCGCGTCATCTCTGTGTTCGCCCACTTGATCTGGGTCGCCAGCTTTTGCCCTTGTTCGCTCAGGTCAGCCTCTTCTCCATTCCTCCGTTGAATCCTGCACTCCCGATACGCTTCTAGTACCAAGTCCGGATCTTGCAGCCTGGTGCTCACTTCTTCCCAAACCAGTTCGTCCAACGCATCGGCGGCGATGCATCTCTGTGAGCATCGCTTCTCGATCAGGAAGTATTTCTTCGTTCCTGGACAAACATAATAATGACTGCAATTGGGATTTGCCGTATTACTGCTGACACGGCAACTTAACCCGCAGTGCCCACAGCGGACGAGCCGCCGTAGAAGATAAGCATCCTCCTGCAGATTCCGCGGAGAGAATCTCTGATTATCTTTGACCCGCATTCCGGCTTGATGAAAGGTCTCCAAGTCGATGATGGGAGGAATCGAAATCGGGATCCACTCCTCCCTGGGCCGAAGAATGCGTTGGCAAGAAGGCCTCTTGTGACCATGCGTCCCTTCGATCGCTGCACAGTTGTGGCGGTTGTAGTACAACGTGCCAACATAGGCCTCATTATGAAGAATTCGATCCACGGTATAGAAATTCCATTCCCGACCACCACCCGGCGCCGGAGTTCCCTGCAGTGTGAGTTGCTTGGCGATCTGACGAACCGTCCAGCCTTGCTTCGCATAGAGATTAAAGATTCTGCGAACCACCACCGCTTTGTTCTCATCGATCTCCACATGTGGCGCCACACCGTCACGACGTGGAATGCGCACATAACCGAAAGGGGCTCTCCAGGTAACCACCTCGCCACACCGAGCTCGGTAGAGCTTGCCGCGCCGATTCCTTTCGACAATCTTCGCCCGCTCGAACTCAGCTACGGCTCCGGTGATTTGGTGCATGAGCTTCGAGAGCGGATCGTCGGCCGCACCCCCCTCCAGGAAAATCGTCTTCACTCCGAATCGTTCCATCTCCTCCAGAATGAGGGCCTGCAGCACAAACTTCCGCGCCAGTCGATCGGTACAGTAAGTCAGCAGCACTTCGAATCCTCTGCGCTCCGCCAAGTCACGCATCCGATCCAGCGCGGGACGATCCAGCCGCGCCCCGCTGTAGCCCTCATCCGTGAACTCCTCGACGATCTCCATCCCATTCTGAGCCGCGTAGTTCCGCAAGGCTTCTAACTGCGAACCAATCGTATGTTCCTTCTCCTGCCTCTCGCTGGAAACGCGGGCGTAGATGGCGACTCGCATCTTCCATCACCTCCTGGGTAAGGAATTCATAAACCTGAAGAAGTTTCTCGCGATGAAAGTCTCTCGTCCCGCTCCAGGCCGGACGAGGAACACTCTGTGCGCAAAGAATGAAGGGAAAATCCGGTTGCCCGCCGGGGAGCAAGCTGGCCACTCCATATCGGCGAACGCGCTCCAGGGCCCAGGAAGCTGGCTCCGAGTTCTCGAGTGCCTCGCAACGCACATTTTCATAAATCCCCTGCACGGGATCGTCGCGGGCGACGAATGCGTCTCGCCGGCTCTTTCTTCGGCGAGCGCAGTTTTTTTTTCAGTCCCCGCAGCACGGTCGTCCGATGAATCGCGATGCCATAGCGCTCCTGAATCAAAGCCGCCAAGTGCCCCGGGTCGATCGCGGGACTCTCCTTTTTCTGCGCGAGGACGAACTCTAGAACCTCGCCTTTCAGTTTGACCGGGCCTTTGCGGCCTCGCTTGCGCGGCAGGAAAGAACTGAATCCTAGCTCCTGAAAAGCCTGCTGAATCTGATAGAAACTTTCTCGGCTAAGGCCGAATTGGCGGCACACCTCGGCCACCGCGTCTTCATCGACCGAGTGGGCGCGCAACATCTCGTATTTGACCTGCGCGAAGTCGTAGGGGTCGAAGAAATCCGTATGGAAGAGTTCCGAGCGCACGGCTTCCGGATGCGGGTTCAGGGTCCCGGAAGCCAGCAGGGCCTTTCGTTTGGCCGGAGTGATCATGAAAGACCCTATAATACAGCCGAGACCATATGTCAACAGATTAATGCACATATGACCGCTACGGTCAATCCTGGCCCCCGAGTTATGCTTATATGTGGCGACAGGTATGTGGATCACAGTGATTCTGCCCCGGACGGTGCGCAAAATGGTTGACATATGTGCATTTATTCCTTGACGTCCTTTACTTCTTCTTCCCCTCTGGCTAACCGCCATTGCTTCCACGGTCTTGCGTATAGCGGGTACTTCTTCGGGCTGGTCAAAAAGCTCACCGAAAACGCCAGATGGGGATTTATGTCACGCATGAGATGACCCGGGTGAGATCTTTGGTGATGGTCAGATAACTGCGCGCCAACTCCTTCAATGTTCGCAAGCCGTGCTCTCCGTGATACACCGACTTGATGTTGTTCATATACAGCTGTTCGGACAGCTTGCGGGCATCGATCCGATCACTCTTACTGCCGTTTCTCGAGCCATTTTTTCGCGTATTGCACACCAACACTTCCGTGACGTAGGGCTTCAGCAAGTCGTATAGCCAGGCCGCCCAGGTTCCTTCTTCGTAGGTGACGCGCAAATCTCCGCGCAGCCCGTGGAGGAACTGCAGAAGGGTGCTGGCCTTGGTCTCGATGACACACTCCATCACGATTTTGCCGATCGAGTTCCTCACGGCAATCGAAGTACTTTCCGTGTGCACATCCATGCCGATATATTTAACGCTGGTCATAAAAGGGTGCTCCTTTCTGGAGAAGTTTGAGCAAGGCACTCAAAACGTACTCCAAAGGGGCGCCCTTTTATAA
>CAVZMQ010000032.1:0-24003 GCA_963776365.1 Candidatus Acidiferrales bacterium | reverse complement strand
TCAACTCCCCCCGCCTCCACCAATTTAGCGATTGCATTTCTTTCAGTTAACGTAGTCCGTTTTGTCTCGTATACCTGTGGCGTACCCTTCATTACCCGTTGCAGCGTCACTCCATGTCCGTCGCACGTCGGCTTCGAGTTGCTCCTGGCGACGAAGGTTCCACGCGCATAGTATTTCTCGGTGACTTTGACACTCCGGTGGCCAAGCATTACGGCTACGCGTTCCACCGGTACCGGTTTTGTCTTGGGTTTCTCCTTTCCTCAAATTGAATCGATGACCAGCAATCCCCGTTCTCGCTTCGCATCGTGCGACCTACCACTCCACGGCCAGTCTTTCGCATGCATCACCAATTTCCGTGGCGTAGCGCTTTTCGGACGGGGTTCGCCTGGCTCACCAACGTGGACCTGAAGCGGCGGGAACGACTGGAGAAACGACTTCAATCAAGATAGTATCCCGGTTGCCGGGACCTGTTGGAGTAACCATGCGAGTGGTCTTTGACGGGTTTCCGGCTCCGGTGGAATACACGCCAGGCCGGAAACGACGCTTGACTCTGTCTCTATCGCGCTCGCCGTCCGGTAATGAAATGGCCACACTTCAACTCATCCTTCACTTTCAAACTTACACCGGCCACGGACGCGATCGTGAGCGAATAATCCGTTTGCAGCACAGAGAAAGCGCCCTGCGCCTTGAGCGTTTCTTCGCCGATCATTACCTGTGTATCAATGTTCACGAATGTTCCCGTGCATGTTCAGGTCCCCCATCAGCATCCTCCGGTACAGGTTCTCGCTAATTCTCGTGGCGTTCACCCGCGAGGTCTTGAACTGGACCGTCGGATATTCGCTCGCTCCCAGCGCTTCATCGAACATCGCCCGCTCAATTTCCCGGCGATCTCACGTCGTCCATCAATTCCACGGAACTGAGCTTGACGGTCAGGTCCAATGAAGATTCGCTAATATCGTCCGGTGAAAATAGCGCTTTACCGGAAAAGTCGCGGATCGCGAATTTCGGGCTGTGCGCCCCCACCGCCACGATTCCTGAGGCGAACGCTTGCGCGGTAAATAAGCTGGCCTGCGCATCCAGGGAAAATTCCATCAGGCTGCTCTTGACCAGTGTCATGATGGCTCCAATCGATTCGGTCGTAGCCATCAAACATCAACCTTGGTCGAGATGGTTGAGGTAGGTTGTCCGAGTATACGAGTTGGACTAGAACTGCAGCGGCCAGTCTTGGCGCGACATGCCGTTTGAGTTATCCCGCGGGGTCGTAAGGTATTGACAAACGTGTATAGGGGACTCTTCCAGGCCCCAAGCCGATGGCTATCAGGCGAAGAGCCTGCGCTGGTTCGAGGACAATGGCGCATCGAAACGACGGCGCGTGCGACGACCGGAAACGGTAGCGCGCCTGGTAGCTCGCGCCGGTTGTTCTTCTATCGCCGCCAGCGCGTGAATCGCCACATTATAGAGAACCACATCCGCCGCTTGTGCTGCTGCGTACGCTCTTGCCGTGGCAAAATGCGTCAGCGACGCCGCGTGCGCCCATTCCAACGCCCCCAACAGCGTCTCCACGCTGGATGTTTGGTTGCGCCGCAAGGCGAGCATTTTTGTTGCGAGATCCATGTTCTTACGTTTCACCTCGAATGCGCCCAGCATAGCACCGGCGGGCGCGCGTCAACCTGTCCCGAAGGACAGGCTGACGCCTTTTCCCGTAAATTTTTCTTTTGCGAATTTTTCCGAGTGGTTTCACCCACAGATTTTGCACAGCGAATCACAACTTTCCTCAATTCTTCCTCAGCCTTTCCACACACCATCTCCACATTTTCTTGCGGCGCTCCATTCATTCCCGCATAGTGATCCTCCCAAGTACTCGTCCCCGGAGGAATTCCAATGCTTTTTGCTACCGTCCGTCGCGGCAAGAATGCGGGTACGCGCCTACTGCCGCATCGCTTCGAAGATGACCGCTATCATGTGAGTCTAACCAGGCAGGGACCAGACATTCCCCTGGCAAATCCGCAGGACATTCCCGATTATCTGGCGAACGGCTATTCGCTGCGCATGAGCAGCACGCACCAGAATTACCGGCCCTCATTGATCAGCCCGAAATCCATTCGTGGGTGGAGATAGTCGCGGCGGGGAGATTACGGCGAGGGCGCCGCAGATCGCGCCATTTGTAGGGCAGCGATGCGCTGCCGGGCGTACGTTGCCCACTGACCTGTAGGATCCAACCTCACGTAGGTTTGCCAATGCTCGCGTGCTTCGCCGAAGGCGTGCAGTTTTTCGCACACGAACGCCAGATTGTAGTGTGCGTCGCAATAGTCGGGTCGAGCAGCACGGCACGGCGTAAGTGTTGCTGCGCTTCTTCGAGTTTACCCAGTTCTTCGAATACGCTGCCCAGATTGAAATGCGCCAGCTTATTTTCCGGCTGCCCCTCCAGCGCGCGACCGAAGTAGTCCGCGGCTTTCTCGAAGTTGCCATCCTCGTAATGCAAAGTGCCGCAATTCAGCAGTGCATCCACATTCTTCGGGTCGATACCCACGCAGCGATCGTACGCGTCGATGGCTGCCGAACGAGTCTGCTTTTCTCCTTCGTAAGACAGCGCCATGGCAAACCAATCCGCGGCGCTGCGGCGCGCCACGAACCGAATGCTTTCGTCCAGCTCCCGCGTTTCGAAATTCAACACGAACTCACGGATAACGGCTCCAGCCTCGCGGAGCCCTGCTGCACCAATACATCTTTCCCATCAGATAGGATGCGCAATTGAGAGAGCGGTGCTTTCACTTGGGAGAGCTTTTCGTTCAGCGCCGAAAGCGCGCGCTGCAAGCGGTTCGCCGAAACGCCTTTTCCGAGCAGTTGCTTTATGGTACGCAGACCGATGAGGTCGCGAAAACGTAATACGGGGCACCTTGCTCTGTTTGCGGGGATACGAGGTGAAGGCGGTCCCACTGGTCCAACTGCTTGCTGTCAGACCGACAATACGTGCACGTCTTCCGGGCTGAATCGAACCGTGGCACCCATTGAACTTAGCCGGCTGCTTTCTTCCCCCGTTTTTGCGCTGCAGGCGCCGTTCTACCGCGCGTATTGGCGGTTCTTGCCCGCGGCACGGCCACCGGACCCGTCTTTGCCGAAGAGGCCGCCGGTGTGGGGGTTTGCTTCTCAGCGATACTCTTCTTAAGGCTTCCATCAAATCAATTACCGGAGCGAGATGAACCTGTGCGCTTCGGCGACTTCCTGCCCTTGTAGTTTAGCAGCAATCATGGCGCGCACGTTGTCGCTGTACTCGTCGCGATATTTATCCGGCTGAAACGGCGTGGCCAAGCTTTGAATGAGTTGCTCGGCCAGCTTCTTTTCCTGGTCTTTCACTTCGATCTTGTCGGTGGGCACCGCTTCCGCGGCGCGAAGTTCGTTCGAATAAAACATGGTGTGCAGCGTCATGGTCTTCGCGCCTGGGCGAATAATCACGATGTGTTCGCGCTGGTGCATGGTGATTTTGGCGATCGCACCGTAGCCGGTTTCCTGCATGGCCTTCATCAGCAGCATGTACGCCTTCAGCCCGGGATCTTCCGGCGTGATGTAATACGAGGAATCGAAGTACAGCGGGTCCAATTCGTCGAGCTTCACGAACTCGATAATCTCCATCACGCGGGCGGACGGAGGCTCAATCTTGTCCAGTTCTTCTTCGCTGAACAGAACGTATTGATCCTTGTCGTACTCGTAGCCCTTGACGATCTCCGAGCGCTCCACATTGCGATTGCAAACCGGGCAGAACAGCGGCTGCTTCAGCCGCGAATGGCAAACATTGTGGAGTTGATTGAAGCTAACGCGCTCGCCTCGCGCGGCCGCAAACAGGCGCACTGGAATGGAAATCAACCCGAAGGTCAGGTGCCCTTTCCAGATGGTGGTGGCCATGATGAGATTCCTCCCATGGAGCGATGGGCCCGCGGACGAGTCTACAAGGTTAGCGAGCGCCTCCCCGGGATGCAAGCCGAAATGCACCCTAAAGGCCCCAAAAAGTACCTCTAAAATCTGCAGAAAACCCTGCGATAGAATGCGTTTATGGCCAAGCCCGCGAAGCTGGAGGAGTATCGCAAGAAGCGCCAGTTTGACCGCACCCCGGAGCCTGCAGGTGCGGAAGCGCCCGCCAGAACTGAGAACACCTTTGTCGTGCAGAAGCACGCCGCGCGGCGGCTGCATTACGACTTCCGCCTGGCCATCGACGGCACGCTGAAATCCTGGGCCGTTCCCAAGGGTCCTTCACTGAATCCCCACGACAAGCGCTTGGCGGTGCAGACCGAAGATCACCCCATGGACTATGCCAATTTCGAAGGCAACATTCCTCAGGGGAGCTACGGCGCCGGCGAAGTGATGGTTTGGGACCGCGGCACGTTTCAGTTGGAGGGCGACGGTGACGCGCTGAAGCAGTTGGAGCGCGGGGAAATTAAATTTTCGCTGAACGGCGAAAAACTCCACGGCAGTTTCGTGCTCGTCAAATTGAAAACCAGCCAGAAGGGCAGCGAGTGGCTGATGATCAAGCACAAAGACGCCGCCGTGGATCCGAACTGGAATATCGATGACCACGACGGCTCTGTTCTGACGGGGCGCGTGCTCGATGAAATCAAGGCGGAGGAAGCGCCCAAACGCGAGCCCAGCCCTTTGCACGCCGCCGAACTGGAAGGTGCGAAAAAAGCGGCGATGCCCACGCGCATGGGCGTAATGCTCGCTACGCTTTCTGACCGGCCTTTCTCCGACCCTCACTGGCTCTTCGAAATCAAATGGGATGGCGTGCGCGCGCTGGCGTTTATCGAGAATGGGGGAGTGAAGTTGCGGGCGCGTTCCGGGTCGGACATCACTTCTCAATATCCGGAATTGCACGCGCTGCCCGGAGCGTTCAGCGGGAAGCAAGCAATCCTGGATGGGGAAATTGCGGTGCTCGACGGCCGCGGGCACAGTGATTTCGGAAAGTTGCAGGAGCGCATGCACCTGCGCAATCCCTCGCAACGGTTGATCTCCGAATACCCGGTGGTGTACTTCGTTTTCGATTTGCTGTATTGCGATGGCTACGACCTCCGCGGCGCGCCTCTTCGGCAACGCAAACAGTTACTTCAGCGGCTGCTGCACGGCTCCGGGAATATTCGCTACGCCGACCATCAGCTGGAAAAAGGAAAAGAGCTGTTCGAACTGGCGAAGTACAATGAGCTGGAAGGAATCGTCGCCAAACGCATCGACAGCCGCTACGTCAGCGAACGCAGCGCCAACTGGCTGAAGCTGAAAACGTCCAAGACCCTCGATGCCGTTGTGGGAGGTTGGACTGCTCCGCGTGGAGCGGGCATGCCGCTGGGTTCGTTGTTACTGGGTTTATACGAAGGTAAGAAGCTGCAATTCATTGGTCATGCGGGCAGCGGGTTCAACAGCGAAACGCATAAGGAAGTTGCCGCCAAGCTGAAAGAGTTGGAAACCAGCAAGTGCCCCTTCGAAACCATACCGGAAACAAACATGAAAGCTACTTGGGTAAAACCGAAGCTGGTGGCGCGCGTGCGCTTCAGCGGCTGGACGCAGGAGAATCGCCTGCGTCATCCCGTGTTTCTCGGCCTTCGCGATGAGCTAAATCCCGAGGACTGTCGCAAATGGTCCGAACTGCCCACGCCAGCGCCGGAACCAGAACCCGTGCCCGAAAACCCGAATGTGGTACATGCTCCACCCGTCGTCGGAAAAGTTTTGAGCACCAAGGCGCAGGTCGAAGCGGAACTTTTCAAGGGCCACGCGGAAAACGCCACATTCGAACTGGAGGGCAAGCGCTTCCGCATCAGCAATCTGAACAAGGTTTATTTCCCGGAGTCCCGCTACACCAAGCGCGATCTGATCGCTTACTACTACCGCATGGCCGATTATATTTTGCCCTTCCTGAAGGATCGCCCGCTGGTGTTGCGGCGCTATCCCGATGGCATCAAGGGCCAAGCCTTCTTCCAGAAAAACATGAACGAAAGCCTGGGCCTGCCAGACTGGTTCCAAACCGTGCCGGTCGATTCCGAATCCAAAGGTCAGCGTGTTCCGTATGCCATGGCCAACGATCGCGCTTCCCTGCTCTATCTCACCGGACTCGGCTGCATCGACCACAACCCCTGGAGCAGCCGCTATCCCGATTACGCTCATCCCGATTATTTCTTTTTTGATTTGGACCCTTCCGAGGGCACGGAATTTTCCGTGGTCGTCAAAGTAGCCAAAGCGCTGTACGAAAAGCTCGAAGAATTGCGGCTCAATGTGTTCCTCAAGACTTCCGGGGCCACCGGCATGCACCTCTATATTCCGGTGGAACCGGTGTACACCTACGAGCAACTGCGCACCTTCGCCGAAATCGTGGCCCGCATGGTGACCTCCGAGCATCCGAACCTGGTCACCAACGAACGCACGGTGGCCAAACGCCCCGCAGGCCGCGTGCTGATCGATGTGCAGCAGAACGCGGAGGGCCGCCCCTTGGCCGCCGCGTACGTGGTGCGCGCTTTTCCGCACGCGCCAGCGTCCACGCCGTTGCTTCCCAGAGAATTGCGAGCCGCCTTGAAGCCCGAAAAGTTGAACATCAAGACGGTACCCATTCGCGTGCAAGGAAAGGGCGACCTCTGGGGCAATTTCTGGAAAAGTAGCCAGCGATTGGAAGACGCCATCGAGCGCCTCAGCGGCGACCTCACCCCAAAAGCAACCAAGAAGCCTGCTTAGCCGCGTGGCCTCACCCTGCCTTCAGCGGATCAACGCGACTTCACAATCGCCGTTCCCGCCCAATCATAAAAACGGGGGGTGCCCTCCTTGGATTTCTAAGGGTGGGTCTTGGGGCCTCTTCTCCGATACGCTCGACCACTCTGCCCACTCCTTCATCCAATCCGCCGAAACGACAGACGTGGGTCAGCGGGCCGCAGCGTTTTTGCAGTACGCCACCACGTTGATACTCGCGCCATCGGGGATCAGGCGCTCAAGTTGGCCGGTGTCCAGCGGCACAGCTTTGCTCGTGTCCGCGTTGCGCAGTTCGTACCCGGCGCTTCGCAGCAGGTCCACAAAATCGGCGAAGGGATGATGGAATTCGGCGTGGATATACGGCGACATCTCCATCACCAGCGTGGGTCGGAACCGCCGCAAAGTCTCCTGTGCTCCCTGTAGAACCGGCAATTCGTGGCCGTCCACATCCATTTTGATCAGGTTGAGCCGCTGGATACTTTCGCGTTCCACGAACTCATCCAGCGTTTGCACCTTAGCGTGTTCGGCGGAAACCAGCTTGCCGCGGTGCTTTGGGTGGACCGAGCCGTCGCCTTCCAGCGGCCAACTGGCATAAATCTCACGCTCCGGCGCTGCGCTGGAATCGCCGGCTAGCAGCGTCTGCTGCAGAAACGTGCGCGCCTGTAGATCTGGATTCAAAGCTAGGTTGCGCCGCAATTTTGCGAACGCAAAATCCGCCGGCTCGAAGGCGTACACTTTTCCCTGCGCGCCCACAGCTTGCGCCATGCTCAGCGTATGCGCCCCAACGTTTGCACCGATATCGAACACCACGTCCCCGGGACGAACAAGCGTCTGCAACGTTTTCCGCGTGCCTGGTTCGAATGCTCCGAGCAGGTAAATCGAAAAATCGATGCCTTCCTTCAAATCCAGGTGATAGCGAATCCGGCCGCGTTCCACAACTACGGAATCGTTCTTGCCAATTGCTTTCCGGCCGGCGGAGATCACTTGATAGGCCGCGCCTGCCAGCGTCACTTTGGTCTTGGTGGTCAGCATACTCCGGCGTTCTTATCAGTCTTCCGTACAACGATCAACGCGAACATCCCCAGGCGATGCATTTGCGACCGCAACGCACGCTCCATGCCGGCACAGACGTGGTATAGAAATCCTGGCAGTAAGCTGCGCAGAGCTACTCCGCCGGAAAGTATGTATCGAAACGGCATGAGCGGGCGAATCTGCTCGACACAGAATTGCGGAAACTCCGCGCCAAACCGGCCACGATCGCGTTCGAACACCATCCACGGCAACGCAATGTTGGCTCCCGATAGCGGTCCCGTTGCGGCGAATCTCCAATCCGTCGCATTTCTGTGCAGAGGCTCGTGATGCAGCCGCGAGTACACGAAACGAGACCAACCCGTCATCCACGGCTCAATCATCACGATTTTTCCGCCCGCCCGTAAGCAGCGCTCCGCCTCGCAGAAAAACGCACGTACATCCGGCAGATGATGTAGCACATTGGTCATGATGATGCCGCGAAGCGTGTTCGCCGGAAACGGCAGGTGCGCCGCATTGAACACCAGATTCACGCCGTGGCACGGGATCACTTCTGAAGTAATCAAACCGGGAACGAATCGATCGCAATAGCCGGCGCCAGAACCCAACTCCAGCACCGGCCCCTGACCAGTTGGCAAAGCCGCGGCAATTAGCGCATACCATTCATCGTAAATGGCTCGCAAAAACGGTTTGGACGCGATGATTTGGCGTCGCAATTCCGTGGTCGCAGGGTCGTCCAGGTCGAGTGAAGCGGTTAGCGGGTGCGCCAGCCAGCGGCGAAGAATTGCAGCGGCCAAGAGGGATCAACCTCCCAGGCGCAGCCACGCATGCCAGCAAATGCGCAGCATGCGCCAACCGTTGGCGAACACCCGGGTCATCTTCGTCACCCCGTGTATGCGCTCCTGGTAATGTACCGGCACTTCCACGATGTCCAGGTGCAGTTTGCTGGCGCCGAACAGAAGCTCGTAGTCGCCCCACAAATCTTGAATGCCCCAACTTCCTATATACGGTTCCAGCCGCAGCCAATCCTTGCGCCACAGCACTTTCGTGCCGCAGAGGGTGTCTTTGATGCGCTGGTCCAGCAAAAACGAAAAGAGCAGGCTGAAAAACTTGTTGCCCACGATATTCGCGAACTTCATAGCCAGTCCCTGCATCGGGTACACCAAGCGGCTGCCATTCACGAACCCGCCGTGGCCCTGCACCAAAGCGCGGAAAAAGAACGGCAGCTCTTCCGGCATCACCGTCAAATCCGCATCCAGAATCATCAGCACGTCACCGCGCGCTGCGCGAAAACCAGTCCAGACATTTTCAGCTTTGCAGATTCCGGGCCCGGGAATCAGGCGAATATCTTTTTCCGGGTAGAGCTGTTGCATGCGCCGCACTTCCTCAGCGGTGCCGTCCGTCGATTTGTCGTCGCAGAACAGAATCTCGGTGTGCCCACCCATCTCTGGAATGCGTTCGACCGCCGCCTGAATGTTTCCCGCTTCGTTGCGGCAAGGCACCACCACCGAAACACTCACCTCCCGCTCTGCAACCGGGGGCGCGATGGGCCGCGCCACCATCACTTGCATCAGACACCAGCGCCGCAAGCCGGGAAATCGCGCCACAAACTCATTCAGAAAGCTGCTCAACAGGGGAATGTATTTGGGAAAGAGGATCACGCGATGCTTGCGTACCGGGCGAAATCCCGCCAGCCGCAAAAACCCACGCACATCATTTTCGCTGACCCAGTTGGGCTCCACGAATCGTGAACGCAAACCTATCGAGGTGGCCAGCTCCAGCAGCGGCTGCCAGAACTGGTTGTAATTCAGGATGACCAGCTCCGTGCCCGCATGGCAGTGCACGCGAACGCGTTCGAACGCGCGCAGGATATCCACGGTATCGAAAATGTGATCGAACAAAATGTAATCGAAGGTTTCGTGCAGTTCCAGCTCTTCCGGGTCGCTCTTCACGAACAACAGTTCGGGATGTTCCCCCTGCGCGCAAGTCACCATGGCCTCGCTGATTTCCACGCCTACGCCGTACGCCGGCTTAGTGCATGCCAGAGAGTCGCCAGTTTCGCAGCGCAATTCCAGTACGCGCTTCCCCGGCTCCACAATGAATTGCAGCAATTTCTGGATGCGCCCATAGAAATACTTGTTCGCGCGAATCCACGTCGAACGCTGCGATGCGCCGGACTCCTGATGAAGCCGCCGTGCTTCCCGCACTTGTTCCAGCGCAGGTAGTCCCCAGTTCGCAGGTTTCTCGAGTTCCGGTTCGGTGCCAATCATGGAAAGAGTTTTACACCCGCTTTGCATGATAGCAACGAGAGCCCAAGGGGCCACGAAGTAGCGGGGGTGCGGTGTTGTCTCAGTTAAGGAGCGAGGCGTCTCGTAATTCAGGAAGGTCCGACGACGCCTGGCGCCGCCGAGGCGCGCTGTTTCAACCCGAAACAATCCGTGCCGGTCGCGCACTCTCGGCGCTCTCTCCTGTTCCGTCTTTTCTGTTTTCCTCGATCCCTGAGTCGTAGACGAATCATGGTAGTGAACGCCCATGGCGCTTTAGGGCAACTGCGGGAACCCGTGCCCGCCGCTCAAAAACTGCGCATCAAAAATCTGGCCACCAACGGGGAAGTTGCCTAGATCGCGGTCGACATGAACCGGCCGACCGCAGACAGCCCGGAAATGGGGGTAGCCTTTGCCAACCTTGCCCCCTTTTTGGCGCGTACCGTTTCCGCCGGAGGATTGGACTCCGCGTAGTCCGGAAGCGAAACGAGTGTCGCCCTCACCTGTCCAGCAAGCCCGAATTGGTCAAAGCCCTTTCCCAATACCGCGCTGCCCCCCGATGTAGCGATAGTCGCCTATCCTGGCATCCAACTTTTGTGTCAAAAACTAGGCAAATTTGCTATCTTCTGCGGAGGTGAGGTATGAAACTTCGTATGCTGCTCGTCGGCTTTGCTGTGTTCGTGCTGGTCGCCGGGATCGCGTTCCTGGCTATCAATCTTCGTGCCGGAGACAAGGCGCCCGCCGTCGGGACGGCAGCGCCGAGTTTCACGCTAAACTCCCAGGATGGCAAGCCCGTCAGCCTGCAGGATTTTCGCGGCAAATGGGTGGTACTGTACTTTTACCCCAAGGACATGACCTCGGGCTGCACCATCGAAGCCCACAATTTCCAGCGCGACCTTTCCAAGTACGACGCCAGAAACGCCGTGATTCTCGGCGTCAGCGTGCAGGACGAAAGATCCCATCAGGCGTTCTGCGCCAAAGAAAGCCTGAACTTCAAGCTGCTGGCCGACACCGAACATAAGGTTTCCGAGGAGTATGGGTCACTAACCAACTACGGGGTGGCAAAACTCTCGGCCCGTCACACCTTCCTGATCGATCCCACGGGCAAGGTCCGCAAAGTTTGGACCGATGTGGATGTGAAGAAGCACAGCGACGAAGTCCTCGCTGCCCTCGACGAACTTAGCAAGTCCGCGGGCTGAGCCGTAGCTATCAGGGCATTTGCCCGGATCTCGCTAAAGATTAGTGAGGTTTGTTGGGATCGTTTGGACGATGCTGAGTGCGAAGTGTCTTGTGAGACCGCAACCGATGACAGTGCGAGAAGGGAAAACAAGAACGCGAGTCGAGTGAACGCGGTGAGAATCGTCGGCTCTTGAACTATCGAGCAAAGCGATTGTGGTTCGAACCTACTCAGTTCGTCAATAGTCTGGTCGGACCTTCAAACCCTGTCACCATGGCTAAGAATGGAAAAGGTAGTATTTGTGCCCGACCCTCGGTAGAATGCGGAGCGTTTTCCTCCGGAGGCTCTTATGACTCGGCGTTCGCTCCTTTTTGCCGTGCTTCTTTCGATCATCGTGTGCTCGCTCGCCTTGCCATCCTCTGCCGCGGTAAAGACGGAAACAGTCAGCTTCAAAAGCGGCAACGACACTGTGAATGGCTACTTGGCGCTGCCCGAGGGTGGCGGAAAACACCCCGCGATTATTGTGATTCACGAATGGTGGGGATTGAACGACTGGGTGAAACAGCAGGCGCAGCATTTTGCGTCGGATGGCTACGTTGCTTTGGCCGTCGATCTGTATCGCGGCCAAGTCGCCACAACGCCCGACGAAGCGCACATTCTGGCGCGTGGACTGCCCGACGATCGCGGCCTGCGCGATCTAGAAGCCGCGTTCGCCTACCTTGCCGCGCGGCCAGATGTCGAATCTAATAAGATAGGCGCCATCGGCTGGTGCATGGGCGGCGGCTGGTCCATCAAGCTGGCCGAAGATCAGCCGAAACTCGCCGCATTTGTTGTGAACTACGGCTCCCTTCCTACGGATCCAGCGATCATCGCCAACATCAAGGCGCCCATGTTGGGTAATTTTGGCGCCGATGACAAAGGCATTCCGCCCGAAAGCGTCCATGCCTTCGAAGCTGCGATGAAATCCGTGGGTAAGAAACCGGACATCAAGATTTACGAAGGCGCCGGGCACGCCTTCCAGAATCCCAATAATAAGGACGGCTACCGCAAAGACGCTACCGAAGACGCCGACAAGCGCATCGACGCTTTCTTCCTCAAAGAACTTCAGTAATAAAATCAGGCCTTCCGTTGGATGGTGTCAGGGCGTCCGGCATTGACGCGCCGTGTAATGTGAAGTATGCCCAGTTCAGGAAATCCGAACCCGCCTTCGCAAGCAGAATCTCCATTCCGATGGGATTCTGGTCGATCTGAACCTGGTGAAACTTCGTTTCGTCGACCATCTGTTGGAATTCGCATTTTGTATACGCACGCTTTAGCAGCATGTAACGAAAGGTCATTTTCGTTATGAAGCGATTCACCATGCCGGCGTTCATTCCGCATGCCGCGGGCTCGATGGATTCGCGAGAAGCGTCCCTGCGCAAATCGATAATTAGGGCTCTCCCGCCTGGCTTCAGCACACGGTACATCTCTTCCAGCGCGCGAAGCGGCTCGGTAAAATTCTTGAACGCGGCCCGGCACAGCAAAAAATCAAACGACTCATCTGCAAACGGCATGCGCGACGCGTTTCCCTGCTGAAAGTCGATGGACACGCCGGCCTTGACCGCATTCGCGCGAGCAATTTCAACAAACGTCTTGCTGATGTCCAAGCCGGTGATCAGGTAATTGCCGAGCTTCGCCAGTTCGATGGCGAAATATCCTGGTCCTGGGGCAACTTCTAGAACGCTGGCTTGTGGCGCAATTTGCCCGGCAACGCGCTGCGCCAACCCGGCAAATTCTCCCATCGACTTCTTGGTCAGCCCGGCATACCATCGGGCCACCGCGCCTTCCATTCCCCAACCTTTATAGCCTTTTTCCGCGGATACGTGAGCAGACATAAGAACCTCCTGGTCAGCCGCATCGTAGCCCCCTTCGAATGCACCGCAGAACGGGCTTTCGGCGAACCATCACACCAAGTCGGCGAACGCGCGCCAGTCATCGGTAGAAGGGCTAAGCTTGCCAGGTCACAGATTGCTGAGCGTCTTCAGCCCGGGTATGTGCAACCCAACCGCTCGTCCGCGGTTTCCAGCGTCATGTCCTAGGCCTTTGCGGTGGCCCCCAGGAAGCGGTCGCCGGGATCCTTGTACCCGAGCATGTGAACGATTCTCCAGTCCAACGCAACCTCCTGCAAATCGAAATCAAACCCGCGATTGCTCAAACCAACTCTCCAAAGTCCGGGTCGATTTCAATCCTTACTCTTCTCTAACAACATGATCACTTCTCAGATGCTCACGGCCGAAAGATAACAGACGTTTCCCAGATCGGTAATAGCTCGGTGTACTTCAGAGGTCAGTTTGTGAGGCTCGAACGTGCTCCACAACCAGATGTGCGTATCCAATAGGTTAGGTCCATCAGGATTCGTCTTTCGGATCTTGCCAGGCTTCCCAATCTGATTAATGTCCGTGATCGGGCCGACGATATCTCCGTGAATCTTCATAGAGTAAAAGGAGTTTCCGCCAATGGGAAGAGATCGCCATCTCCAAGTTCAAGGCCACATGCTTAGCGGTCTAGGATGGGCTCTCCACCTAACTCGCCTTCTGCTCCCGCAGGCCCTGGCTTACGGCTCGTCGTCGCCGTCAGACGCCCCGCCCAGTTCCTCGCCGAGCGGCTTTTGGGGATCAATGGCAGGATGACCGGCCCTGGTCAGCGCCTTATTCAAGTCGGGAATATCGCGTTCGAGGATTGCTCCCCAGCGCCGCCGCAACTCCGTTTCGCTAGCTTCCAGGTCCTTGTAGGCGGCCTCTGCCTGAGTCGTCGGGGCCGCATCGGCGCTGTCGGCCACCGCCAGCATTGCCGCAAAATGTTGGTTCAAAGTGGAGAAATTCTCGGCGGGTTTCGCGCTGCTCGGCACGCCGTAGAAGCTATGTTGCTTCGCACCCTCAAGCTCCGCGCACTCGTTATCGAGGGCCGCGAGGTTCTTGGCAAACTTTTCTTTGCCCCCGACGGTCTTTGAAAGCTCCTTGACCTGCTCGTGAACGGATTTCACCTGCTCGAGCGATTCGTAGCTGTCGTTCATGCCTTCCACTGCTCCGGATTCCATGTCGAACTGTTTGCGCAGATTATCTGGCGGCGTCGGAATACGCGGATCCATTTTCAGCGACAGTGGCTGCGTGTAGCTCTTCCCATCCACGGTGAGCTTCACGGTGTACGCGCCGGGCAGCGCCCGTACTCCCAGCGGCATCAACGGAGTGTTATGCACCATCGCAGCAATCGGGAACTCCCGTTCCAATGCTTTCGGCGCGGGGTAATGCAGGTCCCACACAAAGCGATGCATGCCCGCCTCCGCCGAAAGAATTTGCGTCGGCCGCACCCAGTACATCGGGATGGGATGTTCCGCGGCCAATTTCTCCATCGACGGCGGCTTATCGGTGCTCGCATACCGCCGCACCAGTTCGCCCTTTGCATCCAGAATTTCCAGCGTCACTGCCCCTTGTGCATTCGAAGCCAGGTAATAATCCACTATCGCGCCATCCGGCGGATTCTTCCCCGCCGGCACTTCCGGCGGCAACGGAGTATCGGTATTGCGGTTCCAGCGCCAGCGCAGAGCCTCTTCCGGGGCATACAGAATCACCGCGTCGTGAGCCAGATTGTCGCTTAACTGCCGCAGCGGCGTAATGTCATCCAGAATCCAGAACGAACGACCGTGTGTGCCGACCACCAAATCGTTGCCATGAATCGTCAGGTCGCGCATCGAGGTGTGCGGCAGATTCAGCTGCAGCGATTGCCAATTGTCGCCATCGTTGAAAGACACGTACACCGAGTTTTCGGTACCCGCAAATAGCAATCCGTTGTGCTGAGGATCTTCGCGTACTACGTCGGAAGGAGCGTTCGGCGGCAGTCCGTTCACGATTTCCTGCCACGTAGCCCCGTAATCTCGCGTGCGGAAAATGTGCGGCCGCAAATCGTCCAATCGAAACGTATTCACCGCCGCATACACCGTTGCGGCATCAAAATGCGAGGCCTCTAAAATGGACACCTTGTCCCATGGCACCAGCGCCGGAGGCGTGACGTTCTTCCAGCTCTTGCCGCCGTCCCGCGTGAGCTGGATTAATCCGTCGTCCGTTCCCACCCAAATCGTATCCGCGTCCTTGTACGACGGCGCCACCGCGTAAATCGTGCCACGGTGTTTGCCCTTTTCCGGATCACCCGCATAGAACACACCTAGATTCGCCGGCATCTCATACGACTCGCGCGTCAGGTCCGGGCTGATCACCGACCAACTCCGCCCCTGGTCCGTGGTCTTGAACAACACGTTTGCAGCGAAGTACAACACATTAGCATCCAGCGGCGAAAAAATTAAAGGCAGCGTGCGATTGTAGCGATACTCGCCCTGGCGAATCGGCTCAGGCGCAACATCGGCAACTTCTCCAATCCTTTGCTGCGTACGGGTCAACTTCGCCCCAAACACAATGTTGGGATCCTTGGGATCGACGGCGACCCGGCCATATTCGAAAACACCCGGCAAGCTCCAATCGCGAAACGTGATTTCGCCATAATCGCTGCGGCTCTTCGTGGCCACGCTGCCCGACTCCTGCTGGCCACCGTATACCCAATAAGGAAAACGATTGTCGGTAGTCACGTCGTAGAACTGCGCGGTCGGCTGGTTGTACCAACTGCTCCAGGTATCCCCGCCGTTGACGCTAATCGCTGCTCCCTGATCAGCGGATATCGCGATGATCTGCCGATTTTCAGTGCTGATCCAGATGCGCTGGTAATCGTCCCCGCCCGGAGCGCCCTTCCAACCTACAAACGTTTTGCCCCCGTCCGTGGATTTCCACGACGCGGTGTTCGCCACGTACAACACATCCGGATTATCCGGCGCAACCGCAATGCCCATCGCTCCGGGACCGCGCCCGCCGATGCGATGATCGCTGTTCACCAGTCGCCACGATTCCCCCGCGTCGTCCGAACGATACACACCGGCCTTGTCTTTCTTCGTTTCCACATTTAAGTACATGCGCTTCGGATTGCTCGGCGCGATGGCGATGCCAATGCGCGATAGTTGGTCGTCAGCGGTGGGCAGCCCTTGCGTAATCGGCCGCCAGGTGCTTCCACTGTCCGTGGATTTGTACAACCCGCTGCCCGGCACTATGAAATACTCGCCGCTGCGCACTTCCCACGGCGCCACGCGGGCCGCCCACAATGCCGCAAACAGCACTTGCGGATCGCCCGGATCCATCACCACATCCGCCGCCCCGGTGTTTTCATCCTTATAGAGGACCTTCTCGAACGTTTTTCCTCCATCCACAGAACGAAAGACGCCGCGCACCGCATTCGGCCCATACGGGTGCCCTTCCGCGGAAACAAATACACGATCCGGATTCTTCGGATCGACCACAATGGCGGTGATTTGCTGGGCGTCGCTCAGGTCCAGGTGCGACCACGTTTTTCCTGCGTCCGTTGATTTATAAATACCGTCTCCCACGGAAAGATCCGGGCGCTGCAATCCTTCGCCGCTGCCCACATAAATAATGTCAGGATTCGAAGGAGCCACCGCTATCGCGCCCACTGAGCCCGTTGGCTCCTCATCGAAAATCGGATTCCACGTGTTGCCATAATCGTCGGACTTCCACACCCCTCCATTGACGGGCGCCATATAAAAAACATTGGGCTGGTGCGGCACCCCGGTGATGGCCACGGTGCGCCCTCCGCGAAACGGCCCGATGCAGCGCCAGCGCATTTCCGAGAAAAGCCTCTGATCGTACTGCTGCGCGGCTGCAGGAATCAGCGCCAGCATCAAACTGGCCAGCACCGCACCGCATGCTATTTTCATCAAGCGCAAGCGCATCCATTCCTCCTTGGAACCATGCCGAGAATACTCCGGGCCGCCCTTGAGGGGCAAACCATCCCTTGTCCGGTTCGCTGTAGAACTTGAAAAGATCTGCGGAGCCGAGGGCTGCTGTTATAGGCTTTTCGAGGCCGCCGAGAACGAGAAAATGTCAGCTGAAACCACCCAAGTGCGATCGAAAGGACCCGGTCCGCGGAATCCGCTGGAGCTCGCGGTTTTGTCGATTCT
The DNA here is from genome assembly GCA_963776365.1 of Candidatus Acidiferrales bacterium. GTDB lineage: Bacteria > Acidobacteriota > Terriglobia > Acidiferrales > UBA7541 > Acidiferrum. Next base: position 6,767 of record CAVZMQ010000032.1, on the reverse strand, counting down.
TGTCGGCGCTGTGGCCGGTCTGGCCGGAGCGCTTTTTCGGCTGGCACTGTCTCGCCTGGATGTGTGCCGCACCGCGTGGATCGAGCAAACACATCATTGGGGCTGGCCGGGAGCGTTCGTCGTCGTCGCCGTCGTCGCACTCGCCGCTGCCATAGCCGCCTGGATGGTCCGGCAGCTTTCGCCGGAAGCGACTGGCAGCGGAATCCCGTACGTCGAAACGCAACTGAGAGAAGGGTGGATCGGCAATCCGCTCCGGATTGTCTTCGTGAAATTCATTGGTGGCTTAATGGCTATCGGAGGCGGGTTAGCGCTCGGTCGCGAAGGTCCTACCGTGCAGATTGGCGCAGTAATCGGTCATCTGCTGGGCGGCGTGTTTAGGCGCAATGATAATGACCGCCGAGTGTTGCTCGCTGCTGGGGCTGGCGCCGGCCTTGCCACGGCGTTCAACGCGCCCATCGCCGGAGCTATCTTCGTGCTCGAAGAATTGGTGGGCCAATTTGATGTGTCTATCTCCATCGCCACCTTGGGGGCGACGGCCGGGGCGATCACCGTCGCGCGGTTCATCTTGGGCCAAGCCCCTGATTTTTCTGTGCCCAATATGGCCCATGTGAATGTCGGGAATTTGGCAGCGCACTTGTCGCTCGGTCTCGTTTTCGGAATTCTCGGCATTGTCTACAGCCGTGCAATTCTGGCATTCATCGCTCTTCAACATCGCCTCGGCAAAATTGCCTTGAGTGGCGGGCCGCCGCCGTCGGAGGTCTTGTCGGCCTGGTTGGCTGGTTCGCGCCGGAAATGATTGGCGGTGGGGGCAACCTGACGCAGCAAGTTCTCAATAGCAATGCGGTGTTCAGCACTGTGGCCATCCTGTTTTTGATCCGTTTTGTCTTGGGACCGCTCTCCTACTCCGCGGAAACTCCCGGCGGGCTATTTGCACCGATGCTGACGGTGGGTGCGCAAGGTGGTTTGCTCGTCGGCTGGGCCTGGATGCACCTATTTCACAGCAGCGCGTACTTGCCGCAGGAGTTCGCGATCATCGGCATCACCGCGTTGTTCACTGCGGTGGTGCGTGCGCCGGTCACCGGGATCGTTTTAGTAATCGAACTAATCGGCAACTCGGACCTGCTGCTGCCCATGATCGCGGCTGCCTTCGCTTCCATGACCGTGGCGACCATTTTGCGACAACCTCCAATCTACGAATCCCTCCGAGTGGTACGCTAGCGGCTTCCTTGCCCTCACCGGTTGTTAGCCCGGGCTAAACATCCAACCTCCTCGCTTCGAATTAGGTTAGAATGCCGTAACTGACGATCGCCACGGTCCGCCCCCAAAACACAGCGATCACTCATAGTCAGGAGTAACCCTAACAGGAGTCTGCCAATGAATCGTTTTTCGAAGATGTTGCTCGTCGTGTGCGTGTGTCTGGCCGCTACCTCCGCAAACGCGCAGAATAAAAAAGAAATTCCCGCTTCCGATGTGATCAGCAGGTCCATCAAAGCCGTCGGTTATGAAGTGGGCGGCGGTGCCACCAAGATTATTTTCCTCGGTACCAGCGCCGCTCCCAATGCCAGCGGCGAAGCCAAAGTCGAAGCCAAAAAAGGTGGAACGGACATCGATTTGAAAGTGAAGTCGCTCCCGCAGCCTACCACTCTTGGTGCCGAGTTTCTCACCTACGTCTTGTGGACCATCACCCCGGATGGCACCACCAATAACCTGGGAGAGATTCCCATCGACAAGAATGGGAATGGCAAATTGACCACGAATACCGCGTCTCAAACGTTCGCCATGGTCGTCACCGCTGAACCCTACTTCGCGGTGAAATTGCCCAGCGAAGTCGTGGTTCTGGAAAACGACACGAAAAAGAACACCAAGGGCAAGATCTTCCCGGACAACGATTACAAGCTGATGAAGCGCAGCCAGTACGCGAAACTCGGTAACCCCCTGGCGCGACCCCCGACTTGAAGAAAGTTCCATTGGATGTGTACGAAGCGCGCAACGCCGTGGACATCGCCAAATCGCAAAAGGCCGAGCAATATGCTCCTGAAGTCCTCACCAAGGCCACCAGCAGCCTCCAAATGACCGAAAATGCCCTGGCGTCCAACTCAGACAAATCGCAAATCATCACCAACGCCCGCCAAACGATTCAGTTTGCCGAAGACGCGCGGTCCCTTTCCGCGGAACGGCAAGAGGCCGAGCGCATTCAGAAGGAAAAGGACGCTGCTGCTGCCGCTGCTGCTGCAAAAGCCAAAGCCGAAGCCGACGCCGAAGCACAGCGCCAGGCGGAGTTGACGGGCCGCGAAAGAAGCGCAGATGAAGGCGGAAGCTGACGCTCGGCAGCTCAACAGCAGGCCGCCGCCGATCTGGCTGCGCAGAGAGCTGCTTCCGAACAGGCGGCGCTGCAAGCAAAGGAAGCGGCTGCCCGCGAAGAGGCCGCCCGAGCAAGCGAAATCCGCCGCTCTGCGCGCCCAGCTTCTTCAACAGCTCAATGCTATTCTGCAGACTACCGACACGCCGCGCGGGTTGGTCGTCAACATGGCCGACGTGCTCTTTGCCACCACCGTGACGAGTTGAGCGAGGATGCCCAGCTTAAGCTCGCCAAGCTTTCCGGCGTCATCGAGGCGCATCCGGGCTTGAATCTGGCCATTGAAGGTTACACCGACACCACCGGTACTCCCGATTACAACCTCAAGCTCTCTCAGCAGCGCGCCGATGCTGTGCGCGATTTCCTGATTGCCCAAGGCATGTCCCCGGATACCATCACCGCCAAGGGACTGGGGCAAGCTGACCCGGTGGCCGACAACAGCACCGCTACGGGGCGGGAAACAGAATCGCCGCGTGGAAATCATCGTCTCCGGCGAAGTGATTGGCGCCAAAATGGGCAAGTAAGCGCGGCTTTACACGAACGCGAAGGGGACAGCGTCGTATGCGAAACTGTTCCCGCTTGCTTTGAACTCGTTCTTCCGAGCGTGGCGAAGAATCCCTGTTCGAATCCATCGGAAACCGCAACGTCATTCCGAATGCAGTCTCTGCGTACTGAGGAATCCCTTTGGGCCAGTGAGCGCCGAGTTCGCCGCTTTGACTTCCGCAGCTGCTTTTTCCGCTGGCCGCGCCGGAGTCCCATGGCTCGGCTTTCGAAATTCGTGGGCAACCGTTGCAGACACCACCAACGATGTGTCTCGCCCCAGTACCTTCAGTGACGGCTGGTGCTGGTGCTGCGTCATCCCACTCCAGAAGAGCTGGAGGCTGCGGGATTCAAGGGGAAAGAGGAGGATGGAGGCCAGCTGGCTGCTGCGTCGAAGAAATCGAAGGCCCAGCGCCGGTGGGTGATCGATCGGCTGTACTTCGAAGAGGACACGGTTGGGTACCTGGACCGGCGCCGGGACTACTTGCAACGATTCAAAGTGGCCGCGCGGCAACGAAGCAGGTCAGCTCGGGGGATTATGACGATACAGAACCGGCATGGTCGCCGGTGGAAAGCTGCTGGCGTTCTCCGCGAACCGCTCGAAGCGCGACCCCGACGCCACGTACGCTTGCCGCCGGGAAACCACGCAAAATCGTCCACATCCTGAATCGTGTCGGCGAGCCGCTGCGCTTCTCCCCCTGGCGGTTCAGCAGGTACACCTGCGTCTTACCGTCCTCTCCGTCCGCGGTCCTTCCGCGACGAAAGGAATGCCAAGGCAGATCCCATCCGGCGACCAACGCGGATGGTCAGACACCACTTCCTCAGCGGTCAACGCGATGCCTTCCGCGTGAGGTTCCGAGGCACCATCCTTATCTGCGTCTCGTTTTTGTCGTCCTTGGAGCGAGGTGGCGCTGACCGTGTACGCGATGAACTGCCCGTCAGGAGAAACTTGCCGGGTCGTGCACCTCGCGCACGCCGAACAGGTCGTCGACGCCCACGGGGCGCGGCTTTTCACTTTGCTGAGGGTGAGTAATGGAACTAACCAGGGCAAGCGCGAGCAGAAACAGCACTGTGCGGTGCGTCATTCGGATAATTCCCCCGAAGTATCGACTCGGTCTACACGCCTACCGAGACACTCAGCGCGTTTCGCCAACGCCGGTTGGTTGCATCTCGTCAAGGATTCGAAACCCGCGCCGTGCGTGGATTGTTGTAGCGGTCACCGGCCGCCCCAGAGGACACTATTTCAACTCCAGAAATTTTCGACTTTCTTTTTTTCTTCTGCGCCCACAGACCTTGTCTTCTTCGAAAGTCACTTGCTTTTCAGAACATATAGCGACCTGCCCTTAGGAGGACGAGAGAAAAAAATTCAGTACTCTATCGCTCCCCGCACAGGTTCCCTCCGAGTTATTTCCCACGGCAGAAAAGCACTCGCCAAGCTGACGCTCTGGCCTCTTGTGGCCGCCACGTTTCTTATGGTGTCCGGGGCACTTACGGAACTGAGCCCATGATTGCTGGCGCGGGATATCGTCGTGGCATTTTGGTTTTGCTGTTCCTTCCGGTGCTCTGGTGTTTGCCCACAGGTTCATGGTTGGCGGACTCTCAGTGCGCTGCCGGAGGAAGGTGGTTATTCGCCTGGGTGCGTTGCGGTCTAGGCAATTTCGGGGATTCCAGGAGGCTTGGATGTCACTCGCCGAAGCATCTTCGACATGGCAATTTCTCCGACCCTGTTTGTGTTTACCTTTGACAATGCGCCATCGTTCGCCGAAGCACATCATGCGATGTACGCCGCCCTCTTTGTGGTGGGTACCTGCGCAGCCTTGAATTTGGCGGGCATCCGCATCATCGGCATCACCTCACTCTGGCTCCTTTTCCTCCTTTCGTCCCCTCCGCTTGATCGTCCTGCTCTCGCCTGTTGGCGCGGGCGCTTTTGCCGAGCCGCTAGCGGCGACTGGCGCGAGTGTCGGCCTCTCGGCGCGGGTCTCGTGGCCATGTCGAACTACATGGGCTGGGATATCGCCTCGACCATCGCGCAGGAAGACGAGCGCCCCCAGCGCACTTATCCCAGGGCAATGATCGCCGCGTCATCCTGGTTTCGCTCACGTATATTCTTCCTTTCGTCGCCGTGTACTTTACTGGCACGCCCGCCTCCGCCTTCACCGAAGACGGTTCCTGGGCTTCCGTGGCTGCCGCTGGGCGGAACTATCAAAGGCATTCAGTTGGCTCCGTTTCCTCGTTTCCCCAGCCAGATAATAAACACCTTCGACATGTAGACACGCTCTCATCATCTGCTCTTCTGGCCTGCCCGTTTGCAGTCGCGCGCGACGGCATGGTGCAGAAGCTCTTCCCCCGAGTGGCCAGGAGGGCGAGACCCTCAGTTTCACCATCATCGTATTCACAAGCTGCTTCAGCTCTTTCCCTAGGCTTTCGGCTTCCACAGACTCGTCACCCTCGACATCATGTATTATGGCGCGGCCCTGATGCTCGAGTTGGTGACCCTGAGTCGCTCTGCGCGTTCGCGAGCCCGAGCTGAGGCACACCTTTTCACGTTCCGAGCGGTACTGGCTTCACACAGTGAGCTCCAGCATCTTCCCACTGGCCTTTATCGTCCTGGCCATCATGGAAGACAGCGAGCACGAGGCAAACGTCGGTATGAACAGCCTCGTCTTCAGCTTTTTCATTATCCTGACGGACTTCGCCATTTCTCTCGCCACCAGCAAGCTCCGCACGCGCATGCACGAAGCGCAGATCGCACAAACCATCGACCGACTAGCGATCATCGTCAGGGTCCAGCCATGTCCGCCCTGAGCTTTCGAAGGAACAGCCTTTATAGAGCCGCCGGCCTTTGCTCGCAGCATGCTGAGCCCTATTGCCGCTATGATCGCCCGTTCTTTCTTCGAACCCCCTGTCCACCGACTCCATCGCCGCTCAAGCAGTATTATTTTATTCTGCTTTCTGTGAGCGTGTTCCCAAAACCAAAAAATCTCTCCCGCATTTCCGCAATGGCTTTGGTAGTCGCCGCGGCCTTGTGCATTCCGGATTCGCAGGCCCGACCACAAGCGCCCAGCAATCCTCCCGCGCCACAAACCCCCGCCTCCCCAGCGCAGTCCCCCGCCCCATCTCCGGTCCAACCTGTTCCCTTGCGAGACGCCGCCCCCAGCGTCGGCTTGAACATCGTCATTCTCGATCCCGCTCACGGTGGCGTCGATCTCGGCGCACGCGGCACGGAAGGCATTCGCGAAAGCGAAGTGGTTCTTCAATTCGCCGCGCAAGTTCGCCGCGCCCTCGAAGCCCAGGGCTTTCAAGTCATCCAGACTCGCGAAGGCAACGAGAACCCGTCCTTCGATGATCGTTCGGCGCGGGTCAATGCCCAGCGCGGCGCTGTCTTTATCACCCTGCACATCGCCTCCACCGGCTTGCCCGGTACCGTGCGCACTTACGTCATGCCGGAATCACCGGTAGTTCGTCATCCTTCTGGTTTGATCCCGTGGGATCAAGCGCAAGCGCCTTTCCAAACGCTCAGCCACAAGCTCGGCGACATGGTGCAGGCGGAACTGGCTCGGCGCTTCAAAGGCTCCCCGGACACCGCTCGACTTGCTCCCATTCGCCAACTCCGCACCACCGCCGCTCCTGCGATTGCCGTGGAGATTTCCAGCGTCTCCGTGGAAAATCGCGCGGACTTGGATCGCATGATCCCAGGAGTGGCCGACGGCATTGCGCGCGGCGTGGCGGAGTTCCGCCCCTCTTACGTTGTGCCTGTCATGCCGGGTACCCCCATGGCGGTGCAGCCATGAATCCGAAGTGGCGCCTCTGGCTCGCTGGCGGATTACTCATCGCCGTTATTGCTGCCGCATTCTACTTCCCGGCTCTTCGA
>CAVZMQ010000031.1:0-17170 GCA_963776365.1 Candidatus Acidiferrales bacterium | reverse complement strand
CGAAATACGGGTTCGATTCCCGTTAGCGCTACCAACTCCGCTTCCTGTTCACGCCGCTTGTCCGCGGCTTACCAGTTTTTGAAACTCAGGGTCATCGCGCAGTAGCAGCAGGTCCGGGTCCTGCTTAATCCATTCGAGGTTTCCGTAGCCGCACTCGATGGCTTTCTTGAGTGTATCGAGGGCCTCTTGCTTCTTTTTTAGAATTCCATAGGTGCACGCCGCGTTGTAGAGCATCATGGTGTCAATTCGGCCGCAGGGCCGCGGCCATTTGCCAGTGCCGCTCCGTTTCCTCGACCTCGCCGATCCCATCAAGCTGCCGCGACCATCAGGATCCGCCCCAGAACGTGCTCGGGGACCTGCTCCAACTGTAGGCAGAACACATTCGCCAGTCGTTCCCGTATGCTCTCGACGTCTTTCATTTCGCCCCAATCACACAAAGGCATTCCGGAACAGGAGATCAGTGTTCTGATGGTTTGCCCATTCGCTTTTTCCAACGCGCGTTCTGCCAGTGCGGCAACATCTTCGAAAAATCGCCCCAGTAGCAGAATTTTCGCGGCGCCGAGCCCGGTGTTATACGCATACGGGCAGATCCGCTTTGCGCTGGATCGCCAGTTACGCGTGACGGATAGCCTCATCATATTTTCTGCTCCGCGTCGTCGACGCGCCCGCGCACAGCAGCCACCTGCACAAGGATCGGATCGACCACGAACGCCAGGTCGCATGCGGCAGAGTCCCTTCTCGATCCATTTCAGATTTAGTTCGCGGAAGCTGATGAAAATATCATTCCGCAGATGTTCGCCACGCCGGCATAGGCCAGTGCGGAACTACGGATCTTGATTTGATGGCCTGCTCGAACATTTGCAGCGCAAAATGCAGATTATATTTCATGGTATGGTTCCGGCCTCAGCGGAATGGAGGTCGGTACGCTTGGTATTTATACTGTATTGGCTGGCGCGCGATTTTCTTTTCTTCCTGCGGGGTCAAGGTCACCCACAGAGCCTGCGCCCGATGCGGAACACGATGCCTTCCTGGATGAGCGAACACATCGTCCATCTGCGGGTCGTAGCACTTCCGCCCACGAGGCACTGCACAACACGACTTCCGCCCAATTACGTGGTGATACGCAGGCAGTTTCCCGCTCGCCGTAAGGTTCCCTCCAGCACGTGACTGGCGCCAGTTGCTGGCCCACCGGGCGCGCGGTCACCGGTTTCTCACGAAACATCAGGCGTTTCTCCGAGCGCGGAAAGAACCTGGGACTGCGTGATTTCGGATAGTTCCGTGATGATGTCTTCGCTGATCACTTCACGGAAATACTGGGTGACTTTGGCCCCGCTCTGATTCTCGAAGTAAAGCACCGCGACCGGTTTTCTGGCCGCGACCGAGGCGCTTCGACTCCGCGCTTGAGCCCGATCCTCGTTTTTCCGTCACAGATGGACGGCTCGATTCCAGGTCGCGCTTCAGCCGCTTCAAATCCGTCCTTAACTCCGCAGCGGTCTGGCAGCGCATGTCGCGGTCCTTATCCAGCACCTTATTCGAAATACCGTCGATTTCCTGCGGCAACACGGATTCACCTGCGTGGCGGGTTTTGGTGTTGCGGTCAGGATCGCATTGAAAATTACCGCGGCCGTGGCACCCGGAAAAGGAACGGCGCCCGTCGCCATTTCGTAGAGCACGACCCCCAGCGAAAAAAGGTCCGAGCGAGCGTCCAGGTCTTCGCCCCGGGCCTGTTCCGGCGACATGTACGCGATCGTGCCCATCGAACTGCCGGGACTCGTCAGGTTGTCGTTGCCCAGAATGTGCGTCTGTGTTCTTTCCGGTAATGTGCCTGCAGTTTCCCCCCTCGCCGCGAGCGCCGGGGCCAGCTTCGCTAAGCCAAAGTCCAGAATCTTTACCCCACCGCGCGGAGTCAGGAAGATGTTTGCGGGCTTAATATCCCGGTGGACAATACCTTTTGCGTGTGCTGCTTCCAATCCATCGGCAATTTGGATACTGATGTCCAGGAACTCCACGGTGTCGATCGGCTTCCCGGCGATGCGATGTTTCAGCGTTTGACCTTCCAGCATTTCCATGGCGATGTATGGTCGGCCTTCAAACTCGCCTATGTCGTGAATGGTGCAGATATTCGGGTGGTTGAGCGCGGACGCGGCCCGCGCCTCGCGGCGGAACCGTTCGATCGTCTGCGAATCGTGGGGTATATCGTCGGGTAGGAATTTCAGCGCGACCATGCGGCCCAGGCGGGAATCCTTGGCCTTGAAGACAACGCCCATGCCCCCGCCGCCAAGCTTCTCGAGCACTTTGTAGTGTGAAATGTTTTCGCCGATCATCGACAAGAGGCCTTCTATAGGCCGGAAATGGACATGCCAGCCGCAGAACAGCCGTTACTCTCGCCCATTTCATTATATCTGTCAATGCCGCGTCCAACCGTCTCTACGCTAGTTCGCCCGGCAGTTGAAAATTAAGCCGGAGAAAATTCCCTCGCGCGGAACGTCACGCCATCGGCTAGTTCTCGGCGCGCACTTATTGACATTTCAGCAGTGCCTACGAGCCTGCTTTTGCGGCTCCCGGCCAAAACGCTGCGCTCCCGAAAATGCTATTCTTATAGGCCAAGCCCGCGCGGGCCGGAGGACACGTTCATGGCAGACCTGCTTCGCTCAAACAACCCCGTTCTCAAAGAAAAAGTCTTCGCCGGCCAGCCGATTACCGCCGAAGCGATGACGATCCAGGGCACGGTAAACAAAACCGGCTTGTTGCTTTTCTTTGTTGTCGTCGCTGCCGCTTGGACCTGGGGAATGGTCCACTCGGAAGCCCCGGAAGCAGCGTATCCGTGGATGCTTGGCGGGGCGATTGGCGGATTCGTGGTTGCCCTCGTCACCGTCTTCAAGAGCAACTGGTCCCCGATCACCGCTCCGATCTACGCCGCGCTGGAAGGTCTTTTTCTCGGCGGCGTTTCCGCTATCCTGGACCGCTCCTATCACGGCATTGCCTTGCAAGCCGTCAGCCTCACCTTCGGCGTCATGTTTGTGATGTTGCTGGCCTACAAGTTCGGCATCATCCGTGCTACTCGCGGTTTTAAGCTGGGCGTCATCGCCGCAACCGGCGGCATCGCCCTGGTCTATGTCGCGAACATGGTGATGACGTTTTTCTTTCACCGGCCCATGTCTTTCCTGAACAGCGCCACTCCGCTCGGCATCGGCATCAGCGTGTTCATCGTCATCATTGCCGCCCTGAACCTGATCCTCGATTTCGACATGATCGAGAACGCCGCGCGCCTGGGCGCTCCAAAGTTCATGGAATGGTACGGAGCCTTTGGCCTGATGGTCACGCTCGTGTGGCTCTACCTGGAAATTCTGCGCCTGCTTAGCAAGGTCCGCGAGCGCTAAAGGAAGCGTTCCATCGCCAAGCGCGTTCCACCTCGACTCTTCTCGAACAAATTCATCAAGGCCCTGGCCTACGCCGCGAGCCTGCATGCACGTCAGGTGCGCAAACGCACCGCGCGTCCGTACATTGGACACCTTCTCAGCGTCACTTCCGTTGTGATTGAGTATGGCGGCGACGAAGAGATGGCCATCGCCGCCTTGCTTCATGACGCCGTAGAAGACCAGGGAGGATTGCCGCGCCTTCGCGAGATTCGAAAAAAGTTCGGAAAGCGGGTCGCTCACATCGTGGACGGCTGCACCGACTCCTATATCGAGCCAAAGCCGCCGTGGATGGATCGCAAGCGAGCCTACGTCAGGCGGGTCGCTGCCGAATCCGCGGAAGTGCGATTGGTTTCCGCGGCCGATAAGCTGTCCAACGTGCGAGAAACTCTGCACGACGTCCGGGTGTACGGCAATAGCGTCTTCGAACGCTTCGCCGGAAAGAAAGAGGGCACGCTGTGGTATTACCGCGCGCTCGTCACCGAATTTCGCAAAGCGGGGAAACGTCCACTAATCGACGAACTCGACCGCGTCGTCACCGAATTGGAGTCCGTCACGAGCCACGACCTGTAGGGGAGGCTTTACGCCGCCCGCCGTTTTCTGCTGCACCCAAGACCGCACTCTTTCCGGTATCTTCCTGGACGCGGCACAGGCACTCGGCCCGGCTTTGGCCCCCAACACGCAACGCGCTACAATTCTCCTTGCGCATCGCCTGCCCATGAGCTCGTCCAAAAAACCGGCTTACCGTCTCTACACCATCGGCCATGCCAACCAGGAAATCTCGGATCTTCTAAGCCTGCTCATCCGCCATGAAATTCATGTGGTCTGCGACGTGCGCAGCCGGCCCGGCAGCTTCCGTTTTCCCCAGTTCAATCGCGAGCCGCTGATGGCCCAACTGGCCATCGCAAAAATCATCTATCAATTCTTTGGCGACCAGTTCGGCGGTCGTCCCCTGGATTCGCGCTACTATCGCAGCGATGGCCTGGTCGATTACGCCGCCCGCCGCAAGGCCCCTGATTTTCTCGAAGCCATGGACCGTCTTCTCGGCTTGGTGCAGAGCCAAAACGTCGTGCTCATGTGTGCCGAAGAAGACCCGCTGCATTGTCACCGCTTCATGCTGATCTGCCCTGCTTTGGTGCAGCGCGGTATGGTCCCCTGGCATCTAAGAAGAGGAGCCTCGGTCGAAACACAACGGGATGCGGAAGACCGCCTGCTGCAACTTCACGGGTTTGCCGATGTCACCAGCAATTCCCTGTTTTCCCAAGGCCGCGCAGGTGCGCTGGAGGACGCTCTACGCCTGCAGTCGGAACAGTACGGATTCCGCAGCTCTCCGGAAGCCATTGAGTATTTCTGATTGAACAAACCTGTCCTTTTTCTGGACTGGAAATGTCGCAAGCGCTGCCCGATGATAGATAGGTTTCCGTAGATGCGCTACACTATCGGCTCTTCCCCGCGCTGCTGAAATGGTGCCAACGAGGTCCCAGCTTTGAGCGTTACGGATGTCTACGTGGTCGGTTCTGCCAGCGCCTTCGGCTCGCGCATCGTGCCTTCCGAGGAGGTCGATCACGCTTTTGGTATGCCCGAGGGGAAGCTCAAAAGCCGCGCCGGAATCGTCTCCGTGGCGCATGCCTCCGAACACGAAGATGAAGGTACGCTGGGCGCCAAAGCCTGCCAGCAGCTTTTGCACGATACCGGGCACTCCACCGAAAGCTTGGACTGGATCGTGGCTGCCAGCGAAACGCACCACGCTTATCCCTCGCTCTCCGCGATTCTTCACGCCAAGCTTCGTTTGCGAGAGAACTGCAATGCCCTGGATGTAGGCAGTGGTTGCCTCGCGCTCCTACAAAACCTGGCGGTCGCGCAGGCCCTTCTCGCTTCCGGGCGCGCCAGGAAGATCCTGGTTGCCACCGCCGACGTGCATAGCCGCACGCTCGGCCCCGGCCGCGCCGCTGGCGAATTCGGCGGTTTGTTCGGAGATGGCGCCAGCGCCTTTTTGCTCTCGAACAAACCGCGCGACTCCAAGAGTTTTGCGTACCGCCTCGGCGAGTTTTTCTTTGGCTGCGCCTCGCAATATGCTGAAGCCATCGCCATCAGCGAATCAGGCAAGGGTCAATTAGACGTGCAATTCGATGGCGACGCGCTGTCTCGTGCCGCCGTCAACCGCATCGAAAAGGTTATCGATGAAGTGGAACATCGCAGCGGTATTTCCCGCGAAGATGTTGGGGCCTTCGCCACTCATCAGCCCAACCCCCGGCTGGTCGCGCTCATCGCCAAACAATTAGGTGTCTCCGTCAAGAATTTCCCGCCTATCGGCAGCATCCGCGGCAATCTCGGTTCGTCCATGTGTGGAGCGGCTTTGCACGCCGCCCTGGATCACGCCGCTTCGCAACCCGCGGAGCAGCGCTTACCCGTTTTCCTCGCCTCTCTCGGCCCCGGCCTGATCTTCGGCGGAGGCTGGATGGTTCCCGCTAGCACCTAATTGTCGACACTGGCAACAAACGACCACCTAGCGCATCCGCGACCTTCGTCATATGTAGCTCCGTGCTCTCGGTGTCCTCGGTGGTGAACGCCTTTTCAGCCAAGCGCAGTGGCGAAGCCGCAAGGTACTTCACACCTCCTGAATAAGAGTTGCGTTTAAGGTGCCGCACGCGTGCGCACTCCCGGTGTGAACGCCATGTCCGGCTGGTCGAAGCAAATGGAATTCAGCCGTCGGAGCCGCAACGGTTCGCGGAGGTTACGCGCGTCAGTGGCCCAATCCTGTTCCGCATCCAGGTTCCCATTCCGTTCTGAAACTCCACACCATCCCGCATTCCACATCGGCATCGACGTCACGCTCCTCTCCGTTGACTTTCCCCACTGCGCCTTCAATAATCCGCGCATGGCACGCCCCGATGCGGTTCGCCGGGTCAAGAGTTACTCGGCGGCAAATGGCTATGTTTATCAATACTGCTTTTACGAAGTAAACCGCATCAACGGCAATAACGGCCCCGTGGGCGAATTCATCTATGCCATCTCCGCCGACCGCAAAACCACCTTCGGCCTAAGAATTCTCGTGCACCAGGCCGCCCTTCAGTCCTGGGCGCAAACCAACGGCCGCGCCCTCACCAGCAGCGAGGAATATGCCATCGCAAAAATGCGCCTCTTCCAGGCCTTCGATGAAGACTCCGTGCCTCTCACTGCCGAAGCTGCCGCCAAAGTGACGCTGCGCGTCGACGAATCCAATCTTGAGGACCTCTTGGCCCTCCTGAATATCTGAAAGCGCCAATTCCCGGTGAACCAAACACCGGGGTGCGCCGTCTAGTGAAGTGGTAGGGAGTTCAAGCATGCAGGAGCTGGTCCTGACCCAGCCGGGAAGAACCCTCGACGCAGAGTCAGCACGGGAGATTGCCAAGGCCCGGCTGTATCGCGAGTTTGAATCCCGCCTGGCCGAGTGTGGCACGCTGGCGTTTCGTGTCGCACAGGGGGTGCTTCGCAATGCCGCCGATGCCGAAGAAGTGGCTCAGGACGCGCTCCTTCGCGCCTACCAGAAGTTCGACCGGCTCCAGGATCCAACGCGTTTCCGCGCCTGGCTCGTGCGCATCACTTTTCGGCTTGCGCTGGACCGCTGGCGCGCGGCACGGCGCCGCGAGCGGCGGGAAACGGAATGGGCCGCGCCCGATCTGCGGCCCCCTACGCCGAGCACGGAAGAAATTGCCGCCTCGAATGCGTTTCAGGTTCGCCTGGAAAAAGCCCTGGACGACCTGCCGGAAAAGTTCCGCCTGGTGCTGCTGCTCGCGGCCATTGAGGGTTACACGCTCGAAGAAGTTGCCACCATGCTCGCCGTACCGGTGGGCACCGTGAAGTCCCGATTATTTCTGGGTCGAAAAGCGCTCGCGGAGAAGCTGCGATGAACTGTCAACAATGCCAGCAACAAATTTCCGAATCACTGGCGACAGACGCATCTGTTTTGCCGCCGAAAACCGCCGCCCATGCGAACTCCTGCGCATTGTGCCAGAAGTTCCACGCCGCCCAGCTAACGCTGTCTCAATCCATCGACGCAGGACTCCGCTCCATCGTCAATCAGCCTGTGCCTCCCTCTTTGCTCCCCAGCGTGCGCGCTCGGCTTGACGAAATTCCCGCCGCTCAACCCGGCTTGATTCCTCATTGGCGTACAGTTGTGGTTGCCGCCGTCGCCATCCTTGCTTTAGCTGTCAGCTATGTTCTGCGCCGTCCCATACCCCAGCCGGATTCTCAACAGCATGCCTCCATCGTGGTGCCATCCACTAAGCACCCCCAGGCCGTTACACCCGAAACGCACTTGGAAGGGCCCGAGGCTGCGCGAGCGAGCGCGCCCGCGCATGTTTCCGCGTCCCTTCTCGCAAAGCGTGCTTCCACCTCAAGTTCGTCCTCGGCACCGGAAGTGATCGTCCTCCCCGAAGAACGTGCGGCCTTCGCCCAATTCGTCGCAGAAGTTCCCAAGGAAAGAGAAGTTGCTCTGGCGCTGACACAGCCGGCCGCGCCGATGCCAGACGCCGCAGTACAAATTGCGTTGCTGCAGATTGCGGAAGTCGAAGTGAAGCCACTGGAAGGAACGCCGAGGGAATGAGTAAGCTCGCTCACGGATTTCTCAAGTGGTTGAGCAAGACAGCAACAACGAGTAGTTCCGGAGGAACATATGAGAAAAGCACGCTTCGCAGCGGCGGCATTGTTAGCGCTTTCTATCCTCGCGCTTCATGGCCCGGCTCAGGACAAGCCGAAGACCGAGAGCCGGATGCCCGCGACCACGCTGAAGCTTCAAGTGACCTTTGCAGAACTAGAAGCTGATAAAAAAGTTTCGAATTTGCCCTACATGCTTTTTGTTCGTGCCGCCGATCCTGGTCCCATCCCAACCGTCGCCAAAGTGCGCATCGGTAGCCGCGTGCCGGTAGCAACCGGTAACGATAAAGGAGCAACGCAATTTCAGTACGTCGACGTAGGAACCAATATCGATGCTCGAGGATATCCATCGGATGACGGACAATTTACTCTTTACCTCAATCTAGAACGTTCCTGGGTTGAAGGTAACGTGCCCCTGGCTACCGAGGGCCCCTCCGCAGGAGCGGGGGATGCGCACTTCAAGGAGCCCGTCATTCGGCAATTCAAAACCGAACTTGAACTGACGATGCACGACGGTCAGACCATCCAAACCACTCAAGCCGCCGACCCGCTCAGCGGACGTATCGTCACCATCACGGTCACCATGAACGTCGTGAAATGACTCACGCTTTCACGCCAACATTTCGCGCAGCGTTTCCGCCAAGTCCGAATGAGCAAATTTGTAACCTAGGCTCTCCAGTTCCGCCGGCCGTACCCGCTGGCTCGACAGCAGAAGCGCATCCGCCATTTCCCCCAACGCCAGCCGCAACGCAAAAGCTGGCGCCGGTAAAATCGCAGGCCGGTGCAGCGCCTTCGCTAAATCCGCGGTGAATTCCGCATTGCGCACAGGTTGCGGCGACACCACATTCACCGCTCCGCGCACCGCGCCATCTTCCAACGCCAGCCGCAACACCGCGACCACATCTTCCAAACTCACCCAACTCATCCACTGTCGCCCCGAGCCCAGTCTTCCCCCAACCCCCAATCGAAACGGCCGTGCCATCTCCGCCAACGCGCCACCCTCTTTCGCTAAAACCACTCCCAAGCGAGCGCGCACCACCCGAATTCCCAGGGCCTCAGCCTTCTCCGCTTCCGCTTCCCACTCGCGCGCAATCTCGCTCAAAAACCCCGTACCGGCCGCGCGCTCCTCGGTCAGAATTTCGTCGCCGCGATCGCCGTAGTATCCCGTCGCCGAGGCGGACACTAGCACCCGCGGCCGGGCCGCCATTTTCGCCACGGCATTCACCAAAGCGCGCGTCGTTTCCACACGGCTGTCGCGCAACACCTTCTTGCGCTCCGCCGTCCATCTGCCATCCGCAATCGACGCCCCCGCCAGATTCACCACCGCATCCGCGCCCACGGCTGCCCCGCCCAATTCTCCCGTCGCGGGATCCCACCTCACGTCGAAGCCGTCGTCCCCGCGAATGGACTCCGTGTTCGTTCCTGGCCGCACCAGCCGGCACACGGTGTGCCCTGCGCCTTTCAATCCTTTCACCAGCGCGCTGCCCACCAAGCCCGTCGAACCTGTCACCAGAATTTTCATCAGTGTTTTCCTGTTTGCTTTCGTGCCACGCCGCAGCTCACGCCAGGCTCATTGGTAGAGCGCGCAACCTCAGGTTACAATTTTTAGGTGACCCACGTCTCATCCCATCTTCGCGTCCAGGTGCTCTTCTTCGGGCGCATCCGGGAATTGATCGGCATCACCGAGGAATCCGTGGAATTGCCGCCAGGCACAACACTCGCACATTTATTCACCCGCTATGCGGAACGATTCCCTCAATTGGCCGCGTTTCGGTCCTCGCTGGTTGCTTCCTGCAACCAGGAATTCGCCGCGTGGGACAGGCCATTAGCCGAGAATGATACGATCGCCTTTCTCCCACCCGTCAGCGGGGGCTGATCACACCTATGCTCAACACCGCCGCAGAAAACGATCTTTTCGCTCTGGTGCAGTCTCCCATCGACACAGCCGCTATCGTGCAAAGCGTGCGCGCCGATCAAGACGGGGCCATCGTTAACTTCGATGGTTTCGTGCGCAACGAATCCCACGGCCGCCGCACCATGTACCTCGATTACGAGGCCTACGAATCCATGGCTCTCGCCAAGATGAGGGAGATCGGCCAGGCCCTCCACCAGAAATTTCCCATCCACCGCGTCGCCATCGTTCACCGCCTCGGCCGTCTCCAGATCGGCGAAACCAGCGTTTTCATCGCTGTCAGCGCGCCTCACCGTCCCGCGGCTTTCGACGCCTGCCGCTTCGCTATCGACACCCTCAAGCGCACAGTGCCCATCTGGAAAAAGGAGTACTTCGCGGATGGCGCTGTCTGGGCTGACGGGGAACTGCCTCCCACACCACCTTCAGCCGCCGATTTCGCATCTTAGCCAACAGATGATTCGTCAGGTTACCAAGCCAATTGCCGCGGCGCTCGCCCTGCTGGCTTTTTCGTTCCTCGCCGTCACTCAGGAAAAGCCGGATCGCCCTCCGTGGGCTCAGCCTGGGGCCACCCCACCGCCCCCTCCTCCTACGGTGATACCGGCGCCAGCACCCCAGCAAAAAGACAAAAGCCAGGATGCTTCGCCATCCGGCAAAACCGTCAAGGTCAACGTTAATCTCGTCAACGTGCTCGTCAGCGTTCTCGACGAGCATAACCGCCCGGCACCTGATCTTCCGCGCGACGCCTTCCAGGTGCTCGAAGAAGGTGTCCCTCAAAAAATTGATGTCTTCGAGTCGGAAACCCAGCAGCCTCTCGACATCGCCTTGATGGTCGACGCCAGTCTCAGCGCGCACGCCGACAAAACTATGGAAGAAGATGCCGCCGCGCACTTCATTCAACAAGTCCTCCGCCCAGACGACCGCCTCAGCGTTTTCGCTTTTGACGAGCACGTGCGCCAATTGCCCCCTTACTTCTCCGACAAGGTCGCCAGTCTCCAGGATGCCGTTCACAAGATTCCTGACGGCGCGGGCACTTCGATTTACGACGCTGTTTTCCTGGGTTCCGAGGCCCTTCAGAAGAGACGAGGCGAACGCCGCAAAGTAATTATCCTGGTTACCGATGCCGGCGAAACCACCAGCTACTACGATTTTGAGTCCGCCCGCAAAGCCGCACTCCGCGCCGGTGTTCTCTTGTACACCGTCGTCATTCGTCCCGTGAAAAATGAAAATGGCCGCAACACCGCAGGCGAACATGCCCTGCAAACCATCACCGAAACCACCGGCGGTGCCATGCTCTTCCCCGATTCCACGCAGGAACTCTCCAAGATTTTCGACCGCATCAATAGCGAACTGCGCACCCAATACCGCCTCGCCTACTATCCAAATCCCCGCGGGCCTGCCAACACTTACCGTACAATTGAAGTGAAGGTTCTGCCCGGCTACACCGCGCGTCACCGGACGACCTATCTCACTGGCCCTCAGTAATCCTCCCTGGGGACCCCCGGAAAGCAATGGCCGACAATTTTCTGGAAGTAGCCGTCGAAATCGCTCAGGACGCAGGCAAAATTCTGCGCGAAGAGATGGACCGCCCTCCCACCATCTCGCACAAACGCGAGTTTGATCTGGTCACCCAGGCCGACCGCCGCTCGGAAGCGCTCATCGTCAGCCGTCTCCAGAAATATTTCCCCGAGCACGCCGTGGCCGCCGAAGAGGGAAGCGGCAAAGACACTGCCTCCGACTATCGCTGGCACGTCGACCCCCTCGACGGCACCACCAACTTCGCCCACGCCTATCCCTGCTTCTGCGTTTCCATGGCCCTGGCCCGCAAGAACGAACTGCTCCTAGGGGTAATCTACAATCCCATTTACAACGAGCTCTTTACCGCCGCGCGCGGCCAAGGCGCTTTCTTCAATGGCAAGCGCATCCATGGCTCCAAAGTCGATGCGGTGAAAGACAGTCTGCTTTGCACCGGCTTCCCCAATCACGATCGCGGCTCCAATCCCAATTTCCATTTCTATTGGGATTTTACCCTGCGCTCCCACGGCGTGCGCCGCGACGGTTCCGCCGCGCTCGATCTCGCCTATGTGGCCATGGGCCGCTTCGACGGCTTTTGGGAGTTTGGTCTTAACCCGTGGGACACTGCCGCCGGCGTGGTGCTCGTCGAAGAAGCTGGAGGAAGCATTACCGATATGCAGGGCCAACCCTACCCGCTAGGCGGTCCGTCCATCCTTGCTACCAATGGTTTGATTAAGAACGAAATGCTTGAGGTCGTGGCCGAACTGTCCGGCCACACGTCACCTCAGAAGTGAAATATATAACCTAAGTAACATTCGTCAACTCCATTGCGCGGCGGGCGTCCAATCAGCCAACATCGCCCGATCCGGTAAGGACCGCCTTGACCGACTCCGAGGCTTTCCGCTGTTCCAGGTTTGGCCTGCCTCGAGCTGCGAACGGCTTTCATGTCAGCTCTGACGTTTTCGCCGCCGCCCTTAGGGGGTTGTTATCCTGAGGAGCGCTTTCCGCGACGAAGGACCACAACCGACCCGCCTCGTGCCATCCCCGAGAACGCCACCACCGCCCGTCATTAAACTAACCCCGTCATTCCGTCCACTCCTCGTAATCCCTAACCTCCACAAAATTCAATGGCTATCCGGCTTACGGAACACTCATTCCGTCTTCACAGATTCCTTATGCCCTGCGGCTTACTCTTCCTTGGCAACGAGAAAACCTTTTGTAGTACCGTCGAAGGCAGCCTGCGGCTGCCATTCCCAATAAAATTCGTTGCCCGATGCCTAGGGAGAGAATCTATGCGTAATTTGTTCACACGCGCAGTCTTGTTCGTTGTTGCCGCCTTCTGCTTTTCTATGCCGACCATTCACGCCGCCGATGAAGCACCTGACGGTTCAAAAGACACCGGCTCCTCAACGAAATCCTCCGCCAAATCTGCCCCCTCCTCCAGCGGTCTCACCGAACGCGAGCAATGGATGCTCGAACGCATCGAGCAACTCGAAAAACGTGTCGCGGAACTGGAGTCCAAAGGTCCGGCCGCGGCCTCAGCAAATTCCACCGCACCCGCATCAGCCGCCATGCCAGCGGGCGTCGCAGCGCCCACGCCTCCGAACGCAACGCCCGGCGTAGTTGCAGCCGCCCCCGCCCGCGCTGAATCCGTCTCTTCTTCCGCCGCGAACCTCACACAAGACCAAAACGTCGCACAATCGGCCACTGCCGGCAAGCCCGGCTTCGTCGAGCCTTTTTCCGACGCCGACTGGACCTGGTTGAATGGCAATGCCCGCACAAAGGAAATCTATTGGGACACCAAGTTTTTCACCCCGGAAATTCGCTTCGACACCAACTATGTCGCCGATTTCAATCACCCGACCGATCACACCATCGGCGGCTCCAGCGAACTCTTTCGCTCCTATGAAGTGCAGTTGGAACAGCTCGGCATCGGCGGCGATTTCCACTGGGACAATGTTCGCGGCCGCTTCATGACTCAGTACGGCATGTATTCCGCCACCACCCCGCGCAACGACGCCAGTCCCGGCCACGGCCAGTGGGATCTCTTCACTGCCTATCGCTACCTATCGGAAGCCTATGGCGGCTATCACTTCGACGTGCTCCACGGCGTCAATATCGACGCGGGCATCTTTCTGTCCTACATCGGCCTGTTCAGCTACTACAATTTCGACAATTGGGCCTATCAGCCTTCTTACGTTTCCTCCAACACTCCCTGGTTCTTCAACGGCGTCCGCGTGCAGATTTTTCCCACCGCGCACCTGAAGATCGAGCCATGGTTCATCAACGGCTGGCAATCCTACGCCTCCGCCAATCACAGTCCCGGCGTCGGCGGCCAGCTCAAGTGGACTCCCAAGCCCTGGATCAACATCATTTCCAATAATTACGGTGTAGGCGAGGACGACTTGTTTGTCAGCGGCCGCCGTCGTATCCATACCGACGACAGCGTCGAGGTGAAGTATTACGACAATCCCGAGAAGACTCTGGACAAAATGGCCTTCTCCCTCACCGGCGATCTGGGTTGCGAGTACGGCGCGGGCGTGAGTTGCTACGGGGACCACAAGGGTGGACCCAAGCAAAGCTTCATCGGCTACATGGCTTACAACCGCTTCTGGTTCCACCGCGATCTCTTCGGCCTGACCATTGGCGGTGGCCAGATCAACAACCCTGGCCGCTATCTCGTGCTGATCCCACCCATCAACGGCGAAAGCGCGCTTTCGGCGGCCACCAATTCTCCGTACTTTACCGGCAATCCCGGCGATCCCTTCAAAGCTTGGGATTCCTCCATCACCTTTGACTACATGCCCAAGCAGTACATCACCTTCCGCTGGGAATACGACTACCGCCACGCCAACGTCCCCTACTGGAGCGGCCGCGGCGGCATTACGCCCCCGGGCGGAAATAACGGCTCGCCGCAATATTACGTCTGCAGCAGTGGCGCTACTTCCGGGCAAGGTTCACTCGGCGCCGCCGAAGCAGCGTGCGGCGGTGGTCTCAGCAGCGTCTGGTTCCCGGACCTGCGCAAAGACGAGTCCTTTATCGACATGGCCATCATGGTCAAGTTCTAACGCGCTTCTTCTTGCCTGTGTAGGGCCCGCCTTCCGAGGCGGGCCGTTCTTTCTTGGTAGAGGCGCAGCACGGTTTACCTTGGGCCGCGAAGGGCCGCGCCTCCATCTCGCCGGGATCTGGTTGTCTTGCGGCAATGCTTCAGACTATCTAATGACGTGAACCTTCACGCTGTTACCCAATTCGTCCGTTCCAAAAACGTGGGCGGCTCGTACGTCTTTCCCTCCGCCAACTTTCTTTCTTCCCGCCGCGCGGTCCACAATAGCAGCGGCCCCAGCGCTCGCGCGTTCACTCGCGCCGCAAACCCGCACTCCTTTGCCACTTCGCCACGCAACACCTTGATCTGCGCGCTCACCCTTTCATTCATCCCACGGAACTGCCGCTCCATCGCCCACAGCGCTCCGCTGTATCCGCTGCGCAGCTTGCTCATCTCCCGCTCGAAACGCTCGCGTACCCGTGCATCGGGAGAATCGCGATATCTTTTCCAGCCTTCCAGCATCGTTCGGCACATGCGGTACAAACTCGGCCCATTGCGCTCAAAATCCCGCAGAAATGCCCAATCCAGAAAACGCTGCGAGTCCGCCCGCGAAATGGCCGCATGGCGAAAATTAAATTGGAATTGTCCGTGAATGTCCGCCAGGTCCACACCATCGAGTAGCCGCCCCTGCTGTTTCATCTCCATATATAAAGGAGTGCCCGGCACCGGCGTGTACAGCATGAACTGGTGAAAGTCCGTCTCGTGGCTCACCGCGCGCTCGATTTCTTCCTCGATATTGTCCGGCGTGTGGTGCTCTAGCCCGATAATCGTCGAGCCTTGCACGCGAATCCCGTGCTGCCGCAATTCGCTGGTCAATTCGTGTGTGTCCGTGCCCTTCAGCTTCGCGTAGCCGCTGCGCTCCGACTCCAGCCCCATCCAGATCCACGACACGCCCAGCTCCACCAGCTCCTTCATCGAATATTTACGGATCGCGTTCGCCGACGCGAACACCGCCATCCCCCAACTTTTTCCCGCCGTTTTCATCCGTTCCAGCAGCGCCATGGCACGCTCGCGATGCAGCAGGAAATTCTCGTCCATGATGAAAAACGTCTGCACCTTCATCGACGATTCAAACCCATCCATCAATTCGAATAGTTCGTCGCCCGTCTCGTAAAAATTGTAGAAATTCCCTTTGCCACCAAAGAACGAAGAAGTGGTGCAGAAATTGCACCCCATCGGGCAGCCGACCGATGGAATCACTGTCGCCGCCGTGGCCCCGCGCCGTTCCGGCAAGCGCATGCCCAATGCACGCGTCCGCAGGCCCGAAACGATTTCCGGATGCTTGATCGGCGCGTTCTCCTCCTCGCCCAGGTACCGCCGCATCCACGAAATCCCTTCGCCCTTCACGAAATGATCTGCGTCCACGATCTTTTCGACCCCCGGGACCGCCGTAACGTGCCCGCCGATCACAATCACCGATTGCGGTGAATGCTCCCGCACCAGCCGACACATTTCCCGCACTTTTCCCACGTTCACGATGATCGACGAAATTCCCACAATGTCGTAGTCCGTCGAGCACAGCTCCTTCACAAACGATTCGCGCGTCGGAAAGTCCATCAGCGTGCATGGAGCCGTGATGTTCGCCTGGATCATCATGATTCCCCAGGACCGGTGGAACATCCGCAGCGAAAACGCCCCCTGTGCCCGCGTCACTTGGTTGTGATACAGCTCCATCGGATTGATGGCCCGGCTGCCGAACTCGTCATCTCGAGCATACGGCCCAAACACCGAGCTCAACAGCACACGTGCCCGTGTCCCTTTGGGGTGACTCGGCATGTCTTGCGTAGCAATGGAATGAGTGAGCAAACTAGAAACTTTAGCACGCACCCCCGCCAATCCTTTGTGACGGCCAAACATGTTTCGCAGCGTAGTGACTCGGTTTCTCGACTGCGGTACTAGGTACGAGTTAATCCTCTCCACATTAATTCAGTGCTAGCATTTTCTCCACTCACCGACGGAACTCGCTCTTAGAGCGACGCAAAACCTTAACCAAAACGCCAGGCCACAACGATGCGCCTTTGCAACGCCTACCTTCTGGCCCGATGCTTACCGGTCTTCCGGATAGCATTCCCGGTTTCCACGCTTGCGTCATTTTATTTGCCGGGCCACGCCGAAAGAAGGAACGGACCATGGAACACGAGACTTTTTATCGCACGATAAAGATCGATGAGCTTTCGATTTTCTACAGGGAGGCGGGTCCCAAATGCGCGCCGACGCTTGTCTTACTGCACGGGCTTCCTTCTTCCTCCCGGATGTTCGAGCCGCTCTTCAGGCGACTTTCCAATCGCTATCATCTTGTCGTGCCCGATTACCCGGGCTTCCCGCACTATAAGGGGTTGCCCGATATTAATGGAGACCGTGATTGCGGAAGTATTTGTCGTGACTTCTGGTTCGAGCGTACGCGTAGTATGCGCTAATCGGACATTGGCTCACTTCCAACCACCGCATTTGCTTGCGGCTCCCGCTTGCTCATGGGAAAATAAACAGTTGTGGATTGCGTTAGGGTTTTCCTCTACGTACCATTCACATTCTACTTTGGCGATATCGTCTAGGGGTCTAGGACGCCGCCCTCTCACGGCGGAAACCCGGGTT
>CAVZMQ010000030.1:0-87043 GCA_963776365.1 Candidatus Acidiferrales bacterium | reverse complement strand
GGACGGCGAATCCCCGCCACCTCCGCAGTCATGTCCGTATACTTTAGCCCCGCGCCCGTATTGAACAGCAGCACGCGATCTTCCCGTTTCAGAAACCCGCTAGCCAGCAGATGATCGTACGCCGCCGTTGCCGCCGCGCCTTCCGGCGACAGAAACACGCCTTCGTTCTGCGCCCAATCCTTCAGCGACGCAAGGATCTGCTCATCGGGCACCGCCACCGCCACGCCGTCGGACTCGCGCAAAATATCCAGAATGAGATAATCGCCGTACGGCTTCGGCACGCGCAATCCCGCCGCGAACGTGGCCGCGTCCTTCCACAACTCGCTCACTTTCTCATGCTGGGCGAATGCTCGCACCACCGGCGCGCAGCCCGCCGACTGCACCGCGATCATGCGTGGCCGCTTCCCCGGCTTCACCCAGCCCAGCTCTTCGAGCTCCGCGAAGGCCTTCCACATCCCAATCAGCCCGACGCCGCCGCCCGTGGGATAAAACACCGCGTCCGGATATTCCCAGCCCAGTTGCTCGACCAGTTCGTACCCCATGGTCTTCTTCCCTTCCACGCGAAACGGCTCCTTCAGCGTGGAAATATCGAACCAGCCTTCCTGCTCCTTCCGCTCGGCCACCATGCGCCCGCAATCGGAGATCAGGCCATCCACCAGCGTGACGTTCGCGCCGTACAGGACCGTCTCCAGATAATTGGCGAACGGCACATCCTTGGGCATGAAAATGTGCGCCTCGATTCCCGCCGCCGCGGCATACGCCGCCAACGCGCCCGCCGCATTTCCCGCCGAGGGCGAGGCCAATTTCTTCAACCCGTAATGCCGGGCCATGGTCACGGCCATGGCCATTCCACGCGCCTTAAAACTGCCGGTAGGATTTGCGCCTTCTTCCTTCAGAAATGCGTTGGGATAACGCCGGCTGCACATCACCGGCGTCCAACCTTCTCCCAACGAAACCGGGTGCGCATCGGGCAGCACGGACTTGTATCGCCACATTCCGGCCCATGGTTGAGAAGCAGCAACGCGCGCGATCTCCTCGCGATGCGCCAGCCCATGCAAATCCCGCAGGTCGTAGCGCACATACAGCGAGCCCGCGCACTCTGCGCACACATTGCGCGGCACTTCCGGCGAAAGTTGCGCACCACAGCGTGAGCATTCGAACGTAACCATCTTGGGCATGTCTGCACGATAACAGCGCTTCGAGAACACTGGCAAGGAGCGCCGCCACAACCGATTCGAGGCAAAAACGGCCAATTTGACCGTTGCGCCCACCCCTTCCCCTGAGCCAAACTACACTTTCCCGCCGTACTCTTGCGCTTCCCCGAGTACGCCTTGGCGGGAGTCCTCGACGGTCCGCAAGGACCCCTGAAAGGGAATCCCCATGACCCACACCATTGGAGAACTCAACCCCCCAACACGCTTGATGATGACGCCCGGTCCCTGCTCCATCGACCCACGCGTGTATCGTGCACTGGCCTCACCGATCGTCGGCCATCTTGATCCCTGGTTTCGCGGCTGCATGGAAGACACGCAAGCACTGATGCGTCAGGTATTTCAGACGGACAATCGCATCACCTTCCCGCTCTCGGCCTCCGGTTCCGGCGGCATCGAAGCGTCGGTGCTCAACTCGCTGGAGCCCGGCGACGAGGCGATCTGCTGTGTCAACGGTATGTTTTCGCAGCGCATGCATGTGATCGCGCAGCATACTCCCGCAACAGCTCACTTGGTGGAAGCACCGCTGGGCAAGCCCGTGGATCCCGAAGACGTGCGCAAAGTGGCCAAGGGCCGCAAAATTAAGATGATCGGCTTGGCACAGGGAGAGACCTCTACCGGGGTGCTCACCGACATCGATCCCTTCCGCAAGGTGGCTGACGAATGCGGCGCCCTGCTGGTGGTCGATGCCGTTGCCTCACTGGCCGCGGTGCCCCTGCACATCGACCAGCAGCGCATCGACATTTGCTTTAGCGGCTCGCAAAAGGCCATCAGCGCGCCGCCGGGCATGTCGCCGATTACCGTAAGTCCGCGCGCCGAGGAAGTCTTCCGCAGCCGCAAGAGCAAAGTGCAGAGCTGGTATTTTGACCTGTCCACCGCGATGAATTTTTGGGGCAAAGATCGCCTATATCATCACACGCCGCCCGTTTCGCTGATTTACGCGCTGCGCGAGGCCATGCGCATTTTGTTGGAAGAAGGATTGGAAGCGCGCTGGGAACGCCATCGCGCGAACCAGTTAGCACTGGTGGCCGGGTGCCAAGCGATGGGCCTGGAAATGTTCGTGGAGAAGCCGCAGGACCGGCTCGTGACAGTCACCGCGGTGAAAATTCCCGCAGGTATTGATGATGTGAAAGTACGCGACCAACTCCTGAACGAATTCAACATTGAAATTGCCGGCGGCATCGGCGCCACCAAGGGCCAAATCTGGCGCCTCGGCACCATGGGCTACTGCAGTCAGAAAGCATTCATCCTGCAATTGCTCGCGGCGCTCGACAAAGTGCTGATCGACCATGGCCATCGCCACTCACCCGGCGCCGGCGTAGGCGGCGCAATTCGTAATTACGAACAAGCCGCAGCCCCAGTCGCCGCCGCGCACTAAGCGGGTTTCGCGCGTTCTCACGGCCGCATTCCGCGTAGGGGGCCAGCAGTGCTGGACCCCAGCTCGGCAGACTTGCTCGTGTTGCTGAGACTTCTGCGGTCTCTTATCAGCTACGATTCTTCGACTGTGCGCGCCCGGGGCGCAGGAGTTCGGCGCCCCTACGAAGAAAACGAACAAAAGAACTGTCATTCAGAACGGAGTCCGCGGAGTGAGGACTCTCTTGGATCTACAAAGAAGGGAAATTCCTCGCGTCGCTCGGAACAACGGGTTTTGTTTCTGGGTTGGGCCCTACCGCGACTTCTGCGTCGCTGCCTTCTGCGGGCCACCCTTGGCAGCGCTGTTGGCCTTTTGCGCCGCGACGTGCTGAAACTCTTCGTACGTGCCCTTGAAATCTTCCACCTTTCCACCCTGGAAATTCCAAATACGCGTAGCCACTTCGTCCAGCACATCTTCGTCGTGCGTCACTAGCAGCAGGGTGCCATCGAATTTTTGCAGCGCGATGTTCAGCGCGTTGATCGCTTCCAAGTCCAGGTTGTTCGTCGGCTCATCGAGAACCAGGAAATTCGGTTTCTGGATCATCAGCCGGCAGAAAATCAGCCGCGCCTGTTCGCCGCCGGATAAGCCGGACGTGGGCTTCAGCGCGTCGTCGCCGCTAAACAGCATCTGCCCCAGAAACCCGCGAATCTCTTCCTGCGTGGCATCGGGCTTGAACTGCCACAACCAATCCAGCGCGTTCATGCCTTTGCTCTTGTCGATCGTATACGTGAAATCCTGCGGGAAATAGCCCACGGATACTTCGTGGCCCCACACCACGTTGCCATGGTCAATCGCGAACTCGCGTTCCGCATCGCCAATGAACTTCCCCGCGTTGCGAATCAGGGATTTCAGCATGGTGGTTTTGCCCGCACCGTTTCGCCCCGTCAACGCAATCTTTTCTCCGCGCGTCACGTGCGCGGAAAAATGATCAAACACCTTCAAACCGCCGTAAGACTTGGCCAGCTTCTTCACTTCCAGCGGCACGCGCCCCGAAGGCGTCTCGAACTGAAAGCGAATATACGGGCGCTGAATGTTGGACCGCGCCAGCTCCGACGTTTGTAGCCGTTCCACTTCTTTCTTGCGCGAAGTAGCTTGCGCGGATCGCGTACCGGCGGAAAAGCGCGCGATGAAGTCGTTCAGTTGCGCGATTTTCTTCTCGCGCACTGCGTTGTCCGCCTCCATGCGCGTGCGAATCTGCGTCTTGGCCAACACCATGTCGTCGTACCCGCCCGGATACATGATGATGGTTTGGTAGTCGATATCCGCAGTGTGCGTGCACACGCTGTTCAGGAAATGCCGGTCGTGCGAAATCACGATCAGCACGCCGTGATACTCACAAAGATATTCCTTCAGCCAGTGCACCGAATCGAGGTCCAGGTTGTTGGTAGGCTCGTCGAGCAGCAGCGCCGAAGGATTCCCAAACAGCGCTTGCGCCAGCAGCACGCGCACTTTCTGTCCGCCTTGCAACTCGCCCATCTGGCGTTCGTGCAGGGACGCTTCGATGCCCAGGCCGTCGAGCAGCACGCCCGCATCGGCTTCCGCGGTGTACCCGCCTTCTTCCCCCACCACGCCCTCCAGCTCGCCCAGGCGCATGCCATCCTCGTTGGTCAGTTCCTCGTGCGGCGTGGCGTACAGCGCGTCGCGTTCTTCCAGCGCCTTCCACAGCGTGGCGTTGCCCATGATTACCGTGTCGATCACGCGGAACTTGTCGAAGGCGAACTGGTCCTGCCGCAACACGCCCATGCGTTTCGGGCGGTTCACGTTGCCGTTGGTGGGTTCCTGTTCGCCCGTCAGGATCTTCATAAAAGTGGATTTGCCCGCGCCATTGGGGCCGGAGATGGCATAGCGCCGCCCATCAATAAACGTAGTGGTCACATCCTCAAACAGGATGCGCGAGCCAAACCGCATAGTCACATGGTCTACAGAGATCATATCCTTGCAATTTTACCGTACTCCCGCATCGAATGCAGAAAGCAGAATGAACAGACGAGCAACGAAGTTAGGACGAAAGAAAGTAAAGGAAACAAAGGAAACAAGTAAGGCCGACGGGTACCACCAACAATTAAGTTAGTCATCAGGGGCTCGGAGCTTCAGCCCCGACATAACGCATCACCGAAACCCGGCCTCAGCCACTGGGGACTCGGATCGTAAGGTAAAAAGGAACCCTTACTTCGTTACTTCGTCCTTCTCTCCCTTCTCCTCCGCCACCGTAACCACCATGCCCCGCTTCTCCCTTTCCACGTACACCTGAAACCGCGCCGCCCCCTCCCGCGACAGCGCCTCCTCCAAATCCTTTCGCGTGTTCGCCACCAACTCCTTGCGCTTGCTGTCGAACGTTTTGCGCACCGACGGCTCCGGCGACTGCCCAGTCTTGTGAATGGCCTCTTCGTTGGCCTCGTTGTACGTCTTCACCAGCGGATCCCACTCTTTTTTGTACGCCGCCATAATACGCAGCAACACTTCCGTATCGTCGTCACTGAGCCCCACAGCATGGTGCAACCACACCCGTTCCTGTTCCGGATCGCCCACAGTCTGGCTCAGGTGATTCAAAACGATGAAGTACGCTTTCGCGTCCGGGATCAGCTCCGGGTGCTCGCTCCCTTTAATGATCTTCACCTGAGGCGGCGCTTGTTCTTTCGTCGACCCCTGTCCCTCTCGCGGCGTCTCCTCTTTCTGCACTGGGGGCTCTCGCGGCGTCTGCCCACGCAACGGGGGGAAGCCAAACAGCAGAAGCACGATAGTCAAAATGGCGAGGTGTGTCATCAGCATCACTCTTGTGAGCGACAGGATTAAGTGAAGAGGCCGACGTCCGACTTATCATAGCGCGGGGCAGGTAGGTAAGTTAGAAAGAGTCCTTTGCGGGATATCGGTCAGATCGCTAAAGCATCTCGATAGGCGTGCTGGCTATTCGCGGCGACCCGGCGTCACTTCCCTTCCTTCGCGCCTCTGGTATGCTTTAGTGCCCTTGTGGGTGGAAGCAAAGAGAGATTCATCGCAGAAGACGCGATGCCACATCGTCCCTCGCTCCGCTCGGAATGACGGCACGCGATGGGGGTGGAAGCGTCGAGTTGAAATGGGGATGGAGGATGATTTGGGCCGGACACGGGTACTGATTGTGGAGGATCACGAGTTGGTAGCGGAAGCGTTTGGAAAATTGCTGGAGCCGGATTTTGATGTGGTGGGCACCGTAGGCGATGGCGAGTTGTTGGAGCGCGCGGCACGCGAACTCAAGCCGGATGTCGTGCTGCTGGATTTGCACCTGCCCGGCGTGGGTGGCTTGGCCGCGGGCGAACTGCTGAAGCAGGCGCTCCCGCGAGTGAAGATAATCGTGGTCACCGTGAATGACGACGTGAAGACCGCGGCGGGCGCGCTGAATGGCTGGGCCTCTGGCTATGTGCTGAAGCGCTCGCTGGGCACCGAATTGCCGAAAGCCGTGCGCGAGGTAGTGGCCGGGAAAAAGTATGTGACGCCGGCGCTGGGGCAGGAGTTGGGAGAGGCGTGCAACCAGGTGCTGGGGTATAAGCCCGAGCGCGTGTTGACTACTCGCCAGCGGCAAGTGCTGGAATTGCTGGCCAGCGGCTGCACCATGAAAGAAGCCGCCGCCATCCTGAACGTGACCGCGCGTACCGTGGCGTTTCACAAGTACCGCATCATGCGCGAATTCGGCGTGAAGACCAACTCGCAACTGGTACAATTCGCCATGAAAGAGCGCGTCGTCGGCCCGAACTGAGCGGACGGACGAAAGAGCTTAATCCCGTAATTCCGAAGGGAGTCTGCGAAGTGAGAATATCTGTTCGATGGATCCCAGAGACATTTTACGTTGCCCTCGGAATGACGGGCGAAGATTACGGGAACTACGCGGAGACGGCGGCATCGAAGGCGGCGCCTTCGGCCAGGACTTTTTCTGGGACGCGGCGCAGTTCCTTCACCAGTCGGAACCACGACAGCACCTTCAGCGTGTAGTAGGTGATGTCCACTTCCCACCAGTAGAATCCCTGACGCGCGCTGGCCATGTAGTAATGGTGATTGTTGTGCCAGCCTTCGCCCAACGTCACCAGCGCGAGCAGCCAATTATTTTTGCTGGTGTCGGTGGTCGGAAAACGGCGGTTGCCGAAAATGTGCGAAAGCGAATTGATGGTAAAGGTGCCGTGCCACAGCAACACCGTGGAAAGGAAGAATCCCCAGAAGAGCAGCGGGAAGCCGCCGATCAGATACATGGTGACGCCGAGGGCAGTGGGCGGCACGAGGTAATATTTGTTCAGCCAGCGCAGCTCGGGAAATCTGGCGAAGTCGCCGATGTAGTCGAAGCGCGTTTCGTTGTACTGGTCGGAAAGAATCCAGCCGACGTGCGACCACCAGAACCCGAACAGGGTGGGCGAGTGCAGGTCATCTTCCTGGTCGGAATAGCGGTGATGGTGGCGATGATGAGCGGCCCACCAGAGAACACCTTTTTGCGAGGAAGACATGGCCATCCAGGCGATGGCAAACTGGAACCAGCGGCTGGTCTTGAAGGAGCGATGGGCAAAGTAGCGATGATACCCGGCAGTGACGAAGAACATGCGCACTTCGTAAGCCAGGAAACAGGTAACCAGATAATACCACTTAAACGGGAAGAAGAAGATGCCGAGAGCCGCAAGATGAATCAGAACAAAGGGAATGGACGAAAGAATCTGCAGCCGCGCCCCATTGGGCAAAGGGATAGACAGGGGCCGTGCGATCGAAGCCATTTCCGAGAAACTCCTGACCAAGTCTTCGTAAGGTGGTAGCGAGCTAGAGTCGAGCGGGCTCCGTGCAGCGGACCACTTCACAAGTTTACGGGCGGGGGTGGGTATACGTCAAGAACGGTAGAAGAAGCAGTTTCTATAAAAGCGAATTATGGGCTGAATGTGTTATCGTGCGAAGGAATCGAAGGTTCCTGAGCGGCGGAAGCCGCAGCAGTTCGCGGCAACCAGTGCACGACTGAAGTCATGCCCTGGCGTTAAAGGAGAAGGAATGGCGGAACGACCGGTGTGGGTGGGATTCATCCCGCAAGCGGTGGTGCTGGACGCGGGAGACCATGTGAGCTGGATGTCTGACGCGGGAAATTTGAAGGTGGAGTTTGACGCAAACCGCTGCCCTTTTGGCTCCAACATTTTTCAGGCTCCGGAAGGGATTCGCATTGTCAGTGGGCCGGTGACCCCGGGAACGAAAGGCGGGAATTACAAGTACCGGTTATTTTTGAACGAACAGATGGTAGGACGCGGCGAAGTGATTGTGCGGGAGAAATAAATACGCGCCGGATCTAATGAAACGCCGAATCGCGCCGGACTTGAAGTTGAGATCCTTCGCGCAAAACGACGCGCTCGGGATGACAACGCGCTCTTGGTAAACGCCTTGAAGAGCCCCTCGACGCCTAGGCCGAATGGCCGGCGGTTAGGCCTTTCAGCATCTGCTGCAAGGCGCTGGCGTCGGGAACTTGTCCGTCGGGGGTGAGCTTGTCGACCAGATGCGGCAGCAGGCTGGCCATCATGCCGGTGAGCGCGGTGGTATCCATTCCGGATTGCTGCGCGGCTTGCTGCAGCGCGCCGCCGTGCAGCACGTTTTGCAACTGCGCCGGGGAAATCGAAGGATTCGGGCCGTTGCTGATCCACGAACTGATGACATTGCCGAGTCCACCCTGCTGGAACATGCGCTGCAAGCCGGCAATTCCTCCCACTTGCGGACTGTTAATGTAAGTCATAATTGCCGTGAGCGCGGTGGTATGTTGCGCTTGCTGCGGCGTGCCAGCCGATCCTGCCATTGCCAAAACTTCATCGAGAAGTCCCATGAACGATTCTCCTTAAAGAAAATAAGGAGCGGCCATGAGCGACCGCTCCGCAAATCTCGAACGGTTACTTCTGTTTCGCGATGATCATGTCCTTGATCTTGTCGTAGGTGGCCTGCGGAATAACCTTTTTCTTGACCAGGTCGGTCTTCTTGGCGTAGGGGCGATGATCAATGATCTTCTGGGAATAGGCAGCACCAATGCCCGGGAGGGCGTCGAGTTGGTCCTTGGTGGCGCTGTTGATGTCGACGAGGTCCTTCGAGGCCGTGGTAGCGGTTTGCTTGCTGGCCGTGGTGCTGGACGGCGGGTGAGAAACAGCAACGCCGACGCCTAGAATGAAGACGAGTGCGACAAGCAACATGCGAACTGAATTTCTCTTCATGCGATTCTCTCCTTTAGGTAATTGGCCCTAAAAAACGGACTGGGAAAAGCTAGTTTTTCTCGGAAGCACGATAGCCGGCTTTGATGGCGTCGGCCTCAGACATGTATTTGCCCTGCTTGGTCTTGCCGTAATAGCGCGAGCCAGGCTTGTGGTAGACGCCCGAGTCGGTGTTAACCCAAACCATGCCGTTGCTGTTGGCGGGAGGAGTCTGCTGAGTAGTAGCGGTCTTGGCCGAGGTGCTCGCTGCGGGCGTGGTAGCGGGCGCCGCGGTGGTCGTGGTCTTGGCAGCCGGCGGAGGCGTGGCAGGCGCGGTGGCTGCCGGAGCCGCGGACTTCGCGGCCGGAGTAGCGGCGGTGTTCGTAGCAGCCGGAGTGGTTGAAGCATCGGCTGCAGCAGCGGACTTCTTGGACTTAGAGGATTTCGTGGTGGTAGTTGCCGCAGTGTCGCCGGCAACAGGCGTAGCAGAAGCGTCTGCGGCAGTGTCAGCTTTCTTGGACTTTGAGGACTTCTTGGTCGTGGTCGCTGAAGTGTCACCCGCCGCGGTCGTCGAGGCGTCCGTGGTATCAGCTTTCTTGGACTTGGAGGACTTCTTGGCCGAGGAAGAAGTGTCGGCGGAGGCGGTCGAGGAGTCGGCAGTATCAGCTTTCTTCGACTTGGAAGTTGATTTCTTCGTAGACGAAGAGGTGTCACCGGCGGCGGTAGAGGAATCGGCGGTGGTGGACTTCTTGGACGTGGATTTCTTGGTGGTGGAAGTGTCGGCGGTACTGTCGTCGGTAGTGGTCTTCTTCTTTTTCTTCGACTTCGTGGTGGTGTCAGTCTGATCCGTGGACTGCGGGTCTTGCGACTTCGCGGCGGCGCGCAGGGAGAGATTCCCAGCGAAGAGCAGCAGAGCCGCGATTAACGCCAAAAAAGAGGGTTTGCGTGAGCCATTCATATTCGAGAGATCCTTTCGCCCGGAGTGGTTCAGGCCGCCTGGCTGGCACACACAGGGACAACGTGCTATCGGGCGGAGAGCAGGAGGCGAGAAGGTATTCTCGCGGGACTTCCCCAAGGGATTGGGCGAATGATGAAGAAGAACGGAAGGGTTGTCAAGCGCGAAACGGGAGAGGGGAAAGGAGTTAGGGTCTGAAGTCAGGAGGCGGGGGGTGGACTTAAGAGCTGGGAGAACTCCCAGGGTGCCGGGCCGCCTCGGGAGGCGGACTTTAGCGGAGAGAGAAATCCAAGGGCACCGGGAGGAGTGTCTGGGCTATTTAGTCGCCGGCTAGGCGGACGCGGCCGTATTCCACGGATTCGGCCAAGCCGCGACGGACAGGGCCTAACACGAAGGCGGGTACGTCGCGTTCGGGCTCGACGGAGATATTCGAGGCCTTGCGCGGGAATTCGAGGCGCCGATCGAGCAGGAGGCCGACGTCCTTGAGGAACTCGGCGGAGAAAGCGATATCGGCAGCCCGATCGATACCCCAGAACCAGAGCTTCTCCTCGTTACGCTGTAGGAAGCGCAACGATTCTTCGAGCTTCTTCATAGAGCGATCAAAGGAGGACGCCAGGAAGAACACACCGAGGCTCCAGGCGTGCCGCGGGTATTGCACGCGAATGCGGACACAGTACTTGCCGTTCTGGTTGACTTCGATACTGCATCGGTAGTCATTGCGGATATGGCCGTTGCGGCCTGGCATAGATTTGCCCATGGTGATTTCCGTGTTTAATTTGACAGAGTGGACTGGAAGAGCCGCAAGCTCGAAAGAAACTCCCAGAGAGGAGCGGAAGCCGAATGCAGATTCCCTTTCGAGGAGGCCGAACCAGACAGCAATAGGCTAGCGGTTCGCGAAGAACAGGGCAAGAGGGCCGCAACACAAAAATAACTTGTTTATTATCTTATGTTTATGTCAGCTGGCGGGCGAATTGAAGTCGCCGAACCCGCGCAATTTGTCCGGCATTAGCTTTAGCTTACCTTCCTGCTTCAGACGGTCCTCGAGGGAGATTCGGAAGGCGTCGAAGGCCATGTTGCGCTTGGATTGCAGCAAACTGTCGGTGATTTTTTGCTTTTGCGCCTCGAAATCGGCGGGATTGGGCGCAACCTTGTCGGCAACCTGATACGCAACCCACGATGAGCCCATGTGAACCGAGCCGCCCACTTCGCCGGTCTTCAGAGAGAACGCGGAAGCAATCTGCTTAGCGCTGCCGAGACCGGGAATGCTGGCATTGCGCGCGATCAAATCGGAAGTTTTGGGGTCAAGATTGAGAGCTTTGGAGGCCGCATCGAATTTTTCGCCGGCCTTGACGCGCTTTACCAGGTCGTCGACCTTGGATTGCGCCAATTGTTCGGATTTGGCCACGCGTAGCTCGGAAATAATCTTGTCGCGAACTTCATCCAAAGTACCGGGGTGAGCGGGCAAGGTCTGAGCGAGGGAAAGAACCACATAACCGCGGTCAGTGCGGATGGGTGTGCTCAACTCGTTGGGACGAAGGCGAACGATCTCGTCCTTGATATCCTGAGAATTCCCGAGTTCGAGGACCGGGTCGTTAGGAGCGAGAGGACGGGTTTCGCCAAGGGTCAGATGGTACTTCTGGGCAAGTTCAGCGAGAGTGGTCTTATTGGACTGGCGAATCTGGCTGGACATCTGGTCGGCAAGGGAAGCGGCCTGCTGATCGACCTTCTGGAGCAAGTAAGGAGTGCGAATGGAATCCTTGACCTCGTCGAAGGGTTTGGTGTGCGCGCTTTCCTTGTCGAGGACCTTGATGATGTGAAAGCCGTACTGCGTCTTGACGAGGTCGGAAATCTCGCCTTTGGGAGTACTGAAAGCCGCTTTATCGAATTCGGGCACGGTCTGGCCGTGAACGAGCCAGCCCAGGTCGCCGCCTTTGGTCTTGGAACCGGGATCCTCGGAGTACTTCTTGGCGAGTTCTTCGAAGTTGGCGCCCTTCTTGCGAGCCTGCGCGAGGATGTCCTCGGCCTGTTTCTTCACTTCGGCGACTTCGGCGTCGGTTTTGCCGACGGTAGTCAGGAGAATGTGCTCGGCGTGGACGCGATCGGGTACTTCGTATTGCTGGATGTTCTGCTGGTAGATGGCCTTTAACTCGTCATCGGTAACGGGAATGCTGGCTTTGAGCTGATTAAGGTCCAGCAGGCCATAGCGAACAACGCGCTTCTCGGGGATCTGGAACTTCGTTTTGTTCTTCTCGTAGTAGGCCTTAATCTCGTTCTCGTCCGGGTTGATCTTGTCCGCCAGCGATTCGGGATTGGCGGCCGCGTAATCGAGCTTTATCTTTTCGTTCTGGAAGCGGAACTCTTGCTGGATCTCCGAGGGGCTGACGCTGACGCCGTCGGTGAGTAGCTTATGGAACTTCTCCTCAATCATGCTGGAGCGAATCAGATCTTCGAATGCGGGAACGGTGAGCTGGAAGCGCTGCTGCACTTGCTGGGCGTAGGCCTCGTTGCCGACAAAGGTGTCACCATTAAAGGCGGTGGGGAGAATCTGACGGATGCGATCAGCGCGTTCTTGATCACTAACGGTGATGCCCAGACGCTTGGCTTCGTACTCGACTTCCTTTTGAAACACGAGTTGCTTGAGAATCTGATTGGCGTACAGCCCTTCGAGCTGGCGCGGGATGGGATTGCTTTGGCGGATTTCGCTGAGGCGCTGATTAATGTCCTGGAGGGTGATGGACTGATCGCCAACTTTGGCGACCACGTCGGTGGGCGTGGCTGCGGAATCGGGGCCTTGCGGTACTAGATAAAGGAGCATGCTCAGCGCGAGCATGCCGATGATGACGCCGAAAAGAATACGGACGCCAGTTTTCTGGTTATCAAAAGCCATTCCAGATGTCTCCTGAGTGTATGACCAAACTTAAGATTATACGGCAACGGAACGGGAAAATCGAAATGAAGCGTTGGTCCGTGTTGGTCCGTGGGATGCGGGAAAGGCAAGACAAGAGAGATTTCTCGCCTCGCTCGCAGTGACGGTGCGTTCTTGTGGGAACAAAGCAGCGGAACGACTCGGAAGGCGGTCCCTACTGCAGGCGACGTAAAGCCGCCTCTACCTGTGGGATTAGAAACCGCGGCAACAGGTTGGTGCGAACATAAAGCAAGAGCCGGCCGGGATGGCAGCGCTACCAGGTGCGGGGCCACAGACGGGGCAGGAACACGAAAACTCCGGGAGCAGGGCTGGTGCGCTCCCGGAGCTTGCTATTAACGCGCCAATGTCATTCAGGACCAGGCAGCGGGGCGCGCCAACTGGGAATGGGACGAGTACTTGGAGTTGCGGTTGGCGCGGCGAACTTCGGCTAACGCATAGATCGCCAGCATGACCAACCCGAAGAAGGAGGAGGCGACCAGCCAACGTTCCGCGGAATTGCCCAGTGAAATCGCGGCTTGCTCGGTAACTACTGGCGCGGGGATGGCGACGGCGGCACCTTCCGCGTCGGTGTCCGCCGTAGTGGTTGGTGCGGGTGCCGCAGTCGCGGATGCAGCGGCGGCAGTGCTCATGGGCTGGGCGAAGGACGCCACATAAGGACCGTCGGCGAATTCGGTGTTGACGATTTCCTGAGATTTGGCTGGGCTGGCCAGCAGGAAGGCAGCTCCGAGTCCGATCACGATCGCCTGCGTCCGAAGAATGTTTTCGATTTTCATTGGGCACCTCATCTTTATTATTTCTGCTTGGCTGTTTAGCTGAGCAACGCGAGAAGAAAGTGCAGGCGAAAGGCCAACTCGCGTCAAGTCGGCGATACGACCGCCGAAGTCGGTGAAAGTGATTGAACACAAATCAGTTGTGGATTAAAGCGACAAAGGTAGAGCATCACTCGAGGAGAACGAAAAACGCCGAAAGCTATCCGGGAAGTTACGGGCAAGGCGCATGATTTAAGTAGCGTGAGATTTTCGCGAGAGGGCATACCAGGGTTGTCTGGTCGTCCTGGTCACAAGCAAATGAAAAAAAAGGGGGTTAGCGCCGGGAGCGAGGGTGATAGCTGCTCGAAGGTGAGGGCGGGCTGGGATTCGCGATTTGGATAGACGGTCTAACCAAAAGGATAGGCAAAGAGAGTGGCGGCAGGGTGGGCATGGCGCTAGAATGGCGCCCTCTCGCTGGACGAGTCACGGCGGGGCGCAGACCTGGGCGAAGTATGCAAGCGAAACTCGTAGCGATTAATGGCCCGCTGAGAAAGAGCGAATACCTGCTCGCGGGCGGACTGACGATGGGCCTCGACGCGGACAATGCCGTTCGGCTGGAAGATCCGTGGGTTTCCTCGCACCATTGCGCAATTGTGGAAGAAAACGGCAAACACATTTTGACGGATCTGGAGAGCCACGCCGGCACCTTCGTTAACGGCATACCTGTGAAGCAGCGAGAGTTGGTGAGTGGGGATGAAGTGGCCGTCGGAAATTCGCTGTTCCGGTTCCAGATGGAACGTGGGGCGAGCACACCGACCAATGGGGTGCAGATCGACGATGAGGAGATTCCGGAACTGCAGGCTGCGGAACAGCCTGGGGCAGAGTTGAAGAATCTGTCGCCGGAAGCGCTGGCGGCGCTAGAACCAGCAGAGCGGGTGGGCAGGAATCTGAACGCGTTGCTGCGCATTAGCCGCACGATTGGTTCGTTGCGCGATGAAGAATCGTTGCCGTGGCAATTGCTGGGCATGATTTTCGATGTGATTCCAGCGGAACGCGGCGCGTTTTTGCTGCTGGAGGAAAACTCCGGCGAAACTCGAGCACAGGTGGCGTGGGACCGCGCCTGCGGTCCGGATCATCCTGTGCATGTAAGCCAGGCGGTGGTGCGGCGAGTGACGGAGCAGGGAGTGGCGCTGTGGAATTGCAGTGGCGAAGCGGCAGGAGCCGGCGCACGGCGACGGTCATTTCTTTGCGTGCCGATAGTAGCGAAAGAAAAGGTGATCGGGATCATTTATGTGGAATCGGGGAGTACCGCGTTCACACACGGGGATTTGGAGTTGCTGGCCGCGATCGCGGGGCTGGGCGTGATTGGGATCGAGAATGCACGGCAATTTGAACGGCTGAGTAACGAAAATCGGCGACTTCGCGCGGAAGCGAGTTTGACGCACGACATGGTGGGACGCAGCGCACGGATGCGGGAGGTGTATCAGTTTGTGGAACGGGTAGCGGCGAGCGACTCGACGGTGCTGATCTGCGGAGAAAGCGGCACTGGGAAAGAGTTGGCGGCGCGCGCGATTCACAAGAACAGCACCAGGAAAGAGCAGGATTTCGTAGGGCTGAACTGCGCGGCGTTGACGGAGACACTGCTGGAAAGCGAGTTGTTCGGGCATGAAAAGGGGGCGTTCACGAGCGCGGTCAGCCAAAAGAAAGGCTATTTGGAAGTGGCCGAAGGCGGAACGATTTTTCTGGACGAAATTGGGGAGTTGTCTCCAATCTTGCAAGCCAAGCTGCTGCGCGTGTTGCAGGAACGCGAATTTGTGCGCGTGGGAGGGACCCGGCCGATCAAGATTGACGTGCGGTTTTTGGCGGCGACCAACAAGGATCTGCAGAAAGCGGTGCGCGAGGAAAAATTCCGGGCCGATTTATATCACCGGCTGAACGTGATTTTGTTGACGCTGCCCCCGTTGCGCGAGAGACCCGACGACATTCCCGAGCTGGCGGAGCATTTCGTGGCGCGTTATGCGAAGAAGTGCAACCGCCGTGTGAACGCTATCAGCGAAGCGGCGCTAGCGTGTTTGCGGCGCTACGACTGGCCAGGAAATATCCGCGAATTAGAGAACGCGATGGAGAGGGCGGTGGTCATCGGGAACTCTGACACGATTCTGCCGGAAGACCTCCCTGAAGGCTTGCAAGAGAGCGCCGAGCATGCGGCAAGCACTCCAGCGAAATATCATAACGGGATACGCGAGTTCAAAAAGCACATGATCTTGGGCGCACTGGAGCAGGGAGGCGGAAATATCACCGAGGCGGCGAAGCTGCTGGGAGTGCACGCAAATTACTTGCACCGGTTGATGCGGAATCTGGAATTGCGGCCGAAACTCAGGAAGCAAACGGGAGCATGAGAGGAAGGAAGCAAACGGGGTGAAGGGAAGTGAAGGAAATACCGGTCAAGGGCATGCATGCGGCGAACGAGGGATGGGAATGGATGAATCGGGAGAATTGAACCGGCTGGTGCGGGAGTTGAATGAGGGACGGGGGACGGACCCCGCGGACGTGGCGGCGACGGCACGGCTGGATCAGTGGCTGACGACGCTCGTCGGAAAAGGTGGGAGCGATTTGCTACTGGTGGAAGATGCGCCGCCGTGCGTGCGGGTGCAAGGGGAAGTGCGCAAGATCGGAGGAAATGCTTTGGATGGGGCGGACATCGAGGCGGCGGTGTTACCGGCATTGTCGCGGCACGCGCTACAGATGTACCGCGAGTCGTCGATTGCCGATGCGTCCTATCGCATTGAGGGCGTGGGACGGTTTCGTATCAATTTGCACCGGGAACGAGGGCGGGCTGCGGCGGCCATTCGCGCACTGCCAACGCGTGTGCCTGGACTTGCGGAATTGCATCTGCCTGCAGCGGTTGCGAATCTGGTGCACTTGCCGCGTGGGTTGGTGTTGATTGGCGGGCCGGCGGGATCGGGAAAATCGACGACACTTTCGGCGCTGATTCATGAGATCAACGCGCGAGAAGCACGGCACATTGTAATGATCGAGGATCCGATCGAGTACGAACACACGCACATTCGAAGCGTGATCGAACAGGTGGAGATTGGCACGGACGCGCCGGATTTTCCTACGGCACTGCGGGCAGCGCTGCGGCAGGCACCCGACGTAATTGTCGTTGGTGAGATGCGCGATCCGGAAACGATGCGCATTGCGGTGGCGGCGGCGGAGACCGGGCACCTGGTGCTTTCGACATTGCACACTACGGATGTGGCGTCGACGGTGGGACGCATTGCGGACTCGTTCCCGGTGGAACGGCAGAATTCGATTCGCCAGGAATTAGCGATGGCGTTGGCGGCGGTGCTGACGCAGATGCTTTTGCCGAGTAAGCATGGCGGACGAATGCCGGCGGCGGAATTGTTGATGGTGGGCTACGGCGCGCGGCACCACCTTCGACGCAATAATTTGCAGCATTTGCATCAGGAGATCCCACTGACGAAAAAGAGAGGATCGTTTACGTTGGAGGAGTCGCTCGTGGGACTGGTGAAGAACGGGGATATTGAGAAGGAAGAAGCGTTGTTGTGCGCGATCCATCCCGATGATTTGGATATTTTGTTGAAGGGAGTGGCGGCGGGAGCCTGAGAGAACGAAGTAATGAGGTAAGGAAGTAAGGAAACCAAAGGGGTAAAGACTTAGAAAAAACACTGGGCGGTATGGTTCAGATTCTAAAGGCGGCGCTTCGAAGATCGCGACAAGCGAACCGCATTCCCAGAATGAAATTAGGTTTTGGGCGGGCTGGGGGAATTGGCCTGCTCATCGTCATGTGTGGTGCCTTCGCTGATCATTCCCGAGCGCAAATGAAACCGCAGGGGCAGGTTACGTTTTATAAGGATGTGCTTCCGATGGTCCAGGGGCATTGCCAAGTGTGTCATCGGGCAGGCGGGATTGCGCCGATGCCATTCCAAACGTATGAGCAGACCCGTCGATTTGCGAACGCCATTCGGGTAGCCACGGAGAAGCGCACGATGCCGCCGTGGTTTGCCGTACAAGGCATTGGGAAATTTTCGAACGATCCGTCGTTGAGTGACGAGCAGATTGCGTTGCTCGCAGCGTGGGCCACGGCCGGCGCGCCCGCCGGCAATGTGGCGGATGCTCCCGCGGACAAGAAATGGTCTGGAAGGTGGACGATTGCGGAGCCGGATTTGGCGCTGGCGATGACGGAGGGAGTGAAGATTCCGGCAGACGGCGAGGTGGACTACACCTACGAAATCGTGCCGACCAATTTCAAGGAAGCGCGGTGGGTGCAATCGTCGGAGATTCTGCCCGGGATGCCGGAAA
This sequence comes from Candidatus Acidiferrales bacterium, assembly GCA_963776365.1. Taxonomy (GTDB): domain Bacteria; phylum Acidobacteriota; class Terriglobia; order Acidiferrales; family UBA7541; genus Acidiferrum. The sequence goes on along the minus strand of CAVZMQ010000030.1, from coordinate 69,301 downwards.
ACGTGCACCACGCGGTGGTGTACGTGCGCGCACCAGGATCGCCGTGGCTGCGGCATGCGCCAGTGGGGAAACCGTTCACGGCGGAGACTCTGGCGACGGAAGAGGACCGGCGGGATGCCATGTGGACCGACAGCGACATTCTGCTGGTCTACGCGCCGGGAAGTACGCCAGACAATTGGCCGGACGGGATGGCGAAATACGTGCCAGCGGGGGCGGATCTCGTTTTCCAAATGCATTACACGACGAATGGAAAGCCGGGCACGGATGTGACGCAAATTGGGTTGCGATTCGCGAAAGAGGCGCCGGCCCAACGGGTGCTGACGTTGCAACTGACGAACGACCACTTCGTGATTCCGCCGGGAGTGCCGGACTATCGGGCAGAGGCTTGGGGAACACTACCGAACGATGCGCTGCTGCTGAGCTTTTTTCCGCACATGCATCTGCGGGGGAAGCGTTTCGAATACAACATTGTGGAGAAGGACGGGAGCTTGGAGCCACTGCTGCGCGTGAATTATCACTTCCATTGGCAGATGAGCTATCGGCTAGCGGAGCCGTTGCCGTTGAAGGCTGGCACGAAGTTGCAGGCGGTGGCATGGTTCGATAATTCGCGGGAGAATCCACACAATCCGGATCCGGAAGCGGCGGTGCGCTGGGGCGAGCAGACCAGCGATGAAATGATGGTGGGATTTTTTGACGTGGCGGTGGCGCGGGATTTCGATAAGCAGAGGTTTTTTCAGCGCGGGCGGTGAGCGTGCGCAACGCTCGGCACTCACGAGGACAACCCAAGCCCCCACACGCAGGAACGACATGTGGGGGGGGCCCAAAGCACCGGCCCGTGCTATTTCGAAGAGCGAAGTGCATCAACCCCGGGATGCCGGTCTAAAGGCAGGCGCTGATCGAGGCGAGGGCACACCGGCAAAGCCGGCGAACCGGCTGGAAGCCGGCGCTATCAAGTCGGGATGGCTTTGACGGCGCAAAAGTGGCGGGGATTTGCCGCAGACGCATCGAGTGGACCGCCCGCACTCCAAAAAGGGGCGGAAATGCTATTTGTAGATTGGCCAATGAGGCTCGGGGAATCCGTACAGGTGCAGTAGGGTGTGCTAAATTGCGAAATTGGAGCATCCGCGGCGCGCACTACTGTGAGTACACAGACACCGACCGAGCCGAGACGTCCAACGACCGCCCCGACACCGCAAGCGGTGCCGAAGATCCGGCCCGTGGAAGTATACTGGCACACGGTCACGTATAAGACCGTGGCGCTAATCATTTTGCTGGTGGTGGTAATTATTATTGCGGGAATGTACGCGACGGTACCGAACTGGACGGAAATCGCAGAAAAGAAGCTGAATAATGCGCTCGGGAACCCGGAAGCGGAAGCGCTGACGAGCGCGCAGACGCAGGCGAAATTCGTGAACCTGGACGGGCGCGTACAGGTAAAGAAGGTGAATTCCGTGACGTGGGTGGACGCGGACTATCACACCACGCTGGATAAGGGAGATTTGATTCAGACGGGCTCGGACGGGGCGGCGCGCGTAACCTTTGCGGACGGCACGGAATACACGGTGAATAAGGATACGTTGATCACCGTGGAAGAGAACACGGTGACCCGCGACCATTCGAACACCGCGGTGCGTATCAACACCGGCGCGGTGGACCTGGCGACGCCGACGTGGACCCTGCGGGATGCACAAGCAGCCGTGAGCGTGGAAGACGCCACCGCGTACATGAAGCAGAACAGCCGCGCGACGGTGAAGAACGACCCGACGAAAAACGAGCATGAAATCGTAGTGGCAAATGGTGGAGCGGAAGTTAAACGTGGAAACGAAACCATCGAGTTGACGCAGTGGGAGAAGGCGAGCTTCCCAACCGGCGGAGCGACGCAGAAATCGAACGTGCTGGCGCCGCCGGGGCTGGTTTCGCCTTTGAACCTGGCGCCAATTATTTCGGAAAACCCAAAGACCGCGGGGATTCGCTTCGAATGGCAAGAGGTGGACGAGGCGGTGAGTTACACATTGCGGATCAGCTCGACGACGATGTTCACGAAATTGGTGAAGCAAGTAACGGTGAACGGGACGAGCGCGGAAGTTTCCGGCTTGGACGCGGGAGACTACTTCTGGAACGTAACCGCTTCCGACGCGAAGAAAGAGACGAGCGAATTTAGCGAGACTTTCAAGTTCACGCTGGTGGCCCAGGGCAAGACCCAGGAAATGCTGCTGGTAATCGAGAGCACACAGATTCACGGACGGGTGGCGGAACTGATCGGGAAAACGGAACCGGGCGCGGCGCTAATTATCAACGGCCAACCGGTGGCGAACATTTCGCAGGACGGGACCTTCCGGCATTTCACGGAACCGCTGGAACCGGGGCAGCACACGATCGTGGTGATTGGATCGAACCGGCGTGGCGGCACGGCGAAACAGCAGGTGTCCATCGTAGTGCCGAAGTAGATCTTGGGGAATGGCGGGTTGTGATTTTGCGTGCGCTATCGAATCCAGCGACAATGGTAAGTCGGGCTGGTGGTAAGCGAACGCGGAGATCCTACCAGGCAGAAGCCCCTCCGCAGGGGGAAAGTTGTAATGAATAAGAATGGATACAACCTGAGGTCGGTGTTCAGTCTGTTTTCGTCCGACCTGGCGATTGATTTGGGAACGGCCAACACGCTGGTTTTCTCGCACGGCAAAGGGATCGTGGTGAACGAACCGTCGATCGTGGCGATCAACAAGGCCAGCGGCGAGGTGGTGGCGGTGGGCCGCGAAGCGAAAGATATGCTGGGACGCACGCCGGGAAATGTGGTGGCCATCAAGCCCATGAAGGATGGCGTGATCGCGGATTTCAAAGTCACCGAGAAGATGCTGACATATTTCATTCAGAAAGCACACAACCGGCGCGTGCTGGTGCACCCGCGCATTGTGATTGGAGTGCCCAGCGAAATCACACCGGTGGAAAAGCGCGCGGTGCAGGACTCCGCGTATCGCGCGCGAGCAAGCGAAGTTTACCTGGTGGAACAAGCCATGGCCGCGGCCATTGGCGCAGGATTGCCGATTGAAGAGCCCAGCGGAAACATGGTGGTGGACATCGGCGGAGGCACTACGGATATTGCGGTGATTTCGATGAGCGGCATCGTGTACTCGCGGTCCGTGCGCGTGGCCGGCAACGAGATGGATGAAGCCGTCATGCAGTATCTGAAACGCAAGTACAACCTGCTGGTCGGGGAACGCACCGCGGAACAGATCAAGATGGAAATTGGTTCGGCGTACCCGCTAGAGAAGCCGCTGACAATTGAAGTCAAGGGCCGCAATCTGATTGAAGGCGTGCCACGAACCGTGACGATTGATGACAGTGAAATTCGCGAAGCTTTGAGCGAATGCGTGGCGACAATTTTGAATGCTGTGCGCGTGGCGCTGGAACGCACACCACCGGAACTTTCTGCGGACATCAGTGATCGCGGTATCGTGCTGACGGGCGGTGGAGCGCTGCTGAAGAATCTGGATAAGCGCATTCGAGAAGAGACGGGATTGCCAGTTTCGATTGCGGACGATCCGCTGGCTTCGGTGGTATTGGGCACCGGCAAGATGCTCAGTGATTTCAAATTGCTCCGGCAAGTGTGCATCGACTGAAGACCAGGTTTAGAAAATCTCGGAAAAGCCTCACCCCGGGAAGGGGTGAGCTACAGGAAACACTGGCTTGGTTGCCATTCCATCCAAACACAAATCGTTGACGCTGCTGGCGGGAGTGCTGATCGCTCAATTGCTGCTGCTGGCGGTGCAGGTGAAGCGGGATTCGCGCGGACGGCTGATTCGCGTGTGGGCAGTTTCGGCGGCTTATCCGTTCGAACAAGCGGGAGCGTGGGGGTTCGGCAAAGTGCGGGGAGTGTGGACGCACTATTTCGCGCTGCGAACAACGGAACAGGAAAATGAAGCGCTGCGCGTTGAGAACGACGCGTTGAAATTGACGATTTCGCAATTGCAGACGCGCGCGGCGGAAGCGGACCGGCTGGCAGCGATACTCGGATTCAAGCACATGCACGAGAAAGTGCCGATGGTGGCCGGGCGGGTGATCGCGGCGAGCGCCGGTACAGCAAGTCGCACGATCGAGATCGATCGCGGAGAGCGCGACGGCATTCGCAGGAATATGGCCGTGATTACGCCCGATGGAGCCGTGGGAAAAGTGATTGAGGTATATCGCGATACGGCGCAGGTGCTGCTGCTGACCGATAAAGAAGGCGGCGCCGGCGCGATGCTGGTGGACACGCGCACGCAGGGCCCGGTGGGCGGCACGGGCGAGCCGACGATGCAGATGAAGTACGTAGCCACGGACGAAAATGTGCCGGTAGGCGAAAAGATCGTGACCAGCGGGATGGACAAAATTTTCCCGAAGGACGTTCCGATTGGGACGGTGATCGAAGTAAAGGCCGGGAATCCCTTCAAACAGATTCGCGTACAACCGGCGGCAAAGCTGGACCGGCTGGAAACCGTGATCGTGCTGTTAACGCAGGAACCGGTGGAGTTCAAGAGTGAAGCGCCGAGTACGCAAACAGGCGTGGCAAATACAGCGGCGGGCGCAGAAGGCCCGACTCCGGCGGCGGAAAAACCATGAACGACACCTACGAATTGCACCACCGCGGCGAAACGCACATTGAAGTGCACAAGTTCTTTCCAGGTGCCGTGTTGCTCGTGGCGGCAGCGGCGCTGGTGTTTCAGACTACAGCTCCGGTGTACTTCCCGAAACTGAGCATCTTGGATTTGCCGCTGCTCGTGACGATTTATTTTGGGCTGAGCCGGAGGAATCCGTCGACGGGCTTATTGTTGGGCATGGTGATCGGCCTGGCGCAAGATGCGCTGAGCGGGCCGACGGTGCCGCTGGGATTTTATGGCATTGGAAAGACGGTGATTGGCTATTTGGCGTCGTCGATCGGGTCACGGCTGGATACGGAACATCCGGCGGCGCGGTTTGCGCTGATCTTTAGTTTTTTTGTGGTGCATCAAGCGGTGCTGGTATTGGTGCGGCGGGTGCTACTGGCACAGCCTGAGGCGTGGATCAATATGCACCTGGTGATTGCAGCGGCAGTGAATGCGCTGCTGGGGACCATGCTGTTTTTGGGAATGGACCGGTTGAGAAGGTCGTCGTAGAGTAACGGCATCCCCACAGATTACAATCCCGTTCATAAATGCCTCGAGTCCCCGAAGCCTAATACTGACCGTCTCGCTGTTGCGGTTCAACTTCCGCATTGCTCGTGACTCGAGCTTGAAACAAAAAAAAGACTGGTCAGCAGCCGATGCGGATACTGACCATAGTTTTAAAGCGCGGAAGAAGCAAGATTTCTTGGACGATTTGTCGAATTCCGGTCCGGCCATTCGACTATCTCGTGAAGGGAGGGCAACCGGCCCGCCCGAAGACCGGAACAGGAGAATGGAGACATCATGAAATCAGATAGAACTCCAAGGAGAGCTCAGTCATGAGAAAAATCAATGTGCTTGAATTTGTCTCCCTGGATGGAGTCATACAAGCCCCAGGCGGGCCAGAGGAAGATACCAGTGGCGGCTTCGCGTATGGCGGGTGGATAGGTCCACATTCCGACCCTGTTGTTTCAACGGCCATAAGAAAGCAGATGAACAAGCCGTTTGAGTTGTTGATAGGGCGAAAAACCTTTGACCTGTGGGCACAATTCTGGCCGCAACATAACGATGTTTGGTCGGCCGTCAACACAGCGACCAAGTACGTCGCCTCGAATACCATGACTTCCAGCGAATGGCAGCCGACCGTGTTTTTGAACGGAGATATTGTGGAAAAAATCAGCAAAATTAAGCAACAGGAAGGGCCGGATTTGCACGTTTATGGAAGCGCAAATCTCCTTCAGACGCTCCTCAAACATGATTTGGTCGATGCGTTCTGGCTGAAGATATTTCCGATAACGTTGGGCGGTGGAAAACGATTGTTTGCCGATGGCACGATCCCGGCGGCATTCAAGCTGACGGAAAGCACCGTCACTTCGAAAGGCGTCATTATCGCGAATTACGAGCGTGCAGGCGCAGTCCCGATCGGAAGTCTATAAACATCCGGCCCGAAGACCGTTACAGGAAAAGGAGAAATCATGAAGCAGTATTTGGTTGCTATTCACCCCGACGATTACCACCCCTCCGTCGAGACCGAAGCGATGTCCCGCGATAACGCGCTCAACGACGCTGCGATTCTGCTGGCGCGGAGCGCCGCCCCCGATTCCATATCCAGCGACGCGACGATCCTGGTCTTGGGACCTCCTTGGGGGGCGAACGCAGCGCATTTTTAGGATAACGACGTCTCGCAGGAGATGGACGGGAGAAAGCTAGTGGGAGAGGAGGAACTGTTTGAAGGTGGGATAGTCGGAGGGCATGGACTTCGAGAGCTTGGGCTGCTGAAGATGGCGGGCGAGGCGTTCGGGGAGTGGAGGAGCTTGACCCATGGCTTTCTCGACGATGTCGGCGAATTTTGCGGGGTGGGCCGTCGCGAGGACTAAACCCTGGGATGGTTCGAGGTGCTCCTTGCGATAGGCTTCCCAGGCGTGAATGCCGACGGCGGTGTGCGGGTCGGAAACGTAGCGGTAGCGATCCCAGACGGCGTGCATTTCGTGGAGAGTTTCCTCGTCGGTGACGCCGTGTCCCCAAATTTCTTTTCGAACATTTTCGATGCGATTGCGGCAGAGATCGAGAAGGCGCGGGAAATTATTGGGATCGCCCACATCCATAGCGTTGGAATACGTGGCCACAGCGGGACGCGGGCAGTAGTGACCAGAGAGTAAGAACTGGGGAACGACGTCGTTGGCATTGGTAGCAGCGATAAAGCGGGAAACGGGAACGCCGACACGTTTGGCAAAAATGCCGGCGGTGAGATTGCCGAAGTTGCCGCTGGGAACGGCGACGACCAGCGGCACAGATGCTACCGGCAACTGGCGATACGCAGCAACGTGATAGAACATCTGCGGCAGCAGGCGGCCGACGTTGATGGAATTGGCAGAAGTGAGGAAAGTGCGGTGGTTGAGCTGCTGGTCGGCGAAGGCCTGTTTTACGAGACGCTGGCAATCGTCGAAACAGCCGGAAATTTCGAGCGCAGTGACATTTTCGCCCAGCGTAGTGAATTGTTTTTCCTGAGCTTCGCTGATGCGTTTTGAAGGATAAAGAATCACGACGCGAATGCCGGGGACGCCGAGGAAGCCGTGGGCGACGGCGCTACCAGTGTCGCCGGAAGTGGCAACGAGAACGGTGAGCGGGCGGGATTCGCTGCGCACGAAATAGCCCATCAGGCGGGCCAGGAAGCGCGCGCCAAAATCTTTAAAGGCCAGGGTGGGCCCGTGAAAGAGTTCGAGAATGTGGAGTGCGGGAGAGAGTGAAACGAGCTTCACAGGAAAATTGACGGCCTCGGCTACGATCTGCCAGAGAACTTCTTCGGGAACGTCCGGAGTGGCGAAGGGGCGCACCAGGCGGAAGCACACCTCGGTGAACGGCAAGCGGCGAAATTCTTCGAGCTCTTCGGGGGTGTGGCGGGCGATTTCCGCAGGCATGTAGAGGCCGCCGTCGGGAGCGAGTCCGCGGAGGACGGCGCCGCGGAGAGAGGTGAGTGGGGCTTTGCCTGCGGTGGATCGGTATCTCATGAGAAGAAGTGATCAGCGATCAAATATCAGTTATCAGAAAGGCTTGATGCGCTGAGGCTGCTCCTAGTGTAGTGCTTGTGGCGACCTGCGGACAGGTCGCGCACATAGCGGCTGTGCTTGCAGTGAACGTTGCGATCCTTCGTGCATCCTTGTCGGATGCGCTCAGGATGACACTCCTTGCGCCTGGAGGACTGAATTGAAATGTCGCGCGAGGCAAGAAAAAGGCGTTGGTCATCGGCGGGTGGGGAGCAGTGCTTCGATTCTCTGTAAAAAAGATTGACCCGCGGAGGCGTCGCGAAATGTGCCGGAAGGCGACAATTGATGCAGTTGCGCGGCGGGAAGAGTGACGTGGGCGAGGGCCTCGTAGCTCTGGCGGCGAGCCGCGATGAGCAGAGGATAGCAGCGGATCACGGTTTGTTGCGGCGTTTCTCCGGGGTGGGAACGGAAGGCGCCCTGCCAGAGGACCGGCTTGGGATCCTGGAGATAGCGCTGGATGAGGAGCTGCGTTTCGTCAGCGGAAGCGGCGAGATAGACAATGGTCATCTGGCGGCGCAGACGGTGAAGGGTGTGATTGCCGGTGGCGATGACGCTGCCAGTGGTGTCCAGGACCAGGGCGCAGGCGGGATCTTTTTCGAGTGAAGAGAGGACTTCGTCGAGCACCGCGATTTCCTCAGTAAGATAATGGGCTTCGCGCTCGGCGTAGGTGGGACTGTCTGGCCAGCCCATCCAGGCCGCGACGCCGTTGATGCCGGCGTAGCCGCCGGATTTGAGGACGGGTGCCAGGCGCGCTTCGATTTCGCTGTCGCAACAGACGATCGGGCAACCGAGCGCCGCAAGATTATTGGCCCAGTGCGATTTACCGGAGCCGGACATACCGATGAGGGCGAGGCGCAAGGGCTTGTCAGAATTGGGACGCATGAAGAAATAAAAAGTGTAAAGGATTGGCGGCAGGAGAGGAAATGAGAAAGAGTTATGCGGGGGATCGGCTTTTGTGGGAGATGTCCCAGCGATCCTCCAAGGAGATGCTGTGCCGTCGCGATCGAAGAGAGGTTCCTCACTTCGCGGAATTCGTTCGGAATGACGGCCTCGCAAGGCCGTCCCTGCAAACCCCGCGCATGCCGCAGCTTTGCAGTTACTTGAGCTGGAGATGATCGTAGCGGTGCCAGGAAGACATGTCGGAGACGATGATGTGGTCGCCGGGCTGCAAACCTTGGGCGATTTGCACGCGGTCGTCGGAGGTGCGGCCGAGAACGACGTCAACGCGGCTGGCTTGCTTGCCGTCGTCGGACACTTTAAAGAGGGATAGCGGCGCGCCAGACTTGGTTTGCAGCGGCCATTTGACAAACGTAGTGATAGGAATTTTCTCTACTTCGATGGAGCCACTGGCGGAGAGATCGGTGCGCGCTTCACGGGGCTGCGGACCAATAAATTTCAGATCCACACTGACCGTGCCATTCTGCACATTGGGATCGATGTGCACGACCTTCGCGGGATAGGAATGATCCTGCAAAGTGACAAAGCCAGGCTGATTCATCTCGATGCTACTGGCCTGCGCTTCTGGAATGTGAATCTGCGCCATTAAACGGGCGGAGTTGGCCACCCGGGCAAGGATGGTGCCGGGACCAACCTGCTGGCCAATGCCGATGGAAAGTTCCTCGAGAATACCGTGCATGCCCGCGCGGACCATCAGCGCTTCTTTTTGCTGCGTGCGCAAGGAATAGAGCGCCTGCATCTGCGCCACTTCCGCCTGCTTGGCGGTTAACTGTGCTTGACGCGCTTCCGCGGAAATGCCCACGCGTTCGCGTTCGATCTGCAGGCGAGTGGCAAGGGAGTCGGCCTTGGCGCGAGAAATCTTTGCGTTCATTGCCGTGCCAAGCTGTGCTTTTAGGAGAGCATCATCACGATCGGATTCGAGCTTTGCCTGGGTGGCCTCCGATTCGAGCTGCGCTTCCATGGCTTTTTCGTTCAGCAACTGGGCTTGGAGCTGGACGCGAAGATTGGCGAGTTCCGCCTCGGACTTCTTCATGGCCAATTCCGCGTCGGTAATCTGGCGATCAAGATCGGGATTGCTGAGTTCGACGATGATGGTATCGGGCTTCACATGTGCGCCAGGAAGAAGGAGAATCTGATCGACGCGGCCGTCGGTGCCGGCGGAGAGCCAGCGCACATCTTCGGGGACCAGGGTGCCCAAGCCATCGACGCGGCAAATCATGGGGCCAGATTCGACGGTGGCAAACTGCAGTGAGGTTCGCTCGACCGAGGGGGACGCGGAACGAAGACGAAGAACTCCAAAAGATATCGCCAAACATACTCCCAAGACGCACACAGGGAGTATCAGGCGCAGAACGATATGGCGGGACAAGAGCCGTGTCACACAAACCTCCAACCTAAGAATTCCTGACCTACAGATATTATAGGATTGGAAAGAGGGCAGCGGAAGAGAAAATGTGCCGAAGAGCCATGAAATAAATCGATGGACGAGCAGCGAGTAACGTCACTGAAAGAGGGGGAAACGAAGGATTTAGACCGTACCGCGGGAGAAACCTGTCCTTTGGTACGAGTTGCTTGTGCAAAGGCCAGGTGCTACTTTTGAGAAGACTTCACGAAGTTGGCGGCTTCGGAAGGAAGGCGGCGATTCGCGCGCTTCTGAGGGAAGTGCGGGGCGGGAAGCAAGCTCCGAAAGACGAGGAAATCGCAAGCATTCGCTGCAGAACGGGATAAGAAATTGCGTGTGCGGGCCCCGCTCAGCCCCGCTAAGAACAGAGGCACACGCGCAGGTCCTTCGTGTCGTACTGGTTTCGCAACGATAATCGATTGCCGCAAGAGAGGCTGGCGGCGGCGTCCTACGTCATCGTGGGCATGGTGGGATTGCTGCTATTGGGCTTCTGGAAGCTGCAAGTCATCGACTCCGACAAATATGGACAGATGGCCGAGCGCAATCGGGTGCGCTCGATTCCAGTGATTGCGCCACGCGGACGCATGTTGGATCGCGATGGGCGCGTGCTAGTGGACAATTATCCTTCCTTCAGCGTGCTGCTGCTGCGAGACGACGACGCGGCGTTGGACAAGAATCTGCCGGCCATCGCGGACGGTTTGGGATTGTCGCTGGACGATGTGAAAGAGCAGCTGAGCAACACGGAAAAACTCCCCAAATTCCAGCCGATCGTGATCAAGCCGGAAGCGACGCCCGCGGATGTGGCGTTCATCGAATCCCATCGCGCGGACATTCCGATATTGGAAATGCTAATGGTGCAGAGGCGGCGCTACTTGCCCGGCGGATTCATGGCGCACGCCAGCGGGTACGTGGGGGAAGTCAGCGAAGCACAGATTGAAGCGAGCAACGGAAAGTTGCGGCCGGGAGATATCGCGGGGAAGAGCGGGCTGGAGCGCGAATATAACGATTTGCTGGTGGGCACGGACGGGATGCGTCGCGTGATTGTGAATAGCGTCGGCAAAGAGATGGGCCATCTGGACCAGCAGGAAGCCATTCCCGGAAAACAGATTCAGGTGACGATTGATTACGACTTGCAGCAAGTGGCGGAAGCAGGGCTGGGCGACAAGAAGGGTGCGGTGGTAGCTATCGATCCGCGGACCGGCGAAGTACTGGCGTTTGCGAGCCATCCGGCGCCGGACCCGAACGACTTTGCGGTGAGAATTTCGAAAGAAGAATGGCAGAGGTTGAATGAAGATCCGGGCCATCCGCTGTTAAACCGGGTGACCCAGGCGCAACTGGCACCCGGTTCTGTATTCAAAGTCATCATGGCTACGGCGATGCTGGAATCCAAGGTACCGCCGGAAAATTTCACGGCATTTTGCCCGGGCTACGGCGTTTTTTACGGGCAGATGCACAAATGCTGGGTGTACGGGAAAAGCAGCCATGGTTCCGTGAACCTGCACAGCGCGATCGTGCACTCCTGCGACGTATTTTTCTACAACATCGGGATGCGCATGGGCATCGGCACGATTGCCAAATACGCCAAGATGCTGGGCTTGGGATCGAAAACGGGGATTGATCTGCCGGCCGAAGAACCGGGATTGGTGCCCTCCGAAGAATGGGTGCAGCGCGTGTATCACCACAAGTGGTATCCGGGATCGACCATTTCCGTTTCCATTGGCCAGGGTTCGGTGATGGTCACTCCGCTGCAGGTAGCTTACGTGATCGGAGGCATTGCGTCGGGCGGTGATTTCAAGCAACCGCACCTGAGGAAGGACGCGGCCAACGTAGGGGAAGTACACGTGGACCTTGCGGAGAATACCATCGAGCAAGTTACCCAGGGCATGTACGGTGTGGTGAATGAGGCCGGTGGAACCGGAAATTCGGTGAAACTGCAGGGCATCGAGTTTTGTGGGAAGTCCGGCACCGCGCAGATGATGAGTTATAGCGCTGCAAGCCGGCTGGGGCTGGGCAAAGGCAAAAACGACGGATGGTTCGTTGGCTATGCCCCGCGACGCAACCCGGAAATTGTGGTGGCTGCTGTTGTGGAAGACACCTCAGAGCATGGAGGCACCGCGGCGGGACCGGTGGTGCGCGATATCGTCAAGGCATACTACGACAAGAAGAATAAGAAGACGCAGGGCCAAGTGACCGCGGAAAATCAGCCGCAGCGTTTGGAGAAGACCGAAGCAAGTGCAGTGGTGGAAGCGCCGAAGGCGGTTTTGAAGCCAGAGGAGACGGCAGAGGTTGTGCCCGCGAGTGAGAAGAAGAAGGCGCGGCCGGAGTGAGTATTGCGACGCTGGTCGGAACCAAGAGCGATTCCTCACTTCGTTCGGGTTTATTATTTTTGGTTCTGAAGAGGGCAGTGGTTCTGAGTGACGGAGCAGTTGAGGTCCCCTTCAGCGATCCTCCTCGGATCGCTTCAGGATGACAGAACTGTTAACAGTGGGAGAAAGATGAAGGAAGGACCGGGAGCACGGGATTACGACTGGTGGCTGCTGGCTATTATGGCGGCGATATGCGCGCTGGGCGTGATTGAGATTTATTCGGCGACGCACGGTAGCGTCCTGGCGGGCATGCACACAAAGCAGATCCGCTGGCTGATCATTGGAATGGTGCTGATGTTCGTGCTGTCGCGGCTGGATTACCACGTGATCATGGACCAGGCTCCGTGGCTGTATATCGCGGCGCTGGTAGCGCTGACGGCGGTGTTGCTGGTGGGCCATACGCGGTTCGGGGCCAAACGGTGGATCCCGGTACTGGGCGAATTCTTTCAGGTGTCAGAATTTGTCAAATTGATTATAATCATAGTGTTGGCACGCTTCTTTGCGGAAGTGCGCACCGACGAGCTGAGCCTGCAGGACTTGATTAAAGCAGGGCTTCTGGTAGGCTTACCATTAGCATTGATTCTGAAGCAGCCCGACCTGGGTACCGCCCTCGTATTAATGCCCATGCTGATTGTCGGAGCGTTTCTGGCGGGGCTGCAATGGAAACATGCCGCGGTAATTGTAATGATTGGGGTCTTGATGCTGCCAGTAGGGTGGCATTTCCTTAAGCCGTATCAGAAAGAAAGAGTAACGTCGTTTATGCACCCTGAGGAAGACGCGAAGGGGTCAGGCTATCAGGTATTGCAGTCGAAGATAGCGGTGGGCTCTGGCGGCTTTTGGGGGAAGGGATTCGGCAACGGCAGCCAGAATCAACTGGGGTACATTCCGGTCCGGTATTCCGACTTTATTATGTCGGCGTGGGCGGAAGAACAGGGATTCAAAGGCGTGCTAGTTGCTTTGGGGCTGTACATGGCGTTGTTGTTACGCTTGGTGCAGAATGCCCAGCGGGCGAAGGATCGCGCGGGTATGTTTCTGGTCATGGGCGTGGCAGCGGCGTTAGGTTTTCACGTCTTGGTGAATGTGGCCATGGTCATCGGGGCGATGCCAGTAACAGGCATTCCATTGCCGTTGATGAGCTACGGAGGATCGGCCACGCTGTTTGTGTTTCTGGCCATTGGACTAGTGATGAATGTCCGGCTTCGCCGATTCGTCAATTGAACAAGAGCCAAAGCCGAGCGCACAACCTCAATTCAGGGAGGCTGCGCCGGAAAGGCGGACCCATGAAGCGGGTACGCCAGTAGAAATAAAGGATTTTTAGTGAGGATAGCAACGTCCGCCGTTACCCCGGGAGCAGCCCGGCAACGGACCAGCCTCGAAACCATGAGGTCAAGGAAGTACGAGGGCCTTAGCGCGGCCCCTCCCTCCGGCTTCGATCGCAATGCCGCAACAAGACCATTGGTGTGGCCAGCGTGTCGCGAACAGTATCGCGACGGCGCCTTGCCCAGGACCTCCGACAGTGAGGTTCGCGCGGCGATGCATCCCAAGGAGTTTTATTCATGTCGAAAGAATTGGTTATATCGGCGTCCTCGCACGAGCGCAGGGTCGCCATTTTGGAAGAAGGACAGCTAGTCGAAATCTACATTGAGCGCGAGAAAGAATTTGCGCTCGTCGGCAGCATCTATAAAGGAAAAGTGACGCGAGTCCTGCCAGGCATGCAGTCCGCATTCGTGGACATCGGCCTGGATGGCGACGCTTTCCTGTATGTCAGTGACGTATTTGAAAATCTCGAAGATTACGATCACGGACACGGGGAGGCGCCGGTAGCGATTGCTCCCGTGAGCCGAGCAGGAGTGCCGGCGCTGGAAGTGCTGCCGGGCGAATCACTGGCCGCGGCTTCGGGGGTTCGCGAAGAGATTCTGCATTTGGATGAACCGCAGGCACACGAAGGCCATGGCCACGAGCTCTCCGTTGACGAATCGCATGGCGCCGAACGCGGAGCAGCAGACCACGAGGAAGAGCATGCCGGGGATGCACCGGAAGGCTCGGAATTAGAAGAACGGCAGCCCGAATCTAACGCCTCGGCGCCGCAGAATTTTTCACCCAGTTACAATCCCACGCGGAATTATCCGCCGAGAGTGGGCGGGGACCGTGGACCAGGCCAAGATCGTGGCCAAGGCCGCGACCGTGGTGGAGATCGCGGCGGAGATCGCGGACGGGGTGGACGGCGTGGGCGCTTTGGACGGCGTCGGGGTGGAAGCGGCGGCGGGGGTGACCGGCGGCATCAAGGCGGACGCAACCTGCCACCTTCGAAGTACGCGTCGCCACAGGGGGAACGTGATTCCCGCGGCTACGATAACCGTAGGCCTTCGGGAGATCGCGGACCCGGTCCATCGGCGCCCGGGGAGCCTCGCGAAGATGACATTGTCCTGCCGGGCGAATCGCTGGCGAAATACCGCGGGCGGCCGCAAGCGGCTGCGGTAGAACCGGTGGTGGAGCACGAGCCGGAAGAACGTCAACCGAATTTCGAGCAGCCGCTCGGGCGTCCGGCCTTTGGCGCGCAGCCGGCGACAGGAGGACCACGCCGCTTCACAGGAAGCCTGCCACACTGGGTGCTGGCCGATAACGAGAGCGAAGCCGAGGCGGCCTTACGCCCGGAAGGGATGGCCCAGGAAGACATCGCGGAATCGGCTGCCGCTGTCGTCGAAGAAACGCACGAAGGAGTTCGCAGCGAGCCACAACGGAATGGTACCGCCGGATTGAGTGATGAGGAATTGACAGCGTTGTCCGCGCGCCTGGTGGAAGCCAAGCACGAGGAAATCCAAGCACGCGCCGATGCCGACACCCTGGCCGGCGGAGCGGATTTCGATAGCGAAGAAGCCGAAGAAGGAGAAGAGGAAGACACGGGTGAAGAGGAGGAGCTTCTCGAGGAACATCTCGGAGAGCATCACGAGGAACTTCACGAACAAGAGAGCCCGCTCTCGGCAGAGCGCGAATCCTCGGGCGACGGCGAAGAGCATGAAGGACAGCAAGCGGGTTTGAGCGAAGCGGAACGTGCGGATTTGGCACACGACGAAGCGCTAGAACACGTGGAATCGGAGATTGCCGCGGCCGCAGCGAGTTCACCGGAAGGACGGGTGAGCGAACACGTGGTGGAAGAAGATGTGGTGCTTCTGCCGGGTGAAACGCGCAGCCCTCGGGATTCCAGCGGACCGCGCGAGGAATTCGTGCGGCGCGACTCGGCAAGAGTCGGGAACGACCCGCGTTCGCGATTCCAACGGCCGCATCGAGGAGGACGCGAACGCGGAGGTCGTGGACGCTTCGATCGCCGGGGTGGCGGAGATCGCGGGCGCGGACGGTTTGAGCGGCGCGGGCCGGGGGGCGGACCGCACCACCATCGCGGCCACGTCAGCGGCGGGCACGCACCGCAGCGGCGCCCACAACTGATTTCGGAGATGTTGAAAGCTGGGCAGGAAGTGGTGGTGCAAATCGCCAAGGAACCGTTGGGCAAGAAGGGCGCGCGCATCACCAGCCACGTGGCGCTTCCGGGACGCTTCCTGGTGTACATGCCGACAATCGATCACATTGGCGTTTCGCGCAAAATCGCCAGCGCGGAGAACCGTTCGCGGCTACGCCGGCTTGTGGGCGAAGCGCGCGGCAGCTATCCGGGCGGATTTATTGTGCGGACCGCGGCAGGTGGTGCGACCGACGACGAAATCAGGACGGACATCGAGTTCCTGGGGAAGACCTGGAACGAAATCAAGCAGAAGAACGAAGAACGCAAGGCCCCGGCGCTGCTGCATCGCGACCTGAACCTGGTGGAACGGATTCTGCGCGACTACGTCAGCGACGACTTCACCGGTATCTGGATCGACAGCGAAGAAGAATTCGGCAAAGTGGTGGAATTCGTCAGCCGGTTCCAGCCGAAGCTGGTCAGCAAGGTTAAGCTGTATACCAAGGAACAGCCGATCTTCGAGGAGTTCGGCATCCAGCACGAACTGGACAAGGCGCTGCGCGCCAAAGTGTGGCTGAAGTCCGGCGGCTATATCGTCATCAACCACACGGAAGCGCTTGTGGCGATTGACGTGAACACCGGCAAGTTTGTGGGCAAAGGCTCCACGCGGCTGGAAGACACTATCGTCAAGACCAACCTGGAAGCGGTGAAGGAAATCGTGCGGCAAATTCGGTTGCGCGATCTCGGCGGTATTATCGTTGTGGACTTCATCGACATGGAAGAACGGCGAAATCGCGAGAAGGTGTTAGGCGCATTGCAGATGGCACTGGAGCAGGACAAGGCGCCGTCGAAGGCACTCTCGTTCAACGAGTTTGGGTTGGTGTGCATCACGAGAAAGCGCACCAAACAGGCGCTGGAACGCGTGTTGTGCCAGCCATGCCCGTATTGCACCGGGTCGGGGATGGTGAAGTCGATACCGACTTTGTGCTACGAGATCCAGGCTGAGGCGCGCAAGATGGCTACCGCGGACCATGAAGGCCCGAACCTCACGCTGCGCGTACATCCGGAAATTGCCAAGGCGCTGAAGACGAGGGAGTCGATCCTGATCGACGAACTCGAACAGAACGCGCACAAGCACATCATCATCCAGTCGGATGCCACGCTGCATTGGGAGCAGTACGACATCTATTAGTTTTCAGTTGTAAGTAATCAGTCCTAGGTAAGGAACAGACGCCCGGGCTTAATGGCTCGGGCGTTTGCATTTGATGGCACAGTTTTCACAAGCGCGCGTTAGAAGGAGCGCGAGCGCACAACGGATTGCCAAACTAGTTCTGCAAAATAGCTCGCTGTGCTTCGGCAAGCTCCGGTCTTCCTGGCTGGTCGGCGCGGCCGCAGACTTTCAGCAGCTCAGCGAAATATTTCTGGGCCGCTTCGCGATTTCCGCTGAGCTGCGCGGAGTGGGCGGCTCCATACAGAGCGCGGAAACGACCCGGCTCCTTCTGCAGAGTTGCTCGGAACTGCTGCAAGGCCTGCGCAGGCTCGTTTAGCTCGAGGAACATGTCGCCGAGCAATTCGCGCGCGGGCGCCAGTGGCCCGGGCGTCACCGCACTTTTCTCCGTCCCGTCTTCCAGTTCGGCTGCCGACCGCATCAGCCGCAGCGCTTCGTCTTTTTTGCCCACCGCCAGCGCAGCCCAGGCCGCGACAGCGAGCTGCTGGATTTGTACCTGGAGCGCCCAGTAGCTCTCGTTGGACTTCAAGAGGCGCTCCCGCATCTGCTGCAGCGCTGCGGCGGACTGGTTCGCCAACGGAGCTTGCCCGAGCCGTGCCGTGCCCAATCCGCGCGCGAACCACGTCATCGCGTCGGTATAGGGAAAGGGAGTTTCCCGGGGCATGAGTTGCGCAGCCTGCGTCCAGTCGCGACGTTCGAGAGCGTAGCGTGCCGGGATCGCCGCGAGCGCAAAATATCCAACCGAGGGGCCGCCGGCGCCGCTCAGAACGGCCTGGGGATCGAAGCGCGAAGCAATCTCCGGCAAGGAATTCACGATGCGCGCCGCGGCGGTATCTTGCGCGGTTTGCAGGAAGGCATAAATCTCGTAATCGCTGGAGTGCAACTCTTCGGCCGTCTGACCCTCGCGACGTGCCGCCGCTGCCGCTGCGATGTTGCTGTCGATGGATTCCTGCCAGTAACCCGTGCGCGTGAAAGTGTGCGAGGGCATGTGCAAAGCATGGGGCGCGTCCGGGGCGATTTCCGAATAACGCCGAGCGGCCACAAGCGCTCGGGGCGCCAGAGGTGGTACGTCGTACGTATGAATGATGTAGTGAGCCAGTCCAGGATGGTCGGGCTCCTCCTGGAACAATTTTTCGAGAATCGCACCGGCCTTGAGCCGGTCGGCGTAGGTCTTGTCCGCAGGATCTTCGGCGGCAGCGAGTGCCAATGCGTAAAAGATTTGCGCCTCAGGGTCTTCGGGATATTGGGCTGCGACGTCCCGCATCGCGTCGCGATAGGCCAGCAACCGCGCACGCTGCGGGGTGTTCTGGTAGTCGAAGTACAACTTGCCGACCGCGGCCAGATAGGCGCGTTCGCGCGCGGTTTTGGCGCCCAGGGCCTTGCCTTGTTCGGCATCGTACCACCCTGCCTGCATCTGGCGGTTGTCTTTGACGCCGGGCGCGAACGGATTGCTCCAGTCGCTGAGAGCCAATCCCCAATCGGCGATTCCGCAGGTCTGGTCTTCGACCAACACGACCTTGAATCCTTCGACGGCGCGCCTGAACTGGAAGGAGTGCAGCAGCGCTACGGCACGGTCAAAATCCGCCTGCGCCGCGGGATGGCAGGACGTGGCAAAATGGACCGTTCCCAATTTCTCTTTACTCCCATGCTCGTGCTCCTGCGCTTTGGCGCTCGACAGCACCAAGGTCAGCAGCATAGCCGCAATGAGCTTGCCTCCCGACATTTCGCTCCGGTGACCCGAGGAGTATACCGGCGTTCCGGAATGTGTGGAAGAATCGGTCGGCGTGGCTAAACTCCAGTGTGGCGTTTCTGCTTTTTCGTGGGTCCGTTCGGTTACGAAAAAACAAGTTTTTCGATTGAAGCTAGGCGCAGGTGCAGGGGGATGAGAATTTCAGGGCTGATGCGTTCCGAGCATCCCGCGACGACGCGACGGCTACGGTCCAAAAGTATTTTTCGATACACCTCGTCGTGAGAAGTCAGCGCAATATCACTCATGGCGCGCAGAAGGCGTAAGCTGACGGCGACGTCGCCCGTGGAGTAGATACGAATCTGTTCGAAAGCGGAGTCGACCAGGTGTTCGAAGTCGATCCATCGAATGCTCACGCGGGCGACGCCGCGAAGGTCATACACGCGGGTCTCCGGCGTTTCACGCGAGGCGACGCGAATGAGGATGCGGCTCAACTGGTCTACGCAGCCGATCGCGGTGGTGGGATCGTTGACCGCCGGCGAGATGGCCTTTAGCGCGATATCAACAATCTGCAAAACGCCGAATTCGATGTCCTGCTGCAGCGTCCTGGTAGGGCCAAAGTCGAACGCATCACGAAGAGCAGCGGCCAATTGGGGAGAGAGACGGTCGGCTTTATTCACTCGGAGCAAGGGAGTGCCAGCGGGTACAAACTGGCCAACGCGGCGGGCGGCTTCGAGTTTGACGTGGTGGGAAGTGGCGAGAGCGAGGAGCTGCTTCAGGTCAATGAAGCGAATGTAGCCGGACACCTCGCTCCCAAGCGCCGTTTCCCAGATGGTGGGGACAGCGGAATCACTGGTTTCCATATGAATGTCTCTTCGTGGCAGCGGCATGACGTCGTCTACGACCGCTTCGGTCTCAAACGCAATTCTGTCGACAATGTGATTCACGCTGATGGCTTGCGAGATGTGATGAATGAAAAAGAGCAGCAGCGCGACGCAAACAATCGCGAGCACGATGGCAACCATCACCGTGACGACCGGGGCAAATGGTTCGGGGCGGGAGTGCGCGGCCGGGAGCGCGGCCATGCAATAGAGGAAGGTTCCAAGAAAAATGCCCAAAGTCCATTGGGTCACGCGGTCACGCGAAAAACTGACGATGATGCGGGGGGAAAACTGCATGGACGCGAGGGTTAGGGTCATAAGCAGAATGGCGAAAACGATGGACACCACCGTCATCGTGGAGGTGGCGATGTCGCTGAGGATGACCTGGGCTACGACAGGATCACCGTGAGAAAAGAAGAGCGTCCGGGGAGCCCAGTCGGTCAGGTTGGGACTGGATTCTTCGATCCAAGAGAGCACGGCGCCAAAGCACCCGAGAACCAGGGCGATGCTCACGGGACGGACCAGGAAGCCACCGCGAAGGTTATATAAGGTTTTGCGAAACAGTAGTCGAAGACGTTCGATCACGGTGTTAGCAGTGAAGTGCCTCTGGGATTAATCCGTCCACGATATTCCTAGGGATAGTAGCAGATAACCGATATTTGACACCGGCGGACCACGCGGGGATCGCGTCGGCTCTTGCGGCCACCGTTCCCTGTCCCCCGCTAATTAATTACGCCGACCCGCGAAACATTTGGTGCCGTACACGCATCTTCCGTTGGACGGCGTTTGCCAGTGAGCAAGGTTGGAGGGGAAGCCGGCGTGGGGTGCCGATTCTCGACAGGGGCAGCGGCTCAGGCAGGAATGGTTGTGGTGTTGCTGCTGGTTGGCGTGTGTCTTTGGACGCCAAGTTTACCGGCGCAAACGGAGAGCCCATTTTCAATTCGTGTGGAAGCGCCGGAGGTCGTGGTGCCGGTGGTGGTGCTGGATCGAACGCATCGCGTAGCCGCAGCCGGCTCCTATGCGGAGCTGGATGAAGAGATCACGGACCTGGCGGTGAAGGATTTTCACGTTTACGAGGATGGCGTGGAGGAGGCCGTGGACGATGTAACCATGGAGCTGCCGCGCATACGCGACGTGCGAGACAACATTTCCCACCACATCGAGGATTCATTCACTCCGCGCGGCACGTGGTCCAGCCCGGAGTTGTGGCCGCAAGAAGATGGCGTGAGACTGTCCCCGTTGGCACTATCTGGTTTCCTACGCGCCGCCGGTATCGTCGCGGGGATCGTGCCATCGCATCCAAGTGCGCGTGAAACGGCGGCACGCGACGGTATATTCGCGGGATGAATATTGCAACGTGCGCCATCCACTCACTGATCCCATCGGGGAAACAAAGCTTGGCAAACAAATGGAAGATTACGCGGAGTCGGGTGTCGCCGAGGACTTTCCCGTGTTCGTGCAGGCCGGGACGTTTGCCGGCAGCTCCGATATGGGGCGAGTCGAGATAGCGGTGGAGTTTCCGTGGGCCGCGGTGAAACGGAGATGGGTGAGAGTGAACTTGTACGCGATGGTGGCGGTGATGGGAATTGTGCGTAACCGCAACGGGACGGCGGTGGCGCGCTTTAGCGACCTGGCCAGCACGGTGCCATGGAATTTTTATCGCGGACCGCTCCCGCCAGACCGGGCGTTCCTGGCGAAATGGGAATTGGCGGGGATTCCCCGTCGCTACGAAACACAAATGGAGCTGGCCCCGGGAAACTACGAATTGCAAGTGGTGGTTACGGACGGCGAAAAATTTGGGCAAATGAAAGTACCGTTGAAGGTGAATACCAGGAGTGATGATTTTGCGGTGAGTGATGTGCTGTTGTGTAATCGATTTCAGGAAGTGCCGGAAGGCGCGCAGACCGCGGCGCGCGCACCGAAGTATGTCCCGCTGACGAGCAATGGATTGGAGTTTACACCCGCCGGAAAGACCCACTTCAAGCAGAACGAAATGGTGGTGACCTACTTTGAGATTTACGCGTCGGGGGCGCGCGAACTAGAAAGTGCGCGTTTTCGGATGAGAGTCCGAGACAGGATAACAGGAGAGCTTCGGGTGGACGGCGCGTGGCGCCCAGTGGAAATTGACTCTGGAGCCGGAAACCGTGCCATTCCGATGGCTACGGGAATGGCCATCGACCAATTGCCCGCAGGAACGTATGTGCTGGAAGTGCAGGTTGCGAGCGGCACAGGAAAAAGCGCTGTGAAACGGGAACAGGTATTTTCGGTGGAATAGGTATGGCGCGGGACTTCCCGCAGTGCGGTCTTTGCACAGTGGGGCCCAGCCATTCGGAGGTCAGGGTAAGCGGTGCTGGCCCCCAACGAACGGACGGCGTTAGTCTTTTTCTCTTGCAGCGCTGGATTGCTGGGACACCGGAAAGACATTGTGTTGGGGGGCAGGCACGGGAGTGTTGCCCATGCGATCGCGCCAAAGGAATTGATTCAGGACGATGTGGTCGGCGGCATCGGCGTGGGAAAAGTCGAGATTTTTGCCCACTTTCCATGCCTCGGTGTTGATTTCATAAATTAGACCGTTATCGCGATTGCGGTAGTCGGCAGTGAACGCCGGTTGCGTACCGGGTCCACCGAAAAGCGGGGCTATAACCGCGGCACGAGAATCGTTGGCGTTCATGGGCGGCGCACCGAGAAGAGACTCGAGCGTGCGGACCATGTTGATCGTTGTGTAGAAAGCATGGTCCACAAAGGGCGCGGGCTGAGGAACCGGGGAATACTTGCTGATGACCAGAGCGATGCTGCGATGTGAATCAACGTGGTCGGGACCATCCTGCGCATCGTCTTCGAGGATGAAGAAGGCGGTGTCGTCCCAATAGGGACTGTGAGAAACGGCGTCGACAACGCGGCCAACAGCGAGATCGTTGTCCGCGACCGATGCCACAGGGCGTGGATTGCCTTTAGCGCCGCCAGCAGTGTGATCATTTCCCAAACGCAAGAGAATAAATTGCGGAAGTTTATCCTCGCCGGACTTTCGCGCGGCAACATAGCCGTTGAATTCGTTCAAGAACTCGTCGGCACGAAGCTGATCCGGATAAAAAACGTTGAAATCGGGAAAGAGCGGATCGAAATGGCCGCGGAGCTCAGCTTGCGAGGCGATGTTTTTGCCGAGAATGGGAATGGGCCATGGATAGGGACTAGCTGCGCCGTGAGGATCACCGACATTGCTTGGCAGTGGCTCGCTTCTTTTGATGAACGCGCGCTTGCAAATTACCCCTTCCACTTCCGGAGAACCACTGGAGGAAGATTGGTCAACGAGCTTGGCATCGCACCATGTGGTGTTGATGAATTCGCCGTAATGGCGATAGGTGATGCCGTGTTTCGCGAAATTCTTCCACAGATAGCCGCCCGTGGGTTCGCCGGCGTCGGGCAGATCGTCGTTAGCGGAAATGCCGCCGAGTAATTGGCCTTCGGAGTCGTAGGTGTGCTCATGGCCGCGATAGGCGATGGGCCAGGTTTTTTCGACGTAGTCGGAAATGGAGGCGGAAGTAGACCAAAGGTGGCCGTCGCCGGAAACGTCGCCGCTGTCATAGAAATTATCGAGAATGCCGAACTGGCGAGCCAGTTTATGTTGATTGGGGGTGATGTCTTCACCATACATCGTGAGGGAAGGATCGCCGTTGGCTCCGGCCAGATCGCCGAAGACCTGATCGTAAGTGCGATTTTCCTTGATGACGTAGATCACGTGATGAATTTTGTTTTCCCCGGCGGCCCACGGGATGCGGTCCACGTTGCCTTGCGCTGCGTTTGTTTTGGATACGGTCGCAGTGTAGGCGGCGAGATGGTCTTGCAAAGTGCTCAGCGGAATGCGCGCGAGGGAACCGTTGGTCATCGCGGGATTGTAAGGGTACTCCGGGCGGCCGTTCGAGCCAATCTTTAGCACCTTTGGATTGGGCCTGGAGCCGCGGCCTTTGGCGCTGCCGATCAGAAGATCATTGCCGGTGACCGCGACCACAGTGGGGTACCACTCTGTGGGAATAAAGCCTTCCGCACGCAACGGTTCGCCGCGCGTGGACTGGGTAAGATCGAAAACGCCCACGGAATCGGAGATTGCGTTGGCGGAGAACAGAGTCTTTTCGTCGGGAGAGAGGGCTAGTGATTCGGGATCGCTGCCGCCAAACAGCTGGTTGGGGAGCTTTGTGGAAAGCGTATAGAGAACCTTGCTGGAGTGAGTGTCGACGACGTCGATTTCATCGCGGTTGGTGAGGGCGACAAATAGGTGCGAGTCGTCGCGAGAAAGCAGAAGAGCCGTGGGATGCGAGCCGCCTTCGAGAGGCGCGCTGGGTTTCAGCAGCGGAATGAAGCGAAGGACAGCTCCGGAGTGAAGATCAAGTTCGGCGACGGAGGAGTCGTTCCACAGGGAAACGAAACCGCGCATGCCATCAGAACTCATGACCGTCGTGTACGGCAACGAGCCGGGAATGCGTTTGAAAGTGGAGAGATCAAAGCGGTAAACGATCTTCCCATCGGAGGTATTCAGGAGCAGCGCTTCATCGGAGCCGTTGCAGGCCACGAGCAGGTGCTCGACGCCGTCGCTCATGCCGACGCTGAGGCCAGCGGGATACGTGACATCATTGAACGAGGCGCGGCGGACTTTTCCGCGGGCCAACTTCGAGCGCGGCGCGAGCGGCAGAAAACGTTCCGGCGTAACTTCCCCATTTTGGAAGCTGTAAACCGCTATCCCATTTCCGGTACTTCCCTTCCCTTTGCCCAAAGGATCGGTGAGCGAGGCCATGGAAGCGTAGAGGTGTTTGCCATCGAGGCTGAAGGTGAGGCCGAGAAAATAGGTTTGTTTGGCTTCACTGCCGAGGCGATTGTCGGGAAAATCGCGAACGGAATCGTTTGAAAGATCCAGAACTGTGAGAGATTGCTTTTCGTTCGAGGTGTAGGCGCCGTAGCCGCTGTGGAGAAACACGGCAAAGTGGCCGTCCGGCGAGAGGGCGGCCGCCGTCGGAAAATTGTTGATGCGGCGCGGATTGCCGGGAAGCTCGCCGAAGAGCTTCGCGTTGGGCATCTGCGTGGGGAGGGATGCGGAGTTTTGCGCAGCGGCAGGAACCACGGCGAAGCATGCGCAAGCGAACAGCGGAAACAAGAGGCGAATTCGCATGGCCTGCATTATATGAGAAATTTGAGGCCCAAAAGATAAACGTCGGATAACGCAGAAGGGACCTGCGCACCTATTGGCTGGAGTAGCGCTGCTCTTTCCAGGGATCGCCGTAGGCGTGATAGCCGTTGCGTTCCCAGAAGCCGAGGCGGTCGTGGTCGAGGAGCATCAAGCCTCGCACCCATTTGACGCTTTTCCAGGCGTAAAGATGCGGGACGATCAGGCGAACGGGACCGCCGTGCTCGGCGGAGAGCGGCTCGCCGTCGTGTTCGAACGCGAAGAGCACATTGGGGAGCTGGAGATCCTTCATCGGGACGTTGGCGGTGTAGCCTTCTTCGGCGAGCACCAGCACAAATTCGGCACCGGGCTTAGGCGTGACACGCTGAAGGACTTCATTGAACAGGACGCCCTTCCAGCGATTGTCGAGCCGGCTCCAGCGGGTGACACAATGAAAGTCGCTGGTCACTTCCGATTGCGGCAAATCATGAAACTGCCTCCAGGAAAAGCGCAAAGGCTCCTCAACCAGCCCGGAGATCTTGAAGTCCCACGTGTCGGGATTAAAGTGGGGAACGCTGCCAGCGTGCAGCACCGGCCATTTCAAGGTGAGGGATTGGCCGGGCGGCAGACGGCCCGATCCGCGGGCTTCTTTTTCCTTGGCGCGGCGGCCACCGTCATCTCCGAAAATCGGCATTTGGCTTTCCCCTCAATCATTAGCGTCTCACAGAGGCGGTTTCAGCGAGATGTAGGGGCCATTTTGGCAGCAGACAATGCGGCTCTAGCACTGACGGCGGCGCAAGATAGTTTGGACTACAGGAGGAGCCATGACTGCCAAATCCCCTGTTGTCGCGCACGCCAGCGAAGCTGCATTGCAGTTCGCTGCCGAACGATCCTACCAGTATCTGCGCACAATCGAAAATCGAAAAGTTGCGCCCAGCGCCGCCGCATTGGCGGGGCTTAAGGAATTTCATGAGCCGTTCCCGGAGCAGCCGCTCGACGCGTGCGCGACCATCGCCATGCTGGACAAGTTCGGCGCGCCTACCACCGTGGCTACTACCGGAGGCCGTTATTTTGGATTCGTGATTGGAGGGACGCTGCCGGCGGCGTTGGCGGCCCGATGGCTGGCGGACACGTGGGATCAGAACGCGGTGTTTCGCGTGATGTCACCGCTTGCGGCGGAGTTGGAAGAAGTGGTACTGCCGTGGATCTGCGATGCGCTAGGGCTTCCCGCCGGTTGCGAAGGTGGATTGGTGACGAGCGCGACAGCGGCGAATTTCACGGCGCTAGCGGCGGCGCGGCATGCGCTGTTGGCGAAGCAGGGCTGGGACGCCAGTGATGACGGGATGTTTGGAGCGCCACCGATTCGTGTGGTGGTGGGCGAAGAAGTGCACGCGTCTGTATTGAAGGCGCTGAACATGGCGGGGTTTGGGCGCAAACGCGTGACCATCGTGGAGGCCGACGCGCAAGGCCGCATGCGGGCAGACAAACTGCCGCGGCTAGATGCGAAAACGTTGGTTTGCATCCAAGCGGGAAATGTGGATTCGGGTGCGTTCGATCCCGCGCAGGAGATTTGCATTCGCGCGCGCGAGGCTGGTGCCTGGGTGCACGTAGATGGCGCGTTTGGCTTGTGGGCCGGTGCATCGCCAAAGTACCGGCATCTCGTATCCGGCTTCGAACTGGCAGATTCCTGGTCCACGGATGCTCACAAGTGGCCGAATATTAATTACGACAACGGAATTGTTTTGGTGCGCGATGGCGCGGCGCTGCGCGCGGCGATGGCCATCAGCGGTGCGTATTTGCAACCGGGCGCACAGCGCGAGCCGGCTCTGCAAACCCCGGACGCATCCAGGCGGGCGCGGGCGATCGAATTGTGGGCGGGACTCCGATCATTGGGACGAAGCGGGCTTGCGGAGTTGATTGAGCGCACGTGCGCCTACGCGCTGCGGTTCGCGGAAGGATTACGGGGAGCGGGGTACGAGATTCTGAATGACGTAGTCATCAATCAGGTGATGGTGTCGTTCGGTAGCGCAGAACAAACACGCGAAGTGATCCGGCGGATTCAGGAAGATGGCACGTGCTGGTGCGGCGGGACAGTATGGAAAGGCCGCACAGCCATGCGTATCAGTGTGTCGTCGTGGGCCACGGCCGCCGAAGATGTGGAGAAAAGCCTGGCGGCGATGGTGCGTATCGCGCGCGAAGTGCAAAGTTAATCGCGGCGATCTACTTGAGGTCGATTTCGAGGCCGCCGACCCAGCCTGCGACAAGATTGTAGAGCAGCGCGGTGATGGCGAAGACGATGCCTCCAATGATTCCGTACATAATCGGCATGACGATGATGGCGCCGATGCCGCTGCCTATACCGATCACGAAGCTCAGACCTGGAGTCGCGTTTTGACCCGAACGCGCGGCGATACCTCCGGCCATGAGCGAAACGAGCGCCACGAGGATGCCAAGGATCAAACCGATAAGGGCGTGCAACCAATCCTACTTGAATGCGGAACCTGCAGAAATGCGAGAGATGACGTCAGAAATGCTGTCACCGGAGTTCACGAATTCTGCTGATACGCGTGGTATGCTTTTCGCATGACAGCGCAAATCCTGGAGGGACTGAAGATCCGCGACGAAATCTTTGGGGAGCTGAAGAGCGAGATTGCCAAGCTCAGTGCGCAGGGCGTGCGCCCGGGACTGGCGGCCGTGCTGGTGGGCGAGAATCCCGCGTCGCAATTATATGTGAAGAGCAAAATCGCAGCTTGTGAAGCGCTGGGTATGGCGAGCTGGCTGCACACGCCGCCGGCAAGCGTTTCGACTGAGTACATGCTGCAACTGATGAAGGATTTGAACGAGGACAATAACGTAGACGGCATTTTGGTGCAATTGCCACTGCCGCCGCAGATTGATTCGAAGCGCGTGCTGGAGGCGGTGGATCCGGCAAAGGATGTGGATGGATTTCATCCTGTGAATTTGGGGCGATTGGTGAGTAACCGGCCGGGGCTGGTGGCGTGCACTCCCGCGGGAGGCATGGAGTTGCTGCGGCGCTACAAGATTGCGATCGAAGGCGCGAATGCGGTGGTCTTGGGACGTAGCGACATTGTGGGCAAACCGATGGCCTTGCTGCTGATGCACGCAAATGCGACGGTGACCATTTGCCATTCCAAGACGCGCGATCTGGCAGACGTAGTGCGCCGAGCGGATATTGTTGTGGCGGCGATGGGTCGAGCGGGTTATGTGCAAGCGGACTGGATTCGGCCGGGCGCGGCGGTGATTGATGTGGGAACGAATAAGGTGACGGATGCGGGTGAGGCGGAGAAGCTGTTCAAGAATTTTCCGGCACGGCTGGAGAAGTTTCATGCCAAGGGCAACGTGTTGATTGGCGACGTGCACCCGGACGCGGTGTTTACCGCGGGCGTGATTTCACCGGTGCCGGGCGGCGTGGGTCCGATGACCATTACGATGCTGATGAGCAATACCGTGAAGGCGGCGAAATTGCGGCGCGGCAAGACGGCGGTGGCGGGGCAGTAGGTGGAGTGATTGATTCGTAGGGAAAAGACGAAGAGAGGTCCTACTTCGCCGGCTCGGAATGACGGGTTTCTTTTTGATGGAAAAAATCGTTGACCCGGTAGCAACTATAAGCACGCGAGCAGGTCACAAGACAATATGCTGAAACTGGGGCTGACGGGTGGAATCGCGAGCGGCAAAAGCGCGGTGGCGGGAATGCTGCGGGAGATGGGTTTTCATGTGTTGGAGGCTGATGTTGTCGCGCACGGATTGTTGGAGCCGGGGCAGCAAGCGCATGACGAGGTTTTGCGGGAGTTTGGCGCGGATTTAGCCGACGGGGCAGGGCGCATTGACCGCGCGAAGCTGGGCGCGCTGGTGTTCGCGGATCTAGAGAAGCTGACGAAGTTGAACAAGATTATTCATCCGAAGGTAGAGGAAATTATTTTTCGCAAGTTTGCGGAGTGGGAACGCGATGGCGTGCGCGACGCGGTGTTTGTAGAGGCGGCATTGCTGGTGGAAGCGGGAATCGCGGACAAGCTGGATGGCTTGGTGGTGGCGTTCTGTTTGCCGAAGCAACAGTTGGAACGACTGCGCGCGCGCGGAATGAGCGAGATTGAAGCGAAGCGCCGGATCGCCGCGCAGTGGCCGATGGAAAACAAATTGGAGAAGGCGACGGAGGCGATCGATTGCTCCGGATCGTTGGTGGAGACGCGAGAGCAGGTGATGGCATTAGCGGCGAAGTTGCGGACGCGGGAGGCACGGTAGGGGACCGCACACTGCGCGAAAACCCACGCAGGGGATCGGTTGAGGTCCTTCGTCGCGATGGGCGCTCCTCAGGATGACGGTTAGTTGGCGGTACGCCTCGGAAGGCGGACCCCACATGAGGATCAGAAACACCGAGTTATGATTGCGCGGACATGGGGCACAGCCCTTCGCGACGAAGGGTAAAACAGTGCTGCGACACTACGGGGAGTTTAGCTAAGCTAGGCGCGGGTCATTGTGGCGGCGCGGGCGGCTTCGAGGAGTTTGGTGGCGTTAGCGCGAATGTCGCCATGGCCGAAGACGGCACTGCCCGCGACCAGCAGTTCGGCGCCGGCTTTGACTATGTCGGTCACGGTTTCCAGATCCACTCCGCCATCTACTTCAATACGAAAGTCCAGTTTGCGTTCGGCGCGCATACGCGCGAGCGCGGCAATTTTGTTCAGGGAATTGGGAATGAATTTCTGGCCTCCGAAACCGGGGTTCACGCTCATGACCAGGACGTGGTGGACAAGGTCGAGGACTTCGGTGAGGGTTTCCACGGGAGTGGCGGGATTGATGACTACGCCGGGTTTGCAGCCGTGAGAAGCGATGAGGTGCAGTGTGCGGTCGAGATGGATGCAGGCTTCCTGATGGACAGAGATCCAGTTCGCGCCAGCTTCCGCGAATTCAGGGATGAAAAAGTCCGGATCTTCGGTCATGAAATGGCAATCGAAGGGCACGCTAAGTTTCTTGCGAAGAGAGCGCACCACGGGCGGCCCAATGGTGAGATTGGGGACGAAATGGCCGTCCATGATGTCAAGGTGGAGGACGGTGCCGCCGCCGTCAATGGCTTGTTGGGCGTCAACGGCGAGTTGCGCGAAGTCGGCGGAGAGAATTGAGGGCGCAAGTTCGATGTGCATGGAACGCGTGTGGCTCCTTCCCGGGAATTAAATTATACGATGAGCGGGGCGTGAACAGGAGCGAGTCGAGAAGGAAAGAGAGATTCCTCACTTCGCGAACTCCGTTCGGAATGACGGGTGTGGGGAATGTGGCTAATGTCCTGCTGGCGGCGCTGCCTCGGAACGTTTAGGTGCGGAGTGTGGGTTATGCGAAAGCGGCAGCTGGGCTCCGCACTGCAAAGCTCGCCAGGGGATGGTGGTGCGCTTGGAGCTGCTTTCGAGGGTGAGCTCGAGAGCGACCATGACGTTGAGGATTTGTTGGGGTGTGACGATCAGGGTAGCTTTGCCGAGGATTGCGTCGCGGACGTTGGCGTAGAATTCGCGCCAATCGCCGATGGAGGGAATTTTACGCGTGGTGGCGTCGCCGTTTTCGATAATCGTAAGTTCGCCGTAGTTTTCCGGCTTTTCTACCACCCAGTTGGGACCGCCGGGAACTAGGCCAGCGCGAAGATGGGGTTCGAGGGGATCGAATTCACGTTTGAGATAACTTCCCTTTTCACCGAGGACCACCAAGCGCGGGCGCGGTGCTGCCGACATCATCGTGGCGCGGAGCAGGGCGCGAGCGGCGTGCGGGTAGTGAAGGAAAATGTCGAAAGCGTCGTCGGTGGTGAAATCCGTGCGCTCGATTCGAACATCGGCGGTGATCGCTTCCGGTGTACCGAGTAGCATGAAGGCTTGATCGAGTAGATGCGGGGCGAGATCGAACAGCACGCCGCTGCCGGGGCCGGGTATTTCGCGCCATGCGTTGGGCTTGGAAGTGGGGCGGAAGCGATCGTAGGTAGATTCGAAACGAAGAATGCGGCCGAGATCGCCGTTGACGATGGTTTGTCGGAGAGCCTGAAAATCGGCGTCGAAGCGGCGGTTGTGGTAGACGGAGAGGACGCGGTTTCGTTGTTTGGCAAGGTTGAGAAGTTCGAGGGCTTCGGCGACGCTGGTAGTGAAGGGCTTATCGACGACTAGATGCTTGCCGGCTTCGAGGGCGCGCTTGGCGAAGGGAAAATGTGTTTGGTTGGGAGTGGAAATGGCGATGAGCTGGATGGAATCGATGGAGATCAGCTCATCGAGGGTGCAGACGATGCGGGTGTCTGGGTAAAGTTGCGCGCCGGAATCGCCGGTACGCTGAAGAATCGCGGCAAGTCGCAAGCCATCAACCGCCCGGATCACCGGCGCGTGGAAACAGCGGCCGCCCAGGCCAAAACCAATGAGCCCCACATCAATCATCGAACTTGTTCCTTTAAGCGCGAGAAAAACACTTTAGCTGCTAGTCTAACACCGGGAGACGACAGAACCTTTCTTGGCAAGATTGGTCTAAACTGACGTGCGCCGCCTTTGTCCGCAATAGTATTCTGATCGCTGGGATTGCTCCTGGGTAGCTAAAGGAGCCGTAGCCCAAACCGTTGTGCCTCAAGGAGAAGTTGTCCTAAAGAGGTTGCGCGAACCTACCTCTCCTACGCTCGCGCGGCAAGCAAGGATCACGGGCGATGTCGAATTGATGCTCGAAGTCAATAAGGATGGGATCGTCCAAAACGGCAACTGCAGTCAAAGGCCATACACTGCTGCAGCAAGCTGCGTTAGACAGCGCCAGGCGATCACAGTTCGAATGTATGAAATGTGGCGAGGCAACAATCCCATTTGGACTCGTGTATACGTTCCAACTTGTCGCAGAAAGCTGCTGCAAAGACCCCAAGAACAATTCCAATGGTAACCAGGCGACCGATACGATTCCCCATGTGACCCAGTCCGAGAACCGCGTAACCCGTGGTCGACAGAGCAACTTGTATTTGCGATCCAGCCATCTACTGACGGAAGGTGCGCTCTATCAAATGTTTTCAGCTCTGGAAATGTGGCCTCCGTTACACCCCTGAATCCGATTATTAGCGCGCCCCCGATAGTGGCCGAGTTGGTGGGCGCTGGCGGTGCGGTATATCCTTCTTGACGTGGAGAAGCATTCGGCGACGCAACCAGGTCCGGCGCGAGGATTGTATCTTGGGCTGGCGGTGACCATCCTTGCGGTGCTGGTGTACGCGGCGTATATCACCCTGCAATTCGCGGGATTGCGCAAATTGCAAAGCGAAATGGTGGATCGTAACCGGCGCGATTCCCTGCAACTGCTGCGCATCCAGAATGATTTGAATTCGGTGGGACTGGCAATGCGAGACATGCTGGACGCCAGCGAGCCTTACCCGCTGATTGCGTGGAGCGCGCCGTTTGACCGCATTCATACCGACCTGGATGATGCTTTGAGGCTGGAAGCACCCCTTTCGGAAGCCGCGCCAACCAGCGAGCAGCGGCACTATTTAGCGCAGGCGCTGAAGCAATTCTGGGTTGCCAGCGACAGGATGTTCGCGCAGGCTGCGTATGATGAAGATTTGGCACGCGAGCAGATTCGGGACACATTGCAGCCTCGACAAGCAGCGCTGAGCTCGGCGGTTTCGCGGTTGCTGGTACAGAACAACGAAGCGGAAGAACTGGCGGCGGGGCACATTGCGGAAATCTATGGGCGGGTACAGCGGCAGCTTTACTTCTTCCTGGCGGGAATTCTCCTGGCGATTGTGCTGACCAGCCTGTATTTGATCCGCAACAACCGCAGGCTGTTTGCGCACGTGGAAGAGCTTTCGTCGCAGCGCAGCGATCTGGCGCAAAAACTGATTGCGACGCAGGAATCAACGCTGCGGCACATTTCCAGGGAACTGCACGATGAGTTTGGACAAGTGTTGACGGCGATCGGATCACTGCTGAAGCGCACCGATAAGCAGATTCCGGCAGATTCGCCGCTGCACGCGGATTTGCAGGAAGTGCGGGAGATTGCGCAAAACACGTTGAACAATATTCGCAGCCTGTCGCAAGCCCTGCATCCGGTGTTGTTGGATGAAGCGGGACTGGAGAGCACGCTGGACTGGTATATCCCCACGGTGGAAAGGCAAACCGGGCTGGCGCTGCATTATGAAAAGACCGGCGAACACTTTCCAGTAGGAAGCAGCGCGGGCGTGCAGATTTACCGCGTGCTACAAGAGGCGTTGAACAATGTGAGCCGCCATTCGGGAGCGAAAGAGGCGTGGATTCGTCTGCGGTTTCTGCCCGCGCAGTTGGAATTGGAAGTGGAAGATCATGGAAAGGGTTTGGCGCCGGTGGAAGGGCAGACGGGAATAGGCCTGGTGGCCATGCGGGAACGAGCGGAATTGTTAGGGGGAACGATGACGGTGACGTCGCTGGCGGCAGTGCCGGCGAATGGCACGGGTACGCTGGTGAAATTGCGGATACCGCGGGAGAAGGTGGAGGCGCATGGAGAATAAGTTAAAGGTACTGCTGGTGGACGATCACGCGCTGGTGCGCCGTGGCTTTCGGCGCATGTTGGAGGATGAGCCGTCATTCGAAGTGGTGGGCGAGGCGAGCGATGGACTGGAAGCGGTGGAGAGCGCGGAGAAGCTGCAGCCCGACGTGATCGTGATGGATTGCGCGCTGCCGCAGATCAACGGGATTGAGGCGTCGCGGCGTATTTTAGAGAAGCGTCCGGCGACGGCAATTTTGATGCTGAGCATGCATTCGGAAGACACGCTGATCCGCCAGGCGCTGGAAGCGGGCGCGAAAGGCTATGTGCTGAAGAATGCCATGGATTTAGATCTGGTGAGCGCGATCAAAAAAGTGGCGGAAGGAAAGACGGTTCTGGACCCGCAGATTGCGCGAGGCGGAGCGCTGAAGGGTGAGCGGGACACGGGCTTGACGCCGCGCGAACTGGAAATTCTGCAGCACATTGTGGCGGGCAAATCGAACAAGGAGATTGCCACGGAGTTGAGTTTAAGCGTGAACACCGTGTCGGTGCACCGGGCGAACATTATGGACGCGCTGGGGATCCATAAGACGGCGGAGCTGGTGGTGTACGCGATCCGCAACGGACTCGTCACTTTGCCATGAGGCTTCCGTGAAGCGGCGCGAGTTTATCTGGAATGGTATTGGGGCGGGGCTAATCGCAGGAGTTGCGCCTGGTTCGGCATGGTCGGCGGGAGCCAGTCCGGGGTTTCGTTTTGTAGATGTCACGGGCGCGGCGGGAATTCGCTTCGAACACAACAGCGGGGCTTACGGGGGAAAGTTGCTGCCGGAAACGCTGGGATCGGGCTGCGCATTCCTGGATTACGACGCGGACGGCTGGCAAGACATTCTGCTGGTGAACTCGATGGACTGGGCCGGCCACAAGCGCCTGCACACGACCTTGAAGCTGTACCACAACAATCGCAATGGCACGTTTACGGACGTGACCAAGGCCGCGGGCCTGGATGTGGAAATGTACGGGATGGGCGTGGCCGTAGGGGATTACAACAATGACGGCTTCCCGGATATTTTCATTACCTGCGTAGGGCAGAGCCGGCTGTTCCGCAACACCGGCAAAGGCACATTTGTGGATGTAACGAAGACGAGCGGGTTGCTGGGGAAGCAGGGGCTGAGTACCTCGGCGGTGTGGTTCGATTACGATCGCGACGGATTTTTGGACTTGTTTGTGTGCAATTACGTGCGTTGGTCCGCGGAACATGATGTGTTCTGCAGTCTGGATGGCAAAAATAAATCGTACTGCACACCGGAAGCGTATCGCGGCGATACCTGCTGGCTGTATCACAACCGTGGCGATGGAACGTTTGAGGACGTGACCGCGAGCAGCGGGATTTTCGACAGCAGCTCGAAATCCCTGGGCGTGGCTATGCTGGATTACGACCAGGATGGCTGGCCGGACCTGCTGGTGGCCAACGATACGCAACCGAACAAGCTGTACCGCAACCTGCACAACGGGAAATTCCGCGATGTGGCAGTGGAGGCAGGGCTGGCCTTCAGCACGGAAGGAAAAGCGCGCGCGGGCATGGGCGTAGATGTAGCGGATTTTGAGAATTCGGGGAAAGTGGGAATTGTCATCACGAATTTTGATAATGAAATGATCGGGCTGTACCGCTTTGCGGGAAAGGGCTACGACGACGTAGCCATGCAGACGGGCCTGGGAGCCGCTTCGCGAAACACGTTGGGATTCGGCTGCGTGTTTTTTGATGCGGACCTGGATGGATTGCAGGACATTGCCATCGCCAATGGACACATTGATGAAACGGTGCGCAACATTCGCGGAAATGTGGGATACGCGCAGCCGGCGCAGCTTTTCTTGAACCAAGGCGGGGGAAAATTCAGGGATGTGGCGGACCAGATCGGCGGGGGATTCGACAAGCCGAAAGTGGGCCGGGGATTGGCGGTAGGGGATTTCGACCGCGATGGGGACTTGGATGTGTTGCTGACGACGAATAATGGTGGAGCTTTCCTTTATCGCAATGATATGGAAAATTCGAATCGCAGCATCCGTTTCCGGCTGGTGGGCACACAGTCGAATCGAGATGCGATTGGAGCGATCGTGCATGTCTTCGCGCAAGGACAGCAGCAGACTCGAGTGGTTCGAAGCGGGTCGAGCTACTTGTCGCAGTCGGAATTGCCGGCGACGTTTGGCGCGGGAAAACTCGAACAAATCGAGCGCGTGGTGATCGATTGGCCCGGCGGAAGGGTCGAGGAATTCAAAAACTTGAGGACGGGGAAGAGCTACCAAGTCACTGAAAGCAAGGGCATTGCAGAAGAAGCGAGGCGATAGTGCTTTCACATTATTGCCAATCCTGCGCGGGCCTCTTATAAAGGGAACAACTTTTGCATCTGCTTCTTCCAGTCGCTTTCCTTCGCCGACTCAGGAAGCACCCCAGATAAACTTTGCGGCCGGGTCACGACCCCGGCCGCATTTTTGTTGAGGAAAGTTGCTCGAGTGGAAAAAATCTGGACCGGGGGAAATGCATGAAACGCTGGCGCTCCCTGAGCGTTTTAATTCTCGCACTCACTGCTGTATATCTGTACGCCTTCCCAACTGCAACGATCACTTACGCTGGCGCGGTGCTGCTGCACACCGGATTGGGTGTGCTGGTGACGCTGGGGCTGGGGTTATACCTGTTCCGCGGAATGTGGAAAGAAGGCTGGCTGGCGCGAATGGGCTGGCTGCTGATGGCGGCGGGCGCGGTGCTCGGCGTGGCACTCATTTATCTGGGGACCTCGCATCGCATGAACCCATGGCTGTACGCGCATATTGCAGTGTGCACGGCGGGATTCGTGATGCTGGCAACGGCCTGGTTGCAAGAGCGCGGCTGGCTAGGGACGACCATGGCGCAGCGTGTGCTTGGGTTCGTCACCGTCGTAGTAGCCACGGCCGCAATCGGCAGCGGCGCATGGTGGGTGCGCACGGTAGCCTGGAATAATGCGTATCGCATCACGAACCCGCCGATTTCACCGGCGACCATGGATAACGAAGGCGACGGACCGCATGGGAAATTCTTCCCGAGTTCCGGGCAGACCACGGACGGAAAGTATATTCCAGCTGATTATTTCCTGCAGTCGAGAGCGTGCGAGCGGTGTCACGCGGATATCTACAAGCAGTGGGAAAGCTCGTCACATCATTTCTCTTCGTTCAACAACCAGTGGTACCGCAAGAGCATTGAATACATGCAGGAGGTGGCGGGGGTAAAGCCGTCGAAGTGGTGCGCCGGTTGCCACGATCCGGCGTTGCTGTATAGCGGATTGTTCGATAAGCCCATCCAGGAAACTGTGGACCGGCCGGAAGCGCGGGCGGGGTTAAGCTGCATGATGTGCCACAGCATGGTGAAAGTGAAAAGCACCATGGGGCAGGGCGATTACGTTCTGGAATATCCAAAGCTGCACGCGCTGGCTGCGAGTCCCAATCCGGTCATGCGGGCGTTGCACGATTTCATGGTGAAGCTGAATCCAGAGCCGCACCGCCGCGTATTCCTGAAACCATTTATGCGCACGCAGGTGCCGGAATTCTGCTCGGAATGCCACAAAGTGCACCTGGATGTGCCGGTTAACAGCTACCGCTGGATTCGCGGGTTCAATGAGTACGACAACTGGCAAGGAAGCGGCGTATCCGGCCAGGGGGCACGCTCATTCTATTATCCACCGTCGCCGATGATCTGCTCGGACTGTCATATGCCCCTGGTGCGTTCGAATGATGAAGGAAATATCGACGGATACGTGCATTCGCATCGCTTCCCGGGAGCGAACACGGCGGTGCCGTTCGCCAACGAAGATCCGGTCCAGCTTGAAACGAGTAAGAAATTCTTGCAGGACAAGCAGGTGACCGTGGACATTTTCGCGATTTCCCCAGCAGGAAAGAAAGAATCTGAGGGGAAGAACGGAGGCTATACAGGACAGGAACTGTCGACGACGTTTGCGGTGGGAGAAGAAGCGGAAGTGTCGGTACCGAAAGGCGTCGCGGGCGAAGCGCGTCCGATTACTGCACCACTGGGGCGGGTGGACGGGGTGGTGCGCCGTGGAGACGACGTGCTGGTGGATGTGGTAGTGCGCACGCGGAAAGTGGGCCACTTCTTCCCGGGCGGCACCGTGGATGCGTTCGATGTGTGGCTGGAATTGCAGGCCGTGGACGATAAGGGCCAGACCATTTTCTGGAGTGGAAAGGTCGAAGATAACGGCAAAGGGCCAGTGGAACCGGGGGCACACTTCTACAAATCGCTGCAGATCGACGAGCACGGACATCCCATCAACAAGCGTAATGCGTGGGCCACGCGCGCGGTGGTGTATGTCCACTTGATTCCGCCGGGGGCGGCGGACACCGTGCATTTCCGGATGCACATCCCGGAAGGCGCGGGGGAACACATCACTCTGCATTCGAAACTGAATTACCGGAAATTTATGTGGTACAACACGCAATTCTCGTTCGGAGGACTGACGGATTCGACAAAACCCCAAGGAGAACATACGCCGGCTTATGATGACCGGACGTTCGCATTTAACGGCGACCTTTCCGACGTGTCCAGTAAGGAAAAGAAAATACCGGATCTCCCCATTATTACTGTGGCAGAAGATACGAAGACGCTGAACGTGATGCCGCACTCGGGGCCGGAACCCGCACCTACAGTGGAGTTGGTGAAAGACGATTGGACGCGCTGGAATGATTACGGGATCGGGTTGTTCCTGCAGGGCGATCTGATCGGGGCGGAGCAGGCGTTCACGAAGATCACGGAGATGGCACCGGAGAATCCGGATGGCTGGACGAACGTGGGACGCGTGCGGGTGCAAGAAGGGAACACCGAAGGCGCACGGGAAGTGCTGAAGAAGGCGCTGGCGTTGAAGCCGGGGCTGGCGCGGACGAACTTCTTCTACGCCCGGGTGCTGAAAGAAGAAGGAAAATACGATGCGGCGGCGCAAGTATTGCACGGAGTGCTGGCGCAATATCCGCAAGATCGCGTAGTGCACAACGAATTGGGACGGGTGCTGTTTTTGCAAAAGCGCTATGCGGACGCGGTGCAGGAGTTGCAGCAGACGTTGACGATCGATCCCGAGGATTTGCAGGCGAACTACAATCTGATGCTTTGCTATACGGGATTGGGCGACGACAAGATCGCAGGGGAATACAAAGAGCGCTACTTGCGCTTCAAGGCGGATGAGTCTTCGCAGGCGCTGACTGGAGCGTACCGCCAAGCGCATCCGGAAGATAACAACGAACGGCAGGCGGTACACGAACATATCAGCGTGGCGCTGGGACCGGCTCCCGCTGCGGCGAAACATGCGGCCGCGACCGCTGCCGCGAAGCAGCGTAGGACTCCACCCGACACTGGACGATAAGTAGAACAACACGAGGCGAAAAGAAGGATCGTACGATGACCTGGATCAAAACGATTCACATGGAAGATGACGAGCGCGTGCGCGAACGCGTAATGGAACAGCGCAAGTTGTATCCCCTGGAGTATGCAATGCCGGTGCCGATCGTCGACCACGGGTTCGAAAATAGCATCGTTGGCTCACACACCTTATTTCCGGACGTGATGTTCCATTCCTTTGCTGCGTTTGGAGCAATGATGTCGCCAGAGTTGCCGCTGAAACGCGAGCAGCACGAAATGATCGCGACCATGGTGTCGATGACGAACCAGTGCTTCTATTGAATCGAATCGCACGCAGAGTTTCTGCGCCGGGTAAGTCTGAACGACGAAATGGTGGATGCGCTGAGAAAGGATTTTCGGAGCGCGCCCATCAGCAAACAGGACAAGGTGATGCTGGAATATGTGGTGAAGCTGACGCGGGATGCAACACAATGCAGTCCGGAAGATCACCAGAGTTTACGGGAAGCGGGATTCGACGATCGCGGAATTTTGCAAATTACGTTGATTGCGTCTTGGTTCAATTACATCAACCGGGTCGCCGACGCGCTGGGGGTCGGCCGCGAGGGGAAAGCGGAGAACACGTGAGGACAGGCTGGGGAGTGATGTTTCTCTTGGTTTGCGCGGCGCCGCTGCTGGGGCAGATCGCGAAGAATGACGCGACTGCTTCGACGATTACGTTCAAGGACATTGCCGAGCGCGCTGGCATTCATTTCGTGCACAACAATGGAGCATACGGAAAAAAGTACTTGCCGGAGACGATGGGGCCGGGCGTCGCGTTCATCGACTATGATAACGATGGCTGGCAGGACATTTTTATTGTGAATGGCACGGACTGGCCGGGACACGCGTCAAAGCACAGCACGCCAAAGCTGTATCACAACAATCACGACGGTACGTTTACAGACGTGACGCACAAGGCCGGGCTGGATGTGAAGATGTTGGGAATGGGCGTGGCGGTAGGCGATTACGACAATGATGGCTACGACGATTTGTTCGTGACCGCGATGGGACAGAGCCACCTGTTTCGCAACAACGGAAATGGTACGTTTACGGACGTGACGCAAAAAGCCGGGCTGATGGGCCCCAAGGAATTCAGCACCAGCGCGGCGTGGGTGGACTACGACAAGGATGGCAAGCTGGACCTGGTGGTAGCGAATTATGTGCAATGGTCTATCGAAGGCGATTTGTACTGCACGCTGGATGGGAAGAGCAAATCGTATTGCACGCCGGAGTCGTATAAAGGAGTTTCCGTGCGGCTTTGGCATAACCGCGGCGACGGTACATTTGAGGATGCGACGAAAAGGGCCGGTCTAAGCGATCCGACTTCAAAGACGCTGGGGATCGCGGTGCTGGATTACGACAATGATGGCTGGCCGGACCTGTTGCTTTCGAACGACACGCAGCCCAACAAGCTGTATCGCAACAATGGAAACGGGACGTTCACGGAGAAAGCGGTGCAGGCGGGTGTGGCGTTCAGCGAGGACGGCGTGGCCCGCGCGGGAATGGGCGTGGATGCGATGGATTATGACGGCTCGGGCGTGCCGAGCCTGCTGATCACGAATTTCTCGAACCAGATGATTTCGCTGTACCACAACGAAGGGCGGGGATTGTTCGTGGACGAAGCACCGCGCTCGGAGATTGGGCGCGATACGTTGCTGACACTAGGATTCGGCTGCTTCTTCTTTGATTACGACCTGGATGGCTGGCCGGACATCTTTATATCGAATGGCCATATTGATAGCGACATTCAGCGGGTACAACCGAATGTGAAATATGCAATGCCGCCGCACGTGTTTCGGAACATGGGGAAGGGCAGCTTTGTGGAAGTGACCAAGAGTTTGGGGACGGTGTTTGATTCGCCGCGCGTCGGCCGCGGTGCGGCCTATGGTGACGTGAATAATGATGGCCGGCTGGACCTGCTGATCGCCACTAATGGCGGGCGAGCGTATTTGTTCGAAAATGACGCGGCAGGCAACGCAGCGCTGCAGAAGAGCGTGCGCATCAAATTGATCGGGACAAAATCGAACCGCGACGGCATTGGGTCCAGCGTGAAGCTGACCGCAGGGGGCGAGACGCAAACGAGAATGTTGCGCAGCGGGTCGAGTTATTTGTCGGCGAGCGAGTTGGTGTTGACGTTTGGGTTAGCGCGACACGAAAAGGCCGATGCGATCGAGATTCGTTGGCCCAGCGGGCAAGTCGATCAACTAAGCAATGTAGCGGTGGGCCAGACGATTACGGTGACAGAAGGTAAGGGGATTACGGGTAGTAGGAAGTACGGGACGAAGTAGCGGGGCGTGTTGCGGCGGCGGCGATCACGATCGGATCGTGCCAAAAATTTACGTTGAGGTCCTCCGTCGCAAACGGCGCTTCCCAGGATGACGGCGGGTTTGCTAGACGGCATGGTTGTCCGCCACCAGGCGCAGTAAGGAAAGGCTGGCTTGAAAGCCAGCGCTACATGGAAGAGTGACGAGCGGACCCCTGCCAACTGCGCGGGCATGCAGAAGGCGGCCCCTACAATGACAATTCAGTTCGTGGGCGTCGCTAAGTGCAAACGGTGGGCGGCTATCCAGGCTTGGCCCAGGCTTAAGCCGCCGTCGCCGGCGGGAACTTCGGAGTGGAAATAGACCTCGAAGGATTTGGCGCGCAGGCCATCCAGCAATAATTGAAAAAGCAAAACATTGTGGAAGCAGCCGCCGCTGAGGCAGACGCGGTTGAGTTGTGTCTGCTTGCGTATTTTCTCGGCGAGGTCGACGAATACGGCGACGAGACCGGCATGGAATCGGCGAGCCATATCGGCGACAGATTCCTTGCGGCGTATGTCGGTGAGCAGCGATTGGAAGAGGGAGAGCGTGCCAATTTGCCAGTGATTACTATCGGGGACGAGATCGAAGGGATAGGCGATCGGGTCGGTGGAATCGTGCGCAGCCATTTCGAGTTCAATGGCAGCTTGGGCTTCGTAATTGACTGTGGAACGAATGCCGATGAGGGCGGCGACGGCGTCGAACAGCCGGCCGCAACTGGAAGTACGCGGGGAATGGACCTGGCGATCGATCATTTGTTGAATCACGTGCCGCCGGCGCTCGTCGATCGCGCCGAGGAAGGGCAGGTCGAGGCTGTTGAGATCCTTCACATAATGTTTCATCAAGTAGCTGAGCGCCACTCGCCAGGGTTCATGAATCGCGGCGGCGCCACCGGGCAGCGGAATGTATTCGAAGTGGGCGGCGCGCTCGAAATCCGCGTAATCGGCAAGCAGCACTTCCCCTCCCCAGACCGCGCCGTCCGTGCCATAGCCGGTGCCGTCAAGCGCGATACCAATCACTTTTCCATCGAGATGATTTTCGGCCATGCAGGAAGCGATGTGGGCGTGATGGTGCTGCACGCCGATCAAGCGAACGCCTTCTTGCTCCTGGGTGAGCGCCCACTTGGTGGAGAAATAGTCGGGATGAAGATCGTAGGCGATGATTTTGGGATGGACTTCGAGAATGCGCAGCATGTGCTGCACGGCTTCTTCGAAGAAACTGTAACTTTCCAGATTCTCCAGATCGCCAATGTGCTGGCTGAGGAATGCTTCGCTGCCGCGAACCAGGCAGATGGTGTTTTTCAGCTCTCCGCCTACGGCAAGTATCGGTTCGGATTCACGCTCAAGGGGAACGGGCACGGGAACAAAGCCACGGGAACGGCGGAGCATCTGGGTGCGGCCGGCAGCGAGGCCGAGGACGGAATCGTCGCAGCGGCGAAGAATGTCGCGATTGTGCACCAGGTGGGCGTCCGCAATTCCTTGCAGGCGCCGAACCGCTTCTTGATTATCGATGGCGATGGGTTCTTCGCTGAGATTGGCGCTGGTCATAACGAGAGCATCGAATTTGCCGCTGGAGAACAGAAGATGATGAAGCGGGGTGTAGGGTAGGAAGATGCCAAGATAACGATGGCGCGGGGCGATGCTGTCGGCCAGCCCGGAGTCGGGTTTGCGGGGCAGCAGCACGATGGGGCGTTCAAACGATAGCAAAAGCTTGCTGGCGAGGTCATCGGCTTCGCAAAAATGGTCGAGGTCTTCGATGCCGCGGATCATTACCGCGAACGGCTTTTCGACACGACGCTTACGTTCGCGCAAAGCAGTAACGGCGGATTCCGAGCGGGCATTGCAGGCCAGATGAAAACCGCCCAGGCCCTTGATGGCCACGATGCCGTCGTTTTCGAGCAAGCCCGCGACTTCACGCAACGGCTCTGCGGCGTCCATCAGCGTGCCATCGGCGGAGCACAACTGCACGAGAGGGCCACAATCCCAGCAAGCGTTGGGTTGTGCGTGAAAACGGCGATTCGTGGGGTCGTCGTATTCGGCCTGGCAGGCGGCGCACATCGTGAAGGAGGCCATGGAAGTGCGCGCGCGGTCGTAAGGAATATCGCGAATGATGGTGAAACGAGGCCCGCA
Source organism: Candidatus Acidiferrales bacterium (assembly GCA_963776365.1). Taxonomy (GTDB): domain Bacteria; phylum Acidobacteriota; class Terriglobia; order Acidiferrales; family UBA7541; genus Acidiferrum. The sequence continues at coordinate 26,197 of CAVZMQ010000030.1, read as the reverse complement.
GTTGGTGCAATTGATAAAAGGATAGCGGAAACGGCGATCGCGAGGATTCATCATTTCGCGCAAGCAATCGGCGCAAACGGCAACATCGGGCGAGATTAAGGCTTTGGGGGGAGCATCCAGTCGGCTGGAGACGATGCGGAACGCGGTTTCGGTTTGAGGTTCGGCGTCGCGCGGAAGGAGTGAAGTGATTTTTGCGAGTGGTGGCACTTCGGCAGGCAAGCGTTCGATGAAGCGATCCAGCAGGTCCGGCTCACCTTGAACTTCGATGGTCACGCCCGCGGAGGTGTTGGCGATGAAGCCGGTGAGCTGGCATTGCTGCGCGAGGCGATAGACAAAGGGACGAAAGCCGACGCCCTGGACGATGCCGGTGACGTCGATGGTTTTGCGCACAACGGCTGCTTTGGACGATTCGTCCATGAAGGAATTATCGCAGAGTCCTCAAGAATTCATAGCGGCGGCGGGCTGCTGGAATTTGTGCTGCAAGGCATTCAGCCAGTGCAACCACTGATCGAAGCCGTCACCAGTGCGCGAAGAGAGCGCGATGTATTCAATTTCCGGATGAACCTTGCGGGCATTCTCGAGGGCGAGCTCGGGATCGAAGTCCACATGGGGAAGCAGGTCGGTCTTGGTAAGGATCATCAATGAGGCGCGGTGGAAAATGCCGGGGTACTTGAGCGGCTTGTCTTCACCTTCTGTGACGCTGAGAAGCACGATTTTCGCAGATTCGCCCAAATCGTAGCTGGAAGGGCAAACGAGATTGCCGACGTTTTCAACCAGCAACATGCCCGGACCACGGAAACCCATTTCGTTGAGGTGATGATCGATCATGCGGGCATCGAGATGGCAGGTGCCGCCGGTGACAATCTGGCGAACCGGGAAACCATAGCGAGAGAGGCGGCGGGCGTCGTTGTCGGTCTGAATGTCACCAGTAAGGACCGCGATGGAATTATTTGGAGTGAAGGAGGCAAGGGTGCGCTCGAGGAGAGCGGTCTTCCCGGAGCCGGGCGAACTAATCAGGTTGACGCAGAAGATGTTCTGATCGCGGTAGCGCTGGCGCAACTCGGCGGCAAGTCGGTCATTTTCGCTGAGGACTTTCTTCTCTACGGTTTCGCGCATGGCTCCTCCAGCTCGAGATAAGCAATATCGAGCTCCGTGCCACCAATGGTAGTGGAGCGGATGGCTCCGCATTTGGGACACGTTAAATCCAGATCGGGGACGGCGAATTCTTCAGAGCAGGAGAGGCACTTTTCGCGGCGGGGGCACCATTCCACTTGCAGCTTGAGATGCTGCCATTCAGTATCTTGCGTGATGCATTCGAAGGCAAAATCGAGGGCGTCTTTATCGACCGCAGACAATTCGCCGATACGCACACCGACGGCGATGACTTGCGAGCCCGGGTGGCGCTGGGCTTCGGCAGCCACACATTCCAAAATCGAAGAGGCTATGCCGATTTCGTGCACAGGAATACCTTAACAGATGCGGGGCAACTGGTCGCCTGCCAGCATATCGACGATGCGGGTGGTGCCGAGGGGCGTGCGCATGACGACCATGCGGCGGTGATCGCCTGTGACGCGGCCGATGATGGCGGCGTCTTTGCCTAACGGATGATTCTGCAGGGCGTGCAAAGCATCTTGAGCGGCTTGCGACGCGACGATGGCGACCAACTTTCCCTCATTGGCGACATACAAGGGATCCAAGCCGAGCATCTCGCAAGCGCCGCGCACTTCTTCGCGAACGGGAATCGCGGTTTCGTCCAGTTCCATGCCAACGGCGGAACTGGCGGCGATTTCGTTGAGCGTACTGGAAAGACCACCGCGGGTGGGGTCGCGTAAGCAGCGCACCTCGCAAGTGGCGCCGAGGAGCTTGGCGACCAACTCGTGGAGTGCAGCGGAATCGCTGTTCACTTGGGTTTCGAATTGCAGGCCTTCGCGTTCGGCGAGAATGGCGATGCCGTGATCGCCGAGGAAACCGCTGACGAGGATGACGTCGCCCGGTTGCGCCTGACTGGCGGAAAGCAAGATGCCGTCGCGAACCTGACCAATGCCGGTGGTATTGATGAACAGGCTGTCGGCACTTCCCTTCTCGACGACTTTGGTGTCGCCGGTGATGATTGGAATTCCGGCGCGCGCCGCGGCTTCGTGCATGGAAGCGACGACGCGCTTCAGGGATTCGAGGGGCAAGCCTTCTTCCAGGATAAACGCGGCGGTGAGCCAGAGTGGCACCGCGCCACCCATGGCGAGATCGTTGATGGTGCCGTGAACAGCGAGCGAGCCAATATCGCCGCCACGGAAAAACAGTGGCTTCACGACAAAGGAATCGGTCGTGACCGCGAGGCGAGCGCCGTTGACGGTAACGATGGCCTGATCTTCCAGACGATCGAGAACGGGGTTGCTGAGGGCGGGAAGAAATACCTGCTGAAGCAGGTCAGCACTAAGCTTGCCGCCGCTGCCGTGGCCGAGAAGAATGCGTTCACGCGCGGGAAGCGGAACGGGACAAGAAAAAGCTGTCAGGTCCTTGGTTTCGTCAGCGCTCACGGATTCAGAGTGTAACGAGGTGGCGTTTGTATTGGTAGTAGGCGGCACAGGCACCTTCCGAAGAAACCATGGGCGCCCCGAGCGGCTTGGCGGGAGTGCAGCGCGTTCCGAAGGCCGTGCAGTCCGTGGGCTTTTTGTGGCCCAGGAGCACTTCGGCGCTGATGCATTCTGGCGGCTCTTGCGCGCAAATATCGGCTAGATCAAAGAGGCGCTCGGCATCGAATGCCGCGAAATTGGGCTTCAGGAATAATCCGCTTTGGGGGATGGAACCAATGCCGCGCCACTTGCGGTCGGCGGCTTCGAAGACGCGGGCTACCGCAGCCTGGGCGGGGAGATTGCCTTCGTATTGCACGCTGCGAACATACTGATTCTCCAATTCGACGCGGCCTTCTTCCAGTTGAATGACGAGCATGCGAATGGCTTCAAGAAGATCGACGGGTTCGAATCCACCCACGACCATGGGCACGCGAAATTCGCGAACGAGGTCTTCGTAGTCACGGCAGCCAACGACGGTACAGACGTGCCCGGGAGCAATGAAACCCTGAACCCGATTCTTCGGCGACCCGAGCAGTAAACGGATGGCGGGCGGTACCAAGACGTGAGACACAAGCAACGTGAAATTGTTCAGGCCGAGGCGTTCGGCCTGGAGGACAGCCATGGCATGCGCGGGCGCAGTGGTTTCGAATCCGATGGCGAAGAAAACTACTTTGCGGTTTGGCAAGGTGTGGGCGAGATTCACGGCATCGGTTGGGGAATACACGATGCGGACGTCGCCGCCTTCGGCCTTGACGTGGAATAGATCCGTTTCGGAGCCGGGCACGCGGAGCATGTCGCCGTAAGAAACGAGGGTCACCTCGGGACGACGTGCCAGATTGATAGCCCGATCGATAAGTTCTAACGGCGTAACGCAGACGGGGCAGCCGGGACCGTGAACAAGCTCAACGCTGCCGCGCAACAGTTCGTCGATGCCATAACGCATCAGGGTGTGCGTCTGGCCGCCGCAAATCTCCATGAGTACCCAGGGCCGGGAGGAGCGGCGCTGAATTTCCGCAGCCAGAGCGCGAGCGATACGGGCGTCGCGATATTCGTCGAGGTACTTCATGAATCCTCCGGGGCAGCAGTGCCGTCGGTGGCTAATTCGTCTTCCAAAACCCCCAGGCTTTCGAGCAGGGCGTAGGTACGTTCGGCTTCATCTTTGTCTACAACACTGATGGCGAAGCCGACGTGAACCATCACGTAATCGCCTTCTTTGGCTTCGGGAACAAAATCAAGGCAGGCTTGGCGAATGATGCCGCCGAATTGCACGCGGCCCGTGCGTATGCCGTCTTTTTGTTCGATTCCGGCGACTTTACCGGGTATAGCCAGGCACATCTAAGGCCTCCCCTGGGACACGCTCTGAGACTACTTTTTCTTCCCACCAAATGGAAGGGATGGCTGCGTCCGCACGGGCTTGGGGAGAGGCGTGGAGGCGATGAAGTTCAGCGAGAACCGCGGAGATTACAGGCACAACAACAGATTTTACCTCTTTGGAAAGGCAACAGCCTAATTCGGTGGTTTTCGGGACCACGCCGACGAGCAGAACTTCCTTTGGGCATTTTCCGCTCAACTCGGCGAAAAACAGCGCTTCCACGAGAGCGGGATCATGAGGACTGACGCGCTGTGGAATGGGCACGCGGACGAGTTGATGTTTCCGGTAAGTACGAACCTCGCCAGGCGCCGCTTTTGCGCTGACCGCATCGATGAGAATGACGATGTCATAGTCGGCGAAGAAGGAAGCGATGCCCAGACCCGGAGTGCCCAGATCGTGCAAAACGACGTTACCGGGAAATTCGTAGCGCGCTTCCAGAATTTTTACGAGAAAAGGACCAATGCCGTCGTCACCCATCAGGACGTTGCCGATGCCGAGAACACCGATGCGCGGGTGTGTGCTCATGAAGCCAGCGGTTCTCTCTTGCTGAGGAAATCGCCGAAGGCAGCGTCTTCCGTGGCGATGTGATTGAGCAACCACTCGCGCAACTCCAGAATGAGCTGCAGGCTGGAAACATTTTCGCCTCGGACGATGTTGTCGCGAATCTCACGCACCTTTTTCATCAGGCGGGTGTGCTCTTCCAGGTGCGCTTCGTAAGCCGGATAGCTGTGCAGGCGCATGATCAATTGTTCGGAGAGGAAGTGCATATCGGAGAATTCGATAAACTGTTCAAGGATGTGATGAGTCGGCGAAAACTCCCCTCCCTTGGCTACGGATTGGGAAAGTGAATCGAGCAACTGCATTTGCAAATCGTGCTCGGCATCAATCGTGGCTTCGCCAATTTTTACTGGCGTGGGATTCATCGTATCGTGCATAGCAGCCCCTTTCAGGAAAAGTGGACGGTTTCCTTTCCGTCCGGATCGAACGTATGAATGGCGCAGGCAAGACATGGATCGAAGGAATGGACAGTACGAAGGACTTCCAGAGGGCGCTCCGAATCGGCAACCGGATTGCCCAGGAGCGATGCTTCGTAGGGACCGTGGGCTGGAAGGCGGCGCCATGCAGTTCCTTGTCGCCGAATTGAGGCTTGACGTAAATCTTGGCGTCGCCGGAGGAGATGTTTTTGACGAGCAGGTTCCAGTGCTTGTCGGCAAGATCCGCGAGCATCGAAGCGCGGATTGCGCGAGCCGCGATGCGACCCAGAGTAGAGTGCAGCATCACCGGAGTAACCTGCCTTTTGGAAATGGCGGAGACGCGGTTGATCGCCTCGCCCGCCCACTTATGCGTGAGCTTATGCCCCTGCGCGTAACCAATCAAGACCTGCGCAAGAGGGCCGGCCTGCATCGGACGACCTTCGAAGCGAGGGGATTTAACCCAGGTGTATTTTCCGTCGTCCTGAAAGCCAGTGTAAAGGGGATTGGTTTCGCCCCGCCAGGGATGCAAGGTCTTGTCGCCTTCGTACCAGGCGTGGGAAACGTTTTCGGTGACGCCATCGAGGAGGCGTTTGTCGGTGTGAGTCATGAAGTGGCTCATCTGGCGTATCTGCGCCGGACCGGCTTCCCTACCGAGCGTGGGCAAACCGGGTTTGGAAAAATCCACGTGAGAAAGAATCAGGCATTGCGTGCCGCCGACTTCAAATTCGCCATAGACGCGATCTTCGAAGTATTGCCGGGCTGCTCCTGAACGCGGCGATGCGCTTCAGCGAGCAGGTCGGTGCGTTGGCCATAGACGACCGCGTGCGTGGGACAAACTTTCGTTTCGTGCCTCCGTTTAGAAGGAACCTGAATTGAAGCCTGTAAGAACCCTCACCTAGAGCAAAAATCGAGAATGACGAAGAAACTCCGGATAAACCCTGGCCGTTGTCCCACTTTGGGAGGACCAGGGCATCTGGGTCACCAATTCGAACAAACGTTCAGATGACGTCATCTGATTGATAAATAGAAGACTTGAGCTGAATCGGAAAAGGCGATAGGTGAACACTGTTGTGTAATTCAGCGCACCTAGGGCTGAGATTTTCAGCAGGACTGAGTGAATTTCCCGCGCAGTTGGCTGGAGAAACTGGAATCCCGACTCGATGAGTCCCGGATTGGTGCTGAGCGTTTTCTCCTGGCTTCCTTCGCAAAGGGTGAACTCGTGTGCTATGTTCAGGTTTCCGAAATGTTCTCTCAGCGGACGAACTGGAAAACCAGTCCGAACAAGTACACCCAAGCGCAGGAAGAAATGAGCGCTTCCGGGGAAGCGCTCATTGACCTCACGCCTTCCAACCCCACGGAGTGCGAGCTGACTTACGATTCCAAAGCCATTCTGGGAGCGTTTCAGAATCCGAAAGCTCTCGCGTATGAGCCCAACGCCAAAGGGTTGATTGAGGCGCGAAAGGAAGTGGTGAATTATTACCACCAGGATCACGGCGAGACGATTGATCCGCAGAGCGTGCTTCTGACAACCAGCACGAGTGAAGCGTATTCGTATGTCTTCCGGCTGCTGTGTAATCCACACGATGAGGTACTGGTACCCAAGCCGAGCTACCCGCTGTTCGATTTTCTGGCCGATCTGCAAGACGTCACACTCATTCCCTACCTTTTGCAGTACGCCCACGGGTGGTTCGTAGATTTTCAGTCTGTGTTGCGGGCGCTGACACCGCGAACCCGCGCGATATTGCTGGTGCATCCTAATAATCCTACGGGCTCATATATCAAGGGCGAGGAACTGGTTCGATTCAATGAGCTTTGCCAGGAGAGGAAGCTGGCGCTCATCGTGGACGAGGTTTTTCTGGACTATGCTTTGGACGGAGTCGGAAGAAAATCGTTCGTGGCCAACCGGGACGCGCTGACGTTCACGCTCAGCGGATTATCGAAAATCGCCGCTTTGCCACAGATGAAAGTGGCGTGGGTGGTGACGGGCGGGCCGGAGTTGCTGGTGCGTGGAGCCTTGCAGCGATTGGAAGTGATTGCGGACACGTATCTTTCGCTAAGTTCGCCGACGCAGTGGGCATTCCCGGGATTGCTGGAGCAACGCCGGCCCTTGCAGCCGCAGTTAATGAAACGGCTTCGCGAGAACTGGGCGCATCTGAAAGAAACCGTGAGCGGCAAAGATTGTTGCAAGCTACTGGAGACGGAAGGCGGATGGTACGCGGTGGTACAGGTGGCTGGCGAGCAGTCTGACGAAGAACTCGCCATTGAGCTGATGCGGAAGGCGCATGTGCTGGTGCACCCGGGACATTTTTATGACTTTCCTACGGATGGCCATTTGGTATTGAGTTTGATAACTCCGGCCGAATCGTTCAGAGCGGGAATAACCAAGGTAGTGGAACACGTCACGCGATATGCCTGAATCCTACCGTAATCCAGACCGTAATCCAGACAAAACTGACGGGAAGCGCGAGCAAAAGTGGCGCAATTGTGAGCATCGTCACAGTGCCCAGTGACGATCGTCATAATCAGTATGTGAGCGGAAGAGGTACAAGGACGTACGTTCGTTACATCGCTCCAGTCAGGCTGGGCTTCGTGGCCTTTCGATTTGTACCGGAGATCCTCAGTCACCTTCGCGGTGTGCTGGTCCTTCCCGAAGGTCTCCAATGAGCAGGTTCGAAGATTCAGCGCACCTGATACGCGTGGCCGGAGTGTTCTTATTGGGTGCGATCGTTTTTGTAACCGTGCGGGCTCAGGTTATTCCGAAGAGCTATGGCCGCTACGGCCCTTATCGCGCGGATGCCTTGAAGGAAATCACCAGCCGGCCAGTGAAATATGCAGGACACGAGACGTGCGAAGGCTGCCACCCGGACGTGCAGGAGGTAAAAGCCAAAGGTGTACATGCACAAGTGAACTGCGAGTCGTGCCACGGACCGCTGGCGAACCATGCGGAGGATCCGGGCACGGTTGTGCCAGTTCTGCCCGATGTGAAGACACTGTGCGTGCGGTGCCACTCTCAAAACATCGCTAAGCCCAGCGGCTTTCCACAAGTGGACGCCGAAGAACACGCGCAGGGGCAGTTATGCAACACGTGTCACCAGCCACATAGCCCGGGATTGCAGCCGGGAGGCAAAAAGTGATCCTGAACCGGCGCCAGATTCTGCTGCTTCTTCCGGCCGCGGCGGTGGCGTGGGATTTCGTTCTGGCCGGCACTCCGGAGCAAGCGCCCAATTTTAACGCCAGCGAGCACTGGTGGGGCATGCTTCTGGACATTCCCAAGTGCATTGGATGCGGAAGCTGCGTGCGCGCGTGCGCGTTGGAAAACGAGGTTCCGGACGGCTACTTCCGGACGTGGGTGGAACGCTATCACGTGAACGACTGGCACATTGAGAATCCGGTGGTGGATTCGCCGGATGGAGGCAAGGAAGGGTTTCCGGCGAGCGACCAGGCAGGTGGAAAGAATTTCTTTGTACCGAAGCTGTGCAACCACTGTGCGGATTCCCCATGCACGCAGGTGTGCCCGGTGGGAGCCACATTTCACACGGCTGATAGCGTGGTGCTGATCGACTACAACTATTGCCTGGGTTGCCGGTATTGCATCCAGGCGTGTCCGTACGGCTGCCGGTTCTTTCATCCAGAGCGGCATACGGCCGAGAAGTGTACGTTGTGTTATCACCGAATTACCAAAGGGTTAACAACTGCGTGCTGCGAGGCGTGCCCGACGGGTGCGAGGCAACTGGCAGACCTGAAGAATCCCAACGATCCAATCCATGCATTTTTGAAAACGCACGCGGTGCAGGTGTTGAAGCCGCACCTGGCGACAGGCGCGAAGATGTTCTACAGCGGGCTGGATGGGTCGGTGCGTTAACAAGGAGCCATGCATGGAAGGATTCATGTATCCGAACGAGCTGGAGCTCCAGTGGAGCGTGCTGATCGTGCTGTATCCGTTCCTGACCGGGCTGGTGGCCGGAGCGTTTATCCTGGCGTCCCTGGAACGCGTGTTTCGAGTGGAAGCGGTGAAACCGACGTATCGCCTGGCGTTGTTAACGGCTCTGGCGTTCTTGATCGTTGCGCCAATGCCTTTGCAATTGCATCTGGGACATCCGGAGCGTTCGCTGGAAATGTATTTGACGCCGCACCGGTCGTCAGCGATGGCGATGTTCGGATTTGTGTACCTGTGGTACTTGATGGCAGTGCTGCTGTTGGAGATTTGGCTGGATTACCGGCGGGACATTGTGTTGCTGGCACGGTCATCGACAGGGTGGAAGCGGGTGTTGTATCGGGTGCTGACGCTGGGGTCGACGAATATCGCTCCCGGGGCGCTGAAAGTGGATGATCGAGCCGGGCTGATCATCACGCTGGTTGGTATCCCGTCGGCGTTTCTGTTGCACGGGTATGTGGGATTCATATTTGGCTCGGTGAAAGCCAATCCTTGGTGGTCGACCCCTCTGATGCCAGTGGTGTTTCTATTTTCCGCGATGGTGTCAGGCATCGCGCTGGTGCTGTTGGTGTATATGCTGACCTCGGGGTTGCGAGGGCGAGCGATCGACATGCATTGTCTGGACACGATCGCCAAGTATTTGTTCTACACGTTTGTGATTGACTTCACGCTGGAGATGCTGGACCTGATTCACCGCATTTATGAGGCGGATGAATCGTTCCGGAGCCTGGATTTTATGGTGCATTCGCGGCTGTTCGTGTCGCAAATCGTGATACAGATTTTTCTGGGCACGCTGGCCCCGCTATTGCTGCTGGGGTTGGCACAGCTGATGACCTTTGGCGCAGCGATTCGCAAACGAATCTACGCGCTGGCCGCGATGCTGACGATGGTGGGAATTTTTGCGATGCGGTGGAATGTGGTGATCGGCGGCCAGCTGTTCTCTAAAAGCTTTTTGGGATACACAACGTACAAGATAGGGTTTGTGACCCGAGAGGGGATGTTGCCGGCGATCATTTTGATGATCCTGCCGTTTGTCATTCTCTATGTGCTGATCAAAATTCTGCCGCCCTGGCAGGAAGAAACCGTAGCAATTCCTACCGGGGGCGCCGATTGAGAACCTGGCATTCGACCGTGGGAGGCGTTCCGCCCTGGCCGCCCATAGTTCCGTTTTCCACATTATATTGAGATTAAGGCCTCTGGCGTATGGAGTTGGAGCGGCTAGCCCACGAGGAATTGAAAGAGTTGGTAGCGACGATACCGGGATTGTCCGGCAGAATCTTCAAAAAAGAGGCAAAAACGAGGAAAGGCGTGCCTCTCCAACTGGTTGGCGCTTCGGGACTTTCAATCGCGGATAGCTGCTCTTAGCCCTCGGAAAGACCTGTTTCGCCAACATGTAGTAAAGGAAGTGAAAGGGAGGCGGAAGCAGAAGTCAAGCGGAGACTTGATCGGCAGGATGGTTTTCGCGATTCATATCCACTCCAGCAGAAGCTTGTTCCCCGACGAGTCCGCACGGTCCGCGAGGGTGAGATTCGAGCTTCAGTCGATTTGCAGGCGTAAGTCCCCGCGCCGTGAGCTCTCGTGAGCGGAGCGCAGCAGGGTCGCTCCCTTGCTGACAATGCCATGTGCTCTTGGAAAAGAGTCGAGGCGCCTGATCGTCTTCCATCGAAAATTCGTCACTCCCCGTCCACATCGGCTGTTGCAAGAGGTGTGGATGCCCTTGATGTGGACATTTCGTCAGGGATCTCACGCAACCCCGGAAACAGACTAACAAGCTTCGGGGGCGTTACCCGTGGCCGGCCTTCAAGGCGTGGATATGTGCCGCGCTTGCCGAAACTATTGCATAATTCAGGATGCCGATGAACCTGTGCATCTCTCCTCGTGGACGGTTGCTCGCAGAAACTGCTCCAGACCGCAATGAAGGAGCGGCAAAAAGGATCATCGAGGCTTTCACCGACAGTTCCTCCCGCGGAATTCTCCATTTATCCACGATTGAATTGCAGGCCCGTTTGCCCGCGGATTTTTCCTTTGCCCGCGATTTTGGCCGGGCGTACCTAACACAGCTATGCCATACGCCAGAAACAGCGGGGCAGGCAGAGTTCCCGCCGGTTTCCCCGCCAACGGAGGGCGATTTGGCAGCGATGGTTCTGTCGGCGCCCCCGATGCGAGGTTTGGAGTACCTAAATACCAGCTTGCTGAAGGAGTGGTGGGCGGACCTGGATTCGTTGGTGCGAAAAGAAGTGCGCGAGTCCGGCCACGGAGTGCAGGAATATCTTCGGGAACGGAATCCATTGTGGCGGACGGTCGGGAGGGTGTCGTTTCACCTGGCGGAAAACAAGCGTGATCCCGATTATCCGTTTGCCTTCCTGGCGTCGTACTCGAGCCGGCTTTCCGCGCAGGGGAGGGCGCAGCACTTGCCATTGGGGCGAGCGTTGCAAGAATACGCCGGCGCGAAGAATCGCGCCGCGTTGCTCTCCTTGTTGCAACCAATTCATCGCGCAGCCGAGCGAATCACATGGGTAAAGGAATTGGTCGAGGCCGGTGACATCTACAGTCCTTTGGCATGGACGCCGGCGGACGCCTATCGGCTTTTGAAGGATATGCCCACACTCGAGGAGAGCGGGCTGATCGTTCGCGTACCCGATTGGTGGAAGGCGTCCCGACCACCGCGACCCGTGGTCAGCGTAATCGTCGGCCACAAGACCAAGATCAGCGCAGACGCGTTGCTGGATTTTTCCGTCGCCGTAACATTCGATGGACAGCCACTGGATGAAAAGGAATTACGCGCCATCCTCGAATCATCTGGCGGCTTAGTCTCCCTCAAGGGGAAATGGGTGGAACTGGACCGCGATAAATTGGCGGAAGCTCTGAAGCAGTGGAAAAATGTCGAACACACGGCGCAGAACGGAGGCATCTCCTTTTTTGAGGGCATGCGCATGCTGTCAGGCGCGAACTTGCAAGGCGACGCAGCTTCGGCTGTACCGGAAGAAGCCAAGGAATGGGTTGGGATTTCCGCGGGACCGCATCTGGAAAAAATACTTCAGGAATTGCGGGATCCTGAGGGCACGTCTGATGCTACACCTCTCGGAATGATGACGGAGCTCCGGCCCTATCAGCAAGCCGGTGTTCAATGGCTCCGGTTCATGGCCAGATTGGGACTGGGACCATGTCTGGCGGACGACATGGGTCTGGGCAAAACCATTCAGGTCCTCGCCTTGCTGCTTCATTTGAAACATGACTCCGCCCGGAGAGAAAACGCCAGCCTATTGGTTGTTCCGGCATCGCTGATTGCCAACTGGAAAGCGGAAATCTCCCGATTTGCGCCATCGCTAACGACGTTCATTGCGCATCCGTCGGAGACAAACGGTGAGGCGAAAGTGCTGGATGCCTTTGGAGACTGCGATTTGGTCATCACCACCTACACGATGCTGGGAAGGCTGGAGTCTCTCCGGCAGCGCGAATGGAGGCTGGTTATCCTCGACGAAGCACAGGCTATCAAGAACGCCGGCACACGCCAAGCTAGAGCCGTAAAGGAGTTGCGTTCCGGGTGCAGGATCGCTCTGACGGGAACGCCAGTGGAAAACCGGCTATCGGATTTGTGGTCCCTGTTCGATTTTCTCAACCCCGGGCTGCTGGGGGGAGCCAAGGCCTTTGCGAGCTTCGTGAAGGAGATGAGTGCTCGCGAGAGTAATTCCTATGGACCACTACGTAGGCTCGTGCAACCCTATGTCCTGCGGCGGCTCAAGACTGACAAGCGCATTATCTCCGATCTGCCGGAGAAGACAGAAGTCAATGCCTTTTGCGGGTTGAGCAAACAGCAGGCTGCTTTGTATCAGCAATCGGTCAAGGAACTCGCCCAGCAAATCGCCGAAGTTGACGGCATCCAGCGGCGCGGGATCGTCTTGTCGTACTTGATGCGGCTGAAACAAATTTGCAATCATCCTTCGCAACTCACTGGGGATAATACTTACGCGGCGGAACACAGCGGAAAGTTTCAGAGGCTGGCCGAAATTTGCCAGGAATTGTCGGAACGCCAGGAGAAGGTCTTGATCTTTTCTCAATTTCGTGAAATCACCGTGCCGCTGGCGGAGTTCCTTCGCGAAGTCTTCGGCAAGCCAGGTTTGGTGCTGCATGGGCAAACGCCCGTGGGAAAGAGGCGCGAATTGGTCGAAGCGTTTCAACGTGAAGACGGCCCGCCGTTTTTTGTTCTCTCCCTCAAGGCCGGGGGCACCGGGCTTAACCTTACCGCCGCATCCTACGTTATCCACTTCGATCGCTGGTGGAATCCGTCCGTGGAGAATCAGGCAACCGACCGGGCCTTTCGTATCGGCCAGAAACGCAGCGTCTTTGTTCACAAGTTCGTATGCCGCGGCACAGTGGAAGATAAGATCGACGAATTGATCGCCCAAAAGACGGACTTGTCGCGCCAGTTACTGGATGGCGGCGCGGAAGCGCTGCTGACGGAAATGAGCAATGACCAACTGCTTCGCTTCGTGTCGTTGGATATAAACAAGGCCATGGAATTCTGAGTTCCTGAAAGGAAGGCACTATGTCCTGGTGGAGTTACCGACCCTACGTTCCGGTGGCGGTGCGCCGCGCTCAAGCCATGCGCAAGATGGAAAAGCTGGCCAAAAAGGACCAGTTTTCTCCGGTGAAGATTGTCGGCCGCAAGATCGCCACAACTTTCTGGGGCAGGGCTTGGTGTGAAAATCTGGAATCGTATAGCGATTTCAGCAACCGGTTACCTCGCGGCCGAACCTACGTGCGCAACGGATCAGTGTTGGACCTGCAGATCGAAGCAGGAAAAGTGACTTCGATGGTCTGCGGGTCGAAACTTTACCGAATCGCAATCAAAATCAAACCTCTGAATGCGCCTGCATGGAAAGCGATTCGGACAAAGTGCGGACAGCAGATTGGCTCGCTGGTTGAATTGCTGCAGGGCAAACTATCTAAGGACGTAATGGCGATCGTGACAGAACATAGGAGTGGCCTATTTCCGGCCCCTCACGAAATCGAGATGTCCTGCTCGTGTCCAGATTGGGCGGGCCTATGCAAGCATCTGGCAGCAACGCTATACGGCGTAGGTAATCGCCTGGACGGTCAGCCGGAATTGCTCTTTACGCTTCGACAAGTGGACCAAATGGAATTGATAGCTCAGGCTGGCAGGCCCATCATCACACCTGCGCGGAGCAAGCGGAAGTCAATCGCAGCCGCGGACCTTGCTGATGTGTTTGGCATTGAGTTCGACGAGTCGCTCGCCACGGAGAGAACCAGGACTCCCGCCGAGTCCGTTCGTAAGGGTGAGCGTATCTCTGCACCTCACAAGACAGCAACGCGAGGCGGCTTAGACCAAAGCCATAGAGCCAGGCCGACGAGGCAGGTTGCACCACAGGAACTACGTAAGAATTTGCGCGCCTCGCTTCAGTTGCCCGACGAGTAGCGATCCTTCGTTTGTGGGACAGAATGGGTTTCTCCGCATTCAATCCAAGGGGTAGTGCGAGAGTTTCACATTCGACCCATCGGCCCTTTTTGATCTCGCGTATTTTCCGATATCGAGTTCAGGAATACAAACGGAGCTTAGTTTCGTTTGATGAAGGGAGAGACACTGCCTATGGTGAAGGACTTTCTCGGCGATCTCGTCAAAGCGGCCCGCTAATCACCGATTCGAATTACCTCGCCGGGTCGGATGGTTTTTAGATGGTCGAGACATATCGTCATCAGTGGCAGGAGATCTTCGAATAGAACTGTTTTCCCGCAGAAAACAACGACTGCGATCTGACGATCGGCCAAGTTCTGCAGGTACTCGAAGCCTCGATCTACGGTTAACAGTACGTCGAACTTCGCTGCTTCGGCCTCTTTCAGAAGTTCACCGTTCTCAAGTCCTGCGAACCCCGGCGTTCCGAGCGGTCTGACACTCGTGTCCGGGAGGTGATGGCGCAATTGCTCGTCTACACACTCATCAAGGAGAACCCGCATTCAAGCCTTGGCCAATAACAGTCGTTGTGCTACTTCGAGCGCGGCGATTGCCATCTCACGCGAAACGGGGAGCGGAAGCCGGAATTTCATGCTTCCACGCCATGCGTGCTGAACTGTGGGCAAAAGAAGGGCGGGATAAATCCGATCTTGGGGCCTCCCCCTCGCTGCGAGGCCCTTGCTCCCCCGCAGAGCAAAGCGATGATGAGGGAACGGGAGCGGTACCTGACAGCGGAAGCAAGGAACGAATTCCGGTTTTACGGTTTCAATCTTGTGCTTCTCTTTTTGATGAGTGCCAGGGGTCATTTTTTGCACAAATGATGGTGAATTGCAACCGCCTTTTCTGTAGGTTTTTTGGGACAAATTCGGACAAACCGAGGATGCCCCGCGCTTAGTTGAAACCTGAGAACAAGGAGCAGCGGCTCTCGCCCGAAGTCGGATAGAGTTCGGGTTGCGAATCCCTATTAAAGGAGAGAGCCTCCGCGAGAAAGAATTGTCAGAGCAAAGAGCGCAAGTCCAATCACAAGTTCGAAGTCGTGCGGGGGCAAGAGTTGCTCGTGTAGGTGGGCGCCGGAGGATTTCTATTGATGTCCGGTGGGACGCGGCACGACTCAGCCGAATCATTGATGGAATTCGCTCTTGACATGTGCAGAACATGTGTTAATGCTTAGGACATGTCACGCATGATCCAGCTTCGAAATGTCCCCGAAGGTTTGCATCGGACCCTGAAGGCCCGGGCGGCCCTGGCAGGAATGTCACTCTCAGATTATCTGGTCACGGAAATTCGCCGGGTTGCCGAACGGCCAACGATAGCTGAATTGCGGGAGCGCCTGGAACGTCGCACCCGTGTGAACTCCCGAGTGTCGGCCGCGGATGCTGTTCGCGAGGAGCGAGACGCCCGGTGATCGTGCTCGACGCCTCAGCTGCGATCGAATGGCTGATCAAGAGTCCTGCGGGAACTAAAGTTGATCGACGCCTTTTCTCGTTTCCTCCTGTCTCCTTGCACGTGCCCCACCTTCTGGACGTGGAGATAGCCCAGGTACTGCGGCGCTATGTCCGGGAGAAGATGATGACTGCCTCGCGGGGCGAAGAGGCCTTGCAGGATCTCCACGATCTTCCTCTCAATCGCTACCCCCACGACATTCTGATGCCGCGCGTCTGGGAACTGCGGGCGGTGTTGACGGCATACGACGCTGTTTACGTTGCGCTGGCCGAATTGCTCGACGCCGCTCTCATAACCTGTGATCGAAAAATCGCTCTGGCTTCAGGGCATCGCGCTACCGTCGAGGTTATTTAAATACGGATTGCGTCGTTGTCGGATTCGCTGCGGGAATTTTCCTTCGGCGCCGGCGCGGGATTGCTAACGCCTTCTAGATGTCTTTTTTTCGACCCGTTGATTCTGTGGTGTTGGTAGCGATACCGGGAGTCGAGGCTCCAGCCCGTAGGATTTTGCCCAAAAAACTGGGTTTTCAGTAACCTTTTCGCACGTTCAACTTACAAAGAGGCAAAGCGCCCAGAATTTTGAGCACTTCTTTTTTGCACAGTTAAAGGGGAAATTCAACCCCCATTTTCGGGGATGCTTTGGGACAAATTGGGACAAATCCGCGAGAGACTATGATCCTGCTGCCTTCGAAAGGAACCAAATCTCGTGCGTGCGAGTCTAGAAGGTCGAGACGAGTTGTCTGAGAGAGTTCAGCGTGCTTTGTCCCTGCCGACCAAGAAAGAGGCTGAGCACGTGGTGAGCGCGGTGATTCTGAGCTTGGAAACCACCCTGCTCAACCAACCCGGATTGTGATTGATTGATTGATTGATTGACGGCGGGAGGTGTGTCACTCTATAGTATGACCGTCAATAGTAGAAAGTCATCTTATAGAATGTCAATTGATCTCAGACTGTCATCTTATAACATGACATTTATGGCCTATATGTCACAGTATGATGTGACGGAGCATCTATGAACCGGCAATTCCGAAGCTTACGAAGATCCCAGCTCGACCGCAGCTTCGCGGGAGCTAAAAGCCTACCCCCGCGTCCCTCCGGCGGATGGATCGCCGCGGTTCGCGAAGCCCTCGGCCTCAGTCTGGCCGACATCGGTCGGCGTCTGCACGTGCCGAGGCAAAACGTGCAGATGTTCGAGCGCGCGGAAGCCACCGACCGCATCACGTTGGCCACCCTGCGTAAGGTCGCCGAAGCCATGGGCTGCCACCTTATCTATGGCTTCGTCCCGAAGTCCGGTTCGTTCGAGGAACTCGCAGAACGCCCGACGCGCGAAAGCGCCACTCGCGATGTGCAACGCGTCGTCCACACGATGGCGCTCGAGGACCAGAAACCTGAAAACACCAATCAACTGATTGAGGATGAGGCTCAGCGGCGCTTGCACCGCGGCAAAACAAAATGAACTTCATCCTCAATCACCAATACTCCGATGGAAACACCCCGATCCGCCCGGAAGATGCCGAACAGCTGATTCCAAAAATCAGCGCCATGAAAGAGCTCAACGAATACGAGGCGCTGAACATTCTCGAAGCGCAAAGGTGGGCGTTCAGCAATCGTACGATGAACGCAACAAACCCACTGGACGAATCCTACGTCCGCACACTTCACGCCAAAATGTTCGACCAGGTCTGGAAGTGGGCGGGAACTTATCGCAAGCATGAACTGAACATTGGCTGCGACCCGCGCGAGATAACCCAGCGCATACCACAACTGCTCGGAAACACGAAGTATTGGCTCGAAAACAAAACCTTTCCCGTAGACGAGTGCCTGGTCCGCTTCCATCACCAGCTCGTTTCGAAAATCCACCCGTTCCCCAACGGAAACGGGCGTCACGCGCGCATGATGACGGACGTCATCGCTGTAAAATACGCCCAACCGGAATTCGCTTGGGGCGCTGGAAAAGACCTTGTCGCCGAAGGCGATTCGCGCACTCACTATCTCGCTGCTCTCCGCGCGCTCGATGCGAATGAAAACGACGTGAAGCTGCTGCTCGACTTTGCGCGCTCCTAATCACCGAGGTTTTATTGGCTTTTCTTAGGTTTGGTAGCGATACCGGGATTCGAACCCGGGTTTCCGCCGTGAGAGGGCGGCGTCCTAGACCCCTAGACGATATCGCCAAAGTAGAATGTGAATGGTACGTAGAGGAAAACCCTAACGCAATCCACAACTGTTTATTTTCCCATGAGCAAGCGGGAGCCGCAAGCAAATGCGGTGGTTGGAAGTGAGCCAATGTCCGATTAGCGCATACTACGCGTACGATCGAACCAGAAGTCACGACAAATACTTCCGCAATCACGGTCTCCATTAATATCGGGCAACCCCTTATAGTGCGGGAAGCCCGGGTAATCGGGCGCGACAAGATGATAGCGATCGGAAAGTCGCCTGAAGAGCGGCTCGAACATCCGGGAGGAAGAAGGAAGCCCGTGCAGTAAGACAAGCGTCGGCGCGTATTTGGGACCCGCCTCCCTGTAGAAAATCGAAAGCTCATCGATCTTTATCGTGCGATAAAAAGTCTCGTGTTCCATGGTCCGTTCCTTCTTTCGGCGTGGCCCGGCAAATAAAATGACGCAAGCGTGGAAACCGGGAATGCTATCCGGAAGACCGGTAAGCATCGGGCCAGAAGGTAGGCGTTGCAAAGGCACATCGTTGTGGCCTGGCGTTTTGGTTAAGGTTTTGCGTCGCTCTAAGAGCGAGTTCCGTCGGTGAGTGGAGAAAATGCTAGCACTGAATTAATGTGGAGAGGATTAACTCGTACCTAGTACCGCAGTCGAGAAACCGAGTCACTACGCTGCGAAACATGTTTGGCCGTCACAAAGGATTGGCGGGGGTGCGTGCTAAAGTTTCTAGTTTGCTCACTCATTCCATTGCTACGCAAGACATGCCGAGTCACCCCAAAGGGACACGGGCACGTGTGCTGTTGAGCTCGGTGTTTGGGCCGTATGCTCGAGATGACGAGTTCGGCAGCCGGGCCATCAATCCGATGGAGCTGTATCACAACCAAGTGACGCGGGCACAGGGGGCGTTTTCGCTGCGGATGTTCCACCGGTCCTGGGGAATCATGATGATCCAGGCGAACATCACGGCTCCATGCACGCTGATGGACTTTCCGACGCGCGAATCGTTTGTGAAGGAGCTGTGCTCGACGGACTACGACATTGTGGGAATTTCGTCGATCATCGTGAACGTGGGAAAAGTGCGGGAAATGTGTCGGCTGGTGCGGGAGCATTCACCGCAATCGGTGATTGTGATCGGCGGGCACGTTACGGCGGTCCCGGGGGTCGAAAAGATCGTGGACGCAGATCATTTCGTGAAGGGCGAAGGGATTTCGTGGATGCGGCGGTACCTGGGCGAGGAGGAGAACGCGCCGATCAAGCATCCGGAAATCGTTTCGGGCCTGCGGACGCGTGCATTGGGCATGCGCTTGCCGGAACGGCGCGGGGCCACGGCGGCGACAGTGATTCCATCGGTCGGCTGCCCGATGGGGTGCAATTTCTGCACCACTTCTTCGTTCTTTGGTGGCAAAGGGAATTTCTACAATTTTTACGAGACGGGCGACGAACTATTCGAATTGATGGATGGGTTTGAATCGTCGATGAAGGTGCAGACGTTTTTCATCATGGACGAGAATTTCCTGCTGCATCGCGAGCGTGCCATGGCGCTGCTGGAACGGATGAAAACGGCGGGAAAAAGTTGGGGGATGGCGGTGTTCGCGTCGGCGAACGCGATCCGTAAATATTCGATGAAGGAGCTGGTGGAGCTGGGCGTGTCGTGGATCTGGATGGGGCTGGAGTCGGAGCGCAGCGGCTACGCGAAGCTGAAGGGCACGGACACACACGAATTGACCAGCGAATTGCGGCAGCACGGGATTCGCGTGCAAGGCTCGACGATTATCGGGCTAGAGCACCACACGCCGGACAATATCGAGGAAGAAATCGAGCGCGCGGTGAGCCACGAGACGGACTTTCACCAGTTCATGCTGTACACGCCGGTGCCGGGCACTCCTTTATATATGGAGATGAAACAGCAGGGGCGGCTACTCGATGGTGTGGACCTGGCGGACATTCACGGACAATTCCAATTTAATTTTCGCCATGCGGCCATTTCGCGGGCGGACTCGCAGCGTTTTCTGGATTGGGCATTTCTGCGGGATTTTGAGCGCAATGGGCCGAGTTTGTACCGCATGTGCCGAACGATGCTGGAAGGCTGGAAAAGATATCGCGATTCTCCCGATGCACGGGTACGCGAGCGTTTCGAGCGGGAGATGAGCAAGCTGCGCAGCGGATACAGCGGAGCGCTGTGGGCGATGGAGCGGCAGTTCCGTGGGATGAATGAAAGGGTGAGCGCGCAGATCAAGGTGTTGCGTGGCGAAGTGGCAAAGGAGTGCGGGTTTGCGGCGCGAGTGAACGCGCGAGCGCTGGGGCCGCTGCTATTGTGGACCGCGCGGCGGGAAGAAAGAAAGTTGGCGGAGGGAAAGACGTACGAGCCGCCCACGTTTTTGGAACGGACGAATTGGGTAACGGCGTGAAGGTTCACGTCATTAGATAGTCTGAAGCATTGCCGCAAGACAACCAGATCCCGGCGAGATGGAGGCGCGGCCCTTCGCGGCCCAAGGTAAACCGTGCTGCGCCTCTACCAAGAAAGAACGGCCCGCCTCGGAAGGCGGGCCCTACACAGGCAAGAAGAAGCGCGTTAGAACTTGACCATGATGGCCATGTCGATAAAGGACTCGTCTTTGCGCAGGTCCGGGAACCAGACGCTGCTGAGACCACCGCCGCACGCTGCTTCGGCGGCGCCGAGTGAACCTTGCCCGGAAGTAGCGCCACTGCTGCAGACGTAATATTGCGGCGAGCCGTTATTTCCGCCCGGGGGCGTAATGCCGCCGCGGCCGCTCCAGTAGGGGACGTTGGCGTGGCGGTAGTCGTATTCCCAGCGGAAGGTGATGTACTGCTTGGGCATGTAGTCAAAGGTGATGGAGGAATCCCAAGCTTTGAAGGGATCGCCGGGATTGCCGGTAAAGTACGGAGAATTGGTGGCCGCCGAAAGCGCGCTTTCGCCGTTGATGGGTGGGATCAGCACGAGATAGCGGCCAGGGTTGTTGATCTGGCCACCGCCAATGGTCAGGCCGAAGAGATCGCGGTGGAACCAGAAGCGGTTGTAAGCCATGTAGCCGATGAAGCTTTGCTTGGGTCCACCCTTGTGGTCCCCGTAGCAACTCACGCCCGCGCCGTACTCGCAACCCAGATCGCCGGTGAGGGAGAAGGCCATTTTGTCCAGAGTCTTCTCGGGATTGTCGTAATACTTCACCTCGACGCTGTCGTCGGTATGGATACGACGGCGGCCGCTGACAAACAAGTCGTCCTCGCCTACACCGTAATTATTGGAAATGATGTTGATCCAGGGCTTGGGAGTCCACTTGAGCTGGCCGCCGACGCCGGGACTGTGATTGGCGGAGGCGTAGGATTGCCAGCCGTTGATGAACCATGGCTCGATCTTCAGGTGCGCGGTGGGAAAAATCTGCACGCGGACGCCGTTGAAGAACCAGGGAGTGTTGGAGGAAACGTAAGAAGGCTGATAGGCCCAATTGTCGAAATTGTAGTAGCTGAACAGGCCGATGTAGGACAGAAAGATGCCCGCGTCGATATTGACGCCGTGGAGCACGTCGAAGTGATAGCCGCCATAGGCTTCCGATAGGTAGCGATAGGCAGTGAAGAGATCCCACTGGCCGTGGCCGGGACTGGCGTCGTTGCGCGGGGTGGTGGCGGAATACATGCCGTACTGAGTCATGAAGCGGCCGCGAACATTGTCCCAGTGGAAATCGCCGCCGATGCCGAGCTGTTCCAACTGCACTTCATAGGAGCGAAAGAGTTCGCTGGAGCCGCCGATGGTGTGATCGGTCGGGTGATTGAAATCGGCGACATAGTTGGTGTCGAAGCGAATTTCCGGGGTGAAAAACTTGGTGTCCCAATAGATTTCCTTTGTGCGGGCATTGCCATTCAACCAGGTCCAGTCGGCGTCGGAAAAAGGCTCGACGAAGCCGGGCTTGCCGGCAGTGGCCGATTGTGCGACGTTTTGGTCTTGTGTGAGATTCGCGGCGGAAGAAGAGACGGATTCAGCGCGGGCGGGGGCGGCTGCAACTACGCCGGGCGTTGCGTTCGGAGGCGTGGGCGCTGCGACGCCCGCTGGCATGGCGGCTGATGCGGGTGCGGTGGAATTTGCTGAGGCCGCGGCCGGACCTTTGGACTCCAGTTCCGCGACACGTTTTTCGAGTTGCTCGATGCGTTCGAGCATCCATTGCTCGCGTTCGGTGAGACCGCTGGAGGACGGGGCAGATTTGGCGGAGGATTTCGTTGAGGAGCCGGTGTCTTTTGAACCGTCACGTGCTTCATCGGCGGCGTGAATGGTCGGCATAGAAAAGCAGAAGGCGGCAACAACGAACAAGACTGCGCGTGTGAACAAATTACGCATAGATTCTCTCCCTAGGCATCGGGCAACGAATTTTATTGGGAATGGCAGCCGCAGGCTGCCTTCGACGGTACTACAAAAGGTTTTCTCGTTGCCAAGGAAGAGTAAGCCGCAGGGCATAAGGAATCTGTGAAGACGGAATGAGTGTTCCGTAAGCCGGATAGCCATTGAATTTTGTGGAGGTTAGGGATTACGAGGAGTGGACGGAATGCGGCTGGCGTTCTCGGGGATGGCACGAGGCGGGTCGGTTGTGGTCCTTCGTCGCGGAAAGCGCTCCTCAGGAGGACAACCCCCTAAGGGCGGCGGCGAAAACGTCAGAGCTGACATGAAAGCCGTTCGCAGCTCGAGGCAGGCCAAACCTGGAACAGCGGAAAGCCTCGGAGTCGGTCAAGGCGGTCCTTACCGGATCGGGCGATGTTGGCTGATTGGACGCCCGCCGCGCAATGGAGTTGACGAATGTTACTTAGGTTATATATTTCACTTCTGAGGTGACGTGTGGCCGGACAGTTCGGCCACGACCTCAAGCATTTCGTTCTTAATCAAACCATTGGTAGCAAGGATGGACAGACCGCCTAGCGGGTAGGGTTGGCCCTGCATATCGGTAATGCTTCCTCCAGCTTCTTCGACGAGCACCACGCCGGCGGCAGTGTCCCACGGGTTAAGACCAAACTCCCAAAAGCCGTCGAAGCGGCCCATGGCCACATAGGCGAGATCGAGCGCGGCGGAACCGTCGCGGCGCACGCCGTGGGAGCGCAGGGTAAAATCCCAATAGAAATGGAAATTGGGATTGGAGCCGCGATCGTGATTGGGGAAGCCGGTGCAAAGCAGACTGTCTTTCACCGCATCGACTTTGGAGCCATGGATGCGCTTGCCATTGAAGAAAGCGCCTTGGCCGCGCGCGGCGGTAAAGAGCTCGTTGTAAATGGGATTGTAGATTACCCCTAGGAGCAGTTCGTTCTTGCGGGCCAGGGCCATGGAAACGCAGAAGCAGGGATAGGCGTGGGCGAAGTTGGTGGTGCCGTCGAGGGGGTCGACGTGCCAGCGATAGTCGGAGGCAGTGTCTTTGCCGCTTCCCTCTTCGGCGGCCACGGCGTGCTCGGGGAAATATTTCTGGAGACGGCTGACGATGAGCGCTTCCGAGCGGCGGTCGGCCTGGGTGACCAGATCAAACTCGCGTTTGTGCGAGATGGTGGGAGGGCGGTCCATCTCTTCGCGCAGAATTTTGCCTGCGTCCTGAGCGATTTCGACGGCTACTTCCAGAAAATTGTCGGCCATTGCTTTCCGGGGGTCCCCAGGGAGGATTACTGAGGGCCAGTGAGATAGGTCGTCCGGTGACGCGCGGTGTAGCCGGGCAGAACCTTCACTTCAATTGTACGGTAAGTGTTGGCAGGCCCGCGGGGATTTGGATAGTAGGCGAGGCGGTATTGGGTGCGCAGTTCGCTATTGATGCGGTCGAAAATCTTGGAGAGTTCCTGCGTGGAATCGGGGAAGAGCATGGCACCGCCGGTGGTTTCGGTGATGGTTTGCAGGGCATGTTCGCCTGCGGTGTTGCGGCCATTTTCATTTTTCACGGGACGAATGACGACGGTGTACAAGAGAACACCGGCGCGGAGTGCGGCTTTGCGGGCGGACTCAAAATCGTAGTAGCTGGTGGTTTCGCCGGCATCGGTAACCAGGATAATTACTTTGCGGCGTTCGCCTCGTCTCTTCTGAAGGGCCTCGGAACCCAGGAAAACAGCGTCGTAAATCGAAGTGCCCGCGCCGTCAGGAATCTTGTGAACGGCATCCTGGAGACTGGCGACCTTGTCGGAGAAGTAAGGGGGCAATTGGCGCACGTGCTCGTCAAAAGCGAAAACGCTGAGGCGGTCGTCTGGGCGGAGGACTTGTTGAATGAAGTGCGCGGCGGCATCTTCTTCCATAGTTTTGTCGGCGTGCGCGCTGAGACTGGCGTCGACCATCAAGGCGATGTCGAGAGGCTGCTGGGTTTCCGACTCGAAGACATCAATTTTTTGAGGGACACCTTCTTCGAGCACCTGGAAGGCGTCGCGCGGAAGATCAGGTGCCGGGCGGTTATGCTCGTCGAGAACGCTGACGAGCACGTTGACGAGATTAACGTTGACCTTGACGGTTTTGCCGGATGGCGAAGCATCCTGGCTTTTGTCTTTTTGCTGGGGTGCTGGCGCCGGTATCACCGTAGGAGGAGGGGGCGGTGGGGTGGCCCCAGGCTGAGCCCACGGAGGGCGATCCGGCTTTTCCTGAGTGACGGCGAGGAACGAAAAAGCCAGCAGGGCGAGCGCCGCGGCAATTGGCTTGGTAACCTGACGAATCATCTGTTGGCTAAGATGCGGAATCGGCGGCTGAAGGTGGTGTGGGAGGCACTTCCCCGTCAGCCCAGACAGCGCCATCCGCGAAGTACTCCTTTTTCCAGATGGGCACTGTGCGCTTGAGGGTGTCGATAGCGAAGCGGCAGGCGTCGAAAGCCGCGGGACGGTGAGGCGCGCTGACAGCGATGAAAACGCTGGTTTCGCCGATCTGGAGACGGCCGAGGCGGTGAACGATGGCGACGCGGTGGATGGGAAATTTCTGGTGGAGGGCCTGGCCGATCTCCCTCATCTTGGCGAGAGCCATGGATTCGTAGGCCTCGTAATCGAGGTACATGGTGCGGCGGCCGTGGGATTCGTTGCGCACGAAACCATCGAAGTTAACGATGGCCCCGTCTTGATCGGCGCGCACGCTTTGCACGATAGCGGCTGTGTCGATGGGAGACTGCACCAGAGCGAAAAGATCGTTTTCTGCGGCGGTGTTGAGCATAGGTGTGATCAGCCCCCGCTGACGGGTGGGAGAAAGGCGATCGTATCATTCTCGGCTAATGGTCTGTCCCACGCGGCGAATTCCTGGTTGCAGGAAGCAACCAGCGAGGACCGAAACGCGGCCAATTGAGGGAATCGTTCCGCATAGCGGGTGAATAAATGTGCGAGTGTTGTGCCTGGCGGCAATTCCACGGATTCCTCGGTGATGCCGATCAATTCCCGGATGCGCCCGAAGAAGAGCACCTGGACGCGAAGATGGGATGAGACGTGGGTCACCTAAAAATTGTAACCTGAGGTTGCGCGCTCTACCAATGAGCCTGGCGTGAGCTGCGGCGTGGCACGAAAGCAAACAGGAAAACACTGATGAAAATTCTGGTGACAGGTTCGACGGGCTTGGTGGGCAGCGCGCTGGTGAAAGGATTGAAAGGCGCAGGGCACACCGTGTGCCGGCTGGTGCGGCCAGGAACGAACACGGAGTCCATTCGCGGGGACGACGGCTTCGACGTGAGGTGGGATCCCGCGACGGGAGAATTGGGCGGGGCAGCCGTGGGCGCGGATGCGGTGGTGAATCTGGCGGGGGCGTCGATTGCGGATGGCAGATGGACGGCGGAGCGCAAGAAGGTGTTGCGCGACAGCCGTGTGGAAACGACGCGCGCTTTGGTGAATGCCGTGGCGAAAATGGCGGCCCGGCCGCGGGTGCTAGTGTCCGCCTCGGCGACGGGATACTACGGCGATCGCGGCGACGAAATTCTGACCGAGGAGCGCGCGGCCGGTACGGGGTTTTTGAGCGAGATTGCGCGCGAGTGGGAAGCGGAAGCGGAGAAGGCTGAGGCCCTGGGAATTCGGGTGGTGCGCGCTCGCTTGGGAGTGGTTTTAGCGAAAGAGGGTGGCGCGTTGGCGGAGATGGCACGGCCGTTTCGATTGGGGGTTGGGGGAAGACTGGGCTCGGGGCGACAGTGGATGAGTTGGGTGAGTTTGGAAGATGTGGTCGCGGTGTTGCGGCTGGCGTTGGAAGATGGCGCGGTGCGCGGAGCGGTGAATGTGGTGTCGCCGCAACCTGTGCGCAATGCGGAATTCACCGCGGATTTAGCGAAGGCGCTGCACCGGCC
>CAVZMQ010000029.1:0-34232 GCA_963776365.1 Candidatus Acidiferrales bacterium | reverse complement strand
GGAGTGGCGGAACTGGCAGACGCGCAAGACTTAGGATCTTGTGGGAGAACACCCGTGGAGGTTCAAGTCCTCTCTCCCTGCACTCATGAATTTCCCCCTATTTTTCGCCCTCGCCATCCCGCCTAACCCCGGTTAACTCCGTGCCTGCACTTCCACAGCGCCTTCTTTGCGCAACACTTCCACTCCCAATGCTTTTTCCCGCCGCTGGATGAGCAAGTCCACATGTGCGTCATTGACCGCGAGTCCCTCGATTCGAAGTTCATCCAGAAACGAAGGAAGATGTGGATTATCGAATTGAACGAGCCGCTCAGACGCGCGGATCCAAACCCGAAAGTCGCCGCCAGCAATAGGTATGGAGCGCCCGCTGCCCACGCCTGTGGCGCGCACGCCACTGGATATTGTGTCGGCCCGGTTCCGTCCGGACGCCGGTGAAAGCCGCAAAACAGTTCCGGCAATCGATTCAAATCTAAATGCAGCGCCGCTTCGAACATTCCGGTAAGCAACCGCCCGGCAAGTGTCTGCTGGCCGTAGTTCGCCATCCCCGCCCCGATCATGGCATTGTCATGTGGCCACACCGAGCCATTGTGATAGGACATCGGGTTGTACCGCGCTTCTCGTGCGGCCACGGTCCGTATCCCCCATCCCGAATACGACGCCCCATCCAGCAAGTGTCCCCGAGAGTTCGCGCGTGCGCCGCCGATGCAATCCCCGTGAACAGCGCATGCCCGGCATTCGAAGTTCGCACCTCGCACGGCTTCTTCTTTCCATCAAGCGCCAACGCGTAGGTCTTTAATTCCTCGCACCAGAAGGCGCGTTCGAAGCGTCCTTGTAGTTCCGTCGCTTCCTCGAGCAACCGCTCGCGAAGTTTCGCCTGGTTCACGTGTTCGCACAGCATCGCCACCGTCTGCTTCGCTGCGTACACGTATCCTTGCATTTCGCAAAGCGCGATCGGCGGCGCCGCCAATTGCCCATCCCTGTGAAAAATGGAATCGTGCGAATCCTTCCAGCCTTGTTGAATCAATCCGCGCTCGGACCGCTCCGCATACTCGTAGAATCCATCGCCGTCCAGATCCGCATATTTATCAATCCACGCAGCGCCGCTTCGATCTCCGCCAGATACTCTTGATAAATCCCAGGTCATTCGTTCGGCGAAAATATGCCCCCGCTAGCATCAAAAACAGCGGGGTCGAATCTACGCTTCCGTAATAGCGCCCGAACGGCACTTCCTTCGTTGCCGCCATCTCCCCGTGCCGGATCTCATGAATGATTTTTCCCGGCTCGGCATCCCGGCTGGGGTCTTCTTCCGTCGCTTGCGTTTCCGCCAGATATGCCAGCACCCCGCGCGCCATTGCGGGCGCCAGCCACAAACATTCCATCGCGGTAATAATGCCGTCGCGGCCAAATACCGTGCTGAACCACGGCACTCCCGCGTAGGGGTAGTCGCCTTCCGGATTGCCTTCCATCAGCATCGTCAGATCGGCTTGGCACCGCGCCAGCCAGCTGTTGCATCGTTTGTTCGAACTCACCAGTCGCGTTCGAAAGATTGGCAAACTGTCGGTCTCCTCGCTCCTGGGCTTCGCCACCGCTATCATCACCCCCGGCCCACTGCGCTCGCACGCAATCGTCACCGACAGTCCCCACTCCCCGTTCGCTTCCAATTCCTGAGTGAACGAAGCTTCATGGGGTGCCATGGCATCTGGAATCGTGGAAAACGTGATACGCGTTCGTCGCTTTACATCGTCCAGCCCCATATACGCGAGCACCACCGCCCGTTCCTCAACCGTGTCTTCCAGTCTCGTGCCATGCTCTTTTCGCGGTGTGCCACGCACTGCAAAAATGTCCGCGAAGTCCGCATCAAACAAAAACGAAATTGCCAAAGGACTCCCGTGCATTCCGTAATTCGTGAAACGAAATTGCACATGGCATTGACCGCTGGAAAGGGAAGCAGAGCGAAACACATGGATCGTTCCCTGCGGCACATGATTGGCGTCCTCAAGCGGACTATCCAAATTTGTGGCGTCCACCGTCAGCAACGAATTGTCTTCGCGGATATTGGAACTCAGCAGCAGCGGCTTCCGTCCGCCCAGGTAAAATCCAAATCGTGACAAGTGCCGCGTATCCATGTGGAACAACCCAAACTGCATCGTCCCCACGGACTCGATGTCTCCGTAGCGGTTGAACACGGCGAATGTTTCGCCGTACTTCAACACCCGTCGCCGGTTATCTGCCAGCGACGAGGTCGCTCTAACGTAGAATTCTTGGTTGATGGTAAGAAAATCGTCCGTTCTTACCGGTTGCTTCATGACAGAACTGTAGTGGAAAGTTCGATCGATTGCACTGTGTGCGTTTGCAACTGGTCGCTGATCAACGACCGGTAAATGCACAGGTAATGTTTAGCCATACGGTAATCCGTAAAGCGGCGTTCGAACGTCGCTCGACATCGCTCTCGGTCCAGTTGCGCCACCCGCTCCAGCGCTCGGACCGCTTCCTCCTCGCTGTTCACGATGAATCCCGACACCCCGTCGTCGACCAGTTCTGGAACCGAGCCGCAGTCAAACGCGATAACCGGCGTCCCGCACGCCATCGATTCGATCATCGTCAGCCCAAAAGGTTCCGGCCAATCAATGGGAAAGAGGTACGCGTACGCGTTTCCCAAAAACCCGTTCTTCTCCGCTTCGTTGATCTCCCCGATGAATTCTACTTCGGGGTGATCCAGCATCGGCCGGATCATCTCCTCAAAGTACCGCCGGTCCACCCCATCGATCTTCGCCGCGATCTTTAGTTTCATCCCGGCCTTCAACGCAATTCGAATCGCACGGTCTGGGCGCTTCTCCGGCGAGATGCGTCCCAGAAACGCCAGGTACTCTCCCTGCTTTGGCTGCAGCTTGTATAGATTCACCGGCAGTCCGTGATATACGTTCCCCACCCAATTCACGCGCCCCAACGGCCCCCGCTGCGCCTGCGAAATCGAAACCAATGGCTGCCGATCAAACTGCTTATACAGCGGCACCAAATCCGGCAAGTCCAGCCTGCCATGCAGGGTCGTCACGGCAGGCAATCGCAAATTCCTTGTCGCGGGAAAATGCGTGTAATCGGTGTGGAAGTGCAAAATGTCGAACTCATGAGCCCGCGACAACACCTTATCCAGCAGCACGGTGTGGTGGGCGAGGGGGTCCACGCAATTCCGCGACAATCGCAGCGCCTGCTCGCACCCGTCCTCCAGACGCGCCGCCGTCACGGAATCTCCACTAGCAAATAACGTCACCTCGTGTCCTAACCGTACCAACTCTTCTGTTAGGTACGACACCACCCGCTCGGTTCCTCCATACAGCTTCGGCGGGACGCTCTCGTAGAGCGGGGCAATTTGGGCAATTTTCATGAAACCTCTCTTCTTCTTCACTTTACAATCCGCTAGCCCCGCGCTGTATCGGCCCTTCCCGGTAGCCTGGATAAGTGCTTCCCTGTACTGCGACTGCCGCGCGCGCCGTCGGCGAAAATGTGGTTGTCGGCGTGCCATTGCTTTGCACCATGGCCGGATCTGCTTCGTGTAGTGCCACACCGAATCGTCTGTCCATCGACTAAAGCGTTACCCAAAATACAGCGAAGACCCTACTGCTGCCTTTACAGGCAAACTGGTACAAGATTCTTCTGGTTTGTGAATTGGCCGTAACACAAGTTTGCGTTTGTCATCGCGGCGGACGCTTGCCAGCAGGTCGTAGCGCCACAAGTCGTAGCGCCACAAGAGGTACAGCATGAACGGAGAAATATCGGCCGGCGCGGCCGTTTCCCAGGAGAAAAAACGTGCTCGCCGGAAAAACGGCAATGGCCACGTCGACACAGACTCTCCCGAACTCGCCGTAATCCTTCAAACCCTGCTGAGTGTTCGCAACGGCGACTTTTCGGTTCGCCTACCCGTGGTTTGGACCGGTCTGACAGGACGCATCGCCGACACTTTCAATGAAATCGTTTCCGCCAATCAGCAAATGGCTGCGGAACTGAAGCGTCTTGGGCAAACCCTCGGCAAAGAAGGCAAAATTCGCGAACGCGTTTGCTTCATTATTCCCCAGGGCGCTTGGGGCGAAATGGAAGGTTCCGTCAACACCCTCACCGAGGATCTTCTCCGTCCCATCACCGAAGTCACCCGCGCCATCGCCGCCGTCGCTCAGGGAAATCTCACACAAACCGTGCGCATGGAAGTGGACAATCGCCCCTTGGAAGGCGAATTCCTCCGTTCCGCCAACATCGTCAACACCATGATTCAGCAACTCGGCGTGTTCACTGCGGAAGTCACTCGCGTCGCACGTGAAGTCGGCACTGATGGCAAACTCGGCGGCCAGGCCGTCGTCCCCGGTGTCGCTGGCACCTGGAAAGATCTCACCGATTCCGTCAACTTGATGGCCAGCAACCTGACCGGCCAGGTCCGCAACATGGCCGAAGTCGCCACTGCTGTCGCCAGCGGCGACCTCTCCCGCAAGATTACTGTCGATGTCCGCGGCGAAATTCTTCAACTCAAAGAAGCCATCAATACGATGGTCGATCAGTTGCGTTCCTTTGCTTCCGAAGTCACTCGCGTTGCTCGCGAAGTCGGCACCGACGGAAAGTTGGGCGGCCAAGCGGTTGTCCCTGGTGTCGCCGGAACGTGGAAAGACCTCACCGACTCCGTCAACGCCATGGCTGGCAACCTCACCGCACAAGTCCGTAACATCGCCGAAGTCACCACCGCCGTCGCCCGCGGCGACCTCTCGCGCAAAATCACCGTCGACGTGAAGGGCGAAATCCTCGAGCTCAAAGAAACCATTAACACCATGGTCGACCAGCTCAATGCCTTCGCCGGGGAAGTCACCCGCGTTGCTCGCGAAGTCGGCACCGAAGGCAAACTCGGCGGTCAGGCACAAGTTCCTGGCGTCGCGGGTACCTGGAAGGATCTCACCGACAACGTCAACTTCATGGCCAGCAACCTCACCGGCCAGGTCCGCAACATCGCGGAAGTTGCCACCGCTATTGCCAAGGGCGATCTCTCCCGCAAAATTACCGTCGATGTGCGCGGCGAAATTCTTCAGCTCAAAGAAACTCTTAACACCATGGTGGACCAGCTCAACCGCTTCGCTGGAGAAGTCACGCGCGTCGCACGGGAAGTTGGTTCCGAAGGCCGCCTCGGCGGTCAGGCCAACGTCCCTGGGGTGGCCGGTACCTGGAAAGACCTCACGGACTCCGTCAACTCCATGGCCGGTAACCTCACCGCCCAAGTCCGCAACATCGCCGAAGTCACCACCGCCGTTGCGCGTGGCGACCTCTCCCGCAAAATCACCGTTGACGTGAAGGGGGAAATTCTCGAGCTCAAGAACACCATCAACACTATGGTGGACCAGCTCAACGCCTTCGCGGGCGAAGTCACCCGCGTCGCACGCGAAGTGGGCACCGAAGGCAAGCTCGGCGGCCAGGCCCAAGTCCCCGGTGTTGCCGGCACCTGGAAAGATCTCACCGACAACGTCAACTTCATGGCCAGCAACCTTACCGCGCAGGTTCGCAACATTGCCGAAGTCGCCACTGCCGTCGCACGCGGCGACCTCTCCCGCAAGATCACCGTCGACGTGAAGGGCGAAATTCTCGAACTCAAAGACACACTGAACACGATGGTGGACCAGCTTCGCTCCTTCGGTTCGGAAGTTACCCGCGTCGCGCGCGAAGTGGGCACCGACGGCAAACTCGGCGGTCAAGCCTTTGTACAGGGCGTCGCTGGCACCTGGAAGGACCTCACGGACTCCGTCAATTCCATGGCCAGCAACTTGACTGGTCAGGTTCGCAACATCGCGGAAGTGAGCACTGCCGTTGCGCGCGGCGACCTCTCCCGCAAAATTACCGTAGACGTTAAAGGTGAAATCCTCGAACTCAAGAACACCATCAACACCATGGTCGACCAGCTCAATGCCTTTGCTGGGGAAGTCACCCGCGTCGCCCGCGAAGTGGGCACCGAAGGCAAGCTCGGCGGCCAAGCTCAGGTGCCGGACGTCGGCGGCACCTGGAAGGACCTCACCGACAACGTCAACTTCATGGCCAGCAATCTCACCGCCCAAGTCCGCAACATCGCCGAAGTCACCACCGCCGTCGCGCGCGGCGACCTCTCCCGCAAAATTACCGTCGACGTCAAGGGCGAAATCCTCGAACTCAAGAACACCATCAACACCATGGTCGACCAGCTCAATGCCTTCGCCGGGGAAGTCACCCGCGTTGCTCGCGAAGTGGGCACCGAAGGCAAGCTCGGCGGCCAGGCCCAAGTGCCCGGCGTTGCCGGCACCTGGAAAGACTTAACCGACAACGTCAACTTCATGGCCTCCAACCTCACCGGCCAGGTCCGCAACATCGCCGAAGTTGCCACCGCCATCGCCAGCGGCGACCTTTCCCGCAAAATCACCGTCGATGTCCGCGGCGAAATTCTCCAACTCAAAGAAACCCTCAACACTATGGTCGAGCAGCTGCGCTCCTTCGCCGCCGAAGTCACCCGTGTCGCTCGCGAAGTTGGTTCCGAAGGCCGCCTTGGCGGTCAGGCCAACGTCCCCGGTGTCGCCGGCACGTGGAAGGACCTCACCGACTCGGTCAACGCTATGGCTGGCAACCTCACCGGTCAGGTCCGTAACATCGCCGAAGTTACTACCGCCGTCGCGCGTGGCGACCTCTCCCGCAAAATCACCGTCGATGTGAAGGGCGAAATCCTAGAACTCAAGAACACCATTAATACCCTCGTTGACCAACTCAACGCGTTCGCCGCCGAAGTTACCCGCGTTGCTCGCGAAGTCGGCACCGAAGGCAAACTCGGTGGTCAGGCCCAAGTGCCCGGCGTAGCCGGCACTTGGAAAGATCTCACCGACAACGTCAACGTCATGGCCGCCAACCTCACCGAGCAGGTTCGCGGTATCGTCAAAGTCGTCACCGCCGTCGCCAATGGCGAACTCACCCAGAAACTCACCGTCAACGCCAAGGGCGAAGTCGCCGCCCTCGCGGAAACCATCAACAACATGACCGGCACCCTCGCCACTTTCGCCGATCAGGTCACCACTGTCGCTCGCGAAGTTGGTGTCGAGGGCCGTCTCGGTGGTCAGGCCAATGTCCCCGGCGCGGCGGGCACCTGGAAAGATCTCACCGGCAACGTCAACCTGCTCGCGGACAACCTTACCAACCAGGTCCGTGCCATCGCGGAAGTTGCCACCGCCGTCACCAAGGGCGACCTCACCCGTTCCATCCAGGTCGAAGCCCGCGGCGAAGTCGCCGAACTCAAAGACAATATCAACACCATGATCGACAACTTGCGATTGACCACCGATCGCAACACCGAGCAGGACTGGCTCAAGACCAACCTCGCCAACTTCACCAACATGCTCCAGGGCCAGCGCGATCTCTCCACCGTCGGCCGCATGCTCCTCTCCGAACTCGCTCCGCTCGTGAACGCACAGCAAGGCGTCATCTACCAGATGCAGATCGAAGGGCCCGGCGAACTCGTGCTCCTCTCCGCTTACGCCGACGAGGATGTCGAAGACAAGCGTCGCCACCTCCGCATCGGGAACGGTCTGATTGGGCAATGTGCCGCCGAGAAACGTCGCATGCTCATCAAGAAAGTTCCGCGTGACGCCGTCACCATCACCTCCGGCCTCTTTAAAGCCGTGCCGCAAAACGTCATCGTTCTCCCCGTGCTCTTCGAAGATCGCGTCAAGGCCGTCATCGAGCTTGCCTCCCTCGGCGAATTCACCGCTTCCCACCTGGCCTTCCTCGAGCAACTAACCTCCAATATCGGTATCGTGCTCAACTCCATCGAAGCTACCATGCAGACGGAAAGCCTGCTCAAGCAATCGCAGCAGTTGGCCACTGAGCTTCAGACACAGCAGAAAGAACTGCAGCAGACCAACGAGCAACTCGCCCAGAAAGCACAACAGCTTGCCGAACAGAACGTCGAAGTCGAACGCAAGAACCAGGAAATCGAGCAGGCCCGCCGCGCCCTCGAAGAAAAAGCCAAGGAACTCGCGCTCACCTCAAAGTACAAATCCGAATTTCTTGCCAACATGTCTCACGAGCTGCGCACCCCGCTCAACAGTATTCTCGTTCTCGGTCAGCAGCTCGCGGAAAACGCCGACGGCAACCTTACTTCCAAGCAAGTCGAATTCTCCCGCACCATTCACGGCGCTGGAACCGACCTTCTCAACCTCATCTCCGACATTCTGGACCTCTCCAAGATCGAATCCGGTACTGTCTCCGTGGAAGCCGAGGAGGTTCTCTTCTCCACGCTGCTTGAAATGGTCGCGCGGCCCTTCCGCCATGAAGCGGAAAACCGCCGTCTTACCTTCGACATCCATTCCGACCCGCACCTCTCGCGCAGCATGGTCACGGACTCCAAGCGCCTCCAGCAAGTTCTCAAGAACCTGCTTTCCAACGCCTTCAAGTTCACGGAGCAGGGAGGTGTTCGCGTTGCCGTCAATGTGGCCACACGCGGTTGGAGCGAGGATCATGCAATCCTCAGCAGCGCCGCCTCCGTCATTGCCTTCGAAGTCTCGGATACTGGCATCGGCATTCCCCTGGAAAAGCAGCGCATCATTTTCGAAGCCTTCCAGCAGGCCGACGCGGGCACCAGCCGCAAATACGGCGGCACCGGCTTGGGGCTCGCCATCAGCCGCGAATTGGCCAATCTCCTCGGTGGCGAAATCCAGCTTCGTAGCACTCCCGGAATAGGCAGCACCTTCACCCTGTATCTCCCCAAGACCTACGTCGGCCCGTCCTCCGCTCTCGCGATGCCGGAATCTCGGCCCGCGTTCCTTGCTTCCGGACGTCAGCTTAGCCACGTGGTCGTCTCCGAATCTCCAGAAAAAATTCCCGATGATCGCGACGATCTCCAGCCGGGTGATACCAGCTTACTTATCGTCGAAGACGATATTCACTACGCCCGTATCCTCGTCGATCTTGCGCGTACCAAGGGGTTCAAAGTGCTGGTGGCCGCCCGTGGTGCCGAAGGCCTCGCTCTCGCCCGCGAGTATCATCCCACTGCCGTTTCTCTCGATGTTTTCCTGCCGGACATGCTCGGCTGGACGGTCCTCAACCATTTAAAACAAGATCCTGCTACCCGGCATATTCCTGTTCAACTTCTCACTATGGATGAGGACCGCCAGCATGGTCTCGCCCGCGGCGCTTTTTCCTTCGTCACCAAGCCCGTGACTCCCGATGGCCTGCAAAGTGCCCTCGACAAAATAAAAGACTACTCCGCGCCTCGCCGCAAGCGCCTGCTCGTTGTCGAAGACGATCCTGCCGAGCAGTTCAGCATCCGCGAGCTCCTCGGTCACGACGACATTGACGTCACGGTCGTGGACTCCGGCCACCAGGCCCTCGAAGTCGTCCAGCATTCCACCTTCGATTGTGTTGTCCTCGACCTTCGTCTGCCAGACATGACTGGCTTCGAAGTTTTGGGCAACCTCGCCGAAAGTCCCTCCCTCAGCGAGCTTCCCGTTGTCGTCTTCACTGGTAAGGAACTAACCGCCGAGGAAGATGCGCGTCTCCGCACCCTGGCCCGCAGCGTGGTCGTCAAGGGCGTCGAATCTCCCGAGCGTCTTCTCGACGAAACCGCTCTCTTCCTTCATCGCGTAGTTGCCGATTTGCCCGTCGAACGCCAGCGCATGCTTGAAAAGCTTCACGGTTCCGATGAAGCACTCGCCGGCAAAAAAGTCCTCATCGTCGATGACGACGTCCGCAACATTTTCGCTCTCAGCAGCGTTCTCGAACGCCGCCGCATGATCGTTCTCACCGCAGGCACCGGCAGGGAAGCCATCTCTACTCTCGAGTCCACTCCCGATATCGCCATCGTTCTGATGGACATCATGATGCCCGAAATGGATGGCTTCGAAACCATGCAGGTCATTCGTCAGAATCCACTCTGCTGGCGCATGCCTATCATCGCTCTCACCGCCAAGGCCATGAAGGGCGATCGCGAACGGTGCCTGGAAGCAGGCGCTTCCGAATATTTGGCCAAGCCCGTCAACACTGAACAGCTTCTCTCGGCCTTGCGTTTGTGGCTGCACAGATAAGAGTTTTGAGGTAACAGTGCCTATGCGTCTGGAAGAGCCGGTCAATATCTTAATGGTCGACGACCAGCCGGCGAAGCTTCTCAGTTATGAAGCCATTCTCAGGGACCTCAATGAAAATCTCATCAAGGTCACTTCCGGCCGCGAAGCCTTAGACCACCTACTCAAAACTGATATCGCGCTCGTTCTCCTCGATGTCAGCATGCCCGACATTGACGGCTTCGAACTCGCCAATCTCATTCGCCAGCATCCCCGCTATCAGAATATGGCCATCATTTTCATTTCTGGCGTCCATCTCACAGATCTCGATCGGATTCAGGGCTACCAGCGCGGAGCCGTTGACTATATTTCCGTTCCAGTGGTTCCCGAACTTTTGCGCGCTAAAGTCAGTGTCTTCATCGAGTTGTATCGCAAGACCCGCGAACTCGAAAGCGTCAACAACGAACTGCGCCTTGCGGAAGAACACCTCCGGCGTCTGACCGGCCGCCTCATGCAGATTCAGGATGGTGAACGCCGTCGCGTTGCCCGCGATGTCCACGACGGTCTTGGTCAGTATCTCGTCGGCGTCAAAATGGGTGTCGATCAGCTAGCCCGCCGTCTCGAGTCCGATCCCGTCAACTGTCAGAGCGTGTCCGAGATTTCCGACCTCCTGAACCAGGCCATTACCGAGACCCGCACCATCTCTCACCTTCTCCATCCTCCCCTGCTCGACGAAATAGGCCTCGAGTCCGCCCTCTCCGTTTATGTCGATGGTTTTGCCAAGCGTAGCGGCATCGCCATCAACCTCAGTGTCGCCCCCGACGTTGGCCGACTCGACGGCGACGTCGAAACCGCCCTGTTTCGTGTTGTTCAGGAATGCCTGATTAACGTCCATCGTCACTCCAGCAGCCCCACCGCTGCTGTGTCCCTCTTTCGCCGCGAGAGTGAAATCCGTTTGGAAATCCGTGACGATGGCGTCGGCATGACCGCGATCCACGAATCCGGTGGCACCGGTTTCGGCGTTGGCCTGCTCGGCATTCGCGAGCGTATCCGCCAATTGGACGGCAACATCGAGATCGAATCTAACCAGGGGAAAGGCACCCGTGTCGTTGCTTCCATCCCCAACCGTGCCAGGCAGCCCCGCGACCTTCCCCGTCCGGCTGTTCTGGACACCCCTTCGCCCCTCGCCAACGTCCGCGGTCTCGCTACCGATATTTGAAATATTTCCCTACACTCTTGCCCCGATTGTTTCATCTAAAGGTTGTCCGGCTAAATGGCCTCTCTGCATCCTCGCTGGTTCCGTCGCAGGGCCACGCCAGATGCGAATCGACTCAGAGGTGTTTCATGGATCAGGCATTGCCCATTCTCGTTGTCTCTTGCCGGCCTGAGAATCGCAGAATGCTCATGCGTGTTTTTGAAGGCCTTCCCATCGATAGCTATTCAGCCCCTTCCATTCAGCAAGCCAGGGAAGCCATGAGCCACCGCTCATTCTCGGTCGTGTTTTGCGAAGAACGACTCCCCGATGGCACCTACGCCGACCTTTTAGCCTACATTCGCTTGTCTATCCGCACCGCGCCTGATAGCGCAAACAGCCCCGCCGGGTTATCGGAAGACACTCGGTTCGTCGTCATGCTTTGCACTGGTGAATGGGAAGAGTACCTCGAAGCCCTCCGCCTTGGTGCTGAAGAAGTGCTGCGCTGGCCACTGCAGCCTACCGACGTTGATTTAGCCTTGATTCATACCATGCGCGGCGCTAGCCATAGAAGGGAATTGGCCTCCCGCGCCCACGCCTAACCCGCCACTACCACTCCTGGTTGAGCATCTGCCACTGCACCCTTACGTGCGCTGGGATTCTGTAGATCGCTTACTCTGCTGACTCTCAGTATCGCCGCCTACCCGCAGAACCCCGTAGGCTCGCCATCTCATCGGCCTCGCTCAATCCAACCTTGAATAGAGTGGATTTAACGCACAAACAACACCAGCGTATACGTCCCCAACGTGACGCCAAACGGCACTTCGCAAATCGACAGCAATGACGCGCTAATCGACAGCGGCCGCGCGGCAATCCTGCCCGCTGCCAGCGCAAAGCCTGCCAGCAACGACACGATCCCCGCCACCGCTGCCAAAATAATTGCCGCAATATAAACCATGTGGAACAAACTCATCAAGGGATACGGATTCGGTACATTCACCAGCAACGCCCCAAACATCAAAGTCGCAATTCGGCTGTACACCACCAGTACCAAAACCATTCCCAGCCGCATTAGCCCGTAAATAATCCACAATGTTCCGAGCGCTCTCCAGTTGAGCCCGGCCTCTCTCGTTTGCTTCACTGCCATATTCCTCCATCTCCTCAACCTCGCACACCATGCCAGTCGCTCATGAGTCTAAACTCTAGCGCGCTCCCTCGGTGCAGAAAAACTGCTTAGAAGGTCTCAAGAATTCCTGTACATCGCCGCTCAATGCCCGCCGCCTTTAACATCCCAGAAATGCTCCCTCTCTCATTATTTGTGGGCTATCTTGTTAGCCCACATGCCCCGCCGCTCAGCGCGCCCTGAAAAAGGAGCCACCATGCCTCGAGAATTGAGCACCCCACTCCCTCAGCCCATCTTCAACGAAGGCAGCATCACTCCCGACCCCAAACAGTTCAAGACCAAGCACCCTTCCGACAATCAGCAGTACAAGCAAATCCAGAATCTCCTCACCAAAGATGTCGTGCCCTTCGTCCAGTCCCGCGTCCAGCCCTCCGACCTCTTCACCTTGGAAGCCGCCCTCGGCCCTCACGGCCCGGAACGAATCAAGAGCATCCAGCAAGCCTCCAAAATCATTTTTCATTGCGCAGGTGACACTGGCGCCTCCAGTGAAGGGAAGTACGGCGCAGAGCTGCGCGTTTCCGACCAGATGACCAACGATTGTCGCACCAGTGATGCTGCCAATCGCCCCACCTTCTTCTATCACCTTGGCGACGTGGTCTATAACTTTGGTGAATCCCGCTATTACTACGATCAGTTCTACGAACCCTACCGCAACTATCCCGCGCCGATTTTCGCCATTCCCGGCAACCACGATTCCTTCATCATTCCTGGAACGCAGCCTGCGGATGTACCCCTCAACATCTTCACGCGCAACTTCTGCGCCGCCGTTCCAACGGTCACGCAGGAAGCCGCCTCGCTCCATCGCACCGCCATGACGCAGCCCGGCGTGTACTTCGCCCTCGACGCCCCCTTCGTCCGCATCATCGGTCTCTTCAGCAACTCCCTCGAAGATCCCGGCCTCATCTCCAGTGAAAACGGCAAGTGGTCCACGGTTCCCGACTATCAGTTGGATTTCCTCGCCGCGCAGCTCGCGCGCGCCAAAAAAGAAAAATATGCCGGAGCTTTGTTACTGGCCATGCATCATCCCCCGTTTTGTTACGCCCCCGGGCCCAAAGCCAGCGGTTCCGGCGGAGATCATGGCAGCAATCCCAACATGCTTCGCCAGATTGACACCATCTGCAAAGCGCAAGTCGTCTATCCTCACGCCGTTCTCTCCGGCCATGCCCACAATTATCAGCGCTTCACCCGCACGCTGCGTTTCGGCGGCAAAAATATAGACATCCCCTTCATCATTTGCGGCGATGGCGGCCACAACGTGCTGAAATTAGTCCAAGGAAAAGCGGGCCAGCCTGCCCAGGAACCGCAGTTCGGCGTCTCCGTCGATTACCTCGAGCCAACGCAACCCGCCGTGCAATCCCAGGGCCTCATCCTCAAACATTACGACGACACCAACTATGGGTACCTCCGCATCACCGTCGACAAATCCCATCTCGCCATCGGTTTCCACCAAGTCGGCCAATCCACCATCCCGCAATCCCGTGTCGACATGGTCACCGTGGACCTGGCCACCCGCCAAGTCACCGCCAACTAACTTGGTTTTGCGAGGGCAGGCCTGCCTTTACAGTAACAGCGGCTTTTCGCCGCTGCTCTCCCAACTCCCAACTTCTTATACAATCCTTACCGGAGAATCCCCATGAAGCGAGACACCAGCTTTCGCTTGGTCCTGGTCACCTGTGCGACGCTCGAAGAAGCCCGTAAAATCGCTCGCGCTGTCGTCGAAAAACACCTGGCCGCTTGCGTGAATATTTCCACCCACGCCGTCGAGTCCTTTTACGTCTGGGAAGGGAAGCTAGAAAACACCAGCGAATACCTGCTCATCATCAAAACCAGCGGCCAACGCCTAACCGAACTACAAAGAGAAATCCTCGCCCTGCATTCCTACGACACTCCCGAATTCATTGCCATTCCCATCGTCGACGGTTCCGAGCCTTACCTAAAATGGCTCTCCGAATCCGTAACCGGGAACTGATACTTCTCGTAGGTTCACCATTGTTTACTCTGGCGCGAAGGGCTGGATCTCATGTCCGCGCAATCTCAAAAGCTGGTGCATCTCAGAGTGGCAAACAAGGCGGGATCCGGGCGACGCGAGGCGGTTTCTTTTTTTCAACCAACTCTCAACTCGTAACTCGTGGTGCCGTCCTTTCTCGCGCCTCGCACCTAAATATACAAAAGAGCCTGATCGATATCCGCGATAATATCCTCCACGTCCTCGATCCCCACCGACAACCGTACCAAGCTATCGGTGATCCCAATCCGCTCCCGCACTTCTCTCGGCATCGACACATGCGTCATCTGAGCCGGAAGTGAGATCAACGATTCCACCCCGCCCAAACTCTCCGCCAGTGAACACACCTTCACCTGATTCAGAAACCGACGCGCCGCATCTTCCGTCCCCACATCGAAGGACAGCATTGCCCCCGGTCCCTTCTGTTGCCGCCGCGCCAGTTCATGCTGCGGATGGTGCACCAACCCGGGATAGAACACCTTCCGCACCTTTGGGTGCGCGTCCAGATGCCGCGCCACGGCCAAGCCATTCGCGTTGTGTTGCAACATACGTACCGCCAGCGTCTTGATCCCACGCGACGTCAGAAAGCAATCCATCGGCGCCAGTCCCGCTCCCGCCGACCGCTGAATAAAATAAATCTTCTCGCCATCGTCTGGACGCGTCAGCACCACCGCGCCGCCCGTCGCATCGCTATGCCCATTCAAATATTTCGTCAGCGAATGCACCACGATGTGCGCGCCCAGTTCAATAGGGCGTTGCAGATACGGAGTCAGAAACGTATTGTCCACCACCAGTGTCGCGTGCCGCTCGTTCGCCAGCTTCGCCATCGACGAAATATCCGTGATACGCAGTGTAGGATTGGTCGGCGTCTCGATGTAAATCATCTTCGTATTCGGCCGGAACGCCCCCAGCACCACCGCTGGATCCGTCGTATCCACGAACGAAAACTCCAGCCCAAAATGCACCAGCAGTTGCGTCGTCAGCCGGTACACGCCACCATACACTGCTTCCGATAGCACCACGTGATCGCCCGGCCGCAGCAAACGAAACACCGAATCGATCGCCGCCATCCCGGAGGTAAACACATACGACGACAACCCCCCTTCCAGTTTCGCAATCGTTCGCTCCAGCGCTTTGCGGTTCGGATGATTCGTTCGCGCGTAATCGTATCCGCCTTTGGCCTTTCCTACTTCTTCGTACACATAAGTCGATGTTTGATAGATGGGTAGCACAACCGCACCGGTTGATGCATCCGGTTCCTGGCCGACGTGTATCGCATTGGTAGCAAAACCCATTCCTGTCTCCTTAATTCCGCGGGCTTACAAGAGGGCGACGAAGCGGGAAGCCCTACCCCTGATGGAAATCCGGCTTGTCGAGGCTAGGAAAAACTTACAAGAGGACCGCCAGCGAGTCAAATGTTCACGGTCTTGACGTTTCCTGCACTTCCGGCGACCATGTTGAGGGCGCATCATGCTTTCAAAATACCGGCAGCTTCGCGCACTTCTTTTCGCCGTCGGTCTCGGTTTTTCTGCCAATGTCTTTGCCGCGCAAGACCCACCTTCTCCTTCAAAACAGGACCAACCTCCGCCTACTTCGAAAAAAGATCAGGCCCCTTCTCCCAATCACCGCATCACCATTGAAGTCACCGGCGGCGACTCCAACAAGCCCATCGACAACGCCAGTGTCTACGTCAAGACTGTCGAAGAGCACCTCGTCAAAGACAAGAAATTTGAAGTCAATGTCAAGACCAATCCCGAAGGCTTGGCCCACGTCCCCGATGCGCCTTTGGGGCGTGTGCTCGTGCAAGTGATCGCCGACGGTTGGAAGCCCTACGGCAAATGGTTTGACATTAACGACCCCAGGCAAACCATCAAGATCCATCTCGAACGTCCCCCCAAGTGGTACTAACTGCCTCGTCTTGCCGAACCGCGCAGTTACCCTTACCTCGTCCGTCGTCATTGCCGAATGGAGCCTACGAGCTGAGCACCCTGTCTTTGTTTTGGCAAGTCGGGGTCTGAGGCATGTCTTGAGTTTTGCCGGGTATACGTCGATCTCCGCATCGGTCCTGGGTTTTCCTTCTCGCCGGCGTCCAGCTGGCTCGCCGTCCTCGTATAGGACCGCCTTCCCAGGCGGTCCGCACTTCTCGGGCTCGAGTTGCAGCGGCTTTACGCCGCTGCTCTTACTCGCGTGGAAATACTTTGCACATAAAGTCTCTCGGCCCCGCGGTTCCCCGCTAAGCAAAATGTCTCCCCGAACCTGTCTGGCCTTCCGCAATTGCACTACTTTAGTGCAATCTGTATCATCGCGTTGAATTTTGGACGGTTACAGAAAAATTTCCGATGCTTTCCACAAGCTTTTCCACGATTGTGTGCAAAACTTAATCTCCCAGAAATATTTTTTCTTGCACTCCGGAATCACTCGTGCTCCACGGCCCGGCAGTCCAACTCGGCGAGCGAACGTCCGCTCTATGAGTGCGCCAAATTTCACTGACATCTCCAAGGGGGCCAGCACTGCTGGACCCCTTGGCCGGGCAATTCTAACTTTGGAATCCCAACTCCCATCTTTGACCATGGGTTTTCTCGAATGTTACAGTAGATACACGGAAAATATTCAGTGACTGAAAGCACCAGCGGCCCTTTTTCCATGATGCAGATGTTTTGGGGCAATCTCGCCGCCCGGCCGCTCCGTGGTTTCTTGAGCATACTGGCCATCGCCATCCAGGTGGTCCTTGTGCTCATGATTGTCGGCATGACCTCCGGCGTGATCGCTGACTGGGGAAAGCGTGTCGAAGGCGTCGGGGCGGACATCCTCGTTCAGCCGCCAAACGCTTCCATTTTCTTCGCCTTCTCCAGCGCCGTGATGCAAGAGTCACTCGGCAACGAAATTGAAAAACTCCCCGGCGTCGATGTGGTCTCTCCCACGCTCATCATGAGCGATCCTAAAACCATGATGATCATCTACGGCATCGACTTCAGAAGTTTCAACGCCCTTAGCAAAGGCTTCATCTTCCGCGCCGGCCGCTCCTTCGAAGCTCCGGATGAAACCATTGCCGACGACATTGCGGCGCAAACCCGCCACCTCAAAGTCGGCGACACCGTTACTCTCGTCAACCATCCCTTCCGCGTTTCCGGCATTGTCGTCCATGGAAAGGGCGCACGCTTTTACATCCCGCTAAAAACCGCTCAGGACATCATGGGGGCGGACAATCGTGTCTCCATGTTTTTCGTCCGAAGCAAAGGGGACACCGAAGCCACTCGTGCAGCAATTCTCAAGCTTGACCCGCAAAACCGTGTGCGTTCCAT
Source organism: Candidatus Acidiferrales bacterium (assembly GCA_963776365.1). Taxonomy (GTDB): domain Bacteria; phylum Acidobacteriota; class Terriglobia; order Acidiferrales; family UBA7541; genus Acidiferrum. The sequence continues at coordinate 16,516 of CAVZMQ010000029.1, read as the reverse complement.
GTCCGAATATGTTTCCCTCATGAGCTCCTCGAATCTCCCCGAGTTAAAACCCTTCATTCGGACCATGGTGGTTCTCGGTATCGTCGTCAGCTTCCTCGTTGTGCTCATGAACATGCACACCATGGTCATGGAGCGCACTCGGGAAATCGGCATTATGAAAGCCCTTGGCTTCACGCGCCTGGAAGTTGTGCAAATGCTCCTCGGAGAGACCGCTGCGCTCGCGGTCGCGGGCAGTCTTCTTGGCATCGCCATCACTCTCGTCACCCAGGCCATTCTCAAACGGACCAGTCCTTCGCTGCCGATTCTCCTTTCCCCGGGGTGGGTTCTCGCTTCCTTTGGTCTCGCTTTTGTTGGCGCTTCTCTTGGCGCCGTCGTGCCCGCTCTCCGTGCCGCCAGCACCGACCCCGTTGCTGCCCTCGCCTACGAATAAATCCTCCGCACATTCTTCCTCAGTTTTCCTCAACTGCAGCATTGCGCACACCCGTCGAAACTGGTATGAGAGAAGCAGAAAAATTGCGGCTCCTGCTCGCCTGCTCTCGCGTGGGTCGTCCTGTAGTTCCGGGTTCTTAACTTTGGTACTGGCTGGCCTTCACACTGGACCGGCGATTCGAGTGGTTCTGCCCTTCTCTCGAGATGCATGGTTGTGCAGTGGCCGGTCTTTAGACCGGCTCTCGGGGTTGGCCGAATTTTGTTTTTGTTTCGACGGTCCCGCGAAAATTTATGCCATTTAAGGAGCCGATCTCGCAATGCACTTGTTCTCTAATACATTCGCTATTCCGATCGAAGTCCGCGAAGTGAGGAATATCTTTTTACTCGGCCGGTGGACGCGCCTCAGTAGTTTTGCGCTGGTATTGTTTCTTGCTGTCGTTGCTCCCGCCAGCGCGCAAATGGGCATGGATCTTTTCCGCCGGCCGGCCATCACGAAGGCCATCCATCCCGTGGTCGGCAAAGGCGCCGAATACCAAACCATCAATAAACGCTCGCCCGATAAGCCCGATCTCATGGAACTCGGCGTCGTCGGCAAAGAGACGGTCGACGGCAAAGACGCCTTCTGGATGCAGTTCTCCACTTTCGACGAGAAAGGCCAGCCCCGCGTCGGAAAGGCCCTCGTCACTGTCGACGATTTTCAATTCCACAAAATGATCATGGAGATTCCCGGACAAGGCGCCATGGAAATGCCCATGAACATGTCCGCCAAAAGTAAAGACGATATGAACGCGCGCATGAACGATTGGCATTCCGTCGGTTCCGACACCATCACCGTCCCCGCCGGCACCTTCAGTTGCGAGCACTGGCGCAACGACAAAGACCAATCCGACATTTGGACCACCGACAAGGTCACGCCGTTCGGCATGGTCAAGGAAGTCCGCCCCGACCAGACCACCGTCCTCGTCAAAGTCCTCGACAATGTCACCGACCGCATCACTGGCCCCGTCAAGAAATTCGACATGCAGCAATTGATGCAGCAGATGCAACAACAGCGCCAACAACCCAACCAATAAAATCCTTGGAGTGCGGCAGCGCGGCTGCTGCTTTGTAAGGTTCCGCCCGTCCACAGCTCGCCGCGTGTCTCACTCACATTTTGCGAACCTACCGTGGCCTCCTTTCGTGTCTTTTTGACGAATCTCGCATCCAACCAACGTAAACTACCAACCCATGGCCACGGACAAATACCTAACCGCCCGCATCGTTGATCGCGAAGAAATCGCCCCGGATCTCTTTCTGCTCCACGTGGAAGCAGAACAGGCGCTGCCATATCTTGCCGGGCAGTACGCCACGCTCGGCGTGGAAATCGACGGCAAGCGCATCGAGCGCCCCTACTCCATGTGTTCCTCTCCGTACGAGAACAATCTGGAATTTTTCGTCGAACGCGTGCCCCACGGCGAGCTCACGCCACTCCTCTACGCCATGGACAAGGGCACCCCCTTGCTCCTCCGCCGTTTCGCCAAAGGCCGGTTTACCCTCGATATTCGCAGCGGCCGCAAGAATCATTTCCTGCTCGGCACCGTCACCGGCGTTGCTCCATACGTCTCTTACGTCCGTACCGTTTATCAGGATTGGAAAACCGGAGGCGCCATCATGCCTGGGGATCATCGCCTCTTTTGCATTCAGGGCGCCAGCCACGGTTCGGAATTCGGCTATCGCGACGAACTTGAACGCGTCGCCGCCGAAACTCCCTGGTTCAAGTACGTTCCCACGGTCAGCCGTCCCTGGGACGACCCCGCCTGGAATGGCGAAAAAGGCCGCGTCGACGACCTCATCCGCAAATTCGCCGATGTCTGGAATCTCAAGCCCGAAGAAACCACCGCCTACCTCTGCGGCCATCCCGGCATGGTCGAAAACGGTCGCGGCATCCTTCTCCGCGCCGGTTGGCGCAAAGGAGCCATCCAGGACGAATCCTACTTTCCCTTAGGCTCCTGATGCCCTTGTATGTGTTAGGTCCTGCGCTGCTGGCTCCGGTGTTTCCTGGAGAACACGATTCCGCATCGGCACGCCTCTCTGTCTTTTCTTTCAGCCTTGAACTTGGAACTTTTAACTTTCAACTGTGTTCCTCTCAGATCTTCTTCCGCAAGTACTCACCCTGAAACACCGTCGTCCAACTCTTCCCGTTGTCCACGGATTTCTCCCAAATTTGTTGCACCTTGTCCGCACTCACCCGCTTCACCTTGATCCTATGCAGCAGAGTCTTCCCATCCGGGCTTTGGCTCGGCCCATAAAATTCCGCAGAGTCCCCCGACGCTTGCCCATCCACAAACACATGCACGTGCCCGCGATTATCAGCGAACATTCCGCGCCAGCTCTTGTTCTCATAGTTGTACGCAAAGCGATTCTCGCCAGTGCGCCCCTGCGCATCGTGCCAGCTCTCCACAATCTCGCAGTTATCCAGAGACAGATACACCTTGCTGCTCACCGCGGGCCGGCCGCCATTCTGAATCGCCCAATCGCCCAGCCAGAAATCCATTTGCCGGCTCGGTGATTGCGCCGAGCACGCTTCCGGCTCCGGCCCGGCACTTACCGGCGCAACGGACAACCCGAGCCACATCACCCCGACCCCAACAATCCATACTCCACCGCGAACAAAGTCTCGGTTTCCCATAGGTCCCTCCCCAATGGAAAACTACAGATTGCCGCGCGGTCCTACTTTCGTTATTGTGACAATGAATGTCGAGAAAGCGGCAAACTGCCATCTTCAACCGCCGCGGCCACTTGGCCGCCCAAGTCACCGCGTTCGTCCGTGACTATCCTCCGGGCCACTCTCTGCGCTGGCATTTTCATGAGTGGGACCAATTGGTCTTCGCCTCCCAGGGCGTCATGACCGTGCGTACCGCCGAAGGCGCCTGGATTGTCCCTACGCATCGTGCCGTATGGATTCCCGCCGGCGTGCCCCACAGCATTCAAATGTCCGGATCCGTCGCAATGCGCACCCTGTACCTGAAACCCAAGCTGTCGAAAACTATGTCGCGCGCCTGTTCGGTCATAAATACTTCATCGTTACTCAAGGAACTGATTCTGTACGCCTGCCACTTGCGCCTGCTCAACAGGACTACCCCCTCGCACGCTCACCTCGTGCAAGTCATCGTCGATCAACTCCAGGTCACCCAAGCCGTTCCACTCCAGCTTCCCAATCCATTGGATCCCAGAGCAAAACGTATAGCTGAAGCGCTCAGCGCGGACCCGAGTGATCGTCGTCCGCTCGCCCAACTCTGCGCCCGCACCGGTGCCAGCAAGCGCACCTTGGAACGGCTTTTTCGTCAGGAAACGGGCATGACCGTAGGAAGGTGGCGTCAGCGTCTTCGCCTGATGCACGCCATGCGCCTCTTAGCCGATGGCGCAAAAGTCACGCGCGCCGCCCTAGACTCAGGCTACAGCACCCCAAGCGCCTTCATTGCCATGTTCACTAAATCCATGGGTACCACCCCCACCGCTTACTTCCGCCCGCCAAGCGCCACCGCCGACTAAACCAAAGCGAATGCTTGCCCTGATTCTCGAAGGGGTTTTAATCGCAGTCTCGATTCTCAACTTTCTGGCTTTTAACAGTGAAGTTCTAACTCAGAACTTCCGACTCCCGGCTTCCCACTCACTCCCTTACACCCCCGGCGCCACAGCCTCCAGCCGGTCCGCCAAATCCGAAATCGTCTCTACCGGCACCTTCACGTGAATATTCTCGTCATCGGACACCGCATCCACCAAAATTCTTCCGTCGCGCACGCTCACGTGTACGTGCTGCCCGCCTTGCTGCACATCCACCAACTCCGCATTCGGATATTTCTTCAATTCTTTCGCAAGCTCCCGCAGTATTGGCAAGTAGGGACGCACCTTAGCCGCCGCCTGCTCCAGATGCCGCTGCGGCACCACCCGCAACGCCATCGGCACCACCGTGGCGGGAACCCACACATGCACATGTGAGCAATCCCCGCGGTTCTCGTCCACATCCACGCGAATCACCCCTTCATGGACCACATACGCCCCAGCGACGGCCAGCGTCGCACTGAATCCCAGGGCAGCTTTGGCCAGAAATAGCATCGGCCATCCTCCTTTCCATCAGCCAAGGTCCCAATTAATCTGAAATATTCTTGGAATCGATCCAGATCCGCACCGTGTTTTCGTCGTCCTTCACGCTGACCAGCTCCGTAGCCCCATTCGATGACAGAGCGTGCAGCGCCGCCACCACGTCCAGTTCGTCCTTCCCCGCGGACAACAGCGCATCCACTACCTTCATCGGGACTTTGATCTCCACCTTGGATTCTTTCCCAGCCTCACCCTTGCTCTCCGCTTGCTTCGTCGATTTCTTGCCCTTGTTTTCGTTCACGTGGATGTACAAATACCCGGCGCTCTTCGCGATGCGCACGTTATCCTCGTTACCCTGCACCGTCACATACTCCCCATCTTTAGACGACCGCACCGCATCCAGCAGCATCCGCAGATCCACGTCGTTGAGGTGCGCACAGTCGATCCGCACCTTCCCTCCTCGCAGATTGGCATGATTGATCGCCGGCAGAACCTTTTCCGCCATTTCGATGGGCACATTCACGCGCACCGTCTCGCCTTCGGCATCCTTACTATCCACCCGCACGTGGATCCACTGATCGCCCTTAGACGAAGTTTGCGCCATTCCCGCAGCCGGCAGAAACGCGCATCCCGCCAACACTAACGAACCGGCTAAACTCAGAAACCCCTTGGACACGTGATTCATGGCAGAACTCCTTTGCCATTAAGTACGACCCGCCCTCCAAAAAAGTTCCACGCAAAGTTGGTGGCCGGGCATCCTTGCTGGCTCCAAGCGTTCCCAATGCGCTGCGAGCCGCCATTGGGTTCGCCGGGGATGCCTACCTGCGGCTCGACTCATAGGGGTTGCTAGTAGGAACAGAGATTCGTCGCGGAAGGCGCGATGCAAACCCGTCCCTCACTTCGCGGACTCCGTTCGGAATGACGGGGTTTGGATATGGCCACGTGGTCCAGCGGAGAGAAGTGTGGCTTGGGAAGAGCGGGGGGTAAAGCCGATATTACGCGGGGCGGGGTTGGAGGCTCGGCGGACCGCCTCGGAAGGTGGTCCCTAACCGAAGGAAAGCCCGAAGTCGGGCGGGCCTTCGATTTAGCGGGCACCCAACCCTCGCGAGTGCGGTGCGCCACATGCTTTCTACGTCCCTACTGCCCGAGCGGGATCTCTCCAATCTCAATTTGCGGGAACAGCGTCTGTGGCGACACCGGCGACAACGGCAGCCCGTCGTCTGCCTCGTCCGCATCCCCATGCCGGTGCCGGAACGCATGAATCCCCATGCGGCTCAGGTCAAATGCACTGTAAATAATGTTTCCCCGAACCACGTCGCTCTTGTACAGCAACACCTCGTTCCGGAAGTACCGCACCACCCGCGAACGTGGCCGGATCGGGATCAATGGATTAAACCGCGTGTATTGCACCGAAGGCCGGTTGCAATCCTTCAATTGCACCACCGTCAACGCACCATCGGTGCGCATCTCATCCCCCGACGAATTCGTCATGGTTGTCGCTACGTCCGGTCTTGGCAACAAGTACACCGCATTCACGCAGCCCGACAGTGTCAGGTCCCGCACCAGCATGTTTACGCCGTCGTCCAGGTTGCGGGCGATGTGGTGAATAAATTTGTGATAGCGCAGCGAAAGCGCCGCGCTGGTCTCTCGCGTATACGCGCTCAGCCACGCTTGCTCGCCCTGCACAGTTTGCGGCTCACTCCACACCCGCACGTGCTCGCGCTTCCCATAACTGTCAAAGCTCTTCTGCCACGTGAAGTCCTGCGGCTCGCCACCCAGCAACTGGTGAGATACCGGCATCGTCGGATAATTTGTGAATGTCAGGAATGCCGAAAATTGCTTGAAAAACGCTTTCGTAGAATTCGGGTCTCCCGGCAGCCACCCCGCCGCTGTGAACGCATCCTGCAACTGCGCCTGCGAACCCAAAAACAGCAAGTTCACCAGGTCCGCGTCCTTCCCGGATCGTGTCGTCGTTCGTTCCGGCACCCCTTGCAGCACCTTTTCGATATCCCAACGTTCATACTCGTCCGGCTGAAACGATACTGCCGGCAGTTCCGGCTGGTTCGCCACATACAATGGCTCGTTCAGTTGCAGCCGTAAATCAGTACCCGGCGGCAGGTAAATTTCCGGTTCCGGCAGAATGCTCAGCGAACGGTAAATGATCAGCGTCAAATCCCCATACGGGTTATACGTCGGCAAGTGGATGAGCCCGCTCGTAATCCGCCCTTGCGGTGTATTTGTCGACCGGATCCCCTGGATAAACCCCTTCTTCGCCACCTCACGCGCGTCATCGATCTCTACTACTTGCGCCGAAATCGGCAGCACCTCGCCGGAGGAACTCACCAGCCGGGTGAACTGAATCTGCAGCCGGGCCGTGTCGTGCAGAAACCCCAGCCCGACCTTCCGCACCGACGTGACTTCGCCATCCACTTCCAGCCCCGCAGGGAACACCGCGGTTGTCCCGCATTCCGGCGATTGAATCAGCACCGCCCGAACGGAAGTACCCGGTTTGGTGCTGTACGACGCAACCGGATCCAGTAACCGTATCCAAAATGATTTGCCAGGGGGAATGTAGTTGCAGGTCGCCAAAGCTGCCGGCGCGCTTGCCAGCAACACAAACGCCAGCGTGGTAATCGCCAGTGCATTTATAGCAACGGAAGCACTGCGGCTTCGTCCGCCGCACTCGTACCCGACTACCACCCTTAATTTCCCTTTCATTAATTACCTACACCCCAAGCTTTATGCGCCCCTGAACAGTTTGCGCTTAGCTGCCCATGGTGAGATCCCTCACCCCGGCTCACTTGCGAAAAGCACAACTGGTACTTCGTACAGGAATCCAGCCCATGGCGCTGGCGGTTGCGCGGAAGGAGCGAGCGGATCATCCTGAAACCAACCTATGCTATTACTACTAGCATACCTCGCTCCCCGCAAGCAGGAAAACTTCGGAAGAACTGCCCAGGTGCCAACAAGCCCCCTCGCCTCTACTTCACTTCACGCACGGTTCCAATCTTCACCGTGCTGCCATATCTCTTGTAATTTGAATACCGGATGGTCATCCGGATATGCACATCCCCGCTGCGGAAGTGCAGCCAATCGTCGGCCCGCGTATAGACCGGGAACCAGTACCCCTTTTCAATATTCTGCCGGTAGGTGCGAAATCGCGGAAACACGTTCTCGTTATTCTTGCTGATAATGTCCGGCACTGCTTTCCCGTCCGTCATCACGATCTGCAAGTCTTTGTCTTCCACCCAGACGCGTCCCTGAAAATAGCGCTGTTTCTTCTCGATCACCTTGGGTTTCACGTCGAACACATAAGTGGACAGTTCATCTACCTGTTGTCGACCCACGTAGGTCACATCGTATTTTGGCAATTCCGTCGTGGTCAGCACAAACGGCTGCACGTTGCGCACGTCGTCGTAATCCTGCTCGCTCATCTGAATGCGCTGCAGCGTGTCCATCGGTGCAAACGTCACTTTCTCGAAGCGCTTTCCTTCCGGCGTGAAAATAATGTCGCTGGTCTCGCGATGCTCTCCGTCCGGCCTGCCATCCTCATCCAAGGTCTGAATCGAGAAGTCCTGCGTGTATGTATAGTTCTCGCGCTCCTGCTTAAATTCCGCCTCGCGTTCTGCAAATCGCTTGATGATCTGGTCCACCGGGATCGACGGCGGGTCCTTCGTGATCGGGTTGTCTCCCGGAGAGTGAATCCCCTGCGGGGGTGTCGCGGTGTGATATGTCTGCTGCGACTGGTCTTGTGGTTGCTCCTGCTGCGTCGTTTGCCGCTTCGGCGGCAGCTGTGTCCGCGATGCCGGTGGAGTGGGCAGCGGCCCCGGATCCTGAGCAGCTGCACTGATCGCAAACCCACCCGCTATTACCAGCGCAAAACTGAGGCGAAACCAACTCGAAACGCTTCTCGTCAATCGCACGGCCATGCCACTCCCCATTACTTTTGGGCTCCCCCCATTATGACTCCACCGCCCTCCCTCAGGTTGCACGAAATCCTTTTGGAGTGCCGTGTTCCGCTGCCGCCATTCTCGTGGCGCCGTGCCTTCAGGTCGGCATCTTGAGGCCTGCAAGCGCAGGAATCCCCTCTCCGATCCCGCGGGCTACCACTCCCGACTCCTAACCGTTCTAACTCTTCCTCCACTTCAAATACACCGCCGCCAACGGCGGCAAAGTCAACGCCAACGAATGTGTTCGCCCCATCCAGGTGTGTTCTTCCGCGTTCATTCCACCCAGATTTCCCACATTCGACCCGCCGAAAATCCCTGCATCGGTATTCAACACTTCATCAAAATGCCCGGCCCGCGGCACCCCGATCCGATACCCATAGCGAACCACCGGCGTTGCGTTCAGTACCACCAGCACCATGTCGTCCGGATTCTTCCCGCGGCGCACAAACGAATACACGCTGTTATCCGAATCATTCGCGTCCAACCACTCGAACCCCTGCCAATCAAAATCCACCTGGTGCAGCGCGGCCTCCGTCGCCATCGTCTTATTCAAGTCCTGAATCAGCCGCTGAATGCCCCTGTGCGATTCATACTGCAGCAGATGCCAATCCAGGCTCCGCGCTTCGTTCCATTCCTGCCGCTGCGCAAATTCTTGCCCCATAAACAGCAGTTTCTTCCCCGGATGCGCGTACTGATACGCAAATAGCAGTCGCAAGTTCGCAAACTGCTGCCACATATCCCCGGGCATTTTGTGTAGCAGCGAATTTTTTCCATGCACCACTTCATCGTGCGAGAAGGGAAGTACGAAATTTTCGCTGAACGCATACAGCATCGAAAATGTCAGCTTGTTGTGCTCATACCTCCGGTGGATCGGGTTCTTCGAAAAGTATTGCAGCGTGTCATTCATCCACCCCATGTTCCACTTCAAGCTGAATCCCAACCCGCCCAGGTAAGTCGGCCGTGTCACGCTGGGCCACGCCGTCGATTCTTCCGCAATCGTCAATATTCCCGGGAATCGTTGATACGCCACCTCATTCAGCCTCTTGAAGAAATCAATGGCGTCCAGATTCTCGCGGCCACCGTATTTATTCGGGATCCATTCCCCCGCCTTGCGCGAATAATCCAAGTACAGCATCGAGGCCACGGCATCTACACGCAGCCCGTCAATGTGATACTTGTCCAGCCAGAATAGCGCATTCGAAATCAGGAAATTCTGCACCTCATTGCGCCCGTAGTTGTAAACCAGCGTGCCCCAGTCCGGATGCGAGCCCTGCCGCGGATCCTCGTGCTCGTACAAATGTGTTCCGTCAAAGTAGGACAGTCCATACGCGTCGCGCGGAAAATGCGCCGGAGTCCAATCCAGAAACACGCCCAATCCCGTCTGGTGGCAGCGGTCGATAAATTCCATGAATTCCGTCGGCGATCCGTACCGGCTGGTTGCTGCGAAATAGCCCAGCGTCTGATAGCCCCACGACCCATCGTACGGATGCTCCATCACCGGCAGCAGTTCAATGTGCGTGTACCCCAGGTCCTTCACATACGGAATGAGTTGATCGCCCAGTTCGCGGTAACTCAGCCAGCGATTCTGCTGCTCCGGAATCCGCCGCCATGACCCCAGATGCACTTCATAAATACTGATCGGCCGCTCCAGCCAGTTTGCCCGCCCGCGTTCTTCCATCCATGTGGAGTCTCCCCACGCGTGCTTGTCGATGCGCGCCACCACCGATCCATTATTCGGCCGCAACTCCGAAGCAAAGGCATAGGGGTCCGCTTTCAGCGGCAGAATCACATCCTCCTTGCCCACAATTTCGAACTTATAAATCGTGCCCTCGTGCAACTCCGGAATAAACAATTCCCAAATCCCCGACGAACCACGAAACCGCATCGGGTTCACGCGGCCGTCCCAGCGGTTGAAATCTCCCACGACGCTGACGCGCCGCGCATTCGGCGCCCACACCGCAAAATGCACGCCCGTCACGCCGTCCACCGTTTTTATGTGCGCGCCGAGCTTTTCGTATGCGTCGTAATGTCGCCCTTCGCCCATCAAATACAAATCAAACTCCGTTAGGAGAAAAGGGAAGGCGTACGTGTCGTAATGATCGATGATTTCGTCGTACTCGGTGCGGAATCGTATGCGGTAACTCGACGGAGCCGGCGCGATTTCACCGATTCCGGGCAGCACCACTTCAAAAAATCCTTCCGGGTGCAACTTTCGCATCAACAGAGTTTCCGGCGACTCGTGCCACGCGCTCCCATCTGGCCGCCGGAACAAGAGCAGTTGTGCGTCCGCCGCGCGCGGCTGAAAAAATCGTACCGCCCACCGCCGCCCCTCGGGCGAATCCAGAGGTTGTGGCCCTAAGATCCCGAAAGGATCGGCATTCCGCGCCACCAGCAACGCTTTGAGTCGCGCGAGCAGGTCCGTTGGTGCTGCTTTCGGATTAGACCTAGTGGAGTCAGGCACCTCTGCATTCTATCGGAACTCCCAACACCCGCCAAAATTCTTTGCCCTCTTTACTCAATAATCCGTAATACCGAACAGAACGCCGACCTCCTCATCGGCTCCTGGGTTTCCCAACAAAACGCCCGTCATTCCGAACGCAGTGGGGAATCCCTCTCCCGTCGCTCAGACAACCCTGGTAACGGCATGCCTTCAGGCCGGCAACCCGTCGGCTCCCCGTCTTGGTACGGGCCTTCCGAGGCGTCCGCCAAAATCCCGCCTCCTCACCCGTCATTCCGACCGTAACGAGCCGGCCTTCCTCCTCCGCGCGGTTACTGCGCGCGGGGTTCTGTAGCAGAGGAATCTCTCTTCGATTGAGTGCGCTCCCTGTCGTCCTTACGGGGATCTTTCTCGCCACAATGGGATCTCAACAGGGACCGGTGGGCATCTTTTCGCGACGGCTGAGGGATTCCGCGCCCGAGTGTTCCCTCAACCGCCGCTTGGTGGCAGCCGCTTTCGCCGCCTACCAAGTTCGTTCCGTCAGGGGGACCGAACGGTTGTAGGGTCGCACTGGGTAGGCCTCGACGCAATCCGTCGGAAGTCACCCGATCTCACCTATTTGAATGAAAGGGAAGCCCGCTCCACCAACTTGAACCCCAAGAAAACGACTTCCCAATTCGCGACCCACCCCCGCGTTTGGGCAGGCCCCGCGAACGATGGTACAACTGGGGGATGCTGCTGCGCGGCCGTATCCGGATGTTCTTTTTCTATGATGTGGGCGAAGCCTTTGATTTGGAGAAGCTGCGCAGTTTGCTGGGTGCGCGCGGCGGCCCGATCAAGCCCGAGTTTCCTCGACGCACCCCGGAGTACATTCGATTTGAGAATCCGCCACTGATGGAACCCAGCGAGCCGCTGACCCTGCCCAGTGGCGAAAAAGTGGTGTGCTCCCTGAAATACTCCGAATACGCGATCGTAGAGGTTCAGTTGGAGGCGCCCTTCGAAGGCGACTGGGACGTTTTCTTGGCGCAGACCTCCCGCTGGATGGATGCGCCAGAAATCGAGCCGGAGGGGCGTGCCGCGGCCGCCAAGCATCTCCAGAAAATCGCCGGAACGGTAATCAAACCCAGGGAAGAGTGGCTCCAGGAGAATTTTCTCGTCGTGGAACTGAACGAAATTCGCGGCGACAACGGGGAAGCGTTGACCGCCGAGCAACTGCTCGCTTCCCACGGCGCCCAGATTGTTCAACTTATTCGCGGCGAGGCCACGCCGTTGGCGCGCAGCACTGCCGACCGCCTGCTCGAAGGCAGCTTGTCCTACTATCCTTCGGACTTGCTGGTGGTCGCGGCTACCGCGGCGTTCGTCTACGACCGTCCGGAAGAGGCGGCCTGGACCGTTCAAATTCTCGAATACGCAAAAATGCAATTGCTGGAGTTTCGCTACTACGATAATTTCATGACCCGCGTGCTCAGTGATGTGTACAACACCTTGGACCGCAAGAAAAATGTCTTGCTCTCGCGATGGACGCTCCCCGGCGAAGCCAATCGTTTAAACACGATCCGGTTGGACGTCATGGAGTTGACTGAGCGCATTGATAATGCCGTGAAATTCGTAAGCGATACCTTTTACGCGCGTGCCTACCGCCTGGCGGCAGCTCGCGTGGGCGTTGCCGAATATCGCGATTTGGTCGAGAAAAAATTACAAACGGCTGGCGAATTGTACGGCTTCATGATGGCGCAGTTCAATGAGGCGCGATTATTTTTGTTGGAGGCGGCCATCACGGTGTTGTGCCTGTTGGATGTATTGCTATTGTTGCGGGGAAGATAAAAAGCTAACCGCGTAGAGCGGTCTCCAAAGGGGGCTCAATGCGTGTGACCATTGCGCACAAGAAGACGAAGGCGGAAGTGAAGGACACCGTCGACCGCACCTTCGACAAAATGTTCGAGGGCGCGGGCGGCATGCCCGTGCAGGTGGAGGTGCAGCAGAAGGGTTGGAACGGAGATGTGCTGACTTTTGCGGTCATCGCTAAAATGGCATTTATGAGCACGCCCATCAAGGGAACCGTCGAAGTGACCGAGCGCGATGTCACCGTGGATGCCGATCTGGGTATTCTCGGAAACCTTGTAGGTGGAAAAAAAGCTCAGGAAATTGTGGAGAAGCAGGTCAGAGGCTTTTTGAATTAAACATGTTCCTTATCGGGACGTCCTTCCGCGGCCGTCCGTCACCCGACCCTTCCACCCCCCCGTATCGTCTGCAGCCTCCATCGGTATTCCAGGGGCATCGCAACCGGCCCTCCCCGGAAGGCGCACTCCACCCGCATAAAATGCGGCTGAATGTACACCACGAACTGGCCGCTGCCTGTTGACTCGAAGGTAAAGGAAAGCTACGATGCCGCCAAGGTTCCGGGGTAATGGTCGAAGGAAAATTTGCTCACTATGTAGTGCTGGACCAGGCCGGCGCGGGGGCGATGGGTGTGGTTTATCGCGCCCGCGATGAGCGGCTACAGCGCGAAGTCGCCTTGAAAATCCCGGTGGAAGGCGCAGTTCTGACGGAGGCGTTGCGCGAGAAGTGGTTGGCGGAAGCTCGCGCCGCATCAGGACTCAATCATCCAAACATCTGCACCATCTATGAAGTCGGCGAGTACGAGGGTCAGCCGTACATCGCCATGGAATACCTGCCTGGGCGTCCACTGAACGCCTGCATCCCCGACGATGGATTACCCACAGAAACGGTGCTGGAGTATGGAGCGGAAATCGCCAGCGCGCTGGAGCACGCGCATAGCCACAATGTGCTGCACCGGGATCTGAAGTCGGCGAACGTGCGCAAGTCCGCGAACGGCCAAGTAAAAGTGTTGGATTTTGGCCTGGCTGCCAGCCTCAAGGACAAACCCCTCGAGGGCGCCACCGATTCCAAGGCCACCGATACAGGCGGAGCGCCCGGTACACTCGCGTATTTGGCCCCGGAAGTTTTGACCGGAACGCCGGCGGACGCCCGCGCCGATATCTGGGCGTTGGGCGTGCTCCTATACGAGATGGCTTCGCGCGCCCACCCGTTTCCAGGGCGCACCACCTACGAACTCTGTAGCGCCATTTTGAAAGAAGCTCCGCGGCCGTTGCCCATGCATGTGCCGCCAGGTTTGCGCGCCATTATTTTGCGCTGTCTGGCCAAGCAGCCGGAACAGCGCTACCAACATGCTGGCGAAGTCAAAGCAGCGCTGGAGGCCCTGCATTCCAATGGCGGCATGATGGCCTCGGTGGCCGCTGCTGCGGCGGGTGCCGCATTCACCGAAAAGAATACCAATAGCCACGCTAAAACTGTTAGCGCGCGGCACGCACACCTGGCGAGCTACTTATTGATGGCGGGCGGCCTTCTCGCTTTGATTGCCGCCGGCATTTATTTCATGGTTGGCGCCACGCCGAAAGTGGGCAGGCCCGAGCCAGGCGGGAAATTGCGCCAGTTGCTGGCCACCCAGAAAACTATTTTAGGTCCGGCGCTTTCTCCTGATGGGAAGATGCTGGCGTATATGGAGGAAGGCGAGAACGGAGACGATTTGTATTTGACGCGGGTGGCGGGCGGAGAGCGGATGAGGTTGACGAAGGAGGTATCGTACAAAGGCGAGCCAGTGTTTTCGCCGGATGGGGAGAAGGTCGCGTTCGCGCGAAAACTCCCGGGAGAAGACGAAGGAGAGATTTGCACCATTGCGACGCTGGGCGGCGAGATTACCACGGTGATCAAGGGCGGGTCGATGCCCGCATGGTCGCCGGACGGTACCCGCTTGACATTTGTGCGTGGGAAAGCGGGAGAGCCGGAAACGCTGGCGATTGTGGCCATCGATGGATCGGAATTGCGGACCATCGTGGCGGGCGATGCCATTTATCCGTTCTTGGGAAGGCCCGCGTGGTCTCCCGATGGCCACACCATTGCCGTGGCGCGCAGCCGTGGCGGAGATAGCCGCGACATTTGGCTGGTGGGCGTGGCTGGCGGAAGCGCAACGCTGCTGACGCACGGCACCCCGGGAGAATCCGACGATATGCCGGTGTTTGCCGCCGACGGACAGGGGCTGGTGGTTCGCTCGAACCGGCGCGGGGCGCGCAATATCTGGTATCTGGACTTGAGCGGGAAGGGAGCGACACAGCTAACCACCGGCGCAGGGCCAGACTCAACGCCAAGCGTGGCGCGCGACGGCTCCATGGCCTTTCTGAATTCGCGAACGCGCTATGTGCTGGTGCTGTATGAACTAGCGACAGCACGTAGCAAAACGCTTCTGGCGGACGCGGGAATTTTGTGGGCTCCCGCTTTTTCGCCCGACGCCAAGGAAGTGGCGTACTCCCGGGGCGAGCCCGACGGTGCCTGGCACCTGTGGACGGTGCCGGCCGATGGAGGCATGGCGCGGCAGTTGACCTCGGGGAAGTTGCTGGAGATCTATGGACGCTATGCACCCGATGGACAAGAAATTATCTATAGCACCTGGGGGCCGGAGCCCTTGACCATAGGGAAAGTGTCGCGGGTCGGGGGAGCGACGCGAGCGTTGGCGCCGAAAGCGACCACCAGCGATTCCTACGCGGATATTTCATCGGATGGCAAGTGGGTGGTGTTTGCGCGCACCGAAAATAAGGCGTCGCACTTATATGTGCGCGCGTCAGATGGAACCGGCGAGGCCCGGCGCGTCGGAACCGTCGAAGGAACCGTGCCCCGCTGGTCCCCGGATGGAAAGTGGATTGCCTTCAGTCCCAACCGCGGATTCCGGGATGGCGTCTTTATCGTCCATGCCGATGGCAGCGGATTGCAACGCGTAGCCGAACGCGGTGGCTGGCCGGTATGGTGGCCCAAGGGCGATCAGATTGGTATGCAAACCGTGGGACCAGAGGGGAATACCGAGTTCACCGTGGTCACGCTCAAGACCGGAGAGTCGCGGGTGTTGCCGGGTCTGAAGTTGCAGGGCACCAATTTTCCTTTTGATGTGTCCAAGGATGGCAAATGGTTGGTGACCACCAATTCCGTGGATGAGTCCAACGAGATTTGGCTGCTGGAAGGCGAGCCAAAGTGACCGGGACCCAGTTGCGCAAAGGCCTCTGAGGTTGTTCTTCGGTTTCCCTTCCCGTGTTTTCTGTGACTCGATGTCTCCCGCTCCTTGAACCCCCAGGTTTTAACTTCAAACTTTGAACTCTTAACTCTGAGCGGCACTCGCGGCCGCTCCGCGCGTGTTGAACCTCGGTGATAATGTCCCCTTTTGTCCTCGATAGAAATGTCCCCATAAGCTGACTCCTTGCGGAGGTCAGCTTGAGGCGGACGGAGATGAGCAAGCGAGAGTTGGCAAGGGTAGAAGTTCTGGCTCGGGTGCGAAGCAAGCAACTGCGGGTGGTCGATGCCGGGCGGCTGATGCGGGTGAGCTACCGACAAGCGAAGCGACTGTGGAAGCGCTATCGCGAGGAAGGGGCTGCCGGGCTGCAGCACCGCAGCGCGGGGCGGCCTTCGAATCACGGTCACGAGAAGAAGTTTCGGCAGAAGGTGCTCGGGCTGGTGCGGGAGAAGTACGGGGGAGAGGTGGGCGAACGGTTTGGGCCGACGCTGGCCGCCGAGCACTTGGCGGCTGAGGATAGATTGCAGGTCGATGCCGAAACAC
>CAVZMQ010000028.1:0-36535 GCA_963776365.1 Candidatus Acidiferrales bacterium | reverse complement strand
ATTGAAAATGACAATGAACATGTGAAGGACTTGGAATCGCAGATATCGAGCTATCGAGCCCGGCTAAATTTGACACCGCAAACGGAGCAGGGAATGGGCCGATTTTCGAGAGGATATGAAGAGTCGAAGGCTAACTACAATTCGTTGCTGCAAAAGCAAAATCAATCGCAGCTCGCTACAAGTTTGGAACAGCGCCAACAGGGCCAGCAGTTTCGCATTCTCGACCCTCCGAATCTTCCAAACCGACCGTCGGCTCCAAACCATTTGTTATTGAGTCTCGCGGGACTGCTCGCCGGAGCGGGATTAGGCCTCGGGTTGGCGGCCTATCTCAACTGAGAAATGCTCTGGTGCGCCAAGAAAAAGACCTCGATGGACTAATCCCCACCCGTGTACTGGTTGGCATTCCGCACTTAACAGTTCCCGGTGAAGATCGCGTTCAGGCCATGACTCGCAGGCTCGAAATTGGCGCTTTTGCGGTCATGGCTTTATTACTCTTGGCGGGCAATTTATACGCCTTATATAAGGGTTAGAACGGATGTACAGAAAATTTTATAATCTGAATCGCAATCCGTTCGAGGTCAGCCCGGACCCTTATTTTTTCTATCCGACACCGCGGCACAACGAGGCCTTGGCCCTGTTGAACTACGGCGTGCTTCGCCGCAAGGGTTTCGTGGTGGTCACCGGGGAGGTAGGCACCGGCAAGACCTTGCTAGTGCGTTGCCTGCTGGATTCCTTGTCGATGCGCAAGGTGGCGTTTGCCTATATCAACAACCCGATTCTTTCCGTGCAGAGTTTCCTGGAGCAGGTGTTGTCCGATCTAGGGCTGTCAGCTGCGGCAAGGTCCAAGGCCGAAGCGCTGTCCCGTTTGAATAACTACCTGATGACGAGGTCACGAGAGGATCTAACTACCGCTCTGGTGATCAATGAAGCGCAGTTGCTCAGTCTGGAGTTGTTGGAAGAGATCCGCTTGCTCACGAATCTCGAAACGACGAGTCACAAGCTCCTGCAGATCGTGTTGGCAGGCCAACCAGAACTGGATAGTAAACTCGACTCGCACCAACTGAGGCAGCTCAAGCAGCGAGTTGGGTTACGGTGCAACCTGTTGCCTCTCGACCTCAAGGAGGTAGAAGGCTATATCCATCGGCGTCTGGAACTGGCAGGGGCAGAGGCGCGAGCCAAGAAGATTTTCACCGGTGAAGCCATCATCGAAATTCATCTTCTCTCCCAAGGGATTCCCCGGTTGATCAATACCCTCTGCGAAAATTCCTTGGTGCTGGGATTTGGTCTGCAGCTCGAGCAGATCACGTTGGCGGCTGTCCGCGAGGTTGCAGCCGATTTTCGTCTGGACTATTCTGCGCCCGAGCCCACGAAGGAGATAGAAGAGGTGGATGGACCAAGGGCGGGTTTGAATTTTCTGCATAGGTCGAAGAATCAAGAGTTCAGCAGGCCTGCTACCGAGAAATCACGATTGACCGACTTTTGGCCGCGGGTGAAGTCCGAATGAGCCGTCTCTACGACACTTTGCGTCGGATGGAACTGCAAAGGGGCAACGCAGACCCCATTCATGCATCGCTTCAGCCGGTCGAGCTGGTGAACAGTGCAATGGCCGAACCCTCCGAGTTGGACGGCGTTCGCACGGCCAAGGTGAATCTCTCTTCCAATGCGCGTTTGGTCGCTCTGTCTGATTCGCGCGGTCTCGGCGCTGAAAAATTCCGGGCTTTGGCAACGCGCCTGGAACATCAGCGAAAAGAACGTGAGTTGAGATCCTTGCTGATCGCGAGTGCCGTGGGCAACGAGGGCAAAACTCTGGTTGCGGGAAACCTGGCGGTAACACTCGCGAAGCATACGGCGTCGCGGGTGCTGATTGTGGAAGGCGATTTACATCTCCCGAAACTCGCCGGGCTTTTCGGATTGGGGCAAATGCAGGGTTTGGGGGAATGGTGGTCTGGCCGCGATCACGAGGAAAAGATTTCGCAGTACGTTTATCGGCTGGATGAGATACCGATCTGGTTTTTGGGTGCGGGCGTGGCGTCCGACCAGCCTTCGCAAATCCTGCAATCGGCGCGTTTTGCGGATAGTTTTGTTCGATTGGCGAGCTGGTTCGATTGGGTGGTGGTGGATTCGGCCCCGATTTCGCCGTTGGTGGACGCCAGTTTGTGGTCCCGCCTTGTGGACGGGATGCTCCTGGTTGTCCGCGAGGGCGTCACTCCGATCCGGGCGCTCAAGAAGAGCATCGAAAGTCTGGACAATCCCAAGTTAATTGGAATGGTACTGAATGAGGCTTCTGAATTCGACCGCACGAATTACGCGGATCAATACTACGGTTTAAACAGCTCCCAAACCAAGGTTCGGCCCTGAAACCGTAATCTCGAGGTTTTGATTTGATCCGGTTCTTCCATGCTTATTTCCCTGCGCGCACCGTGGTCCTCGGTACTTCGGAAGCGTGCCTAGTCACCTTCTCTTTCATCGTGGCTACCGTTCTCCGCCTGGGAACGAACGATGCCTCCGTGATGCTGCAGTACGAGCGTGGTTTTTTGAAGATTGTCCTGCTCTCGGCCGCCTTTATGATCTGCATGTATTACTTCGACCTTTACGATTCCTCCATCTTAAGCAACCGACGTGAGGTGCTCACTCGCCTGATCCAAGTGCTGGGCACCATGTGCATTCTCTTGGCCCTGGTCTACTATTTTTACCCACCCTTGGAATTGGGACGCGGCATCGTCCTGATTGGCTTGGTGTTTGTAGTGATCCTTTTACTGCTGTGGCGGGGACTGTTTTTTGCGCTCAGTGGCCAACCGCGGTTCGCTGAACGAACCATGATCTTCGGTGACGAGCCCTCCGCAGGGCGACTTTTACAAGAGCTGGAATCTCGCCCTGAGTTGGGTCTCAGCGTCGTTGGCCGTGTTTTGGTTGCTGAACGGGGGAGTTACCAACTGGATTGGGAACGCGGAAATCCTGCCGGCACATCCGCTGGTCCGGTGAGCGATATAGACCTGGCAACAGAGATCCGCACCCAGGGCGTGCGTCGCATTATCGTTGCTCTGGATGACCGCCGCGGACGGCTCCCGGTGGAATTGTTACTCTCCCTGAAAGGTCGTGGTGTCCTCGTTCAGGATGGGATTGAGTACTATGAGCAGATCACTGGGAAAATCCCGATAGAATCACTTCGCTTGGGCACGCTTCTTTTTTCAACTGGTTTTCATCTTTCGCGCTTTCTCGTAATTTACAAACGGATTGCTTCCATCTTGGTGTCGATTATTGGTCTGATCCTCACTCTGCCGTTACTTCCCTTCATAGCCTTGGCCATCAAGTTGACATCGCCTGGGCGTTTCCTCTATCACCAAAAACGCGTCGGAAAAGATAACACCATTTTTTATTGCCACAAGTTTCGCACGATGCAGGCAGACGCGGAGGCGGATACGGGTGCTACCTGGGCTGACGATGAAGATCCCCGGATTACCACCGTGGGACACTTTCTCCGTACCACAAGGCTCGACGAAATTCCTCAACTATGGAATGTGCTCAAGGGCGAGATGAGCCTGATTGGTCCGCGACCGGAGCGCCCAGAGTTTATCGAATGGCTTAGGCAGGAGATTCCTTACTACGACCTTCGGCACACGGTCCGGCCGGGAATCACGGGATGGGCGCAAATCCGATACAAATACGGGAACACCGTCGAAGATGCCAAGGAAAAACTTCGTTATGATTTTTTTTATATCAAGCACATGTCGCCGGGACTCGATGCTTTGATTTTCTTCGATACGATAAAAACGATTTTGCTGGGACGGGGAGCAAAGTGAAGCTGATCTTCTGGTTGTCGGTATTCCTCGTTTTGTACGCTTATTTCCTTTACCCTCTCTGGCTTTTCCTCCGGTCTCGAATACGACCTCGGTCAGTCCATCGGGAGCCAATACTCCCCACAATCTCAATCATCATCGCTGCACGAAACGAAGAGGTTCGTCTCCAGGAAAAACTAAACGATCTCCGAGATTTGGATTATCCAGCGGAGTTAATCGAAACACTCGTGGTATCCGACGGTTCCACCGACGGAACGAATGACATCTTGCTGAATCAAACTGATCCTCGAGTGCGTTCGATCCTTCTTCCCGCTCATTTCGGCAAGGCAGAAGCACTCAATCGTGCAATACCGACCGTTGAGGGAGAGATCGTTGTATTCATGGATGCTCGCCAACGTATCGCCGGAGATTCCGTGAGAACGCTCGTGGAGAGCTTTGCGGATCCTGCAGTTGGTTGCGTCAGCGGAGCACTGATTTTGGAGGGCGGCGAGGAAACCGCTCCGCGAGGAGTGGGATCGTACTGGGAAATGGAAAAGGCAATTCGATATTGGGAAAGTACAGGTGGCTCCGTTGTTGGTGCCACGGGTGCTTTATACGCAGTCAGGCGTAGCCTCCTTCGGGGTCTTCCCGCGCAGCTCATTCTGGATGATGTCCTCATTCCAATGACAGTGGCTCGGAGCGGGGCGCGAGTGATTTTTGAGCCCAGAGCTCTGGCCTGGGACAATCTGTCATCGAGTCCAACCCAAGAATTTCACCGCAAAGTGCGGACACTCTTTGGAAATTATCAGATTCTCCGTCTGGCTCCTTGGCTCCTTACTGCGGCAAACCCGCTGCGTTTCGAATTTGTTAGTCACAAACTCTCTCGCCTGGCCGTCCCGTTTGCCTTATTCGGCATAATCCTGGCTTCGATTTTCCTTCCCGGTCCCATTTATCGGCTTCCGCTCGTCGCAGCCGTCGTCGTAGTTGCATTGGGCGCCCTCGGACTCGTGGACGTGCCCGTTGGGATTGTCTCCCGTCTTTCTCACCTCGCATTAGCATTTGTACTTCTTAATACTGCCGCGCTTTTGGCCTTCTGCTATTTTGCAGTAGGAAAGAAAGAAGTGTGGGTCCACTAATCTGGGGCTAAAATGGTGGTGTACATTGCACGTTCTGAAGATTGGATATCTGGATTGGGGGCCGGTCCTCTAACGAAAATGGCAATTATCCTATATAATAACTTTAGAGTAGTACGATCGAAAGTCTAGTTAAGCCTTGACAATGCTGATCAAAGGGTTTCAGATAAACGAATGGGACTAAGAGAGCGGAGGTGTGCCCATTTAAGAGGGGGACGCCGATTCCGGATGTACAGATGGAGAGCCTCAGGACAGCGATAAGCGAGAAAATGCTGTGCGTCCCATATCCATTCATCAGTGCCGGGAAGCGCGTGCGCGTTCGAGGAGGATCGCTATCAAAGCCTGGTCGTATCGGTGGAATTGCTCCATCGATCGGTCTCGATTCGGCTAGAAGGTTTCGAAATCGAATTAGTTTAGCTGCGCTGATTCCAGAAAGGTCCCATCTAGGCTCCTTCTTTCTCGAGGCAACAAAAGTCATATGTGGGCAAAAGGCAAGAAGTGACCCCCTTTAGCGGCTATCAAATATTTCGCTGCCGTTTATCTTGTTGAAGACAGCGGCGGCCGTCGCACTCCTTTAATTCACTACGGGCAGAAAGGCAGTACGGGTACGGTAGCCAACTTAAGTCAGAACGATACGGGCAATGTGATTGACGCGATAGCCACGGATTCGGTCTCAGCGAAGAGACCTACTTCACGGCAGAAGCCACTGGTTGGGGCGTATGTGGCGCTGCTTCTATTCATGTTCATCTATTGTGCTCGGCCCGAGGACTGGATCCCCGGCCTGGCGAATGTGCCACTGGCAAAGATTACGGGGATTCTTGCTTTGCTTGCTTTGGTCTTTTCTCTTCGGCACATACGCTGGCATTTACCTCGGGAGGTCATTTACCTGGGGCTTCTTATTGGGCAATTGTTTCTTGCTGCGATGTTGTCTCCGGTGTGGCGGGGTGGGGCGGTCCAGATAGCACTCGATTTCGCAAAGGTGCTAATCGTTGTCATCGTAATGGTAGTGGCGATACGCACGCCAAAACGATTGCGACTGCTGATTGTTATCCAGGCTGCGTCAGTTGCGATGATCGCCGCGGTCGCTGTTTTGAAGGGTCGTCTACTTGTTGGTCGGTTGGAAGGAACGTTGGGTGGGATCTATTCCAATCCCAATGACTTGGCGGTCGCAATTGTTATCTCACTTCCTTTGTGCCTTGCATTAATGTTCCTTACCAGGAATAAAGTCTTGAAAATTGCTTGGGCAGCGGCAATGCTGCTGATGGTCTATGCGCTATTCCTGACAGGCTCAAGAGGAGGATTCCTTTCTCTCGTTGTTGTTGCAGTCGTTTGCCTCTGGGAATTCGCCATCCGAGGACGTCGGCGCTATCTCATGGTGCTCGTTGCGCTAGGAGGTGTAATCCTCTGGCAGTACTCGAGCGGCATGTTGGCTGGACGTCTCGCGGGGACGTTTAACTCCAAGGAAGATGTTGCTTCAGCATACGGTTCATCCCAGGCGCGTCAAGAGTTGTTCTGGCGTAGCATCGAGGTGACGGTGAAACACCCTCTGTTCGGCATCGGCCCGGGCAACTTTGCCGAGATATCCGGCCATTGGCTTGTGACACATAACTCATTCACGCAAATGAGCTCAGAGGGAGGAGTGCTGGCGTTTATCCTTTATGTGTTGATTCTATCGCGCGGTTTCAAAAACGCGAGAGCAACCAAACAATCGACAAAGGGGAAGGGAGAACTGACTTCGTTGGCTAAGGCCCTCCAGGCCAGTTTGGCTGCATACGTGATTGGGTCCTTGTTTGCCAGTAGCGCTTATCAGTTTTTCCCATATTTCTTGGTGGCGTATACAACGGTACTTTTCTTGATTGCCAAGAAATCTGCTTCCAATTCCAAAGAACACGAGTCAGCGAGCCAAGCGGTGCTTGAGAACCAAATGTATGCAGATACGACTAACGCCGAGATGTTATGGCATTCTAGCTGAGATAGCTACGAAACGGCCCTGCCATCGCTTAGGGTCGGCGACGGCTCCTTGTTTGGTCCATAGAGGCCATGGTGCTAGCGGCCCCTGGCGTCTGCCCAGCTCGAGAACTTAAAAACAATGTGCGAAATCTGCGGCATTTTCGATGCGGAAGCCCGTGGCGTGTCGCGCGAGCGACTGGTGCGAGGGACAGCGTCCGGGATCATTTAAGAGTCTTACGCGATATGTACCTGAGATTCCAACCCAGCGTAAACGGCAAAGCGGATACTCCCTACACGGGAAGACCTGCGAAGAATAACTGTGTTTAGGAAAGGCATCTACTCCATCAGTGATCTGCAGGCTCTCCGGGGAGTTGTCCCGAACAGACACATATCCTGTAGTTTGCTCAGGCTTGCCGCGCTCGGTGCCAAAGACTCAATTCAGGCATTCGAAATGATCATCCGAGACCTGGAGCTGTCCTCAGGCGTATGCCGCACTACTTATCGGGGGAGGCTACATGACGTAGACGTGCTGGTCCGGCCCTACTTGCTAGAATTCTTTGCTAGAAAGCAACGTTTTGAAGTGCATGACTGGGCAGCATCGGATGGCTTAGTGGCCAGCGAATGGGCCTGGGATCTCTTTCGAATGTTTCCATTCTGTCGCTTCACCGCCTCGGACCTTACTTTATATTTGGTCGAAGTCCGCCGTGGGAAACGGGAAGCCTTCATTTTTGAGCCGACTGGTGTGCCTCTTCAGTACGTGTTTCCACCTTTTGTCGTTTCCTTTAACAGAAGAGACTCGACCGTCTTTTTCGCAAATCGTCTGCTACGTATGCGTGCTGAGCGCTGTGCCAAATCATTGCAAAGGATCGTGTCCGAATACCGATGGGCTGGTTTCGACGATCCGACCGAATATTCCGTTCCGCCAGATAGGATCAGAATACTGCCTTTGATACACCCAGAAGCCCGCGCCTTACAATGTCAGATACCACATTTCAGAATTGTTCCCCATTCTGTACTGTCCCCGCTAGAAGAACGCGTTGACGTGATCCGGACTATGAATATCCACCACCGCCGATACTTCCAGGACGCAGACATAGCCAGGGGAGCACAAGCGGTTTTCGATAGTCTAGTGCTTGGAGGAATTTGGATTCTCGGGCGGACAGCGGAGGAGAAAAACCCGGTTCGGAATGAGGCCAGCATTCTCAGAAGAACAGAATTGGGTTTCCAGGTGTTGGGTCGTCTCAACGGAGGCTCGGAACTTGAGGAATCGTTAAAGAACTGGAGCCTCATCGATGACAAGGAATGGTTGGGTCGAAGGCCGCGCGACTCCGGTAGCCCAACCTCGTTCCACAGATGATTGACACTGTTTCTATCAAACAATCTCAGGTGCCAATGATTCCGTGGAAGCTAAACCTGTCGCCCTCGTGTGCTGCTATTCACTGACAGCTTTCCCGGGGCGACACCGAGCGCCAATTCGTACGGTTCGTGAGAAGTCTCCACCGAAGTCGGTACGATCTAATCATCGAATGCCGGCACCGACGAGGCCATCTGCTTTCCGAAGCAGAGTCTCTCGGAGTTCCCATCGTTGAATTCCCCATCAATTCTCTCCACAACTTTCAGGCGGCAAGACTGTTTATTCAACTGGCCCGATTTCTGCACCTAGAACAGATTCAGATTGTGCACGCCTTCCACTCCTATACCTCGCTGTTCGCGGTTCCGGGCCGCGCGCATTGCGGGTGTGCCCGTAGTGCTGGCAAGTCGCCGCGAATTGCTGAATCAACGTAGTCCTTGGAAGCAACGTGCTATCCGCATCGCGTGAAGATTAGCAACTGGTGCGGTGGTGAATTCACGCGCGGCAGGTCGTGATTTGGTCGGTCTGGAGTCTGGGATCCGGAACCTCCGCCGAGCGTCTATTAAATGTCACTTCTAAAGTGGTGGACATCTGAAAATTCCCGATTGGCCTTGCGGGCGAAGCAAGGGATATCCTTTGCCATTCCCGATCCCGTATTAGTTGCGATAAAGCAGAGGTACTACTACCACCTGCTTAAGAATACGCAGAACTTACCAGTGGAAGCGGAAACTCTCGCGCTTCCGCTGATTATTAAGAAGGGCGATTTCGTGATTGACATTGGCGCGCACGTCGGATTCTTTACAAAAGACTTGTCGTCTATTGTTGACGCAGACGGTCTGGTCTGGAGCCTCGAACCTATGAAGCAGACCTTCGACATCCTTGCCTACGAAATTCGCAAATTCCGCTGGTCGAACGTTGAAGCCTTCAACGTAGCTATCAGCGATTCCGAAGGGACCGTGAAAATGGAAATCGCCCACTACAAGGGCGGCGGAGAATCTTGGACTGATGCCAGAATATTTTCCGCAGAAACGCGACATCCTGATTGGCGATCTTTCACGGTTCGTACCGTCATGCTTGATTCACTAACCGCAAAAATTGACCGGCCGGTATCTTTCATTAAATGCGACGCTGAGTTCCATGAGCTTTCATGTCTTCACGGTGCTAAAGAGACGATTCGCAGATGGCATCCGGCGTGGCTGATTGAAACACTTGATGACTTCTATAGGAATGCGTCTGATACAGAAATAATTGTGCATTTATTGTCTGACTTTGGATACACCGCCTATCTGTTTGACGGAAAGAACTTTCGCATTCGCAAACCCAATGAAAAGAGCCAGAACACGTTTTTCTTTTATCGGCGATAGCTATGGCGTTACTGCACGTCGGCCTTGCCGTAGACGGCAAGGCAAAATTGCTCACGTTCCGTTCTCTTAGCCGGTGGAGTAGTAGAGGCACAAATAGGGTCTGGGCTCCGAAGTAGAACCCACACCGCCAGCAACCTGCAACCCTTCTGCACGACCTCATGCTGTGGATGTCGGCTTGATTTTCACTAAGCCTGAGCGAATGTGCGCTATGCAAGGCTGTAAATGACACGACTGATGTCTTTGGAAAAAGTTTTTTCTACACTCCGTTGGTTGCCTGCATATGTGGGGCAGCGATGTCTTCGGCGCTGGGCCGGTGTGCGTCCTGTCCACTCGATTATTGCTGCGGCCGATCACTTCGAGCCTGCGATTAAACCCGAATCGTCAGCGACTTATGCTGATCGTGCCGAGCAGGTGCGCCGATTAGAAAACTGGGGCCTCCGGTACCCGGCAGCCGTGGAGTCTTGGCCCGATGATGATGGCCGGCCGTTCCGTCACACCTACTTTTACCCGGCCGAACAATACGACGCTGCCTTGATCTATCGGCTCGAAGAGCACTGCCGCGCGGGCTGGGGCGAGATCGAGATTCAATTAACATCATGGCGTCCACGCACCTGACAATGCAGATAACACTGAAGAGCGATCCTAGAATTCAGAGACGCTCTGGTGGCACGCCGCTGCCTTTCCCGGTTCTATGGAGATGGCCCTGCACGATACGCCTTCGTGCACGGTAACTGGGCCTTGGCGGAGTCAGCTGAAGGACGCTTCTGCGGAGTAGACGATGAGATGCAAATTCTCGCCGAGACTGGCTGCTATGCCGATTTCACTCTTCCCTCTGCACCTTCCTCGGCACAGGTGAGCAAGATAAATTCCTTGTACGAATGTGCGGCGCCCTTGAGTGAGTCTGTACCTCACCGCCGAGGCAAGGACTTGCATTGCGGTAGACCGCCCAAGATTTTCCCTCTTATGATCCAGGGGCCTCTCGTGCTCAATCTCGGTCGGCGAAAACACGGATTGGCCGGCCAACGGCGGGCATTGAGAACGGCGAGCTGACGGGAGTTAACCCCCCCACGATAGAACGTCTTCAACTCTGGCAACAGGCAGACATAACTGTCCACGGACGTCCCGAAATGGGATCTTCATTAGTCTGCACTGCCATGGATTGGATCCTCGCGACGAGCATGCGATGCTTGCGTCGCCCATCCAACAATTCCTTCGCGAGTTGGTTGGCCAACCACAGCGGCAGGATAAATATCTCGTGCACTTTGTGACTGCGCGCGAGATGGCGAATATCGCTCTGGCTGCATGTGACGGGCGCAGCGGAAACCCGGGTCAATACCGCGATTATCGGTTTCGATTGGTTCGGGCTTGCGGCGCAAATTAATCGCTATCTTTGGCGAGTACAAGGGATAGACATGAGTAGGATTTATGAGCGGTTCCCGGGATGTGAATGAGCACCGCAACTCCAGCAGCGAACATCCTCGGTCGGCGAGTTTTATCTGGAGCTAGCTGGTCTCGATCGCTCGAGTTACGATCCAACTCTCTGCTCGCATCGACCGTCGTCGCCCGCCGTGTTCCTCCCTACGCGTATGGGATCGTTGGCATGGCAACTCTCGCTATCGGGTTGATTTCGCTTTTTCGCGACTTGGGCACCGCATCGGCGGTCATTCAGCGGAGGGATCTCAACCAGCACCTGCTATCGAGCCTGTTCTGGGTCAATGTGGGGATCGGGTTTGCAGGTACGGCCCTGTGTTTCCTGAGTGCTCCACTTTCGGCTATAATTTTTGATGTTTTGTAGTCCCCCCGTCGTAAGAGTATTGTCTGTCTCATTTCTAATGGGCAGTTTTACCAATATCCACGCCGCGCTTCTGAACCGATCGATGATATTCAAAAAGATTTCCTTGATTGATATTTCAAGTTCTGTTGTGGGTCTCGGTGTTGTTGTGACCTTGGCCTGCCTGCACGCGGGCGTTTGGAGTCTGGTTGCCGGTTCGCTAGCCAGTGCCGCGATCAGTTCCATCTTGTTCTTTGCCACTTCAGAGTGGCAACCGAGCTTACTTTTCTCCTGGACGGAAGTCCGGTCCGTGATGTACTTTGGGCTGAACCTTTCCGCCTTCAACCTTTTCAATTACTTTGCTCGTAATTCCGACAACGCGATTGTGGGGCGATATCTTGGCAGCGCAGCCCTTGGCTTTTACCAACTCGCTTATAACATCATGTTGTTTCCAGTCCAGGGAATCGCACAGGTGCTGTCTCAGGTGTTGTTTCCGGCGTTTTCCGAGATCCAACACGACGATGAAAGGTTTCGCCGAGTTTACTTGCGAACTTGCTCTTCTATTGCGCTGGTTACATTTCCATTGATGACCGGAGCGGCAATCCTGGCCGAACCGCTCATTAGGACAGTTTATGGGCCCCAATGGGTGAACGTTGTTCCGGTTCTAACCATTCTCGCCCCCGTGGGATTGGTTCAATCGATTGTGACAACCGTGGGCCAAATTTACACAGCCAAGGGCCGCACCGACTTGATGTTTAAGGTGGGTGGTACTGCAGCCGTTCTATATGTGATCAGTTTCATTGTCGGACTGCCTTGGGGGATCCGGGGGGTGGCGCTCTCGTACGCGATTTGCGTCACGCTGCTGCTCCTACCAACTCTATACTATCCATTCCGTTTGATTGATTTGCGCCTTCTTAACCTTTGGCATGCACTCAAGGGAATTGCAATTAGCACGGTGCTAATGGCAGTCGTGGTGATCGCTTCCCGAAAGGCGGTTACCGGTTACTTCCACATACTGCCCGTCGTTGACCTGATTTTATTTACGCCGGTCGGCGCTGTCGTTTACGGCGTGACCGCGTTCCTCCAACGATTGACAATCCTTTTAGAATTGTCTCAGATGGCGGGCTCTTTTTGGTCTCGTTTATCACGACGCGCCGGCCAAATCGCGTAGCTGCGTGGGGCTGTGTCGGGCGGCAGCACAGTACGGCCTCGATGGCAATCAAACCCCAGTGCAAACATCGGTCGGACCACCCGAGTAATCGATGAGATCTCCTCAGACAAGTGTTGAGAGACGACTGCGCGTGCTTCTGGCAGGCGAGAATCCTGTAAAGAGCGCGCCGTGCATTTCATTGGCCGAAGCCCTTCGCAGCCAAGGTATCGAGGCCGTGTTCGGCAACGGCGCGGCGACGCATTCGACCAGGTCATGGCTGAGTGCCATACGAGGCTGCCATCCTATCGTATGGGTCGGCTATCACGGCCCTGACCTTTACCTTGTGAAACAGTTGGCGCTCGCCGCTGCTGTTGGGTGTCCGGTGATCCGATGGTGGGTTGGCTCCGATGTTCTACACTGCCTCAGCGAACCCGGTTCGCGTGCCCGCGCTCGCATTGCGGCTAGTGTTTCCACCGAAAATATCGCCGTCGCGCCACACTTGGTTGAGGAACTATCATCAATCGGAATTCGGGCGAAGATGATTCCGACGGTGATAGATCCAAAATTCCGCCGAGAAATCCCCACGACTAAGTATTGCGGGAAAGAAATCCTGGTATACCTGCCGGGGACCAGGGCTGCCTTCTATGGCGAAGCTATAGTCGAGCGCGCAATCCACGCAAACCCCGATTTGACGTTCGTAATCGTGGCCGATGAAAAACACAGATTCCGCGGAGCCAAGAATGTCGAGAGTCTCGGTTGGGTAAGCGATATGAAACCCATTTATGACCGCATTGGATGTCTACTCCGCATGACTGAACACGATGGACTGCCTCGAATGATCATTGAAGCTTTGCTGCTCAGCAAATATGTGATTTACTCACGCCAGCTTCCAGGAACCCGATTGGCAAAGAATTATGAAGAGGTTCAGGATGGAATCGACTGGTTTCGCCGCGCGGTATCCCCGAACACTGAGGGGATGGCAGCTATCAATGCCTTTTTCACACCGCCGCCCGAAGTAGAATTTGCCCGTACTCTCATCAGACAGTCCATTGCCAAGCCTGCTGGAGCAATCGAGCGCGCGCTTTTCTCAAGACCATAGATCTCACGGTGCGTTGCAGGATCAGAAAGGGCGAATCGGGGTTGCTTGACGAGAGCGAAGCATAGCAAAATCCCTCAACAAGGACAAAATGACCGACAACACCGCGGCATGTATTTCCGGGGCGCTGTGGAGCGCGGCAACTCTATTCACATGAAACTCGACGTTCTCATCGCAACCTACAATCGTGGCGAGCTCCTAGGCCGGGCATTGCAGAGTCTTTCGGCCGCCTCGGTCCCACCCGGAGCCGAAGTGTGTGTCACTGTGGTTGACAACAACTCGACCGATGCGACGCGCGAGATTGTCGAAAGATACATGCCAACTTTTGGCGGCCGTTTGCGGTATCTCTTTGAAAAGAATCAGGGGAAGTCGTGGGCTCTCAACTCGGGCATCGCGGCGACCAGCGGAGATTTGTTAGGCATACTCGACGATGACGAGGAGATCGACTCCAACTGGTATGTCTGCTGCTTTTCCGCATTCGCCGATCCCACCATTGAGTTTATCGGGGGGACCAAACTTCCCAATTATTGTCAGCCGCCACCGGAATGGTTGCCGCCCAATTATCCTGCCGTCGTCGGGAACGTACAAACCTCTGATGGGATACGACGGCAATACGGCCCTGGATTCGACGCCATTCTGAATGGCGGAAACGCCGTCATCCGCCGCTCGCTTCTAGACAAGCTCGGACCCTCGCCTTACTTCACTAAGCTAGGAAGAATTGGCAAAGGATTGCTGACGGCCGATGATACGTTCTTCCAACGGTTGCTGGAAGAAGGCGGTCGGGACTTTCATTCCCGACCTCATCGTTAGGCACTACGTTCAGCCGCAGATGCTAACCAAGCGCTATCATCGCCGCTGGTGTTTCTGGGGCAAATGAGGTCAGTTTGGCGATTCAAGATAGGCTCAAACCATCCATTGAGGCGCATCTCCTGGGAATTCCGCGATGGCATTTCAGGGCCTCACTTAAGGGACTTGCCCGGTGGGTGACCGGTTCGGTGTTGCCTCGGGCTCGCCCCGATGTGGCCTTTGCCGGACAGTTGGAATTCGTGAGGCTACTCGGCCTGCTTTACGGTCGATACATCTTTCGCCCGTAGCGACGAGAAGATTCAGCAAGAGACTCGTCGCGCCATGCCATTAGGGCTGTAAGGCCAGCTTCGTTACTCCATGAATATACTCTGGTTTCTCGACATAGATGCCAAATACGGCCCACGACACGGAGGCACGCTTCCTTACACACACCTGTCTAGGGGATTGGTCGCCCATGGCCACCGCGTCTACTTCCTGGTAATACGACGTGCAGGGCAAGCCCAAGGGAAGCGCAACGAATTTCTTGAGGGACTACGGGGTGAAGGCTGTTTCACGGATTACATTGAGCTGGATGAATGCCCTGTTCCACCGATAATGCGCAAATTGAGTCGATTGGCAATCCATCCGAGCGCCCAGCAAAAGTTGCTTGCGTCTTACCAGGTCGAGTTTAAGACTCAGATCGATACACTCTTGAAGAAATTGGCTATCGATGTGTCGATTATGAGCGATCGCACGTGCCTCTTTCTGCTTCCGTGGCTATCCAGTTTGGGCGTCACAATTATTGATTGGTGCGACAGCGCGGTGTTGTTCGAAATGCGGGAAATACGCGTCTTGGCCAAAAAGGGGGAAATTTGCCGAGCTGCCACCCAGAGTCAAGGAATTAATCTACTCTCTCATTGGCGAGGCGTACTACGGAAGATGCTCCGCTTCGAACATCGTGGTTGCGCCCACCGATAAGAAAGTGCTGGACTGTTTGAATGGCAAGTCACTTGTGAATCGCATACTTCAAAATGGAGTTGAACAATCCTTCGACGATACACCCGCGATAGCAAAAGACCCCAATCGGTTGATCTTTACCGGCTCAATGGATTTTTCTCCGAATTATGATGGAGCACTATGGTTCATCAAGAACGTCATGCCGCTACTGGCGAGGAAACACAGGGGCATTCGGCTGGTGATAGCAGGGCAAGAGCCCATATCCGATCTCCTAAAATGTGCGTCCGAGAACGTGGAAATAACCGGACTTGTCCCGGATTTGCGCGCAGAGATTCAGAGAAGCCAACTCTATGTCGCCCCTTTGATTTCAGGAGCCGGCTTCCGCAATAAATTGGTCGAGGCTATCGCCAGCGGTACCTATGTAATTGGGACACCGATGGCCTTGGAGTGTCTGGATGACGAACTGCGGAGTACATTGCTAATTGCAAGAACGGCGGAAGAGTTTGCTGGGCGGATTGATAAGTATCTGAGAGATCCTCGGGCGTTCGGCGGTAGACTCTGTGAGGCCATGCGGATGGTCCGCGAAAAGTATCAATGGAGGAAGAAGGTGATAGAACTCGAGGATCTGTGTTACCAAGCGCTGCTGCACAAGACGGAAGCGCCGAGGTGAGGCCAAAGCCTCGAATTACACGCAGGCGCTTCGGCCGAAACTCACGCGCTTCCTGCAATACCCAGAGCTGTAGCTGAGCAACAACCTCGCCGAAAACTCCAAGAGCCCTGTGGCGAGCGGTCGCAAAAACTGGATCCACACCGGCAGCCAGCAAGCCGGACCCAAAGTTGCCGCTATCCGCCCTGTCGTCGAAACCTGCCGCCGCATCTCCATCCCCGTGCGCCATTACTTGTCCGCTGCTCTAACCGCTGAGCTACGAGCCCGAAGTCTCTACAACGTATTACACCGAAAAGAGTTAGTGAATTTGCATTTCTTCAACTGGAATCCGCTCTTCTGCCCCGGTGCTAGTTTTTGGTGTCAGTTGGAGTCTCTGGAATGACACCAGCCAGTCTCTCCACAGCAGCCAGGGTATGCTTAGGCGTGAGGTGGGAATAGCGCACCGTCATTTTGATACTCTTGTGTCCCGTCAGTTCCTGCACCGTTCGCAGATCAACCCCTGCCATTACTAGACGACTGGCAAAGGTGTGACGGAGGCAGTGCCAAGAAAAACTCCGAATCTTCGCCTTTTTGACAGCTGGCTCGAACCAATTAGCGCGGACTTGTAAGCGCCCCCCTTCTGGTTGCGAATCGCGGGGCAGTTCCATCACCGCTCTTCATCAACTCCCCAAGAGCCGCAAGAGCAGGGCCGTTAAGGGGAACATGCCTCATCTCGCCATTCTGTACTTGTTTAGCGCATAGGGACAGTTAAGTCCAAAGGCTTGGGCTGAGAAGCACAGATCAGCTTTTGAAGAATAGAAGAAGCGGAGCGGAGTTGCTGACGGCAAGTTTGCAGAATGCTTACGAGAATGCTTTGCGTGTGCGCTCCGCGCGAGGTTCGATTCCCGCCCCAGACTTTGCGGGTCACCACCATCGGGCGGATGGCCTGTTCGGCTCGCCAGTTCGTCGCTTCCAGACCGGGACAGCTCAGGAACGTAAATAGAGCCTCCCGCTCCCGTAACAGATGGTTGGCCAAACGGCGATTCTGCGGTGAGCGATAGCGCCGTTCCAAGGTCCGATCCATCCGCACTTCCAACCTTCCCCGGGCCACCGCTAATCCGTGTTCGCTGATCTGTCGTTGCTGACGACGATCGCGCAGCTGCAAAGATTCCTGCAAGATGGTTTCGATGGTGCGCGGGAATTCCGCTTCCCGTCTTCTCGCCACCAGAATCATCTCCCGACAGCGCCGCAGCAGGTGCGCTAAGCAGGTTTGGTGCAGAGCGTGGATAAACTGACGATAGATGCTCCACCCGTCGCGCACCAAGAATCCTGCGAAGTCCGCTCCCAACACCAGGGCCGCTTGTTCGAATCCGCGTCCTGGCTGAATGCTATAGACGGTAACCTGCGAAGTGCTGAAGGCCCACATCCACCATAGCTCTCCACCTACTCTCCAGCCGGTTTCGTCCGGGGTTACACTCGCACTGCGGCGAACCTCTTCTACCAACGCGTTATACGTTGGTTCTGCTTTACTCGCCACCCGCGCCAGGGCCTGGCACAAGCCGCCGCGACTCACCTGTAATCCGAAGGCTTGCTGGAGCACCGTGACCGTCTTGCCGTAGGGCAGTCCTAAACCTTTCTTGAGTTGCGTGGCCAGGGCCAGCGCTCGCGGTCCGAGTTGCGACGAGGCACTGCCGAGGGCATCCGAGGTTTGCCGTGGATGTCGCCCCTGCACTCGCCGTCGGCAACGCCTACAGCGCCCGACAGAAATGCGAAACTCAATGCGCTGCACCCGCGGTTCCGGAATCTCGGTTTGGAACTGAGCAACGGTCTGGCACTCTTCCAGCCCGCCTCCGCATCGCGGACAGCGGGCTGGCAGCGGTACCTCGACAACTTCATCAACGGTGTCGGGAAGGGGCCGGCGATAGCGGCGCCCATACTGCTTTCCTGCTTTGCGTCCGGGTCTTTGGGGCTGGGCTTTGGGTTTCTGCCGCGAGAAGGGGGCCGCTTGTCGCTTCGCGGCTCGTAGCGCCTCTTCCAACAGCCGCCGCAGACGTTCGTTCTCTTTCTTCAATGCTTCAATTTCTTGCTCGAGCTGCGCGATCTTTTCTGCGGTATGCTCTTCCGCCACATCGACAAAATAACCGCTTCGCGGATGCAGACAACTACATTCTTGAGAAAAAGTGTCTAGACGCTAAACAAATACGCCATTCTTTGGGCGAGGAATCGTCAGAACCAGAACGCGGAATCCGGCAATTCTCTCGGGGGCCATGGCGCGAAAAAAAATGTGAAAGGGGCTGTAGACCTAGACCGCATCCTGTCGGGCATAACCCAGTGAAGCGCGAGTAGCCTTCTTCTTATGCGTTATCCCCACCCCCCGTGGAAGCCCCCGGCCCATGCTACCACCCCCGTGTGGCGGGGCCTGAAACCATGGCAATTCGCTGGCCGTAGCGATCGTTGCCGAACTCGGCGTGGACATGGGCGTGTTCGAGAACGTTTCACAGCTGTCGTCTTGGGCGGGAGTTTGTCCTGGGAACAACGAATCGGCCGGCAAGCGCAAGAGCAGTCGTATTCCCAGGGGCAATGTCTATTTGAAGACCGCTCTGGTGGAGGCCGCCAACGCGGCGGCGAAAGCTAAAGGCACTTACCTGAGAGACAAATTTTACCGTCTCAAGGCTCGGCGCGGATACAAGCGGGCAGCAATAGCAGTGGCCCATAAAATCTTGGTAGCCATCTATCACATGTTTTCCCACCACGTCTGCTACAACGACCTTGGAGATCTCTACCTGGACAAGCTCAACAAGCATCACCTCACGCGAAACCTCGTTCAGGAGCGTCTAGGGTACACGGTCACACTCGCGCAGAAACTTGCATAATCTGCACCCTGACCCGGAACTGTATTTTCATAGCGGCGTTAATCGGGGAGCGCCGGGTTAAACCGGCATGTTGTAGGGAATGAAAGAGTCCTACAAGAAAGGAGACAGCGACTCCATCTTGGCCCTCAGTCTTGCAGGTGGCATCGCGAGATGTCGCTTGAAGCGTAGACAGGGGCATCGGTGGGCCAGGTTATTGAGCTTCGAAAAACGCAAATCCAGGACGCCGACTCTCTCCTGATTGGAGGAAGGCATCACGGCTGTTTCGCGATAAATCGCGAGCGAGCAGTCGGTCCTGCGTAGTCTTAGAGCCTGCGCACGCTGAGAAACAACATGCACGAGAACCGGGAGACCTCTGGAGTGCCTCGGCCCGAAAGGGAACGAGGCCGGTCCGCGAAGGCGCAAAGCCAGAAGGCGGACGCGCACGCTCCGGAGGAGTCGGACCGCACCATACTATCGATGAACCAGACGAACAAAGAGGAGCGATCTTCGGCGGAGCCTGGGGAGAAAAGGGTGCGGGCCAAGGAGAACATCGTTCGACCTACCACCAGCCCGACACAGAGCGGGAAACCGGTGTCCCAGGGATTGAGCGGTGTGCGAGAAGCAGCAAAGAAAAGGAGGCAAGAACGGTTCACGGCTTTGCTTCACCATATGAGCGTGGATTTACTCCGGGTTAGCTACTACGCCTTAAAGCGGCAAGCAGCACCGGGAGTAGATGGCGTGACGTGGCAGGAGTATGAAACCGGGTTGGAAAATCGGCTTGCCGATCTACACAACCGAGTACACCGTGGAGCGTATCGAGCGCAGCCCTCACGAAGAGTCTACATACCGAAGGCCGATGGGCGGCAACGCCCGTTGGGCATCGCGGCGCTGGAAGACAAGATCGTCCAGCAAGCCGTGGTGACCATCCTCAACCAGATTTATGAGGTGGACTTCCAAGGATTCTCGTATGGGTTCCGTCCCGGACGCAGCCCGCATCAAGCGCTGGACGCGCTGACGGTGGGCATCCAAAGGAAGCGCGTGAACTGGGTGCTCGACGCCGACATTCGGGGCTTCTTTGACAACATGAGCCACGAATGGACGATGAAATTTGTGGAGCACCGCATAGCCGATCACCGGATCCTGCGCCTGATCCAGAAATGGCTAAAGGCGGGGATATCGGAGGACGGCCAGTGGTCGGAGAGTAAGGTGGGAACCCCGCAAGGGGCAGTGGTTTCACCGCTGCTCGCCAACGTGTACCTGCATTACGTATTCGATCTGTGGATCGAGGCTTGGCGCCAGAAAGTGGCCACGGGCGATGTGATCGCTGTCCGATACGCTGACGATCTGGTGGTGGGCTTCGAAAACCGAACGGAGGCTGAGCGATTCCTGGCAGCATTTCGGGAACGACTGGCCAAGTTCGGACTGGAACTACATCCGGAGAAAACACGACTGATCGAATTTGGGCGGTTCGCCGCCCGAGATCGGGAGAAGCGTGGAGAAGGGAAGCCGGAGACCTTTACGTTCCTGGGCTTTACGCATCACTGCGGGAAGCGTCGGAGCAATGGGACATTCATCGTCTGGCGGAAAACGGCAAAGAAGCGCATGGTGGCAAAGCTGCACGCAATTAAAGCAGAACTGCGCCGCCGCATGCACGAGCCGGTTGCCGACATCGGTGCATGGCTCCAAAAGGTTGTGAACGGCTATTACCGCTACCATGCGGTTCCGGGCAACATCGATCGGTTGAGTGTCTTCGGACAACGCTTGCGACGAATGTGGCGGCTCATTCTACGCCGCCGCAGTCAACGACGTAGGTCGTGGAACCGAATAACCCGGATCTTCAAGCGATGGATTCCAGCCCCACGTGTTCTGCATCCTTATCCTATCGCTCGATTTCTCGTCACTCATCCACGGTGGGAGCCGTATGCGTAGAAGCGCCCGTACGGTTCTGTGCGGGGGGCGATCAGTGATGATTGTCCCTACCGCGTCAGTTGAGACTCTATAGATGATTCCTTCCAGCGCGGTGTCGGTGGGGGATGAATGCCGTCAATCATCGAATGCAGCAATTTTCGCGGTCTGAATCACAAGTGGAAGTGAGAGCCGTCGTAACTGCCATTCCTTCGGACGAAAACTCTCGCCAGCAGCGCGAGGAGAGTTGCCGACGTCGAGATGGTCAGAATCTCAGAGGGATAGAGAACTCGTGGTCCGGTCCAAAATGTTGTTCCCGAAACGAGGAAGAAATAGAGAAAGGTTAAGGTCATTGCGCAGAGTGTGACGGCGAGTCTAAGGTTCTGTGGAGAAGGCTTCCATTTCATGATGGAGAGGGCGACAATAGGGGCGACAACGACCGGCAATAAAGCGAGCTTGCGCATTTGGTGCTCCCGCCAGGAGATAGTACTTAGGATGCGGCTATGACGATTTTGGCTATCCGGAATCTGCACGGGGAAGTAGCCCCACCCTTCCGTAGAGTTAGTTAAAGCATTCTCGATTAGAGCCTGGGCGGTCCTTGACGGGTAATGTTTGAAAATCGCTATAGCTTCATCACTGTAAATACGCAGCTTTTCCTTTTCGGTTGGGATAGCAGAAAAACGCCTTCGAAGCTCTACTTGCTTTTCATGCACGGCTTCGCTAGCGGGGTATGTACCTGTGGCCTCCCATTGTTCGACCTCAGGCGCTAGGTAAAGTCGCAACGCGAGCGCTCCTATGCTGGAGACCGTGAAAACTCCATTGTGCCAGTAGTTCAATCCCGCCCACGAAGTCATGACAAGCAGAGGTATCAACACAAGGAGCAATGCGGGTCTCCAGATCTTAATGAAGGCTCGTAGCCAGGTCTTAAGCTTATCGTGAGACCCGCGTGCCATCAGCTCCTGCAACCCGGCAATCAAGAGGTAAATGACTAGGGAGATGAAGGGCCAAAAAAGCAGTATAGGTTTAACTAATACCGCAATTCCAGAGAGCATGGCCGAAAAAACAATCCAGCGGCCAGAGTTGAACAGCGCACCATGGATAAGTGCTACAAATGAGACAGCAAAAAGGACAGAAAAGAATGCATCTGCCAACAGAAATGCACCTAGCGCAATGCCTGTGGGGGATATGCAAGAGATGAGGCCGCTCGCAAAACCGAGCAGACGGCACCGGGTGACAATCGACACCAGGAAAAACGTGCATATGGGGATTATCGAGAGCAGTACCGCTTGGACGGTTAGTATTGCGGTCGGATGTAATCCAGTTAGCGCCAGTAGGAATGGATATCCGATAGGCCTTTTAGAAGACACCGCGTCGGCGAAGCTGCCTTTCAATAACTTGGCTGCGAGTTCCACGTAATCAGCGCTATCAGGCGTGAAGTAACCGACGGATCGTTCCTCACCAATCTGGGCGATGTCCCGCCGCAAATCTTTCATATCGGGTTGATCTTTAGGCGCCAAGTTTGCGAACTGATCCAACACTGCGTGGTCGTATAGGAGCCTCGGCCAGAGGGCGAGCATAAAGAGCAGAACGCAGTAGATGGTCCACTCTAACGGTTCTTTCGTTGTCCTGGCCTTCGCGGTGATAGTAGTCACGGGGTTGATAGTCCCATTTGGACGTTCGCAATTTTCCTACTGTCGATTTGCAGTTGCAAGCCCTCGGTCTCGACTACACGCCGACGGCCAGAGCTGCTTATCCAGATGCGTGGCGCTACGGCCAAAGAAAAAATGGGAAACGCTCTCGCCGTGGTTCATCTACTCGGAACTTGTGAAACTTGTGGATACCTCATATATTACGGAGAAACTAGAAGTATTTAACGCGTGCCAATCTCGTCGACCGTCGGCCGAGTCATCTGTATTGCGTTCGAAACTGACGGGAGTTACTTAGGGACTGAAAAGGATTTCCAAAATGTGTGTCCCTCTCGCCGAGTGGCTTGACCGGGGATTTGTCAAAAGGAACTGGCTGGAGAAAGTCGAAACGTGTTTACTGCGGATAATTCCCATTGAGCGCGTCGGTCGTCTCTGTGTTGAACGTAGTCCAATCCCACACGCCGATGTCTTTGCCGTCAGTGCCTGCATTGTGATATGCGCTGCCGCTGGTGAGTTGATAGTTCCCGCCAGCATAGTTCGTGAATCCTGCGCTCTCCGTGCTGTTGAAATACGTCTTTCCGCTGGGATAAGTTTTACCATCACTCAACCCATCGGACGTTAGCACCAAGATATCATTGTAGGTGAGCGATGTAACGAATGTGGAGAATGTCAGCGCCGGATTGCCGTAAGTGCCGGCACCCCCAAACGTGTAATTGCCTTCGAGTCCAATGATGTTCGCAAATGTCAGTGTCGTCACTTGTCCTGAATCACCGGACATTAATATGTTTCCCGTCTCAAAAATGTCGTCGTGATCTATATATATATTGTCTGATCTCAAATTAGCCACACCGGCATAACTATCGAGATAAAAGCCTGTTCCCATATCTGTGAATATGTCGTTCTGAATTAGAATGCGATTGTCGGGAAGGCTGCTATGGGCATCGTCCGACCCGGTTGTTTCCAGACCTGTCAAAGCATGTTCCACTAAATTGTGGGTAAAAGTCACATCCTGAACCACGCACCAGTTGCATCCCCCGTTCTGATTGCGAACCGTGAGCATGATCGCGGTTCCCTGTTGGGCATCAGCCCAGACGGTATCGAACACATTACCGTCCACAAGCAATCTTTGAGCATTCTTCAATTCAAAGATGTTCTTTACATCGTAGCCATTTCCATGCCACGCAGTATAGTCCTTCCAATAGTGATTACCGACAATGGTGATGTCAGAAGGAACCAGGCCCGCAATGCTAGGATCAGAACCGCCGAACATCGTGTTTTCGGAGGCTGCCGATAGAAAATTATTCCGATAAAGAAACGGACCTGGACCGCTCCATACGGCGATCGCTTGAGAGTCTGACCCTTGACCAGGAGAGGTGGCTTGATCGTGAATCTCTCGGATATCGCTGTCTATAATCGCTCCGCTTGCGACTTGAAAACTCACTCCGCGCCGCACTGCTCCGGTCGAGGTCCCATGAATGTAGCAACGGTCGATGATGAGGTAACTTACAAGATCGGCCGAGCTGGTCACGCTGTTGTCTGTCTCGATTAAAGAATAGTCGTGCAATCCGGGGGCTTGGGTGATCTCCAGACCGATGAGCCGCCAGTTGTGTGCTGCCGTCTGGAAAGTGATCGTTGGGCGGTTCGTGGCCGTAGAAATGATCGTCGCCATGTTTGCTATCGTTCCCGCCGATGGCGGGGGGCAGACTGTTGCGGGATAAGTCCCAGTGCTGCACGCTCCACTTACGCGAGTGCCCGACGGAGGAAGAGAAGCCAAGGCGCTGGACTCAATGAGAATCCAGCCGGAACAAGCCTTGTTCGGTATGGTGAAATTGCCGGTATAAGTTGAGCCAGCCACAAGAACGATTGTATCGCCACAGGTAGCCGCGTTGATCGCGGCCTGGAACGCGGCCGCATTACCGGCTGCCACGTTTCGGACGGTCCCGGTTTGGACCGGCATGGTGATGTCCACGGTAGCCTGCGGAAGTGTTGGCAGGACGGTCCCGGCTTTTGCAGACGAAAGGATCGTCAAATTGACGGCACCCGATTTCGTCGGATCGGCCACGCTGGTTGCTGTAATGGTGACAGTGGCAGGGGATGGAACCATCGCCGGGGCCGTGTAGAGTCCGCTGCTGTTGATCGTTCCACAGGCCACACTGCTGCATCCGGCTCCCGCAACGTTCCACGCCACCGACGTGTTCGAGGTCCCCGTCACAGATACGTTGAACTGCTGCGTCATCCCTGTGGGAAGAGAGGCGCCGGTCGGACTCACCGTGACGCCAACCACGGGAACGACAGTCACGTTTGCGGAAGCTGACTTGGTGGGCTCCGCGACACTGGTTGCAATCACGTTGACACTTGCCGGCGAAGGAGGGACAGTCGGCGCCAAATAGACTGCGAACGAGGCGCTGGTCGAAATTGTCCCACAGGATGAGCCGCCGCAACCAGGACCGCTTAGACTCCAGCTAACAGCCGTGTTTGAAGTCCCAGTCAGGCTTGCGGTGAAAGGTTGCGTACCAGCGCTCGGGACAGAAGCGTTTGCCGGGCTGATGGTCAACAGGATCGCAGCCGCAGCAACAATTGTTGCGCTAGCCAAAGCTGATTTGGTAGGGTCCGCCACGCTGGTTGCTGCGACAGTGACCATCGCTGGCGAGGGAACACTCGCCGGCGGCACGTACAGTCCATTGCGCGAAATTGTACCACAGGTCGCACCGCTGCAGCCGGCACCACTCAAAGTCCAGGTCACGGCAGTATTCGAAGTCCCGGTCACATTTGCTTCAAACTGTTGAGTACTTCCCAGCATCACGGTCGCGCTGTTCGGGCTCACCGTGATTGTTACCGCCGTCGATCCTGCGGGACCCTTGGCGCTCGTTAACCCTGCGCATCCTAACTGAGAGAGATCTGCCAACAAGACCATCAAAAATATTAGGAAAATGGAGAGTTTACGAAGCATCGAAGGTTTGCGTCTATCAGCCTGGAGCTGACGAAGATCTAGGGCGAGGCCGCTCATCACACAATCATTCTAAAATCCGCCCGCCATCAAACGGTACTGGTCCAAGGGCTAGTTAAAGGCCGGAGTTCTTATGTGCCCGAAAGGGCCAGTGTATTGCGTCATATATAGCTTGACATATTATGATCGCTCCCGTATGCTCTTTCTCATGAGCAGACGAGCACCCTTGGTTATCTTGTCCCCCGAAGAACGGGCTACCCTGCATTCATGGGCGAAAGCCAGAAGCCAGCCGCAGCGTTTGGCGCAACGAGCCCAAGTTGTTCTGCTGGCTGCTGAGGGGATTGAAAATCAGGAGATCGCGACGCGCTTGCGCATTTCGCGACCGACCGTGCAACTGTGGAGGCAGCGATTCCTAGCGTTGCGCGCGGCAGGGCTGGAAAAGGACGCTCCTCGTCCAGGCCGGATCCCACGGATCACCAGTTCCCAAGTCGCGGCCATCGTGGAAGCCACGCTGCACAGAAAACCGCCGAACGCCACGCATTGGAGCACGCGCACGATGGCCAAAGCTCAGGGAGTCAGCGAGGCCACCGTTCGCCGCATTTGGCAGCGGCACAATCTCAAGCCGTATCGCCTGAACACCTTTAAGTTGAGTCGCGACCCGAAGTTCGTCGATAAACTGGTGGACATCGTGGGACTCTATCTGAACCCACCGGGCAAAGCCCTGGTGCTATGCGTGGACGAGAAAAGTCAGATCCAAGCCTTGGATCGCACCCAGCCCGGTTTGCCAATGAAGCCGGGTCGTTGCGGGACCATGACGCACGATTACAAACGCCACGGAACGACCACCTTATTCGCCGCCTTGAGCATCTTGGAGGGAAAAGTGATTGGCGACTGCATGCCTCAACACCGACACCAGGAATTCATTCGCTTTCTACAGCGCATTGACACCGAGACGCCTGCTGATGCAGAACTGCATTTGATCGTCGACAACTACGGCACCCACAAACACCCGCGTGTGAAATCCTGGCTGAGACGTCATCCACGCGTCCATCTGCACTTCACCCCGACTTCCAGCTCTTGGCTGAACCTGGCCGAATGTTGGTTTCGTGATCTGACCCAGCAACGCATCCGGCGAGGTAGCTTTCACGCCCTCAAGGAATTGATCACCACCATCGAGAATTACATTGAAAACCACAACCAGAAGCCCCAAGTATTCGTCTGGAGTGCGCCGGTTGAGCGCATCCTGAGCAAGATCGCCAAATGTAAAGAAGCGTTGGACGCAGTACACTAACGGGGCTACCTGCATCGCGGCCGAACCTTGAGCGATCACCTGTGGCGCTTGCTGATGTTCGAACTCTGGCACCGCAACTTCCTTGAGAAATACGTCTCCCCTGCCGGCTTGTTTTCTCTTCCGGTGGTAGCGTAGTCGAGGAGGAAAGGGTCGGACGCTCCTGTGTTAGCATCTGCCCCGGCAGGAGAATGATCGGGTGGGAGCCACGAACGCAGACATCGTAGCCACAACTCGTCTCGCCGATTCGGCGATCAACCTGTTTCTTATGATCAACACCTTCGAAACAGGTGGGTCGGAACGCCAGTTTGCCGTGCTCGCCCAAAATATCAGCGAGTCAGTATTCCAGGTTCATTTGGGATGCGTGAGTCGCCGCGGCCCTTTGGTTGACCAGGTCGGAGACGTTCCTCAGTTTCCTCTCGGAGGAAGCCTGTTTGGATGGACATCGCTGCGCACTCGCCTCAAGCTGAGTCGGCACCTACGCAGCCTTCATGTTCAAGTCGCCCACTCCTTCGATTTCTACACCAACTTGACGCTAATACCCGCGGCCAACTTCGCCCATGTGCCAGTCATAATTGGCAGCCATCGCCAGCTCGGAGATTTGCTGACCCCGGCAAAGTTCCGCGTGCAAACCACCGCCTTTCGCCTGTGCGACGCGGTCACATGCAACTCGCAAGCCGGAGCCGATCGGCTCGCTGCTGCCGGCGTGCCGCGCGAGAAACTTGTCGTCATCGGAAACGCCCTGCCCCCTGCGGCTCTTGAACCCGCACCTGCCGCGTTACCCCGATGCCCCGATACACTCCGCGTGGGCATGGTCGCGCGCATGAACGCGCAATATAAAAATCACGCCGGCTTTCTCCGCATCGCTGCCCAGATTCATCAGCGCATGCCTGACGTGGAATTCCTTCTCGCCGGCGATGGCCCGCTTCGTCCGGAACTTGAGCGACAAGCTGCCGCACTCGGTCTCGGCGACCGCGCCATCTTCCTCGGCGATCGCCGCGACATCCCCGCCGTCCTCGCTTCCATGGACGTGGCTGTCCTCACCTCCGATTCTGAAAGCCTTTCCAACGCCATCCTTGAAGCCATGGCCGCCCGCCTGCCCGTGGTCGCCTACAACGTAGGAGGCAACGCCGAGTTGGTTAACGACCAGCGCGGCGCGCTCATTACTGCAAAGAATGAAAATAGCTTCG
The DNA here is from genome assembly GCA_963776365.1 of Candidatus Acidiferrales bacterium. Lineage (GTDB taxonomy): Bacteria > Acidobacteriota > Terriglobia > Acidiferrales > UBA7541 > Acidiferrum. Next base: position 8,727 of record CAVZMQ010000028.1, on the reverse strand, counting down.
CTAATGCAATCCACCGTCTTCTCTACGACGCCCGTCTTCGCCTGGAACAAGGCGACAACGCTCGCCGCTTCGTGGAAGAAAACTTCAGTCTTGATCCTATATGCCGCCGCTACGAAGATCTCTACCTGACCCTTCTCGAAAATAAATGCAGAAGAAAATCTCCCAAATGAGCGCGCCACCTGATCCTAGGCCGAACAAACTCAAGGTCGCCATCGTCGCCCCCAGCATGCGCTACGTTGGCGGACAAGCCGTCCAGGCCGACCTGCTCATGCGCCTCTGGCAGAACGATCCCGACGTGGAAGTTAGCTTCCTCGCCATCGATCCACCACTCCCTGGCGTACTCGCCTGGGCAGAATCCGTCCCCGGCCTGCGTACGATTCTGCGGGAGCCCATCTACTTTCTGCATCTTTGGTGCGGCATGAGAGAAGTCTCCATTGCGCACATCTTCTCGGCGTCCTACTGGTCGTTCCTGCTTGCGCCAGCGCCCGCTTGGTTCTTCGCGAAACTCTGCAGCAAAAAAAGCATCATCAATTATCACAGCGGAGAGGCTCGCGACCACCTGCAACGCTTCCGCTCTGGAAAGTTCGTCCTCGCGCGCGTCGACGAAATCGTCACACCCTCCGGCTATCTCGTTGACGTCTTCCGCGAATTCGGGCTGAGAGCCATCATCGTTCCCAACGTTGTGGACCTCTCGCAGTTCTGCTATCGCGAGCGTAGTCCTCTGCGCCCGCATTTGGTCTGCACGCGCGGCTTCTTTAAATATTACAGCGTAGATGTGGTCGTCAAAGCATTTGCGGAAGTGAAGAAGAAGTACCCTGAAGCACAGCTCGACCTGGTGGGCGCTGGCCCGCTCGAACTCGCGATCCGCAAGCTGGTCGCCGATCTCAAGCTGACGGGTGTCACTTTCACCGGGGTAGCCTCCCGCCAGCAGATCGGCAAGTATTACGACCAGGCCGACATCTTCATCAACGCGTCATGGCTGGACAACATGCCCGTTTCGCTTATCGAAGCCTTCCGAGCCGGCACGCCCGTAGTCTCAACCTCGCCCGAGTCCATGCCCTATCTGGTTGAGCACGAGTGCACCGGATTGCTCTCGAAAGTCGGTGACGAGAAAGCGCTAGCCGCTAACGTGATCCGCTTGCTTCGTAACGCCGCTCTGGCCGACAAGCTAGCAAAGAATGCCTACGAAGAGTCGCGAAAATATACCTGGGAAGTAGTCCGCGAGCAGTGGCTCAGGGTGTATCGAGGACTTGCACGGAGCCAGGAGGGAATGAAGGCCAGCAAGGATCTTTCGGAGACCTGACAGACTACAAGCCGTCTCATAGATGGCTTAGGAGGATGAGGGCGCAAGTGATTTGGAGCGGCCTGAGAAATCGAACTGCAAAGCTGCGAGCCTGGCTCTTCTTATTCCCGTGGAGATAAAAACGGTGTGATTAATGCCTGCTTGGTTGCGGGTTCGTTACCGCAACGACGGCTTGCGGTGAAATTGATTTCATAGTGGGCAACTCGCCATCAACGAAAACGCGCTGCCAGGTCTCCAGATTCAGCAGACGCCAAATTCGATCGCCATTATCTCTGCGGCGTGTACGATGTTCGGCGAATAACCTTCTAACGGCATCGCGCTCGATCAAACCTCGCTCCAGCGTGCGGGGTTCTAATAGCATACTCTCCAGGTCGTCGAATTGCGGTCCCGCCAACCAATAAGCCCAAGGCGTAGGGAAGCCCATTTTCTGACGGTACACAATCGAACGGGGGAGCAGATCCTCTACTGCTAACTTTAAGATCTGCTTTCCGGAAAACCCCTGGATCGAATACCGTGCGGGGATACGAGCCGTGAACTCCACAAGGACATGATCAAGGAAAGGAACCCGGCTCTCAATGGACGCGGCCATGCTCATCTGATCCTGCTTCATGAGCAGCTCCACCATGTACGTGCGAATGTCGGTGTACAAAAGCCGGTGGAGAAGATCTCCCAAGGACTTGTCCCAATAGGCCATGGAGCCGGCATAAGCGCTGCCGCTCAGTTCGCGCGCCCCTGCAGTGAGCAGTTCGGCTTGTTCCGCTGCAGAGAACGCGGAATAGAAATTATCGAAATAGAACGATGGCCAGGATACGCCATCCCTTCCCAAAAACGTGTGTTCGAGCTTGCGCCGCAAACCGGAAGGCAGCACCCTACTCTCGATTCCCTGCCGTATCCACTGGCGGAAGAAAGCGAGCGTAAGCGAACGGTATACCCGGTCCATGCGACAATTGGCCAGAGTCCAGGCATAGCGCGTATATCCGCCCAAGGTCTCATCACTACCTTCGCCGGTAAGTACAACCTTCACCCGTTCCCGCGCTAGCTTGGCCACAAAGTAGAGCGAAACGCTGGAAGGCCACACGATGGGTTCGTCTTCATGCCAAATGAGCGCGGGTAACGACGCGAAGAATTCCTCCCGGTTCAACCGTATTTCATGGTGACGGGCGCCGATATGTTCGGCCGTCTGGCGTGCATAGGGAAGCTCACTGAAACGTTCTTCTCCGTAGCCAACGGAAAAGGTTTCTATAGGTTCGCGCCGGATTTTCGTGGTCAAGGCAGCGATTGCACTGGAGTCTAGGCCACCACTAAGAAATACCCCCAAAGGGACATCGCTCATGAGGTGGCTCGAAACGCACGATTCGAGCAATTCGCGATAAGCCTTGACGTAGAATTCTCGAGGCTGATCCTCTGTGTCGGCGGGCCCGGTGAGGTCCCAATAGTTTTGCAGATTCACTTTGCCTGCGAAGTCAATCTCCAAGGTGTGCGCCGGTGGCAGCTTGTGGATCCCCGCGAACATGGTCAGTGATCCGGCCAAATAACCAAAAGCCAGATATTCCGAAAGCACGCCCATATTTAACTCAGCGCGAACTCCAGGGTATGCCAGGATTGCCTTGATTTCGGACCCAAACAGGAGGGATTTTCCATCGTAGCGATAATAAAAAGGCTTGATACCCAATCGGTCCCTGGCCGCGAAGAAGTTTTTTTTGTTGCGATCCCATATGGCGAAGGCGAACATTCCACGCAAATATTTGACGCAGTCACGGCCGTACTGTTCGTAGAGATGGATGATCGTTTCCGTGTCACTTCTCGTGCGATAGCGATGCCCTTGGGCTTCCAATTGCGCTCGCAATTCGGCGTGATTGTAAATTTCACCGTTAAAGACGATCCACAGGCTCTCGTCTTCATTAGCAATTGGTTGATGTCCGGTCTTAACGTCGATGATGCTGAGCCGCCGCATCGCGAGGCCGACATTGCCTTCAACGAAGAGCCCTTCGTCGTCCGGGCCGCGGTGCACAATCTGGCGATTCATGCCCCCTAGAACATCTCGATCAACACTTTGCGTCGCATCAGTATAGAAAATGCCGCAGATGCCGCACATGATTAGCGAATCGCCTCGCCGCTCGATTGGGGGATGCCCTCTGTAATCACAAATGACCCGCATAGTTCTTTGGAAAGAACTATGCAGTCTGCTGGTCTAACAACCTGCACCCTGTCTTCTAAGAAAATAACCTCGCATCGATCGATGCGTTTGGGCACGGAGGCGAGACGGACACCACGAAACTCCACATGTGTGCCATTGCAGAAAGCGAGGAGAACTAATCTTCCGTTCGTGGTGCACACATACAGAAACTCGGCATCGCTCGCCCATTCTTCAAACTTCCACTTTTTTTCTCTCGAGAATACACAGCAATGCTCCTCGTGATTGTCGATAAGACGATAAGCGCTCGTTCCGGGAGAGGGGACGAATCGACTCAACCTAGCCTGAGTACTCAAGGCTTCTATGCCTGCGACTTGTGGGGCGAGCACCGTGACAATCTCAGCGGGCAGATTAGTTTCGATCGAGAATCGAATGGTACTTGCTGGTTCTTTCATTCCATATACGGGCGACCATACGGTCGGCTCAATCGTTTTGGAGCAAGTGTCTTCGTCAGCAGTAAATAGGGCTATGGCTGCGTTGTGCCCGGACGAGATGAACTTGCTTCCGACCGTCCCGGGAGGAGACAAGTTGGGGCCGAGGTGCCAACACAGATCGATGCGACGCTTGCCGTTGCCAATGACCAGATCGCGGACCAACCAGAATTTAGGTTTTCGAAAGAAAATCCATCTTTGGTGAACCGCTGGATTTTCGGTTTGTGCGTAGCCGTCATGACTTCCGCCAAATAAATCGAAGGTTTGGCCAACGACCCAGGTCTCTGCTTTGGTGTTCGTTAGGCGATCCCACGCGAAAGGGCCCTTAGGGGTCGACTGATCTCGTCCGTCCAACTGGAGAGTATTGTGTGCGGCCGTACCGCGAAAATGATCTCGCTGCGCGTCTGATCCAACATATTCAAGGGTCCCGGAGTCCCCGAGCAGTTCCTGTCCGGCCGCGTGGAGAGTTAGACTGAGTGCATCAGCGTGCCCATGCCCGGCTGCGAGAGCCCCCTGTGGGCCGGCATCGATGATGGCTTGCATCTTCCCCTCGGCGCAACTCATTACGTACATACCAGCCTCTGGCAAAGCTGCTGAGCTCATAGCAGGCTGCTTTGCTTCGAGGCGATCGAACTCCGACGCACCTTTTTGGCCAAGCAACCAGAGGGTCTCCTCACGCAGACCGCCGGCAAGAAACTTAAAATCGCTCCGTGCAAAGACAACGGCGCCTGTCGCAAGAGGATCAGAAAGATGTTCTGCCCGATTCCGTTGTGCATCAAATACTCGACCGCCATCGTCATCTCCCCAACTAGGAGGAGTTCCTGCCTGGCATAGTAGTGCGAGCGCGTCGAGCATTTGCTCAAGCCGATGCTGGTAGTCTGGCGGAAAGGGCATTTTATTCAACGAAGCCAAGACACCAGCGTGAAGCAGAAAGTCCAGGGCGTAAACGTGGTAGTAAGTCGACTGCTCGAAATAAAATCCGTCCGGCATTACTTGGCGCTGCGATTCCCGCAACATGATCTCCCAGCCCTTTTTCCTCCAACGAGAGGAGGAGCGTAATTCAGGACAGAGCAAGCCGATGGAATAGAGGGCAACCGCTTCGCCCAGTAGATGGGTGTTTGGTGAAAAATATGTGGACAGGTAACGTTCGATATGGCGGCCGCTGAGAGTCATTGCCCGCAGCCATTGTTGGCGGAATTCCGGTGTCATGGCCGGCGTCCCGTTCAGCAAGAAGTGGACCCACAACCAGGAAAGGCTACGGAACGCGACTTCGAGACTACTGGCCCAATTGATTCCCCTGGGATAGGGATTCTCTTTGTGCCAATGCTGCCACTGGTCAAGAAGTTCCGAGGCAAACCGAGGATCATTGCTGAGCCGATAAGCCTTCGCGAGCGTAACGAAATGTTGATGGCGGTTCAGTTCCCAGGTGATTTTGGCATCGCCGACCGAAGCGAAATCCAAAAACTTGATCTGGTACCACAGATCACGGGGAGCTCGCTTTCCATTCACAGGGTCCAAGTGCCAATCGATTTCCCGCCCGTAATCCAAGTCTCGATAGCCAAGCAAGTTGAACCGATGCTCACAAATCTTCTCGGCACTCTTGGTGATCGATTCAACCTGTTCTGGTAATCGCTCTTGCAACAGCCGAGTGATCTGCGGAACATCGTCAGCACGGAAAAAAAACTCTGGAGAAGAGCTGGATTTCGCTTTGCGAATCTCTCCGCGGCAAGGATTGAAACCTAATGCGAACGAGGCCGCGTCGGTACGCCGGTGCAGTTCCTGACGGAGGCGATCCGCGATCTCTGGAGTGCTCATCGAGGCGAACCGGCGAATTTTCCCAGACCGAGGTATGTTCACTTGCTGCTCATCCGGCATGCAGGGTTCTGAATCTCAGCAACGGAAAAAGTACCACTTGGAAGTGCAAAGGGTTACTCACCAACGCTTGCTAGAGCACCGAGCACTGCACTACGTTTATACTATACGCGAGCGTATCCACCTGGGCCGTAAGTCTCGAGCGGGTCGAGTTAAAGCTTTACTGGGTTGTAACATACTGAAAATACGAGACTAATAATCTGTTTCGACTCGTAAATGATGTACAGCCTCGCGGCAAAGGAACTATGGGGAGACTCGAGCAATCGGAATGACTCACTCTATCAGCGTATTTGGCCTGGGATATGTGGGCACGGTCACGGCCGCGTGCATGGCTCATCGTGGCAACACTGTCATTGGTGTCGACGTGAAGGCAGCCAAGGTTGACGCGATGAGCTCAGGGAAGAGCCCCATCGTAGAGCCGCAAGTGAATGAGATCATTGCCAGGGCTCATGAGGCCGGAAGACTGCGCGCCACCCGGTCGGCAGAGGACGCAGTCCTTACTAGCGAAGTTTCGTTCCTGTGTGTTGGCACCCCTAGTCTGCGCAATGGAAAACTCGACGTTGGCAACATCGAGCCAGTTTGTAACGAAATCGGTGGGATTCTGAAAGGAAAGAAGGCGTTCCACACGGTCGTGTTGCGGAGCACCGTGCTGCCTGGGACGGCGGAAACGATTGTTGTGCCGACACTCGAGAAAACAAGCGGGAAACATCTCGGCGTAGACCTTGCGGTGTGTGTGAATCCGGAGTTTATGCGCGAAGGCACGGCCGTCGCAGATTTCATGGAGCCTGCGATGACAATCATTGGTGCCGCCGACAAAGGGCACAGTGCGATAGTTCGCGAGCTCTACTCGTGGGCTCCAGGACGGCTATTTGAGACGTCTTTTCGTGCGGCGGAAATGGTGAAGTATCTGTGCAATTCGTGGCACGCACTAAAAGTCACTTTTGCAAACGAAGTTGGAACGCTATCTCGTGAGCTCGAAGTCGACGTGGAATCACTGATGGAGATTTTTGCTTCAGATACCAAACTCAATATTTCGGGGGCTTACTTGAAGCCCGGATTCGCGTTCGGAGGCTCCTGCTTGCCCAAGGATCTTCGCGCGCTAAATTATCAAGCAAAAGAACTGGACCTGAAATTGCCTCTTCTGGAATCGATCCTGTTGAGCAACGAGCAGCATCTGGAGCGCGCAATTGACCTTGTGCTGCAGACCGGAAAGCGCAAAATTGCGGTACTGGGGCTCAGCTTCAAGGCCGCAACGGATGATCTTCGCGAGAGTCCACAAGTGCAACTGGTGAAGCGGCTGCTCGGAGAAGGCCGCGAAGTTCAGATCTATGACGATAACGTTTCGCTGGGTCGATTGATTGGATCGAACCGGGATTACATTGAGCAGGTTATTCCTCACATTGGGTCTCTGCTGAAACCCAGTTTGGAGGAGGTGTTGAAATTCGCAGAGGTCGTGGTGATCGCAACGCGAGGTCTTGATGTTCAGGTGCTGCAAAGGAACATTCGCGCGGATCAGGAAGTGATCGATCTAGTCAATCTCGAGAAATCCCGGCGAATTCCTTCGGGAGCTTCTTATAAAGGGATTTGCTGGTAGTGCAGCCCCATGAAAATTCTCTGGGTTAAGGCTGGCGGACTGGTTCCTCCTGATACGGGCGGGAAGATTCGCAGTTACAACATCCTTCGCCAATTAGCCAAGAACCATGAGGTCACCTTTTTTTCGTTCTACGCCGGACACGAGAATGACACTCATCCGGAACTTGGCCAGATTTTTCGACGAATCGTTCTTGTCCCTCTGGATCTGCCCGAGGCCAAGGGTGCTGGGGAGTTGCTGGACTATGCTGTTCGTCTGTTTTCCCACGAGCCGTATAACTTGACGAAATATTGCCGGCCTATCGTTCGCAACAGACTAAGAGAATTGCTGCAGCAAGAGACATACGATGTGATTCTGTGTGATTTTCTCGCTGCTGCTGGCGCGATTCCCTGGGATTGGCCCAGTCCTAAAGTGCTTTTCACGCACAACGTCGAAGCGGCCATTTGGCAACGTCACTACCAAGTCGCCAGAAATCCAGTGTGGAAGGCTGTCTCCTGGCTTGAATGGAAGAAAATGGCTGAAGCGGAACAGAGGTGTTTGAAAAAAGCAGATCACGTTCTCGCTGTTTCACAAAACGATCTGGATGCTTTCTCCAAATTCCTGGATCGGCGGAAACTGACGGTGGTACAGACAGGCGTGGACACGGACTTTTTCCGACCGTCTGAGCAAGGAGAGACACCCAACTCGCTGGTTTTCACGGGATCGATGGATTGGCTTCCCAACGAAGATGGCATGATTTACTTCGCGAACGAAATTTTCCCGCTGATCCTCGCAAAGGTACCTGACGCTAGTTTGTGCGTCGTAGGCCGCAACCCTTCACAACGTCTCCGAGATCTTGCAGCCAGCACTCCTAACATCCAGCTGACGGGCTGGGTTGAGGACATTCGACCTTACCTGGCGAAGGGTGCCGTGTTTATTGTTCCACTTCGAATTGGAGGGGGAACCCGCCTCAAAATTTATGAGGCCATGAGTATGGCCAAGCCTGTAGTCTCAACTTCCATCGGGGCTGAGGGTTTGCCGGTCAAAAACGGCGAACATCTATTGTTGGCCGATACTCCGTCTAGCTTTGCCGAAAAGATTATTCAATTGCTTGGGGATCCTTTGGGCCGGGAAGAGCTTGGACGAAGGGCACGATTACTTGTCGAGCAAAATTACAGTTGGGCCACAGTTTCCAGCGGTTTTGCTCAAGTTCTGGAGCACGTCGCCTCCCAAAAAAGAGATTGGTAACGCATCTCCGAATTGGAATGGCCCTAGCCGGCAGATGGAATTCTACGTAACTGTTGTGTGCGTTCTACCAGTCCCAGCGTCGCCGCTAGTATCAAGGCGAGCAGCGGGT
>CAVZMQ010000027.1:0-104312 GCA_963776365.1 Candidatus Acidiferrales bacterium | reverse complement strand
ATGGTGGGCCTGGGTGGACTTGAACCACCGACCTCGCCCTTATCAGGGGCGCGCTCTAGCCACCTGAGCTACAGGCCCGTTAAATCACGTGTCAGGAAACTGCAATTTGTTTATTCTACGATGCCCCGGCGTTCGCCGCAACAGACACGATGATAAGGATGATAAGGATGATGAGTTATCACCGCATCAAACTTCAGATGGCGCATGAGAGTTGGGGGATATGCTGAATAAAGCGGAGTAAATCCGTCAAATCGCAGGATATTTGCGGCGGGAACAAAAAGGAGAGAGGCGCTCGGAAAGGTCACAAGCGCCTCCTTTACTGCGTCAACGTAAACCGTACCTCACTGGATCACCTCCTTCTCGGCGAGAACGCCGATGGCGACAAGATGTCGCGTGCCCCGAGTATAACGCAGGACCCCAGGCGTATGAGAATAGGCGTTTCCAATCTGTACTTAGGCAGGGAAAGTATGACGGAGTCTGGGTGCTCGATGGTTCGTCGCGCTCCGGGCACGGTTGCTGTTTTACGTTGCTCGTCGCCTGTCGTTAGCCAACGGCCAAAGCCTTCCTTACTGTAGTAGTACCTGCGTACCATTGACCCCTTAGTCCGGCTTTTGATACGAAATTAGAACGTTTTAGGTCGAGTTCATTTGCTCCCCAGCCACCCGGAAGGCAGCAGTGACCAGCGAGGTTGGGCCGCAATCCTGTACGCCACCAGGTTCGCTCAATCATTGCCAACCAGTTTGATTTGCCTGTCCCTCGCACGAGTCGCAGCTTCCGGGAGCGCACCATAGTAACAGTTGATTGGTGGTTGGCAGGGAGACGGTCATGCTCAAGAGGGAACGCCGTGTGGCCCCACGGATGGCGGTGAACGGCCAAGCTTACGTAAATCTCGATCACAACAATGGGGGCATCATCCTGAACATCTCCGAGGGAGGGTTGTGCTTTCAATCCAGCGCTCCTATGCAGCGGACGGACAGCATTCGCTTGTGGTTCTCCTACCGGCGCGTTGATCCTGATGCCGGGCTCGCCTGGCAGGCCGAAGCCCCACCACGGGGCATCTCTCGATTCATCGAGGTCGGCAGCCAACTGGCATGGGTTGATTCCACACAGAAGAGGGGAGGGCTGCGCTTCACGAATCTACGCCCGGAAGCCCGTGAACAGATTCGCGACTGGATCAGCCAGCCTTCCGTGGGCAAACTGACCAGCAAGGGTGCCGCTTCGTCTCCCGCGGCGCAACGTGCTCACATTCAGACGCTGGGGAAAGCGTTCGCAAAACTGAAAGGCCTTGTTGGCTGGATACAATCCCGCAGGGTATGGAAAGGATTCTCCGGCGGGCTGGTCACTGGAGTTGTTGCTTCGGCTCTTGTTGCCGGGGTGTTTGGATTACTGAGTCACAATCGCGTGTTGGGTAATTCGCTGGTTGAATTTGGCGAACGCTTGGGAGGGACATCCGCGGCGCAGCAGCAAATTACCGGACCACCGCCTGGCGCAATGGAAGATCCCTCATCGCGGCTGGAGTCACAAGCGCCGTTGGCGAAAGCAGTGGCGGCACGCGTCGAGCCGGAGACGACCGCGATGCCAACGGCACCGCCGCAGAAACCACAGTCAACCGACCCGCTCCCCAATGAGAGTCTCCACACAGGGGAGCCCGCCACTGCCAGTTCTGCCCCTCGTTCCGTTTTTAGCTTTCCCGCTTCTGCTCCACGTCTCCATTCAACGCCTGCGGAGCCTTCGCTTCCGGGAATTATGGTGGCGGCTGCACCGGAATCCGGCGCAACCTTGTTCCGCGTCATGGGGCCGGAATTCGAACGGGCGGGACGCCCGACCGTCTACATCGAACCGTCTGGGGTAGAAGCGCTAGTGGCGCGCTCGGAAAAGTATCTGGAAGTCGGAAAGTTCAAAGAAAAGCTTTTGGCAGACCGGACTACGGGACAGTTGTCGCAACAGGGCTTTTCTACAGCTGTCGTTTCCCGGAACCGTTTCTTGGGGAAAGTCTATCAAGTGCTTGTCGGACCATACCGGGATGACGCGGAAGCGGAGGCTGCCCACAAGGATCTGGCGTCCCTTGGCTTCACGCCGCGATCGTATGAACGGGGAAAACGCGATCTTAACTTGCCCGCGGGCTTGCGGGTCGGAGGCAAGTCCGTTCCGGTCGGGTATTGCGTGATCAGTTGGGAATCCTACATTCCTGATGCCATCGTGAAATTCGAAGATGTCAGGGGCATGGGCCCGACGCTGGAGGCCAAGTGGGTGAAGCAGAGCCTTAAGTATGAGAAAAATGCCATCGCCTACCAGAACAACAGGGACGGGTCTCGCACGCTGCTGGAACTACGCTTCGCGGGCATGGCGCAAACTCTCGTTTTCGCCACGGAAAACAACTAAATCGCTTACGCACAAACTTAACTGCGATGCTGGAACTTCGCCTCCCTTGAGTGTACGATTCTTGCGCACGCCGTGACGGGCAAAATTCGTCCAGTGGTGCTGCGACTAGAATGCAACTCACGGGAAACGTCACACCGGTGGATTTGAACGAAGTGCAAAACAGCATGGGTTCCAGCGCGCTTGCGCCTGTGGTCAAGCCCTTCCCTATGGGGAAACTGCTGGTTCGGTGTGTCTCAGTACCCCTGGCGCTGGCGAGCATCGCAGCGGCATCGCTGGAGGGTCTGCTGTCTTTCACTCTTTATGTGGTGGGTACGCTGCTCGGGAAGGTTCGCCCATTAGGCGACGCGTATCAATTTCTTTCAGGGACTTACGACCGGTTGATTGATTGGCTGGGTCAGAGAATCCTGCGGGACCCGCGCGATACGCCGGCATTACGCATTATGGTGTCTTTGACGTTTACGGCGCTGCCCATTTTCATCACGCAATTGTTTTTAGGGCAGGCGCGGCTGTTGCTGGTGATCGCTTTTTATCTTTCGCTGTGTGGCCCGAGGTTTCAGCGTTCCATCCGGATGTTCAGTGCCAAACACATGGAGGCGCACCGACCGCAGGGCTACTTCTCCGAGAAATACGATAAGTTTCTCGGGCGTTACGTGGAATTCTTTCTGGGCTATTTGTATGGCGACCTGCCGGAATTGGGCCGCACCGTTCACGTTCGTCTGCACCACAAGGAAAACGGCGGACCTGACGATACCGTCGCGACGAGCGGCTATGATCGAACCAGCCGGCTGCATTTTCTTTGGTACCTGGCGGACAATATTTGGACCACGCTGGGGATTGTCCCGTATGCGTACTTTCGCGCACGCGGCGATGCGAAGAACCAACAACGCATGTTCTGGGGAATGGTGCGGTACGCCATTTACTTCGCTGCCGTGTTTCTTTACAACTGGCGCATTGGAATCTTCTACGTCTTAATTCCGCTTCTCACCATGAACTTCATCATGGCCATCACTTCCTGGGTGCAGCATGCTTTCTGTGACCCGGAACATCCTGAGGATTATTTCGTAAACACGGTGACGGTTGTGGATGAGGTGAACTTTATGAACGAAGGTTACCACCTCTGTCATCACCACCGCTCCGGCCTACACTGGACGGAAATGCCCGCGCATCTCGAGCGCCTTCGCGACAAGATGCGTGATTCCGGCTCGTTGGTCTTTCAGGACATGGATTTTATGGAGCTTTTCATTGAACTGACGCTGCTTCGCCGGATGGACGTGCTTGCTGAAAAGCTTGTTCCTTGGGAGCCCATGAGCCACGAGCAGCGACTGGCCTTGCTCGCGGCTAGAACCAAGCCGGCAAGAACCGTTCCTGCTTAATACGCTGCGCCTAGATGTTTGCTGCCAGGGGTAGAATCACAACCTCTGCTTGAGTCAACTTGCGATGGATCGCGGCGGCGGTGTCCACCGCATTTGGCGAATCACCGTGCACGCAGATGGAGTCCGCGTATACGATGGTCGTATCGCCATCGACGGTGGTCAAAGGCTTTCCTTCGACGATGCGCCACGCTTGCTCCGCCGCCTCTGCTGGATCGCTCAGCAACGCGTCCGGAAATTTACGTGAACGCAAGCTGCCATCCTTTTCATAGCGGCGGTCGGCAAATGCCTCGGCGGCAACGGGAAAGCCGGCACGGCGAAATTCGTCGAGCATTTCCGAACCAGCCAGGCCGATGAGCGCCACATCGCGTCTCCAGCGTTGCACTCCCGCCACGATTGCGCGAGCGATCTCGCGATTGCGTGAACCCTGATTGTAGAGCGCGCCATGCGTTTTCACATGGCTAATCGTCGCGCCACGCTGCTCAGCAATTTCCGCGAGGGCCACGATTTGCCGATACACCAAGTCCGCGATTTCTTCGAGTGGGAGTTGCAATTCCCTGCGCCCAAAGCTTGCACGGTCCTCGTATCCAGGATGCGCACCGACGGCTACCCCGTAGCGCAGGGCCTGCTCAACTGTTGCCCGCATCATTTGCGCATCGCCGGCGTGCCCTCCACAGGCGATATTCGCGGAGCTGATGTAACGCATAATTTCTTCCTGGCTGCCGTCCGCCAGCGCTTCGGGTAGTTCACCCACATCGCAATTCAGGTCCACTTGTTTCATACGAAAAGTTGGCTGGGGCTATTCAACAGCCGTTCCTGTTCCATCCACAACGACCGGGCCACCGCCAGGGGTGTTCGTTCGAAGCGAATCTCCACGCGAGGGCGGAGCTGGCCGAGACGATGCAAGTCCACGCCAATTACATTCGCAATTTTCGGGTAGCCGCCGGTAGTTTGCTGCTCAACACACAACACAATCGGCTGGCCGGAGGGTGTCACTTGAATCGCGCCGAGCGGCGCACCTTCCGTGATCATTTCTCTGGGCGAATCGCATGGGATGCGCGGCCCTTCCAGGCGCAAACCGGTGCGATCGGAAGCCTCGCTGACGCGAAACGTACTGCGAAAAAATGTTTGCGTCGCTTCCGGCGAGAAAGCGTCAGCCTGTGGCCCTTCGGTCACGCGCAACACCCTCCGCGGCCTCAACATCAACAGGGCGGTTGGCGAGACGGTGCGGTTTTCAATTTTCTCGGCGCGAATCCCCACACAGAGAACGTCACCTTGTTTCAGCGCGCGACCCTGGTAGCCGCCCAAACCACTGAGCAGATGGGTGGAAGCGCTGCCCAGGAACGAGGACACCTGGATGCCACCCGCGACGGCGAGATAACTGCGCGCGAAGTTGCGCGTGTGGCCTAGCGCGACGGTGCCACCGGGCGGCACCGGCTGCGGGGTCCACATCTCGATGGCTCGGCCATTAAGGGTTGCGACGAAATCACCACCCGTCAGAGCTATGACGCCTCCTTCAGGAAATTCGAAGCTTCCGCCCAACAAAGTCATTTCCAAGCCCGCGGCATTCGAAGCATTTCCGACCAGCAAATTTCCTAGGCGAAGGGCCACGGGATCGGCCGCTCCCGAAGGCGAAATTCCCATCACGCCGAATCCGGGACGGCCCAGATCCTGAACCGTTGTGAGCAGTCCCGGTGACTTCACCGCGAGGGAGGTCACCTTAGCCCCTTGACGAGTTCTTCGTGCGAGATCGAGCGGAATCTTACTTGGTCGCCGATAGCGATCAGCGCCATGGGACGGCGGTCGCATTGGAACATGGGTAGCGCCGTGCGCCCGATCAGTTGCCAGCCACCAGGCGTTGCGAACGGATACACGCCCGTCTGCCTTTCCGCAATTCCCACGCTGCCGACGGGCACTTGTCTGCGAGGAGATTCGAGTCTCGGGGTGGCAATTTGTTCGGGCAGTTCGCCCAAATAAGCAAATCCTGGCGCGAACCCCAGAAAATAGGCTTGGTAAGTTCGCGAAGTATGAAGCGACACGACTTCCGACGGCTGCAGGCCGTGCATGCGGGCGACTGCCTCCAGATCGGGGCCGCATTCGCCGTCGTAGCACACCGGAATTTCCACGGTGCGCGTCTTGCCGCGACGTGGCGCGCCTGCGCTCTCTTCAATTTTTCGGATGGCTGCTTCCACATCGCTGGGGCTCACCTTGCAGAGATCGAACGTGATCATCAGAGAGGTATACGCAGGTTGGAGGTTCCGCAGCCACCCCGGTGGTCCTTGTTCTAGTTTTCGCAGGAGTCTCAGGATACGTTTATGCGCGGCTGGGCTAAGCTCGTCTCCGAAATAGACGAGCAAGGCCTGATCACTCGCCGCGCAAAAGCGCACGGTTGTTCTCCGTCCAGGTTCGAGTTACTGCACAAAACCGATATTCGCGCCGGGAGTTCCCTCGGGACCTTCCTTGATGGGGCCGTAGAGCGCCTCAAATCTCGAAATGTTTTCGCCGAGAGCGCGCCAAATGCGTTTGGCGTGGCCGGGGCTAACGATCATGCTGCTCAGCAGTTTGCCTTGCTGGGCGTTCGGAAACACGTAGACAAAGTTCAGAGTAAATTCCTCGGCGTGGTGTTGGATCATCACCAGATTGCTGTACATGCCCTGCAGTTCTTTCTCTTCCGCCTTAATTTGTACTTGGCCCGGAGCCTGCTGCGGCGCCTGTTTGTCGTCCATGGGATGTCTCCTGGGAATCCCTTCCAAGGTATCACAGTCAAAATGCATGGCCTTCCGGCCCCACGCCGGGGGCGCTACGGTATTTACCGTAGGAAGTTCTATTGACAGTGGGCGACGTTAATTGTAGTTTATAGATGACATTCACCATAGTTAACACCATGGGTGACCTGCTCGCCAAATCGCTCCGTTCGCAGCCGGAACCGACTGCGGGAACTATCTACGGTTCGGCTTGGAGGCGCGCGCTCACTCTGCCTTCCTTGCCGGAAGCGCACCGCTCCATTCCGGTCGCGCCGAATCTTTCCTGGTTGCGCAAGATACTTGTGTTTGCCGGTCCCGGCTACCTGATTGCCGTGGGGTACATGGACCCGGGGAACTGGGCCACGGATATTGGCGGGGGCTCGAAATTCGGGTATGCGCTGTTGAGCGTGGTGCTATTCAGCAGCCTGATCGCCATGTTTCTGCAAGCGCTCTCTGCCAAGTTGGGCATCGCCACGGGACGAGACCTGGCGCAGGCTTGCCGAGACCACTATTCCCGGCGCGTGTCCATTTTTCTGTGGGTCATCTGCGAACTGGCCATCGCAGCTTGCGATCTTGCCGAAGTGCTGGGTTCCGCGGTGGCCTTGAAACTGTTATTCGGGATCCCACTGTTGCTGGGCGTGGTCCTGACCGCCTTCGACGTGCTTCTGGTTCTGGCGCTCCAGGGCCGGGGCTTCCGCCTGATCGAAGCTTTCGTGGTCACGCTAATCGGTACCATTGGAATTTGTTTCGCCTACGAAATATTTTTTGCGCGCCCTCTTTGGCTGGAAGCCGCTCACGGATTCCTGCCGCAGTTCGAGATTCTCCGAAACAAAGAGATGTTATACATCGCCATTGGGATCATCGGGGCTACGGTGATGCCTCACAATTTGTACTTGCATTCGAGCATTGTGCAGACGCGGGCGTTTGGCGAGAACGAGAAAGGCCGGCGCGAGGCCATCAAGTATTCGGTGATCGATTCGACGGTGGCGCTGGGATTCGCGCTGTTCATCAATGCGGCGATCCTGACGCTGGGAGCGGCCGCGTTTCACACCCGCGGACTCAGCGAAGTTGCGGATATTTCCGAAGCGTACAAATTGCTCAGTCCGGTGCTCGGCGTCAGTTTTGCCAGCACGCTGTTTGCATTGGCGCTGCTGGCCTCCGGCCAAAATTCCACGTTAACCGGCACGCTCGCCGGGCAGATTGTGATGGAAGGGTTCCTGCAAATTCGGCTGAAGCCATGGATTCGGCGGCTGATTACGCGCTCGATTGCGATTCTTCCGGCGATTCTGGTGATCGGCATCGCCGGGGAAGGCAAGCTTACCTCGCTGCTGATTCTCAGTCAGGTGGTGCTGAGCTTCCAGCTGCCTTTCGCGGTGATTCCGCTGGTACAGTTTACCGGAGAGCGCGGCAAGATGGGCGCGTTCGTGAACTCGCGGTTCGTTACGATTGTGGCCTGGGTGGTGACTGCGGCAATTCTCTTCTTCAATGGCGAGCTGCTTTGGCTGACACTGCGCGGCACCTGAGTTTGTAGCGCGCCAATCGTTCGCTGCTTTCCACGAAGTTACAGCTGTGCGAGACTTTAGAACTTATGGCGCCCGTTTCGAAATCCGCTCGCCGCGTCCGCTGGATCCTGCTGATCATGGTGCTTGGACTGATTGTTTTGTCCATCGTCCTTGCGGCATTTCACCGCACGCCCTGGATCGTTCCGGCGGCGGAGAAGGCGCGGATAAATCCACTGAGTTCTTCGGCGAATCTCGCGGCAGCCCGAGAAATGTATGGCAGAAAATGCGCCGACTGCCATGGGGAAAAAGGCAAAGGAGATGGTTCCGAGGCGATGATGTATGATCCGGCGCCCACCGATCTGACGGACGCGGCGAAGATCGACAAGCTGACAGACGGTGAAATCTTTTATCAGATCACCGAAGGCCGCAAGCCCATGCCATCGTTCCGAAAGAAACTGAGCGACGAGCAGCGCTGGCAACTGGTGTTGCTGGTGAGATCATTTGCCGCGGGTAGCTCACCATCAAGCGAATCGCAAGCCACTCCTGCAACACTCGTACCGGGCAGTTCGAACCAGCCCAAATGATGGGGTTACCGCTCATTTCCTGTTTTTACTTCACGCCAGCCAGAGCGCTGGCCACTTCCTTGATGTCTGGCACGACCGGGATGTCGTAGTGCTTCAGCCATGCGACCTTGCCCTGCTTGTCGATGATGAAGATAGAGCGGCCGGTGATGCCTTTTTCCGGCAGGAACACGCCGTATTTTTCGCCCATCGCGCCGCGCGGCTGGAAATCCGCCAGCAGCGAATATCTGATGCCCATTTTGTCGGCGTAAGCTTTGTGTGACCAAACACTGTCCACGCTGACGCCCAGAACTTCGGCGTCTAGCGTGTCGAAATTCCGCATGTCATTGACGAAGCAAGCGTGCTCGTTGGTGCACACCGGGCTCCAGTCCAGCGGATAAAACACCAAAACAACGCGTTTCTTCCCCGCAAAATCCGATAGCTTGATTTCCTTCTGGTTCTGGTCCTTCAAGGCAAAATCCGGTGCGGTTTGTCCGACGCTCAAGCTCATGATTGGTTTCCTCCGAAGCTCTCAATGGCATTACCGTCGAGCATCTTACCGAATCAGCGTGCATGTCGCCAAATTGCGCCGTAAGCGGAGGCGCGCTACACTCCCGGCTGAGGTAACCATGAGCGAGGAAGCCGCGAAGCGCGCGCCGATGATCACCCTCAAAGAAATTGTGGAACGCTATGCCGCGCTGGCCGGGAAATTTGGCGATCCGGTGCCGCTCGCCGCGTTGGGACTGGATACCGAGGACACGCAGAATCTCTTCTGCAGTTTTGACGAGGATTACCACATCAACCGATTCCTGCATTTTTCGCAGGCGGAAGGCCAACGCTTTGTGATTAGCGGCGAAGCGGTTACGCACGTGTCGATCGATCCGGCGATTCAGACGCTTCTTTAGTTTAGGCCGGGTCGAGCTTGGCGGGGAGCACGGGCTGCTCGCAAAAAATTGAGGGTGCTGGAACCTTGCGGCTCTGGCACCCTCTTTTGATTGCGCCGTGAAGTTTTTGAGGCTCCTCGGCTCAACCTGAGCGGACGATATCCTTCATCGTTTCTGTTGGCAAGAGGAGTCCCAGCGATTTGCTGTGGAAACGTGTGCGTTTGTGTGGAAAAGTGGGCTGCGATGACGAGACTCAGAACGAGAGAAAAGGGATGCCCAAAGTGCCGCCCGGGGTGTATAGTGGCCGAACTTGGGCCCCATCGAAACGTCAGAGAGGAGCACTCCATGCCGTTTTACCTTCATCAAGTCAGTTACACACCCGAAGCTATCGCGCGACTAATTGCGAATCCGCAGGATCGCTTCGATGCCGTCCGGGCGCCCATCGAAAAACTGGGCGGTAAGATCAAAGACTCCTACTTCGCGTTTGGTGCGTATGACGCAGTGTTGATCACCGAGATGCCGGACAATGTGTCGGCTGCCGCCATCGCTCTGGCATTCACGGCGGGCGGCGCATTGAAGAGTTGTCAAACCACGGCGCTGATGACGAATGTGGAAGCACTGGATGCCATGCGCAAAGCGGGGACTAGCGGCTATAAGCCGATCGGGGCCAGCGCCGCCGCCGCAGGCTAAGAGCACGCAAGCGTAGTTAACAGCAAGCTAGTCCCACCCCCCTCTCAGCGGGGGTGCGGGCCCCAAGAAAGCGAAATTAAGCGATTAAGAGCGCAAGACTCGTGGCTACTCACGGGAGTTGTGCGCCTCGCGTGCCGACGTACACCGCGTAGAGCGATTGGCTCGCCGCCATGAAAAGGCGATTCTTCTTAGCGCCGCCAAAACACAGGTTGGCGCAAATTTCCGGCAGGTGAATCTTCCCAATGAGCATGCCGTCGGGCGCAAATATGTGCACGCCATTGAAGTCTTGGCCCGCCCACCCCGCCGCGGACCACACGTTTCCATCGACATCGCAGCGAATTCCATCCGACGAACCCGGGGACATGTCGGCGAAGAGCCGGCCATTTTTCAGGCGCACACCGCCTTCCACGTCGTAAACACGAATCGGGTGCGGATCGCCAGCATGCTTCGGAGCGCCGGTATCGACGACGTACAATTTCTTCTCGTCGGGCGAGAAGCAGATGCCGTTGGGCTTATCCATGTCCGACGCTACCACGGTGACTTGCCGCGAATCGGGATCGAGGCGGTAGACGTTTGCGGGCAGTTCGAAGGCGGCTTTGTGGCCCTCATAATCGGACATGATGCCGTAGCCCGGATCCGTGAACCAGATGGCTCCATCGGAATGAACCGTAAGGTCATTGGGGGCGTTGAGCTTCTTATTTTCGTATTGATCCATCAGCACGGTAATCGCGCCATCATGCTCGGTACGGGTTAGGCGGCGGGTGTCGTGTTCACAGGTGAGCAGGCATCCCTGGCGATCGCGATAGTTGCCGTTCGCATAATTCGAAGGGCTGCGGAACACACTGACCTCGCCCGAATCCTCGAGCCAACGCAGGATCCGATTATTGGGAATATCGCTGAAGAGCAGATAACGGCCATCGCCAACCCAGACGGGGCCCTCCGCCCAACGCGCTCCGGTGTAAAGGCGCTCCACGGCAGCATTTCCGACCTTATACTTGGCAAATCGCGGATCGAGCACCTCGACGGCAGGGTCTGGATACAGGACAAGCTGTTTGCGTTCTTGGGCGGTAGCCGCGGCTGTCGGCGATTTCATGGCAAGCGCAGCGCCGGCGCCGCCGGCAAGGCTCATAAACGTTCTTCTGTGCATTCACGAATCCGTTCGACGGCCAAAAAGTACGGAACAAAAAAATTGAGGGCGCCTGAACCTTGCGATTCCTGCGCCCTCTTTTGATTGTGCTGGTTAGTTTTTAGGCTTACCGGCTCAATCTGAGGACACTGTAGTGCTCGCTTGGGGCATTGACAAGAGGTCTTCGCGCGTTTTCCTGTGCATATCTGTGCATGGGTGTGGAAAAACGGCGGAATGCCAAACCAACAAATGCCTGATTCGTCTAACGAACTAGAAGAAATGTATGGCTTCTCCGCCCGAAAATCTCCGATACCTGATCGTGACGCAACGCACAGCGTGGTGTGTCTGTGCGGCAGTACTGCTTGGCGTTCTGTGCGACGCCTCAGGAACCCGGGCAGCGATTGAGGTAAACAACCGTCGCATCGAATTAACACTTAACACCGGGGAGGCAGAAGCCGTTCTGGCGATCCTGGATAAGGAGCACACGAAGCAGGCCATTGACGATACGGACTGGCAGCGCCTGTTTGTCACCGAGTCGTACATTCGATTGAAAAAGCGCGAAGCAAGTTTGCATCGAGACTTTACCGACGAGGATTTCCGGGAGTTCGTGCTCTCACCCGAATTGTTATCGAAACGAGGGCCGCTGCGACAGACCCTGGATGCGTGGCGCAAGGCCGATCTCCAAGCATCTGCCGAACGCGTTCTCTCGTACTTGCCGGATCAGGCGAGAATTTGCGCCAGAGTGTATCCGGTGATCAAACCGAAGACAAACAGCTTCGTGTTCGAAACGAAGAGTGATCCCGCAATTTTTCTGTATCTGGATCCTTCGGAGAGCGCAGCGGAGTTTGAAAACACCGTGGCGCACGAGCTCCACCACATAGGATTTGCCAGCATCGACAGCATGACGGAAGAGAGGATTAAGGATGTGCCAGCGACTGCGAAGGCTGCCGTCGAGTGGATGGGGGCGTTTGGAGAGGGCTTCGCGATGCTCGCCGCAGCCGGCAACCCGGACGTTCATCCCCATGCGGTGAGTTCGCCCGAGGAGCGGGCTCGCTGGGATCGTGACATGGCCAACTTCAACCACGATCTGGGAGATGTCCAGCAATTCTTTCTGGACATTATCGATCAAGAGTTCAAGAGCAAGGACGAAATAGACGAGAAAGCAAGTTCGTTTTTTGGGGTCCAGGGCCCCTGGTATACGGTGGGATACCGCATGGCTGTGACCATCGAAAAACGCTATGGCCGAAAAGTGCTGATCGACTGCATGATGGATCCGCGCGAGCTGTTAGTCCGATACAATGCGGCCGCAGCGGAGCTGGATCAGAACGGTGGAACCCCGTTGGCGCTGTGGTCGCCGGTACTACTCAAGGACATCGGGGCTCTGAACTCGCAATAGTAATTGTCCGGCCCGTTGCTTCCACCTAGCGACGTCCGCGACGTCCCCTGGCTCTTGACTTCGTTCTTTGACAAGAGCAGAATCCACGCTTGGCGCTGCTCCCATTTGTTCCTTTCGATTCCAGGTTTCGAGCAGAGCGCCAACCTTCCGGCCGGGTCCACAAAAGGAGAATTCGCTATGAGTACTTCTCCACGTCCGTCACTTGATATGGATAAGTTGAACGCGTTCATCGCGCGCTTCGTCGGCGACTTGGGCGCCGCGGTGCACGCAGGAATGGTGGTGATTGGGGAAAAACTGGGTCTGTACAAGGCGCTGGCAGTTGGTCCGCTTACCCCCCAAGAACTTGCGGCCGAGACCAAGACGGATGAACGCTACGTACGCGAGTGGCTGGCCTCGCAGGCCGCCGGAGGCTACATCAGCTACGATGACAAGACCAACAAGTTCAGTCTGAGTGAAGAGCAGGCATTTGCGCTGGCGAAGGAGGACAGCCCAGCGTATCTTCCGGGCGCGTTTGAACTCGCGTTGGGTTCGCTGGCGGCGGTGCCGCGCATCGCGGAATCCTTCCGGACGGGCGCGGGAATGGGTTGGCACGAGCACGATGACGGCGTGTTCCATGGATGCGAGAAATTCTTTCGTCCTGGATACGCGGCCAATCTGGTCACCGCCTGGATTCCCGCTCTGCACGATGTGGGCGAGAAGCTGCAGAAAGGAGCGAGCGTCGCCGACGTGGGCTGCGGAAAAGGCGCCTCTACCGTATTGATGGCAAAAGCATTTCCCAATTCTCGTTTTCATGGATTCGACTATCACGACAAATCCATCGAGGCTGCCCGGGAGACCGCGAGGCGTGAAGGTGTGGCCGACCGTGTCACGTTTTCCGTATCCAAAGCCAAGGACTTTCCGGGGAAGGACTATGATTTCGTAGCCGTTTTCGATTGCTTGCATGACATGGGCGATCCGGTCGGGGCGGCGGAACATGTTCGCCGGTCCTTGAGTAAGGATGGCACATGGATGATCGTGGAGCCGTTTGCCAATAATGAACTGAAAGACAATCTGAATCCGGTGGGACGGGTGTACTATTCGTTTTCTACGTTGTTGTGTACGCCGTGCTCACGGTCCCAAGAAGTTGGGCTTTGCCTGGGCGCGCAGGCCGGAGAGAGTCGCATCCGCGAGGTGGTCACCGCCGCGGGGTTTAGCCGATTCCGCCGCGCCACTGAAACGCCGTTCAACATTGTTTATGAAGCCCGACCCTAACTGCGCATAAGCGTCAGGGACTAGTTCAATACGCTGGCATAGCGGTTTCGAAGCGGCGGATCAGGCCCTGGTATTCTTGGCGCAACTCGTCGGGAAGCCGGTTGCCGAACTTGGCGAAGAATTCGCGGGTGTCGGCCAAGTCCAATTCCCAATCATCGGAATCGACCCGGAAGAGTTCGCGCAGGGTTTCCGGGGAAAGATGCAGCCCATCGAGGGTGAGAGCATCGCGCGTGGGGACGTAGCCGATGGGAGTTTCCTCGGCTTTGCCGGTGCCTTCGACGCGTTCTAGGATCCACTTTAGCACGCGGACATTATCTCCATACCCGGGCCAGAGATACTTGCCGTCGGCGCCTTTGCGGAACCAGTTCACATGGAAAATTTTGGGTGGATGCGGGATGCGCTTGCCGATGTCCAGCCAGTGCTGGAAGTAGTCGGCCATGTTGTAGCCGCAGAAAGGCAGCATGGCCATGGGATCGCGGCGGGTGATGCCCACATCTCCCGTGGCGGCGGCGGTGGTCTCCGAGGCCATGGTGGCGCCCACGTAAACGCCGTGTTGCCAGTCGAAGGCTTCGTACACCAGGGGCGCCAGCCGCTCGCGGCGTCCACCAAAAATAAAGGCGGAAATGGGCACGCCTTCGGGCGCTTCAAATTTCGGTGAAATGCTGGGCGATTGCTTCGCGGGAACCGTATAGCGGGAATTGGGATGCGCCGCAGGACCTTTGGACTGGTCCCACGTTTCGCCGCGCCAGGTAATGAGCCCAGGGGGATGTTCGCCGCCAATGCCTTCCCACCACGGTTCGTCGTTGGGGGTGACCCCGACGTTGGTGAAAATGGTGTTGCGATTCAACGCGCGCATCACGTTGGGATTGGTCTTCATGCCCGTGCCGGGAGCAACGCCAAAGAAGCCGGCTTCCGGATTGATGGCGTGGAGATAGCCGTCCGGGCCGATGTGCATCCACGCGATATCGTCGCCGACGGTCCAGGCTCGGTAGCCCTGGTCTTCCAGTGCGGAAACCATCATGGCCAGATTGGTTTTGCCGCAGGCGCTGGGGAACGCCGCGACCATGTATGTCACCTTGCCGCCAGGCGCTTCCAGACCCAGGATGAGCATGTGCTCTGCCATCCAACCTTGTTGGCGCGCCATGTAGCTGGCGATACGCAGTGCAAAACACTTTTTGCCGAGCAGCGCGTTGCCGCCATAGCCCGAACCCACGCTCCAGATCAAGCGTTCTTCCGGGAAGTGCGCGATGTAACGGCGCAACGGGTCAAGATCGCCTAGCGAGTGTAGGCCGGGCACGAAATCGTCGGAACTGCCGAGACGATCTGTGGCCACTCTGCCGATGCGCGCCATGATGCGCATGTTCGCGACCACATAGGGACTATCCGTGGCTTCCACCCCCACCTTGCTCATGGGGGAGTTCGGTGGCCCCATGATGTACGGCACCACATACATGGTGCGGCCGCGCATGGCGCCATCGAGCAGGGCGCCGATCTTATACTTCGCAGCGCCGGGGTCCATCCAATTATTGGTGGGACCGACGTCGTCCCTGTCGGGCATGCAGATAAAGGTCAAGTGCTCGGTGCGCGCTACATCACTGGCATTGCTGCGATGGAGATAACAATTTGGGTAGGTCCGAGGATTCAGCGGAAAGGAATCTGAGTGCTTGAGCATCTCGTGAAGAACGGCTTGATTCTCGGCTTCGGAGCCGTCGCAGAAGATGATGCGATCGGGCTTGGTGAGCTGGGCGGCTTGCTCCACCCAGGTTTCCATCGGCGTTCCCACGTTCTACCCCCAAAAAAGCGGATGCAATGCATCCAAAATACTAATCAACTGGCTTAGGCCGACCCGGGAAACAGCGAAGCCAGGCGGGATGCGGCTCCGTTACATGTGTGACCAGTTTAAGGTAGGGGTCGGCTGGGAAGCAAGGCGGGGCGGGAACAGCGGGAACAGCGTGTCGCGCGGCCGGCAATGTTATTCTCAGCGTATGTACGCACAGAAATTTCGGGTCGAGGTGGTGGTGCGGGGCGAGCGCAAAAGCTGCCGGCTGGAGTGGCTGGACCAGTTCTGCATGCGGAATTTCACGAATGCCGCGGACTTTGACGACACGCTTCCGGTGGCTGATGGCCTGGTGGAGGCAAGTTTCCGGCTGACGCCCGAGCGTTTTGCCGAAGGACTGGGGGCCTGGTTGACGCAGAGGGGAAAAGGCGAAGGCCAGCCCGTGAAAGTGGAAGTGACGCGAGTGTAGCCACGTTGCGGCTAGGGGGACTGTGTCTGCTCCGGTTTTTCGGCAGGTACGGTCTTTTTTTCCAGCGCCGCGCGGATGGCGGGCAGTGCTTTCAGTGCCGCTTCTTCTCCGGCGCGCACCAGTTGGCTGGTCTTCGAAAAATCATCCCAGAGGAATGGAGCAACATCCGGCTCGATGATCACGTCGGCTTCCTTGCGCCATTCCAGGTCTGCGTGCTTCTGAATGATCGTGAAGGAGCGGCTGAGCACATCGGTGAAGGTACGCGGCTCTTCCACGGCGCCGGCTTCCAGATAAACGGCGATCACCAGTTCGGCGCCAAGGATCAGCGCGCCTTCGATAGGAACGAGCGCCGTCAGAAAGCCGTCGACGAGCATGCGACCTTCGTACTTCACGGGCACGAACAACCCGGGATAGGCGCAAGACGCGCGCAGCGCAGGGCCTAGGGCGCCGCCGTGATAGTAAACCGGCAAGCCGAGATTAATGTCGGTGGTGGCGATGGCCAGAGGCTTTTGCAGTTCTTCGAACCGTTTCACCGGCGTCATGCGCGCCACGAATTGCTCCAGGCGAAGATTGGTGGCGAGACCGAGCCACGAGGGAGTCCAGCGTCCGAAATCGGTGAACTTGGTTTCGTGGGCCACGCGTTCCATGGTTTCGAGAGAAGTGCCAGAGCAATAGGCGGTGGCGATCAACGCGCCGACGCTGGTGCCCGCGACCACGTCCACCGGAATGCCCGCTTCGCGAAGCACGCGCAGCACTCCGATATGCGCGATCCCGCGCGCGAATCCGCCCGCGAGCGCGAGACCTACGCGAGGACGTTTGGTCCCTTTCGCAGCACCGCCATAGGCAAACGAGCGGAACAACTCCTTGGCCATGCGCAGAAAATTCTGCGAGTCCCCGCCATTCTTTCCTGTTGCCATATCCGCTTATTTTACGATGCGAGTGGATTACCAAACGGCTGTTTGACCCGCATGACACCAATTTTGTAACCTGTTCTGTCGTCCCAATTCCACGTGCGAAGGCTTACCAATGACACAACGAATTCAGAAGGCCGCCGTACTCGGCGCCGGGACCATGGGTGCCCGCATTGCCGCACATTTCGCCAATGCCGGACTGCCGTGCTTGTTGTTGGACATTGTGCCGAAGGACGCGCCGCCCGCGGAGCGCAACAAGTTGGTGGTAGCGGGATTGGAAGCGGCGAAGAAATCGAAACCTGCGGCGTTTTTCACGCCGGCGCTGGCCGGCAAAATCGCCATCGGAAATTTCGAAGATGACCTGGCGCGCATAGCGGACGCAGACTGGATCATCGAAGTGGTGGCGGAAAACCTGGAAATCAAGAGGGGATTGCTGGCGAAGGTGGCGCAGTTTCGAAAGCCCGGCGCCATCGTCACGACCAATACTTCTGGCTTGCCGGTGTACCTGATTGCCGAAGGATTGCCGGAAGAAGTTCAGCAGCACTGGGCGGGCACCCATTTTTTCAATCCGCCGCGTTACATGAAATTGGTGGAAGTGATTCCCGGGCCGAAGACTTCCCGAGAGGTGTTGGACACTTTATCTGATTTTTGCGACCGCCGATTGGGGAAGGGCGTAGTGATCGCCAAGGACACCGCGAACTTCATCGCCAACCGCATCGGCACGTATTCCATGTTGAATGCCCTGCGTTTGATGGAAAAACTGGGCATGACCATCGAAGAAGTGGACGCCTGCACCGGCCCGGCGGTGGGCGGGCCGAAATCGGCAACGTTCCGGACTGCCGACATTGTGGGACTGGACGTGCTGATGCACGTGGTGAGGAACATTTACGAGACCGCGCCCAATGATGAATCGCGCGAAGCGTACAAAGTTCCGGGATTTGTAGAGGGCATGGCCAAGCGCAACTGGCTGGGAGACAAAACCGGGCAGGGATTTTACAAACGCGTGAAGGGTGGTGAAGGCGAGAAAGAAATTCTGACCTTGGATCTCAGCACTATGGAGTATCGCCCACGGCAGAAAGCCAAGTTCGCTTCTATCGAGGCAGGAAAGACGATTGAGGACACGCGGGGACGGTTGCGCGCATTCCTTACGCCCCTGTTCGAAGGGCAAAAGACGGATAAGGCGCAGCAATTCATTTGGGGCGGCCTGTCGGAGATGTGTCTTTATGCGGGTCGGCGTATGCCGGAAATCTCCGATCGCATCGAGGACGTAGACCGCGCTATGCGCTGGGGATTCGCCTGGGAGTTGGGACCGTTTGAAAGCGTGGATGCCATCAGCTTGCCGGCCTTTGCGGAACAGATCAAGAAAGAAGGACGGGGTTTGCCGCCTATTTTCGAAAAGGCGCTGGCGAACGGGCGCAGGAGTTTCTACGAATCGGCCAAAGGCGAAACTTCCGTGTTCGATTTTGGCAGCGCCTTGATGACAAAAGTGAAGGAGCCCGCCGGGATTCTGATTCTGAAGAATCTGAAGGAATCCGGCCACGAAGTGGAGCGGAATACCGGAGCAAGTCTGATTGACCTGGACGACGGCGTGGTGTGTTGCGAGTTCCACGCCAAGATGAATGCGATTGGCGCGGACCTGATCGCCATGATTCATAAAGGGCTGAAGCGGCTGGAAACGGATTTTGATGCCATGGTCATAGCCAACCAGGCCACCAATTTTTCTGTGGGCGCGAATCTCATGCTGGTGCTGATCGGCGCTCAGGAGCAGGAATGGGACGAGCTGCACATGGCAGTGAAACAGTTCCAGAATGTGAACTTGGCCATCAAATATGCACCGAAACCGGTGGTGGCGGCTCCGCAGGGAATGGCTCTGGGCGGCGGGTGCGAAATCGGTTTGCATGCGGCGAAGATTCACGCCGCGGCGGAAGCATATATCGGGCTCGTGGAGACCGGAGTGGGCCTGATTCCTGGTGGCGGAGGCACCAAGGAAATGCTCATCCACGCGAATGAGAATGCCGCGTCGGGAGACGATCTGGACTTATTCCACACGCTGAAACCGGTATTCGAAAACATTGCCATGGCCAAGGTCGGAACCAGCGCGGAAGAATCGCGAGACTTGGGATACTTGCGCCGCGGCGATGCTGTTTCCATGAACCGTGACCGGTTGGTGGCGGATGCCAAACAGACAGCGTTGGCGCTGGTGCGCAGCGGTTGGAAGCCGGCGGCCTCCTCGTGGCAAGAAGGAGCGCGAGCCACACAGATTAAGGTGTTGGGCGAATCGTTTCTGGCCGCGGCGAAAATGGCAATTCACTTGATGGTTCGCGGCGGCTACGCTTCGGACTATGATGCGCACGTGGCGCGGAAGCTCGGCAACATTCTGGCTGGCGGAGCGCTCTCCGCGCCGCAGATGGTAAGTGAGCAATACGTGCTGGACCTGGAGCGCGAAGCGTTCGTATCGCTATGCGGAGAGAAAAAGACACAGGAGCGCATCGCACATACATTGAAAACCGGCAAGCCGCTCAGGAATTAAGGGACGCATATAAATCGTATATAATCGTATTGCAGTAGATGGTAAAACTGTTTACTCTCGTTGACGGAAGGTGATCATGCAAAAGCTCCTTGCGCCACGGGAAGCCGCAAACATTCTGGGCATCAGTTATCCCACCCTGAAGCAGTGGATTTACCACAATAAAATCAAAACGGCGAAGACGCCCGGTGGCCATCACCGCGTGCCGGAATCGGAGATCGACCGTCTGATTCCCAAGAAATTGGAGCGCGGGGAGATCGCCACACGGCGCGGCTATTTCCGCAAGATCAGTGGGCGCAACCAATTGATCGGACGAGTGGTGGCGCTGAAATTCAGCGGCCTGCTCGCCCAGGTGACCCTGGCGATCGGCGAACAGCACATTACTTCGATTATCACTGCAGACGCGGCGCGGGAGCTGCGCTTGAAGGTTGGCGAACGCGCGGCGGCGCTGATTAAATCCACGGAAGTTATGATTCTGCGTGTTTGAGGGGGTTGCGTGAGATGGTTATCGAACATCGCGGCCCTATTCTGTATGGCCTTGCTCGGCTGGAGTGTCGACGCGCAGACGTTGCGGGTTGCCGCCGCGGCCGACCTACAATTTGCGATGAAGGATCTCGCGGGACAGTTCGAGAAGCAAAGCGGAACGAAAGTGGCGGTCAGCTACGGATCGAGCGGTAATTTTCGCGCGCAGATTGAGAATGGTGCGCCGTTCGATCTGTTTTTTTCCGCGGACGCGCAATATCCCCAGCAGTTGGTGGCGGCGGGCGTTGCGGATGCGGGCTCGTTGATCGTCTACGCGCAAGGACATCTGGTGCTATGGGCGCGGGTTGAAGAAAAGCTGGAAATTGCCACAAGAGGTTTCGAGGTTCTGAAGGATCCGCGAGTGGCAAAAATCGCCATTGCCAACCCGGAGCACGCGCCCTACGGGCGAGCGGCGGTGGCTGCGTTGCAAAGGGCAGGACTGTACGACTCTGTGAAAGGCAAATTGGTTTACGGCGAAAATATTTCGCAGGCGGCGCAGTTCGCGCAATCCGGCAGCGCTCAAGTGGGAATTATCGCATTGTCTCTGACCTTTGCGGAAAGCCTGAAACATGGCGAGCGGTGGGAAATCCCTTCGGAAATGTATCCGCCCATTCTGCAACAAGCCGTGATCGTCAGCGCGTCTTCAAATAAACAAACGGCGAGGAAGTTCCTCATGTTTGTCGGCAGCAAAACAGGGCACAAAATCCTGTCGAGCTACGGGCTCACACCGCCGGTGGGGAAGAGGCCGTGAGTAGTGAAGCGCTGCTGTTGTCGTTGCGTTTGGCGTGCACGGTAGCAGCCTTGCTCTTGGTCATCGCGCTGCCGTTGGCGTACTGGCTCGCGTTCACGTCGTGGCGTGGCAAATTCTTGCTGGAATCGGTAGTGGCCCTGCCGTTGGTGCTGCCACCCACGGTGCTGGGTTTTTACGCGCTAATCGCGTTGGGGCCGCGAGGAGCGCTGGGAAAAATGTGGCAGGCGCTCTTCGGGCACCCGCTGGCGTTCACCTTCATGGGGCTGGTCCTCGCGTCCATGCTGTATAGCTTGCCGTTCGCGGTCCAGCCGCTGGTGACGAGTTTCGAATCACTGGACCGGCGCTTGCTCGATGCCTCCGCGATTTTGGGTGCGAGCCGTATGCGTTCCTTCTTTCGCATTGTGCTGCCGCTGGCGTGGCCCGGCGTGGTGACCGCGGCAGTATTAAGTTTCGCGCATACGCTTGGAGAATTTGGCGTGGTGTTGATGGTCGGCGGAAATCTGCCCGGGATTACGCGGACAGTGTCGATTGATATTTATGATCGCGTGCAGGCGCTGGATTATGCTGGTGCGCACCAGACTGCGCTGTTCCTGCTGGCGATCTCGTTTGTAGTGCTTTCTGTCGTGTACGGCGTCAACCGGCGGGTATGGTCGCCGTGGAGTCCTCGGTAGCATTCATGCTCTCTGTTCAGATTGAAAAGAGCTTGCGGAACGCGCGAACGCCGAAGTTCCAATTACAAATAAACGAGACATTTAGCCCGGGATTTACGGTGCTATTTGGACCGTCGGGTGCCGGAAAATCCACGCTGCTCGATTGCATAGCCGGACTGCGAAAGCCGGATGCCGGCAGAATCGCCTTGGTGGATCAGGTTTTTTTCGACCACGCGAAAGGAGTCGATCTGCCGCCGCAGAAACGTCGCGTGGGCTACGTCTTTCAGTCACTGGCGTTGTTTCCTCATTTGTCCGTGCAGGAAAATGTGTCGTACGGGATTTCCCGTTTACCGGCTGCTGAGCAAACAAACCGAGTCGGGCGGATTCTCGAGGTATTTCACATCGGACCGTTTCGCATCCGAAAGCCCGCCGAACTTTCCGGAGGCGAAAAGCAAAGGGTGGCCCTGGCGCGTTCGGTAATAACAGAGCCGGGCGTGTTGCTGCTGGACGAGCCGTTAACCGGCCTCGATGCGGGATTACGCCAGGCGATCCTCGAAGATTTGCGCGCTTGGAACGCCGAGCGGCGGATGCCGATTCTCTACGTAACGCACAATCGAGAGGAAGTGGATACGATCGGCGAACGCGTGATGACCATCGTGGATGGCCGCGTGCAAGCAAGCGGCACTCCACGGGAGGTGCTTGATGCACCTCGGGCCATGGCGTTGGCACAAGCAGCGGGATTTGAGAATCTGCTCACCGGTCGGGTGCTAGAGTGGCGCGAAAGTGACGGCGTAATGCGTGTCTTGCTGGATGGCGCGCCATGCGAGCTGGAAGTTCCGCTGGGCAATGCCGTGGCTGGCGACCCGGTTCACTTGGCGATCCGCGCCGGAGACATTCTGGTGGCGAGCGAACTGCCCTATGGCCTGAGTGCGCGGAACGTTTTGCCGGGCACGGTGGAATCCGTCGAGCTGCGCGGCGCCGTCGTTCGCCTTCAGGTCAACGCCGGGGCCCGCTTCATCGTGCATGTGACGCCGGGCGCACTGCGTTCGCTGGAACTGGCGGCAGGCTCGATGGTCTGGCTAATCGTGAAGACGCATTCGTGCCACGTGGTCACTCGGCGGTGATCACCAGAGCGCTACAAGGTTTTGTGCCCACGCGCGAGTAGCCGTGCGGGCGCTGCGAGTCGAAATACAGCGAGTCGCCCGCATCCAGGAATTCCTCTTGCACGCCTAGTTTGAGCGCCAGCTTTCCCTTCAGCACATAAATGAACTCGACTCCGGCATGCTGGTGGACGTGAATCTCCCCGGGAGGCATGACACGAAAATCCGCGAGATACGCATTGAATTTGCGGTCGGTGGCGAGAAAATCGAGGGATTCGAAATCGAAGGAGACATGATCAAGTTCCGGCGCTTCCGGAAAGCGCAGGCGATCCTTTTTGCGCACCAGTGCGAAGGTGTGCTTTTGGCGTTCGTCGGTGAAGAAAAAATCCAATCCCATGCTGAAGACCATGGCGATACGCGAAAGGGTGGGAAGCGTAGGATAAAGTTTGCCGTGCTCTAGCTTGGAGAGCAGCGCCGGAGACAAGCCGGTATGGCGGCTCAATTCCACCAGGCCCATTTTGCGGCGCAGGCGAAGTTGCTTGATTTTTTCCCCCAGGTGATAGCGATCGAGCATTTCTTTTAAATGTGGCGTAACCATCGGCCTTGCCCGTTCTCCCGAGGCGATAGAGAATCCCCGGTTTTTGACGGAGAGGATAGCACGGCGATTTCCCTGCGGTGCAGTGTATTTTCATGTGCTTCAAACCAGCCTGGCGCCAGTCCATGCCTCGTTTCCGCCCTCGTTCTTTGCAGTTTCGCACGCGGTGCTACTATGGAATTCACGTTTGCCACGAGGAATCCTTGCCTGCGCGAAACAAAAAGCAAAAAGCCACGCCTAAACCGCTGCGCCCGCGCGAGGGGTCACGAAACGGCGAGCAGACCAAGCCGGCAACGCGGCTAGAAGAAGTGTTGCAGAGCGCGGCGAATATCTTTTTTGCCAAAGGATTCCACGCCACCAGTATCGAAGATGTGGCCCGCGATGTGGGCCTGCTGAAAGGCTCGTTGTATTACTACATCAAATCGAAAGACGATTTGCTGTTTCGCCTGCTGCTGGCTGGGATTGAGGACAGCGATGCGTTTATCGCCCGCCACATCGATCCCGCCGGCGATCCCGTGGAGCAGTTGGAGCGGGCTATCCGCGCGCAAATCGACTACATTATTCAGAACCGCGTGCAATTCGGATTGTTTCTGCACGAGTTCGATTCGCTCTCCGGCAAACGGCAGCACAAATTGATCTCCGTGATGTCGCGTTACAACGCGCGTTTCGTGGAACTGGTGCGCCGCGGCCAGCAACAGGGCAAGTTGATGCCCGGCGAACCATGGATCGTGGTGAACGGAGTCCTGGGCATGTGCAACTGGCTCTACCGCTGGTACGACACCGACGAAATTTCCGACCCCGAACAGGTGAAACAGATTTTTCTCCGCATGTTGCTTGAGGGCATTCGAAAGCCCTGATAGGTCCTCGACGAGCAGGGCATGCTTCCGGGCAAATTGGACGGTGGGCGCGCATGCGCGCATGAACGCAAGTTGCAGAATTTGTGCAGCTCAGGAAGAATCGGTAGGTAATAGCAATCTAGTTTGACGAGAGCCTGATGAAGCGGAAAATTGTGAGCACGCTGGACGCCGCGGTGGCGGCTATTCCGGATGGCGCGCGAATTATGTTCGGAGGATTCGGCGGAGCCGGTTTCCCTAACAACCTGATTCAGGCGTTATCGCGCACGGGAGTCAGGAATATCACGGCGATCAGCAACAACTGCGGGACGCGCGAAGGCGAATTGGGAATTATGTTCAAGAACCGCCAGGTCAAGCACGTGATCTGCGCGTTTCCTGGCCCGCACGCATACTATTTTCAGGAACAATTTGCCCGCGGCGAGGTTACCTGCGAACTGGTGCCGCAGGGGATTTTGTGTGAACGAATGAGGGCTGCGGCGGCCGGTCTGCAGGGCTTCTACACCACGGTAGGTGTGGGCACGGAAGTGAGCGCGGGCAAGGAAGAGCGCGTGCTCGAGGGCAAACGCTGCATCCTGGAAATGCCGATTCATGCGGACTTCGCGTTGATAAAGGCAGACAAAGCCGACGAGCTGGGAAATTTAACGTACCGGTTGGCGGCGCGCAATTTCAATCCCATCATGGCGCAGGCGGCGCGCACAACGATTGTGGAAGTGGATGAGATTGTGCCGGTGGGTTCGATTGAACCAGAGAATGTGATTACGCCGGCGATTTTCGTGCAACGGATCGTGCAGGCAAAAGGAGTGCGCTATGCCGGATAAGCCGCGGTTGACTCGAGAGCAAATCGCGCAGCGGGCCGGGCAGGAGTTGCCCGACGGCGCGTATGTGAATCTTGGCTGGGGCATTCCTAATCTGATTTCGGATCATTTGCCGAAGGGCATCACGGTTTATTTTCACAGCGAGAATGGAATTTTGGGCATGGGGCCGCGCGCCAAGGCTGGACAAGAGGATCCGGATTTGGTCGATGCCATGAAAGTGCCGGTGACGCTGACACCTGGTGCATCGTTTTTCAATCAGGCGGACGCGCACCTGATGACCCGCGGCGGACATTTGGATGTGGCCGCGCTCGGCGGATTCCAGGTATCGGAAAAAGGGGATTTGGCGAACTGGAAAATTCCCGGATCGAAGGGTGTTGGCGCGATCGGCGGCGCCATGGATATTGCCGCGGGCGCCCGCAAATTGATTGTGTGCATGGAGCACACCACGAAGGAGGGAGCGCCGAAGATTGTAAAGCAGTGCACGTATCCGCTGACGGGAGCCGCCTGCACGAGCACGATCGTTACGGATTTGGCGGTCATCGACGTGACCGGCGAAGGATTGCGGCTGCGGGAAGTGGCGCCGGGATGGACTGCGGAAGAGGTGCAGGAGCGGACCGGGGCGAAATTGATCGTGCACGGTGCAGTGCCGGAGATGAAGTTGGGATAAAGCACGGTCAGCGTAGTTGTGCCGATGGCTTGCTGGTGTTGATTCCTCTGCGCTGACTTCCCTGACGTTGAGATCCTTCGTCGCGAAAAGGCGCGCTCCTCAGGATGACAGCCGCTTTAATGTGGCCCTATGCGTCTTTCGCCGAGAAGGTTAGCCCTTAAAAGCGGCGGCGAACCGCCGCACTCCAAAATGTACACCTGCCACTTACTATCATTAAGATTTCGTTTACATCCGAGCGGCGGCGCGCGCGGCGATGTGGCCGTTGGGCGTACGCAGTACAACCACCAGGCTGTCCGTCACGGGCACACCCGCGCTGGGCACATTAAATTCAAATTCCCATTCGTAGCGCTCGGGCAGTTGGTCCGCAAGCTCCGTGGCATACGGCACCAAACGGCGCGTTTCGTAATGTACTGGCACAATGCCCTTCACCGGGCGCATCGCCATCCCGTGCTTCCAATAAAAGCTGAGGCGCAGAGTGCTGACCAGAGTATTTGTCAGATACGTGCTGGTGCCGGCGTTCTCGAGACGGTCATCACACGGGAAATCGTACAAGAGGAAGCTGAGGTGCAGCACCGCGGGAAATTCGGTGACGATATCGTTGCCGCGGTGAAAGAGCGTGCCGGACAGCGTATCCACACGCCGGAGGTTGTCGAAAAAGCCGGGCGCGGTGGCGCGGCCATTGATGCGGAAACATGGGCCGCCGGGGATCTCACCGTCGGTCATCATCTGCAAGCCGCCGTCGTAATTCCAGACGACCTTATCGTGGTTGGGTTGCGCAGTCAGGATAGGCACAGCAAGGCACAGCAGTAGCAGCGCTGGAGCCCCCAGGGAAATTGAGCGTCGGCGAGACATGGACTTTCCCCAAGCAGAGTT
This sequence comes from Candidatus Acidiferrales bacterium, assembly GCA_963776365.1. Taxonomy (GTDB): domain Bacteria; phylum Acidobacteriota; class Terriglobia; order Acidiferrales; family UBA7541; genus Acidiferrum. The sequence continues at coordinate 77,896 of CAVZMQ010000027.1, read as the reverse complement.
TACCCCGCTGTGGGCATCCGCGAGAAGCGAAGAAGTAAGCCTGAGGGTGCAGATACGGCGTCCCGGTAGGCTCTAGAATTCCAAATACCGTCACGGGTGGGTCATGTTTTCGGGCTTGACGATTTGGTCGAATTCTTCCGGGGTGAGGTGGCCGAGCTGCATGGCGGCTTCGCGCAGGCTGATGTGCTGTGCGTGCGCCGTGTGCGCGACCTTGGCGGCATTGTCGTAGCCTATGCGGGGAGCGAGCGCGGTAACCAGCATCAGCGAATTCTTCACATAGTGATCGATGGTCTTGAGGTTGAGTTCGATGCCGTGCACGCAGTGATCAACGAAACTGTTCATGGCGTCAGCTAGCAGTTCAACCGAATGCAGATAATTGAAGATCATCACCGGCTTATACACGTTCAATTCGAAGTTGCCCTGTGAGCCGGCGATGCCGATGGCGGTATCGTTGCCCATCACCTGTACGGCCACCATGGTCACCACTTCGCACTGGGTGGGATTCACTTTGCCGGGCATGATGGAAGAACCCGGCTCGTTTTCCGGCAGGATCAATTCGCCGAGACCGCACCGCGGGCCGGAAGCCAGCCAGCGAATGTCGTTGGCAATTTTCATCAGCGAAGCCGCCAGCGTTTTCAAGGCCCCGGACGCAAAGACAATTTCGTCGTGCGCCGAAAGGCTGGCGAACTTGTTGGGATGCGAACGGAATGACAGGCTGGTCAGCTCGGCGATTTTTTTGGCAGCGCGCTCGGCGAATTCGGGATGAGCGTTCAGTCCCGTGCCCACGGCGGTGCCGCCAATAGCGAGATCGAGCAGTCCGTCGAGCGCGACGGCGATGCGCGTGCCATCGCGGTCCAACAGGCTGACCCAGCCGGAAAATTCCTGGCCCACGGTAAGCGGGGTCGCGTCTTGCAGATGCGTGCGCCCGATTTTGACGACGCCGGCGAATTCCTCGGCCTTGGCATCCAGCGCGTCGCGCAGTTTTTTCAGAGCCGGCAACAGTCGGCGGGAAGTTTCCGTGGCAGCGGCGATGTGCATGGCCGCGGGAAACGTGTCGTTCGAAGATTGGGACATGTTGACGTCGTCGTTAGGATGAATGGGTTTCTTGCTGCCCATTTCGCCATGGGCGATCTGAATAGCACGATTCGAAATCACTTCGTTGACGTTCATGTTCGTCTGCGTGCCACTGCCGGTCTGCCAGATGCGCAAAGGGAAGTGCTCGTTCAACTTGCCGGAAATGACTTCGTCGGCGGCCTGGGTGATGAGATTTGTTTTTTCTTCAGAAAGCTTGCCAAGGTCACGGTTCACCAGCGCCGCGGCTTTTTTCAGGATGCCGAACGAGCGGATCAATTCGGGGGGCATGGTGTCTTTGCCGATAGCGAAATGGATCAGGGAACGCGCGGTTTGCGCGCCGTAGTAGCGGTCCACGGGTACTTCGATCTGGCCCATGCTGTCGGATTCCGTGCGAGAGGGCACCGGTTTTAATTGCGTGGCTTCAGACATCAGAAGTCTCCTGCGGAGCGATAGGGATAGTTTAGCAGCCAGAGGAAGGAAGAGGTAACGAAGTAAGGAGGCAACGAACAGCGGGCCGCTCCGGGAAGCGGTCCCTACATGGTTCGTGACGGGCTTCGAACTTGTTGGCCTACTTCAGCACGGGTTCAAGGGCCGCAGCGAGGGAGGAGTCGCTGGCCCAGGTGATCAGCTTGGGTATGAACGGAGTCACGGCATCCGGGTGAAGCGGCAGGATGCGCAGAGCGTAGCCGAAGAAGCCACTGTTCGCCGTATGTAAAGAGCCCTGGAAACGATAGCAGCCGTTGCCTTCATTGTCGCTCATTACCATGGGCGTGATCTGGGGTGACTGGATTTCGTCGTGGGCATCCACGCGCCCGGAAACGATCTGCACGGTAACGTCCTCGGGGGTGAGCGAATCGAGGAAGACCGTGGCGGAAACGGGAATGTCGTTGCCCAGATTGAATTCGCCGGGGCCGTTCGATACCGATTTGATCTGCAGGCGAGGCCACGCCGCCTCCACGCGAGCACGCCACGCAGCCAGATTGCGTGCGCGGGCGGCATTGTCTGCCTGCAGTAGCAGATGGCGGCGATGTGCGGAAAGGTAGTATTCGTCGGTGTACTGCATCACCATGCGGTGCATGTTGAATTCCGGGCACAGTCGAATGATGGAAGCCTTCATGCGGTCCACCCACTGGGCTGGAAGACCGTCGGCACGGCGCTCGTAAAAAGCGGGAACGATTTCGCGTTCGAGCAATTGGTACAGAGCCTCTGCCTCCACCTGATCCTGATAGCTGGGATCCTGATACGATTCACCTTTGCCGATAGCCCATCCAACTTTAGTGCCGGAGTCCAAGCCCATCTGCCACGCTTCATCCCACCACCCATCCAGAGTGCTGACGTTCAGAACGCCATTGGCCTGGGCCTTCATGCCGCTGGTGCCGCTGGCTTCCTGCGGACGAAGTGGCGTATTCAACCAAACGTCGCAGCCCTGCACCATGTAACGGGCCGTCGCGACGTCATAATCTTCCAGGAATACCACGCGGCGGCGAAATTCCGGACGCGCCGCCAGGTCGACGATCGCTTTTATCAGTTGTTTGCCCCACTCGTCGCGCGGGTGCGCTTTGCCGGCATAGATGATCTGCACAGGACGATGTGTGTCATTCAAGATGCGTGAAAGGCGGTCGGGATCGCGCAACAGAAGCGTGGCGCGTTTGTAGGTGGCGAACCGGCGGCCAAAGCCGATGGTCAGCGCGTCGGGAGAAAGCACTTCGTCCGCTTCGTCGATCGCCGATTGCGCAGCACCGCGATTCTTCAATTGCTCTTTCAGGCGGCGACGTGCGAAAGCCACCAGACGCTCGCGGCGGCGTTCATGCGTGCGCCAAAGTTCTCCGCCGGGAATGGACTGCGTGCGTTCCCACAGGTTGGGGTCGGCGGGTTCTTCGCGCCATTTCGGGCCCAAATAGCGATCGTAGAGCTGGTTCATTTCCAGCGAGACCCAACTGCGGAAGTGCACGCCGTTGGTGACGTAGCCAATGGGCACTTCGTTCTCCGGGAGCCCAGGCCAGATGCAGTTCCACATGCGGCGGCTGACCGCCCCATGAAGTTTGCTGACCGCGTTGCTGAACGCCGCCAGGCGAAGCGCAAGAACGGTCATGCAGAAATCTTCCTTGTCATTCGACGGGTTCTGGCGGCCGAGGGCTAGAAATTCCTCGCGATTGGTGGTCAGGTTTCGGCATGCGGCGGCAAAGAAATAATCCATCTGGGTGGTGGGAAAGTAGTCGTGGCCTGCGGGTACGGGGGTATGCGTGGTGAAAATCATGCTGGAGGACGCCAGAACGACGGCCTCCTTGAACGAGAGATGCTGCGCCTCCATCAGTACACGAATGCGTTCGAGCGCAAGGAAACCGGAGTGCCCTTCGTTCATGTGATACACCGTCGGGCGCAGACCCAGCGCCTCCAGCGCTCGCACGCCGCCAATACCGAGTAGGATTTCCTGCTTGATGCGCATGTCCAGGTCGCCGCCATACAACTGCGCAGTGATGGCACGATGTTCCGGGCGGTTCGAAGATACGTTGGTGTCGAGGAGATACAGTTGGATACGCCCGACCAGGGCACGCCAAACGTAGGCAGTCGCTTCACCATCCGGCAGCTGAATGCGAACCTGCACATTGGGCATGAACTCGATGGGCAGAACGTGAAAGTCGTTGTCGGCGGTAGCTTCCTGTTGCCATCCCGCCGCATTCAGGTACTGGCGGAAATAGCCTTCCTGATAAAGAAGTCCGACGCCCACGAGTGGCAGGCCCAGGTCGCTGGCGGCCTTTAGATGATCCCCCGCGAGCACTCCCAAACCGCCCGCAAAAATCGACAGGCATTCGGTGACCCCGAATTCGAGGGAGAAGTATGCCACGAGCACATCGCTATCGGCGGGATGCTCCCGGTGGTACCACGTCGCCTTTGACGACAAATACGCCTCCAGGCGCTCGGAAACACCGTGCAGGTGCGAGAGTAAGGAGTCATCGGCACACGCGGCTTCCAGAACCGGCTGGTCCACGCTACCCAACACGCGAACCGGATTGTGTCCCGCGGATTCCCACAGATCGCGATCGAGGCGACGAAACAGATCAATCGCCGCATGATCCCAACTCCAACGCAGGTTGTATGCGATGGGTAGAAGTGGCTTGAGCGCTTCCGGTAAGGAAGGGCGAACTTTAAAGGTGGCGATAGGTTTCATGGTGTCCTCAGGGTGAAGCGACGCGCGCAGGGCGCGGGCAAGATTATCCGGAACCGTTCGACAAAAGCGGCGGAAGAAGGGGCGTTGCCGGAAACAGGGAGCGAGGCGGATTCCGAACCGGGAGGGGAACAACGCGGTCGCGCAGTTTCTCGCGACAGAACCACTTCAAGCGGAGAATGGAGCAGGGATACGAATTTGTCAAGAGACGCGAGATTAAAGTCTGGTGACCACTGTGCCGGTGGTCACATGGGAACATCTAGTACACGTCGATGGTAGTGACGCTTAGCGCTGGGAGTGTCACAGTGAGCCAATTGCCCGAGGCCGTTTGCGTTCCGGCCGAAGCGGGCGCAATAACGCTTTGTCCCTGCTCCGAACTGGCGGTCATTTGGAAGAGATGGGCGGTGCCGGAAAGCGTTTGTCCGTTGATGGCGGTAACTTGCGATAGGGTGGACCGGTTTATGGCCACGAGCACCACGCGGCCCGGGGTTGTGCTGTCGGTGCTGGCGTATACCACGACATTCGCTACGTTGCTGGAGGTGGCTTGCAGCGAAGTGTCGCCGAAATTGGAACCCTGCCCATCGAAATCGCGAAATGCCCGGAATCCCGCCAGGATGTAGGGCGAAGTGCCGTTGAGCGGCCAGAGATTCGCAGCGAAAAGGTTTTGTGCCCCAAAAATTCCCAGATTGTCGGCCTGCGCGATGGTTCCGGCAATGTGCTGCCCGCCGCCATTGTTGTATTCGGTAATGGAGATTTTCATGCCGGGATTTTCGGCGGCGATGCGCGCTTGCAGCCGGCCGAGTATATAGATGGGTCCGCCCAAAACGTCTGTGGTGATCCAGGAGTTTTCCGTGTAAGTGATATCCCAGAGGCTGCGGGGACTTTGCACAATCGCTTGTACCTGCGCGGCCGTGAGCGATGCGCTGGTAAGGTCGGTCACACGATTATTGCTGCCGTCGGTGGCCTCGGAATACCAATGGAAATCGTAGACGTCCACGAGCGGCTTGCCGTAAGACGCGGCCGCCGTTTTGAGTGCCGGCAGATATTTGTCAGGGAACCAGTTGTTCCCGGTGGGTGTGGCGCTCAGCTGGCCTTGCCAGTTGTAAATGCCTTCGAAACCGTAGTGCACCGGTCCAAAAATGATCAGGTTGGGAAATTGATCCTTGAGGGCTTCGGTGAGCGCAATCGTTTTGGAGATGTACGTGTCGGAAGTTATGGGATTCGGCCCTTGCACTTCCAGATGGGTGGAGTTCCAAAGCTCGGGCTCGTTATCCAGTTGCGCAAACACCGGGTGGGTGGTCGGGTTGGTGCCGAAGATGGATTGTCCGGAGAATTTCTGGTCCAGCGCCCAGATGAATTCGTCCATGTACACATAGTTGTCTGTCGTAGGCGGCGTCAGCGTGAAGGGCGCGGACGATTGCGCGCTTTTCTTAAACACCACCTGCTTGAAGCGCGTCAGATCCGGCGGGTTCGCCACGCTTACCGGACCGTTTTCATCTCCAGCGACCAAGCCCTGCATCTGAAAAGTAATCAAGCTGGCTAGCCGGTTGGACTGATCGCCGGCAATGAAACTGCGCACCGCCTCCGCGGGTACCGCGCTGCTGCTCAGATAGTTGTCGTTCTCGTAGAGGTAATCGCTGCCGGCATTCGAAGCGTTGGTCTCCCAGTTGTACGCGGTCCAGCGGTTGCCGCCCGCGCGGTCGAAAGTGAGATTTGGGGGAGCGCCGCTGATGCCGGAATAAAAATTGATCCCGTAAATGTACGGCGAGATGGCATGAGTTTTGGTCGGATCGATAATAATGGTGACATCGGGATTTGTCGGAGCGGTGGGCGTGGCGCTCACTTCGGCGGAATTGGCGCTTTCGCCCGCGGAGTTTACTGCGGACACCACGTAAAAATACTTTGTACCGTTGATGACGCCCGTATCGGTATAGCTTGCTATGGTTGGAGAGGAAATTTTTGTGTATGGCCCACCCGAAGTGGTGGAGCGCTTCACGTTGTAACTCGTTGCTCCCGTGCTGGCTGGCCAGCTCAGCGCCACCTGAGCATTGCCCGCCGTGGCTTGCAGATTGATAGGCGTAGGCGGCGCCGTTTGCGGCGCGGTCGGAGTAGCGCTCACTTCGGCGGAATTGGCGCTCTCGCCCGCGGAATCCAGCGCCGACACGACATAGAAATATTTCGTGCCGTTCGTAACTGAAGCGTCCACATAAGTAGTGCCGCTGGCTACCGCCAGCTGTGCGTACGGTCCGCCGGAGACCGTCGAGCGTTTGACATTATAAGAAGTAGCGCCAGAGGATGCCGTCCACGAAAGAGAAACCTGGGCATTCCCTGCCGTAGCCGCAAGTCCGCCCGGTGTGGCGGGAGCGGTCAGTCCCTTACCTCCGCCGGTGCTGCTCGCCGTGGAAGCGGAAGCACAGCCAACCAGGCAAACCGTGGCCACCATCAGCCAGAAAGCGCACAGGAACTTGTAGACCGAAGTGGACATGAGTGCGAAGCGGCGTTTTGATTCGAAAAAGCCGGGTGTGCCGTTGAACATAAGCGGAAGCGTTTCATAACACAAGTTGTCCAAAGGGACAGTGATCCGCGATGGCCGAACGGGCGGGCACCGGCGCAGGGGATGGAGGCGGCCAGTTATTACTCGGTACAGCACAGGTGTTGCGCGCAGATATTGCTCGGGAGAAAACGGCGCGGCAATCTAAGCATGCAGGTTTAGTACTTCTAGAACCGGTGTGGCCCGTCAATCCGTAACCCAAGGTCATTTGAATATATCGGTAAACAACTGATCGCGCGAAGTGGGTCACGAGGGGCGGCCAAAGAAGAGACTCCTGCTAACACGGAGGAACAGCGGAGAAACGCGGTTCCTGGCCGGACAAGAAGAGGATGAACATGATCCCCAGCAAAAAAACGGCATTAGCTCTATTAGGAGCAGCGCTGCTCATGGGCGCGTGCAGCGGTGTCAAGACAACTACGACCACCGGAGGCACGGGTTCCGGAACTGGCTCGTTCAGCATTGGTGGAAGCGTGACGGGATTGACCGGATCGGGTCTGGTGATCACGGACAACACCTCTGACGTCATAACAGTCGTCGCCAATGCCGGGGCCGCCGTACCCTTCACCTTCACCAACAAGGTGAGCGGAGCGTATGACGTAGAAGTGCAGACGCAGCCGAGCAATCCGGCGCAGATTTGCACGGCCACCAGTAATAAGGGCACGGCGACCGCAAACGTCACCACGGTAGCGATTGCGTGCACCACGAGCCCGGTCACGGCCACCATCGGTGGCACGATCTCGGGTCTGGCCACGGGCGCGAGCGTGATCTTGCAAGATAACGGAGGCGACGCTCTGACTCTTACCACCAATGGGCCCTTCACCTTCAAGACTGCGGTCACTGGTCCGACCGACGCTTACGCAGTCACGGTGAATACCCAGCCAACCACGCCCAACCAGATTTGTACGGTAGCGAATGGCAGCGGAACCGCCACCGCCAATGTCAGCAATGTTGCGGTTACCTGCGTGTTGAGCTATACCATCGGCGGCACCATCACCGGTGTTACCGGCTCCGGGATGGTGATCGAAAACAGCAGCGACCAGGAGCAGTTGACGATTCCCGCGGCCAACGGCAATCAGGCATTTACTTTCAAGCAATTGGTTCCCACCGGGACCATGTACACGGTAAGCATCTATACGCAGCCCAGCAGCCCGGCACAAACTTGTGCGATCACTCCAGGAACTGCCAGTGGCACTGCCACAGCGAATGTCACCACTGTTGCGATTACCTGCCCGGCGGTAACCTACAGCGTCGGAGGAACAGTCTTCGGCTTGGAAGGGGTCGGCCCCAACAATGGTCCGCTAACTGACGGCACCTTTATCCTCCAGAACGTTTTGGGCAACACTCTGACCATTACGGAAAATGGACCATTCACCTTCGCCACGCCCGAGGCCCTGAATGATCAGTACCAACTCTCGGTGTTTCACGGACCGAGTACGCAAAACCAGGGCTGTACGTTGTGGAACTATAAGGGAGTCGTGACTGCTAACGTCACGAGTATCGAGGTTGACTGTGGTCACAATGACTGGACCTGGATTGACGGCACGAACACCGCCGGCGTAGCCTCCCCTCCTAAACCGAACTACGGATCATTTCCGTCATCCGCTCCGCCCCTGGATCCGAATCCCTTTACAAATACCCCTGGCGCGCGCTATTCCGCTGCCGGGTGGACTGACAAGTACGGAAATTTATTTTTGTTCGGTGGCGACGGCTGGGAATTGGCCGGGGGTGCGCAAGAGGACACGCTCGATGCTCCTATGAACGACCTTTGGGTCTGCGTCATTCCGATTGGCTACGATTACTGTGAATGGCAGTTAGTGGGCGGGTATGACCCTGCTACAACCGGCTTGACCAGTCCGTTGCCCACCACCGTTGGCGCAGCCATCATTGCTAATGCGCAGCACGAGGGCCAAAGTGGCTCCTATCCGGGTGCCCCTGCTGCTCCGCCGGCCCGCTTGGGGGCTGCTACCTGGACCGACAGCGCCGGAAACCTCTGGCTCTTTGGTGGGAAAAGCGTCGGCGCCCATTTCCTGAACGACCTCTGGAAGTTCAATACCAGCAGCTTCGATGGGTCAACGACCGCCTACACGAACAACCCAGGCACTTGGACTGCGGTGAGCGGAGGTGGACTCGATCAACCTGGCGTCTATCCTGCCAGCCCGGGCGGCACAGGCACTCCCGGGGCGCGCGTGAACGCCGTTTATTGGCAGGCCTCTGGAAAGTTCTGGTTGTTCGGCGGATATGGCGTGGATGGTAGCGGCAATTATGGATACATGAACGATCTATGGGAATCCACGCCGGGTGGCGCCTGGACGTTCGTAGGCGGCTCCAACTTGGCCAACCAGAACGGCGCGTACGGCACACAGGGGACCGCAGCGGCTTCGAATATCCCCGGTGGAAGGCAAGAAGCTGTCGGCTGGGCAGATGCGAACGGCAACCTTTGGCTGTTCGGTGGAGAAGGCGAAGATTCCGTCGGAACCACTAACGGCATTCTTAACGACCTCTGGGTGTACAACATCGCTAACAATCAATGGACGTTCGTCATGGGATCGAACACGGCCAACCAGACGGGTGTTTACGGTCTGCAGCCATTTGTCGGTCCACCGAACACTGCCGGTGCGGCCGGCACTGCGGGTTTGCCGACCGGCTCGAGCGGCACGTTCCCCGGATCGCGGTGGGGTGCCAGTGGCTGGGTCGACGCGGGCGGAAACTTCTGGCTCTTTGGCGGATGGGGTCTGGATTCCACCGCTACAAACGGAAACGGCGCCCTCAACGACATGTGGGTCTACACACCGAACGCGACGGCGGGCCAGCCTGGCACTTGGACCTGGATCAAGGGTTCAAACACCGGGAGCGATAACGGCGTGTACGGCGTTCTGACACGTCCCTACCTTACCCATTACGTTTTTACGCCCGGCGGACGCAGCAACTCCACCCAGTGGGTGGATCGGTATGGCCAACTCTGGCTCTTCGGCGGAGAAGGCTACGACTCCACGAGTACCACCGGCAACGGCTACCTGAACGACCTGTGGCGCTACTTGCCGTATCCCAATTAACTCGCGCTGAAAACCAAACGATTAACCACAGCCGGGGACGAACCGCCCCGGCTGTCCTGTTTACCGTTGCCGCATATCGAGAGATAAGCGTATGCCGAAGCGCTGCAGCGGGCGCTAGTGTGGTATAGGGACGCGGCGAACTCTGCGCTGACGCCGCGACGAACAGCGGCGCTAAGGTATAATTGATGTAGGGGAAATCAGAACAGGATGGCGGTGGTCAGACAGAAGGGGAAAGCGTCTGCAGAGACGCGGCGTCGTCGTAAGCTGCGCTTTTATCGCACACGCGTGCGGGAACTGCGGAGTATCGCCAGGGCCCTGGGCTCCACGGAGCACCCGTTTCTCGCTCATATTATCCCGATGCGGCGATGCAATCTGGATTGCACCTACTGCAACGAGTTCGACGATACTTCAAAGCCCGTCCCGCTGGACGAGATGAAAAAGCGCCTGGATCTCCTGGCCGACATGGGTACTTCCATCATCACCATCAGCGGTGGCGAACCGTTGATGCACCCGGAATTGGACGAGATCATCCGCCACATCCGAACGCGCGGCATGGTTGCCGGGCTGATTACCAACGGATTCTTTCTGAACAAAGACCGCATTGAGCGCCTGAATGAAGCTGGGCTCGAGCACCTGCAAATCAGTATCGATAACGCCGTCCCAGATGAAGTTTCCAAGAAAAGCCTGAAGACCCTCGATGGGCGGCTGGAGATGCTGTCCGAGTGGGCGGTGTTTCAGGTGAACATCAATTCGGTGCTGGGCAGCGGCGTGAAGAACTCCGAAGACGCGCTGAAGATAGCCCATCGTGCGCTGGAACTGGGTTTCACCAGCACGGTCGGCATCATCCATGACCATGACGGCCAATTGAAGCCGTTGGCGCCACGCGATCAGGAAATCTTCGAAGAGATCATGACCCTGGGCAAGCGCTCGTTTTCACGGTTCAATCAATTTCAGCACAATGTGGCGCGCGGCCGGGAGCATGATTGGAAGTGCCGCGCCGGCTCTCGCTACCTGTACATTTGCGAAGATGGGCTGGTGCATTGGTGTTCGCAGCAGCGGGGGTACCCGGGCGTTCCGTTGGAAAAATATACCGCGGAGATGCGACACCGCGAATTCGCGACGCACAAGGGTTGCGCGCCGCGATGCACGGTCAGCTGTGTGCAGCAGGTCGGCATCCTGGATAACTGGCGCGCCGCGCAAACCCTCCAGCCGGAACCCATTCCGGCAGTAAAAAACGACTTGGTGCAAATCGCCAAGTAATCGGATCCGAAACGTGCATTTTGGTCAAGGCGCGGCCAGACCACGTGTTTTGCTTTTGTACGCCGAGTTGCTGGTGGCGAACAGAGCGGCGAGGAGCGCGTTGACGCCGCGCGGCCGCTCTCGAAAAATAGGAACATGCCGAGCCCTGCCATTGCGATAGAGAACCTTTCCAAGGAATACCCCTTCGGGTTTCTGCACCTCAAAAAGAAGAAATCGCTTGAAAATCTAACCATGCAGGTGCACCTGGGCGAAGTCTTCGGTTTTTTAGGGCCGAACGGCGCCGGCAAATCCACCACCATCAAGTTGCTGATGCGCTTAATCTTTCCCACCTCCGGCACCGCGCGAATCCTGGGCAAGTCCATTGACGATATCTCCATGCACCGGGATATCGGCTATCTGCCGGAGCAACCCTATTTCTACGATTACCTGACTGCCGCGGAATTGCTGGATTACTTTGCGCGATTTCACGGGCTGAACGCCGCGGACCGCCGCGAGCGCGTGCAACAAATGCTCAAGAAAGTGGGGCTGGACACGGCGAAAAAGATCCAACTACGGAAATATTCGAAGGGAATGCTGCAACGCGTTGGGTTGGCCCAGGCGATCCTCCACGATCCTCAGGTCGTTGTGCTGGACGAGCCCATGTCCGGCCTGGATCCATTGGGACGCCGCGAGGTCCGCGACATTATTCTGGAGCTCAAGAAACAAGGGCGTACCGTCCTTTTCTCTACCCACATTTTGTCCGATGCGGAGATGCTCTGCGACCGCGTCGGCGTCATCGTCGGCGGCAAACTCCGCGGCGTGGGAACACCGGGAGAAATGGTGGGCATCCAGACGCAGGGCATGGAAATTCTGTTCGAGCTGCCGGAAAACGCTGTGAACTTTCCGTTGCTGGACAAGGCCACCAACACCGGAGAACGCTACCGCGTGCAAGTGCCCGAATCGGATTTATACGCGGCACTCGATGAGTTGAAGGCCGCCAGCGCGCGGATTCTGTCGGTGGCGCAACTGAAACCTACCCTCGAAGAATTCTTCATGAATTTGGTGGATGCCGACCGCGCGCAGGCCAACGCCGTTGAGGTGAACCCGCAATGAGGAACGTGTGGGCGGTGGCGGCCAACACGTTTCGCGAAGCGGTGCGCGATCGGGTGCTGTACAACCTGGTGTTCTTCGCGTTGCTAATGATGGGTGCGGCCATTCTGGTTGGACAAATTTCCATCGGCATTGAACAAAGCGTGATCATCAGCCTGGGGTTGACGGCAATTTCGGTGATTGGAATCTTCATCGCGGTGTTTATCGGCGTGGGACTGGTTTCGAAGGAAATGGACAAGCGCACGCTGTACGCTTTGCTGGCTAAGCCCGTAAAGCGCTGGGAATTCCTCCTCGGAAAATACGGCGGCCTAGTGATGACTTTGGCGGTGAACACCGCGGCAATGGCCGTCGGATTGTATATGGCGCTGTGGGCGGTCAAGCATCCTTTGGAACACCACGATTGGTACCTGTTGGTCGCTGTCTATCTCATCTGGCTGAAACTGGCCTTGGTCGTGGCCTTGGCCATGCTCTTTTCCTGCTTCACAAGCCCTTTCCTCGCCATCTTATTCACTGTCGGGTTATATATCGCGGGCGTGTTCGCGGGAGACCTGCGGACTATGCAAGTGGTGGATCTAGCGCCTAGTACGCTGAAGCTGCTGAAGGGGATTTCTTATTTGCTTCCGAACTTCGAAAATTTCAACGTGATGGGTGCCGTCGCGCATGCTCGAGGTGTCCCGGCAACTCTGGTTTGGCAAGACACATCGTATGCCATGCTGTACGCCGCGGTGATCTTGCTGGCGGCATCGATGGTGTTTTCGCGCCGGAACCTGAAATGAAATCGACAGCAACGAAAGCGTGGCTACTGGGAATCTTGTTGATCACAGGACTTGCGGGAGTGTGGCAACTTCAGAAAACAATTGACGCGAAGAAAAACTCGCTACGCGTGGAAGAAGATGAATTGGCATTCCGCTCCGGGAATCTGGTGAAAAAACTGAGTCTGGAGTATGCGCCGTTGATGGGCGCCATCTACTGGACCCGCGCGGTGCAATATTTTGGTCAGAAGCATTACCTGCACCAGACCAACCTGGACTTGCTCTGGCCGTTGCTGGATATCGCCACCACCCTTGATCCTCATCTCCTGCCGGCCTATCGTTTCGGCTCCACGTTTTTGAGTGACAGTCCACCGCGCGGACAAGGCCGCCCGGACCTGGCCGTGAAACTCCTGGAGCGGGGCATCAAGGCGAACCCCGATTACTGGCGCTTCTATCAAGACTTGGGCAATGTCTACTACTTCGACGCCAAAGATTACCCGCAGGCCTCCGCGGCGTATGCCGAAGGAAGCAAGAACCCGCATGCGCTCATCTGGATGAAAGTAATGGCCGCAAAGATTGCCGCGGAAGGCGAATCCCCAGAGACCTCCTACTTTTTGTGGTGGCAGGTCTACGAGTCGGCCACCGATCCGGCGGTGAAACAGAACGCGGAAGAACATTTGAAGCTGATGAAGGTGCAACTGGATTTGAAAGAAATTGACCGGCTCGCCGGCGAATTCGAGAAAAAGACCGGGCACCAGGCGACGCGGATCAGCGAGTTGCTTCAATTCGGATTTCTCAAGGAACTTCCCAGGGATCCCGACGGTTACCCGTATGTGTTGGGTGAAGGCGGCAAAGCGGAGTTGAATCTAGATAGCCCCATGCTGGAGAAACAGCTGCTAGAAAGGGGGCGTGGTTTCTAGAAAAGCATCCTCGCGATAAGACTGCAACGTCAACTATTGGGCCACGCAAAGCAGCGTCATGTGCGGGTCGATCAAAAGCTTATGCGGCTCACTCTGCACGTGAAAGGTGAAGGCAGTTTCGTCGCCGGCGGCCAGCACGGTGCCCAGGTAGGTGCTCCGGCCCGCCGAGGTTCCGATATACAACGGTACCGGCGCGATAAACGAGCGCGGCACACCCGATTGCAGAAGCTTGCCGCGAACCTGCAGACCTTTCTCCGAATGATGCGTGTTGAATTCCACTTTGTAATGCGGGATGCCCGTTCCGCGCACGTATTCGTCGAAGAACCATTCCATGGACCGGCCGCCTTCCAAGTCCATTTTAGGGGTCATGATCGCTTCGATTTCCTTCTGCAATTCTTCGGTGGTCAGCGGTTTTTGCGCGTACTTCGAGACCAGCGCACGCAGCAGGCCGATAAAACGCGCATCGGATTCGCGGGAATTCGGCTCGCGCAGCATTTCGCGCAGCATGTGGAATATCCACGCGCCTTTCGAATACACCACTTCGTCATACGCATCAGGTGACTTCGAAGACGAAAGCCGCATGCCCATGGTTACCGGCCCAATATCCGCCGGGGCTATATCCGTTTCGCTGGGCTTGGTAATCAAACGTTTGCGATACCGCGAAAGCCATTGCTGCAGCGTGTGGTCCGGCAATTTCTGCGAATCGGCGAATAGCAGAGAGAGATAAACCGCCAGACCTTCATCGATCCACTGGTCCCGGTAATTGGACCATCCCACCACATTCCCCCACCACTGGTGCGCCACTTCATGCACGGGGATGAGGTCCGTGAACGCTTCTTGCGACGTGGCATTCAGACCGACGCGTTCCTGGGCCTCCGGCGGAAGAAACGAAAAAGTAGACAGGTACAGCAGGCCCGGCCAACCTTGCCCAAACGTGCCGGGAATCTGCGAAACCGCCAGGTGATGAAAGGGAAAAGGGCCGTTGTACTTTTCAAAGAAATTTATGGACGAATTAACCTCGCGCGCCAGGGAATTTAGCGCATCCGCGGGACTGGGAGGCGGAGGAGGTGTGGCCAGACCATTCGAAGGATTGTTCATATCCATTATCGGCGGCCGAGGGAGGGGATCCAGCGGAACAACGCGGCGTTGCAACCGCGTAAGGATGGCTTGTTCCAGCAGTTTGTTGGCGTACACCTCTACGCTGTGGTCGCCTGAGGACATGGACGTGAAAGCGTATTCGCCCAGGTTGAACCCAGCCTCCGTAAAAGGCTGAGTGGACTTCCAGTGTGCGACCTGGAACTCGCCGTCCTCGCGCTCATTCGATTTCTCGCCGGTGGCCACCAGCTTAAGGTGCTTGGGCCAGCGGAAGCTGAGGTCGTAAGAAGCGAACTCCGCAGCGTCGCCGGAATGCGGATACCAGCTTTCCCGCGCGCCCACAAACAGCACCGAGTTGCCGTAGTTCTCAATGACGTTTCCGCGATAGTGGAAGCGAAGCGTGAAGGCGTCCCCTGCCTTCATGGGCTGCGGCAGAAATACGCAAAGTGTATCGTCGCCCCGCGAGCGAAGCTGCTGCTCGGTCAGTCCCTCGTTCTGGAAGAACAGTAGATTCTCGCCTCCCACGAGAGAAATGGAATCGACTTTCAGAGAGCGGGCCAGTTGCGTGAACAAAACACTGTCGCCGCCTTTCGCCGCGCGGAAATCAATCGCAGCATCGCCCTCCAGGGAATCGTCATTGTGGATCGTGGTATTCACCTGATAGTGGAGGGGATGAAAGGAGGTCACCGGCGGTGAAAAGTTTGGCAACGCGTAGGAGGTCCATACATCGTAATAGACGACTTTGTTGACTGTGCGAGGCTGCCCGAGCATGAAATTCTCGCGCCGCATGTCGTCCAACAGCACGTCAAATGGCCCGGTGAAAATGCCATCCATGCCCGCGTGAAAAAAGTGGCGCGGATTTCCGGTATAGCGTTCGAACAAAAGTCGCAACGAATGCGTGGGATTCAGCCGCTCCAGTTGCGGGAGCCACAGGGCCGCAAACGCCTCATCCGATGCAGGCTGGAGTGAAGCGCGATTCAACTGCGCCAGCAGATCCCTCGCGGTGTCGTCGGAAAACCGCGCGTAAATGGAAACGAACTGCTGGTCAAGGACCGGTGTACCCAGGAATCGCGCCAATTGCTGCTTCTCTACGTGATCGCGAGGAAGCGCCAGAGTGTGCCCTACGCCGGAAAAGACGAAGCCGGTGACGCGCCCTTCGAAGGGTTGAAAAAACGCCAGCTTGCCGCGTTCGAACGAAATCAACAGGTCGCCCTGCCGCACTTCGATACGGTCCGCGGAGGAAATCGTATATACGCTTGTGGAATCAATACGCAGGGTGTTCAGCAAGGCCAGGATTTCGCGTGGCGAGGAATCTGCTCCGGCACAAAGGGGCACACACAAAAGCAGTGCGGCGAACAAGGCCGAGCGGACGCGCATGTACTGAGTGTAGTCACTTTCGGCATGCAGCGACAAGGCAGCCGCGACCACGCTATGATCAGGGATTAAAATGGAATTATGACTTTCGCGAGAAATCTGGCGCGAATACCCATTCTTCTGGCCACCGTGCTGGCATGTGCCGCGGTCGCTGACGCCGATAAAATCGTGCTAAAAAACGGGCGTCAGATCCTCGCGTACAACGTAACCGAAGATGGCGACAAGGTACGCTACGAAACCTCCGCCGGGCAGCTCTCCATCCCGAAAAGTATTGTGGATCATATCGAGAAGGGACTCCTGCCCGTTGCGAATTCTCCCGCTGCGGCGGCCGCCAGCCTTAGCGCCGCGCCTCCTCCGATGGAAGCAACTGCCAATGCCGCGGAGATCGATCAGGCGGCTATTCACGACGGCGCGATCGACCGCGACTACATCGCACGAATGGACGGCGAAGCGCGCAGCGGCAACGCCAAATCCAACGAAAAAGCCGCGCTCGCTCATCATGCCGCGGCCCAGTTTGAGTTGGCCCATGGCGATATCGAACACGCGCTGAACGACGAGCGCAGCGCGATTACCTTTTTACCCGACCAACCCGTCCTGCTCATGAACGTGGCGTACCTCTATTTGAAGAAGAGCGAGTTCAAACAGTCGGTGGACTATCTGGAACGCGCCAAACACGTTTCCTCCGAAAACGCGGATATCTACAAACTGGAAGGCTGGGCCTATTACGGAATGAACAGGCCGGAGCAGGCCGTGGCGGAATGGAAGAAGTCGCTGTCGTTGAAAGCGGATGCGGAAACCCAGGCCGCCCTGGACAAAGCGCTGCGCGACAAAGAGGAAGAGGAGAATTACAAGGAGAACGAAAGCGCCCACTTTCAGCTTAAGTACAACGGCGCCGCACAACCGGCGCTCGCGCGCGAGGTGCTCCGCACCTTGGAAGGCCATTACAACACCATCGAGTCTGAATTGAACTATACCCCGCCCGAGCCGATTGGCGTGGTGCTCTACACCCAACAGGCGTTCGCGGACATCACCCGCGCCCCCGGATGGGTTGGCGCGTTGAACGATGGCCGAATTCGCGTACCCGTGCAAGGATTGACAGGGGTGGACTCCGAACTATCGCGGGTGCTGAAACATGAACTCACCCATAGTTTTATTCAGCAAAAGACCCGCGGGCGCGCGCCCACCTGGATTCAGGAGGGCGTGGCCCAGTGGATGGAAGGGAAGCGCAGCGATGGAAACGCCGCGGTGCTTCTACAGATCTACGATGGCGGGCAGTCTGCGCCGCTGGGACGGCTCGAAGGTTCGTGGATGGGTTTGCCGGCCGATGTGGCGCACTACGCTTATGCCTGGGCATTGGCCAACGTCGAGTACATCGTCCAGACGGATGGGATGGAAGATATGGAGCGGATCCTGGACCGTATCGCTGCGGGCGGCACCACGGAGGATGCGCTGAAGGAAGTGCTCCACGATGATTACAACGACCTGATGCGGGACAGCGCGGACTATCTCAAGAAAAATTATAGCCACTGATCGGGACGGCGTTTTTCGCGAGAGTTTAGGAAGTCGCGAGCAAAGCCGCGAGTAGTGCGGCACGTTGCGGCATAGTCTTGTAGTACACGAACTCATGCGCGGAATGCGCTCCGTTGCCTACGGCGCCAAAGCCATCCAGCGTAGGAATCCCGAGCGCGCCGGTGAAGTTGCCATCCGATGCACCACCCGCCGCGGCTTCACCCAGCACAAAGCCCATCTGTTTCGCCAGAGACTTGGCGCGCAGGTACAAACCCGCGCTGTGCTTCCGCTCCAGAGGAGGACGATTGAAGCCTCCGCGGATTTCGAGCTTCGCGCCGCGCTGGATGGGCTTCAGGGAATGAAAGCGCTTCTCTAACGTGCGCATGTCCGCGAGACGCCACGCGCGCAAGTCAAAATTGGCTTTGGCCGTATCGGGAATCACATTGGTGCGCGTTCCGCCGTCGATCAGGTCCGCGTTTACGGTCACTCCGTTGCGCGGATCGTTCCATTTTTCAATCCGGGCGATTTGTGCGGCCAGTTCGTGAATGGCGTTAATCCCCTGGTCGGGGTCAAGTCCCGCATGCGCTGCCTTGCCATGCACCATCACTTTGGCTTCACCGACGCCCTTACGCGAGGTCTTTGCCAATCCGTGCGGCCCCAGGGAAGGCTCCAGGACAAACACGGCGTCGCTGCGCCGCGCTTCCTCTTCAATCAGTTTGCGGGAAGATTCGCTGCCAATCTCTTCGTCGGAAGTCCACAGAAAGACCAGCCGTTTCGAGACCGTGGTTTTCAGTTCCTGCAAAGCTTCCAGCGCGAACAGCGCCTGCACGATGCCGGCTTTCATGTCGAACGTGCCGGGGCCGTACGCCTTGGCGCCGGCCACACGAAAGGGCATTTTGGAAAGAGTGCCCGTGGGATACACCGTGTCATAGTGGCCGAGTACCAGCAGTTGCGAGCGAGGCGGAGTGGAGGTCGGCTTCCAGACCGCGCGCACATGATCGCCGCGGCGTCTTTGCCGGACCATCTCAACGAGTGTCCCGCGCAGTAGCCATTCGTCGGCCAGGAATCCCGCGCAGCGATCCGCGTGATTCTTTTCAAGGCTGGGGGATTCGATAAGGGTAAGCTGGCGAAGCGTATCCATCATCCGCGGCAGCCGTTTCCGAAGGTGAGCGAGTAAACTGGTAGGCAGGGCCTGGTCATCCGGAGTCATGATAGGAGATGGTAACAACGCGGGACGAGTCCGGGCAACCGTCTCCGTTCTCCAGCAACCTGCAGTTCGCCAAGAAGATAAGCTGTGCGGCGCCCCAGGATTGCTTATAATGGGAAGTTTGCGATATACGGAGGTGGTGCCGCCGATGAACTATGCGCGGCACAGGAGCCGGCATGCTACTGGACATTAACGAAATCCAAAAGTTTTTGCCCCAGCGCTACCCGTTTCTCATGATCGACCGGGTCACGGAGATGGAACGCTTCAAGCGCATCGTGACCTTTAAGAACGTGTCCATCAACGAATCGTTTTTCCAGGGGCATTTTCCCGGGCAGCCGGTCATGCCCGGTGTGCTCATTCTCGAATCCATGGCGCAATCAGGCGGACTCTTGCTCTTGCAGGAGATCCCGGATCGCGACCGCAAGGTCGTGTATCTTGCCACCATAAACGATGTCAAATTCCGGCGTCCCGTAGTTCCCGGGGACCAACTGCGCGTGGAAGTCGAGGTTTTGGTTTGGAAGGGTGATCTGTGCAAGATTCAGGCCAAGGCCTATGTAGGGACGAACCTGGCGGCCGAAGCCAAGATGATGTGCGTGATGGCAGATCGCGACCCGGCCGGCAACAACGCAGCCAAATGAGCACCGCCACAATTCACGCGCAAGCGGTAGTTTCACCAGCGGCGAAATTAGGAAAGGGCGTGGAAGTGGGAGCGTTCGCAGTTATCGGTGCGGACGTGGAGCTGGGTGAAGGCTGCGTGGTCCATTCCCACGCGGTGATTCAGGGCCCTGCGAGATTCGGCGCGCGCAATATCTTTCACCCCTTTTGTGTCATTGGCGGCGATCCGCAGGACTACACGTTTCAGGGAGATCGCGTAGAGTTGACGGCGGGAGACGGAAACATTTTTCGCGAGCATGTCACCATCAGCCGGGGAACGAGGAAGGGCGGCGGCGTCACACGCATCGAGAACGACAATTTCTTCTTGTCGTATGCGCATGTGGGGCACGATTGCCAGATCGGGAGCGGCACCTTGTTTGTGAATGGAGCTACGCTCGCCGGCCACGTAACCGTGCAGGACTTTGTAACCTTGGGGGCATTTTCTCCGGTGCACCAGTTTTGCCGTCTCGGCCGGTACGCGTATATCGGGGCTTGCACCGTGATTACGCAAGACGTGCTGCCGTTTTCGCTGATTGTCACGGAACGCGAAACCCGCTGCTTCGGCGCGAACACCATCGGTCTGGAGCGCAAAGGGTTTTCCGCGGAACGCATTCAGGCGCTGCAACGCGCGTTTAAATTGCTGGTGCGTTCGAAGAAGAACACCGCGCAAGCTCTCGGAGAGATGCGCAAGACCATGGCGCATTCCGCCGATGTACAAGAGATGATCGCGTTCGTTGAAAAGGCCGAACGCGGGATTGTGAAGTAAGGGAATCTCATGCCCGACGCTCGGAACAGCACAGCCGGATGGGGATTAATTGCCGGCAATGGCCGGTTTCCGTTCCTGGTGCTGGAAGGAGCGCGCAGCCAGGGAATCGAAATGGCGGTGATTGCGCTGAAAGAAGAAGCGTCGCCCGAGCTGGAGCGCGCCGCCAAGCGTTTGCACTGGGTGAGCCTCGGGGAATTGAGCAAAGCCATCGCGTGGATGCGCCAGGAAGGCGTAAAGCGCGCGGTTATGGCTGGTCAGGTAAAGCACAACAAAATCTTTAGCGCCATCCGGCCGGATTGGAAGTTGGCGAAGTTGCTGTTTTCACTGCCCAAAAAGAATACCGATTCGTTGATCGGAGCGGTGGCTAAGGTGTTCGAAGAAGAAGGGATTCAGTTGGTAGATTCCACCATGTTTCTCAAACCGCTCTTGCCGGAAGCCGGAGTGCTCACGCGGCGCGCGCCCAGCCAGCACGAAACCGCGGACATCGAGTACGGACTCAGCGTGGCACGGCATATCGCCGCCATGGACATTGGCCAGACCGTGGTGATTTCCGACCGTGCCTGCGTAGCCGTGGAAGCCATGGAAGGCACCGACGAGACCATCCGGCGCGCTGCGCGCTTCGCCGAAGGCAAGCCGCTCGTGGTCGTCAAGGTAAGCAAGCCCAAACAGGACATGCGCTTCGACGTACCCGTGGTCGGATTGCCCACCGTCGAAGCTATGAACCAGGCCGGGGCCACCGCGCTGGCGATTGATGCCGCGCGCACACTGCTGTTTGACCGCGCAAAACTCATCGAAATGGCGGACAGCGCGGATATCGCGATTGCGGCATTTGCGCCCAAAACGGAAGTGGAACCTATCGAGGATTCCCAGGGAATGAATAGAAAATGAGTGCCGGGACCAGTGTGCTAACAGCCAAGACGCGCGTGGCCGTAGTGGGTTGCGGCGAATTTGGGCGCAACCACGTCCGCGCTTACCGCGAAATGGAGAACGTAGAATTGGCGGGTATTTTCGACCAGGACGCCGGACGTGCCGCCAAGACTGCGCAAGAATTTCACGCGCGTGCGTTCTCTGCTCTGGAGGATCTGCGCGGCACAGTTGACGCGGCCAGCGTAGCTGTCCCAACGATTGCCCACAACGAAGTTGGTTGCAGACTGATGGAGATGGGAATTGACGTGCTGGTGGAAAAGCCCATGGCTCGCACGGTCGCTGAGGCTGACGAGTTGCTTGCCACGGCCAAGCGGCACGGGCGAGTTTTGCAAGTTGGCCACCTAGAGCGCTTCAATCCGGCGGTGCAGGCGGTTGAACCCATCGTGAACCGCCCATTGTTCTTTGAGGTGCATCGCTTAGGTGTTTTCACCCCTAGAAGCCTGGATGTCGACGTAATCTACGACTTGATGATTCACGATCTGGACATCCTGCTGGCGCTGGTGCGCGAACCGGTCGACGAAGTAAAAGCGGTGGGCATACCGGTGCTGACCGACAAAGTGGATATTGCCCACGCCCGCCTGGAATTTGCGGGCGGTGCCGTCGCCAACGTGACCGCAAGTCGTGTCTCCACCGAGCGTGTGCGCAAAATGCGCTTCTTCCAGCAACACGAATACATTTCGCTGGACTATGCCCGGCGCGACTGCCTGCGCGTTGGCGTGAAGCGCCCCGGTCCACAACCCGAATTTGCCTTCGAAAAATTACCTGCTCCGGACGTGGAGCCGTTGCGCGCGGAATTGGAAGCCTTTGTGGAAGCGGTGAAGACCCGCGTCGCGCCCAAGACCGATGGACTGGCCGGCCGGGAGGCTTTGCAGTTGGCCAGCCGCGTGATGGAAAGCATCCGAGAGCACAGCGCACGCGTCCAACCCGTAGCGACCGGTGTGTCTGACAAAGTGAGACCATGATTCCAAGGACTTTAGTACCTCGTGGCGCGCGACCGCCGGCGGCCGACGAGCCCACCACCCGGCGACGCCCCACTTCACTGGACGAACGCACCCTAGTGCCCGCGACCCTGCCGATTATTTCACTGAATGGGCATTCCACCATTCCCAGCAACTTGCCGCTGGAAGCAATTGCCTCCCGCGTGGTGGTGCCCCGCGACCTGAACATCGAGGAACTACAGCGGCCCGACGAATCCGCATTACCCGCGCAGCCCACGGAAATGGACGAGCGCATCACCGTGCCGCAGGGCGCCGCGCCTCCTCAGATTTCCCCGGAACACATTCCCGTTTCTGAAGACTTGGTTCAGCCGGACATTATCCAGACCGGC
The DNA here is from genome assembly GCA_963776365.1 of Candidatus Acidiferrales bacterium. Classification (GTDB taxonomy): domain Bacteria; phylum Acidobacteriota; class Terriglobia; order Acidiferrales; family UBA7541; genus Acidiferrum. Next base: position 55,172 of record CAVZMQ010000027.1, on the reverse strand, counting down.
GAATTGTCGTTCCTGCCCTCGACGCAACAACAGAAGCGCCCGATGGGCGAGATGGTAGTCGCCATCGCTTCGTTGCTCTTGAACCTGTTGTTCGTGATCGCTATGGTGCAAGTACTCGCCTATCGCTCCCGATCGCACGAGGAAGAAGAGATTGGGCGGAAGCAGATTTCCGTGTTGTTGCCGCCGGGTGCACTGGAAACGCTCAAGCCCAGCGCGCCACCCGCGCCCAAACCAGCGGTGAAGGTCGACCCACGAGAGATCCGAAAGATTGCGCCGACGATCACTCCTCCTCCGGTGCAGCCGCCACCACCGCAGCCGCAACCAGAGCCTCCCAAGAAAGAATTGCCGAGCGCACCGACGCCACATGCCAACGCGATTCCGCAGCCTACTCCCTCGAAACCCGCCGACGGAAATCGTGGCGACTTGCCCAAACAGCAGGCCAAGCTGGAAACACCCGACATGCCCGTACCGCAGAGTGGACTGATTCTCCCCAAGTCGTCGTCGCCCGCCGATTCGATTCGAGATGCCGCACGAGCCGCGGGCAGGATGAATGCCCCCGTTCCGATTGCAGGCGCTGGACAAATTCCGGGTGGCGCACGGGGAGGCGGTGGCTCCGGGCATGGCACTGCGGGAGCCGGTATCGAGATGCTCACCGACACCCAGGGCGTCGATTTCAACGATTATCTGCGCCGCGTGTACATAACGGTGAAGCAGAACTGGTTCGCGGTGATGCCCGCTTCGGTGCAGCTAGGCGATCAGGGCGTGGTTTCGCTGCAATTCAAAATTATGCGAGACGGCGGTGTGCCCGATGGTGACCCCCAGCGCGTGTTTGGTTCCGGCAAGGAGCCGTTGGATCGCGCGGCCATTTCCTCGATCCGCGCCTCCAATCCTTTCCCGACGTTGCCGCAGCAATTCAAAGGGCCATACATCGAGTTGCGCTTCACGTACTATTACAACTTGCCGATTCCCACGGGCCAATAAGCTGGATGACGAATCGCGGCCCAAGCCGCCGCCACTGCCATGAAGATTGCGCGCCGAGAAGTGCTGGGTAGTTTGCTGCTGGCGCTGATTGTGTTGATTATCCTGCTCATCCGCGCGCGGCCTATTCTGTTCCGCAAATGAACGAACAACTCGAACTTCCGCTGTTGGTCATTCTCGGACCAACGGCCTCGGGAAAATCCACCTTAGGCGTATGGCTCGCGGAGCGGCTGGCGGGCGAAGTGATTGCCTGCGATTCCACTCAGCTCTATCGCGGGTTCGACATCGGTACTGCGAAGCCCACTCCGCAGGAGCGCCGCGGCGTGCCACACCACCTCCTGGATGTGTTGGAAAGCGACGAAACCGCTACGGCTGGCGGATATCGCGAACGCGCTATCGCCGTTCTGCACGATCTTCGTGCACGAAAAAAACTGCCGATTCTCACCGTGGGAACCGGATTGTACTTGCGGGCTTTGCTGGAAGGCTTGGCGGACATGCCGCAGCGCTCCGAGGAGTTGCGACAACGCCTGCGCGCGAGCGCCGAAGAACGTCCTGCAGGATACTTGCATCTCTTGCTGCGACGGCTTGATCCGGAATCCGCTTCCAAAATTGCCCCGGCCGACGAACAGAAGCTGCTGCGCGCGATCGAAGTTTGTGTGCTGACGAAAAAGTCCCGTTCAGAGGTGCATCGCAGCGGACGGAAGCCACTCCAGGGCTGGCGCTCCATCAAAATAGGATTGATGCCCGCACGCGAGGTGCTGTACGAGCGCGTGCACGCGCGTACGGACGCTATGCTCGAACGAGGTTGGATGGATGAAGTTCGTGAGCTGATGAGCCGCGGAGTCCCGGAAAACTGCAAGGGCTTTGATTTTATCGGTTACCGGGAACTGCGAGGAGTGCTGCACGGCGAACTCAGCCGGCCTGCTGCGCGAGGCGCTATTCAGCAGGCCACGCGCCGCTATGCCAAGCGACAAATGACCTGGTTCCGCCGCGAGCGCGAAGTGCACTGGCTAGCGGGTTTTGGCGACCAGCCGGAAGTACAGCAACAGGCGCTGCAGGCCGTCAGGGCTAAGCTCGCCGCCATGGTATGCGGCCCCCAGGGAATGGACGTATAATTGACGCGATGAAGATCGTTCCCTCCACGCAACGCGGCGTTTGCGCGAGACCAGCGGCCCGGTTCCTTCCATGAAAACACAGCACGACACCACCGTTTCCGAGCGCGCCCTGTTAGTCGGTGTCGGCTGGAAACGCGCTCCACGCTTTCCGGGCATGCCCGCGGGAGAGGCGGGGCGCGAATCGCTCGCGGAGCTGGTGGAACTGGCGCGCAGTGCCGGCGCGGAAATTACCGGTACGCTTTTCCAGTTGAGGGACAGCGCGGATCCCGCCACGCTCGTTGGGCGAGGCAAGCTGGACCAAATTCGCGCCGAAGCCACCGCACACAAAGCGCCGTTGATCATTTTCGACAGCGAACTTACGCCCGTGCAGCAACGTAATATCGAAGAAGCTACGGACCGGCGAGTGATCGACCGCACCCAGCTAATTTTGGATATTTTTGCCAAACACGCGCGCAGCCGCGAAGGCCAACTCCAAGTGGAATTGGCGCAGTTGAATTACATGTTGCCGCGCCTCACGGGCAAGGGCACGGCCATGTCCCGGCTAGGTGGCAAAAGCGGTGGCGGCGGCGCAGGAGGAGCGGGAGGCGGAGCGGGGCGCATTGGCGTGCGCGGTCCTGGTGAAAAGAAATTAGAGACGGACCGCAGGCGCATCCGTGACCGCGTGCGCAAGATTCAGGGCAGCATCGACGAAGTCAGGCAACAGCGCGCATTGCGCAGAGAAGCCCGGAACGCTGTGCCACTCGGCACTGTCTCTCTGGTCGGCTACACCAACGCCGGGAAATCCACATTATTCAATATGCTCAGCCGCGCGGAAGTGCTGGTTTCCTCGCGTATGTTCGCTACGCTGGATCCGACGATTCGCGCCTTGCGATTACCTTCCAATCGCCGGATTCTGGTATCCGATACCGTGGGATTCATCCGCGCATTGCCCAAGGGACTGCTGACCGCCTTTCGCGCCACCCTGGAAGAAGTCCAAGAGTCCGCGCTCATTTTGCAGGTCAGCGACATCTCCAACCCATTCCACGAGGAATTAGAGCAGGAAGTGGAAAAGATTCTTAGCGAACTGGGTGTGCTGCAACGGCCGCGCCTTCGCGTGTTCAACAAGATTGACAAGCTCACCGAAGAGCAGCGGCAAGAATTTACCGCGGCATGGTCGAGAACAAAAAACGGCGAAGAGCCCCCCGTTTTCGTTTCTGCCTTATCCGGGGAAGGGCTCGACGAATTGCTGCGGCGTATCGACGCGGCATTGCCCGTGGACCCCGTGATCAAACTCTCTTTGCACATGCCGCTCACGGAAGGTCGCTCACTTGCCTTGATTCACGCCCTCGGCCGCGTGCTGCACTCCCACGTGAACGCTTCACACATGGATCTGGAGGCGGAGGTTCCCGAGGCAGTCGCGCGGCGATTGAAGCTCAAGGATTTCCAGGCGAAGGAAACATTGCCTGCCGCGCGTTCGTATCGATAGATAGGAGGCAGAGAATATGGCTGCGTTCTTCCTGTGGTGCATTCTGCTCGTAGTCTGTTGGCCGATTGCCTTATTGGCCTTGATCGCCTATCCATTCGTCTGGTTACTGCTGTTACCGTTTCGCATTATGGGCATCGCGGTTCATGGCGTATTTGAGTTGCTGCGGGCCATTCTGTTTCTGCCCGTGCGGGTGCTGCGTGGGCCCCACGCGATTTGACAGCATGAGGAAAACGGCGAGCGTAACTTGCGAGTAATAGTTGAAAAAAGCCTCAAATATGAACGATTTGTGACAAAAAAGATGTTCGAGCCCGCACCGTCCTCAGCCTCGGAGGTTGTGGAAAATACTGTGGAAAGTACCGAGGGGTTTCCAGGAACAGCACGACAGAGGGGGCGCAGTTCGCGGACAGACAATCTCGGCCACGGCACTAAAACTAATTATTACATGCTGTTACGGGCAATCCCAATACCATTTTGCACGGTCACCTGATATTCATCACAACCGTTCCGCTTTTGGGATTTGCACAGCTTTGCAGCAACAGGTGTTACGAAAGAGTACCGCGCCTCACTTCCGCAACGCTCTCCTTGAGTTACCCTCCAGTACCGAGAGTCAGAACCGTCAGGGTCTCGTTGACGCTTCTCACGACGCAGATTATAGTGAGCCGAGCATCCCAGAAGGGAGTCAACCAGCCCAGCCGTCTGCGCCCCTATGAACTTGCCAAACGCACTGACGCTGCTGCGGATATTCATCGTCCCGCTGCTGATTGTGGTACTGCTCACTCGCAGCCCCAACGTCGAGCTTGCCGGATTCCCGATGCATTTTGAGTTCTGGGGCGTGCTCATCCTGTTGGTCGCCGCCGCTACCGACTGGGCCGACGGCTATTTCGCTCGCCGTAACGCGCAGGTCACCACTCTGGGAATCCTGCTGGACCCCATAGCCGACAAGCTGCTGATCTGTGCGGCGTTCATCTCGCTTGTGGATATGCACTTGGCCAAAGCGTGGATGGTGGTGATCATTATCGGCAGGGAATTGGTCATTCTCGGTTTGCGTAACATTGCTTCCGCTGAAGGCTTCACCATCGCGGCCTCTACTCTCGGCAAAACGAAAATGGTGCTGCAGGTTTGCGCTGCAGCGGTGCTTATTTACGGCGCCCGGCATCCTTCGCTCCGTACTTTGGGCCTCGTGCTGATCTGGCTGGTGGTCATCAGCGCGCTGGTTTCGGCTGCACAATATTTCTACCGCTTCTGGAGTCAATTGGACGACCGGGTGAAACAACGGCACAAGCTGAGCGTTTTGGAAGTACACAAGAAGTCGCAGGATGCACTCCCTCTCTGACTCCGACCGAAAAAGCATCCTGGAGTTAGCTCGCCAGGCCGTAGTGGAAGCTGTTGCCCAGCGGCGCTTGCTGCAACAAATCCCCCAGCCGGTGGTATTCGAACAAAAGTGTGGAGTGTTTGTCACTCTTCACGTGCACGGCAAATTGCGTGGTTGCATCGGGGTAATCGAGAGCAACGAGGGTTTAGGTCAGGAGATCGTCAAGTGTGCGGTGGGTGCGGCAATCAACGATCCGCGGTTTAGTCCCATGGAACCGGCAGAACTTCCCGGCCTGGAAATCGAAGTCTCCCTCCTTTCTCACCTGCAACCCATTCGCCCGCACGAAATAGAGATAGGTACGCACGGCTTGCTGATTCAACAGGGACTTCACCGGGGCCTGCTGCTGCCACAAGTCGCCGTCGAGCACAAACTCGGAAAAGAGCAGTTTCTCGAGGAAACTTGCCACAAAGCGGGGTTGCCGCGAGACGCCTGGAAAGCCCCGGATACCCATATCTATGCCTTCACCTGCGACATCTTGGCAGAAGAACAAAAGCCCGCGCCGTAAACTCGACGCGGGCCATGAATCCGAAGGGATTTAACTTCCTACTCAATCTCGGCGTAATCCCCGGCATACATATCGTTGCGGCTGTAGGTTATGAAAATCGTAGAAGAGTTGGGACTGACGTTCAAAACGATCCCCTCCCCTAAGATTTCTCGGGGCAAATCATTCCACTTGTAGGCTACCGGAGTGCTTCCGAAACCATAAATCTTGTATTGATAGTCGGCGTAGTATGGGGCGCTTTGCGAATTGCCACCCTGATACCGGAACACGCGCATATAGTCGCCCACGTTTACGCCCTGATTCGTTCCCAGGTTCACGTAGACGGTTTGGAATTTCCCATAAACCTGGCCAAATTCTTTGCCAACCACCAACATACCCACGGACTTTCCGCTCACCGGCGCGAAAATGTCGAATTTCTCCGCGGACTTGAAGGGAGGTGAGGGGCGCTCCTGCCAGGGGCGGACGAGATCACCGCGCTGCAGATAATCGCAAGCAAAGGTCACTTCCGCTGTGGAGACGTTGGCCTGTACATTAACCACGCGGAGCTGCCCGGTGTCATGATAGAACGTGCCCATGGCTTTCATGAGCTTGTCTTGCCACTTGAACCATTGCACGTCCGTAGGATCCTTTTCCGGCCGAAATACCGAATAGCGGTCGCCCACGCGGACGCCTTGGGCCGAGCCCTTGCTGATGTACACGTAATCCCGAACAGTAAAGACGATTTTCGAGTTGGACTCCTCACCAGAGATGAGGCGAGACTCTTCGCCACCCAGATCGCTGGTGACAAAATTCGAGCAGTAAACCGCGGAGTAGTCCGGAGAGGTCGCGGTAGACGCACCTTGCGGGGGATTCGCCGCTTGTGACTGCGAGCTTTGCGTCCAGGCGCTTGCACCTGCCAGAACCATGCCGAGACCCATACCTGCTGCAATTGCGCGCATTAGAACACTCCTTCGACTCACGCCAAAAAGGGCCGTGCGGGGACTTGCATAACTTGAAACTAACAAGCGCTTCGAACCGCGTCAACAAAATGGGTAGGGCGACTTTACACTTTAGGTAAGACGTGCTACAAGCCCTATTTTCAACGGATTGGAGCCAATTCGCATGGGCATTTTCGGGAACGGTGTGGCCCAGGTCTGCGCCGTAGTGGCGGCTCAACGGGCGCACGAATTTCGGCGACTCGTGCGGGCAGCGTTGCGGCAGACCCCCACCGTGGAGTTGCGCCTCGATTGGCTGGCCAATGACCGGGAACGTCAAGCCGCGCTGGATTGGCTGAAGCGCTTCGCGCCGAAAAAAGCCAACTTCATCGCCACCTGCCGGCGCCGCATCGGCGGCGGCGAATTCGCGGGCACTGCTTTGCAAGAATTATCTTGGCTCAGAAAAGCCAACGACGCGGGCTGCGCCTGGTGTGATCTGGAAATCGAAACCGCCCGCGAACTGCCCGGGAACACGGTGGACTCATTCGGCTTGCCCGCTAAAGTGCTGCTATCGATTCACGATTTTCGTCGCACACCCAGGCTGCCCCGTCGCCTGAAGGTCGCGGCACGAGGTGGAGTCGATGCCGTGAAAGTGGCGGCGATGGCCCGCAAATTGTCAGACTGCACCCGTTTGCTGCGACTGGCACGGGGCACCAATAACCTCGTCGCTGTGCCCATGGGAGAGATCGGCTTGCCGGCGCGAATTCTTGCGTTGCGCGAGGGCAGTGCCCTTTTATACGCGCCGGTGGCTGCTGCCACTGCCCCCGGCCAAGTGAGTTTGCGGGAGATGAAGGACTTATACCGCGCCCACCAACTTACCGGGGAAACCCGCGTGTTCGGAGTTATCGGCAATCCCATCGGCCATTCCCTTTCGCCTCTGCTTCACAATACCGGTTATATCGCGGCGAAAAGAGACGCGGTCTTCCTGCCCTTTCTCGTGGAGGACCTGCGCGAATTCTTGAAAACGATGCCTGACTTCGGCGTATCTGGATTTAGTGTCACCTTGCCGCACAAGCAAAAAATATTCGATTACCTGGATGAGTGTGAGCCAGTGGCGCAGGAAATCGGAGCGGTCAACACCGTGACCGTGCGCGGCAATGGCAAGCTCGCCGGGAGCAACACCGATTACGTGGGCGTGCTGCAGGCGCTACGAGGAAAGCTGAAACTGACGGGCAGCCGCGTGGTGATAGTTGGCGCCGGCGGGGCCGCGCGGGCCGCCGCCTTCGCCGTGGCGCAAGCGGGTGCGGAGGTTCTGGTCTGCGCGCGCCGTGAACAAACCGCCAAGGAACTCGCGCGCGCCGTGCGTGGTAGCGTGCTGAAACGAGTCGCGCTGCGGAAGGAAAAATTCGATGCCATCCTCAACACCACGCCCGTGGGCATGCATCCCCACGAGCAACATTCGCCACTGCAAGCCACTGAGTTGAATTGCAGCCTGGTGATGGACCTGATTTACCGGCCGTTGCAAACGAAACTCTTGCGAATGGCAGCGGCGTGCGGCATCCGCACCGTGTCTGGCGTGGAAATGTTCCTCGCGCAGGGCATCGCGCAATGGGAACTGTGGATGGGCACGCCTGCCCCGGAATCGGCCATGCGCCGCGCCATCCTCAAACTTCTACGCGCCGATGAGAAGCGCGAATCGTAATAAATTTGTCTCCCACGGATCGGGGCCAGACACTCGCGGTATAATTTCACTCTTAACTAGCAACCTCAGAGCCGGCTGTATGCTGGCATTGCAGTTCCAAAGTGAGCAGATGATCCAACCGTCGTTTGGCGAATTTCAAAAGCTGGCCAAGCAGGGGAACCTGATCCCCGTGTATGACGTTTTCTCCGCGGATTTGCTAACGCCCGTGAGCGCGTATCTACGCCTGGCGCAGGGTGCGCGATATTCATTCTTGCTCGAGAGCGTCGAGGGCGGAGAAAAGATCGCGCGCTACACGTTTGCGGGTGCCAACCCGGAAGAAGTATTTCGCTATGCGGGAGGCGCCTGCGTTCTGGAAACGCGCAATCGCATGATTTGGGAGGAGCGCGATCCCATTTCCTTCCTGCGCGAGCACATGGCCAAATTCCAACCGGTGCGTGTGCCCGGACTGCCCCCGCTGGTCGCCGGTGCCATCGGCTACTTCAGTTACGACATGGTGCGGCTGATCGAACGCTTGCCGAAGCGCCTAGGTGACGATATCGGTCTTTACGACGCCATGCTGATGTTCTTCCGCGGCCTGATTGCATTCGATCACCTGCAGCACCGCTTGTGGATTGTGCGCAATGTGTTCACCGAGGGACCCGGCTCCTTTCGCGCAAAATACGATGCGGCCGTGCGAGAAATTCGCCGCACCCGCGAATTGCTGGAAGCTCCCGTGGACGCCGAAAGGCCACATAGAAACGGCAAGATCAACGCGCGCTCTCCAAAGGTCACTTCCAATGTTGCCCGCAGTGAATACCTTCAGGCGGTCCGCAAGGCTCAGCGATACATTCGCGCCGGTGATATTTTCCAAGTTGTGATCAGCCAGCGCTTTTCCGCGAAAACGAAAGCCGCGCCCTTCGATGTGTACCGTGAACTGCGTGCCCTGAATCCCTCGCCCTATCTCTTTCACCTCCAATTGAACGACGTCCACGTGGTCGGCAGTTCTCCTGAGATGCTCGTGAAGGTCCAGGGGAAAGATGTCTTCTACCGTCCGATCGCGGGCACTCGTTGGCGCGGGAAAAACGAAGCGGAGGATCTCTCCCTGGAGCGCGAACTGCTCGCCAGCGAAAAGGAACGCGCCGAGCACATCATGCTGGTGGATCTGGGCAGGAACGATTTGGGACGCGTGTGTGAATATGGCAGCGTCAAAGTGGAAAAATTGCTGACTGTCGAGCGGTATTCCCACGTGATGCATCTCGTTTCCAGCCTGCGCGGGCAATTGCGTGAGGATGTGGACTGCTTCGACGCGCTGATGTCCTGTTTCCCGGCCGGTACCGTGTCTGGCGCGCCAAAAGTGCGCGCCATGGAAATTATCGAGGAATTGGAAAAGACCAAACGCGGAATCTACGCCGGTGGGATTCTATACCTGGACTTCGCGGGAAACCTCGATTCGTGTATAGCCCTGCGCACCATGGTGATAAAGAACGGCGTTGCCCATGTGCAGTCTGGCGGCGGCATTGTGGCGGACTCCACCCCTACGGGAGAGTTCGACGAGTCCGTGAACAAATCCAAGGCGTTGCTCCGCGCCCTGGAAACGGCCCACCAGAAAGGGAAAGAAGCGAGGCGCAAGCCGTGATTCTGCTGCTCGACAACTACGATTCCTTCACCTATAACCTGGCGCAATATCTGGGTGAACTGGGTTGCACTCTGGAAGTGCATCGCAACGACAGAATTTCCGTGGAAGAAATTATCCGCCGCAAGCCGGAGCGCATCGTGATTTCACCGGGCCCGTGCACGCCGCAGGAAGCGGGCATTTCCGTTGAGCTAATTCAAAAGCTCGCGCCCAAACTCCCGATCCTCGGTGTGTGCCTCGGCCATCAAGCCATCGGCGCCGCTTTTGGGGCGAAAATCGTGCGTGCCCCCAAGCTCTTTCACGGCAAAACCAGCGAAATTGAACACGACGGCAAAGGCATCTTTAAGTCTGTGCCAAATCCGCTCACGGCTACCCGTTATCATTCACTGATCGTCGACAGGAAATCGCTTCCGCGAGCGCTGCAGATCAGCGCGGAAACCAAGGACGGTATCATCATGGGTCTGCGCCACCGTAAATTCAAAGTGGAAGGCGTGCAATTTCACCCGGAATCGGTGCTCACGGAATCCGGCAAGCGGATCCTGGAAAACTTCCTCGCACTGTAATCGTTCATGTGGCAGCGGCTTTACGCTGCTGCGCGTTGTACGCACTGTTCGCTGCAGACCGCGTCAGAAGGCGGCCCCTACAAAGGGTGCCCCTGCGCACACGTTGTCATCCTGAGGAGCGACTTTTGCGACGAAGGATCTCTTGAAGCCCACGTCCTCGTCGAGGCGATAAAATCTTATCGCTGGGCCTTCGTGAACTCTTTCAATTGCCGTAGTTTTTCCAAGGCGCCCCCAGCGTCCAAAACCCGAGCCGCTAGCAGCGCGCCTTCTTCAAAATCGCTGGCCATCCCCGTGACCACCAACGCCGCAGCTGAATTCATGACCACCACATCGCGTCGCGGTCCCCTCTCGCCTTCGAAGGTTCCACGGATCATCGCGGCATTTTCCTGCGGAGTGCCACCTTGCAGCGCTTCCAGCGGCGCCGCGGCCAGCCCAAAATCCTTAGGCGAGAAAACCAGTCGCCGCACTGTTCCGTCGCGCACTTCCGCTACCTGCGTTTCTCCGGCCAGCGAAATTTCATCCAGCCCGCCGCATCCATGCACCACGAACGCCCGATGCACGCCCAGTTCCACCAATGTCGCGGCCAACAGCTCGATCAAATCCGCTGAGAACACGCCGAGAATCTGCGAGTGTGCTCCGGCGGGGTTGGTCAGTGGACCCAAAAGATTAAACACCGTGCGTTTGCCAATTTGTTTCCGCGCCGCCGCTGCATGTCGGGTAGCGGCATGCGCCGCGGGAGCGAACAAAAACCCGATGCCCAGCTCGCGAATGGCCCGGCCACATTCCCGCAAAGGCAAATCGATGCGAACGCCGAGCGCTTCCAGCACGTCCGCGGAGCCACTGCGCGAACTTACCGAGCGATTACCGTGCTTCGCAACGTGCGCGCCGGCCGCCGCGGCAACGAAGGCTGCTGCCGTCGAAATATTGAAGGTTCCGCAGCCGTCGCCACCGGTGCCGCAGGTATCCACCATGTGCGGAGGCCTCTCGTTTTCGGAGCTGAACACCGGTACGGCATGCCGGCGCATGATGCGGGCGAATGCGCCAAGTTCCGTGGAATGAATCGGCCGGCGGTTCAACGCCAGCAGCAGCCTCACGGTGTCTTCAGTCTCGATGCGCCCAGAGAGCAGCTCTTCCATCAACGCTTCAGCTTCCGCCCCCGTGAGCACTCCCAGTCGTTCGGTTTTTTCGATCAGTTCAGCGGATGCCTTCATGCGTTCGTCACAAACGGCTGGTCGGTTAACCTTGCCGCAGATGCGTGTCTCAAGTAAACTTTACTGTTTTACGAGCCTCAAATTCTAACATCTGTGCACTGTTCCATCGTCGCATAGGATGTCGGCCCGGCACCCCCGGCCGCTCAAAAGGGCAGAACCTCAAATGAAGATTCACGAATACCAAGCTAAAGCTATCCTCTCGCGCTACGGTGTCACCACTCCCCGCGGCGAAGTGGCCTACACCAAAGAGGAAGCCCGCGAAGCCGCGCAGCGCTTGAAGTCGCCCATTGTCGTCGTGAAGGCCCAGATTCATGCGGGTGGCCGCGGCAAAGGTGGCGGCGTAAAGCTGGCACGCTCCGCCGATGAAGCCGCGGAAATTGCCTCGCACATTCTGGGAATGAGTCTGGTGACCGCGCAGACCGGGCCGCAGGGACGCATTGTGAAGCGCCTGCTGATTGAGGAAGGCCTGGACATCAAACGCGAACTCTATCTGGGACTGCTTATCGATCGCGAGTCCGGACGCCCTGTGTTTATGGCCAGTTCCGCTGGAGGTATGGAGATCGAGCAAGTCGCCAAAGAAAATCCCGGTGCCATTTTGCGGGAGCAGGTTCATCCCGCCGTAGGCTTGCAACCCTATCAAGCACGCAAGATTGCCTTCGGACTGGCATTGACAGGCGAGCAGGTCACCGCGGCTACGCCCTTTCTCCAGGCCCTTTATCGCGCCTTCATTGATACCGACGCCTCGCTCCTCGAAATCAATCCCTGCGTGCTCACGGGAGATGGCAAGCTGGTGGCCCTCGACGCGAAGATGACCTTCGATGACAACGGACTCTTCCGCCACAAGGACTTGCGCGAGTTGCGCGACCTTGACGAGGAAGATCCTCTGGAAGTGGAAGCTTCGAAGTACGGGCTGAACTACATCAAGCTCGATGGCACCGTGGCGTGCATGGTGAATGGCGCGGGTCTGGCCATGGCCACCATGGACATCATCAAATATGCCGGCGGCTCTCCCGCGAATTTCCTGGATGTGGGCGGAGGCGCCTCCGCGGATCAGGTGAAAAACGCGTTCGGCATTTTGCTCAGCGATCCCGCGGTCAAAGCCGTGTTCATCAATATTTTTGGCGGCATCTTGCGTTGCGATGTGCTGGCCACCGGCGTCGTCGCTGCCGCGAAGGACTTGCACGTCAAAGTGCCCATTGTGGTGCGCATGGAAGGAACCAACGTGGAACAGGGCCAACAAATCTTACGCGAGAGTGGGCTCAACTTTACGATTGCCGACGGCATGAAAGACGGAGCACAGAAAGTCGTAAGTTTGGCGAAGGCGTGAACGTTGTGCAAGAGATTGAGGAAGTTAAGGAAGTGCAGGGGGTAAAGGATCAGAGAAAGAGGACCGATTGCGTGGGGCTGTTAAACGTCGCACGGATTTGCTTGTTTATCAGCAGTCTTACCGATCGGCCCTGCAGGTTTCGAAATTTACTAGAGGCTTACCGCGCGAAGAACAGCTTGAACTAGGCAGGCAGTCACGGCGCTGTGCGCGATCTGTACCCGCCAACGTTGTCGAAGGCTGGACGAAGCGAAACTCAGCGGCGGATTTCCGGCGTCATCTGGTGTGCAGCAGGAGAGGCTGCAGAATGCGGATTTTGGATCGGGTTGGCGGTGGATGAAAGATTCACTCTGCTGAGTGCGGCCCAGCCCATTCTAGCGGATTATGGCAAGCTAGGCTTTATGATTCGCAAACTTTGGAAGGAGTGGAAGAAACTGTAGATAAGGGAGCGTCCTTTACCTCCTTTATCTCATTTACTTCCTAAACCTCAAATGAGTGTTCTGGTAGACGAAAAAACTCGGTTGCTAATTCAAGGTTTCACGGGCCGTGAAGGAACTTTTCATGCGCAGCAGATGATTGAGTACGGCACCAACGTCGTTGGCGGCGTGACGCCGGGAAAAGGAGGCACCAAACACCTCGAACGTCCGGTTTTCAATACGGTAGCGGACGGTGTAAAAGCAACTGGTGCCGACGCCACGGTGATTTTCGTGCCGCCACCGTATTCGGCGGACGCCATTTTAGAAGCCGCGGACGCAAAAGTATCGCTGGTGGTCTGTATCACCGAAGGTATACCTGCGCTGGACATGGTGCGCGTGGCCGAAGTTCTGCGTGATTCGAAGACACGGTTGATCGGCCCCAATTGCCCTGGCATCATTTCGCCCGGCAAATGCAAAATCGGCATCATGCCTGGCCGCATCCACAAGCAGGGGAATGTCGGGGTAGTGAGCCGCAGCGGAACCTTAACCTATGAGGCGGTTCACCAATTGAGCGAGCTGGGCATTGGTCAGTCCACTTGTATTGGAATCGGTGGCGATCCCATTATCGGTACCACTTTCCTCGACGCCATCAAAATGTTCAACGACGATCCCGACACTCACGCGATTGTGCTGATCGGAGAAATTGGCGGCAACGCCGAAGAGCGCGCCTCCGAATGGATCAAAGCCAACGTGAGGAAGCCGGTGGTCGGGTTTATCGCCGGCCAGACCGCACCTCCGGGCCGTCGCATGGGTCATGCCGGAGCCATCATCAGCGGCGGCCAAGGCACTGCCAAAGACAAATACGCCGCCATGAAAGCGGCCGGCATTCACACCGTAGAAACCCCCGCGGACATGGGCAGCACACTAGCCAAAGTGCTGAACGAGGTAAACAGGTAAGGACTTTGGATCGAGATGAGTCGCGACGACGGGTCTATGTCCGCGATAGCTTGCCAAGAGTTGCAGTATCGTTGGAATCTAGTTGGCGCGATGCTGAAAAGCTTATGGAAATAATGGCGGAGCGGCTAGGATGGTTTTCCTTGCCTCCTTACCTCCTTGCTTCCTTAATCCTGAAGAACACGAGGAGTCACATACGTGGCAATTGAACGCACTTTTGCAATCATCAAGCCGGATGCTGTAAGCCGTGGCCAACAGGGGGAAATTCTCGCCCGCATTCATAAAGCCGGATTCAAAATTGTGGCCATCAAATCCGTGCGCCTCACCAAAGAAGAGGCCGGGGGATTTTACGCCGTGCATCGCCAGCGCCCCTTTTTCGGCGAACTCACGGACTTCATGAGTTCCGGCAAGATTTTTGCCATGGTGCTCGAAGCCGAGGGCGCCATCACCAAGTGGCGCGACACTATGGGTGCCACCGATCCCAAGAAGGCTGCGCCCGGCACCATCCGGCATGACCTCGGGACCAGCATCGGCAACAACTGTACCCATGGTTCGGATGCACCCGATACAGCGGCATTCGAAATTGGCTACTTCTTCTCCGGCCTCGAACTTATCTAGGGTGCCCTCCGAGGACTTTGTTACCCAATCGATATTTCAGGAGAGCCCCGCTCGGGCGTGGCCATTTTTCCCTTTCTAATTGAACCGCGAGGAGTAAGATAGAACACTCAGACCGATCCTGCCTGGAGGGTCTCTATGCCTCGTTTCCATCGCCGTAAATTCATTCAATCCGCAGGTACGGTGGCCGCCGCCGCATGGTTCGCCCCGAAGTCGCTAGCCGCGCGGTTGGCAGCGCTGCCCGCGCTCGACCGCCAGTATTCCGCTGCGGACCGGGTCACCCTTGGGAAAACAGGAATCACCACGTCGCGGCTGGCCATGGGCACCGGCACCGTAGGCGTTGGGCATCACTCGCATCAAACTGCGCTCGGAATCGATGGGTTGTCGCGCTTGCTGCAGAATGGCTACAACAACGGTCTCACCTTCTTTGACGCCGCGGACTCCTACGGCAGCCACCCGCATGTGGCCGATGCGCTAAAGCATGTGGATCGCAGCAAAGTTACCGTGCTCACGAAATCCTGGGCGCGCACGGGCCCGGAAATGCGCGCGGACCTGGACCGCTTCCGGAAGGAGTTGGGCACCGACTATTTGGATATCGCCTTGATGCACTGCTTGACGGAAGCGGACTGGACCACGCGTTTTCAGGGAGCTATGGACGCGTTGTCCGAAGCCAAGGAAAAGGGAATAGTTCGAGCTCACGGCTGCTCTTGCCACTCGATTGAAGCCTTGCGCGCGGCTGCCAAATCGGCGTGGGTGGAAGTGGACCTGGTGCGCGTCAATCCCATCGGGGCATACATGGATGGAAGTCCCGAGATTGTGGTGCCGGTGATCAAGGAGATGCGCGCGGCCGGGAAGGGCATCGTGGGAATGAAAATCCTGGGCGCCGGCGACCTGCGCCACAAACAGGACGACGCCATCAAATACGCCCTCGGTCTGGGATTGCTGGACGCCTTTACCATTGGCGCCGAATCCATCAACGAACAAACTGATCTGATGAAGCGCATTTCCGTCGCCGCCTGATCACAACCAATCCGCTGGCCTTGCTTCTCTCACGCAAAGGCTTACACTCCGCAGTATGGATCCGTTGCGCGAACTGGGCCGCACGCTGTTGCTCGTCGGCCTGCTGCTTGTTCTGGCCGGCGCATTCTTCTGCTTCGGCGGTAAGTTGCCATTCCGCCTCGGCCGCTTGCCGGGAGACATCGTCCACCGGGGCGAGCACACCACGTTTTATTTCCCCATCGTCACCTGTCTGGTGCTCAGCGTCGGATTGAGCCTCCTGTTCTGGCTCCTTTCGCGATTCCGCCGGTAACCATGGAACCGTGTTATTGTGATTGCAAAGTCACATTCAGGTCACCAGGAGGCCAGGATGAAGGGATCACCAGAGGTCATCGAGCATTTAAATAAGGCGCTCCGCGAGGAACTCACCGCCATCAATCAATATTTCCTACATGCGGAAATGTGCGAAAACTGGGGCTACGAGAGACTCTCGGAATACATCAAGATGCAGTCCATCGGAGAGATGAAACACGCCGAGTCGCTGATGGAGCGCATTCTCTTCCTCGATGGATCGCCATCCATGAAGCCGCTCGAACTCACCGTGGGCAAGAATGTCCAGGAAATGCTGCAAAGCGATTTGGATTTGGAACTTGGAGCGGTCAAAGACTACAACGCAGCCATTCAAGTCGCCGTCGAAGAAAACGACAATGGCTCGCGCGATTTGTTTGTGCAATTGCTGAAAGATGAGGAGAGCCACGTCGATTGGCTTGAGGCCCAGATGCACCAAATCAAGGAACTCGGCTACGAGCGCTACTTGACGATGCAAATGGGTGAGAACGAGGAAGAGGAATAGCCGCTGCACACGATATTCTTGCTGAGGTATGGATCAACTCCAATTCAATCTACAGCCGGCGCGCCGCATTTTTACCGTCAGCGACCTGACCGCGAATATCCGTGATTTGCTCACGCGCAATTTCACGGACATCATCGTCCAGGGTGAAATCTCCAACTGCCGCCCGGCCGCTTCCGGCCACATCTACTTCACTCTGAAGGATGATCGCGCGCAGATTCGCTGTGTGTTTTTCAAGCAGCAGCAGCGCGGCATGAAGCTTCGACCCGAAGACGGGCTGAAGGTCAGCGTGCGCGGTTCGATCAGTGTTTACGACGTACGCGGCGAATATCAAGTCTATGTCGAGTCCATGGAGCCGCTGGGGCGCGGCGCTCTGCAACTCGCGTTCGAACAGCTCAAGAAGAAACTGCAAGACGAAGGGCTGTTTGACGCGGCGCGAAAAAAGCCACTGCCGCTGCTACCCAGCCGCATTGGCTTGATCACCTCACCCACGGGAGCCGCGGTCCGCGATGTGCTTCGCATTCTGACGCGCCGCTTCCCCAACGTGCATTTGACCCTTTACCCCGTTCGTGTGCAAGGCGAGGGGGCGGCAGAGCAAATCATCGAAGCGCTGGGCTACTTTCATCGCAAACGCGCTGCCGATGTGCTTCTGCTGGTGCGCGGCGGTGGCTCCATCGAAGACCTGTGGTCCTTTAACGAAGAAAGCGTGGCGCGCGCGATCGCCGCTTGCGTGATCCCGGTAATCTGCGGTGTTGGCCACGAAACTGACTTCACGATTGCCGATTTTGCCGCTGATGTTCGTGCCTCCACACCATCGGCCGCGGCGGAATTGGTCGTACAGACGCGTCGAGAATTCGACAAGCACGTTGCCGATCTGCGCGATTCGCTCGAAAGCCTAGTTCATTATCGGCTGCTGGAGCTGTCCCGCAGCGTTCACGAACTGGCCAGCCGCCGAGGTTTCCGGCGCCCCCAGGATTTGCTGCGGCAAAGCCGCCAACGAGCCGACGAAATGACTTCCCGCTTGGCTTTGAGTTTGCGTTCGCGCATGAATGCATGCCACAAACGCTTGACGAAGGCGCAAGTCGGTGTAGCTCGCTTCGATCTTCGCGCCCGAGTCGGGGCATTTCGTAAGCGCGCCGCGGATTTGGATGCGCGCCTGGCCTTTGATCTTCGCGCCCGCCTGGAAGCCGCGCGCCGGCGTTCCGTTAGCGCGCAATTGCGAATTTCGTCCTTCGATTTTCGTGGGAAACTCGGTGCGCTACGATTGCGCCTGGAACAGCGCAATCACGAGCTGGTCTCCTGTACTGAAAGGCTATTTCGAATCAAGCGCGAAGCCTTGCAACGCCTCTCCTATCAGCTTCAGGAGCGCGGGCCCGGTAAAGTGCTGGAGCGCGGCTACGCCATCGCCACCGATAGGTCAGGAAATATTGTTCGCGATGTGGATCAGGTTTCGATTGGCGATGAGGTTCGGATGCAGCTTCACCGCGGCCGGCTGACCACCGAAGTGAAAAACAAAAACTGGTAAATCGCGAGCTGGCTACTCTTCGTCGTCGCCGGCAACTTTCAGTACCGCCAGGAATGCTTCTTGCGGAATATCCACCTGCCCGACGCGCTTCATCCGCCGCTTTCCTTCTTTCTGCTTTTCAAGAAGTTTGCGTTTTCGCGTAATGTCACCGCCGTAGCATTTGGCCAGCACGTTCTTGCGAATCGCAGAAACGGTCTCGCGCGCGATTACCCGGCTGCCGATGGCCGCCTGAATGGGCACTTCGAACATCTGGCGTGGGATCAGCTTTCTTAGGCGCGTCACCAGATCGCGCCCGCGCTCTACCGCAAACTCCCGGTGAATGATCAGCGCCAAGGCATCCACCGGCTCGCCTCCCACCAGAATATCCAGTTTGATCAAATCGGATTCCACATAACCGGCCAGGTGATAATCCAGCGAAGCGTATCCCCGCGAAACGCTCTTCAGGCGGTCGTAGAAATCCAGCACGATCTCATTTAGAGGCAATTCGTACGTCAGCATCACGCGCGTTGGCGACAGGTATTCGAAATTCTTTTGCGTTCCGCGCTTGTCCTGGCAGAGCTGCAGAATCCCGCCCACCGATTCATCATTGGTGATGATCATGGCCTTGATGATGGGCTCCTCAATCTTCTCGATGTCGCTGGGATTCGGAAATTTCGCCGGGCTGTCCACTTCGACGGTCTCGCCGGTTACCCTGGTGATGCGGTAGCGCACGCTGGGCGCGGTAGTAATCAGATTCAGCCCAAACTCGCGTTCCAGCCGCTCTTGCACAATTTCCAGATGCAGCAGCCCCAGGAATCCGCAACGGAAACCGAACCCCAGTGCCACCGAATTTTCCGGCTCGTAAAAAAAAGCGGCATCGTTGAGCTGCAACTTGCCCAGTGCATCGCGCAGCGGTTCATACTCGTCGGCAAGCACCGGAAAAATCCCAGCAAAAACCATCGGCTTGATGGCCTCGAAGCCCGACAACGCTGGAGCCGGTCGCGCCGCTTCGGTTACCGTATCGCCCATGCGCGCATCCGCCACGCGTTTAATGTTGGCAACAATGAATCCCACGTCCCCGGATTCGAGTTCTTCCAGGGCGATGGGTTTCGGCGTCAGCGTGCCCAGTTGCTCCACTTCATATACTTCGTTGGTGGCCACCAACCGAATCTTCATGTGTCGGGTGATGCGCCCTTCCATCACGCGAACCAGCACCACCGCTCCGCGGTAAATATCGAACCAGGAATCAAACACCAGCGCCTGAAATGGATTTTCAGCGCTTCCTTTCGGCGGTGGAATACGCTGCACGATGGCTTCCAGCACATCTTCCACGCCAATCCCGCTCTTGGCGCTGATCATCAACGCATCCTGCGCGGGAATCGCCAGCACATTTTCGATTTGCTCTTTCACGTAATCCGGCTGAGCGGCGGGCAGGTCAATCTTGTTGATTACCGGCAGGATGGTCAGATTATGTGAAGCGGCCAGAAACGTGTTCGCTACCGTCTGCGCTTCCACACCCTGGCTCGCGTCCACCACCAGCAACGCGCCTTCGCACGCGGAAAGCGCCCGGGAAACCTCGTACGAAAAATCCACGTGGCCGGGCGTATCGATCAAATTCAAGCGATACGTGTTCCCATCCTTCGCCTTGTAGTGCAGCCGGATGCTTTTGGCCTTGATGGTAATGCCGCGCTCGCGCTCCAGGTCCATGGAATCGAGGACCTGCTCGTGCATCTCGCGCTCCGACAACGCCCCGGTCATCTCAAGCAAGCGATCCGCCAACGTGGACTTGCCGTGATCGATATGCGCGATGATGCAGAAATTCCGTATGAACTTCGGGTCCATTCGCTTCCCGTTCCGCCAGGATCGACCTGAGGGTGTGTGAGTGCGTACAACGGCGAGCAACTCGCTGAGGCGCAGTACGCCTATCCAGCAGAAACCATGCCGTGTAAACCTCTAGTTTGCCACAAGTGCAGGAACCCGTCAGCCCGAGACGGAAGCGTTGCCAAACTGGCGCCCGCCAGCATTTCTCGCCACGCACAAGTCTTTGTCGAGGTATCACCCATTCGTTGTCACCGTGAGAGCCGCTCTGTTCGCGGCCCGAAGGATCTCATCTTGCACAATTTGCTTGATCGATACATGGAGATCCTTCGGCGCTGAAAATCACCGCGCCTCCGGATGACAGGGCTCGTTTGAACGTGAATGGATGGGAAAGCCGATCTTGCGCGAAATGCCGATTAATACCAATATTTCGTAGTTTTAGCCCAAGTGGTATTGGGATAGCTCTTGTGCAGCAACTTGAACGCGCGCTCGGACAACGCTCCGGTGCGGTTGTTATTGCAGTTCATCCGCGTGTTTTTCACCGCACGGCTTAAGGCTTCCGGCACTCTCGGATCGTCGGGATGCTTTTCCGCGAAGTCCAGGACAACTCGCGTGTAGTAATTTGCTTGTGAATCTGTGCGATCTAGTGTGGACTGTTCCTTCTCGGCTTGTTTGCGCTGCGCTCCTGTAAGGAACGAAGGTGGACCGAGCGGACCCGCGGGCTGCTGTGCCGGTTGCCAGTAGCCACGACCGGCCTCATCCTCGAATCCGCGCACGGTCGCGCACCATGCATCCACAGAGCCAATGTCGTACCCAAACGCGTATTGGTGTTGCATCAGAAACACCGCGGCAAATTGCTTTTCTTCAGCGGTCGCCGCAGACTCGTACTCGTTCACCAGCTTCTCGGTGACTTCCGGCCCCCTGGGGCTTTGGTACACGCCGGCATGGAATGCCTGGGCGTCCAGAGCCTGCGCCACGTCGTGGCGTCCAAGAATCACCGCGCGCATCCAAACATTGCGCACGAATTTCACCTTCTCCGTGTCTGCAAGATTCTTGTTATTGAGCACCTCCACCAAAACATCGAGTGGAAGCGCATCTAAAAAGCGCGCGGAATGTTCGGCGATCGAGGTTGGGCAATTCGGAGGCGGCTCGCGATTTTCGACCGAGCAAGTTTGCCGTGGCAAGAAGCGTATCGCATCGTCCAAATCGCTCGCCGCGTCCAGCCTCAGATTCAGCAGATACTCCGCAGCCACCGGAGTCAAATCAGGCTGGGCAGCGAGATAGGCATCAATTGATTTGCGAACTTCGGCAAACTTTCCCAGGCCATTTCGCAGGCGCATGCGGTGATAGAACACCGAAACATAAGCGGGTGAAGACGCGGGAACTCCATCGGCCGTTGCGAGCACCTCCGCAACTTGCGGCGAATTCACTTCCATTTTCGAAAGCACCGCGAGAAGCCAAGGTACCGATTGGCGATTCCCGCGCCAGACCTGCAGCCCGTGCTCGCTGGCTGCAGGGCTATTCATCTGAAAGGTGATGACCCAGTCCGTCAGCGGATCATTCTGCCGGTTCGCCAGAGACTTGGTGTACTCCGCAGTATTACCGCTCTGTCCGTAATCACCTCGCGCGTCTCCTCGCCGGTCCAGCAACCACGTGTAATCCCATAGCCAGTTGTAAAAGCGGCCGTCCGGAGCAGGTGTCGAAAGCCGTTGCGACAGACGCAGGGTTTGCTCCGCCGGATGCAGCCGAAACTCCGCGCGATCCAGCAGTTCTTGCAGCGGGACCTCGAATGGTGGATGCCCCGAAGCAGCAAGCGTCTTGCTCGTGAAATCCGCGGCCGCCTGCATCTTCTCCGGCACAAACGGCGGAATCGTCACCAGCCCATAGTTCGCCGCTTCGGGCCTGGGAATATCGAGCGTCGCCTGACGAACCATGGTCCGCGCCACCAAATACGGAGCGATATCGTGCCATGGTGACTTCTTTTCCCTGGCAATCTGTTCGAACCCTCGAATCGCGTCGTCATAGTGATTGCTATACATATGCGCGGCGGCCATCTGGTACTCGCGGTCGTAGCGCAGAATCTCCGGCAATACCGGACTCGCGGGACCCGGAAGAACGGGCTTGTGCGGATCGCCACCGCAATTGGCGAATACCGCATCCTGGGCTACGACCCATTCATGTATACCGGGAACGTCCTTGCCGAACTGCTTCACGCGCTGCTGCAGTGTGGCCGCTGCGGTCACCAGCGCATCGTTCGCGCAATTCATGTATTGGTTGTAGTTGTCCAGCCCTTGCTCCTGGCTGATCTGTGGCGCCGGTGAACTCACCACCATGGCCCGCGCATCCACCCAGTCCTTGCCGCCCTCAGATGCGTCTTGAGCATCCTGTAAATAGTGGTTCTGTGGAATCGCCTCGCCGGCATTCGCGTTCACATAGATGTGTGAAGGATCAATCCCCCGGTATTCCCACACCGCGATGGCGCCCTGCTGCTCGTCTGTCGTCAATGGCACGCCCGAAGCATAGCGATATGCCACCACCAGATACGATCGCGCAAACGTCGGTTGCACAACGCCAAGATTACCTTCCGCAAATTTTTGGATAGCAACATCCGGATGTTGCGAGTAATCCTGGAATGGATCGCCGGGGTCTGAACAACTGCGGCCCCACTTTACAAAAGCGGAGATGCAAAGCAGAAAACTACAGAATGCGAACGCAATACGGCCCGTCCACTTGGACATATAGTAACTTCTCCTTCGCCGCCGCGTTACATTCCCCGATGGATGCGGGACCGAACATCCTCCACCGCCGCGCGTGTCCATGGCACCCGACTGAACACATACACGCGCGTACGGCTATGAAGCGGATTCGGCCACCATTCCCCGGTGGATATTCCCAAGCTACCACGACAAAGTGGCTCGGGGAATGTGTCCGTCGAACTCAGGTATTGACGGATAAGCGCCTCCTCCGAGCCCATCGAAAAAATCATGGGTACCGCCTCGTTCACCGGTAGGTCGCGAATCCAGCGGTCGCCGATACACCAGGAAGCCAGCGCGGTAATCGAAATCGGATACTCAGGCCCAAGTTGTTGGCGCAATGCCGTCAAAAGCTGCGTGTAGAACGAACGCTCGGAAACGCGCGCGTCGAAATCGAGCTGTAGCGCGGAAACTCGCGGTTCGCGCGTTGCCGCCAGTAGCGCCTGCAATGTCGCGGAGAGTTGCTCGGCGGTAAGAGCCGCGGGTTTATCGGCCTGCGAATAGATACGCACCACTGCAACTAACCGAATGTCTGGGGGCAAGTATAATGGCTGCATGCGGGGTTGCACGGGTGTCGAATCGGGCAGCAGTTCCACCGACGATGCCAGGAACGCCACGCCCTCCGTCTTCGCATTCAACAGTCGCAAATCTTCAGGCCGTTCCCACGCCCAATACACTAATCGCGGTCCCTGCAATCGGTGTACCTGCCGGTACCCATAGTGAAACCATCCTGCCCATAGCAGGCACGGAATCACAATCAATGCCACCAGTAAATATTTGCGGAACCTCGACACCGGAGAACGCATCATTCCTTGCATCATACACGCCACTCTTCCAAAACGAGCTGCGCCCCACCCCGTGCCCGATTCCACATCAGCGATTTCGCCCGGTTTGGCCGCGTTTGTGCCCGCGGTATATAGTGGAGGTTGGTCTGGCCACCCACGGACCAATCACTTTGACAATCGATCAAGCAACTGAGGGTCAAGCTGGCAGATGGCCGCAGACGTCAATAAGAATCTGGAGCGGGCGAAGAAATTCCTCGAGAAGAATCGTTTCGAGGACGCCATCGAGGCTTACCTCGCGGTCATCCAGGAGTACCCACAAAACGTCGAAGCCGCCCAAATGCTCGGCGATCTTTACACCCGCCTGGAACATCCGGACCGCGCCGCTGTCTATTACGGACATTTGTTCGAACTATTGGTCGACCCGCGCGATGAATCCAAGGCGATGGCCATCTACAATCGCTTTCTGCGCAATTCCCTCACGCCCCAGCCACCGGAACGCATTGCGCGCTACGCGTTTCTGCAGCAAAAGCAGAACCATCCCGAAGAGGCCATCGACCAGTACGGCAAAGCCGCCGAGTTGTTCAACCAAGCGAACCGCATGGAAGACGCGCTGTTTTGCTGGGAGCGCACCGCACAGTTGGAGCCCGACAATCTGGACCGCCAGTTAAAGTTGGCGGAAATTGCGGCTCAACTGGGAAAAAATGCACTGGCGGCACGCTCGTTCTTGCGCGCCGGCACTTTGGCCACAGCGAGCGGTTCTCCTCAAGATGCGCTCAAGTTGCTCGGGCGCGCCTACTCGCTGGCGCCTCAAGAACGCAGCGTTGCCCTGCTCTATGCCGAAGCCAAGTTGCGCAACGGCGAAGCCGCCGAGGCTTCCGCGCTTCTGGAGCCTTTTGCAGCCAATGAAAGCGACACGGCGTTTCTGGAGACCTTCGCGGATGCTTTGCAGCAAGCCGGACAGCTCGATCGGGCCCGCGGCATTCTCGAGCGCCTTCTTCGCGAAAAAAACGAAGGGGTCACCCGCCTGTTCGGATTGGCCGATGCCTTCGCCGACGCTGGGCAAGATCCTAAATCGGTGGAAATTCTGCTGACCTTGAAACGCAGAATGTTCGCGGATAAAAAGCAGAACCAGTTCACCACCCACGTCGAAGGGCTGGCCGCCAAGCACCCGGAGTCCTTACCCATCCTGGAATTCTGGGCGGCTTTGTATAACGAACTGAACCGCGAATCGCAGTACTTCGAAGTGCTGATTCGCTTGTTCGACGCCAATTACAATTCCGGCACTTTTGCCAAATCCAGCGAAATCCTGGAACGTCTTGTGGATATCGATTCGTACGACTACCGCAACCAGGAGCGCCTGGAAAAATTGCGCGGGCGTGTCGACGAAGCGTTCCTGAGACGCATCGCCGGCCGCATGGCCAAAACCGCTACCGCCGCAACACAGAACACTACTATGGCTCCCAAAACGACGATGAGCCACGAGATGGCCACGGAAACCCCCGTCACCGAAGAAGGCAAAAAACAGCAAGCTCTGGAAGACTTGATCGTCCAGACGGAAATTTTCCTGCAATATTCCCTGCAAACCAAAGCCGTTGACCGGCTGCAGAAAATTGCCGCGATGTTTCCCGGCGAGGAAGAGCGCAATTCCCGCTTACAGGGTTTGTACCAAATGGCGAATTGGTGGCCGAAAGCGCCATCCAAGCCGGAAGCGCCCGTGAAAGTTGCCGCTGGTGTTCCCGTGGTGGAAGCCCAACCGACTCCGCCCACAGGACGCACCGGTACATACACCGCGGATACTCTCCGCGACCTCACCAAGATTTCCGAGATTAACCAGAAAACTTTCCGCCAGCAGACGCCGCGTGCCATGCTCAACACCACGGTCACGGAAGTGGGTACGTACCTGAGAGCCGCGCGCACCTTGGCGGTGATCGGCGCGCCGGGGCGTCCACCGGAAATGGCGGCGGAATATTGCGCCCCCGGGCTAAAGCCCGCTCCCGGTTCCCAGGTTGTTCTGCTGCTTGCGCAAATGGAAAAGGCTGTGCCGGATGAACTGGGGGGAATGGTGGTCGACGCCACGGAAGGATCGATCCTGGCGGAATTAGGCCTGCAAACAGCTCTCGGCGTCACACTGACCGACAAGGAAACGCAAACACCCGCGGCCATGCTGATCGTTGGTCAATCCACCCCGCATAAATGGAAGCCCAATCAAACTTACTTCCTCCAGGCCATCGGCGATCAGATGATGATGAGCGTGAGTCACACACGCTTGCGCACGCTGGTTCGCCGCATGGGCGTTTCCGATGATCGCACCGGCTTGCTCAGCCGCAGTTCGTACGTCGGCTGCTTGTTAAACGAAGCAGACCGCGCCCGCACCCAAGGCACAACCCTTTCGTTGGCCATTCTGCAAATCGATCGCGGCACGGAAATGCTGCGCCAGCAAGGCGAAGGACCGCTGGAGAAATTTCTGGAGCAGCTCGCGCGTTCGCTCCAGCCCATGGTCCGCCAGAACGACATGGCCGTGAAATACACCTCTTGGGCGCTCGCCTTTATCTTGCCGGACACGACCAGTTCCGGCGCTCAAAATCTGGTGGAGAAATTACGCCGTGCCGCGGCGGGTGTACGTCCGCCGTGGGATTCCACTCAGGTCACGCTGAGCGCGGGAATCGTCGAGGCCGCCGCCCGTCAGGATTATGAGAGCGAGGACATCGTCACCGATCTGATTAATCGTGCTGAATTCACCATCGAAGAGGCGCGCAAACTCGGCGGAGATACTGTGGTGGTGGCGGAAGCGGCGAAACAGTGAAGCGCTACGTCATCGACAGAGGGCGTTCCGCACTGTGTAGCAGCGGCTTACGCCGCTGACCGGGCGCGACATTCCACGGATATTTCGCATCAAACGGTAGGCCCTGAACTAAGCGAGGACACTTATGTTTCCAACCGATGTTGTGATTGTTGCTGGTGCGCGTACTCCCATGGCTCGTTACACCGGAGTTTTCTCGGAAGTATCTGCAATTGATTTGGGCGCGCACTCCGCAAAAGCCGCCGTGGAGCGCTCCGGGGTCGATCCAGGGGACTTCGATCATGTGGTGTTTGGAAACGTGCTGCAGACCAGTTCCGACGCGATTTATGGTGCGCGACACGTCAGCCTAAAAGCTGGATTGAAGGTTGAAACTCCTGCGGTCACCGTGAATCGTCTTTGCGGCTCGGGAATTGAAGCGATTGCCCAGGCAGCGCAACGCTTGCTGCTTGGTGAAGCGAACATGGTTGTGGCTGGTGGAATGGAAAATATGACCCAGGCGCCGTTTGTGATTCGTGGCGCGCGCACCGGCCTGAAACTCGGCGCGGGGGCGTTGGAAGATTTCCTGTTTGTGGGGTTGACCGATTCCTACTGCGGCTTGCCTATGGCTGTCACTGCCGAAAAATTGGCGTCGAAAACGGGAGTCACTCGCGCCGACGCCGATGCCTACGCGCTGCGCAGCCAGCAGGCGGCCGATGCTGCGGCCAAAGCCGGCGTATTCAAGGAAGAAATCTCACCCGTCGAAGTAAAGCAGGGTAAGAAATCCGTAATGGTAACGGAAGACGACCACCGGCGTCCCGAAACTACCCTCGAAACGCTTTCGATACTTCCCCCCTCCTTTCAGAAAGACGGAATCGTAACCGCCGGAAACGCCAGCGGAATTGTGGACGGCGCCGCGGCGGTCGTGGTCACACGAGAAAGAACCGCGAAAGAGCGCGGGCTGAAGCCGCTCGGCAGAATCGTATCGTGGGCCGCGGTTGGCGTGGACCCCAGCATTATGGGCATCGGACCGGTGCCATCCACACGCAAGGCGCTGCAACTCGCCGGATTGAAACTGGAGCAGATCGATCGCGTGGAAGTGAACGAAGCCTTTGCACCTCAGTATTTGGCTGTCGAGAAAGAGCTCGGCCTCTGCCGGGACAAGACCAACGTGAACGGCGGCGCCATCGCCCTCGGCCACCCGCTCGCTGCTTCCGGTACGCGCCTCGTCCTTACCGTACTCAACGAATTACGCCGCAAAGGACTGAAGTACGGCTTGGCCACTGCCTGCATAGGGGGCGGGCAAGGAATCGCCATGATTGTCGAAGCCCTCGGAAACTAACCACCCAATTTGGCAGATTTACGCCGTTTTTCGGCTCCGCACAGCACACGAATCGCTGGTCTTTGGTACACTTTCACGGGTAGTTCGCTCCCGCCGGATTCGCATGTTTCTTCTGACGTGAGGAATAAAGAATGGCAATTCAAAAAGTAGCTGTCGTTGGGTGTGGATTGATGGGTTCGGGCATTGCGCAAGTTTGCGCGCAAGCCGGCTTTTCTACGGTCGTGCGCGAAGTCACTCCTGACCTTGTTGAAAAAGGGCTGGAGGGCATTGAGAAAAATCTCGCCCGCCTGGTAGAAAAAGGAACTATTACAGAAGCGGCCAAGAACGAAATCCGCGCACGCCTAAAAGGTTCCACTTCACTCGACGATCTGAAAGACTGCGATCTGGTCGTCGAAGCCATCATCGAGCAGTTGCCCGCGAAGCGTGAACTGTTTTCCGCGCTCGACGAGCTTTGCCCGGCGCACACGATTTTCGCCAGCAACACCTCCTCGCTGACCATCACCGAAATTGCCGCAGCCACCAAGCGCCCACAACGCTTCGTGGGCCTGCACTTTTTCAATCCTGTGCCGGTCATGAAGCTCGTGGAAGTAGTGAGAACCATCGCCACCCATCCTGCTGTCTACGAAGAAATGGTGAATTTCGCCGCGAAACTGGGCAAAACTCCGGTGCGCGCCCACGATAGCGGCGGCTTTATCGTGAACCGCCTGCTCGTGCCTTACCTTCTTGATGCCATTCGCGCCTTGGAAGAAGGTGTGGGCTCCGTCGTCGATATCGACAACTCTATGAAGCTCGGTTGCGGCTATCCCATGGGGCCGTTCACGCTTCTCGATTTCGTCGGACTGGACACCACTTACTACATTTCGCAAATCATGTTCGACGAATTCAAAGAAAAACGTTTCGCCGCTCCGCCGTTGCTAAAACGCATGGTGTTGGCCGGCTGGCACGGCAAGAAGTCAGGCCGGGGATTTTACGATTACGCCGATCCAACAAATGCAAAGCCGATGAGCTTGTGAGGACCTGATTATGTCCTACGAAAACTTGCTGTACGAAAAGAAAGACGGCATCGCCTGCATCACTTTCAATCGTCCGAAGGTGTTGAACGCGCTCAATCGCAAAACCGTAGAGGAGTTGCAGCAGGTCTTATTCGACGCCCGCAACGATTCCGCCGTGCGCGTGCTTATTCTCACCGGCGCGGGCGAGAAAGCCTTCGTGGCTGGCGCGGACATCAACGAACTGGCGCAGCAAACTCCCGTGAACGGCAAGGAATTCTCGCTGTTCGGACAAAGCGTTTTTCATTTGCTCGAGACCATGGGCAAGCCTTCCATTTGTGCCATTAATGGGTTCGCGCTCGGCGGCGGTTGTGAACTCGCGCTCTGTTGCTCGATTCGCATCGCCAGCAAAACCGCCAAGCTCGGTCAGCCCGAAGTGAAGCTCGGTATTCTTCCCGGATATGGCGGCTCGCAACGCATGGCCCGCCTTTGCGGTAAAGGCGCCGCGCACGAATTGTGTTTAACCGGCGAAATGATCACGGCGGAAGAAGCGCAGCGCATCGGCCTTGTGAACCACATTTATGAACCCGCGGAATTGTTGCCTGCGGCGGAAGCCATGGCCAAAAAAATCATCGAAAAAGCTCCGCTTGCGGTGAAATACTGCATGGAAGCGATCGAGCACGGCGTGGAAATGCCTCTGGATGAAGGGCTCTTCCTCGAAGCGACTCTATTCGGATTGTGCTGCGCCACGGAAGACATGCGCGAAGGCACCAAGGCGTTCCTTGAAAAACGCCCCGCGCATTTCCAGGGAAAATGAGTTCGCGATGACTCAACCACGCCAGCCCACAAAACTCGGTGGCGGTATGAATGCCGGCGGAATGCGATTTGCCGTGGTTGTGAGCCGCTTTAACAGTTTTATTACGGAACGCCTGTTGCAAGGCGCGTTGGATGCGTTGGAGCGCAGTGGTGCAACCGGCAAGGACGTGGACGTCGTGCATGTTCCCGGCTCCTTCGAGTTGCCGCTCACCTCGAAAAAATTGGCGCAATCTGGCCGCTATGACGCGATTATCGCCATTGGCTGCGTCCTGCGCGGCGAAACCGCGCATTACGACTACGTTTGTTCGGAGACCGCGCGCGGCTTGCAACTCGCTCAAATGGACACTGGTATTCCTGTCATGTTTTGCGTGCTGACCTGCGACACACTCGAGCAGGCCATCGACCGCGCGGGCCTGAAAGGTGGCAACAAAGGATTCGAAGCCGGACTGGGGGCCGTGGAAATGGCTCAACTCTCGCGAAAGCTACCAGGCTCCAGCAAATCAAAGGAGCGTCGTAAATAACGTGGCGCTTCGCACCAAATCCCGGGAATTCGCCATGCAGATGCTCTTCCAGTGGGACATGAGCCAGCAGGATCCCGCCAAGCTCGAAACCACGTTTTGGAAGAGCGCCAAGGCCGCTGCCCAGACGCGCACCTTCGCCAACCAGTTGTTCGAGGGCGCTGCGCACGACGCCAAAGAGCTCGACGAAATTATCACCAAACACGCCGCCAACTGGCGTCTTGAACGAATCTCTGCGATCGACCGCGCGATCCTTCGTTTGGCCATGCATGAAATGCGCGCGACCGACACGCCGGCAAAGGTGGTCATCAACGAAGCCATCGATTTAGCGAAGAAATTTTCTTCCGACGAAGCGGGCGGCTTCGTCAACGGGATTCTCGATACCTATCGCAAATCCTTGAACGTGGAATAGCAACGCCGTGGCGCGGTCAGGTGCGGATGACGCCCTCGAATACCTTCACCGCGGCGCCGCTCACGCGTGGCGTTAATTTCTTTCCTGCCTGCGACACGTCCACTTCAATGTGGCTGGGGCGCCCCATTTCCACCCCTTGCGTGATGTTCAGCGTATGCCCGGCGCCCAGCTTCCCGTGCTTCACCAGGTACGCGCCAAGCGAACCCGCCGCCGAACCCGTCGCCGCATCTTCGTACAATTCCCACGGCATCATTCCCCGCGCCCACGCGCTGTGATTCGCGCCCATCGCGAAGCAGTAGGCCAGCGCGCCTTCTTTTCCGAACAGCCGAGCCAGTTCCACCATGTTCATTGCAATTTTCGCCAATGCCGCGCGATTCTTCAGCGGCACCATCAAATTGTAGATTCCCGTCGACACAAATTCCGGCTCCAACTTGGGATCGAGATCCTTCGGCGAAAGACCCAGCGCCGCCGTGAGTTTCTTCTTATCGATCTTCGACGGCTTGAACGATGCATCCTTCTGCGTCATGGTTACCCGCTGTGGTCTCCCATCTTTGAACCGAATTTCCACCGGCAACACGCCGGCTCCGGTCTGCTGCATCACGTGGACCCCACCCTCTTGCGCGGGCACCACGCCCAGTTCCGCCAGCAGAAACCACGTTCCAATCACCGGATGGCCAGCTAGCTTCAATTCTTCTTTGGTCGTGAATATGCGCAGACGGGCCAGCGCCCGATCTTCCGTGGGTTTCTGCACAAAAACCGTCTCCGAAAGATTCATTTCTCGCGCGATCGCCAGCATTTGATCCGCGGAAAGTCCGTCTCCGTCGGTGATCACCGCCAGCGGATTGCCTTGAAAACGTGTTGTGGTGAAAACGTCCAGCGTGTAGAAACGATGATCCATGGAGTTGCCGTGCCGCTCGCGAAGCAGCGAATTTCCCAATCAAATATGTTCGAGCTCGCGAACAGTCCTTTCGTTAGCGATGTTTCCCGTGTTCAGCGGGCCTTTGGGCTCCAGCAATAGCAGACAAACTTCCTCGTCGGCCACCGGTTGATGTTCCACGCCGTGTGGAACAATCAGGAATTTCCCCTCGCGTACAACCTCTTCGCGGTCGCGGAAACGCATCCGCAACGTGCCTTTCATCACCAGAAGCAGTTCGTCCACCACATCGTGGTGATGCCAGATAAAATCGCCCTTCAATTTAACAATCTTCGCCGCGAAATCGTTCAGCTCTTCCAGCAGTCGCGGATTCCAATACTCCCCGATCTTAATGAATTTTTCCGCCAGGTTCACGGTGTGCATATGCTGCTCCTAAAACCCTTGAATCGTCGTCACCGCCGCACGCAGGACTTTTTTCGTGGTGTCGGCATGGGAAGTCTCGGAATAAATGCGCAGCAAGTGTTCCGTCCCAGACGGGCGCGCCATCACCCAGCCAATGTCCGCGAGGTAGAGTTTGATCCCATCCATGTTTTCGCGCCGTACGATGGGCCATTGGTCGAAGTTGTTCACATTTTCGTCGGAGAAATGGGCGATAGCTTTTTGCTTCTGCGCCGCGGTCACATCCAGGTCAATGCGGCCGTAGTGGAACTCGCCAAACTCCTTGTGCAATGTGGCAATCAGTTCGCCCAGCGATTTACCGTGCCAGGCCATCAATTCCGCCAGTAACAGCGCGGAGACCGTCGCGTCGCGTTCCGGCAAGTACAAGCTGGTGCCGATGCCGCCGCTTTCTTCGCCGCCAATCAGGATGTTTTGCTCCAGCATCAACTCGCAAATGTATTTAAAACCAATGGGCACTTCGTGCAGCTTGCGGTTGTATTTGGCGGCCAGTTTGTCGATCAACTTCGTCACCGAAAAAGTCTTGGCAATGTCGCCTTCGAGGTTCCGCGTGCCGACCAAATGCCACACGAGCAGCGCGAAAATCTGGTGCGGGTTGACAAAGGTTCCATCGCGATCGATCGCTCCGATGCGGTCGCCATCGCCATCCGCCGCAAGACCCGCATCGAACTTTCCCGCCACCACCGCCTCGCGTAGCGCCTCAATGTGCGGCTCAATCGGTTCCGGATGCACTCCGCCAAAGTATGGATCGCGCACCCCGCGAATCTCCTCGGAAGAAATTCCGTTGCGCTTGAAAAGTTCGTGCAAAAGTCCCGCGGCCGAACCGTGCATAGGGTCAACCACGAACCGGAATTTCGCGCCTCGCAGCCGCCGCCAATCCACCAGCTTCTCGATGGTGTCGAGGTACGGAGCGCGTGGCTCCAGTGCGTGAATCAGTTCTTTTCGCGGTGGCAGCGAGGGTACGCCATTCGACTGCACTGCTGTCAATTCCGTTTCAATCTGCGCCACGATCGACGGCAGCGCGCTGCTGCCATAACTGGCCTTGTATTTGACGCCATTCCACGAATGCGGGTTGTGGCTCGCCGTGACCACAATTCCTCCCGCTGCGTTCCTTTGCCGCACCAGAAGTGAAATCGCCGGCGTAGGGCACGGCTTATCGGTCAGCCATACTGGCGTTCCGGTGGAGCTGATCACCTGGGCAATCGCGAGCGCCACGGTATCGGATTCGCGCCGATGATCGTAGCCAATCAGCACGCCTTTGCGTGGGTCTTCCGCGCGCACTACGTAACGTGCGATCGCAGCCGCCACAACGCACGCATTGGCCACCGTGAAATCTTCCCCGATGACCCCGCGCCACCCGTCCGTTCCAAATTTGATCGTAGTCATGTTCTGTGAGTATACGCGAAGGGTGGCACCCGCTAAAGAGTTGGCGCGAATAGAAATATCATGCCAATTTGGCCATGGGCGAGAATCAAAGCAAGTTTTTCAGTTCGCGTTGCTCCAGCGATTTTACAATTTTGCCCACATCTTGCGCACGGTCCCGCGGGCAAATCAGCAAAGCGTCGGGTGTCTCCACCACTATCAAATCCCGCACGCCCACGGCCGCCACGAATTTGTCCGGACTCCACAGAAAGTTGCCCTCGGCGTCGAGCGTTTGCGCCTGCCCCGCCAGGATATTTTCTCCAGGCTGCTTAGCCAGCAGTTCGTACACTGCAGCCCACGAGCCAATATCGCTCCACCCGACCTCGGCGGGAATGACAAAGACTCCGCCAGTTTCCGACCCGGTTCCACCTGCGGCCGCGGCCTTCTCCAGAATGGCGTAGTCCACCGAAATATTTTCCAGCTTCAAATAAGTTCTTTTCAGTTGTGTTTCGTAACTACGTTTCCCGATGTGCCGCGCGAGCGCTTCGGTCGCCTCATATGTACCGGGCAGAAATTGTCGCAGCGCATCCAGAAAGGTCGACACGCGCCAGAAAAACATTCCAGCGTTCCACTGGTACATTCCGGAAGCCACGTACTCTTTTGCCACCGCGAGTTCCGGCTTCTCGGTGAACCGGCACACCGGAAACACCGCCAAACCGTCCGTCAGCATCGCCGGGTTGGCTCGTTCGATGTAACCGAATCCCGTGTCCGGCCGCGTCGGGGGAATCCCCAGCACGACCATGCGGCCCTGTGTATGCGCCACGTCCAGTGCGGTCTTCACGATCTCCCGATAGCGCTCTGGCTCCGCGATGTAGTGATCCGCCGGAAGTACTGCCATCAGCGGGTCACCCCCACTAACGTATCGAATGTGAATGGCCGCGAGCGCAATCGCCGCGGCCGTGTTGCGTCCCAACGGTTCCGTCAGAACTTTTTTTCTTGCGGCTTTTGGCAACTGCTTCCGCAGCGCCCCGGCTTGCTCCTCATTCGTCACGCACCACAGACGGTCGGCGGGAATGAGCGGCCGCAAGCGCTCGACGGTCTGTTGCAACATCGTCTTCTTGCCCACGATATTCAGCAGTTGCTTGGGCGTGCGCGTGCGGCTGCGCGGCCAGAAACGCGTGCCGCGTCCTCCGGCAAGAATTACGGCATGGGCGATAAGTTTCTTTTCCACCATGGTTTCAGGACATCAACACCTGCGAAATAGCCTGCGGATCAAATCCCATTCGAAGCAGTTGGCTGTGCAGTTCTACCGCGTCAGGTACGGTAACGCGCAGCAGCGAGGCTGCGTCTTTAGGTTGCAACAGCACGGTCCCGAGCGCAGCGGGCAAGAACCATGCTTGCCCGGAACGAAACGCATAAGATTGCTCGGCGTCGTGCAGTTTTCCTTCGCCCGACAAAATGATGACGAGTTGAAACTCCGACTCGTCACTCTCCATCGCCGTCGCGCGGTCGCAGTCCCACCGCTCCGTGGCAAAAAATTCGCAAGCCGCCAACAAATGCTTGTTGGCATCAGGCGAGTGCAGCGAAAGCGACGGAACTAGCCCGCTTCGCGTGCCTTCGAAGCATGTTACTGCCATGGCTTTCTCAAGATGTAGCTCCCGCTGCTTGCCCTGTGCGTCCACGCGCCCGTAATCGTAAACACGGTAGGTCAAATCCGAGTATTCCTGAATCTCGCAAACCACCATGCCCGGGAAAATCGCATGTTGCGTTCCGGCTTCCACGAAATACGTCTCGCCGGCCTTCACGGGATAACGCACAAATAAATGTTCCACCGTATGGTGCGCCACTCCGTGAAGAAAATCTTCGCGCGTTACGCCCTGCTGCAATCCAATTAGCAACTCTGCCCCCGGATTCGCCGAAACAATGTGCCACATCTCCGTCTTCCCGCGCCCGCCCGCTGCCTGCTCGTACTTGCTGGCGAATGCATCATCCGGGTGCACCTGAATCGACAGTTTGTCATGGGGAAATAGAAATTTCGCCAGCAGTGGAAACTCAGGATACCCGCCGGAACGCCTCCCGCGCCAGCTCCGCGGCATCTCACGCCAGCTCTCGCCCAGCGATTTTCCCACAAAGGGCCCGTTGGCCACCCGGGAACTCAGCGCGGTCAACCACGCCTCTCCAACCGGCTCTGGCAGATTCGTTTGCTCAGGAAACAACGGCGCTAGGGAACAGGTCCCCCACGGTCGCGGACTAAACAATGGATCGAGGCGTGTTAGCGCTGGTTCAGGCACCATCAGGACGCGGCTTCAGCAGCTCGTGTAAAAAATCTTTCCAATCGACGGAGTCCTTCCTCGATCCGGTCGATGGACGTGGCGTAAGACAGTCTCAGAAAACCTGGGGCCCCAAATGCTTCTCCGGGTACCAACGCGACGTGCGCTTTCTCCAGAAGTTCTTTCGCCAGCTCCGTACAACTGTTCGCCAGCGGATGCGCTCCTTGCAGGTGCGCCGACACGTTCGGGAACGCGTAAAACGCCCCGCCCGGCCATTCGCACTTCACTCCCGGAATCTCCCGCAAGCCCTGCACCATGCGATTCCGCCGCTTGGTATACTCCGCCAGCATCGGTGGAACC
This sequence comes from Candidatus Acidiferrales bacterium, assembly GCA_963776365.1. Lineage (GTDB taxonomy): Bacteria > Acidobacteriota > Terriglobia > Acidiferrales > UBA7541 > Acidiferrum. The sequence goes on along the minus strand of CAVZMQ010000027.1, from coordinate 19,548 downwards.
GTCTCCATGCCCCCGCGCATCGCCTCCAGCGCGGCATATTGCGCGATCGAAGTCGGATTCGAAGTGGACTGGCTCTGAATCTTAATAATCGCCTGGATCAGCGCCTCCGGCCCCAGGGTGTACCCGATGCGCCAGCCAGTCATCGCGAATGTCTTCGACACTGAGCCAACAATGATTACGCGATCTTTCGAATCCTTGGCGCTGGCAATCGAACAGGGCTTGTGCGGCTCGTAAACAAAATGCGAATAGCATTCGTCGCCCAACAGCCAAATGTTACGTTTCTTGCAAACCGCCAGGATGCGCTCGTATTCTTCCCTATCCACGACTCCGCCAGTTGGATTGCTCGGTGAATTGATAATCACCATCTTCGTTTTCGGCGTAATCGCCTTTTCAATTGTTGCCGCTTTCGCGCTGAATCCGTCTTCCTGCCGTGTTTGCACGATCACCGGTGTGCCGCCCGCATATTTGATAATGTCCGGAAAGCTGACCCAGTAGGGCGCGGGCAGGATCACCTCGTCACCATTTTGAATCAGCACGCAAATGGTGTTGAAGATGGAATGCTTGCCGCCGACGTTTACCACACACTCTTTTGCATTGTAATTGGAACCCAACTCGCGGTTGTGCCACGCGGCAATCGCTTCGCGCAGCGGCATGATCCCGCCCGTCGGCGTGTACTTGGTGCGGTTTTCCTCAATCGCGCGGATGGCCGCTTTCTTGATGTGGTCTGGCGTCGGGAAATCAGGCTCGCCCGGGCCAAAGTCAGCGATATCCACGCCTTTGGCCTTCAGTTGTTCGGCCGCGCTTATCACCACGGCGGTTGGGGACACCTGTATGCGGTTAATGCGATTGGTCAGTTCCACAATCTCTCCTTGGAGCAAAGGGTCGATAAATATACAGTGTTCAAGAAATCGCGGAGAATTTCAATGTGCAACCGCAATGTGGCGGGCTTCCAGACAATTTGGCATGCGCCGTCGTGTGGCGCCGCGCCTTCATTCCGCCATCTTGAGGTCTCCGTGGTAGCGCCTGCCATCCCGGCGGTTCTTCGTTTCCACTCACCCTTCCAGCCTCAAGAAATCTTCGAACGCAAACGTTGCTCGACAATCGGAGGCACCAGCCCCGTCAGTGGTCCACCCAGGTGGGCAATTTCACGGACCAGCTTCGCGCTCAAGTAGCTATAGCTTTCGCCCGGCAGCATAAATACCGTTTCCAGCCGCGGCTCCAGTTTCCGATTCATCAACGCCATCTGCAGTTCGTATTCGTAGTCAGAAATCGCGCGAATGCCGCGCAGGATCACGCCCGCGCCGCGCTTCCGCGCATACTCGACCAGCAAGCCATCGAATACGTCAATTTCCACCGCTTCGCCCCACTGCCGCGTCACCTCGCGAAGCATTTCCACACGTTCCGTCAACGAAAAAAGCGGCTCTTTCTCCACATTCTTCAACACCGCTACGATCAAGTGGTCGAACATCTTTTCGCCGCGCCCGATCAGGTCCAGGTGCCCGTTAGTCACGGGATCAAATGTGCCGGGATAGATCGCCACAGAAGTTTTCATGGGGTTCGGGGGTAAGCTCCGCGGCACATTCTAACTCAAAAGAAGCCCGCTGAGCGGATGTTCACGGTTCACTGGCGTCGCCAGGTGGAAAAATCTTGTGTCCTGCGGTGCCCCTGTGCCAATCTGATGTGTCCTCTCCTGTAACGATTTAATAGTGGAAATTCTATGGGTTCTCCCGGAGGCCCTCCCCATGAACCAGGCATCTCTCAAGAACTGGACCGTTCTGTTGGCATTCACCTCGCTCCTGATTCCCTTTATGTCTGCGCGCGCACAATCCAGCGGTGACTTGAATGTGATGCCGCTGCCGTCGAAGGTCCAGACAGGTCGCGGCTCGCTCAAAATTGATGGCACCTTCACGATAGCGTTTGAAGGTTTTCGCGAACCGCGACTTGACCGCGCCGGCCAAAGATTTCTGACCACGCTGAACCATCAGACCGGGCTGGTGTTCGGCCGTGGTGCCGTAGACCCCACCAAAGCCACGCTAATCGTCACCACCGATCACGAAAGCAAGCCGCTCCAGGAGCCTGGCGAGGACGAATCCTATACCCTGGAAATTACGGCCACCGGCGCAAAGCTTCACGCAGCCAACCCCCTCGGCGTATTGCGTGGCCTGGAGACCTTCCTGCAGTTGGTGTCCGTTGGCCCGACCGGCTTTTCCATTCCCGTCGTCAGCATTCAAGACGAGCCGCGCTTTCCCTGGCGCGGTTTGATGATCGACGTGTCCCGCCACTTCATCCCCCTCCCGGTGATCAAGCGCAACCTCGATGGCATGGAAGCAGTGAAGCTCAATGTCTTCCACTGGCATTTGTCGGACAACGAGGGCTTTCGCGTCGAAAGCAAGAAATTTCCAAAGCTGCAGGGTGAAGGCTCCGACGGCCTTTTCTACACTCAGGACGAAATTCGCGAACTAGTCGCATATGCCCGCGACCGCGGCATCCGCGTGGTCCCGGAATTCGACATGCCCGGACACAGCACCGCGTGGTTTGTGGGCTATCCCGAACTTGCCAGCGGCTCCGGCCCCTACCAACTCGAGCGCAGATGGGGCGTCTTCGATCCCGCCATGGATCCCACCAACGAGAAGACCTACAAGTTCCTCAACGAATTCATCGGGGAAATGGCCAAGCTCTTCCCGGATGCTTATTTCCACATCGGCGGCGACGAAGTGAACGGCAAAGAGTGGGACAATAACCCCAAAATCCAGGAATTCATGAAGTCCCACAACATCAAGAACAACGTGGAACTGCAAACCTACTTCAGCCAGCATGTGCAGGAACTGGTCGTCAAACATGGAAAAATTCCCGTTGGCTGGGACGAGATTTTTGTCCCCGGCGTATCCAAGAACATCGTCATTCACTCCTGGCGTGGCCCAGACGCCTTAGCTGCCGCGGCCAAAGCCGGCTACCGCGTAATTCTTTCCAACGGCTACTACATTGACCTCGGCTGGAGCGCCGCGCGCCATTACGCGGTCGATCCACTGGGAGGGGCCGCCGCCAATCTCACGCCTGAAGAAAAAAAGCTCGTGCTCGGTGGCGAAGCCACCATGTGGTCGGAGTATGTCAATTGGGAAAACATCGATTCGCGCATCTGGCCGCGCATGGCGGTCATCGCGGAGCGCTTCTGGTCCACGCAGGACCCTACGGATGTGCCTTCAATGTATTCCCGCATGGCGGCGGAGAGCTCCCGGCTCGAATGGCTCGACCTGACCCATCGCTCCTATCCGCGCCCGATGGTCGAGCGCATGGCCGGTCCTGCTCCAACCGCCCCGCTGAATGCGTTGTACTCCGTCGCGCAGGCCCTCGAACCTGTGAAGGATTACAACCGGGAAAGCACCCCCGGGGAGGAGCCTACCCAGCTCAAACCTCTCAATCGCATGGTCGATACGGTGCACCCGGAAAGCGAAGTGTCGCGCCAGTTCTCCGTCGCTGTGGATCAGTTCCTCTCTTCCTTCTGCAAAGACGCCACAACCGCCGCCGCACTCCGCGCCCAACTCACTCGATGGGCGGCTGCCGATGGCCAGATCCAGCCGCTTGTCCAAAATTCCTATCTCGTCCAGGATGCTGCTCCGGCTTCCGGTGCTTTTTCCCAAGCCGCGGAGCTTGCGCTCACTGCCCTGGACCGCATCGGCCAGGGATTGCCGCTGCCCGACTCGCTGAAGAAACTGCAGACCGAGGCCTTGGCGGCATTCGAAACCCAAGCTCACATATCTCAGCTCACCATCCCAACGATCTCGGCGTTTCAGAAACTCATGGAAGCATCGGCAGCCGGCGGAGCATGTAGCGCGAAGTAGCGAGGAACCGTTCGCCGCGAAAAACTGACCGTTTAGGACCCTAAAGGTTCCATTCCCGGTGAATCCCTTGGAAACAGGACCACGGCAGTCTTATTGCAAGTGTACCTAAATTAAGCATTTGTCTTCAGGAGTGTTTGACAACCGGGGGACGCCAAGCTATAGTTTAAATGCGACCAAATGAGTCGTATTGGCATCTTATGTTTGCCGGAAGTTGAATACTGAAGATATGTTCAAGCTATCGAAAAAAGCGGATTATGGCCTGATCGCCATGAAGCATCTCGCCAACCATCGTCGGGATCACGCCTGTAGTGCAAACGAAATTGCGGAGGAGTACGGCATCTCCGCGACGCTGATGGCCAAGGTGTTGCAAAAACTGGCCAAGCACGGCTTGGTTGCCGCCAAGCACGGTTCCACGGGTGGTTATCAGCTGGCGAAGCAACCGGATACCATCAGCGCGTTGGAAGTGCTGACGGCCATTGATGGACCGGTGCTGATCACTTCTTGTGTGACCAGCCACGGAAATTGTGACGCCACCGAGCGTTGTTCCGTGAAAGAGCCGCTGCAGCGGGTGAACGAAAACATTTTGGGAGTTTTGAGCACGGTGACCATCGCTCATTTGAGCGAAGAGAAACAAGAATCGGGGCTCGTGGAATTGAAGGGGATGGACCGGTTGGCAGTAACGCGCTAACCGGAACCTGCACCTAAGAGGAGAACAGGAAACATGGCTGTCAATTTGCCGATTTACATGGACAATCACGCAACGACCCCACTCGACCCCCGCGTGCTCGAAGCCATGATGCCTTATTTCACCAATAAATTCGGCAATGCCGCCAGCCGTAATCACTCGTTTGGTTGGTCTGCGGAAGAAGCCGTGGAAAACGCGCGCCAGCAGGTTGCGTCGCTTATCAACGCCACCGCGAAAGAGATTATTTTCACCAGTGGCGCCACCGAATCGGATAATTTGATGATCAAGGGCGTCGCGGAAATGTACCGCGAAAAGGGCAATCACATCATCACCCAGGCCATTGAGCACAAGGCGGTGCTGGATACCTGCAAAAACCTGGAGAAGCACGGTTTTGAGGTCACCTACCTGCCTGTGCAGAAAGATGGGCGCGTTGACCCTGAGGATGTGCGCAAGGCTATCAAGCCCACCACCATTCTCATCTGCATCATGTACGCCAACAACGAAATTGGCGTCATCAACCCGATTGCCGAGATCGGCAAAATCGCCAAGGAGCGCGGCATTATCTTCGCCGTCGATGGCGTGCAGGCGGTTGGTAAGATTCCCGTGGATGTGCAGAAGGACAATATCGACTTGCTCGCGATTTCGGCTCACAAGATTTACGGGCCGAAGGGTGTGGGCGCCTTGTATGTTCGCCGGCGCAACCCACGCGTTCAACTTTCCGCCATCATCGATGGCGGCGGTCATGAGCGCGGCATGCGTTCCGGCACGTTGAATGTGCCGGGCATCGTCGGCCTGGGCAAGGCTTGTGAACTAGGTCAGCAGGAAATGGCCACGGAATCCGAGCGACTGCGCGGCCTGCGCGACCACCTGAAAGCCGGCCTGGAGGCCAAGCTCGACGAAGTCTTCGTCAACGGTTCCCTGGAGCACCGGCTCCCCAACAATCTCAACATGAGCTTCGCCTATGTCGAAGGCGAATCGCTCCTGATGGGCATTAACGACGTAGCGGTTTCCAGCGGTTCCGCGTGCACCTCGGCAACCCTGGAGCCCAGCTATGTACTCAAAGCTCTAGGCGTCGGTGAAGATCTCGCTCATACCTCGATCCGCTTCGGCCTGGGGCGTTTCACAACTCAGGAAGAAGTTGACTACGTGATCGACAAAATGGTGCAGGTTGTGACCAAGCTTCGCGAGCTTTCGCCACTCTATGAAATGGCCAAGGAAGGTATCGACATCTCCAAGGTCAAGTGGCAAACCGCGTAATCAGGAAAGATGAAAAAAAGAGGCAACATGGCAAGCGCAATAGCAAGTGAAGGAACACTTCGAATCCACCGTTCGATCGCGGGTACATCCGCTCCGTTCCGCGTGACGTATCAGGCGTATCAAGACGGCGACGAACCAGCCCCGGCGGCGGAACGCGCATTCTATCACCTCCAGGATGTTCGGGAATTTCTCAACGTTTTGGGTATCGGCGCACAGTTTGTTCGAGAAGCTCTGCGCGAACTTACCGCTGGACGCTCCGCGTTTCTAACCAACATCGCCCTCACCGAAAAGGCGATGAAGAATGCAGGGTTTGGCAATCTTCTCGCTGCGGCGAGAGGCTAAATTTCGGGATCACGTGAAGGAGAGAGGGGCCCATGGCATACAGCGATAAAGTAGTCGATCATTACAATAATCCGCGCAACGTTGGTAGCCTGCCCAAGGAAGATCCCAATGTCGGGACCGGCTTGGTGGGCGCACCGGAATGCGGCGACGTAATGAAGCTGCAGATGAAAATCAATCCGGAGACTCGGGTCATTGAGGAAGCTAAGTTCAAGACCTTCGGCTGCGGATCGGCCATCGCCAGCTCGTCCTTGGCGACCGAGTGGGTAAAGGGTAAGACCGTTGACGAGGCGCTGGCGATCAAGAACACCGACATCGTCCGCGAGCTTTCCCTTCCGCCGGTGAAAATTCATTGTTCCGTGCTCGCTGAAGACGCCATCAAGGCGGCTATCGGCGATTGGAAGAAAAAGCACGGAGTAGAAGTTCCCGCGCACGAAAAGTCTTCGCACTAAAGCGAAGCATGGCGCGGTGTTAGTGGCGTCTTCCGGCGGAGATCTGAACCGTCGGGGGATGCTGTCCAAAGTTTAGACAATCGCTCCGGGAATGAAGGCAGTTGCTATGGCAACGGAAACGACAACGCAGGTCACCGAAACAGTAGGTCCGGTGGTGCACCTCACCGAGCGCGCCGCGAAGAAAATTCTCGCGCTGCTCGCCAAGGAAGGTGTCTCCCCCGAATCCGGTGGCCTGCGTGTAGGTGTGCAGGGCGGTGGCTGTTCCGGCCTCTCCTATGCCATGCGCCTGGATACCCAGGCGCGCGACCGTGACAGGGTTTTCGAAGAGTTTGGCGCGCGCATTTTTGTCGACCCCAAGAGCCTGTTGTACTTGAATGGCACCACCCTCGAGTACGAGGAGACCCTCATGCGCCAGGGTTTCATGTTTCAGAATCCCAATGCGGCGCGCAGTTGCGGCTGTGGCAGTTCATTTACGGCTTAGCGGGCACGGACTCTCGTCTGTGCCCCTGGTGCTGGCTCGGTCGGATAAGTGGTTGGCTACCGCAAGCGCCAGCCACTTTTTTTATGTTTGGAGCAACTCCTTAGTTTTTTATGGCTAGCTCGCTTCCCATCACGAATCCGCCGCTGGTGTGCTGGAATTGTCACGAGCGCACCGTGGGCACACATTTCTGCTCGTCCTGCGGCAAGGTGCTCCAGGTTCCTGAGCGCAGCGATTACTTCGCCATGTTCGAGATGCCTCGCAAGCTCTGGATTGAAATGGCCTCGCTCGAACAGAAATTCTTGCAGCTTAGCTTCAAGCTGCACCCCGATAATTTTGTGAATGCCACGCCCGAAGAGCGCGAAGTCTCGCTGAAGCGTAGCTCGGAATTGAATGATGCCTATCGTACCCTGCGCGATCCGGTTGGCCGCGTCGAATACTTACTTGCCATCGAGGGCGCGCGCAAGGAAGGCCAGAACAGGCAGCAGGCTCCGCCGGAACTGCTCGAAGAAGTTTTCGAACTGAACGAATCGCTTGATGAATTGCGCGAAGCTAAATCCTCAGGCGGCGATACCGATTCGCTGAAACACAGACTGGAAGCCGCCGAAAAGAATTTCGAAAGCAAGCTCAGCGGAGTAGATAGCCAGTTGCAAAGCACCGCCCGCGAGTGGGACACCGCCATCGACTCGGGCAATCACAGCCAACGCGCCGCGCTCATGGGCAAATTGAATGACCTGCTCAACCGCCGCTCCTATATCCGGAATTTAGTCGTCAACGTCCACAAGGAGCTGTCCTAGTTGTTGTGGTTGGATTTTTTTGGTATTTGCTTTACGGACACCGGATAACTGATCCTGATAACTGTTTATGGCCAAAATCGTCGGCATCGACCTAGGCACCACCAACAGTCTCGTCGCTTACACCGACCCGCAGACCGGCCAGCCGAAGTGTATTTCAGGGCCAACCGGAAGCACCCTGTGCCCCTCGGTAGTGAGTCTCGATCCTGACGGCAGCATCATCGTCGGCGAACCGGCACGCCGCCGTTTGCTCACACAACCCGACCGCACCATCTATTCCGTGAAGCGCTTGATGGGCCGCGGGCCCGCCGACGTACAGAGCGAACTGAAGCTGTTCCCATTCCGCATCGATCCTTCCAGCAACCACGTCATCCGCGTTCGACTCGGCGATAAAGTTTTCACGCCGCCGGAAATTTCTTCGTTCATCTTGCGCGAGCTGAAGAACTGGGCCGAGGCCTACTTCGCCGAAACCGTGGATCGCGCCGTTATCACCGTGCCGGCTTACTTCAACGACGCGCAGCGCCAGGCCACCAAGGATGCTGGCAAGCTGGCTGGCCTGGAAGTTTTACGTCTGGTAAACGAGCCAACCGCCGCTGCCTTAGCCTACGGTCTGCACGAAAAGCAGCGCGGCAAAGTCGCTGTCTACGATCTCGGTGGCGGCACTTTCGATATTTCCATTCTGAAGCTCATCTCCACCAGCGACGGCGATATCTACCAGGTGCTCTCCACCAATGGCGACACCCACCTCGGCGGAGACGACATCGACAACCTCCTCCAGGCTTTCGTTCACGAACAGATCCTGCAGACCGATAAGATCGATTTCTCGCCCCACGGCGAACTGGCCCAGGAACTGCGCAAGGAATTGATCGCTATCAAACACAAGTTGTCCGAGGTGGAATCCGCCACGCTGCGCTTTCCGTTGCCGAATGGAAAAGTCTTCGTGCACGAGTTCACCCGTGGCGCTTTCGAAGCGCTCATTCGCCCGGTCGTGGACCGCACCATGGTTCCCGTCAAACAGGCCCTGGCTGATGCGCAATTAAAGCCCACTGAAATTGACGAGGTTGTTCTCGTTGGCGGCGCCACCCGCACCCCGCTGATCCGCCGCACCGTGCAGGAATTGTTTGACCGCAAACCGGACACGGAGCTGAACCCCGACGAAGTCGTCGCACTCGGCGCCGCGGTGCAGGCCAACATTCTCGCCCACGGCGTGCAAGGCATGTTGCTGCTCGACGTCACGCCGCTCTCGCTTGGCATTGAAACCTATGGTGGCGCGGTTGCCAAGGTCATCCCGCGCAATTCCACCATTCCCGCCAGCGCCCAGGAGCTTTACACCACCGGCGTCGACAATCAGACCGGCATCGACATTCACGTGTTGCAGGGCGAACGCGAATTGGCCAAGGATTGTCGCTCGCTCGCGCGTTTCACCTTGCGGGTTCCACCGGCACCCGCCGGCCTGCCGCGCATCGAAGTTAAATTCCTGATTGACGCCAACGGCATCTTGCAAGTGGCGGCAAAAGACCTTCGAACCGGTACTGAACATATCATCGAAGTTCAACCCAGTTATGGCCTGAATGATAGCGACATCGAACGCATGCTCGAAGATTCCATCGAGTATGCCGAACAGGATTTCGCGGAGCGCCAGCTCATTGAAGCGCGCACAGAAGCGGAATCGATTCTGACCGCAACGACAAAGGCCATAATGAATTCGAATGCCGTGAACCTGTCTGCGCCAGAGCGCGCCAAAATCGATGGATCCGTTGCGGCCCTGAAAGAATCACTCCAGGGCACGGATTACAAGCAGATCCGCAAGAACATGGACGATCTGAATCATGCTACGGAGCATCTGGCGGAACTGTTGATGAATGCGGCTTTGCAATCGGCGCTCGAAGGCAAGAAGCTGGCTGAGGTTTAGGTTGGGTGCGACATTTCAGCAATTTGTCATTCCAAACGTCCACGAAGTGAGGAATCTCTTCCTTGGAGTTCATCGAATGACGATTGGTTCACCGGTTTCACCAACCGTTTAGGGAGAACATATGGGCGGCAGCAATCCGTACATCGAAGAAGTGAAATACAAGAAGGCCACTAAGAAGTTCAAAGTCACCTTTCTGCCCAGCGGCAAGACCGTGGAAGTGGACCCCGAGAAGTTCCCCTATGGCCACAACGGCTTGCCCGGCAGCATCCTGGACATTTCCGAAGGGTTCAAGATGGGCCTGGACCATGCCTGCGGCGGCGTCTGCGCCTGCTCCACTTGCCACGTCGTCGTGAAAGAGGGCTTGGAATCGTGCAATGAGGCCACCGACGCGGAACTCGACGAACTCGACGAAGCCCCCGGCATCACTCCCAAGTCACGCCTCGGCTGCCAGACCGTTCCCGATGGCACCACCGACATCGTCGTGGAAATTCCCGAGTGGAACAAAAACTACGCGAAAGAACTGGACCACTGAGTTAAAGCCATGCCACCCACTTTCGATTGGGATGATCTCGACGACATCGCCATCGGCTTGACCGATAAATTCCCCGATGTCGATCCGCTCACCGTCCGCTTCACCGACATGCACAAGTGGATCACCGAGCTCCCCGGTTTCGCCGGCGATCCTCAAAAATCTAACGAGAGCAAACTCGAAGCTATCCAGATGGCGTGGCACGAAGAGTGGCAAGACCGCCAAAGCTGAAGCAACAAGTTTTCAGTCTTAGGTTCTAAGTTTTGAGTCTAAATTGAACCGCGACAGATCGTGGCAGGCCCCTACCACGAGTGCTCCCGTCTTTTCCCAAACTGAAAACTTAAAACTTGAGCTCGTCCAAGAACCTCATCGCGTGGCACAAATCCGCGCTATCCCGTATAATTAGAAGGTTGTAGCCTCGCAGTTTCCCCCAGTGGCGCTATGGTGCAACGGTTAGCACGCGGCCCTTTCAAGGCCGAAATACGGGTTCGATTCCCGTTAGCGCTACCAACTCCGCTTCCTGTTCACGCCGCTTGTCCGCGGCTTACCAGTTTTTGAAACTCAGGGTCATCGCGCAGTAGCAGCAGGTCCGGGTCCTGCTTAATCCATTCGAGGTTTCCGTAGCCGCACTCGAGGGCTTTCTTGAGTGTATCGAGGGCCTCTTGCTTCTTTTTTAGAATTCCATAGGTGCACGCCGCGTTGTAGAGCACATTGGTGTCATTCGGCCGCAAGGCCACGGCCATTTGCAAGTGCCGCTCCGTTTCCTCGACCTCGCCCATCCCCGCAAGCTCCGCGGCCATCAGGATCCGCGCCCGAACATCCTCGGGGACCTGCTCCAACTGTTGGCGGAGCACACTCACAAGTCGTTCCCGTATGCTCTCGACGTCTTTCATTCGCCCCAATCGCACAAAGGCATTGCGGAACGGGAGATAGGTGTTGTAATCGTCTCCATTCGCTTCCAACGCGCGTTCTGCCAGTGCGGCAACATCTTCGAAACGCCCGGTGGCAAAATAAGCGCGGCCCAAGGTGTTATACGCATACGGGCAGTCCGCTTTGCGCTCGATCGCCAGTTGCGCATAACGGATAGCCTCATCATATTTTCTCTCCGCGTAGTAGACACGCCCGCGCGCGGCGGCCACCTCCGCGAGATTGGGATCGAGCGCAAACGCCCGGTCGCATGCGGCCAGTCCCTTCTCGATCCATTTCGGATTTTGCTCGCGGAACTCGTGAATAATTCCGCAGATGTTCGCCACGCCGGCATAGGCCAGTGCGAACTGCGGATCTAATTTGATGGCCTGCTCGAACATTTGCAGCGCAAAATCCAGATTCTGCTGCCGGGTATAGTTCCGGCCTCGCAAATAGAAATCGTACGCTTGCGTATTCTCTGTTGGCTTCCGCGCGATTTTCTTTTCTTCCTGCGGGGTCAAGGTCACCCGCAGAGCCTGCGCGATGCTCAACGCGATGCCTTCCTGGATGGCGAACACGTCGTCCATCTGCCGGTCGTAACGCTCCGCCCACGAGGCACTGCGCGACGCGGTTTCCACCAATTGCGTGGTGATGCGCAGGCGGTTGCCCGCTCGCCGTAAGGTTCCCTCCAGCACGTAACTGGCGCCAAGTTGCTGGCCCACCAACGGCGCGGTCACCGGTTTGTCGCGAAACGTCAGCATCTCCGAGCGCGGAAAGACCTGCAACTGCGTGATTTTGGATAGTTCCGTGATGATGTCTTCGGTCATCCCGTCGCGGAAATACTCGTCCTCTTTGGCCCCGCTCTGATTCTCGAAGTACAGCACCGCGACCGACTTTCTGGCCGCGACAGAGGGCGCTTGGACTGCCGCGCTGGAGCCCGATGCTGGTTTTTCCGTCACGGATCGACGGCTCGATTCCAGGTCGCGCTTCAGCCGCTTCAAATCCGTCCTTAACTCCGCAGCGGTCTGGCAGCGCATGTCGCGGTCCTTCTCCAGCACCTTATTCAAAATACCGTCGATTTCCTGCGGCAGACGCGGATTCACCTGCGTGGCGGGTTTTGGTGTTGCGGTCAGGATCGCATTGAAAATTACCGCGGCTGTGGCACCCGGAAAAGGAACGGCGCCCGTCGCCATTTCGTAGAGCACGACCCCCAGCGAAAAAAGGTCCGAGCGAGCGTCCAGGTCTTCGCCCCGGGCCTGTTCCGGCGACATGTACGCGATCGTGCCCATCGAACTGCCGGGACTCGTCAGGTTGTCGTTGCCCAGAATGTGCGTCTGTGTTCTTTCCGGTAATGTGCCTACAGTTTCCCCCCTCGCCGCGAGCGCCGGGGCCAGCTTCGCTAAGCCAAAGTCCAGAATCTTTACCCCACCGCGCGGAGTCAGGAAGATGTTTGCGGGCTTAATATCCCGGTGGACAATACCTTTTGCGTGTGCTGCTTCCAATCCATCGGCAATTTGGATACTGATGTCCAGGAACTCCACGGTGTCGATCGGCTTCCCGGCGATGCGATGTTTCAGCGTTTGACCTTCCAGCATTTCCATGGCGATGTATGGTCGGCCTTCAAACTCGCCTATGTCGTGAATGGTGCAGATATTCGGGTGGTTGAGCGCGGACGCGGCCCGCGCCTCGCGGCGGAACCGTTCGATCGTCTGCGAATCGTGGGGTATATCGTCGGGTAGGAATTTCAGCGCGACCATGCGGCCCAGGCGGGAATCCTTGGCCTTGAAGACAACGCCCATGCCCCCGCCGCCAAGCTTCTCGAGCACTTTGTAGTGTGAAATGTTTTCGCCGATCATCGACAAGAGGCCTTCTATAGGCCGGAAATGGACATGCCAGCCGCAGAACAGCCGTTACTCTCGCCCATTTCATTATATCTGTCAATGCCGCGTCCAACCGTCTCTACGCTAGTTCGCCCGGCAGTTGAAAATTAAGCCGGAGAAAATTCCCTCGCGCGGAACGTCACGCCATCGGCTAGTTCTCGGCGCGCACTTATTGACATTTCAGCAGTGCCTACGAGCCTGCTTTTGCGGCTCCCGGCCAAAACGCTGCGCTCCCGAAAATGCTATTCTTATAGGCCAAGCCCGCGCGGGCCGGAGGACACGTTCATGGCAGACCTGCTTCGCTCAAACAACCCCGTTCTCAAAGAAAAAGTCTTCGCCGGCCAGCCGATTACCGCCGAAGCGATGACGATCCAGGGCACGGTAAACAAAACCGGCTTGTTGCTTTTCTTTGTTGTCGTCGCTGCCGCTTGGACCTGGGGAATGGTCCACTCGGAAGCCCCGGAAGCAGCGTATCCGTGGATGCTTGGCGGGGCGATTGGCGGATTCGTGGTTGCCCTCGTCACCGTCTTCAAGAGCAACTGGTCCCCGATCACCGCTCCGATCTACGCCGCGCTGGAAGGTCTTTTTCTCGGCGGCGTTTCCGCTATCCTGGACCGCTCCTATCACGGCATTGCCTTGCAAGCCGTCAGCCTCACCTTCGGCGTCATGTTTGTGATGTTGCTGGCCTACAAGTTCGGCATCATCCGTGCTACTCGCGGTTTTAAGCTGGGCGTCATCGCCGCAACCGGCGGCATCGCCCTGGTCTATGTCGCGAACATGGTGATGACGTTTTTCTTTCACCGGCCCATGTCTTTCCTGAACAGCGCCACTCCGCTCGGCATCGGCATCAGCGTGTTCATCGTCATCATTGCCGCCCTGAACCTGATCCTCGATTTCGACATGATCGAGAACGCCGCGCGCCTGGGCGCTCCAAAGTTCATGGAATGGTACGGAGCCTTTGGCCTGATGGTCACGCTCGTGTGGCTCTACCTGGAAATTCTGCGCCTGCTTAGCAAGGTCCGCGAGCGCTAAAGGAAGCGTTCCATCGCCAAGCGCGTTCCACCTCGACTCTTCTCGAACAAATTCATCAAGGCCCTGGCCTACGCCGCGAGCCTGCATGCACGTCAGGTGCGCAAACGCACCGCGCGTCCGTACATTGGACACCTTCTCAGCGTCACTTCCGTTGTGATTGAGTATGGCGGCGACGAAGAGATGGCCATCGCCGCCTTGCTTCATGACGCCGTAGAAGACCAGGGAGGATTGCCGCGCCTTCGCGAGATTCGAAAAAAGTTCGGAAAGCGGGTCGCTCACATCGTGGACGGCTGCACCGACTCCTATATCGAGCCAAAGCCGCCGTGGATGGATCGCAAGCGAGCCTACGTCAGGCGGGTCGCTGCCGAATCCGCGGAAGTGCGATTGGTTTCCGCGGCCGATAAGCTGTCCAACGTGCGAGAAACTCTGCACGACGTCCGGGTGTACGGCAATAGCGTCTTCGAACGCTTCGCCGGAAAGAAAGAGGGCACGCTGTGGTATTACCGCGCGCTCGTCACCGAATTTCGCAAAGCGGGGAAACGTCCACTAATCGACGAACTCGACCGCGTCGTCACCGAATTGGAGTCCGTCACGAGCCACGACCTGTAGGGGAGGCTTTACGCCGCCCGCCGTTTTCTGCTGCACCCAAGACCGCACTCTTTCCGGTATCTTCCTGGACGCGGCACAGGCACTCGGCCCGGCTTTGGCCCCCAACACGCAACGCGCTACAATTCTCCTTGCGCATCGCCTGCCCATGAGCTCGTCCAAAAAACCGGCTTACCGTCTCTACACCATCGGCCATGCCAACCAGGAAATCTCGGATCTTCTAAGCCTGCTCATCCGCCATGAAATTCATGTGGTCTGCGACGTGCGCAGCCGGCCCGGCAGCTTCCGTTTTCCCCAGTTCAATCGCGAGCCGCTGATGGCCCAACTGGCCATCGCAAAAATCATCTATCAATTCTTTGGCGACCAGTTCGGCGGTCGTCCCCTGGATTCGCGCTACTATCGCAGCGATGGCCTGGTCGATTACGCCGCCCGCCGCAAGGCCCCTGATTTTCTCGAAGCCATGGACCGTCTTCTCGGCTTGGTGCAGAGCCAAAACGTCGTGCTCATGTGTGCCGAAGAAGACCCGCTGCATTGTCACCGCTTCATGCTGATCTGCCCTGCTTTGGTGCAGCGCGGTATGGTCCCCTGGCATCTAAGAAGAGGAGCCTCGGTCGAAACACAACGGGATGCGGAAGACCGCCTGCTGCAACTTCACGGGTTTGCCGATGTCACCAGCAATTCCCTGTTTTCCCAAGGCCGCGCAGGTGCGCTGGAGGACGCTCTACGCCTGCAGTCGGAACAGTACGGATTCCGCAGCTCTCCGGAAGCCATTGAGTATTTCTGATTGAACAAACCTGTCCTTTTTCTGGACTGGAAATGTCGCAAGCGCTGCCCGATGATAGATAGGTTTCCGTAGATGCGCTACACTATCGGCTCTTCCCCGCGCTGCTGAAATGGTGCCAACGAGGTCCCAGCTTTGAGTGTTACGGATGTCTACGTGGTCGGTTCTGCCAGCGCCTTCGGCTCGCGCATCGTGCCTTCCGAGGAGGTCGATCACGCTTTTGGTATGCCCGAGGGGAAGCTCAAAAGCCGCGCCGGAATCGTCTCCGTGGCGCATGCCTCCGAACACGAAGATGAAGGTACGCTGGGCGCCAAAGCCTGCCAGCAGCTTTTGCACGATACCGGGCACTCCACCGAAAGCTTGGACTGGATCGTGGCTGCCAGCGAAACGCACCACGCTTATCCCTCGCTCTCCGCGATTCTTCACGCCAAGCTTCGTTTGCGAGAGAACTGCAATGCCCTGGATGTAGGCAGTGGTTGCCTCGCGCTCCTACAAAACCTGGCGGTCGCGCAGGCCCTTCTCGCTTCCGGGCGCGCCAGGAAGATCCTGGTTGCCACCGCCGACGTGCATAGCCGCACGCTCGGCCCCGGCCGCGCCGCTGGCGAATTCGGCGGTTTGTTCGGAGATGGCGCCAGCGCCTTTTTGCTCTCGAACAAACCGCGCGACTCCAAGAGTTTTGCGTACCGCCTCGGCGAGTTTTTCTTTGGCTGCGCCTCGCAATATGCTGAAGCCATCGCCATCAGCGAATCAGGCAAGGGTCAATTAGACGTGCAATTCGATGGCGACGCGCTGTCTCGTGCCGCCGTCAACCGCATCGAAAAGGTTATCGATGAAGTGGAACATCGCAGCGGTATTTCCCGCGAAGATGTTGGGGCCTTCGCCACTCATCAGCCCAACCCCCGGCTGGTCGCGCTCATCGCCAAACAATTAGGTGTCTCCGTCAAGAATTTCCCGCCTATCGGCAGCATCCGCGGCAATCTCGGTTCGTCCATGTGTGGAGCGGCTTTGCACGCCGCCCTGGATCACGCCGCTTCGCAACCCGCGGAGCAGCGCTTACCCGTTTTCCTCGCCTCTCTCGGCCCCGGCCTGATCTTCGGCGGAGGCTGGATGGTTCCCGCTAGCACCTAATTGTCGACACTGGCAACAAACGACCACCTAGCGCATCCGCGACCTTCGTCATATGTAGCTCCGTGCTCTCGGTGTCCTCGGTGGTGAACGCCTTTTCAGCCAAACGCAGTGGCGAAGCCGCAAGGTACTTCACACCTCCTGAATAAGAGTTGCGTTTAAGGTGCCGCACGCGTGCGCACTCCCGGTGTGAACGCCATGTCCGGCTGGTCGAAGCAAATGGAATTCAGCCGTCGGAGCCGCAACGGTTCGCAGAGGTTACGCGCGTCAGTGGCCCAATCCTGTTCCGCATCCAGGTTCCCATTCCGTTCTGAAACTCCACACCATCCCGCATTCCACATCGGCATCGACGTCACGCTCCTCTCCGTTGACTTTCCCCACTGCGCCTTCAATAATCCGCGCATGGCACGCCCCGATGCGGTTCGCCGGGTCAAGAGTTACTCGGCGGCAAATGGCTATGTTTATCAATACTGCTTTTACGAACTAAACCGCATCAACGGCAATAACGGCCCCGTGGGCGAATTCATCTATGCCATCTCCGCCGACCGCAAAACCACCTTCGGCCTAAGAATTCTCGTGCACCAGGCCGCCCTTCAGTCCTGGGCGCAAACCAACGGCCGCGCCCTCACCAGCAGCGAGGAATATGCCATCGCAAAAATGCGCCTCTTCCAGGCCTTCGATGAAGACTCCGTGCCTCTCACTGCCGAAGCTGCCGCCAAAGTGACGCTGCGCGTCGACGAATCCAATCTTGAGGACCTCTTGGCCCTCCTGAATATCTGAAAGCGCCAATTCCCGGTGAACCAAACACCGGGGTGCGCCGTCTAGTGAAGTGGTAGGGAGTTCAAGCATGCAGGAGCTGGTCCTGACCCAGCCGGGAAGAACCCTCGACGCAGAGTCAGCACGGGAGATTGCCAAGGCCCGGCTGTATCGCGAGTTTGAATCCCGCCTGGCCGAGTGTGGCACGCTGGCGTTTCGTGTCGCACAGGGGGTGCTTCGCAATGCCGCCGATGCCGAAGAAGTGGCTCAGGACGCGCTCCTTCGCGCCTACCAGAAGTTCGACCGGCTCCAGGATCCAACGCGTTTCCGCGCCTGGCTCGTGCGCATCACTTTTCGGCTTGCGCTGGACCGCTGGCGCGCGGCACGGCGCCGCGAGCGGCGGGAAACGGAATGGGCCGCGCCCGGTCTGCGGCCCCCTACGCCGAGCACGGAAGAAATTGCCGCCTCGAATGCGTTTCAGGTTCGCCTGGAAAAAGCCCTGGACGACCTGCCGGAAAAGTTCCGCCTGGTGCTGCTGCTCGCGGCCATTGAGGGTTACACGCTCGAAGAAGTTGCCACCATGCTCGCCGTACCGGTGGGCACCGTGAAGTCCCGATTATTTCTGGGTCGAAAAGCGCTCGCGGAGAAGCTGCGATGAACTGTCAACAATGCCAGCAACAAATTTCCGAATCACTGGCGACAGACGCATCTGTTTTGCCGCCGAAAACCGCCGCCCATGCGAACTCCTGCGCATTGTGCCAGAAGTTCCACGCCGCCCAGCTAACGCTGTCTCAATCCATCGACGCAGGACTCCGCTCCATCGTCAATCAGCCTGTGCCTCCCTCTTTGCTCCCCAGCGTGCGCGCTCGGCTTGACGAAATTCCCGCCGCTCAACCCGGCTTGATTCCTCATTGGCGTACAGTTGTGGTTGCCGCCGTCGCCATCCTTGCTTTAGCTGTCAGCTATGTTCTGCGCCGTCCCATACCCCAGCCGGATTCTCAACAGCATGCCTCCGTCGTGGTGCCATCCACTAAGCACCCCCAGGCCGTTACACCCGAAATGCACTTGGAAGGGCCCGAGGCTGCGCGAGCGAGCGCGCCCGCGCATGTTTCCGCGTCCCTTCTCGCAAAGCGTGCTTCCACCTCAAGTTCGTCCTCGGCACCGGAAGTGATCGTCCTCCCCGAAGAACGTGCGGCCTTCGCCCAATTCCTCGCAGAAGTTCCCAAGGAAAGAGAAGTTGCTCTGGCGCTGACACAGCCGGCCGCGCCGATGCCAGACGCCGCAGTACAAATTGCGTTGCTGCAGATTGCGGAAGTCGAAGTGAAGCCACTGGAAGGAACGCCGAGGGAATGAGTAAGCTCGCTCACGGATTTCTCAAGTGGTTGAGCAAGACAGCAACAACGAGTAGTTCCGGAGGAACATATGAGAAAAGCACGCTTCGCAGCGGCGGCATTGTTAGCGCTTTCTATCCTCGCGCTTCATGGCCCGGCTCAGGACAAGCCGAAGACCGAGAGCCGGATGCCCGCGACCACGCTGAAGCTTCAAGTGACCTTTGCAGAACTAGAAGCTGATAAAAAAGTTTCGAATTTGCCCTACATGCTTTTTGTTCGTGCCGCCGATCCTGGTCCCATCCCAACCGTCGCCAAAGTGCGCATCGGTAGCCGCGTGCCGGTAGCAACCGGTAACGATAAAGGAGCAACGCAATTTCAGTACGTCGACGTAGGAACCAATATCGATGCTCGAGGATATCCGTCGGATGACGGACAATTTACTCTTTACCTCAATCTAGAACGTTCCTGGGTTGAAGGTAACGTGCCCCTGGCTACCGAGGGCCCCTCCGCAGGAGCGGGGGATGTGCACTTCAAGGAGCCCGTCATTCGGCAATTCAAAACCGAACTTGAACTGACGATGCACGACGGTCAGACCATCCAAACCACTCAAGCCGCCGACCCGCTCAGCGGACGTATCGTTACCATCACGGTCACCATGAACGTCGTGAAATGACTCACGCTTTCACGCCAACATTTCGCGCAGCGTTTCCGCCAAGTGCGAATGAGCAAATTTGTAACCTAGGCTCTCCAGTTCCGCCGGCCGTACCCGCTGGCTCGACAGCAGAAGCGCATCCGCCATTTCCCCCAACGCCAGCCGCAACGCAAAAGCTGGCGCCGGTAAAATCG
>CAVZMQ010000026.1:0-230725 GCA_963776365.1 Candidatus Acidiferrales bacterium | reverse complement strand
TCTGCACTAAACCGCTAGCGCGGTAGTGGTGGCGGTGTAGTTGTGTCGGCTTATCCGGTCATATTCGTCGCTGTTCCAGTTGAACATATCCCCGCTACGGAAGTCCTCTTTGTTAAAGCATGGAGCGGCTGCTCACTGCAGCACATTCCATCTTGCAAAGGAGCTTTCCATGACGTCGCTTCGACAACGATTTATCGAGGATATGCAGGTCCGAAACTTTTCGCCTGTAACACAAGCCTCCTACGCCCGAGAAGTCACGGGCTTTGCCCGCTACTTCAACAAGTCACCAGAGTTGTTGGGTCCGGAACAGATTCGTGCCTATCAGGTCTATCTGACCAACGAAAGGAAGCTGGGGGTAGTTTCGATCAGCGTTGCCACCTCCGCGCTTCGCTTCCTCTATCGGGTGACCCTCAAAAAGAACTGGTGTATGGCCGACATGATCCCGGCTCCCAAGGTGCCTAAAAAACTGCCGATCATCCTCAGCCCAGAGGAAGTCCTTCGATTTCTTGACTGTGTCGCCATGAGGAAGCACCGCGCCGTCTTAACCACCTGCTACGCCGCCGGCTTGCGCATCTCCGAAGCCGTTGCTCTTACACTCCCGGCGATCGACAGCCAGCGCATGGTCTTGCGTGTCGAGCAAGGGAAAGGACTGAAAGATCGTTACGTAATGCTCTCACCGAAACTGTTAGAGATCCTGCGAGCCTGGTGGCGAATCGAAAGGCCTGGGCACTGGCTCTTTCCGGGTGGCACCCCGGACCAACACATAACCACCACTTCGGTTGCGGCGATGTGTCGGAAAGCCCGCCGCATTTCCGAAATTCCTAAACCGATCACACCGCATTCCATGCGGCATGCCTTTGCATGTCACTTGCTGGAATGGGGCACCGACATTCGCCAGATTCAACTCTTGCTCGGCCATCGCAGCCTGGAGACCACCGCAAAATATCTGCACATCGCGACCAGCAAAGTGTGCTCGACATCGAGCCCACTGGATTTGCTGCCTCGCCCTGTTTCGATGGAGGTCCAACGTACTCCGTCGCAACACCTCTAACCGCCGGGCCCCTTGGATCGCCCGAAACTGGAAGTGGCGGACATCTTCCGCCGCTACGGTGAAGCCTATCGTCAGCAGCATGCTGCGTCGCTATTCCCCGCTCAACGGCGCGTCATGACCGCGATCGAGGTGTGTCGCACCGCAGCTCTCGGCGGTCATCTCGAGCGCTGCGACTGCTGCAATCACGAGCGGCCCTGCTACGACAGCTGCGGGGATCGTCATTGCCCAAAATGTCAGTCACTCGCACGTGCCGAGTGGGTTGAAAAACGAACCTCCGAAGTTCTCGACACGCACTATTTTCATGTCGTCTTCACCCTTCCCGAACCGGTTGCTGCCATCGCTTACCAGAACAAAGATCTCGTCTACGGCATACTCTTCCGCGCCACGGCCGAGACCTTGTCGACCATCGCCGCCGATCCCCAACATCTGGGCGCCGAGATCGGTTTTTTCGCCATACTGCACAGTTGGGGACAGAACCTGTTTTTCCATCCTCATCTGCATTGTGTCGTTCCAGGCGGCGGAATTTCACTTGATGGTGCCAGGTGGATCTCCTGCCGCCCCAACTTTTTCTTACCAGTAAAGGTGCTCTCTCGGCTGTTCCGCCGATTGTTCCTGCAGTATCTGCAGGAGGCCTTCGACGCCGGCAAGTTGCGGTTCTTCACTTCGCTTCAGGCGCTCCAAGATCCGCAGGCTTTCAATCGTCATCTCGATTTGGTGCGAGACGTGGAATGGGTCGTCTACGCCAAGCCACCTTTCGCCGGGCCACAGCAAGTGGTGGACTATGTCGGCCGCTACACCCATCGCGTAGCCATTTCCAATCATCGGATCGTCGACATCGAAGATGGCCAAGTGAAATTTAAATGGCGAGACTACCGCGACAACAATCAGCAGAAAACCATGCCCCTCACGGCAGACGAGTTCATCCGGCGATTTTTGCTCCACGTGCTACCGAGTGGGTTCCACCGCATTCGCTACTACGGGTTCCTCGGCAATCGACACCGCAAGGAGAAGTTGCAGCATTGCCGCCAACTTCTCGGCATGGCTTCTCCCAAGGAAGGCTCTGCTGAGCCCACGATTCAAGAGGATTATCGTGATCGATACGAGAGGCTCACGGGCCGCTCTCTTCGGGAATGTCCCGTTTGTCATCGAGGTCGCATGATCGCGGTCAAGGCGCTGCCCCAAGTTCGCTCTTCACCGACCATCCAAAACACTTCATGAGCGACCGTAAACGAATCCAAATTGCTCTCCCCACGAGCTCGACACTCTCGAGCCAACGGAGTGCTGTGCTTTGTTGCCGTTCAGATCACCCCGCAGACAGCCAAGCATCCCGCGTCTTGCCTCGCAAGTTCCCGCAGAAGACACCGCACTGCAACCCAGCATGCTCGTCTCCCCACTTACCGACCCGCCTATCCCCTCTACGTCGCGTCCCACTTATCAAGCAAAACCCATAGCGCACACACCTTGCAGCGGTTTAGTCCAAAACATTTTTAGCTCACCGGCCCGCCTCAGTCACGTTTCCACTCTGCTTACGCCTACTATCGGCATGCCGCCAAGCTAAAAATGCTCTGCCTTGAAGGAAGCCGCTCAGGGCTGCGGCGGACGCGGGTGTTATGCAAATTCAATTGAGCGAGAGTAGGTTTGGTGACGCCCCGGGGTGGCGCAGAAGAGCACAGCAGCCAAGCAGGAGAGAAGAAGAGTAGCCGACCTTCGAAAGGTATGCGACCGTTGGACGAGCATGCCGCCGCAGCGGAATCGCGAGGATTTTTTGACACTGCAGCATGTGGGCCGGTTCCTCGGCCTGAACATATCGGAAGAATGCGTGCAAAGTGGCAAGCCGATGGTTTCAACGTGGCGAGGATTTTCTTTCTTTCTCCAAGTGATCCAGGAATGCTTCGACCAATGAAACATCGACCTGTTCGAGGCGCAGCTTCTCCGGGGAGATGCCCTGCACATCACGGCAGAATCGCAAAAGTAAAGTAAACACATCGCGGTATGCCTTGATCGTATTGGGGCTGAGATTCCGCTGTGCGCCCAAGTAATGGGTTAAAAAGCTCGTCGCGAGATATGGCGATTGCAGCCGCCGTGGTAGTTTTCATGCTGGCCGTGGCATGTTCAAAGACACTCGCTTGCAAATGGGCCATCGACTATTTCTATCAGGTCACAAATCTGAGGGGCACGGTGGTTGGAAGCGATTTCCCTGTCTTCCATTCATTCCGCTGGTACCGACAATCTGTTGTGCGGCCCGACACAAAGCTGAGGCTCTATGATTTCTGTTGGCCCTGCGGCGCTCTGAGCAGTGCTCCCTTCAAGACTGTTGTCGCAGATTCCGGCGGGAAGTTCGACTTTGGCGTGTTAAAACCGGGTATTACTATTTGAAACTCGATGCCGAAAAAGGATCGCTTTCGGCGTTGTTTCAAATTGAGGTGAGAGGCGCACAAAACCCGAAAGAGTCAGAAATCTTTGGCATCTCCTCCGTATCCCCGGACTGCACAGGCGGGCACGAGTTCACCTTGAAAGTGAATTAGCTACTTATAGGGCCCCAAACGAGAATTCCGTTCTCGCGGCGGTTACATTTCTAGGCTGCTTTCAAACCGATAACATCGACGAGGTCGTCCAGAGCCTGAATCACTGCGGTATATCGTTGGTCGAGGGCGGTAATCTTTTCTCTGGGAATGGACTGGTCCGCGGCAAAGGGCTGCAGGATGCCGGCCGTCAGTGGGGCATAAATCTTTTCATAAAGCTTCAGGAAAATCAGGCAGATCTGATAGCCGTGCGCGAGGAGCCGGTAGCGGCGGGAATGAGGGATCTTTTCGACTAAGCCCTTGGCGCGCAGCTTCCAGAGGTCATAACGGAGGGAAGCAAGTTTGTACTGTTCCGGTGTCATGTGCAGGGCCTGCAGGGTTTGTGGATACAAGTCGCGGGTGGTGAAGGTGCCTTCGGCGGCGAGGTAGCAGAAGCGCACCAGGGAGTGCATGACGGCCAACTGTCGAGGCTGATCCAGCTTCAGACCAGGAATGCGCCTGCCGTTGGGAAGAATCGTAGGCTGCGTGAGATGGTGAAGTTGCTCACGGTCCACGAAGGTTTCCAGAATATCTTGCTGCACCTCCAGATAGCGGTCGATGATGCCGCTTAACGTCTGGCGTAATTGAGGAAGATTGTCCACGGCCTTGCCGATGCCGTAATCAGTGGAGATATTATTGGTCGCCGTTTCCGTGCGCAGGAGGAAACGATCGCGGACATATTGCTTGAGGAAGCCTTTGCGGTAGTGGCTGCGAATCACCGGGTTGGGTAGGTTCATGTCCTCGATCACCGTCTGGAGCTTGCCGCCATGATGCCGCGTGATGCGGCGGCCGAAGATCAGTGTGAGTTTGTTGGGTTGACCGATAGTGCGGTTGGCGTCAAGGAGCCGTTGCTCAAGGGCATCGACGGCAGCGCGACGACGGAAGATCAGATTGTCGGAGTACTCTACCTGGGCAAAGAACAGGCGATGCTGAACGCAGGCATGGCTGCGCTCAGCGGAAGTGAAAAAAGGCGTGAAGCGGGCCAGCCACTTTTGAGCACAGGTGATCATCTCGTCGGCGGTGAGGGAATCGGCCAGTTTTTGAAGAGCTTGCGGATCGGAACACTGCAAGAAGGCGTTGGCGCACTGTTGAAAGTGAATGCCACGCTCCTGCAGGCGCCGGGCCAGCCAGTAGTGCTGATTGAGACAGACGCGCGCAGAGAAGGGGAAATAGGGACAGACGCGCACAAACAGCTGTCCCCAGCGGGAGTCCTGAACATAGAAGTTGTATTGCTCGACCCAGCGCCGCTTCATCTCCAGATGCCAACGGTCGTCTTTCCCGATGGCGGTCATGATGGTAGCGGGTTCGCGGGCTTTGATGATGGCCACCACCTGATCGGGTTGGGCACGCCGGAAGTAGCGATCCACGAAATCATCACGTCGTCCAGGAGGATCTTCTTGAACGGGTACACCCCATTTCTGAGAACGGTTTTTGGCCCAGTTGTGGTATTGCGTGGCGATGTCGCGCAACACTTGCCGACTCACGGGATAGATCTGGCGATAGCTCCAGAAAAATCCCACGGCGCGCTGTTCCTGTTGAAACGGCTGGATCATGGCGTGCAGCAGGATACGATCGAAGCAACGATAGGCGAAACGGATGTTATCCTTATGGTGTTCGTAAAAGGCGTTCATGGGGTCCTCCAGTGGGGTGAGATCCTTGGAGCATACCCCACTGAACGCCTCTCTGTTTTATGCCTGTCCCCAAAACTCCGGCACGAACGTTTCAGGATCTCGTGGTGTGGCGCAAGGCGCACGAGTTGGTGTTAGCGGTGTACTCGTTCACAGCGGCCTTTCCGAAGGAGGAAACTTACGGTTTGACGTTGCAAATGCGACGGGCTGCGGTCTCCGTCCCTGCCAACATCGCGGAAGGATTTCGTCGGCGTGGAAAAGCTGACAAAGCTCGCTATATGAATATGGCCGAGGCTTCCCTGGAGGAGAGTCGCTATTACTTGATCTTGGCGCAAGATCTTGGATACGGTGACACCAGCAGTCTCACAACTTCACTCGAGCAAGTCAGCCGCTTACTCAACGCCTATGCAAAGGCCATTCTGGCTTCGGACTCCTGACTTCCATATCCCGAAGGGATATCAAGGGCGAAGCCCTTGCCTAGTTAGTTCTCAAATTCAGACCGGGAGCACCCTCTGAACGAAGACTTTGCGATCTCAAGACCATTCTAATTGGCCTTGCGCCAAAAACGCTCAAATTGCTGAGCTGGGGTGCAGGGTACACGGGAACCCCTAGAGGGTCAATCGGTGGAATACTCCGAGTGCGGTACTTAGCCGCTCCAGTCCACCACGCACTGTCTCTGTAGCTCCGCAAAACCCAAGTCTGAAGTGTTCCGGTTGCTCGAAAAAGTCTCCCGGCACGACGCTGGTCTCGAACTGCTCGCGCAGCGTCCTCACAAACTCGGAGGTACGGCCGATCCTGAGCCGTGGAAACACCGTCGTCCCGAAGCGGCTTGGTTCACAATCGAGCTCCCGATGTGTCGCCAGGAATTCGTTTACGAACATACGATTCCTCTCCAGAAGATCACGGGCGCGATCGCGCACACGACCCAGATTGTCGAGGGCAACGACGCCCAGCAACTCTGCGGGATGCACTGGGCTTCCGTAAGTGAAATCAACAACCTCCCACATGCGCCGCACCAATTCCGGCTGCGCTAGAATCCATCCACATCGAATACCGCTGAGCCCATACGCTTTGGTTAAACTACTAGTGACAACAAAATTCGCTCCCAGATGAAACGCCGACCGCCAGGATTGATCAAACAGGGTCTCCAGATACACTTCATCCACAAGGACGCGTGCTCCAACCTTGGCCGCCATCGCACCTGCCTGTTGCAGAGTACTCTCATCGGTAAGCGCGCTGCTTGGGTTGTGCAGGTTGCAAAGAATAACAAGACGCGTATGCGGTGTGAGTTTGTGCTCGAGTTCTCCAAGCCCTAGCTTGAATCCCTTTGCCGCTAGACGTTCGAAGCGATTTACCTTGGCCCCAATGTGATCGAGCACAGTAAGCAGCGGGTCGTAGGTGGGCCGCTCTATCAGGACCTCATCACCTCGATGGACGAGTGCCGTCAGCGCAACGAAGTTTGCCATCGATGTACCCAAGGTGTAGACCACGCATTCCTTGGGCGCACCCACCTTTGCGGCCAACCGCTCCATCAGCGGTTGATAACCGTACGGCCCGGTCCCGCCAATCTCGAAGTCCTCGATGCGCACCGGCAACTCAGCCAGCGGGTAATCCAGAACACCACTGGCCGCGAGGTTGAAGCGTGCGTTTGAGTGCAGCTTGGCCCAGGCCAGATACCGGGAGACTGCGTCCGACCGCAAGCCATTCATGCCTTGCTCTCCTGATTGAAGATAAACTGAATTACGAATTAGCAGATCGCAACCGCGCTCGTCGGCTCCAGAACCAGTACACCGGAATGCCGGTAACCAGCAGAACAAAACCGATAAGGCTATTCTGAGGATAGCGGTAGACCGTATTGGCAACCACCCACCAACATATTGCGACGAACATAACCGTGCTCACCGGGTGCCCCGGTACACGATAATCGTTTTTGGCCCTTACCTCCCCTTGTGCGGCCCGTCGGCGGAATACGAAGATGGTAGTCGCCGTCAGACCGAAAAATAGAAAATCCATCGAAATGACATAATTCAAGATCTGCTCGTAGCGGCCCGAGAGCGCGATTACCATGGTCCACACACTTTGTAGCACGATTGCCACCACCGGTACGCGCGTCCGTGGATCGAGCCATGCCATCGCGCGAAAGAATAGACCATCCTCGGCCATCGCAAAGTAGACGCGAGGTGCCGTCAAGATAGACTGGCTCAGAAATCCCAGAGTCGAGATCGCAATTGCGGCGGCAATGAACATTGCACCGCGCTGGCCCAATGCCATCCGCATCACGGCGGTGGCGGGAGTGTTTGTTGCAGCCAGCGCCTGCGGGCTGAGCGAGCGGAGGCACACCCAGTTCACACCGAGATACAGCACCACTACCCCAAGCACTCCAAGCAGTAGTCCTCGTGGCAGGTTTTTCCTTGGTTCCTGCACTTCCGCGGCAACGAAATTCGCCGTCTGCCATCCTCCATAGGCGAATAGCACTGGCACCATCGCTGCGCCAAACGATGACAGCGACCACTCTCGCTCGGTTGCCGTCGTTACTGTCACATGCCTGCCCGTGAAAGCTAGGCCCGCGATCACTAGAGCAGAGATGGCTACGATTTTTGTCACCATCAACGCGCTCTGCGTACGTCCGCCGGTTTTAACGCCAAAACAATTGATAAGCGTTAGGATAACAAGCGCGGCCGTTGCAACGATCCAGTCACGCGCCTGCACGCCCGTGAGCTCCACAAAGTACTTCGCGAAGGTGATGGATACCGCCGCCATCCCTCCGGTTTGGATCACGAGCAGCAATACCCACCCATACAAAAATGCGACCGCTGGGTGATAGGCCTCGCGGAGGTAGGCGTACTGACCGCCTACTTCGGGCAGCCTGGCCGCCAATTCCGCCCAGATAAAGGCGCCACCCACACCCACAACTCCACCCAATATCCATGCTGCCAGGATCAATGCTGGCGTGTGAACCCGTTGCGCGACCACGTAAGGATTTATGAATATGCCTGAACCGACGATCCCGCCCATGACAAGCATGGTGACGTCGAACAGCCCAAGTTGACGCACCAGACTGGGCTTAGGAGCGGACACGTGATCCGTGCTCGGGAAGTCAACCACGGTGTCGGCTTCGCATTAAATCGCTCTCCAACCGGCAAAACCTCTCCGAAAATCCGAAAATGCCACATCTTGCTTTCGAGTCGCTCCATCTTAAGGATGCAGCGTATGCTAGTCAACGAACGACGTCCCTTCCTCGAACTGCCAGTACTTGGCGTGCGTCGTACCAAAACGCTGGAACCCGAAAAATTCTCGATTTAAGGGCACCCACTAAGTTAAAAGGTGGAGCCCTCATTCCCGATCACAAAACGGCTGACCAGGCGGAAGGGCGGTGCAGATCGGACACGACCCTGTCTTCGTTGACTTGCCTCGTGGACCCAACCTGAAGCTGGTGTGGACGCGAAGGCGAAGTCATAAGAGTGGCGGTGCAGGAGAGGCCCTAGGTCGTAAAAGGGCGGAGCGCTTCCGTGTTCATTTCCGGCAACCTATCGGGCTCCTGAACTTAGCTGGTTTAGCGTTGGCGGCGTATGGAGCTGGGCGACGAAGAGTGTTGCAAGAACAGGGCAGAAAATGGGACGATCCCGGGCGTGCTGGTGCGGATAGCGGACCGCCGGGAGTGCTCCAATGAAAAATCGATCCACAATATCGGGAACAGGCGAGATGGACGCACGACGTGGCCGTTTTCGAGGCTCACAAGAAATTTCCGGATTGCTTGTCCTACTCCTGCTCGCACTCTTTGCTTTCGCCGACGATAAGCCTGCCGAAGTAAAGGGCGGCAACGGAATCGTCCTTCCACTTCCGCCCCCCACAGAAGCAAAGCCCCTCACGGAGAACGTCCATGGAACCACGCTCATAGATCCCTATCGCTGGCTGGAGGACGTGAAGAGTCCGGCGACGCGCGCCTGGATCGACGAGCAGATGAAATACACCGAACTATATCTTTCGCAAGTGAAGATCCGGCCTGACATCGTCAATGAACTCACAAACCTAGAACGCGTGGAGAGCTACAGTGTCCCGATCGAGCGCGGTGAGAGTTATTTTTTCAAAAAGCGCCTTGCGGATGAGAACCAGGGATCGATCTATGTACGGCACGGATTACACAGTCAGGATGATCGGCTGGTTGATGCGACGAAACTGAGCGCCGACCAGAACACGTCCGTGCAGATCAATGACATCTCGAAGGATGGCACGCTGCTGGTTTACGGAATTCGCTCCGGCGGGGCCGATGAAGAGTCGGTCCACATTCTCAATGTCGCAAAGAAAGTAGAACTCCCTGACTTTCTTCCGTCCGCGCGTTATGGCAGCATTCAGCTCAGCCCAGATAAACAGGGACTCTACTACGCGCGTGTCGACCCTACGGGATCGCCGGTCTTCTATCACAAGTTCGGATTACCCGCCGCGAGCGATGAACTGGTGTTCGGCAAGAGCTTCGAAGGGGAGAGCTTCGGTCCCATGCAAATCATCGGCGCAGAGGTCACCGAAAACGAGCGCTATTTGATGATTTACGTATTGCACGGTGTTCCGGCCAAGCGCATCGATATCTACGTGAAAGATCTGCGTAAGCCGGACTCGCCGATTCGCCCGGTCATTCATGGAATCGACAGCCGCTTCATACCTGAGAACTACGGCGACGATCTCTACGTGCTAACCGACTACGAGGCGCCGAACTATCGTGTGGTGAAGGTGCAAATCGCTGATCCACAACCACAGCACTGGACGAACATCGTGCCTGAAGGCGAGGACGTCATCTCCAGTAGTTCGATTGTAGGCGGGAAACTCTTCGTCACTGGACTGCACGATGTGGTAACGGAAACACGCATTTTCACCCTCGATGGCAAGCAAACCGGAAGCCTCGCGTACCCGACCCTCGGTGCCGCCACCGAATTGTCCGGCCGCGAGGATTCCAAGGAGGGTTTCTACAGTTTCGAGTCCTTGATCATTCCGCCGACCATCTATCACTATGACGTCAACACTGGGAAAACGGAAACCTTTGCGAAACCGACGGTACCCTTCGCTTCCGATCAATACGAAGTGAAGCAGGTTTTCTACAAATCGAAAGACGGCACGCGCGTGCCGATGTTCATCTCTTCAAAGAAAGGACTTAAGCGCAATAGCGACGCTCCAACGCTGATGTGGGCTTATGGCGGATTCCTGGTGAACATGACCCCGCTATGGAACCCTGAATATGCTTGGTGGATGGAACAAGGCGGCTTCTATGCGCAGCCCAATCTGCGTGGCGGCGGAGAGTACGGCGAGAAGTGGCACCAAGCCGGAATGTTCGAACACAAACAGAACGTCTTCGACGACTTCTTCGCAGCGGCTCAGTATTTGGTCGACGAGAATTACACTTCGCCCAAGCAGTTGGCCATTCGCGGGCGCTCCAATGGCGGTCTGTTGATGGGCGCTGCCATGACGCAGCACCCCGAAATGTTCGGAGCCATCTGGTGTGGGTATCCGCTGCTCGACATGATCCGCTATCAGAACTTTCTGGTTGGCAAGTGGTGGACAACGGAATACGGATCAGCCGATAACCCGGACCAGTTTCCTTACCTGCTGAAGTATTCCCCCTATCAGAATGTGAAACCCGGCACTAAGTTTCCCGCGATCATGTTCAACACGGGCGACAGCGATACACGCGTCGACCCTCTGCATGCTCGCAAGATGACCGCCCTCGTGCAAGCCGATAACGCCAGCGACCGACCCATTCTGTTGCACTACCAAACGGTAAGCGGCCATAGCGCAGGAGTTTCTCTCACCCAGGCAATCACGGACACCGCAGATGAATTGGCGTTCCTATGGAATGAGGTGAGCGGCAAGTAAGTTCGGCGAGCATTTGAATGTTCATTGTGGCGAAGCTGTCCACGGCTTGATTGGCACCTCCGATCGCATGGAATTCACAGTCATAGGCGATGCGGTCAACCGTAGACAGCGCAACTGCGCTGCTTCCGCTCCAGGCGAGATTCTGATCAGTCCCGAGGTCCATGAACATGTCTGGCGGCTCGTGGGAACTGAGAACGTCACCATTCCGACTAGTGTAAAGGGATGTTCCTGCGCACGCGCAGGGGTGTGCCGGATCGAGAAGAAAAAGATGCAGAGGTTCAAAAAAAGATGAAGAAATTCAAAAAGATCTGCAGCTCCAAGAGTGAGCCAACTCGAAAGACGTCACTGGCTGACTGACCGCATGCCCCAAGTCCTTTTGCCCTAGCCCACTACCTGTCAGTTTTGACAATTTGATGGAACCTGAAGACAAATACAATAGTCGCATCAATAGTCCAATGGAGGCCCAACTTAACGCGGAGGCACAGATGCACACTTCTAGCTGGATTCGATTCAGGTTAGTACACGCGCGCCCGCTATTCACGGCGCTCGCACTTGGATTGACACTCATAGGTATTCAGGGCTGCGGCGGGCCGCAGAAATCCGCTCCAGAGAGTCCAAACACCACGGTTCAAAGTCCCACCTCGTTGGGCCAGGTGTCGGGCCAGGTGCCCAGCGGTGCTCCGATTCCCAAGCTGACACCGGTTCCCGGCAGCGTCGTAGGTCTTGTGCTTGGAGGCGGTGCACCGATCGCTAATTCGATAGTGACCTTGTGGGCGGCCAGCACAGGCGAACCCAAGCAAGTGGGGCAAACACAAACTAGTGCTGATGGTCGATTCGAGCTTCGTTTGGGTGGGAGTTCCGAGAAAGATTCGCGCGTCAACCTTAAAAAGCTGCTTTCGACAATTGGCGGACAGACTCCAGAAACTAAGTGAGCGCCTCACTCAGATCTGAGTGGACAAAGACCTGATGAAACGCTTTTTCGATCTTACCTTTAGGCCGTTCTTTGTTATTACCGGGATTGGAACGGCCTTAGCCGGTCTCTATGCCTTTTGGCCTCGGTGGGCAGCGGAAACCGTCGGGAAAATCCCGTTCGTCCCGGCTTATACGATCATCACCCAGCACTGGGGCATCATGGTCGGCTTGAAAAAGCGAAACGGCGATTTTATTTTCCAAGATCCCTGATTTCAACCGCCCGTCCATTGGCTTGTTTCTCGAGTGCGGTAAGGCGCGCAGTTCTGTTTTGCACAGTCTTGCGGTGGACTTGGCGTTTAGACTCGGGCTGAGCGACAGGAGTCGGGAAGGAGACTTGCATGATCCAGACAGACATTATCTCCACCAATGCGTTGAAAATTATTGCGCCGGACAAATTGAAGGCGGATGATTTCCAGCAAATAGCGCCGCAGATTGACGCGATCATACGTCAGTACGGGAAAATCAGATTGCTGATCGACGGTTCGGGATTCAACGGCTGGGAGAATATTGCGGCGTTTGAAAACCATGCCGCATTCGTAAAAAACCACCAACAGAAAGTGGACCGTATCGCCGTCATCGTAGGACACGAGTGGCAGGATTGGCTGATTGGTGCGGTCAGAGTATTCGTGCATCCGGAAGTGAGAACATTCGATAAGAGCCACGAGAGCGAAGCGTTGCAATGGATCGTTGGATAAACCGACAAGATACCGCCAGGGCGGATTTACTGGTTCTGATTTTGGGAATCTGTCCTTGAAAAGCAGCGATTTCTCTTGCAGCTTTTTCCTTCTGCGCTTCAGTCGTATCGGGCTTCCACTGAAATGCGAATACGTGAAAGACGCTTTCTGCCCCGTTTTCTCTTGCAGCGATCTCGGACTGACTGGCAAGAGTAAGTGTCGCGATTGAAGCTGCGATGCCGCCGTGCCGGATTAGCGTCCGACGTGTGATCTTTGACGTCCAATTATCCTTTCTCGTCAATTCGGCTACCCTGGCATCAGACATTCGGATTGTAGCCCGTCCCGTGAAACCTCTTGAGATCCTGGCCAAGATCGACAAATGCTTCCGGCTGATCGGCGAGAAACCGTGCAGGCACCTACGCGTCTTCATGACGTGTTCGTGAAGGACTTCCGCAAGGAAGTGGCAGAAATTCAATCACCGGTGGCTAGGCGTTCGTATGTGCTGGCAAAACTACGGCACCTGGCGCACCTGCGGATTGGCGAATATGTCGCTTTGCTTGAAGCGGCGGATGTGGCCGGGCACCGTGGAGTAGGTCTGCTGCTGGAGACCTGCCTGGCGGACAAGCTGGCATTTGCGGAGAGGACGCGCCGGTTCATCCGGAAGGAGGTCGCAGCGAGGATCGCGCGGTTCGCGGCAAAGCTCAACGGACCGGCGTTCTTCGACACATTCAATGATTTGGGCCTATCGTCGAGAAGGTCGTTGCCGCCACTCGACGAATTAAGCAACGGCAATCCGACCAGAGGTCTGGGGGATGGCTATTGCTTGAAGACCAACGGAGGCCCGCTGACTCGCTTTGCCTGGAGGTTGACAGTCACCTCGACGCGGTCGGCGATCTTGATGAAGGGAATGCCACTGTTCATCCCGAATTCCTTACGGTCGAAGGCCATGGTCCCTTTAACTTCCCCCTGGCCTGACCCTTTCTCGCCGGAAACCACTAGCGTCAGCGTTTCGGGCTTGGACACCCCGCGAATAGTAAACTTTCCGGGCATCTCAAAGGTGTTGGGGCCAGTCTGCACAATCTTGTCTGAGTGAAACGTGATGTACGGATCATCTTTGGCGTTGAAGAAGTCCTTGCTCTTTAGCTTGTCGTTCTTCATGTCGCTTCCGGTGTTCACGGAGTCGGCCTGGATCTTGATATCCATGACGCCGGTCGTCACATCCGTGGATGGAAACGTTAGAGTCGCGTCCCACTTTTCGAATTTGCCGTCGATAGCCACCGACGCCTTAACGAAGAACTGAACCGTGCTTACTTCCGGCGTAATCTTGAAT
This sequence comes from Candidatus Acidiferrales bacterium, assembly GCA_963776365.1. Lineage (GTDB taxonomy): Bacteria > Acidobacteriota > Terriglobia > Acidiferrales > UBA7541 > Acidiferrum. The sequence continues at coordinate 216,647 of CAVZMQ010000026.1, read as the reverse complement.
ACGGGCGCCTGGGCTCGGCTTACTGACGGCAGCATGGCAGAGACTAAGAGGCAGAGAACAGCTAATCGCATGGAATTCCTCCCTAAGCTTGAACGTCGCGACGACATCGCGTTCTCCTAGGTTTTCACTCGGGAACACCGATTGCTATTGTCAAAAATGACATAAAACGTCTGGTGCCGCAGAAGCTGCAGGAGCCGATTGCTAGTGGTAAGGCGATTTTATCAACAGCAATGACCACTATCATGTAAGTCCCCGTTGCCTATGTCGGGGATTCCGGTAGACTCTTTTCGTGAGAAGCAAGAATCCGCCCAGGCGTGAGAGTGAAGCAGGGCTTCGAGAGAGGTCGTCAGAACGATGAGGAAGCCTTATCTTCTGATTTCGGCGGCATGGCTGCTCCACTTCGTAGCCTGGTTCCTTCCCGTAATTAAGCCTGGTGAGTTCCGCCCGGCGATACCCGGGTGGGAGGCATTTCGCTACGCGGCCTGCGGAGTTTGGGCTTGCAAGGGCGTCCAATTCGACGCTTGGTACTACGCGGTCCTTTCAACCATAAGCGCGATAACGACGCTGTTTTTTATTCTGGCTTCACCGTGGGTTGTGTTGCGCGGGTCGCGTTCACTTCGAAGGGGGTTTGCATGGGCTGCGGCTACAGCCTTTATTTTTAACGCTCACTGGATTGTCATTTTTGGGTCAGAGAGGTACGAACTGACAATTGGATACTTCCTCTGGTGGTGTTCGTTTCTGCTTCTGGCGATAGGTTTGTTCGGTCTCGCAGGGGGCCAAAGGCCAATTGCAGCACTTTCAGGATGATTTTTGATTGCAGGCGTTATCGCCAGCTAATCGGCAAGTGCTTTCTCCAACGAGTCGGCCGGTGCAAGAGTTTGTTCTTGGGGTGTTGGCCTCCTCCGGGCACACTCGTACGACGCTTCGTAGTAGCTGCGAATCGCTTCGATGCCCACCAGCACCGGGTACGGAAGCTGGGAATAAAACTCCCGCACTGCGTTGCCTTCATGCATCAGCGTTCGATTCACGACTTCCCCGGTGATGGTGTCGAGCATCGCCAGCGTCTGCTGGCGAGCGTACAAATCACATCCTATTAACTGGCCAATCTTTCGCCGTTTTTCCGGCGTTATTCTTCTGTGTGGATCCTCCGCAGTTGTGAAGCGACAGTCACGGAGGCGCTTGTCGAGGCGGAAGAGCGAACGGGTAGATCCAGCACCTGGTAAATACCGCCTGCGTATGCAATCAGGTCCCGGGCCACCAACTCGTTGCGGGCCGCTTCGAGTTCGTGGGGAAAACGAATGTCCAACAACTCCGCCAAACGCGCTTCGGGGTAAAAGCTCACCCCATCTTGATTGGAGACCGCCACTAGCACGAAGTAGAGCAACTTCTCCAGGCGAGTTAGGCCTTGATCGAATCCCTCGCGCAGGAAGCGATGATCGATCCAGCTGAAGGAACCGCGAATGGAACGTCGGCGATCCGGTCGGGGCGGTTGGGGTCGGGGCTTCGGCATTTTCATTCCTCAGCGAGCTCAAGGTAGGGGAAGAGGGTTCCGAATAGCCATCGAATCTTGTGGGACTTACCGTGATACTTCTCGGCAACTCTAGGCAGGATCAAGGGTTACGAAGATATGTTCCAGGGGGTGTGGCAACCGATTGTTCAATGGTTAGAGCGTCTGCGCCGGTATATGTTGCCGATACGTTGATCTGCGGAGGGACGATGTCTGGCAATTGGCTATCGGCAGTTTCGTCATGGCCACCACGCCGGCGATGACCGTGAGCAGCGCGATAACGATCGCGACATTTGGCCGATTAATAAAGAATTTCGACATAATTACTTCTCACCGACCACGGCGTTCGCCCGAGTATCTTTGTAAAGAGACCACGGTTGCTAACCGGAACGCGCATTACCTGGAGGGTTTGTGCCGTGGTACTCCAAGCCCTGCCGATCCTCTTTCAGGGCTTCCATTCTTTGTTCGCTTGGAAGAGCGAGTGCTCGGTTACGTCATCAAGTCGCGTATCAAGGCTGATCTTATTCCGGCTATTCATACGGCCGTGACGGACGAACGGTTTGTCTTGCCTTCCCTTTCGATGTCTGGGGACACCCCGTGAATTCCGCGAAAAGCCGTAAACAGACGATCAATGGGCTCAGCGAGCAATTGACTATCGCTATTGAAAGAGCTGATTATCGGAAGTGCCAAGCAACGGGGCGTGAAAGGGGTTGACGAAATGAAATCGGAGGAAAGTACGGTGCAGCCTAAAGTACAGAAAGATTCTCCCCCCTCCCTCCGGGTTGCGGAAGAGAAGCGACTGAACAGTGAGGAAGGTGTGCCTTGGAAAAAGTGGGGCCCCTATCTCAGTGAGCGGCAATGGGGCACAGTTCGCGAGGACTATAGTGAGAATGGTGACGCCTGGAATTTTTTCACCCATGATCATGCCCGTTCGCGTGCCTACCGCTGGGGCGAAGACGGCATCGCCGGCATCTCCGATGATAAACAGCACCTCTGTTTCGCGCTGGCTTTGTGGAACGGTGAGGATCCGATTCTCAAGGAGCGGCTCTTCGGATTGACGAACAGCGAAGGCAACCACGGCGAGGATGTGAAGGAGTACTACTTCTACCTCGACAGCACGCCGACGCACTCGTACATGAAGTATCTCTATAAGTACCCGCAGGCAGCGTATCCCTATGCCGATCTGGTGGAGACGAACAGGCGTCGCACGAAGAACGATATGGAGTATGAACTCCTCGACACCGGTGTCTTCAAAAACGATCGGTATTTTGACGTCTTTGTGGAGTATGCCAAGGACGGCCCGGAAGACATCCTGGTCCGGATCACCGCAGCCAACCGCGGACCGGAGGCGGCAGAACTGCATCTTTTGCCGACGTTGTGGTTCCGGAACAACTGGGCTTCGTGGATTGCCGAAACAAATAGGACCCCTAAGAAACCCAACCTCAAGCAGATTCTGGCACCGGCGGGTACGAGTGCGGTTGCGGCGACGCATCCGCTTCTAGGTGAATTGATCCTTTCGTGCGAAGGCGAAGTGCCGCTGCTGTTCACCGAAAACGAGACGAACCACGAGCGGCTTTTCCCGGGGCAAAAGAACGAGAGCCCGTACGTCAAAGACGGCATCAACGACTGCGTGGTGCAGGGCAAGCAGGGAGCGGTGAACCCCGCCAAGCAAGGCACCAAAGTCGCGGCGGACTACCGAGTCAAGATCGATGCCGGTCAATCCAAAGTGATTCGCTTGCGCCTCTCCAAGAGTTCTCCAGAGCAGAAGCGCGAACTCTTCGGAAAGCAATTTGATGAAATCTTCGCAAACCGCCTTCGTGAAGCCGATGAGTTCTATAAGTCCGTTACACCTCCAACCCTGAGTGAAGACCAGGCCAGAGTGATGCGCCAAGCTCTTGCTGGAATGCTGTGGAGCAAGCAGTTCTTCTTCTTCGACGGTGACAACTGGCTGGACGAGCACCACTCCAACCCGCTTCATACCGGATTTCGAAATTCCCGGAACTCGGAGTGGTTCCACATGCTGAACCACGACATCATCTCCATGCCCGACAAGTGGGAATACCCCTGGTACGCAGCCTGGGACCTGGCCTTCCACACGCTCCCACTCTCAATCGTTGATTCAGACTTCGCCAAGGAGCAGATGGAGCTGATGCTCAACGCTCTCTACTTGCACCCGAACGGCCAGATGCCTGCCTATGAGTGGAACTTCAGCGACGTGAATCCCCCGGTCCACGCTTGGGCGACATATTTTCTGCACAGGACCGAGCAAGCCCTGCATGGCAAGGCGGACCTCGATTTTCTTAGGACGACATTCCGAAAACTCTTGCTGAACTATACCTGGTGGGTGAACCGCAAGGACCGTTTTGGCAAGAACGTGTTCGAGGGGGGCTTTCTCGGCCTGGACAACATAGGCGTGTTCGACCGCAGCGCGCCACTTCCCACCGGCGGCCACCTGGAGCAGGCGGACGGCACGGCGTGGATGGCTCTGTTCAGTCAGAACATGCTGGAGCTCGCGTTCGAGCTAGCCCTCCACGACCCCAACTACGAGGACATGATCGTGAAGTTCGCCGAGCACTTCTACTACATCGCCTCGGCCATGAATAAACCAGGTTCGGACGGGATGTGGGACGAGGAGGATGGTTTCTACTACGACCTGCTACGGCTCCCGGATGGCAGCGCGACACGGCTCAAGGTGCGCTCGATGGTAGGACTCCTTCCCCTGTGCGCGACAATCGACGTCGAGGCCAGTATGCGGGAGCGCATGCCCCGAGTCATGGCACACATGAACGAACGCCTCCGCCGGATACCCGAACTCAGCAAGACTATGCACCCCACGGGCCCGGGACACTTCGGCGTGGCCGAGCGGGGAATCATGGCTCTGGTCACACCGGATCGGCTCCGCCGGATCCTGACGAAAATGCTCGCCGAAGATGAGTTCCTTAGCCCGTATGGCATCCGCTCGCTTTCCAAGTTCCACGAGCAGCATCCCTACATCCTCCATGTCGGTGGACAGGAATACCGCGTGGACTACCTGCCAGCCGAGTCGAACACTGGGATGTTCGGTGGCAACTCCAACTGGCGGGGACCGGTCTGGATGCCCGTAAATGTGCTCATTATCCGGGCACTACTGAACTTCTATTTGTACTATGGCGACAACTTCAAAATCGAATGCCCCACGGGATCCGGAAAGCTGATGAACCTGTTTGAGGTCAGCAAAGAAATTGCGAGCCGGCTCACCCGGATCTTCTTGCGCGACGAGCAGGGCCGGCGGCCTGTCTACGGCGGCACGGAAAAGTTCCAGAGCGATCCATTCTGGCGCGACAACATTCTCTTCTATGAATACTTCCATGGGGACAATGGCGCCGGGCTGGGCGCCAGCCATCAGACCGGTTGGACCGGACTCGTTGCCAAACTCGTCGAGCTTTACGGCTTCCTCGATGCCAAACGAATTCTGGAAGCGGGCAGAGCGTCTGCGTTCACGGATAAAGCCCGCACCGGCGGGTAAAGAGATTGGTAGCTTGTAGCCGAAAGGCGAAAGCGCGATGCGTGCCCTGAGATTAAGAACTTGACGCTACGACTCGACACTCTCGTGACGATGCTAGCGATTCTTGTGATCGCCATTGCACTACCATTTGCAATTGTGGACACGCTCGAAACGGGTCGCGTGCACTTGTTCTCGATGCAGTTCATCGAGAATCCGTTAATTACATTTCATTCCACGAAGATTGCACAGACCGGGGTCCTGCTTGGACTCGAACGGAATCATATTTCCTCAGCCACCAACAGCCCGGACCGCGTCGCTGGGACAAGCTTGCCAGGCGCGGATTCTACCCAATTTTCTTACGTTCCGCTACGGGTTCCAGACTCGCTAGACTCGTTCCCGAATCTATTATTCTTCTCCGATATCTTCATTCCATACCGCAGGGTTCGCGCGAATATAATCTCCCAATAAGCGGAAACACTCTTCTGAGTTCAGATCAATGACCGCGATTCCAAGAGAGCGGAGCCAATTCACACCGCCCTGGAAATTGCGACTCTCGCCGACGATGACTTTTCCGAATCCAAACTGGCGCACCAAGCCGCTGCAGTACCAGCACGGCGCGAGCGTCGTCACCATGACCAGTTTCTTATAGCTTTTTTGGCGGCCTGCGTTTCGGAACGCATCTGTTTCCCCATGGATTGAGGGATCACCCTGCTGCACACGGCGATTGTGGCCCGCGCCGATCAGTTTCCCATTCAGGTCAAAGATGGCCGCCCCGATGGGAATTCCGCCTTCTTGTAATCCGGTCCGCGCTTCCGCTATCGCGACCGCAAGCATCGAGTCATAACTTGAGCTTGGAACCATAGAAGTACCCGCGATCCTCCGTCGCACATCCTAACTCAAACATTTGCGCCGCCAACGAAAATCGTCGCGCTTTACGTATTCAGGGAGCTAATTGGGGGACCGGGGAAAATATCAGGTGAGCGTAGCGTTCAGGACTTCGCGAAGCAGTTCCTGCTTTTGCGGGGTCAATTTTGATCCTTGCGCTGTCAGGTAAAACGCGTCGATGGCTTTCTGACCTTCGGTGTCGATCAGCGCCACATCGATGTTGCACGCCAAGCGCGCCAGCGCCGATCCAATGCCGTACAACAACCCGGGGCGATCTTGCGTGACCACCTCCATCAGTGTGCAACGATCTGACGAGCTGGCGTCAAAACTTATGCTGGTGGGCACGACCACCTTGGGGGGACGCGCCACGGACGCCGCGAGCCGGCCCTTCAGCAGGGGCTCAAGAGACTGTTTGCCGTTCAGCACATCTGCGATGCTCTGCTGGAAGCGCACCGTTTCACTGGGGTTCAACTCCAGCGTGCGATGCAAATCGTCGAAGTGGAAGGTGTCCAGCACCACTCCCGCAGCGTTGGCAAACGCGGCAGCCTTGATAATGTTCATGCCCCAGGCCGCAAGAACACCGGCGATGGTGGCGAACAACGCTGGCCGGTCAGCGGAAAGCAACGTAAGCACGTAGGCATGTTGCGTCTTTTTGATCTCGGTCTGCACGGGCTCCGCTCCGAGCTTCCGGTAGAGCAGAAAGTGCGAGGCAATCTCCGGGGCGCTGTGCACCGCGAGGTAGCGGCGCGGGAACCCTTCCAGGAAGCGCTCGATTTCCCGCTTATCTGCTCCCGCCGTCCCAGCGCGTACCTGCTCCAGCAACGGCGCTTCGTCGGAGGCATGCAACCGATCGCGATCTAGTGTCCGGCTGAAATGATTGGAAGTGGCCACAAATAACTGCCACAACATTTCGGCCTTCCAGGGTGTGAGCGCTTCCGGGTTGACGGCGTGAATATCCGCATAGGTAAGCAAGCAAAGGCGCTGCAGCCTCTCATGCGTATTCACCACGGCTGCAAATCCGGACACCGTGGAAGGGTCAAAAATGTCACGTCGTTGTACCGTTGCGGACATATCCAGATGGTGTTCGATCAGAAAGTGAACTTCGGCTTTTTCCTCTGCGGCGAGCTTCAGTCGATCGCCCGCGATTTCCAGAGCCTGCAGGCTGCCGGTCACATGATTTTCTGCAGGCATTCCTTTGCCCACATCATGCAACAACATGGAAAGAATCAATAGATCGCGACGGTCCACCGTTCGCCATAAGGGAGCGAAGTGCTTGCCCAACCCCTCCTGGGTCTCACCGAGTTCTTGTAGGTGCTCAATGGTGCGGAGCGAGTGCTCATCCACTGTGTAACGGTGATAGAAATCCCGAACGACCAGCGAATCGATGGCTCGAAACTCGGGGAGCACCTCGGTTAGCAGGCCAAGGCGATACATGGGCCGCAAGGCCACCGCCGGATAATCGCCGCCGAGAATCTCGGAGAGCACCGCCCAGTTCACCCGTGAGTTTCGCTGCGGCAATTCCGGGTGGGTCATGATGTACGCGATGCTGCGCTCGGCGTCGCGGCTAAGAGCCACGCCGGTTTTCGCAGACTCAGCCAGCAGCGCATAAGTGACGCTGCGATCGGCAAAGAGCTGTTCGTTGCTGATTTCCAGCAAGCCGTCCCGAGCAGAAAAAGGTCTTCCATTGGCAATCTCGGTCTTTGGCCCAATCGTTGCGTTCATCAGGCGTTGTCGCAGGGAAAGTGTTACGGGAGGGCGTTGGTCCACGTAGCGAAGGAGCTGCCGATTCAAGGTGCGCGCATGCCGGAAATACAGCCGCATCCACTCCGCGGCGTTGCGCCGCAAATTATCATCAATTCCCAACGAACGTTCCGCAGCCTGCGCTTGCAACTCATACGTGAGCGTATTGTCGTTCCGGCCATTGCTGTAGTGCAGAAAACAGCGAATCGCGCTCAGGAACTCCACCGCGTTGCGCGTCAACTCGTCTTCGTTTACGGGACTGAACCGAGGGTCGCGCCGGTCCCCCGCCAACTGGCGCATCCATAGCGTGGAATGAAAATCGCGCAACCCACCGGGCGCGTCTTTTACGTTGGGCTCAAGATGGAAAATCGTATTGCCGTAACGTCCCAGGCGCTCCCGAGTCAGTCGTTGGAGCTCGACCAAGAGAAAAGGCCGCGCCTGTTTTTCGGCCACGCTCAATACTTTCGTGTCCAGCTTCTCAAACAGGACCTTGTCCCCGTCCAGATAACGGCGATCCAGTAGCGCAAGGTGGAATTCCGCGTTGTCCTGTTCAATTTTCTTGCATTCATCGATCGTGCGACCCGCCGAACTCACGCGAAATCCCAGATCCCAAAGGGTGCGCGAGAATTCCGCGATCAGCGGGCGCGACTCTTCTTCCACCTTTTCGCTGGCGAACAAAAACAGCAGGTCCAGGTCAGAGTAAGGGAAAAGAACCTCGCGCCCGTATCCGCCCAGCGCGACTAGCGCCACTCCCTGGCCCTCACCATCTTTTACACTTTGCAGTTCCGCGAATACCTTCCGGATGGCACCATCCGCCAGCTCACACAACTGCCGTAGCGTTTCCTGCGCACTGGCTCCGCTTTCGAATAGTTTGCGTATCCGCTCGCGCTGGGCCTCGCATTGCGGACCCAGTACCGATAGCGGCGTTACGGATTCTTCCATTTTCTTTTTCGAGCGAAAAACGGGAACCAGACCTGGGCGGGGCGAGGACATCGTCGATTTCAGAGGGCGCTTTCGCCGCGTTCCTCATTCCGTATCCGGATCGCTTCTTCCACCCGCGACAAGAATATTTTACCGTCCCCGATTTTTCCAGTCTTTGCGCTCTTCAGAATCGCATCTACTGCGCGGTTTACTAATTGATCCGGCAACACCACTTCCACTTTCACCTTCGGCAGCAAGTCCACCGTGTATTCGCGCCCGCGGTACACTTCGGTATGGCCCTTTTGCCGCCCGTGTCCGCGAACTTCCGTCACCGTCATCCCCTCGACGCCGATTTCCAGCAACGCATCCTTAACCGATTCGAATCTCGACGGCTGAATGATCGCTTCAATTTTCATCATACGAATCTGTGCTCCCGCCTCGCGTTGTTCACCGCCGTGTCGCCCGTTAGCATCAACCTTCCAGGTTATATCCTTCTTCACCGTGTTGCGTAATGTCCAGGCCTTCCACTTCCTGCTCTTCCGTAACGCGCAGCCCGGTAGTCACGTCCACGATCTTAAGAATTACAGTGGTGCCCGCCAAGGCCAGCACCCACGCGATCAGTACCCCCACCAGCTGATTGCCCACTTGGCTCCAGCGCCCATCCAGCCCTCCAACAGCCTTGCCATCTCCGAAGATTGGATTGATGACGGACTGGGCGAACACCCCGGTCAATAGTGCGCCGATCGTGCCGCCCGCGCCGTGTACCCCAAAAGCGTCGAGAGCATCGTCGTAGCCGAAAATGGCTTTAAATTTTGTGACCATCCAGAAGCAGAAGAGCCCGGCGGTGAATCCGATCGCCAGTGCCGGCATGGGCCCCACGAAGCCCGCCGCCGGTGTAATCGCGACCAGTCCCGCCACCGCCCCGGAAATTGCCCCGAGGGCGCTTGGCCTTCCATTCTTTATCCACTCCGCGAGGGACCAGCCTATCGCCGCCGCCGCTGCGCCGAAATGCGTGGCCACAAACGCGCTGGACGCCAGGCCATTGGAAGCCAGCGCGCTGCCCGCGTTAAACCCAAACCATCCTACCCACAAGAGACAGGCACCGATGAAACTCAGCACCATGCTGTGCGGTGGCATTGGCTGCTTCGGATAACCCACGCGCTTGCCCATGTACAACGCGCAAACCAGAGCGGACACCCCCGAGGTTACGTGCACCACCGTGCCTCCGGCAAAATCCAGAGTCGGAAATCGGCCGCCCAGCGCAGCGTTCAGAAAGCCACCCTTGCCCCATACCATATGTGCCATTGGGGCATACACCACCAAAAACCATAGCGTCATGAAAAGCACGGTGCCTGAAAATTTCATGCGCTCGGCGGTTGCGCCGGTTATCAGCGCCGGCGTGATGATGGCGAACATTAATTGATACACCATGAAGGTCGACTGCGGAATCGTGCCTGCATAGTCGGGATTAGGTGCCGCACCCACTCCGCGCAAGAGCGCCATCTGGAAATTGCCTATAAAATGTCCGTCGCCGCCGAAGCACAGACTGTAACCCACCAGCGCCCAGAGCACCGTAATCAGCGCCATTAGCGCAAAACTTTGCATCATGATCGCTAGAACATTTTTCTGGCGCACCAAACCGCCATAAAACAACGCCAAACCCGGCCCGGTCATCATTAACACCAGCGCGGCGCTGACCAGCATCCAGGCGTTGTCGGCGGAGTATTGTGCCGCGGCTACCTTCTGGTCCAACTCCTTTAGTTTGTCATTAACAGCCCGTGGAACTTCGACCGTAGAAGCGTTGGCGGAGGGAGCGGCGGGGGGCGTCGGAGCGGTCGATTGCTGCGCAAAGCAAGGGAACGCTAGCAGCACCAGGGTCAATACGCAACAACAAGCAATACCCATGCGCTTCATCAAATTCTCCGGGCGAATGGAGGCGCGTCCATTCTGCTGTTTCACATTCGCGCTATCGATTGGGGACTTACACCGTGTCGAGCAGATTATACGCACCACTTACCCCGGCAGCGCAGCTTGAAATTCTTCTGCCCCGCATTCATTTTTCGGATAGCTCGCCACGTAAGACTTTCCTTTTGATTTGGCTGGCGAAACCTTGGAGTCGAGCAAGTCCGTCCAGTTTCCCGCTTTTTTCGGAAGCGGCCCATGCGTGCCGATCAAGATGCTTTTCGCGCAGCCAATGGAGGGCTTGTCCAGCAGCACCCCCAGATGCGCCGCCAGTCCCAAGCGGCGGGGGTGCGCGTAGCCTTGCCCATCGCAGAACAGAAGGTCGGGAAGTCTGGGGAGTTTTTCAAGCGCCGCAAGCAGAGCCGGTATCTCCCGAAAACTCAGCAATCCCGGCACATACGGAAAATCTAACGGCACAATCGCGAATTCCCTGGTGACTTCCTGCATTTCTGGGAACTGGTAGACCACCACACAGGCAATCGCGCGGTTCGCCTGCCGCAGGCGATCCCAACGGCTCACGCTCTTCCGCCGGGCCTGCGTTCCGGTCACCAGGAATGACGCGTCCAGCCCGGCCACAGTGCGTACCGTTCCGAGCCGGTCGGTCCCTTCCCACAATTTTCTGACCCTTTCCTGGATTTCCCGAGCCTCCGTAGTGGAAACCTTCCAAGGGTGGCACCGCGCTCGGATCGATTTATTCTCCATAGTCCTTCATCGTATAATGCAGAAGCAATCAACGCCGCCGCAGCCGTTGTACTTGGCAGGTTAGATCGAACTGAGGGGAATCATGACGCTTCATCCACCACTGGAAGTTTCTGCGCGCGAGGCTGGCGGCATCCACTATTTGCAGGTTCATGGCCGGCTGACCATTGGGGAACCCAGCGAGCATTTGAACGAGTTCACCCAGAATCTGGTGCACCGCGGCGCGCGGAAGCTCGTCGTAAATCTCAACGACATTCCCCAGATCGACAGCTCCGGCATTTCCGCGCTGGTTAAACTGTCGATTTCGCTGGCGCGCCAAGGCGGCGGACTGCACTTAGTCTGCGGTCAAGGCCGCGTCCGCGATGCACTCACCGTTACTCGCCTGGTCGAAGCTATCCCCACCTTCGAAAATGAAGCGGCGGCCTCTGCCAGCTTTTAAGTTAACCTGAAGTTGAGCTTCACCATGTGCAACAATGGAAGCATGAACTGGAAGCTGTAGTAAATAAGAGGGGACGCCTCAAAACATTTCCAGGCTGGAGAGGCTAGCCGCTCTTTTTTAACTCGGCCAGCACCATCTTGGCCAGCTCTTTCAAGGTTTCGAACACGCCTTGCCCATTAATCGCGATGCCCTCAATCACCGGCTCGCCTTTTTTCTGTAATTGCTTGGTTAGATCATCCACGGTCAAAGCATTGGGCAGGTCGCGCTTGTTCAGTTGGAGAACATACGGAATCGTCGAGAAATTCAGGTTGTGCTCTTTCAAGTGTTCCTGCAGGTTTTCCAACGTTTCGAAATTGGCATCGAGCCGTTCTTCCTGGGAATCGGCAACAAACACAACGCCATCGGCGCCTTTCAGGATCAGCTTACGGCTCGCTTCGTAGAATACCTGGCCGGGCACGGTATATAAATGAAAGCGGGTCTTGAAGCCGCGCACTGTCCCCAAGTCCAGCGGCAAAAAATCGAAGAACAGCGTGCGATCCGTCTCGGTCGCCAGGGAAACCATTTTGCCTTTTTGATTTTGTCCCGTGTGGTCGTAGATCCATTGCAGGTTCGCGGTCTTTCCGCCGAGACCCGGACCGTAGTACACCAGCTTGCAATTAATTTCGCGCGCAGGAAAATTGATGAAAGGCACGAGTCGTCAACCTGAGTTCAGTCTTGAACTTATAACATACGCGCTCGGGCGGGCCAATCTTCCCGAATGCGCCATCCGTCGCAAGGTACGCTTCTAGTTTCCCGGAGAAGGGCGATTCCCAGTTAAGTTATTTTCGCACATGCTGCCGGACGGTAAAGGCTATTCAACTGTGCACTTTCCACAGGGTGTTCCCTTCCGTTGACGGAAGCGCGAGTGTTTGTTAGCATTCGCGCCATGGCCAAAGTGCACAAGTCTTCATCGAGCCGGGCCAAACCCTCGGCCCATCTAAAAGCTAAGCCAAAGAAAACAGGGAGCTTACCAGCAACTGTGCCGCAGCGAGGCGGTGTCGAGATGGTCGATCCCCTGGTGCAGGCCCAAATGAAACTTTACGAAGAGGCTATGGGTTTGTTCCACCAGCAGAAATTTCAGCGCGCCAAACAAGAGCTGGAACGGGTGATCGCCGGACCCAGCAAAGAACTTGCCGACCGGGCCCGCACGCATTTGCGCATCACCGAGCAGCGCATGAAGCCCACGACCGATCAAAATCCCAGAAGCCCGGAGGATCATTATCAGCGCGGTGTGGCGATGATGAATTTGGGCCGCTGGGATGAAGCGCGTGAAAGCCTCGAGAAGGCGCGCAAGCTCGCGCCGAAAGCCGATCATGTGCATTACGCGCTAGCAGCTCTCGATTGTCTTACCGGCGAAGCCGATGCCGCACTGGCCAATCTCAAGATTGCTATCGAACTTCGCTCCGCCAATCGTTATCACGCCCGCAACGACGAGGATTTCAATTTCCTTCAGGAAGACCCTCGTTTCACCGAACTGCTGTATCCTGAAAAAGAAGGCTATTCGGGCTAGGTTCCTCCTTGGCAACTAGCTTCCGGCGCAGTTCAAAGGACGATGCGTAACGCGCGACTTAGGCGAGAGGCCGCCGCTCCTGTTCTCGGGTGGGAGTTTCATTACTCGAGTTTTCCATGAACAAGCCTGCGTCAAAGGTGGTGCCTGTCGATGGCCTGCGCGTGGTCGCGCTCGGCGGCGGCACCGGTCTTTCAGCGTTGTTGCGGGGATTGAAAGAACACGTAATTCGCCGGAGAGACCAGCGTCCCACGCTAAAGCGTCCTATCGCCGATTTGGCTGCGATTGTTACCGTGACCGATGACGGCGGCAGCTCCGGACGGCTTCGCCGTGAAAATCGCATCTTGCCGCCGGGTGACATTCGAAACTGCATGGTGGCTTTGTCCAAGGATGAAGCGCTGTTGAGTCGCTTGTTCCAGTATCGTTTCCATGCAGGCCGAGGGCTGCGTGGCCACAACTTTGGCAATCTTTTTCTGGCCGCCCTCACGCACGTTACCGGGGACTTCGCCGAAGCCGTGCGGGTGTCCAGCAAAGTCCTCGCGGTTCGTGGGCGGATTTTCCCCTCCACCGTTTCCAACGTTCACTTGGTGGCTACGCTCGCAGACGGCCGGCGCGTACAAGGGGAAACTCGTATCTCCGCCAGCCATATTCCCATACGCCATATTCAACTGAATCCGCGGAGCGTTCGTGCGCTCTCCGCAGCGATCGAAGCCATTCGCGATGCCCACGTTATTCTTATGGGCCCCGGTTCGCTGTACACCAGCGTGATTCCCAACCTGTTGATCCCGGAAATCGCCCACGCGGTCGCGCGCTCAAAAGTCCCGCGCGTATACATCGCCAATCTGATGACGCAGCCCGGAGAAACTACGCAATACGCTCTCAGTGATCATCTGAGAGCCATCAAGGAACACGTGCGCGGGCGCGTCATCGATGCGGTAGTCGCCAATAGGCAAGCCGTTTCACCGGAAGTGGCGCGACGCTACCGGGCGCAAGGCGCCGCGCCGGTGGTCATCGACCGTGACAAGATCACGAAGATGAAGGTTCGCCTCATCACCGATAATCTGGTGGAAGAGCACGGAGTGTTGCGCCACAATTCGGCCCGCCTGGCGCGATTGCTTGTCGAAGAATTTCTTCCGGGCCAGTGACTCCAAAAAATTTCCAAAAACTACCGCAGTTCGAAGCGAAAGCCACCTCTCACAAAGATCGGAGGGCCCACCAGATATACGGGTGTCGCCTCATAGTAGAACCGGTCATTCGTCACGTTTTGCACCGCAAAGAAGATCGAGGCGCGCTTGCCCAGTTTTCGCGATGCCTGCGCGTCCAGAGAAAATGCCCGGCCCAGCGGCAAAAGATTCTGGTCGTCGTCAAATTGATTGCCCAGGAAGCGCGCCTGAATCCCGGCCGCCCACAGTTTCCCCGCGTAATTGGCCTGAACACTGAACTGGTTCTGCGGCACTTGCGGGAGGAAATTCCCTTGCAGCGAAGTGTTTGCTGGATTATTGAGCACGATGCTGTTCACGAACAAATACGCAGCCGATACCTGCACCTGTGCATTCACCTGCCACGCCCCCGCTAATTCGAAACCGCGGGCTTCGGTTTCGCCCAAATTTTCCTTTTGCCGCGTGATCAGCAGCGGGGTGGTCGTGAGGGTGACATTCGCGACAGGATCAGTGATGTCGCTCCAAAAGAAATTTCCGCGCAGCGTCAACCGGTTCTGCCACAGCAATTGGCTTACACCGGCTTCTCCCCCGGTCAGATGTTCCCCGGTTAGCGCCGGATTCGCCAGCGTGAGCACATTGCCCACACGGAAATTACGATACAACTCGTTCAGCGTAGGGGCGCGAAACGCGCGGTACACCGACGCGTTCAGCGCGGTACCGTGCGAGAAACTCTTCAGCAACGATACTCTGGGACTGAAGGCCGACTCGCTGCGGTCCGGAAATGCTCTGGTGGTCAGCGTGCCGCCGGGCAAAGGAGTGCGGTCCTGATAACCGGCGTTGTTGTTCCACGTATCCACGCGACCACTCAAAGTGAGCAGCCAGCTTCGCGCGAACGCATAGGAATCTTGCGCGAAGAATCCAAACGAATGTTGCCGTCCTCCCGCGTCCACCAACGCTGTCTCGACACCTAGATGATAGTTCGTTTCCGCGCTATGTCCCCGCACGTCTTGCGCCTCGAAACCTGCGGAAACCCTGTGTCGTTCCGCAAACAGCTTCGACCACGTGCCGACAAACCCCACCTGCTGAGAAGGGTTCCGCTGCACATCCGTCAGCGATTCACTGTTGCGGTCGGGTGCAATCGAAGAGAAGGTCTGATGGTAAAGCTCGCGCGATCCGTACAGCCGGGCTGAAAAGCTACCCAAACCTGCGGAACTCCAATCCGCGCCCAAGTCCAACTCCGGGATGGTCGTGTCGTTTCGCTGCAGTGGCGTACCGTTGCGCCCGCTCTCGCCGAAGTCGCTTCCCCGTATAAATAGATGCCCGCGTTCTCCCAGGTTTCGTGACGTTTCCAGATAACCTGTGAGCACTCCCGATCCCAGGCTGGTATCCACTGCGCCGCGCTGATCCGGCGGCACGGCGATGTATCCCTGCGTCTGATACGCCTGACCTGCCCCGGAAATGGCCCACTTTCCAAGGGGCGCGCCAGCTGCAAACGAAAAATCCGGCGTGCTCATACTACCCATCGACAGCTCTACATCCGCGTACGCAGTCTCTTCGGTACGCGTTCGGATATTGACCACTCCGCCCAACGCGCCGCCCCCATATAAGTCCGAGGCACCACCGTTCGCCACTTCCATGCTGGCGATGGCCTCCTGTGGTATGCGCGCCCAATACACCCATCCGCCGAAAGGATCGTTCAGTGGAATTCCGTCGAGCAGCACGGTCGAGCGACTGGTAGCGCTTGCGCCCACACCACGCAGGGAAACGCCCTGGGATGTGGGATTTGCGAACAAGCTGCTCGACCGCCGAAACGTGCTGAAGCCCGGCACTTGCCGCAACATGTCGTCCACAACCAGACTCCCCATGCTGTTCATGGTATCCGACGAAAGTACATACTGGCTGTTGGGTACTGCCGGAATTAGGTCTGTAGCCGTGGCTTGCACCTCGACGCGCTGTAGACCCGAGGCAGGGGTCAGTACAATGTGGAGAGTTTCCGCCGAAGCCCGCGGCCGGATCTCTCGCGTTACCGGAGCAAACCCGGGAAAATTGACGATGAGCGTGCCGCCGTTTTCCGGGCCCACAATGTGGAAGTGCCCTTGTTCATCACTGCTGGCCAAAAAAATACCGGACGAAGAGCGCAGCTCAAGCTGCGCCCCCTGAATGGGCGCTTCGGTCGCGTCCACCACCGTACCACTCACGGTGGCGCGTTCTTGTGCCGATGTCCAGATCACCGTGAATAACGCAAGAACAGAAACAGCAGACAGCGCGCGGCCGCGCCATTTAGCGTGCGTCCCTACCCAGCATTTCTTAGCCACGGACCTGAACATGTATCGTTATCAGCCATCCCACATCGCAATGGGGCAGCACTAGGTTAGCTGACATTCTGTAGGTTGGGTTGCGTAGACATGCCGCTGTCGCCCAAACGGCAAGGCCCCGTATTCTGACCGCCTTAGATTCCAGAGACTCTACCGGTGAGCACGGTCACAGAAGCTTTCGGCAGCAACACCTTCTGTCCCGACTTCCATTGTACGGTACCGCGTCTTGGGGGTCCGTCGGGATCCGCGTGACTGGTTGGACCTGACGAATGCCAAACGTACTCTGCCGCCCCGAACGTCACGCTCTTCACCGATCCTGCAAAGCCGTCTGCCGCTTTGCCTTCGTTTTCGAATGAGATGTTTACCTCATGCGCGTTGCTGGGGTCTTTATTAATGATCAGCAGCGACCACTCGCCGTCCGGCCGTTTCACCGCGTACGCCGTGATTAATTCGTGCTTCGCTTCATCCCGAACATCCCCCAAGGCCGGGTATAGCTCGTGCGTTCCAGCCCCGTGTTTCACCCAGTCTAGATTCAGCAACTGGCTCGCAAAGTACTGCGCGGTGTGTTGCTTGATCTCCAGCCGCTCATCGGCCACAAAATTTCCGTAGGTACTCCAGGCTTGGCATCCGGGACGCAGCGGCTCCGGCTGGATCGGCGAGTGGTAATACACGGTGCCCGGCCCGCCTATGGTCAGAAAGGCTCCCACGCTGTCAGCCAACCACAATCCCGCGAACAAATCTTGCATGGGATCCGTGAGCGACCAGGAGACGTTGCTCTCGGTATTCATGAGCGGCACGTTTGCGGGAACCCCGTCATCGCGCCATGCTTTCAGCGTTCCTGCCACTAGCTCCGGCTCGCGATACAAATCCGACCAGTTGATTTCGCAGGGGTTCAGCGGATAGTGCTCGAAAGAAACGAACGCAAGGTCTTCTATCCGCCCGTGCGCTTTCAAATAGTCCAGAAATCTTCCTAGCCACGACGCCCTTCCCTGCGCGTCGGGCCACGCCTTGATGTCTTCGTTAACTCCTGTAAACACAGGCCCACCCAGCTTCAGCTTGGGGTCCACTTTGTGCAGCGCCTGCGCCCATTGCACATACAGTGCTGCGTAATCCTCTGGCAGCATGTACGCCCCGTCAGGTTCCTCACCCATCTCCACATAGGACACGGGATAACCGCGTTTTTCCACGTACGCTAGCTCGGCCGCGCTGTCTTCGGGTGTGGCGTAAATCATCGCGATGGGAATCATCGCGGGTAGATGATTCGTGTAGCCGCTTTTAAAAAACAGATCGAAACCCGTTTGGATGCGCGTGGAAATGATGCTGTCGGAAGTGTGCCAGGGGTCAACCGACGAGGCTTGCGTCACCGTCTGTGCTTGACTGGGAGTGTGCTTCGCCAGGTCCACAAACTGTCCCAATGAATTAAAATTTCCAATGGAAATTTCCGAGATCGCGAAACCTACACAATTCCGCGGATCACCGCTACCATGCGTGTCACAGGTGTTCGAAGAATCGGTCATCCAGATCTTGACAAACCGCGTTGCCACCGGATGGTCCGCCAGCCGTTGCACTTTGTTCCCGCCGGTCGCTCCTGTCGCTTCGCCCTGAGGGAACTTCACCCATGTGCCCGCCAATGGTTTGACCAGCGCGTCTTCCTTGCCAGTCCAATACTCCACCACGTATTTCGTGGCATACGGATTGGCCCAGGCAATCTGAATGGCGTCGATCTCTTGCGGAAGGGCAAAATCAATCACCACCCACTGCGGATGTGCGGAATCGGGCTCACCGGTGAACTTCGAAGTAAGGTAAGGATTACTCTTCCAGTAAGTCGCGGGATCGCCATCGGTCATTCGGGAGCACTCGAACTGTCCCGAATCGCTACGCGTTGTTCCACGATGCGCTAGCCGGTAGCCAAACGATTCGCGCAAAAATTCTTTGGGTTCCGCACTTCCCAAAAAATAGCCGCTCTTGTGTTTCTCGTCACTCCAGGTTCCATTCGGGTTCCAGTGCCACGCATCGTAGGTTAGCTCGGTATTTTGCCGGTAGGTGATCGGTCCCCATCCTGCTGCCAGGCTCTCCCTGATAATCGGTTCGCTGTATACTTTGTCAAAATCTTTCGCCGGCAAAATGTCGATCGAGGTCCCCATCGCTTTGTCCGGATCAAACGCTATCGCTTTCGACGGGGTGACATTCACGTGCACGGTCTGCGCCCGCAAAGTCACAGCCCACACGAGCAGCACGGCACAAATCAGCCAATTCCTCAGGGCGGGAACTTTCATCTTGTCCTCCACATATCGCCAGCATTATATCGATTTAAATCCGCAAATGAGTCAATCTTCTAGTGTTTATCCTGAGCGTTCCGTCGCGGAGGGCCGCTGCTTGTGTGCCAGCACCCCTGACCGAATTTCCGTTAACATCCTTGTCTGGTGGGATCGTTCCATCACGGAGGATCGTCATGTCCACTTTCGGCCTCATTGAATATCAAGACGCCATCCCGGAAGTTAGAGTCATCTACGACGACATCATGGCCACCCGCAGAACCGGTTACATCAATAATTTCTGGAAGGCTATCGCCCACGATCCGGTCTTGCTCAAACGAACTTGGGAAGACCTGAAAGCCACCATGGGCCCAGGGGCCTTGGACCCGCTAACCAAAGAACTGATCTACATCGCCGTGAGTGTCACGAATAATTGCCCGTACTGCATCTACTCGCACACCGCTTCCGCGTTTGCCAAGGGCATGACGCCTGCCATGTTCAAGGAGCTACAGCAAATAATCGGGATGGCCAACGAAACCAATAAGCTCGTTTCCGGCTATCAAGTGGAGATGGACGACCGCTTCCAGCCTCCGCTTGCAGCGGCGAAACCGAAATAGAACCGACGAGGCGCTGTGGCAAGGATGTATCAATGCCAAATACGGTGATTCATCCGGCACATTCCCGTATCTGTTTCCGTCGTAGTACCGGCGTACTATAGCTGGGCCTCCCCGCCCACCCCACCATGAATAGGTAGGAGAGGGAAGCTCCGTCTCGGCAAACCTCTCCCTCAATACCTCTCTGAGTGGGTAACCTATGGCACCTAGTTTAAAAGAACTTGAAAGCCCCGTCGCGACCACCCCCGCCTCCGCGCCTCCCGCGAAGCCAGCACCGGTCGCCCTGGAAATCCCTGTGGCGGTGAACGGTGCCCGCACTGTGGAAGGTTCTGACAAACGCGTTCCTTTTTCCGAATCGACACAGACCGTCCTGGTGTTTCCGCATGGTGCGGTGCTGCGTATCGCCACGCCGCTGGCGTCCGGTCAGCTCGTCTTTCTTACCAACGAAAAAACGAAAAAAGAAGTCGTTTGCCAAGTAGTGAAGTCGAAATCAAGTGGCACCGCGGGATCGTACGTTGAACTACAGTTCACTGAGCCATCCCCGGGCTTCTGGGGACTACAGATTCCCAGTCCCGGTGTTGCCCCTCGGCCCACCGCGTCAGGCCCGCAACCAGTAGCGAAATCAGTCGCACCGTCGGCCCCCGTCGTCGCCGCACCGCCAGTTGCCGCAAAGCCCGTTGGCCCTGCGCCCATGGCGAATCCCCCGGTGAAAACCGTTGCTCCGCCGCCTCCGGTTTCCGCGGTTTCTCCCGCAGCTCCGGTGGCGCCCAGCGCGGCGGTGGTAACGCCAATAAAGCCGGCGGTTGCAACTCCTGATCCAGTCAAAACGGCAACCCCGCCAATCGTTGCCCCTTTGATTGCGCCCAATGCAGAACCCGCGGCAACGGTGCCCGCATCCACGCCGTCGCACCCGGAACCGCCGGTTCCTCCGCTACGAGATTATTCGAAACAGATCGAAGCGCTGTTTAGCTCGGGTTCGGGTCAGCCGCACGTCGCACCATCATTGCCCGAATCACCAGCGGCGCGAGTTTCTGTCGATCCCCGCACGGAAGATCTGAAGGTTCAGGCGGCTCGTTTGAAAGAGCAACTCAGCTCCATGCTGTTTACTGAAACTCCTGCCGCACCGGTGACGCCAGCACATGTGCCGCCGGTCACGTGTAAGCCAGAATCACCGGCCGTGGAAGCTCCCAAAAATGCGCCCCCTACAGTCGTTCTGGAAGAGCCCAAGCCAGTCCTGCAAAATGAGCCGAAATCGGTCGCGCCAGTGGTTTCGCAGCGCAAACCGGCGGTAGCGGCGCTGGGGGCTGATGAGGAAGTTAAGATTCCATCGTGGCTGGCCCCGCTCTCGCAGGCTTCGGTTGAGCCGACAGTGGCTACGGAAAGCGCCGCGTCGCCGGAAGCCGCTCACGAGCAATCCTTCTCCGTAAGCTCTGCGGAGTCGTTCGACGCTGTGGTGGGCAGCGAAGGCCCGCGGCCGCAAACTGCTGTTTTCGGCGGCCAACTTCTGGATGGATCTACTGCGCCGGCCGCTTCTGGTTCGAAAAAGGGACTCTTCCTTGGCTTGGCCGCTGCTCTCGTGGTCTTAGCGGGAGGCGGGTGGTATTTCTACCAAGGACGCGGGGGCACCGCAACGGTGGCAGCGGTGCACCCTGCGGCCGCTCCATCTCCCTCAGAGCCCGCGCCTGCTTCGCCCATCGTTCCTGCACCGTCTACGGCCACTACGAACTCCACTCCAGCACCCATTTTGCAGCCTTCGAAGAGGTCGATGCCGAATCCGGCTCCAGCGGTCGTCGTACCCGAACCGCCGGCCCGCAGTGCCGCCGTTACGCCAAAGACTTCCGCACCTGTCGATGACTCGTCGAAACCAGTTCTGGGCGATGTCCATCTCGCCGCACCGGTGGTGAACCGCTCGGCGAACTCGCAGGCCGATAGCGACGGCTTACCTGCCATTGACGCCAAAGGCGTTCCCGTCGGGGGCGATCCTTTCGCTTCCGGTTCCCAACACCCGCCCGCCGCCCCTCTTCCAGTAGGGGGCGACGTGAAGCCCGCTCAACTTCTGAAGTCGGTCGCTCCGGAATACCCGGCGATTGCCAAGGCCCAGCATATTTCCGGCAAGGTTCTAATCGACGCACTCGTCGATGCGTCCGGAAATGTCGCCGCGATGAAAGTGATTTCTGGCCCCGCACTCCTTCATCGCGCCGCTACCGACGCCGTTAAACAGTGGAAGTACACACCCGCGATGCTCGATGGGCAGCCCACCTCGATGCACCTGACAGTTACCCTTGAGTTCCGCGGACAGTAAGGGCGCCGGGTAGCGGCGCACGGCGCAAAGGACTTCACCCAGCCGGTAACAATGTATGTCCCGGCGCCTGGACCGCGCTTTCCTGCACTTGCTCGCCTACGCGAAGGATCATGATCCAGGACAAGTGCGGAAACGGTAGGTAGCGATCAATCGGGCGAACCATCGGCAATAACGTATTCAGCAATTTGATCTGCCAAAATCCGAACGTTCTCTTCTTTAAAACTCGCCCATTCCACCACCATCCCGGAGCCCCGATGCGATTGAACTTGAGTACTCGCTCCACCCGGAAGCCCGCTCTCTCGCACACCTCCTGTAACTGCTCGCGCGTGTAACGGCGATAGTGTCCGAGGACCTCGTCTAATGACCCGTATAATTCAGGCCCATTGGGCACCAGGATAATCGCCCTTCCATCTTTTGTTAGAGAGCCGCGGATATTGCGCAAAGTCTGCACGTCATCCTTGATATGTTCAACCACGTTCAAGCAGATGATCGTGTCAAATTGCTCGTCCGGATAAGTCTCCCCAGCGCTCGCATCCGTGTACCGGACCTGCAAGTACGGCCGCGTTTGTCTCAGTTTGTTCAGCCGATCGAGATACTGCGGGTTGATGTCGCTGGCCCAATAGGAGGTCCGCGGTACGAGGTTCGAAGTAAGGTTCCCGATGCCCGCACCAATTTCCAGAACGTGCTCCCCAAGGTACGGGCGGATGGTATCGGCCATCCATTTCGTGAACCGGGGAGCACGGTTCAAGCGCGCCAGAATTTCACTGCCATGCTCGTCGGACACGTAAATGCGGTCCGAAATCCCATACTTCAACAACGCTCCGAGCGCCTTCAAGCCATCCTTCCAGGTGATCTTCTTTCCCTCAGTATAGGTACGTCCGGAATACCGGATTGGAAGTTCGAAGATTCGGGCATCCCGCTTTGCCAACTTAATCGTAACTTCTGGCTCGAATCCAAAACGGTCGCTTTCGAGCGGTATGCTTTTCAGCAATTCCGTGCGCACCATCTTGTAACAAGTTTCCATGTCCGTCAGATTCAGGTCCGTCACAATGTTGGTTAGCAGCGTAAGAAGCTTGTTTCCCAAGCTGTGCCGGAAAAACAGCACCCGCCGGAAATCGCTGGCCAAGAACCGCGAACCATACACCGCGTCCGCGTCTTCAAGGGCAAAGAGCGGAATCATCTTCAACAAGTCTTCAGGGTAGTACTCGAGGTCCGCATCGTGGATCACCACCAGGTCTGTATCCGCGTATTGCAGCGCGGTGTGGATCGCCGCACCTTTCCCTTGATTCTTCGTATGCCCCTGGAAGATCCATTCCAACCGTGTCTTGCCCGGTTCCCCCAAGCTTTCCTGGAAGCTCCGCAACACTTCGGCAGTTTGGTCCGTGGACGCATCATTGACTACAACTACCCGCACGCGGTCCAGATAATCGGATTGCGCAAGGATTTCCAGGCGCTGCAAACTCGGTTGCACCAAGTACTGCTCGTTATAGACGGGTACCAGAATCGTCAGGCTTAGCTTCGGTTGCATTGCTCGGCTCTCGGCTCTTTGCAGATACTGCATCGCCCACCGCTCAGTAGTTTACCGCCGAGCCTTGCTATCCCGGCTATTTTTCCACTGTTGTCACATGTGCGACCTGTGCGGCAACGCGGCAACGGCACATCCTTGCTCTCCGGCAGCCCCCTTACTATACTGACCACCCGGCCAATTGGCAGGTTCGCGGGTGGGTAGCCCGCTGAATTGCTCTCCTTTTGGCCCTTTTTTCGCGCCTGCTCGTCACTCACAGGCCGAAGCTTGCTGCGCAGCCAATCGCTCCACGAGCTGTTCGCGCAAAGGAGACTTTTGCATGCCCAATACGCCTGTGCCCGAAGAAATGAACGTATACCAAAACGCCGAGGCGCGTTTTGAGGTCGCTGCAAACAAGCTGGGTCTGGAGCAGGGCGTTTATCGCTATCTCAAATATCCTGACAAAGAAATCACGTTGTACATCCCGGTGGGCATGGATAACGGTCAGCTAGAGGTCTTTACCGGCTATCGCGTTCTTCATTCCACGGTTCGGGGTCCGGGCAAGGGAGGCATCCGTTTCGCTCCCGATGTTACCCTCGACGAAATTCGTGCGCTGTCTGCCTGGATGACCTGGAAATGCGCGGTGGTCGATATTCCCTTTGGTGGCGCCAAAGGCGGCATCATTTGCGATCCTCGCAAGATGTCTCGCAGCGAGCTGGAGCGCTTGACTCGGCGCTATACGGCGGAACTGTCCGACTGGCTCGGTCCCGAGCGCGACATTCCGGCTCCGGACGTCGGCACCAACGAGCAAACCATGGCATGGGTCATGGATACCTACGCCATGCATGCTCGACAAGCTACCACCGCGGTTGTCACCGGCAAACCCATCGAGTTGGGTGGTTCTCGCGGTCGCCGGGAAGCCACCGGCCGCGGCGTGATGATCTGCGTGGATAAAGCGATCACCAAGTTGGGCATGCGTAAAGAAAACACCCGCGTGATCGTGCAGGGTTTCGGCAACGTCGGTTCGCTGGCTGCGGAGCTGATGCAGAAGGCCGGGTACAGGATCATTGGCCTGGCGGACATCGGCGGCGGACTGTATAACGAGAGTGGATTTGATGTGCCTCAAGCAATTAATTGGGTATATAACCGCAAAAAGTCGTTACAGGAGTTTCCCGGTGGAGGGACGAAAATGAGCGCGCGGGACGTACTCTTTCAGCCCTGCGAGGTGGTCATCCCTGCGGCCATCGAGAACCAGATCACGGAACAGAACGCTCACCAGGTGCAGGCCAAAATCCTGTGTGAAGGGGCAAACGGGCCGACCACTTGGCAGGCTGATGCTATCATCGATTCCAAGGGCATCTTCACGGTGCCGGATATCCTTGGCAATGCCGGAGGAGTCACCGTCAGCTACTTCGAATGGGTGCAGGACCGCCAGGGTTTCTTCTGGCGCGAAAGTGAGGTGAACGAGAGGCTCTACGACGTGATGGACCGGGCGTTTGATGAGGTGGTCCGTTACGCGGAAACGCATCGGGTGAATAACCGTATCGCTGCGTATATGTTGGCGATCGACCGGGTGGCCACCTCGCTGAAGTTGCGTGGGATTTACGCGTGATCTTTGCATGATTTTTTCTTGGCTTTCCTCGCGGTGAAGCGTACTCTTTGTGCCAGCTTTGCCGTCGATGCTAGCAATTTACTTTTAGGGGACGCTCGAGTTCCCAGGAAGGAGTTCGCGCCGTGTCATTGGACTCGCCACGTGATTTCGCGCCTCGCTCCGAAGAGCAATACCGTCATGACATTTGCCTGGTAGGGCGCTGGCTTTATGAGCGCGGTCATATCGTAGCCGGGGAGGGTAATCTCTCCCTTCGCCTGGACGGCAACCGGATCCTGACTACACCCACTTGCCTGAACAAGGGGATGATGTCTCCTGACGATCTCGTCACCATGGATTTGAACGGCCGTCACCTCCACGGTGATCGTCAAGTTTCCTCGGAAGCGGGGATGCATCTGCTCTTCTACCAGATGCGCCCGGACGTACAGGCGGTCTGCCACGCCCATCCGCCCACCGCGACTGGTTTTGCGGCCGCGGGTCAGGGGCTCGATCAGGCACTCCTTCCAGAAGTGGTCGTTTGCCTCGGCAAGGTTCCGCTAGTACGTTACGCAACTCCCGGTACTTCTGAGCTCAGCGCCGTTCTTGAACCGTACGTCCCTCACTATGACGCGCTATTGCTGGCCAATCACGGTGCAGTCACTTGCGGACCGGATCTGCTGACCGCGTTCTATCGGATGGAGATCGTCGAGCACTTCGCCAAGATCTCTTTGGCGGCGCGGCTCGCAGGCCAGCCGCAGCTTCTTTCCACTCGCGAGGTCGCCAAGCTCATGGCTGCACGCGCCAGGTACCACGTCACGCCCCCTCCGGGAGGTGGTGCAGAACTGCCCGAAACGTGTGATGGGCGAGAAAGTCCCACGGAGGAAGTGACGCTCACCCGTTCCGAACTCGACGCGCTCGTCGACGAAGCTGTCCGCAAGGACCGCGCTCGCCGCTAGTGATTCTTTCTTGAGCGTCCTGGTGACCTGAGTGTTATTTCCCTTTGGTGGAGTGTCTGCATGTCCGCTGCTGAACTCTTCGAAGCCATTCGTGGCGGTAACCCATCGACAGTGAAGTCTCTCCTCGACGCTAATCCCTCGCTGGCATCCGCCATAAACGATTCCGGAGTCTCGGCGCTTCTGATGTCGGCCTACTCGGGCCGCAAGGAAATTCTCGACCTCCTCCTGGCGCGGGACCCAAAACTGGAACTGCATGACGCGGCGGCGGTCGGCCATCTCGCGCGAGTGCGACAGATCGTTGAGAATCATCTCAACGCCGCAACCGGTTTTTCTCCCGATGGATTTCCTATCGTCGCTCTCGCCTCCGTCTTCGGTCATTTAAATGTTGTACGTTATCTTGCCGGGCAAGGTGCCGACATCCATGCCGTGGCCACGAACGGTTCCGGCTACAATGCCCTCACCGGCGCTGTAGCCAGCGGCCACAAGGAAATAGTGCAGTGGCTGCTCGAAAACGGTGCGAATGCCAATTACCGCTATGGCCCCGGCTACTCCCCGCTTCTCACCGCAGCGGCCAACGGTCACCTCGAGATTGTGAAGCTGCTGCTGGCACACGGCGCCGACGTGCAAGCTACTACCAACGACGGCAAGTCCGCGTTCGCGCTCGCCACGCAACGGCAGCATCCCGCTGTCGCCGAACTACTCGCGAATCTGGGCAAGTGAAGGTCCTATACTTGCAAAGAGCAGAGCTATGTCACGTGCCTGTCGCGTTTTCTCCGCAATGTGCGTCCTGGCGGTTGCCGGCGTACTGGCCAGTTGTTCGCAACGCGCCTCGGAAACCGCTCCACTCACTTTGGAATTGGTCAGCAGCGATTTTTCTTCCGGCGGAACCATTCCCAAAGTACTCACTTGTGATGGCGGCGATTGGTCTCCCGCGTTGCAATGGAAAGCTGCACCGCCGGGCACGCAGAGTTTTGCCCTGATCGCCGATGATCCCGACGCCCCGGCAGGTACCTGGGTACATTGGGTCATCTTCGATTTGCCACCGACTCTGCGCGCACTCCCGAGAAATTTCTCGAAAGACGAGCAATCCCCCGACGGTTCCCGCCAGGGCAAGAACGACTTCGACAAAATCGGCTACGGCGGGCCGTGTCCTCCCGCTGGAATGCCTCACCGGTATTTCTTCAAACTCTACGCGCTGGAGACAAAATTGAATCTCAAACCCGGCGCCACGAAAAAAGAAGTTGAGCATGGCATGCAAGGACACATCCTGGCACGCGGCGAATACATGGGCCGCTACGGGCGTTAGGAAGCGTCCCAGGGATTCCGAGCTATCGAGAACGATGCCCTTTCGCTTCATTGACACCATCGCGCCTCAGCGGCAATACTTTCAGTCGATGATCGGACTCCTCCGCGGCCGCCTCCTCGAAAAACGTCCCAATCAGGTTATTGTTGACGTAAACGGTGTGGGCTATCTCGTCGCAGTTCCCCTTTCCACCTTTGCTACGTTGGGCGAACTGCACACGGAAGTCACGCTCCTGATCCACACCCATGTCCGCGAGGACGCGCTCTCCCTTTACGGTTTCCTTTCGCAGCGGGAAAAGCATCTCTTCGAGTTGCTGCTCGGCGCCTCGGGCGTCGGCCCCACGCTCGCGCTGAAAATTCTCTCCGGCATGAACGTGGAAGAACTGGTCCCGGCCATCCGCACCGGAGATTTGGCCCGTCTCACGAAAATTCCTGGCGTCGGCCGCAAAACGGCAGAGCGAATGGTCGTCGAACTCAAAGACAAGTTGGAGGCCGTTACCGTGGAAGCCGTGAAAACAGCTTCCACTTCTCCCGCCGGCGTGGAGGCCGACGTCAAATCGGCCCTCGTCAATCTCGGTTATGATGAACGGACGGCTGATTCAGCTGTGGCGGAAGCGAAGCGGGAGGCCGGCACACTCAATTTCGAAAAGTTGTTGCGCGTTACGCTAACGAAGTTGAGCGCACCGCAGAAACGATAAGAGCCCATGACCAATTTCGGCCACAAAAAGGCTGAGGCCAATCTCGACCGTCCTTCCCGCATCGTTTCAGGAACCGCTTGGGATGACGACGCGCGCCTCGACGCGAGCGTACGCCCCAGGACTCTGGCCGAATATATTGGCCAGAAGCGCGTCAAGGAAAATATCGCCATCGCCCTTGAAGCCGCAAGTAATCGCGGTGAAGCTCTCGACCACGTTTTGCTCTATGGCCCTCCGGGCCTTGGCAAAACTACGTTGGCTCAGATCATCGCTAACGAACTGAACGTACCCATCAAAACCAGTGCCGGACCGCTACTGGAGCGCAAGGGCGACCTCACCGCGATTCTTACTTCGCTCGAAGCCAAGGAAGTTTTCTTCCTCGACGAGATTCATCGACTCCAGCCGGCTGTCGAGGAAGTGCTCTATCCCGCCATGGAGGATTTTCGCGTCGATCTGGTGATCGGGCAGGGGCCTGGTGCACGCATCCATCCGTTCCACTTAAACCATTTCACGCTGATCGGTGCCACCACGCGCGCTGGGCTGATTACCGCGCCACTTCGCTCGCGTTTCGGCATTGTCCACCGGCTGGATTTCTACGAGCCGGCGGATTTGCTGATCATCCTGCACCGCTCCGCCAAGATCCTGAACATCGAGATGGAGGAAGGTGGTGCCGAAGAAATTGCACGTCGTTGCCGTGGTACCCCGCGTATCGCCAACCGTCTGCTACGCCGGGCCCGTGATTTCGCCGAAGTTCGTGCAGCCGGACGCATCACGCGCGAAGTGGCTCGTGAAGCTCTGCACATGCTTGGCGTGGACGAGCATGGCCTTGACGAGGTGGACCGCAACCTGATGATCGCGCTGCTCGACAAATATGCCGGCGGACCCGTTGGGCTGGGCACCCTGGCCGCGGCCCTCAGCGAAGAGGAAGATGCCATCGAGGAAATGTACGAGCCCTACCTGATGCAGATCGGCATGCTCGACCGCACACCACGCGGCCGCGTCGCAACCGCCCGTGCTTACGAATACTTTGGCCGCGAACTCCCCAAGCGCCAACCACGTTTGTTTTAGCTGCATGCCCACTCTCTAGTTATGTGGCACGAACTTGCCCTTCGTGCCTGTCAGCGAGTTGTAGAGCGTGTCAATGAACTGGTCGGAATCGATGGACTCGCCCGACCATTTCTTCCAAGGATCCAATACTTTTTCCTGTTTCATCTGCTCCGGAGTCTTGTGCTGGTCCATTCCCTGCTGCACCACAGCGGAGGTTTCCTTGAGCATTTTGACGAATTCTCCTACGTCATCCAGATTCGATATGCCTCCGTGTCCCGGTATTACCTTCACATCTGCTGGCAATTGCGCCGACACTTTCTCCATCGCGGCGATCATGCCTTGCACGCTGCCTCCGCTGGCCACGTCGATGAACGGGAAACCGTAGCGTACAAAATCGTCTCCCATATGCACCACGTTGTTCTTGGGGAAAAAAATGATCGCGTCGCCGTCCGTATGGCCAGCTGGGAAGTGCAGTGCTCGAATGTCCTCACCGTTGAGATGTACGGTCACGTCGTGCTCAAAGGTGATCACCGGCAGCGCGGCTTTCGCGGCGGGCGGAACATCGTGATTTGCCGATCCACCGATACCGGATGGTCCGCCGGTCTCCAGCCGTTTTCGTACATTATCCTGGGCAATCACTGTCGAACCAGCATTCGCAAATGGTGCATTCCCGCCAGTGTGGTCACCGTGGTAGTGCGTGTTGATCACGAAACGAACCGGCTTATCCGTGATTCCCAGATTCTTCAGGGCGGCCTGAATCTGATCCGCCAGGGGCGCGAACTGATCGTCAACAATCACGATTCCATCGGCGCCCACCGACGCGGCGATATTCCCACCCTCGCCTGCCAGCATGTAAATGTTCCCGGCTACTTTGGTGACCTTAATCTCCACCTTCGAGAAATCCTGCTGCTGCGCCCTGGCGCCGATACACACCAGCGCCGCCGTCAATATCACCCGCCACAAACCGGTTCTCATGGGCCCTCCACTTCGCGGTGCATTCTAGCACTCATGGCTCAAAGTAACTTCTCGGCACACATTCGCAATTCCGCCCCGTCGCCGCTACGCTGGTAAGGTATCGTCGAATTTGTAGCGCCGCGCCTTCCGGCCGGCATTTTGGTTTTTCCCTGGTTTCGCTTGCTTCTTTCGCGGACCAGAAATTTACCGCTGAGGAACTCCTTGCTTGGAACCTTCTGTGACCGAATCCGCCTCCGCTAAAGCCCGACCTTCCAGTTCCAAGCACTTTGCCTTCCTCGTTGCCGCCGGTATTCTTCTCAGCCGGATTGCCGGGCTCATTCGTGATCGCGTGTTCGCACACTATTTCGGCAACTCCGACGCCGCGGATGTCTTCAAAATTGCTTTGCGTATCCCCAACTCTCTTCAAAATCTCTTTGGCGAGGGCGTCCTTTCGGCTTCGTTCATCCCGGTTTACGCCAATCTGCTTGCCCACCAGGATGACGAGGAGGCCCGCAAAACTGCCGGAGCGGTTGCTGCTCTTCTCACGCTAAGCACTTCGATCCTCGTGCTTCTCGGTGTTCTTGCGGCGCCCTGGCTGATCTACGTTATTGCCGCAGGTTTCCATGGTGAAAAGCGAGAGCTCACCATCCTGCTCGTGCGCATTCTCTTTCCCGGTGCCGGACTCCTGGTAGCCTCCGCTTGGTGCCTCGGTATTCTCAACAGTCACCGCAAGTTCTTCTTGTCTTACAGCGCTCCTGTGCTCTGGAATCTGGCCATGATCGGCGGCATGCTTGCGTTCGGGACCGGCCGCGCACAGGAGTCTCTCGTTGTGATCACCGCCTGGGCTTCTGTCGTGGGCAGTGCCCTCCAGGTCGCGGTGCAGCTTCCCATGGTATTGAAGCTTCTCGGCGGGTTGAGGCTTTCTCTCCGTTATCCGGCGCAAAACGTTCGCACGGTGATTCACAATTTTTTCCCGGTATTCGTCGGCCGCGGCGTGGTGCAAATCAGTGCCTACGTCGACGCGTTTCTTGCCACTTGGCTGCCTACGGGCGCTGTTGCCGCTCTGGCCTATGCACAGACCCTTTATACGCTTCCGGTCAGTCTGTTCGGCATGTCCGTTGCTGCCGCAGAACTCCCGGTCATGAGCGGAGCTATTGGTGGCGCGGACGAAATCGCTAGTGTCCTTCGTGCCCGCCTCAACAGCGGTCTGCGGCAGATCACCTTTCTCGTAGTTCCTTCCGTCGTGGGCTTTTTGGTGCTGGGCGACGTTATTGTTTCCGCGATTTACCAGACCGGCCGGTTCAGACATGCGGATACCTTGTACGTTTGGGGGATCCTAGCAGGCTCGACGGTTGGCTTGCTCGCTTCCACACTTGGCCGCCTTTACTCTTCAGGCTATTACGCACTTCGCGACACGCGCACTCCCCTGCGTTTTGCGGTCGTTCGCATCTCTCTCACCACCCTTCTTGGCTATCTTGCCGCGCTGCCTCTTCCGCACCTGCTTGGGGTTGAGCCACGATGGGGCGTGGCGGGCCTCACCATTTCTGCCGGTATCGCTTCCTGGGTCGAGTTCACATTGCTGCAGCGTGGATTGAGACTTCGTCTCGGCCACCTCGGGGTTCCCTATGGTTTTCTCGCGCAGGTGTGGATGGCCGCGCTCTTAGCCGCCGCTGCCGGTCGTGGTCTTACCCATATTCTAGGCACGCGAGCCATCTTTCTCGGTTCGCATGGCCACATCCTTCTCGCGGTTCCAGTACTTTTCCTCTACGGCCTGGTTTTCTTCGCCGTAACACTCAGCGTGAATCTCCCCGAAGCGCATTCCATGATTGGCGTGCTACGTCGTCGCGCGGGCATACAATAACCACCACCATGTCCACTGTGTATCTGGCG
Source organism: Candidatus Acidiferrales bacterium (assembly GCA_963776365.1). Classification (GTDB taxonomy): domain Bacteria; phylum Acidobacteriota; class Terriglobia; order Acidiferrales; family UBA7541; genus Acidiferrum. The sequence goes on along the minus strand of CAVZMQ010000026.1, from coordinate 184,882 downwards.
CTCGGTTCAAATATTGGCAATCGAGAGCAGAATCTCCAGGAAGCTATTCACTTGCTCGCAGGCGGCGCTGTGTGCATCGTGAAGGTCTCCAGCCTCTACGAAACCGAGCCTGTCGATTACCTGGAGCAGCCCTGGTTCCTGAATGCGGTACTCGAAGCGCAAACGGATCTACCCCCCCACGAACTCTTGTCCATGCTGCGGACCATCGAATCGCAAATGGGTAGCAAGAAAGCCTTCGCCAAGGGTCCTCGCCTTATTGATCTGGACATTCTTCTTTACGACGACGCGACCCTCGACACCGCCGACCTGCAGGTTCCTCATCCACGCATGTTGCAGCGCAATTTCGTTCTGGTTCCGCTTGCGGAAATCGCTCCCACACTGCGCCATGCTGCGTGGCCCGCGTCCATCGTAGAATTGCTTGCGCGCTCTCCAGACTCCAGCGTAGTTCGCAAATTCACACCTTAACTGGTGCGGCGCACAACCAAGCGGTGCAGCGTCATCGCTTTGGGCTGCAAGGCGTCAAGCTCGATCTGCGATAGCCGACCTTCATTGATCTCCCGCCACACGTACACGCCAGGCTCAGACTCCGTGCGCTCGCGCCCCTTTAGCCGCTGGAGAAATTCCTGGGCATCCTGCACTGATGTTTTCTCGCGCAATGTAGGCCTCGCCACCGCCTCAATGGCATAGCTTCGCAGCAACTTGTTCCAATACTGGTCGAATAATTCTGCCGAGGCGAAAATGTCGCTCCAGGCCACCTCGCCTCCATAGGCAATCACCACACCTACGACGCGTTCGCCCTTCAGCCCGCTAGTCTCCCGGCGGTAGCGCCGCTGCACCCCGTCGACCATGGCGTCCACTGATGGTGCCACTTGGCGCGATCCATAGATCTTTGCATAGGATTGCGTGGGTGCCTCCGACTCCAGGGCCATCGAGAGTCGGTCTTGTGGTACAGCTGCTGGCGGTGCCGTCGCCGCTCGTGGGGCCGTGCTTCCCGCTGTGACGCTCGCCCAGACATCGGCCTGCTTCTGGGTCACCGCCGCTTGTTCGCGCACACTGGGGTGCACAATGGTATTCGCCGCGGTGAACTGGGAGCCGGAAGACCAGCGTCCATGCTCCACGCAAAAAACATCCAAAGGCAACGGCTCCGCGCCCACCGGGACAATCCGGTCTTTGCCAATGATACGGTCCTGCTTGCCTCCGCTGACGAGTTCACCCGCCAACAACAGTAGCGGACGCTTACTGCGGTTGATCAATACCAGTTGATTCACGGATGGCCCGCCATAGTTCTGAACCACCGGGCGGACCCCATCGCGATCACGCATTAACGCTTCCGCGCCCTGCTCCCGTACGATCACCTCCCCGCGAGTAAGACCCTCTTCCAGGGTCATGAACGCGCTGGTGTCGTATCCGGACGACGCTACCACCGGAAAGACCGTCAAATTTTCGTAGTTGATCGGCTCTAGCAAATGCCAGTCACCATCCGCTTTCGCGGGTGGGACTGGCTGGCCAGGCGGTGACCAGAAAAATCCCAGCGTTGCAAAGCCAAGCGTGCACATGCCGAACAGGGAACTGCCCAAAGTGTGTGCGCAACGAAGCATGCCATCCTCCTCGGCGTGCATTGAAATGCACGCCCTGGAGTTGGAACGCTCTCCGCAGAGATTCTTGCAGAGCGTTGGTAAGGATTCTGTTGCGGAGGTCAGCTTCGGGGGTTGCCGAGGTTGGTCCTGGGCTTATTCCTGCGGGTCTTGGAAGCTTCCGCTTCCTGCTTTTCGTACTCGGCCAGTTCTTCCTCGCTGTAGGAGTAGGAGTCGCGCGACGCGAACATCGAGGTGGTGCGGCTGGTCTGTTTCTTCTTTTTGCGCGCCTCGCCAAACTCGTAACGGGTCATGCGCAGCGGGCCTTCGATCGCTTTCACTTCCACCAGCAGATCGCTCACTTTTTCCAGGAAGTCGTGCAAGTGGAAAGGACGCACGGCGTAAGGCATGCGTGCGCGCTCCAGCGCCGAAACAGCTTGATTGCCCGCCAGTTCCGGGACTACGTAGAGCACGCGCACCCGCCCGCCTTCTTCGGGTGCCACGTTGGCCAACTCTCTCAACACGTGAAAGGTCGGCGTATCCAGCCCCACGAGTTCCACGTTGGCGATGACCAGTGAATACTCGCCGGTCTTCAATTCCGCGTGGAGCAGCGCGATGTCCGGTACCAGGCGGACCCGCCAGCCTTCGCTGTCCAGAATCTGTTTGAGCGCAACGGAACTGCTGGAATCGTCTTCCAAAACCAACAGGCCAACCTGCGGACCAGCCGCCGTGAGAGGGGACGCCATGCATAAAGTATAGGCAACGGTTTGCGCAAGGGCAGCTGACCCAAGCCACGGGAGAGGCGTAACCGCCACCTGTCCGGACGGCCGGGTGGCGCGGGCGGGCGCTTATTTCCCGGCCACTGGCTTCAGCGTTAGATGCACTTGGGACGAAGTGCCCGACGTCAATGCCGGATGCTCCTGATCGCTGATAAAACGCAGTGTCCCATCCACGGTAATCTTCGCACTCACGGAATACCGGTGTTTCGGATCGATCTTGTCGGCATCGAATTTCAGAGTATAGGGCACCGGCACCTGGCGGTCGCCCAGCGTGATGTTATCCTCCGCAATCACTTTTGCCGGAGCATCCGCCCGAGAAGTATCGAGGAGTTGCACCTGGATCACGGCGTTTGGCGGCAGCGCCATGCGTTGCAGATAGGTGACCGCGCCGGTGATGCTGCCTTCCTGTGCTACTCCATTTAGAGGACGATCCAGCTGGCAGCCTTTGACGATCATCGCACCGTTGCCGTCCGGCGTATCCTCCTGCAGGAAGCCGCCATTGCCTTTGCCCCACCACACCACTTTGCCGTCGGAATAACGATTGCCGTCCGCGGACATGGTCTGTTTCATCAAGTACGTCTTATCCTCAAAGCTGATCTTCGCCACATCCCCGCGCAGATACGCGGTCAGCTTTTTCCCGCTTTCGCAGGTGTAGGCAAACTGCTTCCACGGAATCGCCTTACGCACGTTGTTCTCTGGCGTTTGCGTCACCGCCGCCTGTGGAGCCCACGCCAGCAGTCCCGCGCACCCAGCCACCGCCATCATCCCGTACCGCATCATCGCCTTGGCACTCATACAACTTCTCCACACAAGCCTATTGTAGTCCAGTGCGGCGACGGTTCAACGTCCGTGGGGGATCGCGTAAGGAACGCCCCTGCGAACGCGCGAAATGAACCGGTAGGTAGTCTGGAGCAGACGGCCTAGACACGGAAATGTGGGCAGGAAGATGGAGCGGGCGCTAGGAATCGAACCCAGATCCGAAGCTTGGAAAGCTCCGATATTGCCACTATACGACGCCCGCTCGACATGGGAGAGTAGCAAGAGATCTTTGCGCTTGTGAATAGACCTTCCGTATTAGTACCTGCGTCCGCGATTCGGCTTCACCGCCCAGAACACTAGCCCGCGGAACCACCTGCAGGGAGTTCGAGCTTGCGGATTTCGTTGCGGACGAACTCGTCGATCTGGGCATCGGTGAGGTGCCCAAGCCAAACGAACTTCACATGCCGAAAGGCGGCGGCAGAGTCTTTCGAGGAGACCTGGCCGCGGTCGTAGAGATTCTTGATGTCCATTCGCGCGCGAGCCTCGAGTCGGGACTGCTTCTCATCTGCCATAGGAACTCCGAAGGGCACTGTCGGGGCGACCTGCTACCACGCTACGCCTTTGCGAGGAGGAAGCAAGCTGTTTGGGGCCACAAGCCTGCGGAACGGGTGCCCGGGCGCAGGATCGGAGCGAAAGAAGGACGATCGCGAAGTACGCGATGGGTGTATCATCGGTGCCGTTTTTCACGAAGCGAGCGGACCGGCAGCAGTTGGCCACCGCCATCAATCAAGCTGAGGAGGCATCCGTATGAAAGGGATTAGGACCACGATTCTGTTTGTGTGTGTCGCAGCGGGTTCTGCACAGGCGCAAACGACCGCGCCACCTTCGTCCGCGGGGAATGCGCAAAGTGCCGAGCCGGTGAAAAATCCGGTAACCACGGTGTTGCGCACGATCCTGCAGCGCCAGCAGAAAAACATTCCCGCAGCCATCGACGCGATGCCCGCGGACAAGTTCAGCTATAAACCCACACCGGATCAAATGAGCTTCGCGCACCTGGTAATGCACATTCGTGAGTCCAATAATGCGATGTGCGCGAAAATTGCGGATATTCCCGCACCCAAAGTGGAGGAACTGCAAGAGACGGACTCAAAAGACAAGCTGCTGGCGGCCGCGCGCGCTTCCTTTGATTTTTGCTCCACGGCTTTAGCGAATGTGAATGACTCCAAGCTGGGCGACATTGTGGACTTTGGGCGTATGCAGGCACCGCGAGCGATGGCGGTGTTCTTTTTGGCAGGCGGGTGGTCGGACCACTATGGCGCCGCAGCCATGTATTTGCGCCTAAATGGAATAGTGCCGCCAACAGCTCAGCCTAAGAAATAGGCCTGAGCGGATGCTGCATTCAGTCCTCGACGAACGCTTTCAGACGCGACAGCGCTTGATCCCATTCACAGACGAAACCGAGGTATTCACGGACTTCCGCAATAGGTTCCAGGTCTGCTCATCACGGAAACCGGCGCCACGGTTGCAAAGGGACTGCATCGGGGCCGACCAGGTGGCGCAGCTGCCAAGTTCGCGGGATTGCGGATGCATCGCTGGTTACGAGATTTATCGCGCCGGCTGAACGGGCCATGTGGAAATCTCTTGTAAATCGCGAGTTCCAAGGAGTCCTTGTTACTTTTGACAGTATCGTGTGGCCTCCCGCGGGGACAGAGTCTTCCTTTAAGCAATTGCCAGCGGCGCTTCGACTATCGCTCCAGTGGTAATCGGGTAAAAAACAAGGAGGACAAGTATGAAATGGCATGGAACATTTAGCCTCGCACTCGTGGCCGCTGCCACGGTATTGAGTGCGGGCGCTCCTCCCGCAGCGAAGGCACAAGAGAAGGAACAAGAGCGGGTCGAGAATGCCGGATTGGTGCTGACGGAAATACTGAACATTCGGGAAAGCATCCCTGACAACCTCCTGGCGAAAGCGCCGTGTGTGGTGATCATTCCCTCAGCGCTGAAGATGGGCTTCTTCATTGGCGGGAGCTACGGGCGAGGGGTGATGACTTGCCGTGGAGGCAACGATTTCAAAGGACCATGGGGCGCCCCTTCGATGATGGCGTTGGAAGGAGGAAGCTTCGGCTTTCAGGCCGGCGCGCAGGCGACGGATTTTGTATTGCTGCTGATGAACAACCGTTCGGCTTCTGCGGTGCTCACCAGCAAGGTGAAGCTGGGCGCGGATGCCGCGGCCGCAGCAGGACCGGTCGGCCGGACGATGGAAGCGTCTCTAGACGCCAGCATGCGCGCGGAAATTTTGTCGTACTCGCGTTCCCGCGGGTTGTTCGCGGGCGTTTCTCTGGGTGGATCGACGCTTCGCCCCGATAACCGGGCGAACCAGAAGTTGTACGCGAAGCGACTGTCTGCCAAAGAGATTGTGCTGAAGAATGAAATCGGCGCACCACCGTCGGCAGAGAAATTGCTGGCAACCCTGAACCAGAAAACCTCGGCAAAGGCCGTGGTGGAGCGGCAGGATTCCGACGTAATCCGCCCATAGAGAGAGCTAATCGCCGCCGCTCGTCAGGACCCGTGTGTGCAGACCTGGAATGGATAGGGGCATCGTGCTCTACGGGCTTTTCTTGATGTCCGGGGAGGCTTGTTCGATGCTGCCGGGGACCAATTCGGTTTTGACTTCGGATTTTTGACCGGCGAGCAGGGTGACATCGGTTTCGAAGGTGCGGTAACCGGGTAGCTCGACCTTGATGTGGTGGGTGCCCGGACTCACGAGCAGGGCATGCACTGCGCCGCCGAGTTCGCCGGCATGGCCGACATAATTACCGTCGAGGAAGACCGCGGCACGCGCGGGTTTAATGGTGAGCTTCAGAGTGGAAGTGACCTTGGGAACTTGTGCGTTGGGGAGCAGCGTGAGTTTGACGCTGATGAGCTGCACGTCGCCAGGCTCGACGACGAGGTCGCGGACAAAGTCGGTGTAGCCAGCCTCCCGTGCGACAATTTGATGTTTGCCGGGGAGCAGTAAGACCTTTTTGTTGCCCTTGAGTTCCTTCACGTATCCCACGTAATTTCCATCGATCCAAACACCCGCATCGCGTTCGAGTTTGGTAGCACCCTCGAACTTAAGTTCGCCCAGCACTTTGCTGTCGCGAGCGGGCAATGCAGGATCCGCAACAAGAAGGCCTAACGCCGCGGCCACATAGATGATTGCGGCTATCCACAAACAACTGCGCATAGATCCCCCTGTCGCTGGCTGGAATGAACAGGATAACCCAGAAGGAGGATGGGCCGTGGTGCAGCGGCAAAGGCTGGCGCTGTGTTAGGAGGGGCGACAGACAGCCTCGGCGGCCAGGGTTTGCGTAAAGAGTGGCAAGCTGAGCCCTCACCGCTGAAGCCCAACTGAGTGCACGGGCTTTACGTCGGAGCGAAAGCTCCGACCATCTAGAAAAACTTGTGGGTGGAAAGGTCACCGGACAGCCCTACGATCCAGTGCACATTCAACTGGAGCGAGATCGAATTAAGGGTGCCGATCACGGTTGTGAACGTGCGTTTTGGGCCGCGGCACGGGGCATGGCAAGCAGCAATAGCAGCAGGGCAAGAACCACGAGCGTCGTGATGATGATTGTGGACCTGGATTTCTCGATAGCCTCCGTTAATAAGTGAGGCAACCGTCTTGCGGGGCACGACTGGAGCGAAAGGGTCATTCAGCAACCAGGACCGGGGAAGCGGTTGCCGGACCTGGATTACCCACGGCGTGTGCATCTGGCGGCGGGAATCCGTAAAGAGATAGGGGAATGTATCACTTTGCGGACTGGAGTAACCGATGATGCGTCGTTAGTCGCTAAGGCGCTCAGAAAGGGACAGCGTTTTCCGAGATGTAGCTCTCAAGCCGGGATTGCGAAGGCCCGATGTAATGAAACGCTTCAGCCCATTCGACTCCATATTTGCGTCCCAATTCTTTATCAGAAGGCACGCCGCGCTGGTGGAGCGAGTCGTAGTCGAGGACGAAGTTCTTGATGTAGGCGCGATTGGCAGCGTCGTCGTCGTTACCAAGAATGGGGAGCCGCAATTTTTGAGCGGCGAGCTTGGCACGAAGGCGCGCGCCGTTGTCACCGGAAGGACCCTGGGTCTTGTTCGCGAGATTCGCATCCACCTTGCGGTCAATCCAAGGCGAAATGTCGACGATGCGGTTGACGAGCTGAGGCCCGCGGGCGAAATAGTATTTTTCCTGGACGGCGTGGGGCTGAAGCCCGGCAGAGAGTTGCTCAGGATAATCGGCATCCCTTCCGGCCATCCAGCAAGCTGCCTCGACAACCTGCGCGGTCACGTAATGATCAGGGTTTTCTTCGTAACTCCCCCAAGGATCGTAGCAAACGATCGTGTCAATTTTGAGCATGCGGACGAGCAGGATGAGGCGCTCTCGAAATTCTTCGCGGGAAATGCCGTCCATCTGGTGATTGCGATATTCGAGATTGAAAACTTTGGTGAGGCCGAGTGCTTTGGCGACCGCATCGTTGTCTTGTTCATTGTGGAGCACGCGATCACCGGTGGTACCGTCGCCGACCATTTCGTCATTCGTGGTGCGGATCAGAACGCCGGTATAGCCTTCACTGACCAGCTTAGCGACGGTGCCGCCGGCGAAGATCGGAACATCATCGACATGGGGCTGGATGGCCGCGAGGACCTTGCCGACGTGCGGTTTGCCGGCTGCCGGACGCTCGAGGACAAGGCCGTCCGGCAGGACAGACTGCGAGGGCGCCCGAGACGTGACAGTCTGCGCCGCCCAGGCTGTGTTTGTTGAGGTCAGGAAAGCCCCGCCAACCAGAAAATCACCGACGAAATCGCGACGCTTCATAGCTACCTCCGAAAGAAGCCGCGGGTACCATCCACAACCACAGAGACGCAGCGAAAGGTGCAATCGTGATTGGGAGAGAAGGACCTGCGGATACTTGCGCTGGTAGGTTAACACCGAAAGTGCACGAAGGAGTTATTTGCCGACGACAAGAGAATTCGCTGCGGAATAGCGTTTGAGGCCGGTGCCGTCCCAAAAGATGCGGTCGGTTGCGAGTGCGGTTTTGCCCGGGACGCCGCGGGTGAAGAAAATCTGCAGGCCGTCGCGGGACCATTCCGAGTCGCGGGCGAAAACGTCTGGGGGACCGAGAATCGTGCGGCGGTGCGAACGCGCTTCGTAGAGAAAAAAAGTTTGATTGAGGCCCGCCTGATCGGTGGGAGCGCCGGCAGGCGGGTTGAGGTAGTAAGCGGAAACGAGAAGCAGATCAGAATTGATGGGGCAGACGCGAATGGTGTCGCTGCTCATAATCTGGAAATTGTCGCCGTAGATATCCTGGAGCGGAATGGTTTGCTGAGGCTTGTCCTCGCTGAGCCAATAAGCATTCTGCGTATCCGTGGCCAGGAGCGTGGTGGGATTGACCCAGCCCTGCAGCGCGTCGATGTTTGGAGCAGAGAGCATGACGGCTTTATCTGGCGTGGCGAGGGGCGCGACCCATAGCTGCCAAATCTTGCCATCGAATTTCAGGTAGGCGAAGCGGGAATCGTCGGGCGACCAGAAGGCCTGACGAACATTAGTACTTGCGACGATACGCGAGCTTCCGCTGCTGAAGTCCCAGAGGACGATGGAGCGCTCGGGCCCAGTCTTGGAATCGGAGCGGGTGTAAAGCAAAGATTTGCCATCGTGGGAAAGGGCCAGTTCCGAGCCGGAAGGGGCGGCCGTTTTGCGCACTTCGCCGTGAGCGACAATGACCCGGCCACCGGAATCGAGGTACGCCGTGGCGACGGGGGAATGGAAATTGGTGATGGGATCGAGGACGCTTTTCTTGTCCTTATCTTTGTCTTTTTCCTTGTCACTGTTTTTTGCGTCGTCGGGCATGTCGAGCTGATTTTTCTTGCGAAATTCAGGAAATTTTTCGGGATCACTTTGTCCGCAGCCTTTGAGTTGGCCGATTTGCGCGTGGTCGACGATGACGCTGAAGGTGTACTTGGTATCGGACATGGTATCCGAGCAGGGTTCGCGGGTGAGCTTGACCACCACGGATGCGCCCGTACCATCATCTTTTGCGTTGTAGGCCCAAGAATTTCCGGATTCGCCTGAGGAGATGTCGGCGGGATCGAGCACGATGGGAGGATAACCGATGCGATCGAGGCGCTCCGGCCCTTTCATGCCGAGGCGAAGAGACCAGAAAGGTTCAGTGCCGTGAGCCATAATTAAAATCGGATAGTGGTGGGAAACGGGCGAGGTGATCGTTTGTTGAGCTTGGGGGGAAGCTGGCGATGGTTTGGGCGCAGGTTTCTGAGCCGGAGCCTGCGCTGGGGCTGGAGCGCAAAGGAGGAACAAAGCTAATGAAATGCAGGTCAGAAAAACAAGAAAACGCACGAAATTATCCCCAGTTATGGTCCGCAGAATGGGCAAGTTGGCCGAGAGAGAAGAACAGCGGGAAACACAAAAAGGATGTGTTCTTCTCTGTGATGACTCCGGCTCGGACTGCCGAACCTGACGGTGACAGGATGTCAGCGGAAGCCAACTTCAAAATCGGCGCGGCAGCCGCGGTCAACCCAGATCCCACGAGCATCATAGCCCCAAGTACGGTTATAAATACAATCGGCGTCGCTGCGCTGACGAATGATGCGCACGCCACCCTGGGTGCTGATGGGGCAGTACTTGCGATTCATGTTGTCGGAGGAGCAATAAATGGTCCGGTTTGAAGGAGGTTGCCAGCCCGCCTGACCAATTTCGAAATCGGCGCGACAGCCGCGATCGACCCAGATGCCACTGCGATCCCAACCCCAGGTTGACCCGTACACGCAAGGGGAGCCGTTGCGTTGACGAACCAGGCGAACGCCGCCCGAAGTGTAGATGGGGCAACGATTGCGGCGGCCATCGTCAGAGGCGCAGTACACGTTATATTTCTGTCCCCATCCTCCCCAAGACGGACCACCCGGACCGCCGGTGTAACCGATGGCAAAATCGGCGCGGCAACCGCGGTCCACCCAGATCCACGATTGTCCCAGCCCCAGGTTTGCCCGAAGGTGCAAGGAGAACCACTGCGCTGGTAAACAAGTTGGACACCCCCTCGGGTGTCCGCCGGACAATATTTGCGTTTCATATCGTTGGAGGAGCAATTGAAGTTGGCACTGGGGGCCATGCTTTGACCGGGCATGGCGTTCAGGATGGAAGGATGAGTGAAAAAGGGCAGAAGCAAGCAACCGGCCAGAAGTGACACTAGCGCAGTGGCCAGGAACACTTTCATCGACGACATCTCCAGACGGTGAGATCGGTTCCAGCTGAGCTCAGGGGCGTGACCGAATCAGCCACAGCAAGTGCGACGGGAATTAAACCAGAGTAAGAGAGGGGAGGCAAGGGGAAGAGGGTCGCGATCTCTCGGTGCTGGAGAATTTTGATGCCTTGGGCGAATAAAAAGAGAAAGTGCTTGACATGGCGAATAAAAAACGAAATACTGTGCCCGCTCGAGGTGAGCTATGTCCCCAGTTCTTTCCCATACGACGCCGAGTTTCACGACGCGGCGCCGCCCCGTTCGACGCCCCGCAGTGCGATTCCTACCTTTTAGCCCTGAAACGCCTGACCCAACAGCAGAGGCCGGAGCCCGTGCCCCGGGTGAATCCGGCTGGTGCAAGGGAAGTCTGGAAATGCCCACGGCGGATTGCCCCCCGCCACAACTCCAGACTCCCCGTGCGCCACTGGTGGGCATAGCACGCCTCGCCGCAATTTCTCCGGCAGCAGAGACGCGGAGAACCTCGACGGAAAAGCCAGAGTACTTTTTGTTGCCGGTAAAATCGATATTGAACAAGTGCGATTCACAGCGGGTGCCCTTTGATTGGACGATCAATCCGTATCGTGGCTGCGAGTTTGGCTGCAAGTATTGCTATGCGCGGTATACGCACGAGTATATGGAAATTGATGGCGGAGATTTCGAGCGCAAGATTTTTGTGAAGAAAGACGCCGCGGTATTGCTGGCCGCGGAAATGGGGAAGAAATATTCATACGAGTCGAAAGCGTCTGGCGGAACGCAGGCGGAACATATTGCGATTGGCACGGCGACGGATCCGTACCAGCCGGCGGAGCGGGAGTATGGAGTGACACGGGCGTGCTTGGAGGAATTGGCGAAACGCGAAGGGCTAAGCATTTCAATTGTGACCAAGTCCAATCAGGTGGTGGGTGACATCGATATCTTGCGGGTGATTGCGGCAAAGTCGGCGCTGTCTGTGAATTTGACGGTAACGACACTGCGGCCGAGATTGGCGCGCTTGCTGGAACCACGGGCGCCGCGACCGGATCTGCGATTGGCGGCAGTGAAACAACTGCGGGAGGCGGGATTGGAGGTGGGCGTGTCAGCGTCACCGCTGGTGCCCGGGATCACGGACGGAGAATTAGAGGCGGTGGCCGATGCGGCGAAGGAAGCGGGGGCGCAGTGGTTCTATTCGGGAGTGTTGTTCCTGATGCCGGCGTCGGCGAGACAGTTTTTACCGTTTATTCAGAAAAAGTTTCCGAAGTTAGCGAAGCAGTATGAACAGTGGTATGCGAAGAATGGGTACGCGCCGGAAGAGTACCGGAAGAAGATTTCGGAGCGGGTTCGGCAGATTCGGGAGAAGTTAGCCTTCTCGACGCGGCCGTGGGAAGGGATGAGGACTGCCTCGGGACCGATGCAGATGAAGTTGGGATGGGATGCGCGAGCGATCAGCGGGGAGTTGCAGCGCGCGGGTATGTGCGATGAGAGGACGAAGTTTTGGCGAGGGATGGAATAGGGTAGGTTGGAACCTTTCGTCGCAAAGGCGCTCCTCAGGATGACGAAATCAGGACGTTAGATAACGTTGAGGTAGGTGGAATAGGGCTCCGAGGCCAAGGCGAAGAAGGGTCGGAGGATCACGGGATTTGCGGACGTGGTGGCGACCTGCCAGGAATTGGGCGTGGCTTGTTCAGCTGCTAAGAGTTGCGGGCGCAGGAAAGTGCGGCCCGCGGCGTCAATGCCGAAAAGGACGAGCGGGCCATAGAGGAGCGCGGCCGTGTCTGGATGGCGCTTGTCGATAGGTTCGAGGCGAGTTTTCATCGGCAATTCGAGTTCGACACGATCGCCCGTTTTCCATTCGCGTTCAATCGAGGCGAAGGTGCCGGGCCGTAAGTCGGAACCTTCCAGCTTGCCGTTCACGCGAAGTGCGGGCGAGCTGGTCCATGCAGGAATGCGGAAGTGGAGCGCGAAGGTTCTTGGTTGAGCCGCTTGGAGTTCGAACTGCAAATTACAATCCAATGGATAACCGGTCGTCTGTTTTAGCGAGAACTGCGCAGCATCCTGAATCCATCGCAGGGTGGAAGGAATGTAGAGGTTCACGTAGACGTTGGCGGGATCGCGGAAGTAAGCGCTGATCCAATAATCGGCGGTGATTTGCGGCATGGTGCCGGAGCAACATGGCCAGTGCGCGTCCTTATAGACTTTTTTCCCGGTGAAATTGTAATCGGAATAGTAAAAAGTACGGCCATCGGGCTGAAGCGGCTTGGCGCCGAGAATGGCGTTGTACATGACGCGTTCCATGCTGTCGCCGTACAGAGAATTGCGGGTGGCGCGAAGCAGATAGCGGGTGAGCTTGAAATGGGCGTAGGAGCCGCAGGGAGTTTCGAAGCTGCTGTGGGTGTTAGAAAGACTGGAAAGGAGATCGTCGCTGTCGGGGGCGCGCAGAGTTTCGTCGGGTCCCCATCCACCGGTGGCGAAGCTCTGCGCCAGGAGCATGTCGAAACCGTTGCGAGCGGCGCGGAAATGTTTTTCGCTGCCGGCGGTGAGATACGCTTGCATGGCGGAGCACAGGGAATTGACGTGGCTGTAGGCATGACGTCCCGCGAGATTGTTGCGGCCTTCGGAGAGCGGGTCGTAGTAGAGATTGTCGAGGAATTGCAGGCCGAGTTGTTTGTAGCGCGTGCCGGCGCCGCGCTGAAAGGCGAGAAAAAGATTTTCGGAAATGGTGTAGGACTCGTCCCAGGTATAGGTCTCGTCGGTGCCGGGACGCCAACTTACGCCGTGCTCGATGGCGGTTTTGGGAAGATGCGGCAGCGCGGTATTCGTGGCGTGCTCGAGGATGGTGAGTGCATCGGGGTCGTGCACGAATTGGCGCGAGTCGATCAGACCGCAAACGAATTTGTCGTAGCAATAGGCGGGGAAGCGATTGTGTTCATAGAAGTCGCCGGTAACACTTTGCGCGAAGAGGCGATTGAGGCGAATCACTTTTTCGCGGACGGCGGGATCGGGCTGGATGGCATAAGCCCGCGCTAACGCAGAAACCCACTGACCGAAGCAACTGCCTGGGGCGAAACCGTTTTCGCCTTTGTGCTTGTCGTAATCAGGATCGTAGGAATACCAGCCGCCGAGTTCTTCGCCGGGCGCGGGAAGACCAGACATGGCGCGAAGGGGTTTGAGCATGCTGTCTTCGCTGAGGTTCATGAGCACCGCGTGGGCGTTTTTGAATTGGAGTTCGTGAAGTTCGCTGGAGAGGACTACCGCGGAATAGGGGAACTCGGACAGGGGAAGATCCTGCGCCACGGCGGGGAATGGTTTAGAGAAGGGCATGCTCGCGAGTGCAGCCACGGAGAACGAGGTGGATTGGAGGAATTGGCGACGCGTTGGCATGGAGGTGAGCCTCCTAGATGACGCTTTCATGATATCTGAATTACGTGGCTGTTTTCCTTGTAGACGGCCCAAGTTGTGCGAAGACTACGGTTCTAGATTGGCGCGGAAGGCACTCCTGAGGATGACCGCAAAGATTGGGTTTGGAGCTGGCGTAAAGCCGCCCCACACAGATTGCGGCCGGCTGGGCTATTGGGGGATGCGGAGGGTGGCGGTTAGTGGGTTGTCGGCGGAAGAGGGACCGATTTGGATTTTGTAATCGCCGGGGAGAAGTTGCCAGCTGTTTTGTTGCTCGTTGAAAATGGAGAGCAGCAGCGGCCTCAAGGGCAGCGTGACGGATTTGGATTCGCCAGAGGCCAGCGGAATTTTTTGCCAGGCGACCAGGCGCTTGAAAGGTTCAGCGGCTGCCAATGGCAATTCCGCGTAGACCTGGGCAACTTCTGCGCCGGCTCGCTGGCCGGTATTTTTTACGGTGAAGCTAACCTGTTTCTGCTGGTCATCCACTTTCAAATTCGAGTAGATATATGTGGTGTAGGAGAGGCCGAAGCCGAAGGGGTAGAGAGGCTGTTTCTTCTCTGCTTCGAACCATTTGTACCCGACTTTTACCCCCTCAGTGTAGGTCACATCAAACGGCGGAAGTGGTTGGTGAGTTTCGCGGCTCTTCAATTCCAAATCCATACCTGCGATTTGCGGATGGGGGAGATCAGCCTCCGAGTTGGCGAAAGTGATGGGAAGCTTTCCGGAAGGATTTACTTCGCCAAACAGAATATTGGCAATGGCCTCAGCGCCGCCGATCCCGGGATACCACGCGGCGAGAACACCCTTGACTTGGGGAAGCCAGGGCATGGAGATGGTGCTTCCAGTTTCGAGAATGACGATGGTGCGGGAATTGGCGGCGGCCACAGCGCGAACGAGCGCGTCTTGATTGTCCGGAAGAGAAAGAGTCTGGAAATCGCTCCCTTCGGTCATGTACTGGTTCACAAAAACGATGGCGACGTCGGAAGTTTGGGCGAACGCAGCGGCAGCGGTGGGATCGGTGCCGTCGTTGTACTCCACTTTCGCTTTGGGAGCTTGCTTGCGGATGTATTTCATGGGCGAGGAAGGAAAGTAAACGGGCTTCTGCCACTCGGCGGTGCCCGGCTTGGGGTCGATGGCGTTGCCGCCGGGCGCATCGACTTGCGCGGAGCCGCCGCCGGAGAGGACGCCTACGTCAGCGTGCGAGCCGATAATCGCGATAGAGTGAATTTTATCTGCGGAAAGCGGCAACGTTTTATCGGCATTCTTGAGAAGCACGATGCTTTCTTCCGCGATCTGCTGCGCGTCTTCCAGGCCGCGGAAAGGATCGACCACGCGGCGCGGCATAGAAGGACGATCGATAACGCCGGTGGCAAACATGCTCCGGAGAATGCGGTGGACCATGTCATTCAGACGGGATACAGGGACTTCGCCCGATTCAACATTTTTTTTCAGCGCATCGCCGAAGTAAGTGTCGCCGGGCATCTCCATGTCGAGACCGTTGCGCGCGGCTTTGACGGTGCTGTGCGTGCCTTCCCAATCGGACATGACCCAGCCCTTGAACGCAAAATCCTTTTTGAGTACCTCGTTCAGCAGGTAATCGTTCTCGCAGGCGTAGTCGCCATTGACTTTGTTGTAGGAGCACATGACGCCGGCGGGATCCGCGATGCCGATAGCAATCTGGAAGGCTAGGAGATCGCTTTCGCGGAGAGCACGTTTGTCGAGGACGGCGTTGAGGATATTTCTGCCGGTTTCCTGATCGTTGACGGCGTAGTGCTTGACGTCACCCATGACCTGTTGGGATTGAATTCCTTTGGCAAGATGGCCGACGATGCTTCCGGCGAGCAGCGGATCTTCGCCAGCATATTCCCAGGTGCGGCCGTTGCGAGGTTCGCGGGCGAGATCGACACCGCCGCCGATGGACATGTTGTAGCCCTGATCGCGGAGTTCGCGACCGATGACGGAGCCGTAAAGGAGCGCGGACGGAAGGTTCCATGTGGCCGCGAGAGCCAGAGGTGACGGGAGAAGCGTCGCATAGCGGCTTTGCAGAGCTCCGAGGCGCACACCGGTAGCGGAATCGGCCAAATTGAGGTCCGGAATGCCGAGGCGGTCAATGCCAGGGACATAGCCCGCGCCGAGGTTGGAGCGCACTGGAACAGGATCGCCTTCGCGGAGGACACCCCAGCCGGTGCCATGGACGAGTTGGATCTTGTCGTCGAGTGTCATCTGCTGAAGGACAAGATCGGCGCGCTGATCGGGAGAGAGGGAGCGATCCATCCAGGGAAATGGGACCGTATTTGCTGAGGAAGGAGTTTGCGCGAGGGCGGGGACTACGGCGAGAAGAAGCGTGGCAAGGGCGAGCCCAGCGAATTGCCTGATTCTTATAAGGCAGAGCATGCTCATGAATTTCCTCTTCGAGGTTCGCCCAGGAGAGCGAGCATCACCATAAATCGAGAAGAAAAGATGGCAGTGAGAAAGCACCGGGGCCAAGAATTAACGGCCGCAAGATTTCGCCTGCGCGCGCGGATGTGCACCATTGGTTAAATACTATAGGGCAGAATGCGGGACTTTGTAAGTGACTGGGCAAAAAAAAGGGTAATTTTGAGCGGCTGCCTGTGCCGCTATTCCGGGTGCTTAGGGCACGATGATGCGAGATTGTTCGCGCTGGAGTTCCTGGGCGTCGGGGAACTGGCCGCGAAGAAATTCGATGAACCGGCGAGAACGCGGTCGTCCGTTGGTGCGCAACAGGCCCATGCGAAAGAGGAACACCAGCAACTGAAAGATTTCCGCATCCTTGATGGGGCCGAAGGAGGGCTGCGCGGAGTTCTGCTTGGCTTCGGCGAGGAAAGCAGAGAGCGTGCCATACAGTTGGCGTTGCACCCTAGGCACAGGTGGCTGTTCGTAGACGATGCCGGACGCGAGTGTTTTGTAGGTCTCGGCGAGAGCACGGATAGCGGCGAGTACGTCGGGGTCTGTGGCAGAGGATTGTGTGGCGCAGAATTTGGCGATGGTGAAAGCCATGGCCGAAAGGAAGCGGCCGTGGGCCTGGATGGTATCGGGAATAACCCGCGCGTCGAGTAGCGGCGTGTCGGCGGCGAGCGGACGAGGGTGCTCGTTTTCGTAGCGGTGTGCGGAGAGCAGGTAACCGCAGTCGGGCGGACAGTCGATGGAGACTTCACGCTCCGTACCGCAACAAACCGCGCAAATCTTTTCTGCCTTAGCCGGGCAAAAGCGCCCGGGCTTACGCTTCTGACAAATTGGACAAGTCACGAACGATCCCCTGGAGACTCAAACAGCTGAAAACTATCCGGCTCCCTTAAACCGCAACTCGTCAAAGTACAACTCGTTAATGCCGAAGCGGCTGGGGCCAGCCGAACCTTCGAGGACGGCAGACGGAACGAAAGCTGCCGCTACGTAACCTTGCTTGGTGACACTTGCCGGGAAATCGCAAAGGGAAGGGGCGGCGTAAGAACAGGATATCACGTGGTGATGACTTTGTTGTGGAAGCGGCGAGCGGCGATGACCAAGAGGAGGGTGCCCATGAGACAAAGGGCCAGGCCGTCGGTCCAGAGATGGGTCCAACTGGCGCCGCGAAGAATGATGCCGCGAGTGATGTTGATGAAATAAGTAGCAGGAACGAAGTAGCTGAGTGCAAAGAAGAATTTGGGCATGGTCTCGCGGGGAAAGATGTAGCCAGAGAAAAAAATGGAGGGAAGGACGGTGAGGAAAGCAAGCTGCATGGCGTGGGCCTGGGATGTGGCTTTGCTGGAAATAAGGATACCCAGCGAGAGCGACACGAAGATGTAAGGGAGAGAAAGGCAGGCGAGGAGTAGCACGCTACCGTGAATGGGCACCAGGAAGATGAAACGCATGGCGAAGAGGATCATGGAGAGTTCGAAGAAACCGATGCCGAGATAGGGCAGGAGTTTGCCGAGGAGCAGGCCCATGGGGCGAACGGGAGTGACGAAGAGCTGCTCAAGGGTGCCGCGTTCTTTTTCGCGAACGATCGAGAAGGCGGTGAGGAAGGTAGTCACGTTGAGAAGGAGCACGGCGGTAAGACCAGGCAGGAAGAAATTGGGAGAACGGGAATCGGGATTGAAAAGGATCTTGGGTCGCATGTCGACAGCAAAAGTGGTGTCGCCGTCGGCGAGCACGCGGCGGAGCGATTCGTCGAGACCGATAGCGGTAGTAACGTTGATGGCCTGCCCAGCGACGGAGGAATCGGAGCCATCAATCAGCACAAGGACTTGAGCACTCATCTGGTGGAGGAGCTTGTCCGAGTAATCGACCGGGATTTTTATGCCCACGCGGCATGCGCCAGAGATGATGGCATCGTTGAGGTCCTTTTCATTGTCGACGAAGCGCACGAGATGGAACGTGTCGGAATTTCTCAGCCGATCCAAGAGTTCGCGGCTGTCGCGGCGGCCGTCTGCGTTGTAAACGACCGTGTTGATCTGGCGAACGTTGGTGTCGATGCCGTAGCCGAGCAGGAGCATCTGGAGAATGGGGATTATGAGCGAGAAGAAAAGCGTGGCAAAGTCACGGCGGACATGCAGCGTTTCTTTGTAGAACACGGCGGCAAAACCGCGGAAAGGGTTAACCACCGGGAACCTCCTGGGCGGCCTGGTGCTTGTACGTAAGCTCGACGAAGACATCTTCGAGGCTTGGCGCGAGGGGGCGAATCTCCGCGACAGTGACCTGGTTCTTGAGAAGTTGGGAGCGGAGATGATCCAGGTCGAGGCTGTCGTCAATCAGGGCATGGACGGACTGGCCGAAAATGGTGGCGCTGCGGATGCCGGGAATGCTGCGGGCGGCGCGGAGGGCTTGGGTAACGTGGGGTGCGGTGATTTCGACGCGGTAGGTTTTGTCGGGATTCACGTCCGGGAGTTCGCGAAGAGCATCCGGAGAGCCATCGGCGATGACCTTGCCGAAGTAGATGTAGGCGACGTGGCTGCACCGCTCGGCTTCATCCATGTAATGGGTGGTGACGAAGAAGGTGATGCCGCGCGCCGAGAGCTCAAAGAGAAGATCCCAAAGTTGGCGGCGAGCGACGGGATCGATGCCGGCGGTGGGCTCATCGAGAAAAATTAGCGTGGGCTCGTGCAGCATGGCGCAGCCGAGCGCGAGGCGCTGCTTCCATCCGCCGGAGAGCTTCGCGGCGAGCCGATTCGCATAAGGACCGAGCCCGTTGAGCTGGATGATCTCGTCCATGCGCTGGCGGAGGCGTTCTGGACTGAGGCCGTAAATACGTCCGTAGAAGGTTAAATTCTCGAAAACGGTGAGATCAGAATAGAGGCTGAAGTTCTGGGACATGTAGCCGATGTTCTCGCGAACCCCTTCGGGATCGGTACGAACGTCGAGGCCCTGGACAGAAGCATCGCCGGAGGAGAGTGGTAGCAGTCCGGTGAGCATCTTGATGACAGTGGTTTTGCCGCTGCCGTTGGGGCCGAGGAAGCCAAAGATTTCCCCTTTTTCTACGCAAAAACTGACGTCGTTGACGGCAGTGAAGTCGCCAAAGCGCCGGACCAGATGAGTGGCGGAGATGGCGAGTTGGTTGGGGGCGGTCACGGGGCTTAAGCGTTGGGAGAAAGCTTGACGTCGGCAGCCATGCCAGAGAGGACGCGATGGGAGGAGTCGTCTATGCGGACTTTCACGCCAAAGACCTGGTGAACGCGTTCTTCGCGGGTTTGCACGTTGCGGGGAAGAAATTCCGCTTGTTGATTGATCTGTTCGACGACACCGTTGAAGGTTTGGTTGGCAAATGAGTCGACATGAATTTCGGCTTTTTGGCCCAGGTGAACTTGGCCAATTTGGGTTTCCGGGATATAGATGCGGACGTAGATTTGATCACGTTCGAGGAGCGTGGCGACGGGAGTGTTCGGCGGAATCAGGTCGCCGGGGCGCACGTCGAGAACTTCCACGGTAGCGGCAGCCGGAGCGAGGACCTGGCGCTCGCGAAAACGAGCTTCATCGTAGGCCAGGGCTGCTTTCGCGGAGGCGATGTCTTCGCGGCGATTGCCGCGTTCAAATTTCTCTAGAGTGGCTTGCGTCTGGTGATAGCGGGCTTCGGCGGCGGCAATTTCTTCGGGGCGATAACCGCGAGTCAGTTCGTCAAGCTTGTGTTGCGCGTTTTGCTTTTGCGCCAGGGCCATTTTCCAGTTGGCCTCCGCGGTGTCGCGCTGCTGCTTGGAAACAAGGTCCTTGGCGGCCAGGGCGTCATAGCGCTGAAAATCGAGGTGGGTCCGCACTTCGTCGGCGTTGGCGCGATCGAGGTCGGCCTTGGCACCCTCGATGTCTTCCTGACGGTAACCGTTCTTGCGCTGGTCGTATTCCGCTTTGGCTTGCGCGGCGGCGGCGCGGGCTTCAGCAATTTCTTCCGGGCGAAACCCACGCTCGGCTTTCTCCGCGGCGGCGCGGCTCTGCCCGAGGGACGCGACCAGTTCCTGATCATCGAAAGTGATTAGAAGCTGGCCAGGTTCGACGCCATCACCTTCGCGGACAAGGATTTTGTCGATACGCCCCCCGATCTTTGAGCCGACGCGGATGTTGCGTGCTTCGACGGTGCCGGAGCCCTGAAGGGCGCTTTCGTGATGGAACCATCCCATCGAGTAAGCTGTGGCCGCCACGGCCAACCCGGCTGCGGCAAGGAAAATCAGAATGCGCTTGGTCTTCATGAAGGGCGACTCCTCACCAGAACAAAGGAACGACCAGCGACGGGGACGCGTTGCTCCGCGGTGTCAGGCCCTTCCAGAGAACTTCGAAGGCAGCTTCCATCCGAGAGTGCAGGGTGGCGTCACCGTAGAGCGACCAAATGAGAAGCGTTCCGAAGATGGTCTGACGAAACACTTGAGCGATTTCGATGGGCGGAAGGTCGGCGCGAATTTCGCCCCGCTGCTGGCCGAGTTTGATCATCTCGCAATGAAGAGCCAGGACGCGGGTTTGAAGATCGAGCATGCCTTCGCGGACCGCGGTGTTGGAAATGAAGCCCTGAAGAATCGCCCGCATGATTTCTGGATTGCGGGTGGGCTCAGCGGTCATCAGCAAAGCGACGGAGCGGAAAAAGACCGGCATGGGCGTGTCGTTACGGCGCGCTTCGTCCGCAGCAGACTGAAATTTGGCGATTTGCATTTCACCGAATGCAAGCAGGATGTGTTCTTTGCTCGGGAAATAATTGAAGAAGGTACCTTTACCGACGTCTGCGGCATTGGTGAGGTCTTCAACGGTGGTTTCAGTAAAGCCCTTTTGAGCGAAGAGCGCTAGAGCAGAGCGGAACAGACGTTCGCGAATTTCAGCGCTGCGGCGAGAGCGACGATCGGAGGAGGAGGGCAATGATAAATGACCTACATTCATAAGTGACCATAGGTCATTTACTGCGCTCGTGTCAAGCAGAAAAGTAGCGTCGGCGCTCCTCCGGCACCATACAATTCAGCAAGTTGCTTTAATTTCTCGGTTTATATCTCTTTTCCAGAGGACTGGTTTTTAGGCGATTTCTTGTTCAGGTAAGAGATGAACTGTTGCGCGGAAGGGGGCACAGGAACCGCGCCCTTAAAGATAATGTCCTGTGCGGTCACCGACTTTTTGTAGATCTTCTCGTTGGCATTGTTGTCGGGCCGCACGGTAGAACCTGACAGGGAGATTCCGGCAAAGAGGCCGCGGGCGCGCGAGTACGACAGCACTTCGGCGCGCATGGTGACATCGGTGGAAGCCT
Source organism: Candidatus Acidiferrales bacterium (assembly GCA_963776365.1). Taxonomy (GTDB): domain Bacteria; phylum Acidobacteriota; class Terriglobia; order Acidiferrales; family UBA7541; genus Acidiferrum. Next base: position 163,413 of record CAVZMQ010000026.1, on the reverse strand, counting down.
CCGCGTTGCGGCCTTTGGGGCCTGCGGCAGCCGAGGCGTCTGCGCCGAGTTTGACTTTGCTGCTGAGGATGGCGCGGGCACCCCTTTCGTTCATCACCAGCAACACAAAGTCGGTGGCTTGACCACCGATTTGAAACCCGAAGCTCCCGCCTTCCAAGGCCATCATCGTGGGAGCGCTCCACGGACCGTTGAAGTGTTCGCCGGTGCGGCAGGTCATGGCGCCCCGGCCGTAGCTGCCACCAAAGATGAAAGCACCTTTGAGCACAGAGGGATAGACAATGACGCAATTGGCTTTATCAATCAGGCTCTGCGGGATGTCATCGGGGATGTCCATAATTTCCTGGACCACCAGACCGCAATTCTCTAGGCGCTCTTTTTCCTTTTGATCGTCCCCAAACAAAACGGGGGTTGCCAGGCAAAGAGTCAAGACGGTTGCAAGCCACTTTTTCATGCGAATCATCCTCTCAGAGATTGCGAGCTGAATATCTACTACCTATGATGCGGTTTGGGCCGTGAAAGCCGTGGGTTGCGCGTCAGAACGACGGTACCCGCCCCTGCTGGAAGAGAAGCGGAAGGTCCCACAAGCTTTCGAATATACTTTCAGTCCATGGAATTTGTCCAATAGAGGATTGGATGGCTGTGAAGAAGAGAAATGGGATGCGCGCGATGGTCGTGGTGCTCTGCACAGTGACGGCGAACCTTGCGTTGGCCCAAACCCACCCAGGGAGCGCTAGTAGTTCGCGTGCACCGGCATTTCAGGCGCAGGCTCTTCTGAGCACCGCGACGGACCGTTTTGCGCAACGGGCGGAGAAGCTACTGCAGACGACGCCGGTAGATAAAGGGGAGTGGGGCTTGCTCGTAGTTGATGCAACAACCGGGGCGACACTCTACGAAAAGAACGCGGATAAGTATTTTGTGCCCGCCTCGAATATGAAACTGCTGACGACCGCACTGGCACTGGATACGTTGGGACCGGACTACAAGTTTCGAACTACGATCGAGACCGATGGAACGCTTTCCGCGGATGGACGGCTGATGGGGAATTTGATCCTGGTGGGGCGCGGGGATCCCAATCTTTCGAACCGGAAGTTTCCCTTTGATACGAAAGAGGAGTTTGACGGACCGCCGGAAAAAGCGCTGGCGGAACTGGCGGACCTGGTTGTGGCGCGCGGGCTGAAAGAAATCTCCGGGGACGTGGTAGGCGATGACAGCTATTTTCCGCAAGAACGCTATCCGGATGGCTGGGAGATTGACGACATGGTCTGGGAGTATGGCGCGGCCATCTCCGCGATCGTAGTGGACGATAACACGGTCAGCTTGACGCTCACGCCGGGGGAAAAGGTCGGGGACGTGGTTTTGGCAGTACTGGAGCCGGCGGAACAGGAGTTCGTAGTGAAGAACGAGGTCACGACGATCGGCGCGAAGGAAAAGGGAGAATTGCGGCTGACGCGAGAACCGGGCGCGAGCACCGTGGTGGTGAGCGGAACCTTGCCAGCGCGCAGTTCGCCGCGGAAATTGGCGTTGGCAATTCAGGAGCCGGCGGAACATGCGGCAGCGCTGCTAGCGAGACTGTTGTCGGAACGGGGAGTACGGGTTGGTGGCAAGTCGCGCGCACAGCACGATCCGGACCCGGCCGTGGCAACGCGGACGGTGCTGGCGGAACATTATTCCATTCGGCTTGGAGATGCGGTGAAGCTGGTGAACAAGATTAGTCAGAATTTGCACACGGAAGTGCTGCTGAGGGCCGCGGCACGGCAGAGCGGAAGGTGGAATGAGCCGGAGGATTTGCCGAAGTTCGCGCAAGCTTTTTACGCCAAGGTGGGGATTCCAGAAGATGACGTGGTGCAAACGGATGGGTCGGGATTGTCTCGGCACGATTTAGTGACGCCGCGGGCGTTCGTAACGCTTCTACAGTATGCGGAAAATCAGAAGTGGTTCCCGGAGTATTACGCATCGTTGCCAATCGCGGGGCAGGATGGAACGTTGAACGAGCGGATGAAAGAGGCGGGAATCGCCGGGAAAATCCATGCGAAGACAGGATCTGTGTCGCACGTAAGGACGTTGACGGGTTTTGCGGAGACCGGGGGAGGACGACGGCTGATTTTTTCGTTTCTCAGTAACAATCAGCAGGCGAAGAATCATGAGGTACATGACGCACTGGACGGATTATGCCAGGCGATGATCGAGGAATTCGATGAGAAGAAAGAAGTAATGAAGTAATGAGAAACAAAGAAGCAGTGAAAGTAACCAAGCAAGGAAAGCAAAGAGAAGGGCCATGGACGAAAAAATTGTGACGGTGTTTGGGAGTTCGCGGCCAGCGCCAGGGGACGCGGAATACGAAGAAGCGCGGCAATTGGGGAACGCGTTGGGCGGGAGAGGATTTGCGGTGTGCACCGGTGCATACGGGGGAGTGATGGAGGCGGTATCGCGAGGAGCGAAGGAGAGCGGTGGAAAGACTTATGGGGTGACTGCGGAGTTTTTTAAGCGCAAAGCAAACCCGTGGATTGACGTGGAACTGCGGAAGAAAACGTGGGCGGAGCGGCTGTTTGGATTGCTCGAGCTGGGCGACGGATTCGTGGCGTGCAAAGGGGGAACGGGTACGCTGGTGGAGTTGGCGGTGGTTTGGGAGATGTTGAATAAGGCGGTGATCAAGGCCAAGCCTTGCGTGGTGTATGGGAAGTTCTGGCAACCCATTCTGGAACGAGTGCGGGAAGTGGAGTTGGGCGCTGGCGTGGCGGGCTCGAAACTGTGGGGCGAGTCGAATGGGAGATTGGTGCATAGTGCGGAGGGAATTGAGGAGGCGGTGGAGTTTTTGAGTGAGAAGGTGCGGGGTGGAAGCAAGAAGGAGGTAAAGAAGTAACGAAATGGCGCGGAGCGCGGAAGAGGTTCTCGAGTTTGACAAGCTGCGGGAGTTGCTGCGGCTGAGAACCACCTGTGCGCCCGGGCGGCGCGCCATCGATGGATTGGAGGCGAGTGGGAGGCGAGAGCCGCTGGAAGCCGCGTTTGCGTTGATTCGCGAGGCCCGGGAGTGGCTGCGGTTGGGACGCGAATTGGGGTTCGGAGCACTGGCGGATCCGGCGGGATGGCTCGAACGGTTGGAGTCGCCGGGCGCTGTACTGGAGCCGGCAGATTTTCTGGATGCGGGATCGTTGCTGGAGACGGCGGGTTGGCTACGACAGCAATTCCGAGAAGAAGCGACGAAGTTCCCGCTGCTAGCGGCGCAAGGCGCGTCCTTGGTGGACTTCCAAGAACTGCAGGCGGCAATCCGGCGATGCATCGTGCCGAATGGAGAGATCCGCGACGATGCATCAAGCGCGTTGCGAAGGATTCGCGCGAGTATTTTGCAGACGCGGGATTCGATCCAGAAGACGCTGAAGCAGATCATGCGGTCACGAAATGCGGAGTCCGGAGAAGACTACGTCACGCTGCGGAACGACCGGTTCGTGATTCCCGTGCGGTCGGAGCACCGTAGAAGCGTGCCAGGCGTGGTACACGGAGCGAGCGGCACGGGCCAGACCGTGTTTGTGGAACCGTTCGAGACGGTGGAGATGAATAACCAGTTGGTGCAACTCGCGGAGGACGAGGCGGCGGAGATTTTCCAGATTTTGAAGGAATTGACCGAGCGGCTGCGGGGAATGCTGGGACCATTGACAGCAGCGGCAACGACCATTGCGGAACTGGACGGGATTTTTGCGCGTGGACGATTTGCGCGAGATTTTGATGCGTGCATGCCGGAATTTTCCGATAAACCACAATTGCGATTGGAAGCGGCGCGCCATCCGGTGCTGGAAGACAAGCTCCGAAAGCAGAACCGGCCGATTGTGCCGATGTCACTCACGCTGGGCGGGGAAGAGCGTCTGCTGGTGATCAGTGGGCCGAATACTGGCGGAAAGACAGTGGCACTGAAAACAACGGGGCTCGCGGTGCTGGCGGCGCAGGCGGGGATGCCGGTGGCTGCGCAGCGGATGGAGCTATCCATTTTCGATCGCGTCCTTGTGGATATCGGGGATGAACAATCCATTGCGGCGGATCTGTCCACATTCTCGTCGCATATGCTCAATTTGAAAAGCATGTTGGAAGAAGCAACGCCAAATTCGCTGGTGCTGGCCGACGAAATGGGGACGGGGACAGCGCCGGAAGAAGGAGCCGCATTGGCAGTGGCGTTGCTCGAGGCGTTCCGGCAGAAGCACTGCTTTGTGCTAGCGACGACACACCACGATCGGCTGAAGACGTATGCGTCGACGACGCTGGGACTGGTGAACGCAGCGGTGGAGTTCGATGATGTGAATTTGCGACCAACCTACCGCTTGATGCTGGGGGTGCCCGGCGGTTCGAGCGGAATCGCCATTGCCAAAAGGCTGGAACTGCCGAACTCCATCATTGAGCAGGCGCGATCGTTGATGGCCCCCGAAGCCCAGGAAGCGGCGGACCTGATCGCGTATCTACATCGGAGTCGCGACGAGCTGGACCGCTTGCGCGCGCAGATGGCGGAGGAACGCCAGGCGCTGGAACTGGAGCGCGCGAAGCTGCGGAATGAGTGGGTCGAGCGGCAGAAGCGGCGGATCGCGGAACTGGAAGAGAAGTTTGGCGAGATGCAGAAGCGCTTCGAGGGAAACGTGGCCAGCGTGGTGGAAGCGGTGAAGGACCGCGAGTTGCGTGCTCACGTGGAGAAGACCGCGCGGCGAAAGATGCAGGAGGCGCGGGGCGGAGCGAAGGAAGAGTTGAACGCCGCAGTGGTGCAGACGATTTCGGAATCGCAGCAGGATTTGCGGATGAAGGCGGAAACGTTTGAGAAGGTGAATGCCGCGCAATTGCAGTCGGGAATGAGGATTCGCGTGCGCGGCTTCAACAAGCCAGTGATTTTACGAAGAATGGACGGGCCTTCGGCGGAGATTGAGGCGGGGCCGTTACGGATGAAGGTGGCGGTGGAGGAGATCACCGGGATTGCCGGGGAGGCGAACGAAAAAGCAGCAGTGCGCACCCCCGGCCGAGGAAATGTTACTGTGACTTCGCAGCCAAGCGAAGAAGAGGCCCCCGGGGAAATCAACGTGATTGGAATGACCGTGGAAGAGGCGCGTGAGAGAGTGGATAAATTTTTGGATAACGCGGCGCTGGTAAATCGGAAGCGGGTGCGGATCATTCATGGGCATGGGACTGGCGCGTTGCGGAAAGGGCTAGGAGAGTTTTTGTCGACGCATCCGTTGGTGGAGAAGCACGAGTTCGAAACGGAGGAACGCGGAGGAAAGGCAATCACGGTCGTGAATTTGCGGGGTTAAGCAGGGCGACAGGTTTGATGGCCGGAGGGGGATAAGTTGGGCGGCGCGGAGTGCCGCGTAAAAGCGACGGCGAGCCGCCGCACTCCAAAGGAAAAATGGCGGAAGCGGGATCATTTGCGGATCGGGTGAAGCAGCAGGCGGACATTGTGCGCGTGGTGGGGGAGTATGTCCGGCTGAAGAAGAGCGGTCAGAACTTTACCGGATTGTGCCCGTTTCATGGGGAGAAGACCCCCTCGTTTGCCGTGCACCCAGTCAAACAGATTTTCCATTGCTTTGGCTGCGGGAAGGGCGGCGATGTTTTCACGTTTGTGATGGAAATGGAAAAGTGCCAGTTTCCGGAAGCGGTTCGGATTGTGGCGGAGAAATGCGGCATCGCGCTGCCGAAGCCCAAGGAGCGTACGCCGGAGGAGAGAAAAGAGAATCAGCAACGTGCCGTGCTCATCGAAATGCACCGCGAAGCGCAATCCTTTTTCGTGAAGCAACTGGAGACGACCGGAGAAGGCCGGGCGGCGCGGGCATATCTGGAAGATCGCAGTTTGACGAAGGAAGTGATTGTGCAATTCGGAATTGGCTATGCGCCGAGTGGTGGTGACGCGCTGCTGCGTCTGTTCAAGGGCAGATACCCGGAGAAATTCCTGGCGGAATCGGGGCTGATCTCTCGGGACCAGAGCGGACGGCTGTTCGATCGTTTCCGCCGACGGATTACGTTTCCGATCGCCAATGAGTCCGGAAAGATCGTAGCGTTTGGGTGTCGCGCGTTGGGCGATGACCAGCCGAAGTACCTAAATTCGCCGGAAACTCCGATTTATTCGAAGAGCAACGTGCTGTTCCACTTGGACCGCGCGAAAGATGCGCTGCGCAAGCAGGATTTCGCGGTGCTGGTGGAAGGTTACATGGACGCGATCGCGGTGTCGCGTGCGGGAATCAGCAACGTGGTGGCGAGTTGCGGGACGAGTCTGGCAGAGCCGCAGATTAAGCTGCTGGGGCGCTTTACGAAACGCGTGATTGTGAATTACGACCCGGACACCGCAGGCTTGGCGGCTGCGGAGCGATCCATCTCCCTGCTACTGGAGCAAGATTTCGAGGTGAAGGTGCTGGCTTTACCGGCGATAGGAGAGAAGAAGGCCGATCCGGATTTGTTCATTCGCGAAAAAGGGGCGGAAGCGTACAGCAAGGCGCTCAAGGACGCGCCGCCGTATGTGGATTATCTGATTGGTCGTGCACGGCAGATGGATTTAAGCACCGGCGAGGGAAAACTGCGCGCTCTGAATTTTCTGATGCCCTATGTGCAGAAAATTCCGAATGGGCTGCTAAGGTCGGAATGGGCCACGCGCATCTCGCAACAGCTCAGGATTGATGAGCCGGTACTGCGCGCGGCCTTGAATCGAGCAGCATCCGAGCGACGAAGCGAAGTGAAGACCAAGCCGGAGTTGGTGGGCAAGGCTGGTAAGCCGGCGGAGCGGCGCCTGATTCGTATGTTGGCAGAAGCCGGGGAGTTCAAGCGCGAGCTGGCGCAACAGTTGAAGCAAAGCCGGCTGTACCAGGGATTAGAAACCGAAAAGATTTTTGCGGCTCTGATCGTCGCCAGCCTGTCTGAAGAACCGCTGCAGGCAACGGAGATTGGCGCGATGCTGGCGGAACGGGACCGGCGGGTGTTCTTCGAAATTTTGTTTGAAGACGCGCAGGAAGGGACTTGGGAAGAAGCGGAAAGCTGCCTGGAGGCGTTGCGTAGCCGGCAAGTAGAGCAAGAGCTGGCGCAAGTGCAGCGCGAGATTGAGAGCAACCCGAGCGGCAGCGCGCTGCGGGATCTGCTGACGCGCAAGCAAGAATTATTGAAACGCCGGGCGGTCGGGTAGTGTACCTCCATTTTTGTCGTGTTGATATTTTTCCATGACCCACGCGTAATAATAAGAGAGGGAAAACCGCGGCCCATTCTGCTGGATTCTTTACTCCGCAAGGCGGCGCACGTATAGTGAAGGTGTTCCTGCGGTGTTTAATCTCCCCGAAAGAGGTCACTGATGCTTGGATGGATCGTTCTTGGCATCCTTGTTCTCCTCGTGCTTTTTGGTATCGGGATGTACAACGGCTTGGTTCGGCTGAAGGTGCAGTGCGACAACGCCTGGGCCGATATCGATGTTCAGCTGAAACGGCGCTATGACTTGATCCCCAATCTTGTGGAGACCGTGAAGGGTTATGCGGGCCACGAGAAAGGGACTCTGGAAGCGGTGATCAACGCGCGTAACCAGGCTATGTCCGCTAGCGGTCCCGCGGATAAGGCGCAAGCGGAAAATATGCTTTCCGGCGCGCTGAAAAGCCTGTTCGCGCTCTCGGAAGCGTATCCCCAACTGCGAGCGGTCGAGAGTTTTACCTCACTGCAAAATTCCCTGTCGCAGATCGAAGACACGGTGCAAAACGCGCGGCGTTATTACAATGCCGTTGTGCGCGATCTGAATACGAAGATTCTGCAATTTCCGACGAACATTTTCGCCGGGATGCTGGGCTTCAAACAGCGCGAATTCTTTGAGGTCTCGGCGCCAGCGGAACGGGAGGCCCCCAAGGTCAGCTTCAGCAATCCCGCTGCGCCGACGGTCTGATCAAGAGCGTTCGCTCAGCCATGCCTGCGCGCTACAAACCCTCCGTCTGGCTCGCCTCGATACTCTGCGGCTTAACTGCTTTAGTTTTTTTTCTTAATCCGCATGTGGTATCTGCAAAAGAACGGCGGCTGCTGAAGTTTTATGCCAACATCGATGTGCTGCCGGATAGCAGCGTCGAGGTCACAGAAAACATCACCTTCCAATTCATCGGCGGCCCGTGGCAAGGGATCTATCGGACCATACCGGTGGAGTATGCTGGCCCGCGCGGGTTGAACTATTCGTTGTTTCTGGATGTCAAGCGGATCACGGATGACCAAGGGAATCAGCTTAGGTATGAAACCAGCCGCGAACGGCAATATCTGAAGCTAAAAATCTATATCCCCCATGCGGATAACAGCACCCGCACAATTTCGATTGAATACTCAGTTTCCGATGCGTTGCGATTTTTCGACGAGCATGACGAGTTCTACTGGAACGTGACCGGAGACGAGTGGCCGATACCGATCGAGGAAGCGGGCGCGCACATCACGCTTCCCAAGGACACCTCGGGAATTCGCGTAAACGTGTTCACCGGGGCGTACCGGGCTGTAGGCCGCAACGCCACATCGGAGATTAATGGCACGGGCGTGGATGTTCGAACCCTGAGCCCGCTGGCGATGCATGAAGGTTTTACGGTGGCGGTGGCTTTCGACAAAGGCGCGGTGCAGGAGCCCACGGCACTTTCGAAATTCTGGCTGTATTTGCGAAGCAATTGGCCCTTGGGAATACCAATTTTGGCCTTCCCGGTGATGTTCTGGTGGTGGTGGCGCCGAGGACGTGATCCACGGCTCCGGCCGATTGCCGCGCAATATGAACCTCCGGATCAACTCACGCCCGGAGAAGTGGGCACGCTGATCGACAACTCCGTCGATATGCGCGACATCACCGCGTCGATTGTGGATCTTGCGGTGCGCGGGTACTTAGTCATTGAAGAGCAACAGAAGGATCACCTGCTGGGGCTCACGCATTCCAAGGAATACGTGTTTCATCTAAAGAAACCGCAGGCAGATTGGGCGCCACTGAAGCCGCACGAGCAGGATGTGTTGAGCGGAATATTTACGCCTGGAAGTGCGGGCGGCACGGTTTCCCTGAACGATCTGCACAACCGCTTCTATCAGAGTATTACCGGCATCAAGAACGAAATCTTCCGGTCCTTGGTGGGGAAAGGCTATTACGCCAGGCGACCGGACAGTGTGCGCGCCAGTTACATCGGGTTTGGCATTGTGGCGGCATTCATTTTGCTTGGCGGGGGCTCGTCGCTTGCACGTCATTTGGGGATGGCTCCCGGGCCGTTCGTCGTAGGGGGAATTCTGACCGGCGCAATCGTCTGCGGATTTGGGTGGTTCATGCCAGCCCGCACGCAAAGCGGTGCGAGCGCCTTGGAAAAAATTCTAGGATTCGAGGATTTTCTGAATCACGTGGAAGCAGACCGCTTCAACCGCACCATCAAAACTCCGCAGATGTTCGAAAAGTTTTTGCCCTTCGCGATGGCCCTGGGGGTCGAGAAAAACTGGAGCAAGGCGTTCCAGAATATCTACACCCAGCCGCCGGAGTGGTACCAGGGGGGAAGTTACGGCTCGGGTTTTTACCCGTACATGTTTGTGAATAATCTGAATGCCATGTCGTTGCAGGCCGGCAGCGTTCTTTCGTCCGCTCCCCGAAGTTCCGGTGGCTCCGGTTTCGGCGGAGGCGGAGGCTTTTCAGGTGGAGGCTTTGGGGGTGGCGGAGGCGACGCGTTTTGAATCTCGCCTGGAACCCGCACTGCGTCAACATACGGCAACTTCCCTGCCACTAAAATCATGTCGTGATACGATATATATGAGCTGGACGGCTACCCGCCTCAGGCCGACCGAGCCTCTTCGCAACGTGGCGGAGGGGACACCATCGTGAATGGATTGGAATGAATCTTCTACAGCGTGATTTTATCGTGCGCGAGCCACTTCTCGTCAGCATCCTGGTATTGATAACCGTCGTTTTTTCGGCGCTGACGCATTCCTACAGCCAAGCCTACGACCGGCGAAGGTTGGCACTGGGCGTGGAATGGTTCGAGCGCGGGAATCACGAACTTGCGATCAAGCATCCGGAAACCGCCGTGGCCTATTTTCGTACCTCGCTATTCTATGATCCGCGAAACCAGCAGTATAGCTTGCACCTGGCGGATGCGCTCGCTCAGGCGAATCATATTGACCAGGCGTTGAACTATTATCTGGGGCTTTGGCAAAACCAGCCAAGCTATGGGCTGGTTAATCTGCAGATTGCTCGTCTCTATGCTCGAAAAGGAGATGCCGTTCAAGCGGAGCGGTATTTCAATGGAGCAGTTTTCGGGGATTGGCCGGAAAGTGCCGACGAAAACAGACGCACCGCATCCCTCGAACTCATTCATTTTTATCTGGATCGGGGAGATACCGGACACGCGGAATCGCAATTGATCCTGCTTTCCGGCAATCTGCCGGAGGATCCGGAAATGCACACGCAGGTTGCACAACTTTATACGCGCGTGGGTGACGACCAACGGGCGCTGATTCAGTACCGCGAGGCGATGCGATTAAAGCCCGGTTACTTACCGGCAATTCAGGGAGCGGCAGAAGCAGCCTTTCGCATGGGCGATTTTCGCGCGGCGGATTCGTTCCTGGTGCGAGCGCTGAGAGTCGATCCGTCGAATGTCTCCTGCAAGAAACTTTTGGCGGTGGTGCAGGGGGTATCCGCTCTGAACCCCTACGAGCGGGGCATATCTGAAGCCGAACGAATAAAGCGAACGCTGCGTGCCTTCGAAATTATAGGAAGCCGATTGGAGTCCTGCGGTAATACTTCTGAAGGTTCCACGGTGAGCGGCTACTACACGAAATGGAGAGACCTGAAAGCCGCAGCGAACATGCGTTTCCTGACACAACATCCGGAAGAGATCGAAACGCTGCTCGATTTTACCTCGTCGGCGGAAAAAATAGCACAGCCCCATTGCGGGGAGCTTACGCCGGAAGATTCAGCGCTACTCGCCATTGCCCAGCAGCGAGAGATACAAGAACGATGAGTGCGCCGGACGTAACGACCACAACGCCAGGTTCCTCGTCGGGAGTGCCGGTGCACCCGTCGTGGCGATCATTCGCCAGTCGTTTGACGGCACAGCTGGCCTTTAATGAGGACCGTTTCTTTCTGATTCTGGCGGTATTTATCGGGATATTTGCCGGTTTGGCGGTGGTGTGTTTCCGGATCACCATGGAGTGGACGCGATTGTATCTCCTCGGAAGTGCCCTCACCCCTCCGGCGTGGCGCGCGTTCTTGGCTCCGGCGCTTGCCGGCCTCGTGATTTCCGGGCTGATTTTCACGGTATTTAAAGGAGCGGCGGGAAGCGGCCTGAACCAAACAAAGGCAGCACTGTATATTTCCAATGGCTATATTCCGCTGCGAACAGTGATAGGGAAATTCATCACGGCCTCACTGGCCATTGGTTCCGGCCACTCCTTGGGACCTGAAGATCCTTCCCTCCAGATCGGAGCAGGATTGGCGTCGGCGGTGGGCACGCGGCTGAACCTATCGAAAAAGAAAATGCGAATTCTTGCGCCGGTAGGAGCCGCAGCTGGGTTGGCGGCGGCGTTCAATGCACCGATTTCCGCAGTGCTTTTCGTGATCGAGGAGATTATCGGTCACTGGAGCGCAGGCATACTTGCCACGGTAGTGCTCGCGGCGGTTTCCAGCGTTGTGACGATGCGCTTGTTTCTGGGGTCGGAGCCATTTTTCCGCATTCCACCCGTAGGCGTGCTTCGCTGGCAGGAGTTGCTGGCCTACAGCGTGCTGGGCGTCTTGGGTGGAGTCGCGTCGGTAGTATTCGCGAGCGCGCTCGGATGGTTAAGGCCAAAAATCAAGCAAAGCCCTCAGTTCATGCAGTTCTTGTATCCGGCAATCGCCGGCCTGCTGCTCGGGCTGATCGCGTTGGCGGGATTCCCGCAGGTGATGGGTGCGGGCTACGACTTCATCGATCAGGCGATGCACAACCAATACACCTGGGAAGTGCTGGGCATGTTGGCGGGGCTGAAGATTCTGGCGACCACCCTCTCGTTTTCCAGTGGTACACCCGGCGGTATGTTTGCGCCGACACTATTTATCGGAGCAATGCTGGGCGGTGCGGTAGGCACCGTCGAGCATATATTTTTCCCGCACCTGACTGGGTCCGTGGGCACCTATGCGTTGGTGGGCATGGGAGTTTTGTTTGCCGGTTTCCTCCGGGTGCCGATTACCTCGGTGTTCATGGCCTTGGAAGTAAGTGGTGACTACACGATTATTTTACCGGTGCTAGTCGCAAACATGCTCTCGTATCTTATCTCGCGAAGGTTTCAGCCGGTACCGGCTCTGGAGTTGATTACGCGGCAGGATGGGCTGTACTTACCTGCCTTGGAAGAAGAGCGTGAACAGGAGATGTTAACCGTGGAGGATGCGATGAGACCGCGGCCGACCATCATTCTGGATAGCCAAAGGCCGGTCAGCGAGGCCTGGGAAATTATACAAGCGACCTCGGAAGATGTGTTCCTGGTGAGACGGCCAAGCAACTCGATCTCCTTGCTGAGCCGGGGCGACTTGAAAAAACTGGCGGATGCAGGGGACCTTCGGCCGTTAGAGGAGACGCAGACGTTATCCGTGGTGCCTTACCTGCACCCGGACGAGGACTTGCAGGTGGCGCTGCGCCAGGCGACGAATTATCCGCTCGTGCCGGTGTTGAGCCGGGCCAATGTTTCGCGGATTCTAGGCGTGATCGATATTTCGGACATTACCAGGGCTTACCGCAAACCAGACCGGCCGAATCCATCCGCTGCTTGAGCCGCTCTTAATTTCGCAAATCGCTAGAAGCAACACTGTGTCCACAAAGCGAAAGCCCGGCTCAGGTTCAGGGCCTCATATCGAAGTCCCAATCCGCCAATCCCAAAATTCAGTTTTAGGGAACAGCGCCAGCCAGCGATGAAGTTTAAGAATTGAACCGCGAGGCGTCACGTGGACGGCTGAAGTAGGGTAGCCAGAGGGTCTGCTCGCGGCGCTGTTCTTCCTCCAAGTGCCGCGCTCGTGCTTTCAACAGATCGTCGAGTGAGATAAGCCCGACGAATTGGTTGCTGCCTCGCTCGACTACGGGCATGCGTGTAACACCTTTTTCCGCCATGCGATTAACGACGACACGCAGAGGTTCGTCGGAAAACACTACGATCGGGTCTTTGTGGACGATTTCCCGAAGAGCACGTGTTTCCCGGGAGGGTGACGCCTGCTGAGACTCATTTTGAAGCGCGCCTCGCGTGAGCACACCCGTGAGCAATCCAAACGAGTCCACAACCGGGAGAAGCCGCTGCCTCTGCGCAAAGTCGGATGGCAGTTGCTCGAGCGCTTGTTGAATGCTGCTGTGCGCCTGAAGAATAACGTTGGGGGCACGCATTACTTCCCGCGCATATAGCAATTCCAGAGGATCGACAGAGTACTCGCCGCTGACGTGATAGCCGCGGCGCGCCACTTTCTCGGTGAGAATCGAGCGGCGCAATAACACGGTGGAAACAGTATAAGAAGCTACACACCCGAGGAGCAGCGGCAAGAGCATATTCCAGTCGTGCGTTTCCTCCACGGTGAACACGATGGCGGCCATAGGTACTCGCAAAGTGCCGCTGAGCATCGCACCGAGACCGATCATAGCCATGAATCCGGGGCCCATGTCCGGTAGGACGTAAGACAACAGCGCGCCCAGTCCCGCGCCTATCATCATCACTGGCGCCAGAACGCCGCCGGATGTTCCAGAGCCGAGAGCCACAGCCCAGATGAGCCACTTAACAATGAGAACGCCGAGCACCAGGTGCAACGCGCGGTCTCCTTTCACCAGTTCGCCGATGACGTCGTACCCTACGCCGAGCGCCTGGGGAAATATGAGGCCACCGAGGCCTACGACAATGCCTCCGAGCGCGGGCCACCACATCCAGTGCACCGGCAGTTTCCCGAAGAAGTCTTCGAAGAAATAAACGGAATTGGACAGTGGTATGGAGACGAGGCCGCACACGATGCCCGCAATTACCGCGCAGACCAGCGCCATGGGCGTGATCCACGGGCCGTGGCCAAATGTTGGAAACAGTGGGCCCTGCCCGAGCAAATATTGACGAAGAAGAGCGGCGGTAGTGCTCGCTACGGCCACCGGAATAATGCTGCGCGGCTTACGTTCAAAGAGAAGAAGTTCGATGGCCAGCAGCACCGCGGAAATTGGAGCGGCAAAGGTCGCGGACATGCCGGCCGCCGCGCCGGCGACCAGCAGCGTTTTTCGTTCCGCGCTGGTCAGGTGAAACATTTGCGCAATCATCGAGCCGAATGCACCACCGGTCATGATGATGGGGCCTTCGGCGCCGAACGGTCCGCCGGAACCGATGGAGATAGCTGCTGAGACAGGTTTGAGCACCGCTACTTTTGGTTCAATGCGGCTGCCATTCAGCAAAATGGATTCGATAGCTTCCGGGATGCCGTGGCCACGAATGCGATCGGAGCCGTAGCGGGCCATAAAGCCGACGATCGTCGCGCCTACCACCGGCACTAACACCGCCAGCCATCCCAGGTGATTTCCGGCCGGGGAGTTGGACGCTATGGATAAACGGCCGAAGTAAAACACGTTCGTGAAAAAAGAAATCAGCCGGAGCAGAATCAACGCAGAGACGGCCGCAAGCGCTCCGATGGGTACGGCGAGAAGGGTTATCCTGAGAACACCCCAGTTCACCGAAAAATCGCCGAGTTCCTCCGGGCGAATTCTCTTCTTTGGCGTTTGCTCGTTAGTCTCCGAAGAGTTATTCCTGGTGCTCAATAAGTTAGTTTCCAGGCAGCGGCCTGTTTACCGCCGCAACCCTTCTCCGTCGTGCATTGCTGATGGACAAAACTTTGGCGCGTGGCTCGAGTAAGTCGCCGATTGCCCCGACCAGTGCCCGGCCGTTGGCTCGCAATTCAATGATGCGCTGCTCGACAACCCGCTCGAGCAGTCGCAATCCCCGCGGCTGCAAACTGACCAGAACCTGCCGCCGGTCTTCACGCCCGCGCACCCGCTTCACGTAACCATGCGCCTCCATGCGGTCGATCAATTCCACCGTACTGTGGTGGCGCAAAGACAGGCGCTTAGCGAGAGCGCTGATGGTAGCCTCCTGGCCCGTAGGCAGACCGCGGATGGCGAGCAGCAGCAAATATTGTTGCGGCGCGAGCCCGGCCTGCTTGGCGGTCAGGTCCCCTTCCTGCAAAAACCGCCGGATCAAATAGCGAAGCTCGCCCAGCGCCCTGTATTCGTGGTGAGTGATCTTCTCTGGCATTGTTCCTGACTTCATCGTAACACGATATATTCTGCCACAGTCGGTTTGGACGCTGGGGGCCATTAGGTAACGGTCCGGTAAGGCTATAACTTGAGTTCCCGGCGATTAAAGGGATTTGCGGAAAGCCTTTTGAGTTTTGTAATGCTCGTAGCCCTGGCGCACGTAGAAAGCGTGGGCGCGATCGCGAACGACGTTGGAGCGCACGGACATTCCCGTGCATCCCATCTTGCGGGCCCACCCTTCCGCCGCCTTCAGAAGGGCGGCGCCAACTCCTGTGCAGCGCAAGGTTTCGTCCACGACCAAGCCGTTAACCTCGGCCCGCAGTTCCACTTCGAGCAACGGGGTGACGCTGACATGAACCCAACCGATGAGGCCGTGAAGCTTCAATTCGGCGACCAAGCACATTCCATTTCTCGATCGCAGGGCACGTTGGAGCCGCGCGCTCATCTCTCTGGTGTTCGTAGGATAGCCCAATTGACCTGAAAGCTCGGCCAGGCGTCGGGCGTCGGTGAGTTTCGCCTTGCGGATTTTGGGCACAACGGTTGGCGGCATGGAATCAGCGGCCCTTTCGAAGCAAACGGGTGCGCACGGCGTCGCTCTGCAATTCGCGAAGGGCATCGGCGGCAATCCACCGGCCGGAGCGCGTACCGCCGCGGCGAATTCGTTCTGCGGTGGTGATGGCCTCACGATTCAACCGTACATTGCGTTTTCCGATATTGCGAAGCGCCCAGTTTACGGCTTTTCGAACGAAGTTCCGATGGTCCCAGGCCTGGCCTTCGATAATTTTCAGGAACTTTCGAAATGGCACGTGCGGAGCAGTTTTGTCGTGAATCGCGAGGTAAGCAGCTAAAGCAAAACCGGCCCGTTTCTGAAATTCCTTCTTGCGCGTAGTCCATGCAAACGCTTTGTCCCACGCGGGACCGGCAGCGACGAACCAGTGGCAGCAGGTGCCGTCGCAGATATCCCAGTTATCGAAATCGCGTACCCAGTTTTCCATTTGAGACGAAGTGACGAGATGGGACTGCGAGATGAGCATTCCCAAGAGGCGCGCGTCGTGAATCCCGGTTTCCCAGAGGTTTAGGCCCAGAGTATGATTTCTTCCGATTTTGCGGGCAAGCTCATGGAGTCGGGGTTTGGATACACCCCATACCTGCTTCGCCAGGATTCCGAAACGCGCCATACCGGCGACGTTGCACTGTTCGCCGTGGCGCTTCAATTCGGCCAGAGCACGGCGAACCGTCCACGGCTCCGCCGTCCGCGCACCTTTTCGGCGTGAGTCAGAAGGTCTTTTCGGAATCAATAAGGATCGTGACCGGGCCTTCATTCACCAACTCCACAGACATCATGCTCTGAAACATGCCAGTACCCACAGTCACGCCGAGTTTCTTTAATGCGGCACAAAATTCTTCGTAGAGCTTCTTTGCCAGTTCCGGCGGGGCCGCGGAGATGAAACTGGGCCGGCGTTGGCCGCGAGCGTCTCCGTACAAGGTGAACTGGGAGACGACGAGCGCGCTACCTTTGACGTCGAGAACGGATAGGTTCATCTTGCCCGCGGCATCCTCAAAAATGCGGAGATTCACAAGCTTCTCAGCCATTGCGACGGCAACGGGGGACGTATCTTCCTTACCAACGCCAAGCAGGATCATGAGCCCCGGACCGATTTCGCCGGTGACCTGATTCTCCACGGTGACTTTCGCGCGGCTTACTCGTTGCACCACCGCTCGCATAGGTTCTCCGCTAGGACGCCGCATCACCCTGCTTGCAACTAGTCCGTCGTGTGGCGAAGGCCATTGAATGCCGGGCCCTTCCATGCCGGAGCTAAAGCTCCTTAGGAAACGGGCCTTTTGCCGAGCCCTTTGCGCCGGGTTCCCTTGGCCGCCTTGGTTTGGCTGAACTTTCTTTGGCGTCGAGGGACATGTTGGCAAATGGGGCAATAATAGCTGCTTCTCCCTGCGACATTGATTCGACGGATTATCTTCTTGCAGCGGAAGCAAGGATGGCCCTCGCGCCCGTACACCCGATGGTGCTGCTGATATTCCCCCGGCAAACCTTGGGCATCTACAAAGTCGGAAATGGAGGAGCCACGGAGGCGAATGGCGTTGCGCAGAATGCGTTGCAACTCTGAATATAATTTCTCCACCTGCTCTGGCGTCAATCGCGCGCCTAGCCGCGCCGGATGAATCCTGGCCTTCCATAAGCTTTCGTCCGCGTAGATGTTGCCCACGCCGCGGAGAACGCTTTGGTCCAACAGCAGGGCCTTGATGCGGGCTTTGCGGGAGCGGATGCGGGTGACGAATTCGTCCGGGCTAGTCTCCAGCGGGTCGGCTCCAAAGCGCTGTAATTCCCGCGAGAGGGTGTCTCCGGTTAAATAGGCCATGCGTCCAAAGCGTCGGGGATCGACGTAGCGCAATTCGCGGCCGTCGCTGAGGGGCATCACCACGTGAGTATGCTTGGCGTGAGGATCGCTGGCGGCGCGCGCAACGAGGGAACCGGTCATGCCCAAATGAACAAGAAGGGCCGCGTCTGGCTGGATGGTGTGGTGCGAATTTGCAGGGCTGAGGCGCAAGAGCATGAATTTTCCGTAGCGCTCCACGCGCAGAACGGTACGGCCCGGCAGCTCGCGCTCGACGAGTTCAGGATTGTCGATGAAATCGGTCTTTCCAAGGGCAACGCCCAGGATTTTTTGCCCCGCGATTTCTTTCTGCAAGCCTCGCGCAACGGTCTCAACTTCAGGAAGTTCCGGCATAGGGTCTCCGCAACAAACTATCACATGCATGGCTCCTAGCGCGCGCTGTCGCAGTTGCGATCAGCGTGACAGGAGTATTCATCTTGGTGTAATAATCCGGCGCTACTAAGGGAGCAACGGCTCGTCTAAGGGGCTGAACTATGAGAAACAGGCAACAGCTTTCTTCTCTTGGCGCTTCCAACCGCTACCTGGTTATCAAGATTGACCGGAGCGCGGCACTGCTGGTTTGCGGGGGACTTGCCTTCGTCGCGATGGTTCTAGTGGTGATGCTGCGCGGCCCTGTTGTTCCTGCCAACCGGGGAGAGGAGCAGGCAGTGGCAAAGGCAGACGCAACAATGCCTTTCGGTGCCGTCGAGCCCGCGGGCGCGGTCGACGCTGCCGTGGCTGGGAATGAGGATTCTTCGACTACGGACCAGCCCGCGGATGCGGCAGAACAGCGGCGTCCAGCACAGCCAGCATTCGGAGTGGCCGTTCGGCCTATCGTTGTTTGGCAGCGGCCGCTGCGATCGAATCTTGGGAATCAGCCGCAGGAGGACGCCTCTCTAGTAGCCGCGGATAACCGTGCGGACGCGCCGTTTCCAACGCTTGAGCCGGTTGTGGAAGTACCTACAAGACCTGCCGAAGCCAGCGGTCCGCCGACAATAAATGGCGCGGGAGCCACTTTTCCGTACCCACTCTATTCCAAGTGGTTCGACGAATTCCACAAGGTGGCGCCGGAAGTACAGTTCAGCTATCAGGCGGTGGGCAGCGCAGCAGGAATGCGGCAGTTGCTAGATAAAGTAGTCGATTTTGGCGGGACGGATGTGCCACTGAGCGACGCGCAACTTGAAAGAATGCGCGCGCCGATGGTGGATATTCCGACGGTAATTGGGGCGGTAGTGCTGATTTATAACCTTCCGGGAGTCGGAGAGCTCCGATTTACGCCAGATATTCTCGAAGGCATCTATGCCGGGAGAATTGTGTATTGGAATGATGCGCGAATCGCGGCGGCCAATCGCACGAAGAATCTGCCGGATTGGCCGATTACCGTGATTCGCCGGTCGGATGGTTGCGCAACGAATTTCATTTTCACGGATTACCTGTCGAAGATCAGTAGGGAATGGCCGGAGCGGGTTGGAAAGGGAACCTCGGTCAATTGGCCAGTCGGTCTGGGCGGTAAAGGGAATGAAGGTGTCGCAGGCCTGGTGAGGCAGACTGGCGGCGCCATAGGGTACGTGGATTTTCTGTATGCGGCACAGAACCGAATGCCATACGGAGCGGTGCTGAATTCCGCGGGTAGATTTATCAGAGCGGATATTGCCAGCCTGACAGCTGCCGGCGCGTTGCCCAAATCGGTGATCGATTTTCGCGTATCGATCACGAATGCCCCAGGCCCGCAGGCCTACCCGATTTCCAGTTTCACGTGGATTCTGGCGCCGGTGCGCTCGCGCAGCACCACCGAGGGCCAAGATTTGCGTGGGTTTTTGACGTGGGCACTCGCACCGGATTCGCAATCGGTGGCGGGTAAATTTGGATATGCCCCACTGCCCGATGATGTGGCTGCGCGAGCGCAGAGCGAACTTGCGAAAATTCACTAGGCCGCTCTGGCAGCGTTTGGGGGCTGCTCGCGGCTACTTCTTCTGATAATTCGGATAGGGCGGATGATCTGGCACAACTACGGGATTTTTCTTCAGCGCGTCCATCGTGACCTGGACGGCTTTCTCCAGCTGCGGATCGTGCCCCGCGGCTACCGACGCGGGATCATTTTCGACTTCGATGTCGGGCGCAACGCCGTGATTTTCCACTTCCCATTGTCCATGCAGGCCGTAGATGGCCACGCGAGGTGCGGTGACAAAACCTCCGTCGATAAGCGGGGGGTAATTATAAATACCGACGAGGCCGCCCCAGGTGCGCGCGCCGACCAGCGGGCCGACATGGTCCTGCTTGAACATCCAGGGCAGCGCGTCGCCGCCTGAGCCTGACATTTCGTTGATGATCATGGTTTTTGGTCCGTAGATTTGTGCGAGGGGTGAACAGAATTTGTCGCCCTCGCGGGAGATAGCGCAATTGCGCAGCGGACGCTTGAGCATGTCAACGATGTAATCGGCGATTTCGCCGCCGTGATTGTAGCGCTCGTCGATAATGGCTCCCTCCCTATCGACTTGCGCAAAATAGAAGCGATTGAAATTTGTGTAGCCGCCAACGGCGGTGTCGGGCACATGGACGTACGCGAGTTTTCCGCCGCTCAGTTGGTCAACCTTGCGGCGATTGTCCTCTTCCCAGGCACGATTGCGGAGAGCAAACTCGTTGTCGACAGGTACGACAGTGAGTTCGCGAGCGTCCTTGCCGTCGGGATTGCGGCCGGCCTTGATTTTGATCTGCTTTCCGGCGGTTTCTTCGAAGAAGCTATAGACTTCGGCAGGTGGGCGCACGTCTCGGCCATTCACTTCCAGGAGATAGTCGCCGACCTTCACGTCGACGCCGGGTTGCGTCAAGGGCGCGCGTAGATCGGGATTCCAGTTTTCGCCATTGTAAATACGGGCAAAGCGGTACCGGCCGTTCTCCTCCTGGTAATCGGCGCCCAATAGACCGCCCTTCACTTCGTTGGGCTTGGGTACATCCCCGCCGCCAACAAACATGTGGCCAATGGTGACTTCGCCCAGCATTTCCACGAATAGGTAGTTCAGGTCGCCGCGCCCTCCCACTCCAGCCAAGTAGGGACGGTATTTTTTTTCCGTCGCAGGAATATTCAGACCGTGGTGATTCGGGTCGTAGAGGAAATCGCGCTGAATGCGCCAGACCTCGTGGTACATCTGATTCCACTCCGCGCGCGGGTCGACATAGACCTCCATGTTGGCGAGGTTTACCAGCCCTTCGCCGGGTTTTGGCACGGTAGCGGTGGCCGCGATGATCCACGGCCCGGCGGGTGGCGGTCCCTGGCGGAACAGCACCTTCTCTCCATTCGCGGAAACGTAAAACTGTGTTATACCGCTGACGTACGGTTCTGGTTTCCTGGTGCTCAGATCAAATTTGGTCACCGTGGCACTGTTAGGCTCGCGGAAACGAGGCACGTCCACGATTTCCGAGAGAAACAGCACACCTGTTTTACCGGCATCCAATTGGACATAGTTGGCGGGGCGAATGGGAAGGGCGACGATACGCTGTCCGATGCCGTCGAAATCGACGGTGACCGCAGGAGGCTCTTCCTTCTTTTCCTTGGCTTTGTCGGCGTCCTTACTTTTGTCTTTGTCCTTATCCGCGTCTTTCGCCTTATCCTTGTCCGCGTCCGCGCTTTTTTTGTCGGGCGTGGCGATTTTTTCCTCGTCACTTTGCGGTTCGACGGGATTAGGATCACCCTTTTTCAATACCACCGCGTAGACACTGCGGGTCAGTGGGTGCTGATAGCTGGAAAGGTCCAACCATCCGACGCTGAGACCTACGTCGGTGCTAGCGGTGAAATAAAGAGTCTTCCCATTTTTATCGAACACCGGATAGCGCGCGTCCGCCGTACCGTCACTGATCTGCGATTCCTTGCCGTTGTCCAGCGAGTAGGCAAACACCGCATGAAGGTGATTCGGCAGATATCGGGTGTAGCTCAGCCATTTGCTGTCCGGGGACCAAGTTTCGTTCATGGCACTACTGGGATCTTCGAACCGTTCGGTGGCGACCTTTACAGGAGTGGCCTTCTCGATGTCCACATACCACAGGTTCAGCCGCTTATCGGTATAAGCAATTTTCTTGCTGTCGGGCGACCAGGTGGGTCCGTAGAAATAAGAAGGCGGATCGCCCAGGTTGATCTTCTTGACTTCTCCCAGCCCCGATTGATCTTCGAGATGCAAGGCATACTCGCCGGACTCATCGGAGAAGTAGGCGATCCATTTGCCATCCGGGGACCACGCCGGATCGCGTTCGGCGATGCCGGGAGTGCGCGTCAAATTGCGGATGTCGCCTTTTTCCGCTGGCACGGTGAGGATTTCGCCGCGCGCTTCGAATACCGCTCTGGCGCCAGTTGGAGAGATGCCAGCGTTCTGGATCATTTCCGCGACCTTATCGAAGTGCGGGCGAGTCGCGGGCAAGTCACCGTTCAGATGAATTTCGACTTTCCTGGATTTTCCGGTCTGCGGGTCAAAAAGGAAGATGCCACCAAACTGCTCGTAGACCAAGGCATCCGGCCCGGCGGAAACACTCTTCAAATCGTAGCCCTTATTCTCAACGACCTGTTTCACGGTTTTGTTTTTCGTGTCGTAGGCGAACAGCGTCACCGGTCCGTTGCGGTCGGAGAGGAAATAAATGGTATCGCCGAACCAGACGGGATTTTTATCGTTGGAGTTTTCGCGCGGCAATTTCTCAAGCGAAAGATCGCTAAGACGGACTACGTAAATCGGCGTGGTTTGGCCACCGCGATAACGCTTCCAGGCGGCTTGCCACTGGAAGTTGGGAACGTAGGCCATGCGCGTTCCATCCGGCGAGTACGACCCTTCGAAAGCGCGCCACATCGGCAGCGCCTCGGCAACTCCGCCTTGGGCCGGGACGGTGTAGAAACGCGTAAAGTCGGCATAGGCCTCGCGGTCGGAGAGGAATAGCACACGCTTGCCATCGGGCGTCCAACCGAGGGTGGCGTCCTGGTTGGGGTGCCAGGTGAGGCGCTTGGGCGAGCCACCATCCGCGGGCATGACGAAAACATCGGTGTTGCCGTCGTATTTGCCGGTGAAGGCGATGGTCTGGCCATCGGGAGAGAAGAACGGCAAGCCTTCGTGGCCTGCGGTGGTCAGTTGGCGGGCTTCGCCCCCTTCACGGGGCACGCTCCACAGGTAACCGCCATAGCTGAAGACGATGCTGGTCTTGCTGAGCGTGGGATTTTGTGCCAACAAGGGAGGCTGATCCGCTGTTTTTCCCGTCGATGCTAATAGCAACAGCACTCCGAGAAACCAGCTAAGTCGAGAACGCATTTGTCCTCCAAATTGATTTGAGCGAGTCGAGAATTTCGCTCACCATCCGATGAACCGCGAACCAAGAACGCGCAGAACTGAGTTGAATCGCTGGAATAGAACTGCGTGTGCCGCTAACCTGTCTAAGACGCGAAATTCCGTGAAATGTTCGCTCAGCGCTCGAAAGCGTCCCTCAAGGCAGCGGCACACCCGGCATGGCGACAATTCCGGCCATGCGCAACAATTCCTGATATTCGGCTTCGGTGATCGGTGAAATGATGCGGCGCACACTTTTCAGCAGTTTCACTTTGCGCAACGCAGGATTGCCGCGCATTTCGGCGAGGGTGACCGGGCGAGGCAACTTTTCGTAGGCTCGTAAATCGGCGACGAGGTTTTTGCCGTCGTAATCGTGGGGATCGGGATAAGGGTCGCGGGTCACTTCGGCGATGGAGTAGAGCGAGCGCTCCGGCGCGGAATGGTAGCAGAGCACCCGATCACCCTTTTTCACCTGTTTCAGCGAACGAACAGCGTCCGGTTTCGCACCCGCACCGTGCCACATCTCTTTCCCTTTTACGAAGAGAGTGTCCCAGTGATAGTGATGAGGGTCTGCGCTGAAGATCCAATAATGTCGTATTTGAGGGGTTACCGTCGCCATCGGCTCCGAGATTCGCGTGCAGGATACACGGACGCGGGGGGAAAACCAAACAAAATGTTAAAGATAGGAGGAAAACGGGAGGAAAACTCGGCGGACATGGTACTAGGACCATCTACAAAGCAAAGTAATGCTAATAAATAGAGCTGTTTACGCCATTGTCAGGCGCTGACATCCACAAATACGTCTTGGCCGCGTACCTCGACGGCATAGCAATCCACGCCGACCGACGGGTTTTGGAGGACCTTTCCAGTCGTGACGTCATATTGCCAGCCGTGCCATGGGCAGGTCACCACCTTTCCCTCCAGCGGCCCTTGGCCCAAGGGTCCGCCACGATGAAGGCACATATTGTTGAACGCGTAAAATTTTCCGCCTACGTTGGCCACCGCAATCGCTTTGCCTTCAATCTGAAGTTCTCGCACGGTTCCTGGCGGCAATTCCTCGGTCTTGACGGTTCGCACGAATGACATGTTTTCGCCTCGCTTGGCAGGTCCTGCCAGGGAATTGTCGAATTCAGGTTTGGCCAATTCGCCGACAGCTATTTCTCGGCTGGCTCAGGCACCTGCGCCACCATCACGTTTTTTCGAAACTCATCTACCATTCCCGAATGGAGCCGCACTTCGGTGGGCCGCTTGGCCAAGCTCATGGTATCAATCTTGTCCTGCAACTTTAGCAGTGCATAAAACAGCGCTTCCGGCCGAGGAGGGCACCCCACAACGTAAACATCGACAGGAACGATACGGTCGACACCTTGCAGAACGGAATAGGCGTTGAATGGGCCGCCCACGCTCGAGCAGGCGCCCATGGAGATGCACCACTTCGGATCCGGCATTTGTTGCCAAACGCGCTGGATCACTTGCGCCATTTTCAAGGTAACGGTGCCGGAGACGATCATCAAGTCTGCCTGGCGCGGGGAGGGACGAAAAACTTCAGCACCAAAACGGGCCATGTCAAAACGCGCGGTGGTTGAGGCGATCATCTCGATGGCGCAGCAGGCCAAGCCGAACGTGAGCGGCCACAGGGAACTTTTTCTGGCCCAATTGAAAACGTAGTCGACCGAGGTAATCAGGAAATTCTTTTCGAAGCGTTGGTCTATGACACCCACGGGAACCTCTCGTCGTGCAGCCAGCTCAGTATATCGTCACCTTTATGACTACCATACCGGCACTGCTGCTGTCAGCACGGCGCATCACAGTTTGTGCCGCTTGCCCGCCAGTGGTCATTTTTTGTTGAGGGCCCGGATCTGCTGAACCAGTGTGTCGATTTCTTCGGGCGAGAGTTTGCCGGAATACTTGGGCATGCGGCCTTTGCCGCTGGTGATGATGTTGCGCAGATCGTCGGCAGAAGCGGCGGCAACCTTATCCGAGATCAGCGCCGGCCCTGCAAAGTGGTGGCCCTCGGCGGTTTTGCCATGGCAACCGGCGCAGTCTTTCTTGAAGATGGGATTGTCGGTGAGCCCTTGGTTTGGAGGCGTAGTTTGCGCGAAAGCCAAAGTAAAACCTGAAAGCACGGAGCAGATCACAGAAGTCATCTTGTATGTTCTCAAGTTAACTCCTCATCGTATTGAGTTGCTTTTGTACCCTTGCATAGATGCGGCCAGCAGCACCGCGGTCTCCTCCGTAATCGCGCGGGGCATTACACCTGAAGTGGCGTCGCGTGATAATAGCAGCATCTCCAGATTCCGCCCGGTCGCATCCAGACTTCGCCGACTTCAAACTTTCGGCGCGAATGTCGTCGGTCAACAATTCACTGTGAGCGGCTTCGTTTTCGTCCCGGAACGCATCCCCTAAACCGCGAATTCGTTTTGCCAAGGTTAGCGTCCCGGTCGTTCTCTCTGGTCAGCTGCATTCTGCCCACCTGTCCTACTCAGCGGGCTTTCCTTCCAGGATGTTCGAACTGCTTTGCGATGAGGTTCCAGTAAGTGGCCGGTTTGAGGCGCTGCCAAACGTCGGCGAAGTAGGCGTCCGGGCCGATGAGAACGCGCGACTTGCGCAATTCGACGGCACGCAGAATTTTGGCAGCGGCGGTCGCGGCATTGGTACGCGCAACTCGGTCAAATCGCGAGAGGCTTTCGTCCCTTATGCTTCCGGGGGCGCATTGGCCCACTTTGGCATGTTCGGCAATGGAAGTGCGCACGAACCCGGGATGCACGCAGGTCACGCCAATGCTGGTGCCCAGAAGTTCGTGGTGCAGCGATTCCGTGTAGCCGCGCACGGCAAATTTGCTGGCACAGTAAGCTCCCTGCCCCGCCGCGCCAAAAATCCCCAGAAGACTGGAAGTGTTTACGATGTGTGCGCGTTTTTCTTTTTTGAGCAATGGAAGAAAATAGGTGACGCCATAGACCACGCCCCAGAAATTGATGTCCATCAACCACCGGAATTCCTGGAGGGAAATTTCGTCGAGATGGCCCAACAACGCCACCCCCGCATTATTGAAGAGCACGGTGGCGCGGCCGTGTACCCGGCCAACTTCTTCCGCGAAAAATTTAACTCGTTCTTCCTCCGCGACGTCCACGATGTGTTTGGAGATTTTCGCAGAGGTGCGCAGTGAGCCCACCGTCTCGTCCAGACCTTTTTCGCTCACGTCCGCCAAGGCCAGCGCGGCACCTTTGGCGGCCAACTGTTGCGCCAGGCATCGGCCCATACCCGACCCGGCCCCAGTAATCACTGCTACGCCATCCGCAAAGAACCCCATTCGCTCACCTTCTAGTTTGATCCGCGTTGCGTGGCACTACCTCGCAATTGACTAGCGTTCGCACTCTTACCACACTTCGCGACGCACAGCCAGATTCGCGACCACAGCCGACCAGATCATGCGGTTCGTGGCCTCAGGTACAGACCGCTTTCTGAGTCGGTTCGCTCCTCCCGCAAGACCGCCGGCTGGAAACCGGAGCTGCCAGTGCCGGATTTCTCCGAGAAATTGCCGCTAGGGATTACTTTTCGGCATAAAGGAGCAGCGCGCCTTCGGCCTTAAAGGCACGGAGCTCCGCGGCATCGCGGAACCAGCGGCCGGTGTAGGTCTCGGGCGTTGCGGAGGGATCGACGACACGTTCGTGGGAAACGCGAGTAAATCGAGCGCCGCGGAACAGCTCGGCCCATTCCTCGGCCGCAAGCAAGTGCGTGGGAACAGCTAGAAGTGGGCCCCACTGATGGCAATAGGGATTGTCGCGGTAATAGTTAATCACAATCCACGCGGAACCGGCGGCCCGAAGCACGCGATGGACTTGGCGCAAACCCGCTGCCGGATCAGGCCAGTAATAAGCGGATTCCACGGAAATGACATGATTGAAGAAATTGGGCTCCCAGGGAATTTCCGCCGCCTCTCCGGTGATAAACAGCACGTTGTGATAATCGAGGCTGTTGCGGCGAGCCACGCGGATCATTTCGTCGGAGACATCCATGCCCACCACGCGCCCTTCGGGAACAAGTTTGCTGATGCGGCGCGAGAGCCACCCGGAACCACAGCCGAGATCGAGGACATTGTCCGTTGGCGCGAGGCGCATTTTTTCCAGCACGGGCAGGGTAATCGGGAGGTGGTCCTGCTCCATACCATCGCCGCGCCCGGCTTCCGCCCAGCGATTAAATTCTTCGCGTAGAGATTGGCTGTTCGAGTCCGTCATCGTTCAAAGACACTTCTACCTTACGGCGCAATTTACGATGACCGCGATCGTCAAACGGTTCGGCCGCAGGCGACGCAATAATGGGCCCCTGGGAAACTGGCAGCGCCGCATTGGCAACAATAACGGCTCCCGGCGGCGACCGGAATCAGATGGACGCGCGCTGAAGGCTCGGCAGTGCAAGCCCAAATGAGGGCAATGACCCAGCCGATTACAGTCCACCCCAGGAACAGGTTCAGCAGGAAGATGCCGGTGGCGTCGCGTTTATCCCGACCCATAATGGCGGGCAGGAAATACAGCAGAACTAGAAATGCCAGGTGCAGCATGAAGCACCTCTTCGGGCACCACTTCAGAGGCCCTTGTTCTTTAATACGCGTGTATCGAGGGTTTTGTTCCAGGGTCACCTGGAACGGTACTAGTCCCCCGCGCCCTGGACCTTCACCAGGAGTTCCGCGAATCTTTGTTTCCGTTCGGCTTGGTCCTTGCCACCTTCGGCTTCGGCAAGCTGCGTGATATTCATCGAGCAGAATTTGGGGCCACACATGGAGCAGAACT
This sequence comes from Candidatus Acidiferrales bacterium, assembly GCA_963776365.1. Taxonomy (GTDB): domain Bacteria; phylum Acidobacteriota; class Terriglobia; order Acidiferrales; family UBA7541; genus Acidiferrum. Next base: position 135,730 of record CAVZMQ010000026.1, on the reverse strand, counting down.
TAGCTTCTTTGTAGAAATCATCCGGCAAGTTCTCGTCGTGCATGGCTTTTGCAGTAGCGGGGTCGAGCGAAAGCTCAAACTGTTTGTTCCAATCGAACAAGAAGCGCGCATAACTGAGGGCGTCATCGCGATCGCGAGCGCCTGGGCGGTGGCGCGCCACGTCGGCGGCGTGCGCGGCAATTTTGTACGCGATCACACCCTGTTTGACGTCGTCGGAATTGGGCAGGCCGAGGTGTTCCTTGGGAGTCACGTAACACAGCATGGAAGCGCCATACCAGCCGATCATGGCCGCACCGATGGCGCTGGTGATGTGGTCGTAGCCCGGCGCGATATCGGTGACCAGCGGACCCAAGGTGTAGAACGGCGCTTCGTAGCACCACTCCACTTCCTTGTCGACCTGCTCCTTGATCTGGTCCATGGGAATGTGGCCGGGGCCCTCGATCATCACTTGGACGTCGTGCTCCCAGGCGCGCTTGGTGAGTTCGCCAAGAACGCGCAGTTCCGCAAATTGCGCTTCGTCGCTGGCGTCGGCCAGACAGCCTGGCCGCATCCCGTCGCCGAGCGAGAAGCTCACGTCGTGCTTCTTGAAAATCTTGCAGATATCTTCGAAGCGCTCGTACAGAAAGTTCTGCTTCTTGTGATGTTCCATCCAGTGGGCCATCAGCGACCCGCCGCGCGACACGATACCGGTAATGCGTTTGCGTACCAGCGGGACTTGTTCGCGCAGAACACCGGCGTGAATGGTCATGTAATCCACGCCTTGCTCGGCTTGCTCTTCGATGACTTCGAGCATCAGACCGATGGAAAGATCCTCGGGACGGCGCACGCGAGAAATCGCTTCGTAGACGGGCACGGTTCCGATGGGCACGGGAGACGCGTTGATGATGGCCTTGCGAATCTCTGGGATATTGCCGCCGGTCGATAGGTCCATGACCGTGTCCGCGCCATAGTGCACGGCATGGTGAAGCTTCTTAAGCTCTTCGTTTATTTCGGAGGTGGTCGCAGAGTTTCCGATGTTGGCGTTGATCTTGCAGTTGAACGCCACGCCGATGCCCATGGGCTCCAGGTTGCGGTGGTGAATGTTGGCGGGGATGATGGCGCGGCCGCGGGCCACTTCGGTGCGCACATATTCGGGTTCCAGTCGCTCACGGGTGGCCACGTACTGCATTTCCTCAGTAATCACGCCGAGCTTGGCCAGGTGCATCTGAGACATGTTCCGGCTGCCATTGGCGCCGGCTTGTGCGGCTTCCCGCTTTTCAATCCAGGTATCACGAAGTGCCATGGGAACCCCCTCAGGACAGTGGTGCGCTCAGAGACCAAGGAATCGAAAAAACTGAGGGATCCCCTGGCGAGGCCACTGTGGAAGGGAATTATGGCATTGGGGAGGGGGAAGGACAACCGGAGCGCCGGAAGATACGGGAATGGTCCTGAACGCGCCTTCAACAGCAGTTTGCCGCACAATACCCCGCGATGACCACCGCTCTCGAGTAACACTTCTGTAATGATGCGCCGACTACCAGAGCGATATGGTTTGGGCGCGACATAGGGTTTGGGCGCGAGTTGACTTTCCGGCATTAGTCGATGCAAATAGAACGCTCGGGAAATTTCGCGCGAAACGGGACCGCATGAATCTTATCGACGTCATTGTAGGGAAGCCGCTTCGAACCAGCGATGAACGCGCCGAACAGATCGGCGTTTCCGCGGGCATCCCCATTTTTGGGCTGGACGCGCTGAGTTCCGCCGCGTACGGTCCGGAAGCCGCGCTCAGCCTGCTGATTCCCCTAGGGCTGCTGGGCGTGCGGTACATCGTTCCGGTCAGCTTGGCGATTATCACCCTGCTGATAATCGTCTTCTTTTCTTACTTGCAGACAATTGCAGCATATCCCATGGGCGGCGGCTCCTATACGGTAGCGCGGTCAAACTTGGGCGCATTTCCGGGTTTGCTGGCCGCGGCGGCGCTGCTGACGGATTATATTTTGACCGCGGCAGTTGGCATTTCCGCCGGAGTTGGCGCACTGGTATCCGCCCTGCCGTCGCTGCAATCTCACACGGTGCTCCTGTGCGTTGGGATTCTGGTGCTGATCACCATTCTGAATTTGCGGGGTGTGCGCGAAGCGGGAATCGCGTTCATGATCCCCACCTATCTGTTTGTGGGTACGCTACTAATCATGATCATCGGAGGACTCCTTCGTGTCGCGATGAGCGGCGGCCACCCCACGCCCGTAGCGGCATTGCCTCCGCCTGGCCCGGTAACCGCGACCGTAACCCTGTGGCTGCTGCTCAAGGTGTTTGCCAGCGGTTGCACAGCACTCACCGGGGTAGAGGCGGTCAGCAACGGCGTGCGAGCCTTCCGCGAGCCGGCGGTTGAGCATGCCCAGCGAACTCTCACGATCATTATATTTATTCTGGCGGTGTTGCTGGCCGGAATTTCCTTCCTGGTCAAAGCCTATGGGATCATGGCCACCAATCCAGGCCAGCCAGGCTACCAAAGCGTTTTGTCTCTACTGCTGCTGGCGGTATTCGGCAAAGGAATCTTCTATTATGTGACGATCGCGTCGATTCTCTTGGTGCTTTCGCTTTCTGCCAATACCGCGTTCGCGGATTTTCCACGACTGTGCCGATCAATTGCTCTGAACAATTATTTACCGCACGTGTTCGGGTACCGCGGGCGCCGGCTGGTATACACATACGGGATCGTCATCCTGGCGGTGGCGACTGGATTTCTACTGATCCTCTTTGGCGGCGTAACGGACCGTTTAATTCCGCTCTATGCCGTCGGGGCATTCCTGGCGTTCACACTTTCACAATCCGGTATGGTGGTGCATTGGTTCAAAAAAAGGGGGGACCAGTGGGTTCGTAACATGCTGGTCAATGGTCTAGGCGCTTTTGTCACCGGAATCACCGTCCTGATTGTGCTGGTCGCCAAATTCACGCAAGGCGCGTGGATTACCGTGATTTTTATTCCCTTGGTAATCTTTTGCTTTCTCAGGGTGCGTCGGCATTATCACGAAGTATCTGTAGCGATCAGCTGCCAGGATAGCGTGGAGCCTGCAACGCATAAGACCTCGCCCTTCGCGGTGGTACCTATCGACCGTTGGAGCCGGGTGACCAAGCAAGCCCTGGAATTTGCATCGAGAATCTCGAATGAAATTACCGCGATTCACGTGGAACCGGAAAATCATTCCGAACTGCTCCGCGAGGACTGGGCGCGCTACGTGGAAGAGCCATTCCGCAAACTCGGCGTCGAGCCACCGAAACTGCTGATTCTGCCCTCTCCGTATCGTTGGGTAATTGTGCCCATCGTGCAGTACGTGCTGCAGCTGTCCAAAGCAAACCCGCATCGCCGCATCGTCGTCGTGATTCCACAGCTGGTTGAGGATCGCTGGTATGAGTATTTCCTGCACAATCAGCGCGGCCGCCTGCTTGCCTGGGCGCTACTCGCGCAGGGGAACAAGTACATTTTTGCCCTCTCCTCCCCTTGTTATTTGTCGGACCAGAGGCAAGCTGCGAAAGTCACCGAAGCCGTGGAGCACCCAAAATAAAAACGCCCCGCTTTCGCGAGGCGTTTTACATTGAATTTGCGGCTGCGTCTATAGGTAGTCGCGTGAAGGGCCCTCTAGGAAAGCCCGCAATTTGCGCGAGCGCGACGGATGGCGGAGTTTGCGCAACGCTTTTGCCTCAATCTGGCGAATGCGTTCGCGGGTAACGGCGAAGGACTGGCCGACTTCTTCGAGGGTATGCTCGCTGCCGTCGTCCAGGCCGAAACGCATCTTGATGACTTTTTCTTCGCGCGGGGTCAGGGTCTTTAGCACCGACGAAGTCTGTTCCTTCAAATTCAGGTTGATAACCGCGTCAGAAGGCGAAACCACCGCCTTGTCCTCGATGAAATCTCCCAAGTGCGAATCTTCTTCTTCCCCGATCGGGGTCTCCAAGGAAATGGGCTCCTGAGCGATCTTGAGAATCTTGCGCACCTTGGACACGGGAATGTCCATGCGCTTGGCAATCTCTTCGCTGGTAGGCTCGCGTCCCAGCTCCTGCACCAACTGCCGGCTGGTGCGGACCAGCTTGTTGATGGTCTCAATCATGTGCACTGGAATACGAATGGTGCGAGCTTGGTCTGCAATGGCACGGGTAATGGCCTGGCGGATCCACCATGTGGCATAGGTGGAAAACTTGTAGCCGCGGCGCCATTCGAATTTGTCTACGGCCTTCATCAAACCGATATTGCCTTCCTGAATCAAATCCAGGAACTGCAATCCGCGATTAGTGTATTTTTTCGCGATGGAGACCACCAAGCGCAAGTTGGCTTCGATCAGTTCCTTCTTGGCCTGTTCCGCTTCGGCTTCGCCGCGGTGGATGATCGTGAGCGTACGCTTCAACTCCATCAGTCCAACTTCACTGGCCTCTTCGATGTCCTTTAATTCCGACCGGCGCGTGCGCAGCTCGCGCCGCGCATCGGCGGCGTTTTCGCCCTTAGACGCATCCGCGCGCCGTTCTAGGCGCCCCGCCTCGCGTTCCAGGGATTGCAGGCGCTCCACGGTACCGCGCATCTTGTCGATGAGCCGCTTTTTCTCGAATGGGTTGAAGTCGATGCCACGAATTTCCAGCGAAATTTCCACTCGTGTGCGGGCTACCTCCCACTTGCCGTGAATGTAGGAGCGCTTTTTGGCCTTGGGGGTCTTGTCCAGCTTTACGGCCTGCTTCAACGCCTGGTCATACAACTTGGCGATCTTGTCGATGTACTTCAGGGTTTGCTTGGTCTTGTTGGCAATTTTTTCTTCGGTCAGCTCTTCGTCGTCAAACTGGACGATTTCCTTGATGGAGCGCGCACCCTTACGCAGGTCTTCGCCGACCGCTATAAGTTCCTTAATGACGATCGGGGAGCGCGTGATCGCCTTCATGACCACCAGTTGGCCGCGCTCAATGCGCTTGGCAATGGTGACTTCGCCTTCACGCGTCAGCAGCGGCACCGTGCCCATTTCGCGCAGGTACATCCTGACCGGGTCGTTGGTTTTTTCGAGCGAACCCGGAGTCAGATCCAGATCACTGCCGGCGCCCTCTTCACCGTGTAGATCATCTTTCACCGCTCCTTCGTGGTCGCCGTGCTCAGTGGACACTTCGACCGCGCGCGCTGCTTTGGCCGAAGCAGCGTCCTCGTAAATCTCAATGCCGTTGCGTTCGAAAGTGGTGAGCAGGTCGTCGATTTCTTCCGAAGAATGGACCTCGGCGGGAAGCGAATCGTTCACTTCGTCGTATAACAGATAACCGCGCTCCTTGCCGATGGCAATGAGCTGCCGTACCGCATCATATTTTTCTTCTAAGCCCGTAGCCGCCACAACACTCCTCCCGCTTTTGCCGTTACCCAGCCGGCGCGTTTAGACACGGCGTTCAGCTGGCACAGGGCTGCCACTCACACCAAGTGGAAACAAACAGCCAAAATCTGGCTAACGAGGATGGTCTTACTCCACGAAGCTCTCAATTTTGCTCTGAAGCCTTTTTCCGCCGCGCCGTTTCTCTTGCCCTGCCCCACGCTGCCCAGTTCCTGCACCAAATCTCAAAACGGTTCTTAAGCGTCTATGTTCACAGGGATATAGATGCAAAAAGGAGCGAAACCGTTACCCACACAACCCTTCTACGCTACACGGCTAAGTCCATGAGTGTCAATGCTTTCCTTTAGGTCCCGCAGGCGCTGAACGGTCTCCCCCAGGGCAGCGAAAGGGGTGCTACTTTGCCTGACGAGCGGAACGGGTGGAGTCCTGCGTTCCTAAAGATTTTCTCTGAAGCGGATTTGCGTATACTCGATGGGCGCTGGCGGAAGGGAATTCGAAAACGTGGCGAACCGGAAATCGTCTGCGACGAGGAAGAGTGATTACTGGCAAGCCTGGATTGTTGGTTTGCTGCAGATCGTAGCGTGCGGAAAGGGTCCTGCGACCGGTTCCTCGCCGGCTAGGACGGAACAAGCGCCACAACAGCCCCGTGCCACCGAATCGAATGACCTTTCCAGTCGTTATGATCTTGAGCGCGATGAACGGCGGGGCGGCCATACGCTGAAGAAACATGTCGGCCGCACCGACGAACAGCTGCGAGAACGTCTTCAGCGCGAGCGAAACATCTCCGCGGCGTCAACGTGGACGGATCGCGAAACCGCTGAAGTGACGGTTGCGCAGGTGTTGCGCGCTAATGAGCGTCGGATGGAGAGCTGGATGCGTCGAGGATTTCCACGGGCGAACTTGGCGCTCCGTTACGACGCTGGCCATGCCGTTGGGCGGTGCCTTCAGCGCGGAACGGAGCAACCCGTGGATTGCTCGCGCGCTGTGATTGTGTTACGCGCGGACGGTCCTGACACTTTTTACGTGCTGACGACGTACCCGGAGGCGCGCGAATGACCCACGAGAATCCGCACGAAACGAAACCGTTTGACCCCGCTGATTATCCGGCGCTACGGGAATTTTTTCCGGCGTATCTGCACCAGGACTTCGGCGATGAATATGGCTCTGCTAGGGAGGCAGTGAAGGGCTTCCTGGCGGACGCGAGCGGAGACGAAATTCTGCAGGTAAAAGATGAATGGCGGGCCTTCCGCGACGCGTTTCGGGGTCGGACATTGGCGGAAATTCAGCACGCGCTCGGGAAACTGGGGAGCGCGTGGTCGCCGGAAAAGGAGATGCAGCTTGCCGAGTTGGACGAAATCTTCAAACGCGCGGAAACGTAACGCGTGTCAGATCTTCCGCACTAGCCCTTTGTCGGTCGCCTGCGTATTGCCCACCAGCAGCAAAACCAAAATCATTCCGGCGAATGGAATCAGCCCCGCCAGAATCATCAGAGGGTCAAACAGATGCGTCCCCGTCTTTATTCGCGCATCAGAAAGGTGCCCCGCTAGTTCGAAAACAATAATCGTGCCAATGGCTGCCCCCGTACCGCTGAGACCGCTAACCGACGCAACGGAACCGGGGAAAAACAAATCGGAAGGCAGAACATTGGCGATGGTAGTGTATGCCCCGTAACAAAATGTCGCGATGGCGAAGAGAATCGTGAGCGTGGGCAAATCAACGGTGAAGATTGTCGGGATCAGCAGCAGAACGCCAATTCCGCCAAACACAACGATCGCCTTGCGTGCTTTTCCCACGGGCCAGCCCCGCTTGATCAGATAACCAGACATCCAGCCGCCGAAGAAATTCCCCAAATCCGCTCCCACGAAGGGGATCCAAATGGCGAGCAAGCCGGTTCGGAGTGAAATGCCTTTCGCGACCAGGTAGATGGGGAACCAGTCCGCGATGAAAAAGAAAACGGGATCCGTAAAGGTTCGGCAAATGATGGTGCCCCAGGTTTGCGGGAGCTTGAGCAGCTCCCGCCATTTCAGCGGCGATCGATTGGCAGCGTGGTCATCGCCAGCATCGGCCAGAATCATGTTTCGCTCGCTCTGGCTGATCCGGGGATGATCCTGCGGGCGATAATAGAGCCAGCGCCAAGCAACCAGCCAAAGCAATCCGAGCAATCCGGGAATGATAAATGCTGGCCGCATGCCCCAACGGAAATAGATGGGCAGCACGATCAGAGGAGCGATCGCCCCGCCGATAGAAGAACCGCTGTCAAAGACCGCCGTGGCTAAGCCGCGTTCATGTTTCGGAAACCATTCGGAGACCGCCTTGGTGGCACCGGGCCAGTTACCCGACTCTCCCGCACCCAAAAGGAATCGAATTCCCAGGAAGCCGTAGAAACCGCTCGCCAGCGGAGTGAGCATGGACGCTAGGGAATACCACAGGACCGTCATCGTTAATCCACGTTTCGTCCCTAAACGATCCATGAGACGCCCGCAAAGCGTCTGGCCAATAGCGTATGCAACTCGAAACGCCACGACGATGTTGGCATAGTCGGTGTTGGTCCAATGAAAATCGTGCTTTAGGAAAGGAGCGAGAAGCGACAGGGTCTGGCGGTCAACATAATTTATCGCCGTCGAAGCAAACAGAATGCCACCAATCCACCAACGTAAAGAAGGGATTGGACGAAGCGCGCCAGAAGGTTGCGAGACCGTTTCCATCAAAAGAAGTCCAGGACGAAGCCTTGCGCGCGAATGGTGCCTATGCCGAGGCGGACAACGCCGACAAAGTTCCCGGGCTCAACAGCGCTGCTGAATCCTTATCTAGATAAACAGTTGCGTTCGGGTGCGTTCGCAAAATGGAGGAGGGCGCCAATGGGCTGACGGGTCCATCAAAGCAAGCCTTGATGGCCTGCGCCTTCTTGGGGCCAGGCACAACCGCCAGGATCTCCTTGGCCTTCAGCACCTGTCGCACCGACATCGAAATGGCGCTCTGCGGCACGGTCCACAAATCCGGGAACCATCCTTCTCCCACCTGCTGGAGTCGGCAGGCTTCATCGAGGCTCACGACGATGTACGGCTCTTCGGTCTCGAAATCTGCTGGCGGATCATTAAAAGCGAGGTGGCCGTTTTCACCGATACCGACGAAGGCAATATCGATGGGCGAGGCGCTGATCGCTTCATTTGTCCGTTGAATCACCCTGGCGGGGTCTTCTTCGCCATTTAGCAGATGATATTGCGTGATGCCGGTTTTTGAGATCAAGCGATCCTGCAGGAATTTGCAGAAACTCGCGGGATGGGTCATGGGCAAACCGATGTATTCGTCCAGATGAAATAACTCGACGCGCTTCCAATCGATGCCAGGCGTATGTGTCAGGGCCTCTAGAAATTCAAATTGGGACGCGGCACTCGCGCCAATAATACGCGCCTGGCCATTTTGCGCGATTGCTTTTTGCATTGCCCCGGCGGCCTGCGCTGCCGCAACGTCCCCCAAGGATTTTCTGTTTTCGCAGATGCGCAAACGCATGGAACACTCCTAAGGGCGATTAAGTTGCTGACGCTAAATCGTTTCAAACCTTGACATCATAGCAGCATGCGTGATGTCCTTCCCTGGGAATCTCGTGCGGACACTCGAGACATCCGCGCGGAGTGTGTTCAGCGCTCCAATGAATAGGGAACCATGCGAAACCGGCAAAACTTAGCAACCCCTTTTTCTTATTCCGCGATTTTCCTCGTCGATTTGGTGGTTCTGATTTTGGTTTTAGTGCCTCAACGAGTCGCCGGGCAGACCATTCGTGTGGACGCCGGCCCGACCCATGCGGTGAATTCCTTTAGTCCACTTTACGCGTTGGGTTCCACCGTGGATCGCGTGCCGAGCAATGCCACGGACACGTTCTTCCAACCTGGTCAGATCAAGCAAATCCTTTCTGCCGGTTGGGGCGCGATCAGCTATCGCCAAAATACCGAATTGTTCGTGCAGGCGTGGCACTGGAATCCCAAAGGAACCTGGAGCGCTCCGGCGGGAAAGGGTTATTTTGTCGGAGACCGGAATCCCACCGAGATGATCAGACATTCCTACGGGTACTCTCTTCCCCATCGCGGCTTTACCCGGAACGGAGGTTCGGAGGATGACGGCTACTCGCGACTGAACGACGGTGATCCCCAGAGCTATTGGAAGAGCAATCCGTATTTGACCCAGAGGTTCACGCATGAAGACGATGCGCTCCATCCGCAATGGGTGGTCATTGATCTGGAAAAAAAGCTGCCCGTGAATGCAATACGGATTGATTGGGCTGAGCCGTTCGCCAAGGTGTACCAAGTGCAATATTGGCTGGGCACCGGCGACGCCATGGACGAGCAAGATTCCGGCGAATGGAAACCGTTTACGTCTGGCGCAATTACGAACGGGACAGGCGGAACGGTGACCTTGCGCGTCGATGCTTCGCCTATGGAATTAAGGTATGTGCGCGTGCTCATGACGCAATCGTCAAACACCTGCGACACCCATGGATCGAGCGATCCTCGGAATTGCGTTGGTTATGCGATTCACGAGGTGTACCTCGGCACTATCGGCGAAAATGGGCAGTTCAGGGATCTCCTGCGGCACTCGCCGGATCAGAAGCAATCCGCCACGTTTTGTTCTTCTGTTGACCCATGGCACGAAACTTCGGACCTTTACGTGGCGCCAGACCGCATGGAATCCGGTGACCAACCCGGGTTCGATTTGTTCTTTACCAGCGGCATCACACGTGGGCTGCCGGCAATCATTCCGATCGCCATGCTCTACGGCACGCCCGAAGATTCGGTGGCGCAGGTCGCGTACATTGAAAAGCGCGGCTATCCCATCGGGCAGATCGAAATGGGCGAAGAGCCCGACGGGCAATATATGGTGCCGGAGGACTATGCCGCGCTGTATCTGCAATGGGCGAAAGCTCTGCATGAACTGGATCCGCAATTGAAGCTCGGTGGTCCGGTGTTCCAAGGCGTGACCGAAGACATCAAGGCCTGGCGCGATGCGCAGGGACAAATGTCGTGGTTCGGACGCTTTCTGAATTATCTGAAAACACATGACCGGATTTCGGATTTAGCGTTCATGTCTTTCGAACACTATCCCTACGACGGCTGCGAAACTCCCTGGGAAAATCTCTATCAAGAGCCCGAACTCATCACGCACATCATGCAGGTTTGGCGTGACGACGGTTTGCCGCCAGGCGTGCCGATGTATGACACAGAGACAAATGATCACGGAGGCGAAGCGGCGGTCGATGTTTTTGGCGCGCTGTGGGTGGCTGACTCTTTCGGCGGATTTTTGACTGCCGGTGGCAAGGGCACTTTCTACTATCACGATCTGCCGTACTCGCCAGCCCACGCCAATTGCGCCAATAGTTGGGGCACATACCACATGTTCATGGTGGACAAGAATTATGAGATCCGGCAACGAACTTCGCAGTATTTTGCGGCGCAGCTCATCACCCAGGAATGGGTGCAACCTCAGGATGCCGATCATCTGCTATTCCGGGCCGTGAGCGATATAAGGGATGCGCAAGGACACGTGCTGGTGACGGCCTATGCGGTGCTCCGCCCCGATGGCCAGTGGGCGCTGCTCGCGATTAATAAGGACTATGGCAACCCTCATCCCGTTCACATTGTTTTTAGCGATGCGGAGGAGAAAACGAACGACACCTTCGTTGGGCCGGTCACGATGATTACCTTCGGCAAAACGCAATATACGTGGCACTCCAATCGGAAGCAAGGTTACGCCGACCCGGACGGTCCAGCGGCCACTTCGACCATTCAGGGAAATTGGGAAACGATCTACACTCTGCCGCCAGCCTCAGTCACGGTACTCCGTGGAAAAACAGGCGCGGTTTCCGTGCAGTCAGCCCAATGATGAGCGCCGCGCGCCATAGCGCGTCAGGGCAACGCAACCTCTCGTGTGGGAGTGCGTCGCGGTAGCGTGCGATAGAATGGCGATTGCCTAGATTGAGGCTTCCGCAACACTAGGCCCGTAGCTCGGTTGGTTAGAGCGCTTCCTTGACCCTTCAAAACGAGATACTTACGACCGACCGCGATCTTGTACTATCACGTTATATCCGAGCAACTTAGGCCATTCGTTCTATTACTACCACTCGCTATCGAATTTGACCTGGGTGTGCACCAAATTGTGCACCAAAATTTTCCAGCAGGGATTTCGCGTTGGAAGACTTAGAAACCTTAGCGGTTATGCCGACAGTGTGATCCGGTGCAGCTGTATGCGGAGCTTTAAATTCGGGTTCTTAAGGGCATTGCGCATCGGCGTCTCAAAAGGGTCTTCCGCAGCCCCGAATTCTTGACGGTGTTTTTTCCCGTTCTATCCGTTGTCTCGGATGCCCGAAACTGAGGGCCGACTTGCTCGCGGTTTCTAGGGAACATTCGGAGCAAGAATGATGAGCAGTGTGAGACCCTGTCTTGGCGGCTCAAGCGTCGGAAGTGGCATTTTCCCCGTACGTATCACCTCTTGTGACACGACCGTTTCCGGTGTTTCCGTGACCGCGGTTGCCGAAATGTTCATTCCCTCTTTGAGGCCCCAAGCATCGGTCTCCTGGCCGTTGACATTGAATTTCTGCCCCTTGGGAATGCTAAAGGACTGGTTCGTACCGTCTTCCAAGGTGAGAATGACGGAATTTGGTGGACTGACGCGCCAGACTTTACCCGTCACGGTCTTCACTGTGGTGATCATTTTCGGCGTCGTCGTCGTGATCGTGGTCCGCTGCAGCTTCATGCCTGGTTTGAGATCATGAACCGTCAATTCCTTGCCGGCGACAGTAACGGTCTTGTCGTCCGGAACATTCGGAAAATGCCGAAGCTCCCCGTCGTCGGTCCTGACGACCAGATCGTGGCCTGAAATGTACACTACCTCCGCAGTCTCGACCTTGACAGTTTGTGAAGCCGGGCCTTCCTCGACATTAGTCTCTGTTTTCACCTGCGCGTTTGCGGTAAATGCCAAGCTGATGCAAAGAAGGCCTGCTCCGGACAGACCAACTTGGATGCATTGCCAAACTTTGCGTGAAATCATGATTGGTTCTCCTCATTGCTGGATTTCTGGTCATTCCAATTCGAGCCCCCTCGAAGCCGTCTCCCTTGGATACTGGAAACAACTCGCTTGTACAGCGAAGGGGAATGGCTATTGCTGGTCGTACACGGCCGTGCTTTTGAACTTTCTGCCTTGGGCATCAGTTCCGTTCGTGGTCACCGTCCGGCTCTTCCCGTCGTCGGATACGACAATCCTGCCCGTAGTCGTAACTTTCGTGCCCTTTTTCGCCGTGAAATCTAACTCATGAATGCCCTTTCTTGTGTATGAGCGCGAGTCTGAATTGGGGTCGTCGGTGACGGGATAGTCCTTGCCGTCGAACTGGCCCTTCCACTCGCTATGCGTCGGTTTGCCGGTGCCGTCGGTTCCATCTGTCGTGACCTTAAAATTGATGCCTTCAGTTTCGTAGCTGACCGTGTTGTTCTTCGGTGCCCCGGGTGCAAGTTTCGACTTGGCCTCATTCAGTTTCCAGGTGCCTATAAAAGGGTTCTGGGCGAAGCATACGGCCACTCCAATAAAACACAGGCCTAGAGTCAGCACGATTATTCTTGCTTTTATGTGCCCCCCTGATTGTTGATTCAACATGACCTCCTCCTCTGCTTCAGCCTTCATCGACTCCTCATCGCCTTAACCTGCATCACAGACACTCCGATGCCCCGCGCTACTTCGGCTTCCTCCTGCCGCACATCTGGAACACTGGAACCTGTATCGCGTATCGGCGTCTTGAGTTTGCCTATTTGAAGATTTCTCTACTCTGGCCGGCTCAACTCCATCAACCCTACGAACTGCGCTCGTGAGAGCACACGCCGTTTCACCAGCTCCGCCGCAAAGTCGCGCAACAGAACATTCAACTCATTCCATTCGCCGTGCGCCTCTATTTCTTCCTGCGTCTCACGCACCAAGGCGATCAACTCAACATCATTTAAGACCTTGGGATCGACGCCCACCTTGTCCTGCATCACGTCCACCTTGTATATCGACAGTCACGTCTTATTAAGGTCGTCGTCCTTGTAATATTTCGTGCCCTGCAAGATCCATCGGAGGGCGAGACCACTCTTGGTGATCTGATGGACTCATACTCCCGGGGCAACGTCGACGCTCCCGAGTACGCAGCGCCCTTCTCTCCAGCCTTTGGGCTTATGTTTTAGACTTGGACACGTTCCCATACAACTGGGGGAATCCCTAGTAGCGGCGAAGACCGGAACGCTATAGGCTTTTGGATGCTGGCAACTCCTGCTAATTCCAGGCGCCCAAGGATGCGTCGAACCGAAGAGGAAGGGGCGGGCATCGGCGTTGCTACGGAGGTTGAACAATTCCCGGTTCTGGTGTTTGTGGAACTCCACCTTTGTTTCGTTTAAGTCTAAGAGACCCGCGATCTGCTGCACGCATCGCCCCTCAGCAAATAACTGAACGATCTACTTTTTATGTTCGGCGTAACGTGCGAGCACCCAAACTCGTTCGCTTTTGGTATTTGTCTGCGCGGTTGCTGGCGCAATTATGGCCCCTGCGGTTCTCGCGCAATCCCCACCCCCCCAATCTAAGCTACCCCTGGTGAATGCGCCTATAGAGACAAAGAAGTGGACGGGTGACCTCGATACTCTTTTGAAGCACCGCGTGATCCGTGTCGGTGTCCCCTATTCCAAAACGCTCTACTATACGGTCAAGGGAGTACAGTGGGGCGTAGCTTACGAAGGTGGCAGAGCGTTCGAAAAGTATTTGAATAGGAAATATCCCCAGGGTAATAAGAACCTCAAGATTCATCTGATGTATTTCGTGGTGCCCCGCGACAAAGTATTGGAAAGGCTAAATGAGGGGACACTTGACCTTGTAATTGCCGGCCTGACGATGACGCCGGAGCGGCGAAAGGCCGTGGATTTCTCGATTCCGACAGTACAGAACGTGAACGAGGTGGTGGTTACCGGACCAGATTCTCCGCAACTTGCGACAATTGACGATCTAGCGGGGCAGCAGGTGTTTGCGCGGAAGACATCGAGCTATTGGGAGCATCTGGAAGAATGGAACGCACGGTTTCAGAAGGAGAATAAAGCTGCTGTAATCCTGCGTGCTGTTCCGGAAGATTTGGGAGACGAAGACCTATTGGAAATGGTCAATGCGGGTTTGCTGCCGACAATTGTGGTGAACGAATGGACGGCAAACCTGTGGAGTAAATTGTTAACGAAGGAGAAGATTCACTCGGACATCCAGGTTGCCACGAGTGAGGCATTTGGATGGGCTGTGCGCAAAGACTCGCCTAAGTTTCTGGAGGCCATAAACGACTTCTTGAACACGCACCGTCAGGGTACGACCTTTGGCAACGAGATACTAACGAGGTATACCGGCTCGACGTACATGCTCAAGCAAGCGATTTCAGAATCGGCAATGAGACGATTCGAGGAAACCGCCAAGATCTTTCGCAAGTATGCAGCGAAATATGACACTGACTATCTTCTTATGATGGCCAAGGGTTTTCAGGAATCCGGCTTGAATCAAGCCGCCAAAAGTACGGTGGGCGCAATTGGTGTGATGCAACTCATGCCCAAAACCGGGGCCGCCATGAAAGTGGGCGATATTCACCAAGAAGAACCAAACATTCATGCGGGTATTAAATATTTCTACACGATGATGCAAGAGCGGTACCGGGATGAGCCCATGGACGCTCTAAATAAAATCCTCTTCACATTCGCGTCCTACAACTGTGGTCCCAATCGCGTGAAGCAGTTACGCACAGAAACTGCCGCCAAGGGCCTCGACCCCAACGTCTGGATAAACAACGTCGAGGTGATTGCTGCAGCGCGGATTGGCGCGGAGACGGTCAACTACGTCTCGAACATCTACAAATATTACGTCGCGTACAAGCTCATCGCTGTACAGAAGGAGCAGAGCGATAAAGCCAAGGAATCACTCCAGAAAAAGCCCTCCTAACCAAATTCTACGTAATCGTGACTGCCATGCTAGCCTAGGCGGGTATCTTTAGGATGCTTTAAAAATTGCTCGAACAACTCGGTCCGGGCGATTTTCAGATCGTGACGAACCTTCTTCCTATCAATTGAATCCTCTGCCATGCTGATTGTGACCCCCGCGACGTATGCCATTCCACTTTTTACTGCCCTTGACTCTGTACCAGTGGAATCTCTGATGCCACCTGTATATCCATCAACATTTCGATTCGGCGTTCCAACTGGAAGAATGTTGCCGTCTTCTTTCCAGGTAATACTTGATTCACGAGTGGCACATATTTCTTTCGCAGCTGGATCACGGACTCGCTAATTTCCTCGGATCGGTTCAGATAATCCAGTGCCTGCGCGTCAGTGACTGTACCCCAGTTCTGGGCGTACTCCTTGATCAGCGCCAACTTTGCATCGCCGATCTTCGTATACTCAGCCTGGTATTGATCGTAAACCGGCCAAAATTTCGTTGCCTCCGTGTCTGTCAAACTGAGATTCGCAGCGATCAGCTGCTTCTTCTGCGACCGGATATCCTTCCGCAATAGCTGTATATCTTGATCGCTCGCCCCCTGCCCACTCTTGCTTGACGCCGCCGGCTCCTGCCCGGTTGCCGGCTGAGCAGTAACAGGCGACCCGCACAGAAAACAAAATCCCGCGAACATCAACATCATTGCCGTCTTATTGTTCAAGATCATGCTCCTTAATATTGCTGCTGTGTGAACCCTTCCGCCCACCACTCTGCCCCGGCCGCTTCGATAAATCTGCTCTATAGCTTGCCGCCCCTGTCGTAGAGAGGCAGGCCGAGGACAACCTATGTTCGGTTCGCTCTTTGAACAACTGGGTGAATCCCTAGTGGGCGTTAGACGAGGCCTTGCTGCGTGTCTGTTAGGCTGACGATGGAGTTCGGATAACACATACATGTATTTCGACCCACGAAAAGGTGCCTGGGTCTCGCCACGTGCCGCGCATCGCACTGACCGCGTCGCGCGACGCCAGGCTGTATGCCAATTACTGATTCCCCGCGTTAGATCGATCTGTCCATTTTCACACGCGGGAAATACGTTATGGCCACATTCGCCCGGAAGCACGGCGGCAGGCTCTGGCAGGAGTCGCTACACCCGAAATTCAGACAGGTGTGCACCAATTTGTGCACCAACCCGGGCGTGCGCTACAATCGACGTTGCCTAACTGAATGATTCCGCAACACTAGGCCCGTAGCTCAGTTGGTTAGAGCGCTTCCTTGACACGGAAGAGGTCAGAGGTTCGAGTCCTCCCGGGCCTACCATATCTTCAGGACTTGGCACGGTATTGCATTGCCATGGCCACCAGCGCGCCCATCAGGACCGCAGGGAAAAGTTGACCGGTCATCGATTCGGCGATGGTCAGATAGCGCGCGATGGGCGATACCGGCATGACCTCGCCTCCGACGGTGGTTAGCGTACAAAAGCTGAAGTACGTCAGCTTCGAGATGAGTTGGTCCAAATCCGCCGGCGCGGTGACGAACCGAAAAGAGCCGGGACGGAACTGTTCGACCACTTGAAACGCAGAAGCCCAAGCCATCCCAAGAAGCAGATATGCACTTATACCGCCCTGGATACGGCTCCATCTTACGGGTCCGGCTCGGAACACAACCACCAACACAATTCGCGCATAGACAAGCAATGCAATTGTAGCGAGAATGCTGCCGACCTGGTGCAGCAGCAGTGTAGGATGGAACCGCGCCAAAGCTAAAAAGCCAGCGGTGATCAGAAAAAACACGATCACGGACAGCTTTGTGAGGCGGTTCTGTTCGACGGCAAGGACTCCAAAAACCATCAGCGAGAGCATCGAGAGATCGAAGGCGAGTCGTCCAGGAAGACCGCTCTCGCGAAGTGGGGTGATGACGAAGACGAGCACAACCAGGGAAATCGTAACCAGAGTCAGTCCGAGGTCGCCGGACCAGAACTCACTCATCTGTAGGTGAAAATTCGCTCGGTATTGCGCCGGACTCGTTGCCATACGTTTGCCTCCGTCTAACCTAAGACTGTTCCGCCGGGAGATCTGAAGGACAGTCCGGGAAACGCCGAATGGTCGCGCTTGTCCCGCTCCTCCTCGACTTGCACGAACCACTACTCCACGGGCGACCAGCTCTCCTCCGGGTTGTATTCCTTAATCGCCGCGGCGAGCTTGACTGTGTCGGGACCCAAGTCCCGTTCATACACGATCCCATTGTCGTTCATTATAAACGTCATGATTCCCGTCTCTCCATACCTCACGGGGGTTGCAAGAATGGCGAAGCCCCCGGTCATCTTTCCCTTCACCGTGTAGCTCTGTGCTCCACCAGGGGCGTCCTTCCCTTGCGCCGTGAGTATTCGCATCGTGTATCCGTCGCTCACGAATCGTTCGCCCCTTGACGTCGACGCCGCCGAAGTTTTCGGGTATTCGCCTGGCTGGCCAAGCAGGCTCGGGGCCTGGGTTCCGCTCCCCGGCCAATACAATCCGTCGTGCTTGCCCGGTGTGCTGATCACGCGTTGCGCAAATTCGCCGGTGTTGTGAATGCTGAAGTAGACCTCTTGCGCGTTGGCCAGCTCGATGCACGCGTCGATGGCCAACAGCTCGTTTCGGCCAATGTCCCGCGCCCTGACTTCCTGGGCTCCGGCGACCGCATCAAAGTACCATTGGCCGGATGGGTACTTTGCTAAGGGTACGGGGAAAGCAAAGTTGTCGGCACCGATATACAGAACGCGGCTGCCATCACTCATGTCCACCCAACGAGTCATCTGTCCGCATTTGAACGCAAAGGCGTCCGTTACTGCCTTGTCGGTTTCCGTCTCTCCGGTCATCAGCAGGGCTTTTGCCTCGCTGCCCAGGATTCGTGACAACGCAGCTTGATCGCCTGTCCTGGCCGCTTGGGCAAGCGCATGGCCCGCCTCCGCGGGTGTTTGAAACGTCTCCTGAGCAACGCCTCGCCAGCCGCTTTCGCACTGCTCGAATCGAGGCTTCGACCCAGCAACCCGATGCATGCGACCACCAGCACCCCCACCAGAAATACTTCCCTCCACTCTGCCGATTTGTTCTCGTTCGTTGTCATTTTCAATCTCCCCCAGCGCCCCGACCCGCGTTGAGAGGGCACTTTATGGGATTGAACGGTGCTTTCGGACCGAGAGGGGGAGGCAGATAAAATTCATGTGGAAGCTCCAAAAAGCGGCCAAAGACGGTCGCATCACCCTGAGCATCAGCGGCAGAATCGAAGGCCTGCGAGCTGATCGAGCTGCAAAAAGCACTGTCGTCGGAAGAAGCCGGATGCCAGGAAGTCGCATTGGATCTCAAAGATGTAAAGCTAGTGGATGATCAGGTCGTTGCCTTTCTGGCTTGCTGCGAGGCCAGTGGGACGCGCCTCCGGAATTGTGCAGCCTATATCCGTGAATGGGTCACGCGAAAACTACAAAACGACGCAAGATTAGAATAAAAACGCTGTAGCTCTGTGGCTCGAGACTCGTTAAAGCCGCTAGACCCGTCCCCCCAGAGCCTGGCGCGCACATATCGCCCGTTATCTCTGTAAGCGTATGACACCGGCTGATCTCGGCTGGGAAGTACTGGCATCGATGCTTCGGATAATTCCCAATTTCTTCATCCGGAAGTGGAGAGTCGAACGGTTCAATCCCAAACGTGTCGCAGCTCCCCGCGGTCCGGAGACGATCCATCGGGTTTCTTTGAGGACCGAAAGAATGTGCTCACGTTCCACGTCGGCAAGCACCTGCGATCCTCTACTGCTGCCGTTGCCGGGGTGGATGCGTGAGCGAAGGTCTTTGTGGGGTACGTGCAAAACCGAACTTTGCGACAGAATTACCGCGCGCTCGATCACGTTCTCCAATTCGCGGATGTTCCCCGGCCAGCGATACTCCATCAGTGCGTCCATGGATTCGCAGTCTATTCTGTCGATCACTTTGTTCATTCGCTGCGCCGCTTGGTGGGCAAAATGCTCCGCCAAAACAACGATATCTTCCGGACGCTCGCGCAAAGGAGGGATGGTAATGGGGAAGACATTCAGCCGGTAATAGAGGTCACTGCGAAACTCCTTTTTCAAAATCATCTCTTCTAAGTCGCGATGGGTGGCAGCCACAATCCGGACGTTGACTTTCCGTGTTTGCACGCTACCCACCCGCTCGAATTCCCGTTCCTGCAAGACGCGCAGGAGTTTCGGTTGCAGTTCCAGTGGGATATCGCCGATTTCATCGAGGAAGAGAGACCCCCAGTCCGCCATCTCCAGGCGGCCTGTTTTCTGGGCGACGGCGCCGGTAAAGGCCCCGCGCTCGTGGCCAAAGAACTCGCTTTCGAGTAGACCGACGGGAACGGCGGCACAGTTGAGCTTTACAAATGGCCGGTTCTGGCGGTGGCTGCGGTTGTGTATCGCACGCGCCAGCAGTTCTTTTCCTGTGCCGGTTTCCCCCAGAAGCAACACGGTCGCGTCGCCGCTCGCCACGGTCTCCACGAGATCGCGTACGTGCCGAAGTTCGGCACTTTCACCAATGATCCCATCAAAACCCGTCTGTCCTCTGAGCCCATGTTCAAGCGGGTCACCACCCGCGCTCGTAGAGAGGCTCTTCCATCGAACCTGCTTGTTACCGAACTCAGCGGCACCATTCCTGTTCATGTTGGCTTCACCCCTGGTTTGCGTTTAATCGAGACCTATCTGCCTTCCTTTGATGCCCGTTGGGATACCACGTACATTTATTTGTTATTGCCGGCTCGGTCGCCCCACCTAGACGCTGGGCGTACGATGCGCGGAATACGCACGAATGGAAGTGACAGCATTCTCCCAGTTGTGCATCTATTAACGACGGGCAGCTTGCTTGTCGACGGCTGCAAGTGCAGCAAGCCACTTCATTATGAGGGGGATGCGGCCATCCCCGGGTTCGGGTCTTCAATTGCCTTGGCTCCACGCGAGCGGTGCGGTGCCAACATTTGAAGAGCCAAACACAATCCAAGAGGGCCAGACATCGCTCACAGGAGGCTGGTGGTGGCCGCTAGTGTCCCTGCTCAAACGCCGACGCCGCATCCCGAACCACCACCGCCCAAGACTGAGCCGCGCTGGAACTGGTTGAAATACGCGACCCCCACTCTGGTTCTACTGCTGGCCGGTGCTGTCATTTTCACCATTACCAGAGACTGGAACGCATGGGAAGGCGGCAGGGTCGAACAAGTCACAGACGACGCTTTTGTTCGCGGCGATCTTACGCCGCTCAGCACAAGAGTTGCCGGGATTGTGCGCAGCGTCAAGGTATCCGACTATCAAAACGTTCACCGTGGCGATCTTTTGGTTGAGCTTCAAGACGATGACTATCGGGCGCAGCTGGCCCAGGCCGCAGCCGCAGTAGAAGCAGCTAAAGCGGCTATCGAGAATAATCGCAGACAGCGCGACCTGCAGGACTCTCGAATCGAGCGAGCGCTGGCCGGAATCGATTTAGCCAAAGCACAAGTCGCTGCCGCGGAGGCAGGCATCGACGCGGTCCATGCAGATGTGCTCCGCTCACGCGCGGAACGCACACGTCAAGAAGCCCTTCTTGCAACACAGGCCTCCACAAAACAACACGTCGAAGTTGCGGTCGCCGATGAACAGCGCTTTGCGGCGCAAGCCGCCAGCCGTCAGGCGGATCTAGAGCAGGCCAGAGCGGCATTACGGAGCAACCAAATCGCGGTTGAAACGGAACGACGCAGTAAGTCCGTGCTCGGGTCGCAGGAACAGCAACTCCTGGCCGACCTTCACGCGAAAGAAGCCGCCCTTACTGCTGCGCAGATCAATCTGGGATACACGAAGGTTTACGCACCCGCAGATGGTACCGTCGGGGAGAGGCAGGTGCGCCCGGGACAGTTAGTAACTCCCGGAACTCAGGTTTTAACTTTTGTCGCTGAAACCAAGTGGGTCCAGGCAAACTATCGGGAAACTCAGCTCACCTACATGAAAGTCGGCGATGCGGCGGTGGTCCGCATCGACCAATACCCGGGAAAGATTTTTCAGGGCAAAGTTATCGACATCGCACCGGCCAGCGGCTCTCAGTTTGCCCTGCTTCCACCGGATAACGCGACTGGGAATTTCACCAAGGTCGTGCAGAGGATTCCAGTAAAGATCGCACTGAACGACGCCTCCCTCGCCGCTCAACTGCGACCCGGTTTGTCTGCCATCGCTACAGTGCGAACAGCGCACTGAACGGAGCGTACGATGGCCTCCTATGCCGCAGCCCTCGATCCTCCCTCAAAGCGCCAGATCGCCCACGCTATCGCGGGAGTGTTGCCATCGGAGCTTTCTCAAAGCCCGCTGTTGGGCATTCTGGGCGTAGTGCTGGGCGCGGGAATCGTTACGCTGACCGGTCGTATGCTTTCCCTCGGTACGTCCGACTTGAAAGGAACCTTGGGCATCGGCTTTGACGACGGTGCCTGGATCGGCAGCGCCTTCAACGTGGCCCTCATGTTTATCGGGCCGTTCACGGTTTATTTCGGCGGTTTGCTGGGCCCTCGCCGTGTACTGCTCAGCGCCGCGGGATGCTTCACGCTTCTTTGTATTTTGCTCCCGCTGGTCCACAGTTACAGCCTGCTTCTTACCACCCTGGTGCTTGCCGGTCTGACCTCCGGTACCTTTTATCCACTGACACTCACTTTTGCACTCCGGAATATCCCGTTGCGGTTTCTTCCGTTCACTTTGGCGCTCTACGCAACGTCCGTCGACGGCGCGGTCAATATTGCTCCTTCGCTCTACGGTTGGTATCGTGACCACCTTTCTTTCCACTGGATGTTCTGGAACTCGGCGCTGCTTACGCCGATTATGTTCGTCTGCATTTACTACGGAATTCCTGTTGCTCCCCCCAGAAAGAAGTCAGCGCCCGTGCCAAGCTTTGCTGGGTTCCTGTATGCGAGTGCCGGTTTTGCCCTGCTTTTTGCCGCTCTCGACCAGGGCCAGAGATTGGACTGGTGGCGTTCCGGGCTCTTCAACGCATTATTTGTCGCCGCAATAGTTTTCTTGGCAGGTGCACTCGTTCGTCGTCTCCGAAATCCGAACCCGCTTGTGGACCTTCCTTACTTGCGGGAGTGGAATACCCAGCTTCTGGCCGCGGGACTGATGCTCTTTCGCTTCTGCCTCCTGGCGACGATCATCCTCATCCCGCTTTCGCTTTCCGTCCGCGGTTTTGAGGCGGATCAGATTGGTCCCGCAATTCTGTGGACCGCCGTGCCCCAACTGCCACTGGCGGTCATGGCCGCGATGCTTCTTCTCTATGGACTCGACTGTCGTTTGCTGATGGCGACGGGCTTCACCTGCATGGCAGCCGCCTCGATTCTGAACGCTCACTACACCAGCGCCTGGTCCGCGGCTAATTTCTATCCTTCAGAACTGCTTATGGGCGTGGGGCAGTCGTTTGCATTCATTGGTCTGGTCTCCACCATCGTCTTGCAGGCCATTTTTTCGGGCGGCCTTTCGAAACCACAAGACGCGCTGACCTTCTCCGCCTTCTTTCACATCGTGCGCTTGTTGGGTGGACAGCTCGGAGTGGCATTCATGACCCACTTCATTGCTGCGCGGGAACAATTGCATTCCAATCTGCTGGGGCTCCATGTCCAACGAGGCAGTTGGATCGATAATGCCTCGATCACGCAGCTCGCGGCTGGACTCTACCCCAGATCCGCCGGTTTGCTCTCGGCAACGGGCCGTGCGGTTGGCTTGATTGCCGCCCGCCTGCGATTGCAGGCCTACACGCTGACTTTTATTGATGGTTTTCGTTTGGTGGCTTGGGCTTGTGCAGCAGCCCTTCTCCTCATCGCGCTACTGCGGAAATTGCCCTTAAACTACGGCGAGCTCAGTTTCCCGGATCAGCAACCCTCCCCAACACAAAAGGAAATTCATGCTTAGAACCGCTATATCTCTCGCGGCCCTGCTTTCGTTTATTCACGCTGTGCCGCTGCGTTCCCAGGAATCCACAGCGACCGCCTCACGCCACCTGACACTAGATGAAGCTGTAGAACTCGCGCTGCAGCACAATCACATAGTACGCATCGCCCGGTCCCAGGTCGCCGAGAAAGCAGACGTCAAGGACATCGCGCGGAGCGCCTATTTTCCGCTCCTTCGCAACGACAGCAGCCTCCTCAGGTTGACCGACACGCAATTCATTGGAATCCCGGCCGGAGGGCTTGGAATTGTCGATGGAACGCCCATCCCCGCGCAGACTACGGTGTTGAACCAGGGCGGACTCACGGTCGTCACCAGTGGCACCTCATTGACCCAGCCGCTCACGCAATTGTGGAGAGTGAAAGCAGCCAATGACGTAGCTGCCGCCGAATTGCGGGGCACGCGCAGCAAGGAGCACCAGACAGAAAACGAAGTCGTCCTCAAAGTCCACCAACTCTACTATCGCGTTCTCGTTCTGCAATCTCACATAGCTGCCGCGCAGGCCAGAATTCAAGCTACTGACGCTCTTCAAAGCGAACGCGTAGCGCAAGTCAAATATGGCAACACCTTGGAGGAAGAGGCGATCGAAAGTCGGGCGCAATCTCTCGAATCGAAACAGGACCTTCTGACCGCCGAACTTCAGCTTTCGGATGTCACCATGCAATTGGACGATGCCGTCGGTCTGCCGCTGGCGACGCCATTGGCGCTTGATCCTTCCGTGCACCAGGTCGGCAATAGCTGCGAACGCGAAGAGTGCCTGCGCGTCGCGCGGGAAGCCCACCCTGAAATCCTGGAAGCTCAGGCCAAAGTCGAACAAGCGTCAGCCGCCGTGCGCCTTGCCAAGCGTCAATATCTACCCGATGTTGAAGCGTTTGCGCGCTACAGCTATCAGGACAATCTCCCATTTTTGGCTCGCAATTTTGGGACCTTCGGCGTCCATTTCGGATACGATCTTTTTGATGGCGGCAGGAGAAACGCCGCGATCGAAGAACATAAGCAGCAATTGGCTCAGGCTGAGGAGAATCTGGCGCGCATCAAGGAAGATGTCGCCCTTCGTATACAGACGGCCTACAACAAGCTTGAACGTACCCAGCAGATGATGAAGGTATCGGGGGAACTCCTGACTCTGCGGACCGAATCGCATCGCGTCTCCGTTCAGCAGTTGCAGCAGGGTGCCGCGCTACAATCGCAAGTCGAGGCGGCTGCCGCTCGCGAGTTGGACGCAAAAACAATGCTTCTCCAGTCTCAGTTGAATTACATCCAAGCAAGTGACGAGTTGGCTGAGGCCATGGGACAAATGCCAGAGTAGTTCAGCACCAGTGCCAGCACAATTCTCGATCCTGACGTTTGTTTTTATCGAAAGGGCGGACTTCCATGTCCGTCTTTCGTTAGATCACGGCTGCGCGAGACGATGACCGAGGAAGGCGTCGGCCCACTGAATAAACCCCTTCATGTTGGGTGCGTCGGTGTGTCCGCCGTCGTGCTGCCGCCAGCCAAGTTGGCCGCCTAGAAGGCCGTCGTTTACGGGGGGCATTTTCGCAGTTCGGTAGTCACCTTGGACGTCCAGGCCCTTGGCGCCGAGCAGCCGGTAGACGCGGCTAGCGTCCACCGTGGCCATGAAGCTTCCCTGGTGGTCGAGCCACCTAGCATCACCCTTTTCTGCGATGCCGTAGCTGATGAAAGTGAGGCGCGGCGCGCACAGGGCGATCAATTCGTTTGAGTCCACGGGAATGTCTCCCGGAGTTTTGCTTCCGAACGTCGCCGCAGAAGCGCCATATTGCAGGAAGTTGCCCGCCATCCAGTAGTATCCCCCACCCGTCAGGCTCTCGATAGCTTCGCCGAAGTTGCGGCGAAGGAGCGTGGCTCCCCCCTTCCCCGACGAGCCTACTAGCGCCATGGCGAAACGTTGATCGAACGCCATGGTAACCAGCGTGGCCTTGCCGTAGCGCGATACTCCTTCTATCCCGACGTGTTTCGCATCGACAGCTCCATCCGTTTCGAGATAATCGAGGCCACGCCCCGCGCCCCAAGCCCAGGCGCGGAGCGCACCCCAATCCTCTGGCTGGCGCGGCTGCCCTTTGTTTACCAACCCGATGATCCCGCGAGTGAGGCCGGCACCATCATCGGCCTGCACGCTGGCCGGGTCGAACAGCACGAAACCCCATCCCGCGGCGACCAACTGCCAGGTGTTAGGCAGGTCGCCATCTTCGTTGCGCTGAGGGAATTGGAACGGGGTAGGCTTTACCGGCTGCCACGCGGGATGCTCCGAAAACACCTCCTTCAGGGAAGGATCCTGCTGCACCAGGAGTGCTTTCCATGCGGTGTTGACGCGATCTATTTCGTCGGCCGACGGTTCATTGGGAGCAGGAAACCCGGCGCGCGAAAACATCATCAGCACCGGCACCGGTTGCTTGGCGTTCGCGGGCGTCACCAGGGTCATATGAATGTGAACATTGATGGCCGGGTAGGAGGAGTTGTCCACCTGGCCGACGATGTCCTTGGCGATCACGGGAGTGAAGCCGACCATCTCGTGATCCACGGTGGTCACCGTCCAGGTCACCTTGGGTACCTCGTCGGGCACGCGTCCATAGACATACTTCGAGAACATCTCGAGCAGTTCGGGTCTTCGCTGATCCCACCACATCTTCGCCGTGGTGACCTTGCGGCCGTCGTTCATAGTCAGCGGGTCGGGAATGTTTGGGAAGGGGTTGGCCTGCGATTCGTCATAGTTGGCGTGGTTGGGCGCCTTTTCATCGCCGCTAGGCCCTGGGCGCAGCGCCTTGATCCCGAGTTGATCCATCATGTTCTGATGGTCTTGATCGGTGGTAAAGCTCACCGGGGGAGGTGTTGTTGGAGTTTGTGCCATGATGCCGCCGCAAACTGCCGGCACGCACCAGCAACAGAAGTGTACCAGGAACCAGCTTGAAAATAGACGCACGTGAATGCTCCGGGGCGATATAGCAGTTTGCTTTTGAAAAGCGCTTTTCTCCGGGCACTCATCGTAAACTGTCTGCCATGAAACCGGCACTAAAATTCTTGGTGATCGTTGGTTTCCTGGCGAGCGGCGTCTGCGGTACCGCTCTGACTGCGCCCGCGCCCGGGGAATTTGTGTGGGTTGCCAGTTGGGGAGCTTCTCAACAGATCCTGGAACCGCAGGACGCGCTAACGTCGGCTGATCTGCGCGATGCCACAGTGCGGCAGATCTTTCATCTTTCTGTTGGTGGTTCAGCGCTGCGCGTGCATCTTTCGAACGCTTTCGGTACCGAGGCACTCCACTTCACTTCCGTTCATGTCGCGCGAGCGCTGTCGCCTTCGTCCTCCGCGATCGACATTAGCAGTGATCGCCCGCTGTCATTCGCAGGCGCTCCCGAAGTGACCATTCCACCCGGCGCGGAGTTCGTCTCCGACCCGCTGGACTTTGCCGCGACCGCACTGTCAGACGTGGCCATAACGTTTTACCTGGAGCGGCCGCCGGGGAGAGAGACGGGGCATGCAGGATCGCGGGCCACTTCGTACTACGAACATGGAAACGCTGTGGGTGCTGCGGAGCTGCGCGACGCGAAACGTGTGGACCACTGGTATCAGATTTCCGGGATCGATGTACAGGCTGCGTCGGGAGCGGCAACTGTCGTGGTGCTCGGAGACTCCATAACAGATGGACATGGCGCAACGACAAACGGAAACGACCGCTGGACGGATCTGTTGGCGCAACGGCTGCAAGGCTCGCCGGAGACACGCAATATCGGAGTGTCTAACCAGGGCATCGGCGGCAATCACTTGCTGACCGATGGATTGGGGCCAAATTCTTTGGCGCGCTTCGACCGCGATGTGCTGGCGCCCACCGGCGTGCGATGGGTCATCGTGTTTGAGGCCGTAAATGATCTCGGCGGACTGGCAAGGGACAGCGAAGTGTCGCCCGCAGAACATGCGGCTCAGGTACAACGGGTGCTGTCGGCGTACCAGCAGATCATCGCACGCGCCCATGCGCACGGCCTGCGCGCTTACGGAGCGACGATTACTCCCTATGTAGGATCAAGTTACTATCATCCCGGCGCTCTGAGCGAGTCCGACAGGCAGGCTGTAAATAAGTGGATTCGCGCCCCTGGGGACTTCGACGCCGTGATTGACTTTGACGCCGTGGTGCGCGACCCAGAGCATCCCGACCGACTCTTGCCCAGCTATGATTGCGGCGATCACCTGCACCCGTCCCCGGCAGGATACAAGGCGATGGGCAATGCGGTTTCGCTGGCGCTATTCGCGCAGTAATCTCGCCGGCCAGCCATGGACTCGAGATGGCGACCGTTATCAGGTTCTGACCAGCTCCCTTCGTTTTGAGCGGGCGATTGAGTTTCTAAGCAGATCGGATACAGTGGCATTCGCGGGCGGAGCATCCGGTCGGGTAACTTGCTCTCGACTGGAAGCAGAAGGAGAACATGATTTGACGCGGAAGGGGCTTTACTTTGTTCTTATTGCCTGCGGTGGGCTGAGCGCACTGGTTGCTGACGCTACTGAGTTACCGCGGATTTCGAAGTCTGCTGCCGGGGGACAGTTGATCGTCAACGGGAAACCATACCTGATCCTGGGAGGCGAAGTGGGAAATTCGTCCGCTGGGACCGCGGCTCAGGCAGACAGCATCCTTCCGCGCATTGCCAAGATGCACGTGAACACCGTCCTCACGCCGGTGGCATGGGAGCAGATAGAACCAACGGAAGGAAGTTTCGACTACGGCATACTGGACCATTGGATCGATGTCGCGCGGGAACAGCGCCTCCACTTGGTGGTGCTGTGGTTCGGCAGTTGGAAAAACGGTTTCTCGAGTTATGCACCGGCTTGGGTGAAGCGCGACACAAAGCGTTTCCCGAGAGCCGTCTCCGCTGATGGAGATGAACTCGATATCCTCTCCACTCTCGGAGCAGAAACTCTCAAGAGTGACAGCCGCGCCTTCTCGAACCTGATGAAGCACATCCGGGAAAAGGACGAGGCGCAGCAGACCGTGCTGATGGTGCAAGTCGAGAACGAGGTGGGCTATCTGGGCGGAGGGCGCGACCGATCAGAACCCGCCAATCGCCTGTTTCGGAACGCTGCGCCAGCGGATTTGATCCGTCCACTTCAGAACCGTCGCGATGCCTTCTCTCCCGAGCTTGGCACACATTTCAATGCGACAGGAACGACATGGTCGGAGATATTCGGCGATGCCGCCGACGAAATGTTCATGGCGTGGAATTATGCCAGATATATTCAGGCAGTCACGGCACAGGGCAAACAAGAATATGCGTTGCCAATGTACGTCAACTGTCAACTGCCGGCACCGGCAGAACGAGCTGGCGAATATCCGAGCGGAGGCCCGCATCCGTACTACCTGGAGGTCTACCGGGTCACCGCACCGGCGATCGACTTTTACTCCCCGGACATTTATTGGCCAAATTTCGAATATTGGATCGATCGTTACAAATTCGTCGGGAACGCAGTTTTTGTACCGGAGGCACAGCCCAACAGTGCACCGTACAATGCCTTCTACGCTTACGGAGAGGCCCGCGCGTTTGGCTTTTCTCCCTTCGGAATCGAGAACCTGGAGAGCGCCCCCGACGCGAGTGGTTCAGTACCGACCATCAAGGACGTGTATGAAGTGCTGAGCGGCCTGAGTGCCGTGCTGCTTTCCCATCAGTCCTCGGATGGTACGAGAGGTGTCGTCCTTCATAGTAATAGCCCCCGCCCAACGCAGACCGTGGCACTCGGTAATTACCTGTTCGAGGCCACGCTTTCTCGGTCTTGGCCAGCGAAGACGCTCTTGACTGACGACGGAGCAATGATCATCGTGCAATCAACTCCGAACGAGTTTTATGTCGCGGGTGTGGGGCTGACCGTGTCCTTCTTCCGTAATCCCGACGTCGACAATGAGGTCGGGCGAATCGAAAGCATCGAGGAAGTCAGCCAGTCGAACGGCAACTGGATAACCGTGCGCCGGCTCAACGGGGACCAAACCAATCAGGGGCGCCAGCTATGGATGCCGCCTCGCCAAGTCCGGCTGTACCGTGTGGTTCTCTACTCAACCCACGGGACCGCCCAAGGGAACTAACGCAATACATGAAATACAAATAGCTGACGCTAAGATTGAGCGCTCCCAAACTGGCGGCGCGGGACTCTCAGAAGTGCGACGTACTCGGCTCTGGTGATAAAGTTCTGCTTCCGCTGCCTGGAGGCCAAGCTATGCGAATTGCGGATGCCAAGGTGATGGTTTGTTCCCCGGGACGCAGCTTTGTCACCTTGAAGATCACCACCGAGGACGGAATCTTCGGTCTCGGTGACGCCACGCTGAATGGCCGAGAGCTGGCGGTGGCCAGTTATCTCAGCGAACACGTTCTCCCACTCTTGATAGGCCGCGATGCGCGGCGAATTGAAGATACCTGGCAGTACCTCTACAAAGGAGCTTACTGGAGACGCGGACCGGTAACCATGTGCGCGATCTCGGCTGTGGATACTGCTCTATGGGACATTAAGGCAAAAAGTCTAAATGTTCCGCTTTATCAATTGCTCGGAGGCGCCTCGCGCGAAGGTGTGCTCGTCTACGGTCACGCGAGCGGCGGCAACATCGAGGAGACCGTCAAGGCCGTCGGAGATTATCTAGGGCTTGACTATAAGGCGATCCGCGCCCAGTCCGGCGTCCCCGGACTGGCCAGCACCTACGGGGTCGGGCATTCCGGGCGGCGCTACGAACCTGCGGAAAAAGCGCCGCCAGAGAATCGGTGGTCCTCTGAGCACTATCTGAATTTTGTGCCACAGCTATTCGCCCGGCTCCGAGCAGAAGTCGGGCCTGAGGTGCATCTGCTGCATGATGTGCACCACCGGCTGACACCGATCGAGGCCGCCCGTCTTGGCAAGGAACTGGAGCCTTACCACCTGTTTTGGCTTGAGGACCCGGTCCCGGCCGAACTACAGGATGGTTTCCGAATCATACGACAACACACCACGACGCCCCTGGCAGTAGGCGAGGTCTTCAACAGCATTTACGACTGCCAGCGGTTAATTCAGGACCAACTGATCGACTACATTCGCACTGCCATTGTCCATGCGGGCGGAATCTCGCACTTGAGAAAAATCGCGAATCTGGCCGAGTTGTATCATGTGCGAACGGGGTCCCACGGGGCCACGGACTTAAGCCCCGTCTGCATGGCGGCCGCGCTTCACTTCGATCTCAGCGTGCACAACTTTGGCATTCAAGAGTACATGCCGCATACCGCAGAAACTGACGCGGTTTTTCCCCACTCCTACAGCTTCCAGAATGGTTACATGCATCCTGGCGAAAAACCGGGCCTGGGCGTCGATATCGATGAATCGCTGGCCGCCCGTTATCCTTATCAGCGCGCGTACCTGCCTATCAATCGCAAACTCGATGGCACCCTGCACAGTTGGTGATCTGGTATCCACAGTTAATTAATGACGACGCCATGCCGCGAACAAACGCTACGATCTCTGCCGCTCTGGCTTGGTCTGTCGATGCCGCGGACCTCGACGGTTACTCGGTCGGCTGAGGCGATGCTGTTTGCATGAAGTAGTAACTTTCCGGCGGGCCCAAATAACTTGGCTTCACCCCGCCAAAGTCGACAACGAGCTTTTGCAATACCACCCCGGGATCCACCATCCAGAACTTGAGCACGTGGTATCCGGGGCTGTCCAACGCATGGCTGGACCGGATTTTGCGAACGCTGTCTTTAACGGCCCGCTCCCAATCCTCCTGTGAATTATGCGCCAAGGCGTCGACAACCTGTGGCGCCTGATCATCAAAAGAAATCGCGTACCGCAGGCCACGACCGGGAACAAAATTGAGCGTAGGGCTGAGAATGGCTTCCACTTCGAATTTCCCGGCATCGAACAAATACATTTTGTATTCGAGGCACGGAGAATTCCCGGGAGGCACCACGCTCGGCGCGCTCACCGGAAACACGCTCATCGAAGACGAGGTTCGTCCTAAATCGTCGATGCTCTCCCATCGTGCTGACTCACCATCGACCTTTTTTGTGTAATGTAGGGCCTCCATCGACACGTATCCATTCGCCTCGACAAAGCCGTCCAGGGAAACTCTGGTGGGTACTTTCGGACGCCAAGCACCAACCTTCACAGTGACCACAGTATTTGAATTTGAGTCACCCCGAAGGGTTACGGTTCCATGCGTCAGACCTTCCGGCGCCTTGCTCCAGTCGACGCTTACCCAAAGGCGCTGTTCCTTGTCGATCCTCCCTCGCGATT
This sequence comes from Candidatus Acidiferrales bacterium, assembly GCA_963776365.1. Lineage (GTDB taxonomy): Bacteria > Acidobacteriota > Terriglobia > Acidiferrales > UBA7541 > Acidiferrum. Next base: position 104,243 of record CAVZMQ010000026.1, on the reverse strand, counting down.
TGTTCAGGATGAGCCAAGGAGCGCTTGCTTCGGCAGAGAACGCGAAGGAAGCGTGGCCCCGATCGAATACATCAATGTATCGGTGCTGTTGGTTGAACACGTCCATCGCCGGAAGTGCGGGTTCGGCCGCAGCCCCCGGCCATGCAAGGGAAGAACCCTCGATGGCAACACCCATCTCAGCGACCGAAGGAACCGCAATCTCCGAAACCGGCGGCATGGTGTTCTTTGCTGGCTCGTTCCATGATGTGTAGCCGATGTGCGTTTGATCCATCATGTGGTTCCACTTGCCGCCCGCCAAGGAGTGGTTGTAGTAGGCAGTCAGGTCAGCGTCTGCTTGAAACCGCGCGCGGGCTTGCGCCGCAAGATCGTTCGCACTAGCGCGGCCCTGGCTGGCATACAGTTGATTCCTTCCTGCCGTGATGTACAGCTCGTTGACGATGGCCGACGCCTTCACGGGATAAAGAACGAGTTCGAAGAAAGCGTCCCGCAAGTCTTCGGGCAGCTTGTCGTACAGGGCTTCCGCTTTTTCCGCCAGGGCTTTCCACTCGGCATAGACCGTGTCTGCCTCCTGATAGTTGACCAGGCTAAAGGTGTCAGGATCGAGCAGTTCCGGCTTTCGTCGGCCATTGTACTTTGCGTATCTGCACAGAAGGTCAGCAATTTCTGCGGCGTGGGAGGAACCGAATTGTTGTTGCGCCCAGAGCTTGGTGAACTCTGCAATGTTTTCCTTGCCCCAGCGATCCGGGTTCCATGCCAGGGTTAGAAAAAACTCGATAGGGAGCTCCATGGGTTTCAGGTCGCCCACATTGACAATCCAAATGCGGTCCGCGCCATAGTGGTGGGCCAGGTTCATTTGCTCCCATACCTTTGGCAGAGGATTAGTGTTCAGCCATTTGTAAGAACGCGGATCGCCCACGTAATCGAAATGATAGTAAATTCCGGCGCCTCCGCTGCGCGTGCGTTCTTCGGGCGTGGGCAACCGGCGAAGGTTGCCCCAATTGTCGTCGCACCACAGCAGCGTGACATCGTCCGGAACGCGCATGCCCTTTTCGTAATACTCTTGCACTTCCTTGTAGAGCGCCCAGTCCTGGGGAACCTTGGAGACATCAAGATCCATTTGTTCCGCGATGATTTTGCGTTGATCGGAAACGATTCTTTCCAACAGGGAGATATTGGCGCTTTCGGACATGGGCAGATCGCCATCTCCGCGCATGCCCAAGGTAACGATGCTCTCGTAGTTCTTGTTGCGCTCGATGCCCTGGCGCCAGAACTCTTGCAGCGTTGCAGCATTTTGCGTGTAGTCCCACGGACCCTTTCTGTGGCGTTTCCATTCTTGCTGCGCGCGCAGCATCGGCTCGTGATGGGAAGTACCCATGACGATTCCGTATTCGTTGGCAAGCTTCGGGTTGAGCGGATCGTCCTCGTTAAAGGCGTTGTTCCACATCGCGGGCCAAAGATAATTCGCTTTCAGTCGCAAAAGTAGTTCGAAGACCTTGCAGTAGAATTCGTGATTGTAGTTTCCGAACTTTTCCTTGACCCAGCCGGTGAGAGAAGGGGCTTCATCATTCAAGAAGATACCGCGGTACTTCACCGCGGGCGGACCCTGCACCCACTTCCCTGGCTTTACAAAAACTTCATCGCGATGGGGAACGGGAACATCGGCCCACCAGTACCACGGCGACACGCCAATCTGTTCTGACACGTCATAAACGCCATAAATTGTCCCGCGCTTATCGCTTCCTACGATGGCTAACGCGCTGGCGACGCCGGGAAGAGGTTTCTCAACAACTTGAATAACGAACGATTCCCATTTCCCGTTGATGGAAGACGCATCGATAACGTGCTCGCCAACGAGCCGATCGATCAGTGCACTTTTCCCCAGCGTGCCGACAACAATTACTTGCGCAGCGAGTGAGGTTCCGCCGTGGACGATCGACGGAATACCATGGGTGACACGGTGGATATCCGCCTGCAAATCGCCCACGGCTCGCACGACCCCAGGGTAATCGCTTGGGTCAACATACAGCGGTGCGACAACATTTCTTTCGGCGATCTTGAAGTCGCCGGCGTGATAGGAGGTTTCGACGTACTGTTCCTGTACCATTGCCAGAGCAACTGAGGGCCGCAGGACCAGGCAAACTACGGTGGCGAGAATCGCCCGACGCATGATAGGTGTGCGGACCGAGCAACCAGAAACCGCTGGGTTCCTCATGATTTGACCGGATCGTACTCAAACCAGTCAGAGGCTGCGGGTCCGGTACCCACGGTCATCCTCCAAGTCACCCGAGACGGTTTCCTCGCTCTGAGCATTGCACCTCTGTTTATCACACTGTTGCGCTGCGCTTAAAGATGAATCCATGCCTCAATGACTCCGTGGGTTTTGCAACAGCAGTCGGTGGGATGTCTGCCTTGGCGGAAACACCAGGAGATACGCTGCTCTCGCCTCCGTACCGCCGGTGGGCAGCAGGTGCGGCTGCGCTCGCTGTCCTAGATTTGGCGGACGCGCGATTCACACAACGCGGGTGTAAAATGCGGTTTTAGGATCAGGGATGGACAACCTGGCAAATGCTGCCCGGTAGACATCTTTTGAATTGCAGTAGGGAGGGAAGTAGGGTAACCAAATGCGAAAGACGAGCTTGTTAACCATTTTCTGCGTGGTCGCCGCGCTTATTGCCTTCGCTTGCTCACCAACGACCACATTTGCCCAGCGAGGTGGTCACGGAGGGGGAGGCGGAGGTTTTCACGGGGGGAGGCGCCTTCGGTGGGGGAGGATTCCACGGTGGCGGTGGCTACGGCTATGGAGGCGGACACTACTACGGCGGCTATCACGGAGGTGGCTACTACGGTGGACGTGGCGGCTACTACGGTCGAGGCGGATATTACGGCTGGAGAGGTGGTTACCGGGGCTATCCGCGCTACGGGTATGGATGGGGATTTGGGTGGGGTTTTGGCTGGCCATATTGGTGGGGCTATCCCTATTCCTATGGCTACAGCCCTTGGTGGGTCGCTCCCTATCCTTATTACTATTCGTATTGTAATGACCCCAGCTATCCGTGCCCGAATAACGGAGGAGATGATGACCCTCCGCCCTCCAACAGCAACCCACGCGGGGGAAGTGACCCTGCGAAACCGTGGAGACCGGGAGGCGCTGGGAACATCGTCTACCAGCCAAGCAATGCGGCCACACTTATGCCGGAAGCTCCGGTTCTTTCCGTTGATCGAATAACGGCCACGCCGAGCAGCTATCAAGTCGCGCCTTCCAGAGTCTCCGCACAGCTCGCGGTGCAGCAAGCGTCGATGCGCACGACGAATGTACAAATCGCGATGCGCGCCTTGCGCGAAATGCCACCGTTTGCCCGCGAACGGGAAATCAACACCGGCCGCTACAGCCACTTTTCGGCTCACGATAAGGAACTGCTGAGGAGCGTACCGTAAGAGCGGCGCGACCTGCGGGTACGTCATCCAGCGTCCACGACCAGTTTGCGCTCCAGCGGTCGCCACTTTTGATGTGCTTTGTCACTATCCCACCTGGCACTCGGGTATGCCCCTTAGGCTACAATGTCCGCCATCCAACACTTCGATGGGGGACATAACATGATCGTCTACAGTGACGCTGTGGTGCGGGCTGACCACTCGATTCGCCGATGCTTAGCGATTCTGGTTCTGGTGGCGACGGGATTTTTCGCCACGCCGATCCTCGCCCAGCAAAGCACGTTGCGAGATCCCGACGAGCCGCTGCAGGGCAAGCCCAAGACAAACTTGTTGCCGAGGCCCGCCGGGGAGATTCCCCGCTCGAGCATCGACGAAGACGCCATGCGCGTGCTGATTCATCAATTGGTCGGCTGCGGAACGCGGCTTTCCATCTCATCCGGGACGGATGCGCATCGCGGCATCGGGTGCGGACGCGATCGCGTGGTAGCGCGGCTCAATGCTATTGCGGCGGGATCCGGCAGCAAGCTGCAGATCGTGGTAGACAAGTTTGAGGCGACTTCGAACCGCACCGGCGGGGAGCCCGCGCCAATGGAGAACGTCTACGCCATTCTGCCCGGCACCGATCCTCGATTGGCGAAAACGCTCTTCATCGTATCCGGTCACATGGACTCATTGTCATCCCGATGGACCGATCCAGTTCCGGATGCTCCGGGCGCGGATGACGACGCATCCGGTACGGCGGTAAGCATCGAATGCGCTCGCCTACTCAGTAAATTATCCGCCGTTGGCCAGGGCGTGTTTCGTTCCACGCTGCTCTTTGCGGTAGTTTCCGGCGAGGAGCAGGGTCTGCTGGGAAGCAAGCACATGGTGGGATGGGTTGCGCAGCTGGGGTACACCGTGGGCGGGATGCTGGACAACGACATTGTTGGCGCGGATGCGGCGCCCGGTGGAGCGCATCGCGTGCGTGTTTTTTCCGGCAACGGCACCATGGATGATTGCGATTCTCCGTCACGCGAATTGGCCCGCACCATTGAGGAAATCGATGGCCCCGACGCAATTCGTCTGATTTTCCGTGTGGACCGCTACGGCCGCGGTGGTGATCATTATCCTTTTTATGTCGCCGGTTCACCCGCGGTGCGTTTCACGGAGCCGCTGGAGAACTATGCGCACCAGCATCAAACGCCGCGCACGGAAAACGGTGTGGAATACGGTGATCTCGAAAAGTATTTGAACTTTGCGTTTCTGGGGAACGTTGCGCGCGATAATGCCGAGGTCTTGCGGCAGCTTGCGATGGCGCCCATGCCTCCCCGCAACGTGTTGCTCACCGGGGCCGTTAGCCCGGACGCAAGAATTTCCTGGTTCGCGCCGGACGATCCCGAACGCGCCGGTTTTGAAATCCTTTGGCGAGAGACAACCGTATCCCGCTGGCAGGTTTATGATTTTGTCGCTGCGGGAAACTCCACGGTGTTGACGGGCGTATCCACGGACAACCATTTCTTTGCGATGCGTTCCGTGGGAAAGAATGGAGCGCGTTCCATCGCGGTGCCCACCGAATCAAAATAAGTCTGAGGATTTTCATTGGGCAATTGCGGACCGCATTCCGCAGCAGTAGTATGCAAATCATTCGTTCGGAATTGGACAGGGTGGCCTCATGCGCGAATCCTTGATAGCGAGACGAAATTTTCTAGCGTTTACCGCTGTGCTGCCATGGGCATGGAAAGCCGCCGCGGCCTCTCCCGCCATCCCTATGGGCATAGAAATGTATTCGGTGCGCGAGGAACTGAAAAAAGATCCCGAAGCAACCGTTCGGGCCATTGCGGCGATGGGCTACCAGGGATTGGAATTTTACGCGCCATACTTCGAGTGGACCCTTGCCCAGGCCCAAGAAATGAAACAATTGATGGACGGTTTAGGGATTCGCTGCTTCTCCACGCATAACGACGCGTCGTTTCTGACTGCCGAGCACATCCAGAACGCTATCGACTTGAACCTGAATCTCGGAAGCAAATACGTGGTCATGGCCAGTTCGCATCCAAAGCCCGGGTTGGACGGCTGGAAAGAGATTGCCGAGACGTTGAACGTCGCCGCCGGCAAATTAGAAAGCGCAGGATTGAAGGCGGGATATCATAACCACCAGTTGGAGTTCACTGCGGTGGATGGCGTTCGGCCTATGGAAGTGCTGGCGAAAAACACGAAGCCCACGGTAATGTTGCAACTCGATGTGGGCACCTGTTTGGAAGCAGGTTCTGACCCTGTCGCCTGGATTCACGCAAATCCTGGAAGAATCCGGTCTGTGCATGTCAAGGACTGGTCGCCAGCTTCCGGAAAGGGATACGCCGTCCTGTTTGGCGAAGGAGTGGCGGACTGGCCTGCGATTTTCGCTGCAGCGCAGAGTGTGGGCGGCGCGGAGTATTACCTGATGGAGCAAGAAGGCAGCCGCTATCCGGAATTGGAAACCGCGAAGAAGTGTCTCGAGGCCTACCACGCCAAGGGTTTTTAGCCGTTACCCCCGGTCCCGTTCAGGCTCACTCGACCAACCTGGGCCCATAACATCGCCGGCCGTCTTTCCCATTACTGTGATTTTCTGTCTTGACAGGCGGCAGAATCAGCGCTTGAATCGTTTTAAATGGGCCCGGGGAGCCGTGTTCCGAAGCCTGCGCTCCTCCTGGTTGTATTTTCCACGGGAGCCCGGTTCAGCCCGCCACGGTGATGTGAAGTGCAAAGCAGCAATCGCGACGGTGCCGCGACCCACTGCAAAGGTTCGCCTGTGCAAAGGAGATCGCCATGAACGTCGTTCTTTGTGGACCACGCACTAAGCGCCCGGGAACGCTTTCCCACCTGATACTCTTCGGCGCTTCGCTGTTCCTGCCCTTCGTGTTGTTGGGCCAAGGCTACTTCGGCACGGTGAGCGGCGAGCTGACGGACCCGAGCGGGGCGGTCGTCGCCGGCGCCAAGGTAGTGCTGACCGACCAGGCTAAAGGGTTCACATACAACGCGACCTCCGACAGCGCCGGTCGCTACCTGTTCACTACCATTCCCCCCGGCTTATACACCGTCACCGTGAATGTCCCTGGGTTCCAGACAGAAGAGCGCACGGGCATCAAGGTGAACGTCAGCGAGAACGCCACCGCGAATCTGAAATTGCGCGTGGCTGGAGCCAGTCAAAAGATTGAAGTGTCGGCCCAGGCGCAAGCGTTGACCACCGAGGACGCTGTCACCGGCCAGGTGGTCAACCGAAGGTTCATCAACGACCTGCCTCTGGTCAATCGCTACGTGCTCGACTTCGTGACTATCGCTCCGGGCGTCACTCAAATGAGCGACCAAAACTCCGTGGGCGATACAGGAACCAACTTTGTTTCCAATGGCAGCCGCGGCGCCAGCGCCGATGTCTTGATGGATGGCGCTTCCATTACCAACTTTGAACCCAACGGTGGCATCACCTACGTCACCTACACTCCCTCGGCGGAAGCGGTCGAGGAATTCAAGGTGCAGCAGTCCAACTTCAGCGCGGAATACGGTTTCTCTGGAGCCTCAGTAGTCAACATGATCACCCGTTCCGGTGGCAATTCTTTTCACGGCAGTGCCTACGATTTCATCCGCAACACCATTACCGATGCGAACAACTGGTTTGCCAACGCGGCGGGTCAACCCATTGCGCCGGTGCACCGCAACAACTACGGTGGCACTTTCGGCGGTCCCATCAAAAAAGACAAGATGTTCTTTTTCTTTGATTGGGACGGCACGCGCTCTTCCGATATCACCGCGCCTCAGGCTGGCGTGCCCAGCGCTGCGGAACGTACCGGCGATTTCGGCGAATTGTGCGGTGCCAGTGGAGGTTCCTTCAATTCTTCCGGCATGTGTGTCGATTCCACGGGGGCGCTGGTGCCCGCCGGCCAGATTTGGGATCCCTACACCGGCACGTACCAAACCCCTGCTAATGGCGCATCCGGCGCTTACCGCAGCGCCTTTATTCCCTTCAACAACCTCGCTACCTACACCAGCCCGGGGAATCCCAACCTGAACGGCACTCCCTACCAGTTGACGCAGGTTCCCGGCAACCTGATCGACCCGGTGGCACTCAAGATGATGAGCTATTTCCCGATGCCGAACTATTCGGGTGGTGGCATTTATGACAACTGGGTCGGATCAGGTGCCAACAAGAGTTCCAACGATCAGTTCGACTTGAAGATTGATTACCGCTTCAACGAAAAAAATCAGCTCAGCGTCAGGTATTCCCAGGACTGGAATAACTATACTCCCTACAATTGCTTCAAGAATTTTACGGATCCCTGCGGTAGCGGACCGAACCAAGGCACCGCTCACCTTTTTGCCATCAACGATACGCACACCTTCAGTCCCACACTCATCTTGACCAGCACGTTGGGCTTCACACGCGGCACCATGAACATAGCTGCCTACAACCAAAGCCTGAACTCTGACCCGCTGGGCACCCTCGGTTTTCCTTCCTATCTCCAATCGAATGGTTTTCTGGGCGTCCCCGCGATCGGCATTAACGACTACTATTCCGCCGCTTACACCAGTATCGGGCAGGATCCCTACGGCAACTATCGGCAGGGTTCAAACACCGGCCAGTTGAGCGAGCTGCTCACCAAAATTCATGGGAACCACGAACTGAAATTCGGATTTGAAGGACGCATTCACCAGCAGAACTATATTCAGACCAATGCCCCTCTGGGGTTGTTCAGCTTCAATGCGCTCGGCAGTTCTCAGTGCCCCATTCCCGACAACACGCAGTGCGGCGGAGACAGCCTGGCCAGCTTCCTGATGGGCCAGATCTCCACCGGCAATCCCTATGGCAGTACCTACGAAATCCAGTTCCAACCCGCTACGCAAAATTATCAATTTGCCGGGTTCGGCCAGGACAACTGGAAGGTTACGCCAAAGCTCACGCTAAATCTCGGACTTCGTTACGACGTCTCTCTGCCACGCACGGAACGCTACAACCGCATGAACTGGTTCGACCCCAACACCACCAGTCCACTGAACGGCGGAACCATCTCTTACCCCGATCCGATTACCGGCCAGAACGTAACTCGCGCCCTAATGGGTGGCGAGGTGTTTGCTAGCAACAGCGAACGCACCAACTGGCTCACCGATTGGAAAGATATTCAACCGCGTTTCGGCTTTGCTTATCAATTTGACAGCAAGACCGTCATTCGCGGCGGCTTTGGTATCTATTTCGGACAGTCCCGCTCCGGCGCGAACGGCTTGTTGAGCTACGGCTCCCAAGGTTTCAACCAGTACACCAATCCCGTCACCACCTACCAGAACGACGGCGCAACGCCTTACTTGCATCTCAGCAATCCATTTCCGAATGGACTGATTCAGCCGCCCGGAAGTTCGCTTGGCTTGCTGAACGATGTCGGCTATGGTGCCATCGGTCCGATTCGCAATTCTTTCTACGCAAAAACGCCCTACGAGGAAAGCTGGAGTTTGGGATTCCAGCGTCAATTGACGCCCAGCACGGTCTTCACCGTGGATTACTTGGGCAAGCGCGGGGTGCACCTCTATTACCAGGGCCTGAATACGCTGGACATTCTGGGACCGCAGGTCGAGAACATGACGCCAGCGCAGATCAGCAACCTGACGAACTACGTTGCCAATCCTTTCGCCTCCATTCTCACGGACCCTTACTATTCCAACAGCAGCCTTACCAGCCCCACAGTCCAGGCTTACCAACTGCTCCTACCTTACCCACAATTCACCAGCGTGACCACGGATGAACCGCCCCTCGCCTACTCCATCTATAATGCGTTGCAAATCACCCTGGAAAAGCATTACTCCAATGGGCTGCAAATCTCTGCCAATTACACCTTTTCGAAATCCATTGACGATTCCTCCATCTACGATGGCAATGTGTCCTGGCTCGCAGGTACTTCCAGCAACATCTACGGCCCCCAAGATCCGAACAAGCCATGGCTCGATAAGGGACTCTCGGTCTTTGATATCCCGCAGGTTTTCAAGCTGAATTATACGTATGACTTCCCGGTGGGTCGCGGAAGAGCCTTTTTGAGTGACATGCCTCGACCCTTGGAGCTCCTCATCGGTGGCTGGAAAACCGCTGGGGTTTGGGTGATTCACGACGGCTTTCCGTTGGTCTTCATTACCGAAAATGGCGGAACGCCGATCCCGACTTACGGACAACAGCGGCCGAATTGGTACGGCACCCTGGAGAAAACCGGTGGGTCCGACGGCAACTGGGTTAACGCCTACTTCGCAAATCCCAGCGCCTTGCAATTGCCGCCCGCTTACACCCTCGGCGATGTATCTCGAACCTTCGGCGGCATTCGCTCGCCGTTCTTCTTCAGTGCAAATTTGTCGATTAGCAAAGATTTCGCATTGTCCGCCACCCACGAAGACATGAAGCTGGAATTACGCCTGGAAGCCGAAAACGCTTTCAATCATCCGGTGTTCGGGACGCCCAACACGACGGTAGGCGATCCTAGCTTCGGAGTCATCAATTACACGGCCGTTGGCCCGCGGCAGTGCCAGTTGGCGCTCAAGTTCATGTTCTAGTGGCGAACTGGAAAAACCTAAGCGGAGCACTCCGTCGGACGAATAGCCCGACGTAGTTCGCCTCGCTGGTCCTTTGCGGACTCCGCTGAGTTGGACAGCCAGGGCGCGCTTCTGGTCGACATCTCAAAGCTCCCTCTGATTTCTCGGATATGCTCGGTTGGCGTAAACTTGCCTCTGGGAGAAGTCGCTATGCCTACCAAGTATGAACTGCGCATCAACGGGCAGACCTTCCCTGTAGACGCGGAACCCGACGCACCACTCCTGTCCGTACTTCGCGAACAGCTCGACCTGACCGGAACCAAATATGGCTGCGGCGAAGGACAGTGCGGCGCCTGTACCGTGTTGATTGAGGGGCGCGCGCATCGCTCCTGCATGACCCCGATTTCCACGCTCTCCGGAAAATCCATCGTCACTATCGAAGGGCTCGCGAAGGGCGATCATTTGCATCCCGTGCAGCAGGCATTTCTGGACCAAGGTGCCATGCAGTGCGCTTATTGCACCTCGGGAATGATCATGTCTGCGGTTTCGCTGCTGAATAATCGGCCGAATCCTTCCGACGCGGAAATCCTGCAATTTATGCAGGGCAACATCTGCCGCTGTGGAACCTACCCGAGAATCGCGGCCGCCATACGCAAAGCCAGCGCAGCCGAAAAGGAGCCCGTCCGATGACACGCAAATCCGATCTGACGGCCGGGTTGGAACCGGAGCGCTACGAACTTTACTCGTCCGTGTCCGTTCTTTTCGAAACCGACCGGCGCGATTTTTTCAAGTTCTTGGGCGCGGGCATTGCGGTAGTGTGCGCAGCTTCGAAAACGGTTGCGCTTCAGGAATCTGGAAGAACCCGGCGCAATAGTGAAGACGATGTGCCAAGGGAAATCGACGCCTGGCTGCACATCGGAGAAAACGGCGAGATCACGGTGTTCACCGGAAAAGTGGAAGTAGGCCAGAACATCCGCACTTCCCTGTCCCAGGCTGTCGCGGAGGAACTGCGCGTGCCGCTTTCCTCGATTCGCATGGTGATGGGAGACACGCAGCTTGTGCCCTTCGATATGGGCACCTTCGGAAGCCGCACTACGCCGGTTATGAATCTGCAGTTGCGGCGCGTGTCCGCGGCGGCGCGCGACGCCCTGATGGCCCTTGCGGCGAAGCAGTGGAACGCAGATCCAGCGAAACTAATTGCCGCTGATGGAAAAATCCTTGACGCCAAGTCGAATCGATCGACCAGCTACTCCGAACTCGTTAGAGGGCGACAAATCACGCAACTTCTCCCCGCGGAAGACCCGCTGATCCCGGCGAAGGAGTGGAAAATTGCCGGAACTGCCGTTCCCAAGGTGGACGGACGGGATTTTGTCACCGGGAAACATCGCTATCCTTCCGATTGCACCCTGCCCGAGATGCTTTATGGCAAGGTGGTGCGGCCCCCTTCTTTCGGCGCGACGCTGGTTTCCGCGGACACGCGTGCAGCGGAGCAAATCGAGGGAGTCACCGTGGTACACGACGGCAATTATCTCGCCGTTGCCGCACCCAGCACGGCGTTGGCGGAGAAAGCGATCGCTGCGGTGAAGGCCGAGTGGAAATCCGAGCCGCAAATTTCGAATAAGCAGCTCTTCGAATATCTGAAGAAAAATGCCGTCGCCGGCGACGAGCGCAACTCCCGCTACGAAACTGGCGACGTAGCCCAGGCTCTGGACGCATCCGACCGCAAGTTGAATTCCACCTTCAACATTCAGTACATCGCCCATGCGCCATTGGAGCCTCGCGCGGCTTTGGCGCAGTGGAATGGCGATCTACTCACCGTGTGGACAGGGACCCAGCGGCCCTTCGGCGTGCGCACTGAATTGGCCACCGCATTCCATATGCCGGAAGAAAAAGTCCGCGTCCTTATGCCGGATACCGGTTCTGGTTATGGCGGGAAGCACACTGGCGAAGCGGCATTGGAGGCAGCACGCTTGGCGCGCACAGCCAAAAAGCCCGTGAAAGTGGTGTGGACCCGCGAAGAGGAGTTTACATGGGCGTATTTCCGCCCTGCGGGTGTAATCGAGGTGAACAGCGCCGTCAACAACGATGGAAAACTCGTCGCTTGGGAGTTTCACAATTACAACTCTGGCGCCGCCGGCATTCGCACCTATTACGAAGTACCGAATCAGAAGATCGAATTCCACCCGGTGGATTCGCCGCTCCGGCAGGGTTCCTACCGCGCTCTGGCGGCCACGGCAAATCATTTTGCGCGTGAAGCACACATGGATGAGATTGCCGCGTCGTTGAAGATGGATCCGTTGGAGTTTCGCCTGAAAAACCTCAAAGAAGAACGGCTGCGAGCGGTATTCGAACAAGGTGCACAACAGTTCGGCTGGCATAAGCCCAGAACGACGCATCATGGATTTGGCGTGGGCGGGGGTTACGAAAAACTAGGCTACATGGCGACTTTCGCCGAAGTCGTTTTGAACCCGGAAACCGGCGAAATCAAGATCGCACGGGTGCTGACGGCATTTGATTGCGGCGCGGTCGTCAATCCGGATGGCGTGCGCAATCAACTCATCGGCGCAAACATCATGGGACTTGGTGGGGCTGTCTTCGAGGCCGTCGAGTTTGCGAATGGTCGTATCGTAAACAGTGCGTTTTCGAAGTATCGTGTGCCGCGATTCCGGGATGTTCCGGACATGGACGCACTATTGCTTGACCGCAAAGACCAGCCGTCGGTCGGTGCGGGGGAAGCGCCGATCCTCGGCATCGCGCCAGCCATCGCTAACGCCATTTTTGCGGTAACCCACACTCCGTTGCACGCCATGCCCATAGCGCCGCAACTCGTTTCTCACGGTTACCAGCTCTCTTAACGCGCCAAGATCCCCTTCCGAAAAAAGCAACGGCGGCTGGACGAGCCGCCGTCTCTCGCCCATTCAACCTGAGCAGTTGTTACTTCCTGCGATGTGGAGACTTGTGGTCCAGGGTGTGAATGAGAAGCTTCGCGCTTGGTGGCGACTTCACCGCTCCCTTCAGCACGATTGCCTCCGCACTGAGATCCTTACCGTAAAGTTTCTTGTTCGCATCATTATCCGGCCGCAATGTCGACCCTTCCAGAGAAACGCCCGCAAACGCTCCGCGCGCACGGGAATAGCTCAGAATTTCCGCGCGCATAGTGGCGTCCGTAGCCGCAGAAGCGGTGCGCCCCACCGGACCAGCCGCAGCCGAGGCATCTGCTCCCAATTTCACTTTACTCGTCAGAATCCCCTTGGCACTGCGATCGCTCATTAGCAAAAGGACAAAGTCCGTTGCCTCACCGCCGATCTGGAATCCCACGCTGCCGCCTTCGAGCGCCATCATCGTCGGGGCGCCCCAGGGTCCCTCAAAATTCGCACCGCCCCGGCAGGTCATCACGCCTCGCCCGTAACTGGCTCCCACGATAAAGGCGGCCTTCAATACCGAAGGTAACACCACCACACAATAAGCCTTATTCAGAACGTCCGAAGGGATATTGTCCGGCACATTCAGGATTTCCGTCATTACCTTTCCCGCGTTCTCCACCCGGTCTGTTTCCTTGGTGTCGTCAGCGGCCAACATGCTGGAACTCGTGAAGGCTACGGCGAGCGCTGCGAGCACAGATAACCACACTTTTCTCATACCAGCTCCTTGGATCTTCTGTGTGCCGGACCGACAGGTCGATTCGGCGGGCGGGTGCGCGACGGATTATAGCCAACCTGTACAGAAATGGGAAGCAAGCAGGGAAGCATTGGAAGCATTCTGAAAATAGGACAAATCCAGTCTGGTTTGCTGTTGAAGTCTTCATCGTTTATCGTCAATGTCGTTGACTTCTTCCTCAGTTGCTGCAACCATTAGGCATCCTTTCGACTCTTCCCGCCCACAGCTTGGGTGTTATCTTTTTTTCGTTGACTTACCCTCTAAGCTGTTGACGTCTCGCGTGGCCCGACCTCTTTAGCCGTAATCGATTCGCTTGCGCGCATTTGGTTCGCGTAACGAAGGAGTCGCATGAGGCATTCCCGGCTGCTTTCTGGCGCCATGGTTGGCATCACTCTCTTGAGTATGCCTATGGCGTTTGCCAGTGGCGCGACCGACAAAAAAGACGACAAAACCAAGAATGCTTCGCAGAAGAACCTCACCTACGTGCGCCCGACCGATCCTGCTTTGTATGTGGGCGCAGACACTTGCAAGGCTTGCCACGAAGATATTTACAAAGATTTTGAAGCTACGCCCCACTTCACCACCACTATGGAAGGAAAGCTGGAGAACCGTAAGGGGCCAGAGTGGCACGGGTGCGAGGCATGTCATGGTCCTGGCAAAGAACATGTCGACGGCGGCGGCGACAAAACCAAGATCTTCACGTTTAAAGACGCCTCTCCTGCTGAATCGAGCGCCAGGTGTTTGGGCTGCCACCAGTACACCGAAGAGCACGGAAACTTTGATCGCTCGGCCCACTTATTGAACGGAGTGGGTTGCATCGACTGCCATTCTCCCCATCACCCGAAAGAAAGTGAATTTTTACTAAAGGGCAATTCGCCATCTCTCTGCTACGGCTGCCACGGAGACGTACGCGCGCAATTCGCCCGGCCGTTTCACCACCGCGTTAACGAAGGCTTGATCCAGTGCAACGATTGCCACAATCCCCATGGATCTTTTCGGCCCAAACAATTGCGCACCAATGCCGCCGGCGATGCCGTTTGCTACAAATGTCACACCGAGAAGCAGGGTCCGTACGTTTATCAACATGAAGCTCTCATTGAGGGTTGCACCATTTGTCACTCGTCACATGGCTCGACGAATCCACGCATGCTGGTGCAAAACCAGGTCAATTTGCTCTGCCTGAGCTGCCATGCGTTGCCCGCCGAGGTGGGACCGCCGGCCACTCCGACCTTCCACAACCAGGCGCAAAAGTACCAGTCCTGCACGCTTTGCCACACGGCCATTCACGGGTCGAACACGAGCAGTGTTTTCTTCACGCCCTAAGGAGCCCGACGATGAAGAAGACTCTCAGCAAAACCCGCTGTTTTAGGACCAAAGGGATTTCCTTCACCGTCATTTTTGTATGGCTATTCGCAATTCCGTCGGGGATGTTGGCGCAGCAAACCGACGATCAAACCGGAATTGAACAGGGAAATTACAACATCAAACAATCAATCGAGTTTGGCGGCCGCTTTACCAGCGTTTCCGGCGACGAGCAAACCTACGACACTATGGTGAACTTGCAGCAAGGGCCCCGACTTTTAAATTTCACCACCGAAATGCGTTCCCTGGATCATCACGGAACTTTTTTCGATCGATTTTATTTCAGTAATTTCGGTTATGGTGGCGATCCCAACGTAGTCACCAGCCTCCGCATCAGCAAGAATAAGTGGTACTCCTTTGACGGCATGTTCCGCCACGACGAAAATTTCTGGGACTATTCCCCATTGGCAAATCCCTTCAATCCCTCGGCACCGCCCGCCAATGCTCCCATTAACTTTAATCCGATTGTGAACGCCTCTCCGAATGTCCTGAATACCGCAATAATCGGGATCTCTCCGCATTATTACAACACCCGCCGGAATATGCAGAATTATGCGCTCACAGTCCTGCCGGACGCCAAAGTTCGCTTCCGGATTGGCTACAATCACAACAGCAACACCGGTCCGGCCTATGGCACCCTTCACGAAGGCACCGAGCAGTTCTTGCTACAGAACCTCTCTGCGACCATGAATCAGTACCGCCTGGGCGTAGATTTCCGCTTCTTGCTCCGTACCAACATTAGCTACGACGAGATCTGGAGTTATTACAAAACCGATCCCGGAGCAATCGATCAGAACCAACAATTCTCACCCGGCAGTGGTTTTCCTAACGTCGACCTTGGTGTTTCGTGGAATGGCCCGCCGTGCAATCCGGCGTTTCAACCGGGCGGCGTGGTTAGCGCAAATTGCAATGCGTTTTATTCCTATTCGACGCACCGCCAGACGCGCTTGAATGCGCCGACAGAACAAGTCAGCTTTCAATCCAACTTTCTTCCTGCCCTACAGTTATCGGGAAAGTTCGTCTACACCGGAAGCGATTTGAATGTGTACAACTACGAGCAGGCTTTCACCGGGTTGGTTTCTCGGTCTGCCCTGGCAAACTACTCGGACTTCGGGCCCATCAGTGGACGCCATGTGACAACCTATACCGATCTTGGGGCAACCTGGCAAGTTACCCATGATTTTAGCCTGATCGATTCCTTTCATTATGGGAACTGGCATGACCCCGCTCAATACGTTTCCACGCAATGTTCTCTCTTCAGTAAGAGCCTGATCGTCTTGCCAAACGTTTTTGCGCCTACCGCGACGCTCCCAAGCACCGCGTGTCCCACTCCCGCCGGTTTACCCGTTGGTACGCCGGGTCATGCGTCCGGTTCCGCCCCGGATATCTTGGTCAACACCGACAGTAATTTCCTGAAGCAGCAGATCACCAGCAACCTGATCGAAGGCCAGATCCAGATCTCGCCAAAAGCCGGCGCATATTTTGGGTATGAATATGTGCATCGGGTCATCGCAGACAATTTTTTCAATGTCCAGAGCGCCATTTATTTCCCGAGCACCGCTGCGCGCGGCAATTGCGCTTTGGTTGCCGGTGTGCTCCCTGACGGCTGCACTCAAAACCCAGATGGATCGATCTCATACGTCACACCGAGTCCTTCCTTTGGACCGCCCGGTGTTACCAATATCAATTCCAATAATGCCGTGCTCGGTTTCTGGATGAAACCAACGCCCAAGTGGAACCTCAACGTCGACGCAGAAATCGGAAGCGCGGACAATACCTTCACGAATTCGAGCCCTCGCAATTATCAGCAGGTTCGTGGCCGCCTGAAATACCGGGCTACCTCTTGGATGAATGTTAATCTCTACGCGATGGCCACTGATGGCCAGAATCCTGTGGTCACGGTAAACGGTTCGCAGCACAATATAAACGCTGGGTTCGCCCTGTCCCTTACTCCCTCGGAGAAATACTCCATTCAATTGGGTTACAATTACAACGACATCTATTCGAGTTTGTTGATCTGCTTCACCAGCAGCGCTGCACTACCTGGCTTACCCGCCTGCCCCGGAGTGGCGGGACTAGTGCAAGAACAATCTCCTTACGACAGCAAGATAAATACCGGATTTATCGATTTGACCTGGGCGCCTCTTAAGCGTCTTACGTTTGAGGTGGGCGCGAACTTATCGGGCGTTTTAGGTTCGGAACTCAATGTGAATCCAGAGAGCCCGATTGCGACCGCGCCCTTTGGTCCGTTGAACTCGAATTGGTATCAACCCTATGGGAGTGTCGCCTACCGCTTCGCAAAACACTGGACAGGACGCGCCCGATGGGACTATTACGATTATCACGAAGATTCGAACGGATCGTATCAGGATCTGTATGCACCCAGAAATTTTCATGCCAACCTGATCACGCTGTCGGTTCGCTACAGTTTTTAGAAGACGGGGGGGACGACATGGTCCCCGCCGAAATTAACTAGAGGAGAGCAACAAAGATGAAAAATCAGCTGAAGAATCTGGGAGCGTTCACGCTGGCTGGAGCACTACTGGCGGGCGTTTGTTTTTTGAGTTCGCCGGCAAAGGCTGATGTGGCTGCTGCTGAAGCGACCTTCAAGGCCAAGTGCGCTGGATGTCACGGCGCCGACGGCAAAGGTAAACCAGCGATGAAGACGAAGGATCTGTCCTCCCCCGAGGTGCAGAAAATGAGCGATGAGGAACTGTCGGGCATCATCACCAACGGCAAGTCGCCGATGCCGGCCTACAAGACCATGACTCCGGATCAGGTAAAAGACATGGTTGCCTACATTCGTTCGCTGAAGAAATAACCAACACAAGGAATCTGGCACGAGGCGCGGGCGCTCCTACACGCTTCGTGCATGGAAAAACAAACAAGGAGGAAGTGATGAGGAAGGTTTTGTCAACGATCGCAATTGTAGCAGCTCTATGTTTCGCTGGTTCGGTGGTCCGTGCTCAGGATGCGGCCAACGGCGAGAAGACTTACAAGGCAAAGTGCGCTAGTTGCCACGGCGCAAACGCTGAAGGCAAGCCGGCGATGAAGGCGCCCGCAGTGAAGGGCAAGACTGCTGACGAGATCCAAAAGCAGATATCCACTTCACCCAAACACGCCGGGTTTAAGAGCCTGTCGGCGGATGAAGTCAAGGAACTCGCCGCTTACCTGGCCACCGTCAAGTAGTTTCAACCATAAGTTCGCCGGGTGTGCCTGCTCTGCGGGCACACAACGAAGCTGATCGTGCTCGGGCCCCGGCGTATCTTTCGCTGGGGCTCGTCTGATTTTCGCGATACAGCGGTTTGTTCCAACACGAATGCGAGGAATTCGGCCTATGGCTCCGCAAAATACGCTGAGAGACTGGGTACGGCTGCTGTACTACTTTGGCCAGAACACCATCAGCCTCATCGGTGTTGTATTGACCACCAGCAGCGCCATCACCCTGATCGGTTTTTGGATTTACGACTTTATTCTTCCGGGCCCTCCGCATCCCTATGTCGGCATTCTGATTTTCCTGCTTCTTCCCGGTATCTTCGTCCTGGGCCTGTCGCTGATTCCGATTGGCATACTCTTAAAACGACGACAACTGCGCGCCGCCGGAGAGTTGCCGGCGATTTATCCCGCCATCGACGTGACGCCGATGGTGCGCAATGGCCTCATCTTTCTCGGCTTTGCCACACTCCTGAACATCATGATTTTCGGATTCGCCTCCTATCGCGGCGTCTCCTATATGGACAGCACGACTTTCTGCGGGCAAACGTGTCACACGGTGATGACGCCGGAGTTTAGCGCCTACCAGGGCTCGCCGCACTCGCGCGTGGACTGCGTGGAATGCCACATCGGCCCCGGAGCGGGTTGGTTCGTAAAATCGAAACTTTCCGGATTGCGCCAGGTCTTCGCGGTTACCTTTAAGACCTACTCTCGCCCGATTCCTTCCCCGGTGAAATATTTGCGTCCCGCTCGGGAGACCTGCGAGCAGTGCCACTGGCCCGCGCGATTCACCGGAGACAAATTCCTGGTGAGAAAGAACTACAAGGAAGACGTGAAGAATACTGAGTTGACCACCGTGCTGTTGCTTAAAGTCGGTGGCCGCACCTGGCAAGGATCCGTCGGCATTCATGGGCGACACTTGGATAGCGGGTCGCGCATTCACTACATCTCCATCGATCAGGAACGGCAGGTCATCCCGGTGGTGTATTACACCGACGATAAAGGAAAGACTGTCGAGTTTGTGTCCGCCGATGTCAAAGCCAGCAAAGAGCAATTGGAAAAAGGTGAGCACCGCGCGATGGATTGCATCGATTGCCACAACCGGCCGACGCATGCGTTTGAGTTGCCGGAAAACGCCGTGGATTTGCGGATGTCGCGCGGCTTGATCAGTTCTGACCTCCCGTTCGTGCGGAAAAAAGCCGTGGAGTTGTTGAAAGTGAACTATCCGGATCGTGACACCGCCAAGGCGCAAATTATCGAAGGTATCACCGGATACTATCGCAGCGCTTATCCGGACGTTTACAACACGAAACGCGCGCTTGTGGAGCAGGCCGCCAGCACCACCGCCGATATTTATTTGCGCAACATTTTTCCGGACATGAAGGTGACCTGGGGCGTTCACCCCAACAACCTCGGACACACTGATTTCCCCGGTTGCTTCCGCTGCCATGACGGCTCGCACACCAGCGCGGACGGCC
This sequence comes from Candidatus Acidiferrales bacterium, assembly GCA_963776365.1. Lineage (GTDB taxonomy): Bacteria > Acidobacteriota > Terriglobia > Acidiferrales > UBA7541 > Acidiferrum. The sequence continues at coordinate 84,585 of CAVZMQ010000026.1, read as the reverse complement.
AGACCATATCCAACGATTGCACCGCTTGCCACAATCTGCTGGCGGTGCAGGAGGAAAAACCCAAGATCCTGATGGACCTGGGAATGCAGTAAGCACAATTGGGTGGGCCCCAGCGGGCCCGGAGGTAGAGCCTTATGAGCTCCAAACGAGCGCAACGGCAAGGACGCTTTCTTTGCGCCTTGCTCCTCGCGCTGGCGTGGGTGCTCGCTCCCACTCGCGCTGCCGCGAAAGATAGAAAAGCCCAACCGTTGAAACAGGACGAAGCTTGCCTGGCTTGTCATGGCACCGCGGGAATGAAGTCCGGCAAGGGCATGGATATTTCCATCAATCCGGCCAAGCACGCTGCCAGCGCACACGGCATTCTGGGTTGCCAGGATTGTCACACATCGATTAAGGATTTCCCGCATCCCGCGAAAGTCGCGAAAGTGGAGTGCGTAACCTGTCACGACCAGGAAGCCAAGGCTTTTGCGACCAGCGCCCATGCCCTTCTCGGTGACTCTGCTTGCGCTTCGTGCCACGGCAGCGTGCATGACCTGACCACCGCTGAAACATTGGCGCCCGCAAAGTGCACGGAATGCCATGCCGACGAGGTGAAGGAGTTTACCGCCAGCATCCATGGACAGGCTGCTGCGCGGGGTGATAGCGATGCGCCGAAGTGTATGTCCTGTCATGGCGCGATTCACGAAGTAAAAGCTGCTAGCCAACCGGACTCGACCATCGCGCGTAAGACGCTGGCCGATACCTGCGCCAAGTGCCACAGCGACCCTGGATTTTTGTCCCGGCATCAGATTCCCGTTGCTCATCCGGTGGAGTCTTACAAGCGGAGCGTGCATGGCCGCGCGATTGCCGCAGGCAGCGGCAAGGCGGCCGACTGCAACAGTTGCCACGGGAACCACAATATTTATCCCGCCAAGGACGCGCGCTCTCGCGTGAATCACTGGAAGGTTTCCCAGACCTGCGCGGAGTGTCACGGGGAAATTGCCAGAACTTACAATCAGAGTGTTCACGGCGTAGCCGTCCAGGCAGGTGCCAAGGATGCGCCCGCGTGCGTCGATTGCCACGGCGAACATCTGATCCTCGATCCCAAGAACCCCGCGTCTCCGGTGAACGCCGCGAACGTTTCGGCAGAAACCTGTGGCCGCTGTCACGCCAGCACGCGCATGGCGCAACTCTACGATATTCCCGCCGATCGTGTGCCCTCGTACGCCGATAGCTACCACGGATTGGCGCTCAAAGGCGGCCGGCTAACGGCGGCCAACTGTGCTTCTTGCCACGGCGTTCACAATATTTTTAAATCGAGCGACCCGCGGTCGATGGTTAACGCCGCGAACTTGCCAAAGACCTGTGGCCAATGCCATAGCGGCGCCAATCAGGCGCGTTACTCCATCGGCCCGATTCACGTGCAGACCGCCTCAGGACCGAACCATCCGGTAGTTCGATTCATACGCTGGACGTATCTCACCTTGATTCCGGTAACCCTGGGATTCATGTTACTGCACAATTTGCTGGATCTTTTGAGCAAATTGATCCGGCGCAAGCCGCGTCATGAGGGCACCGAAGTGGCTCTGCGCATGCCTCTAGGGTTCCGCATTGCTCATTGGGGCATCATGGCCAGTTTCCCCACACTGGTGGTAACTGGGTTTGCCTTGAAGTACCCCGACAGCTGGTGGGCCAAGCCACTGTTGATCTGGGAGGCGAATGCTGGCGTGCGCGGCGGGTTACATAGAACCGCAGCGCTGGTAATGCTGGCCGCAACGGCCTTCCACTTTGTTCACTTGGCACTGAAGAAGCGCGACCGCTCTTTCGTGTCCGCAATGATTCCGAAGATTAAAGATGCCACCGACATGCTCGACGTGTTCGCTTACCACTTGGGTCTGTCCAAGCAGGAGCCCAAGTTCTCAAAATTCAACTATGCGGAAAAAATGGAATATTGGGCCTTCCTGTGGGGCACGCTGGTGATGGCTCTTTCCGGTTTCCTGCTCTGGTTCAATAATTTTGCGTTGCGCCATTTTCCCAAGTGGACGACCGATGCCGCCACGGCGGTGCACTGGTATGAAGCGCTGCTGGCAACGTTCTCCATTTTGATCTGGCACTTTTATCTGGTCATCTTTGATCCCGCGGTGTACCCGATGGATACCGCATGGCTGGATGGGAAGATTCCGGCCGACCACTATCGTCACACGCGGCCCGCGTATTATCGCGAGTTGGTGAGGCGCGGGCTGGTCGAAATGCCCGACGATTCCGGGGAACCAGAAGCCACGCAGCAACTGGCGGGAGGCGACGACTAGGCACCACGCCAAGCACTCGCGTAAACGTGTGTGGTAGTGTTTGCCGGAGGAGCACGTCGCGCCATGTCGATTCATACCATCATTGAGCCGTTCCGCATCAAGAGTGTGGAACCCATTCGCCACTCCAGCAGAGCGGAACGCCAGAAGCTGATCGAAGACGCTGGCTACAATCTTTTTCTGGTTCCTTCCGAAGCGATCCTGATCGATCTGCTCACAGACTCGGGCACCTCCGCGATGTCCACGGAACAGTGGGCGGCCATGATGCGTGGAGACGAATCCTACGCCGGTTCCCCAAGCTTCACGCGCTTCCGCGATTCGGTTCAGGCTATTTTTGGCTTCCGCCATGTGATCCCCACGCACCAGGGGCGCGCCGCCGAGCGCATTTTATTCAATGTAATGTGCAAGAAGGGCGACATCGTTCCCAACAACACCCATTTCGACACCACCCGCGCGAATTGTGAATTTATGGGCGCCGAGGCCATCGATATTCCCATTCCCGAAGCGAAAGAGCCCGCCCAGATTCATCCTTTCAAGGGAAACATGGATACCGCCCGGCTGTCGGAATTGATCGAACAGTACGGCGCCAGGAAAATTCCGCTGGTGATGCTGACAATTACAAACAATTCCGGCGGCGGCCAGCCGGTTTCCCTGGCGAACATCCGCGAAGTGAAACAAATCTGTAAGCAGCATGGCATTCCCCTGTACATAGACGCCTGTCGTTTCGCCGAAAACGCTTACTTCATCAAACTGCGAGAGCCCGGGTATGCCGACAAAACTCCACGACAAATCGCCCGGGAAATGTTTTCATATGCCGATGGCTGCACGATGTCCGCGAAAAAAGATGGCCTGGCCAATATTGGCGGGTTTCTCTGTACCAACGACGACATTCTGGCTCAGCAGGAGAAGGATCTACTGATCCTCACGGAGGGTTTCCCGACGTACGGCGGCTTGGCCGGCCGTGATCTCGAAGCCATTGCAGTGGGCTTGAACGAGGCGCTTGAAGAAGACTATTTACAGTATCGCATCGCGTCCACGGCGTTCCTGGGCAATCACATTTCGAAAGAGGGAGTGCCCATCGTGCAGCCGCCCGGAGGCCACGCCATTTATCTCGATGCCCGAGCCTTCCTGCCCCACATTCCGGTTGCACAATTCCCGGGCGTGGCACTGGCCGTGGAGCTTTTTCTGGAAGGTGGAATCCGTTCCGTGGAAATCGGCACGCTGATGTTCGGCGAGCATGCCACCCTGGACCTCGTCCGGTTGGCCATTCCGCGCCGCGTATATACGCAAAGTCACATTGAATATGTCGTAGAAGTAATTCTGGATGTTTGGCGACGAAGGCACAAAATTGCTGGCTACCAACTGATCCATCAGGCCCCGTTTCTCCGGCACTTTACGGCTCGCTTGAAACCGATCGCTCTTTGAGATTTGCCGCGCCAGCTCTGGTCTCCCTCTTGCATCCCTGATTATCGAGTGGTTTGCTGATTCCGGGTCCTGCCGGGGCCGGTGCCCCGGGGTCTCGCTAGGCGCAATTCTAAGTGACTGCAAACAGTGCACTTACTGTACTTGGCACCAGCGGAGGGTCATCGCGCTCGGTGACCCGGCTGAGACTTCGCCGCCGCGGACCGTGCGAATCCCCACAACCGCTGAGTCTTCTGGCTCAGTCGTCTTTCTAAAGGAGCTTTCGATATGAAAGCCCATGCCGAGGCTCGTGGTCCACGCCTCACCGTTGATGAACTGAAAGCGGCCGCCGCGGAAATGCGGGCGATGGATATTGTCAGCATTTTCGCCGCAGGTTCCGGCCACCCGGGCGGCACCCTGTCGGTAATGGATGTTGCCGCTGCCCTTTATTTGAACGTATTGAATCATGATCCCAGTAATCCAAGCTGGCCCGACCGCGATCGCGTGTTCTGGTCCGCCGGCCACAAGGCACCGGCGTTGTATGTGGCCTTGGGCCGCGCCGGTTATTTCCGGTTGGACGATGTGGTTCTGCTGCGGCAGTTGGGCGCCAGTTTCGAAGGCCATCCGAATTGGCTAAAAGTCCCTGGAGTGGAAATCTCCAGCGGCTCGCTTGGACAAGGCCTGGGGGCCGCCGTGGGCAACGCGCTAGCCGGAAAGCTGCGCGGTGCGGACTACCGCGTCTACGTGATTATGGGCGACGGCGAGCAACAGGAAGGCAGCATCTGGGAAGCGGCCATGTCGGCAGGTCATTACAAGCTAGGAAATCTCTGCGCCATTATCGACGTGAATCGTCTGCAGATCGATGGGTGGGTAAAAGATGTGATGAGCGTCGAACCGCTGGCCGAAAAATATGCCGCGTTCGGATGGAATGTGATGGAGATTGACGGTCATGACCTGGTGCAGATTCTGGACGCGTTTGCGCAAGCTCGCCAGCAAACCCAACGGCCTACCGTGATTCTGGCCCGCACCATCAAGGGCAAAGGCGTCTCCTACATGGAGAATGAAGCCAGTTGGCACGGCACCGCCCCGAAAAAGGAACAGTTTGAGAAGGCGCTGGCTGAATTGCTGACGCCGGACCTCCCACGCGCGCGCGTGGACGCGCTATTGAAGCGCGCGGCAACCCATGCCGCCTCGGTCGCGCAAAAAACGAAAGCGAGCATTCCAAAGTTCGTCAACGAGTATTGGTGGAATTCTGGTGACACGATGCGTGTGGATATGGACCCAACGCGCATGGGTTTCGGACGCGGCTTGGAAAAGGCTGGGGAAGACCCGCGCGTCGTCACCTTACACGCGGACATTTCGGGATCGATTCGTATTACCGACTTCGAAGCCAAGCATCCCCAACGCCGGAACCGTGTCTTTAGCGTAGGCATCGCCGAGCAAAACATGATGAGCGTTGCCGCGGGACTCGCACGCGAAGGGTTTATTCCCGTTACGGGAACTTATGGCGTGTTCGCTTCTGGTCGCGCCTGGGACCAGATCCGCACGACTATTTGCTATTCCAATTTGAATGTGAAGATCGCTGGCGCGCACGGTGGAATTTCCGTCGGACCGGACGGCGCCACACACCAGGCGCTGGAAGAAATCGCGCTCACCAGTATTTTGCCCAATATGACTGTGGTGGTGCCTTGCGATTCCCTGGAAACCCAGAAGACCACAGAACATACGCTCCTGTCGCTGGAGGGTCCATGCTATTTGCGCTTTGCCCGCGAAGCCACCCCCATTGTCACAACCGCGGAAACACCTTACGAATTTGGCGTGGCCAATGTGATTCGTTATCGGGGCGTACAGCCGAAATTCCTTGATGCGTTCGACACGATCCTTGGTCCGCGCTATCACAATGAACGCGAACAACTCTCCCTCATCGCCTGCGGGCCCATGGTGCCGGAGGCCATGCGCGCTGCGTGGATCCTGAAAGAACAGTATGGTATCGAAACGCGGATCGTAAACGTGCACACGGTAAAGCCGCTGGATATCGCCACCATCGTGCACGCCGCCGATGAAACGCGGGCAGTGATTACCGCCGAAGAGCACCAGGTAGGGGGCTTCGGGAACATTATCGCCGGCGCTATCCTCCGGCACAGAACGAATTCCCGGCAACCCCTGCAGTGGGGCATGATCGGCGTCGAAGATCGCTTCGGCGTTTCCGGGAATCCATGGGAGTTGCTGCAGCATTTCGGGTTGACTGCCGAGCACATCGCCAAGCGCGCCTTGGAAATGCTGGACCAAGCAGTTGCCCGCGTGCCGGCAGTTGGCGGTGAGTTGAGTTTCGTGCGTTGCTCGCGTTGCGGCATAAACGTCCCTATCACCGACTATGCCAAAGAGCTGCCCTCGCGCACCGATGAACTTTGCGCAGACTGCCAGCACCAATCTCTGGAACTGTGTGCGGTCTGCCGCATCGAATGGGGCAAAGTCAGCGGCAACACGAACTATGTCTGCCTGGCGTGCCGCGCCAAACCCGTATTGCGCTAGCAATTTCCCTATTTTGACTCGCTGAAAAACCTGCCGAATGCCGTGGGCGAATTCTGTTTCCCTCGGGTATTCTTAGGCCCATGGCAATTGTGACTATAGATCCGGCCGTGAAGCTGAAATGTCCTCGTACCGCGCTGGGGTTCCTCACCGCTCGCGTCATTACGCAGGAAACGCCGGCAGTCCTGCGGGAGGAATTGAAAACTCGAGAAACGGAGATTTTGCACCTTCCCGACCCTCGGGCGCTCCTGGAATCGGCAAAAATTCAGGCCACCCGAGCGGGCTATAAAGCTTTGGGCAAGGATCCGGCGCGCTATCGCGGCTCTGCGGAAGCGCTGCTGCGTCGTATCCTCGGCGGAAAAGGATTTCCGCTGATCAATTCCGTAGTCGACATCATCAATTTTGTTTCTGTCGAAAGCCGCCTCCCGATCGGGCTCTACGACCTGGACCATGTGAAAGGGGACATGGTGTTCCGCCCCGGGCGTGCCGGCGAGACCTACAAAGGCATAGGAAAGTACGACCTGAACCTGGAAGACTTGCCGGTGTTTGCCGATGGCGAAGGCCCGCACGGCAGCCCCACGAGCGACTCTGAACGTACCATGGTTACTCCCGCAACCACACACATTGCCGCGATCCTCATTTCCTTCGGCGGCGCCGAGGGTCTGGATGCCTCTTGCCGCAGGATGGCCGATTTGCTGCAAAAGCATGCGCAGGGTCACGATATTCATTACCAGATTCGCTGGTGAAATCGGTCGGCCCAAAAACCTCAGCGCAGAGTAAGATGAAACACGCTATAGGCCGCAGTTCGAATCCTTAGGATCCACCTGCATGAACAATCACATCCATCCCGTTGCCAGTTTGCTGGCTGCGGTGGCCCGGGGAATCAGCGGCGTACAGGTGCAGTGGGCCGGATGCCAGCCAGATGAGCGCCAGCGCATTTATTTCGCGAATCACACCAGCCACCTGGACTTTGTCGTTCTGTGGTCGGGGTTGCCCTCGGAAATCCGCGCGAAGACTCGCCCCATCGCAGCGAAGGATTATTGGGAAGAAACCCCGTTGCGCCGCTACCTCGCGAATAATGTGTTTCACGCGGTGTTTTTGGAGCGTACCCCGATAAAAGCCAAAACTGCCGACGAGCCTCATTTTCCCGGGCGACATCTCATCGACGAAATGGCTGATGCTCTGGGCACAGAGAATTCGCTGATTCTCTTCCCTGAAGGGACCCGCGGTACCGGGGAAAAACTCGGGCCATTTCGTTCCGGTTTGTACCATTTGGGGTTACGGCGGCCGGATGTCGAACTGGTTCCGGCGTATTTGGAGAATCTCAATCGTATACTGCCGAAGGGAGAGTTTCTTCCGGTACCGATGTTGAGCCTGCTTACCTTCGGCAAACCCGTTCACGTGGAGCCAGACGAAGACCGGGACGCGTTCCTCGCACGCGCGCGCGAAGCCGTCATCAGCCTGAGCCGGATCGGATCTGCGTAATGTCCCAATTCCTGCATGATGCAAAACTCGATTGGCTCTTTGGCAGCGTGCTGTTCCTCCTTCTACTCTCCACCCTCGTCACCAGCATGCTCAGAAAACGTCACAAAGCGGATGACAGCCGTACCACCTACGACAATCTGAATGCCCGTATTCGCGCCTGGTGGAAAATGGCCGCGATTTTCACGGCCGCCGTGGTCAGCGGCCCGATCGGCTCGCTCATCTTATTCGGGGTTATCTCCTTTCTGGCCATGCGCGAGTACATGACTCTGGTACCCACGCGACGCGGCGATCACCGCACTCTGTTCTGGAGTTTTTTCGTGATCATGCCACTGCAGTATTACCTGATTGGGAGGCAGTATTACATTCTCTTCGCCATCATGATTCCCGTCTTGGCTTGCATCTATATTCCGCCCAGCATCGCTATCGCCGGCGACACAGAACAGTTTCTGGAACGCGCCTCGAAGATTCAGTTCGGCATCATGGTCTGTGTGTACTCCCTGAGCCATGCGCCGGCGTTGCTGCTGCTGCAAATTCCCGGCTTCGAAGGACGCGACGCTCGCCTGCTTCTTTATCTGGTGATCGTGGATCAGATGAGTGGTGTCTTACAGTTCGTGTGGGACAAACTCATTGGTAAACATAAGATTGCCTGGCGCGTCAGCCCAAACAAAACCTGGGAGGGCTTTGTGGGCGGCGTCCTGAGCGCCACAACTCTCGGTACCGCACTATGGTGGGTCACTCCGTTCACTCCGCTACAGTCGGCAGGCATGTCGTTGCTGATTTGTGTTTTGGGGTTTAACGGTAACTTGGTGATGAGTGCGGTCAAACGCGACATCGGCATCAAAGATTTTGGCATCGTCATCGAGCGCCACGGCGGGATTCTCGACCGCATCGATTCTCTCTGCTTCGCGGCGCCGATTTTCTTCCACCTGGTCCGCTATTATTTTCAGCGTTGATACCCGGTTATTCAGACACCGTCATTCCGAACGGGGTCCGCGTAGTGCGGAATCTCTCTTCGATTGCAGGCGCGTTGAAGTTTCGGCGGATCGTCAACTGGAGACCTGTTCCACCACGGGCGTAACGGCGCCTTGCCGCGATTTCAAGCACCCTCGCGCCGCAAGCAGTTCCGCATTGAGCAACGCAGCTCCCGCGGCACCACGCAGCAAATTGTGCGAAAGCAGCGTCAGCTTTACGTCTAACAAAGGACATTCGCGCACCCGCCCGACCACAGCAGCCATCCCTTTGCCGGTGTTTGCGTCTTTTCTGGGTTGCGGACGATCCTCGCCGTCGTGAACAACCACGGGATGCTTCAAGCCCGTCGGTAACCCCGCCAGTTCTTCGGACACTTCAAAATCGCGCAGAGCCTCTCTCACTTCGCTGATCGTCGCGGTTTTCTTTAGCCGCACCGAAACGCATTCCAGGTGTCCGTCCACCACTGGGACGCGATTGCAATGCGCGCTGATGCCGAGCCCCGCGTCGATGAATCGGGAGCCATCCCACTTGCCCAGCAACTTTTGCGGCTCCGCCTCCATTTTTTCTTCTTCGCCGCTAATGAACGGCACAACGTTTGCCAACGCATCCATGGAGGGAACTCCGGGGTACCCGGCTCCAGACACCGCCTGAAGCGTGACGACAAACAGTTTCTCCAACCCAAACGCATCGGCAAGGGGCTTTAACACCAGCACTAAACCGGCGGTCGAACAATTCGGATTCGTCACGATGAAGCCGGAATCGTATCCGCGATTCTTCTGTTGCATCGGAATGCAATTCAAATGCGTGGCGTTCACCTCCGGAATCAGTAAGGGCACATCCGGATCCATGCGGTGGTTTTTTGAATTGCTCACGACGGCATAGCCCGCTCGTGCAAATTGCGCTTCCGCTTCACCGGCAACGGAAGAATCCAATGCTGAAAACACGAAGTCGCAATCCAAGCTCGGGTCCAAATCTTTCACCATCAGGCCGCGAGCGCGTTCGGGCAGCGGGCCCTCCAGATGCCAACGCGTGGCCTCGGCGTACGTCTTGCCGGTGGACCGTTCCGAAGCCGCCACCGCGGTCAATTCAAACCACGGATGATCCGCCAGAAGCTTCACGATGCGTTGCCCGACCATTCCCGTAGCGCCCAGTACGCCCGCGCGCCATTTCTTGGTATTTGCCCGAGCGTTCATGCCAATCCTCCATTTTGTTGAGCGCCAATGCGGGTGCCTCGTCCCTGTGGCTTGAATGTGTTCCTGACCCAAACGGTCATTTCCGTCTGCGCTGCCAGAGGCAGCACGTGCGGGTGCAGCACCTTCGCGCCATTAGCGGCCAACGCGTGGGCTTCGTCATAACTCAATTCGTGCAGCAGTTTTGCCTCCGCCGAGTCCTGCGGATTCGCAGTGTATATACCATCGACGTCCGTCCAGATCACCAACTCCTCTGCTTCTACCACATGCGCGACCAGCGCTCCCGAAAAATCCGAGCTGTTGCGCCCCAACGTCGTGATTCGCCCGTCTTGCGTGGCTCCGATGAAGCCCGTCACCACCGGAACAATTCCCGCCTGTAGCAGCGGCAGTAGAATATCGCGGCCTCGCCGTCTGGTATGCTCCAAGAACGGTTGGGCGTCGCGGAAATTGTCGCATGTCAGCACAAAATCGGAAGAAGCCACGGGAACCGCTGGCACTCCGATTTTGCCCAGGGCGCCCGCGAATAACCGCGCCGCATATCGTTCGCCGAACGAAGCCAGCCGATCCAGCGAGGCCCCGTCGACTTTCACGCGCCCACGCAGTGGAACTTCGTGCAATAAGTCGCGCGTTAAAAGCGTCAGCTCCTCCTGCACGCGATCCTGGTCGGCCACGGCAAGCTGCATTTCTTCCAACGTGGCTCGATGCAAATCCGCGATGGCTTCCGCTTCCTTGCGCGCCGGCGCGTTCCGCCCTTCTTCCAGCCACTGCCCCGTACGCAGCAGGCTGTCCGTCACCCCCTTCATCGCGGAAACAATCGTAATTACCGGACGCGTTTGCGATTCTTCCCGCACCAGCCGCGCTGCATGGAGCAATCGGCCTGCTCCGTGCACTGAGCTGCCGCCAAATTTGAAGGCGATGACGTTTTCCTGTGACCGGGGTTCCGTTGGGAGCACAAGCACGCTCTCCAGGCTGGCCCGATTCTCGCGAGGACGTAAGTCACCCTCGGCGTTTAGGCTCGCTTCCTGCTGTTCCGGGTTCATGGTACCGCTCCTTGTTTTTGCGCCGCCGGAGCGTCTCTGGAGGGGTTAAGACTAAGAAACCCACCACCAGGTTCGCTTCTGGCGGTGGGTTTGGAAACTTTTTCTAGCTGGCTAGCTGTTTCTCCCCGCGCCCGAAGCGATGGTAGTGGACTTCTTAATAATAGAAGTCGTAGTCGACGTGGAGGTACGCATCGACGGGGAGAACATTCGCTTCGTGGCCATAGCCAACATAGCAAAAGCATAGCAACGGCCGCCCAAATTGCCAACCGAATTTTCTGGTGCATGGTTGCGGCGCTCGAGGGCGAAGCTCTGGCGAAACTTTGACCGTCTAAGTCTCAAAAAGCAAACTGGAACACGTCAGGCCGGATTCGGCCTTCTGTAACTCGCTGATGTCTAGCGGAACCACGCGGAAACCGCGCGCTTCGATGTTCGCTCGCGTCTTCGGAAACGATGCCGGAAACACCACGGAATCCCCAACAGCCAACGCATTGCCCGCGTGCGGTTCGCCCGAATCTACATCGATCCATGCGAACCCTTCCATGCATTTCCAGTCGAACCAGGTGCGATTCGCCAATAACGTGTTGCGACCAAGGCCAGTGACCGCGGACTTCAGGTGCAAGCATCCCCTTACCGCAATGGCGCTGAGGTCATAGCCGTAGTGAGCCAGTATCACCGCCAGTTGCCGAATCCCTTCAGGATTGGAACGTGCCGTGCTCCCCACGAATGCTTTCTTTCCGACGCGCAAAACATCTCCCCCTTCGAGCCTACCGGGCAGCTGCACATACGCCAGCTTTCGAAATTTTCCCAACTCTGCGGCGATACTCGGTGATTCTTTCCTCCGCGATTCCGTCCCGAGCGGAAAAATCACTGCCACTTCGTCCAGCACAATCGCGGGATCCTCCACAAACATCGAATCTGGTAATTCGGGCTCTGCGGGAAGAGAAATTACGTTCGCGCCGAGCCTCGCCAAAAGATGTTCATAGGCCTGGTGTTGCGCGCGCGCTTTCTCGATATCGATCGGCTTGCGCCCGATAAAACTCAATTCACAATGGGCCAGCGCGGGACTTACCTTTCGCGTAATCGCGGTGAGCATTTTGTCAATGTAGCAGAGAATGTTCCGCCCGTGGAGCGCTGGGAATTAGTGGATCGATGCGGTTGTCGCTCAGCACGAATCTCTGTAGACTCGCTTCATCTTCTTCCTCAAGCAGGCAAAGGAGCATTCGAACATGTCCGACGTCGGGCGCAAGGTGATCGCTCTTTCCATCGTCATTCTCGGCGCGGGGCTGCTGTGGGCCGGCCGCCGCTCCTACACGGATTCGCAGGACGCCAAGAAAGAAATGGACGATACCCTTGCCTCCGCGCGAGAACATTCGGCATCCAGCGACCCACGCCTGAAAAATACCTACAGCTTTGAGCGTGGTGGTTGGGTTTACGTGCACCTGGAAGGCGATCCCGCCACGATCGGTTTTCAGCACGGCTTTATGCTCGCCAGCGAGATCCAGGATGCGTTTCCCGCCGTATCCGCCCTCATGATGCACAACACCATGCGCGACTGGCCGTTCTTCCGCCAGGTGGCTCGTGAGCAGCTCTGGCCCAAGCTCGATCCGGAATATCAGCAGGAGCTCCAAGGCATCGCAGAGGGTCTAAATGCTCGCACCGGATCACCATTGGACGTATACGACATCGTGGCCTTGAACTCCTTTGAAGAAGTCCCGGACTACTACGTGCCGTGGCTCGACAAACGCGAAAAACGAGCTAGCGCCCCTAATCTGAGGAGCCCCGGAAACTGCAGCGCTTTTGTGGCCACGGGCAGCTGGACCAAGGACGGTAAAATCGTCATGGCGCACAATAATTGGACCAGCTACGTGACCGGAGAACGCTGGCGCATCATTTTCGATATTCAACCAACGCACGGCTATCGCATGCTGATGGACGGCTTCCCAGGTGTGATTGCCAGCGATGACGACTTTGGAATCAACAGCGACGGGCTCATGGTCACTGAAACCACCATCAGCCAATTCGAAGGTTGGGATCCCAATGGCAAACCAGAGTTCCTGCGCGCACGAAGAGCCCTGCAATATGCGGGCTCGATCGACGAGTACACCCGTATCATGCTCGATGGCAATAATGGCGGTTACGCCAACGATTGGCTGCTCGGTGATCGCAAAACCGGAGAGATTGCCCAGCTCGAACTGGGATTGCAGGCCTACAAGCTATGGCGCACCAAGGACGGCGTATTCGCCGGCTCCAATTGGGCCCGCGATCCCAAAGTTCTTAAGCTCGATGCTCCCCACTTTGATCCCCATGACATGCAAAGCTCGCCAAACGCCCGGCGGGCACGATGGGATCAACTGCTCAATGAAAACAAGGGCAAGATTGATGTCGCGCTGGCTCAACAGATGCTCGGCGATCACTACGATTCCTATGAGAAAAAGACCGATGCCAATGAGCGCACCCTCTGCGGCCATGCGGACGCCAACGCTCGTGGCATTTCGATTTGGGGATGGGGACCGAACTACCCCGGCGGGGCGGTGCAGGGTAAGGCCACCGACTCCGCCATGACCAAGGACATGCGCTTTGTGGCCCGCATGGGCCATCCTTGCGGTGGGGACTTCATTGCCAAGCCATTCCTTACGTCGCATCCGGATTATGCGTGGCAAGAACCCTACCTCCGCGACATGAAAGCGGGCTCGTGGACATTTTTCAATGCCGATGAAGCACGGTCGATGACGCGCTAGCGGTGCACGCTCGCGTGGGCCATGGCTTTCGTGTCATTTGCCAGCGCCGGCAAATGACTGGTCTCGGGCAAGCAGTATCGATAGGCCGCGTAGGTTTTTTCGAAAGCTGCGTCCCAGGAAACGCCAGCCATTCTCTCTCGACCCGCGGCGCCCATTTGCTTCAGCAGGTTCCGGTTGTGGGCCAGTTCAACCACACGGCGTATAAACTCCGCGTCCGTTCCTGCGACATACCCGGTTTCCTCTTCAACAACCAGGTGGCGAGGCCCACCTTCGTTGGTCACCACGGAAGCGACCCCCGAGGACGACGCCTCTTGTATCACGTTGCCGAAGGTATCGGTGCGCGAGGGAAATACAAACAGGTCCATATTCGCATAAGCTTCCGCCAATTCATCGCCGCGCAACACCCCCGTGAACTCGGCATGCTTGAGTCGGCGCTTGAGCCACGCCACTTCGCTGCCGTCGCCCACAATTACGATTCGAAAATCCTTAAGCCCGCTCTCCAGCAGCGCCTGCTCAATCTTTCGAAACAACCGTACGCCTTTTTCCGGCGTGACCCTGCCTACAAACCCGAAACGTAGTATCCCGTCGTTCACGGTGCGGTGTTTCGGATTGAACTGTTCCGGGTCTACACCACGCGGCATCAGAAAAGAGGGTTTTCCCAGCGTTCTTTCTAGCCAGTCTACCTGCGGCGGCGTCGGCGCCAGCGTCACGTTCGCAAAACTGTAGAACCACAGCAGCATGCGCAAGCCTTGTTGCTGCGACCATGTCACCGTGGGCCTGGTGATCTGTGACGGCAGGAAGCCCAGGACCTTCTGCAAGCGCCGGGCTGCAAATTGGTGAAAATTCGTGTGCCAGGAAGCCACCAGCGGAATATTCAACTGGCGCGACAGATAAACGCCGAGTTCACCTAATTCGCCTGGACTGGTGATGTGAATAACGTCTGCCCGGAAGTCCTGCAATTCGCTTCGAATGCGCCCCAGGTAACGGCTGAAGGCGAAATCAAATCGCAGATCGCTCTCAATGCCCACGCTCAGCCACGAGCGATTCAGTGCAACCCGCCGTACGCTGCCTTCGCTGGCCGTCTCTGCTTGTTTTCCGCCGTGGATCGCAAGTACGGGAAGGTTATGCCTCTTGGCATACGCCACCAGCTGCCGCGCTGTCAGCGCCACGCCGTTGATCTCGTGGTAGGTCTCGCAAAAAAGCGCGACCCGCGGGCTTTGGGTCATAACCCTCCTTCTTCATATCCGAAGAAAGGCAAGCGCCACGCCGGCCGTAGCACCGGGTTCGCTACCAGTCCAATGACCCAACGAAACTGCTCTATGATCCTGTGGAAACGCGTGCCCGTGAATTGAGATAGCGCCTTCGCCTCGCCATCCTGTTCCGTGAAAACGCGCGTCATCCAGTGGTGCCGCCCAAACTCTCCGGGAGCTTCCGCCAACGCGTGCCAGGCGTTCTCAATCAGCCGTAGTGGCAGCGGTTCGAAGAATTGCGGCATCAGCACAACCTCGCTCCGCCCGTCGTAACGAACCTCGTGCACAAACTCCTCGAAGGTTCGCGCGTGGGATACGTTGAGCACCGCGTTCGCCTCGCAACCGTGACGGTCGCCGCCCGAAATTACCGGCCGCTCGATGGCTTCGCTTAAAGCCACCACCTCGCGGTTTTCTCGTCGCGAACGCATCCCATTCAATTCAATCGCATGAATCCATGGCAGGCAATCCTCCAGAAAACCGCTCAGAATCTTCTGGTGTTCTGCAGCGCCGATACCCTCCGCATCCCAGTAAGGATGATTTAAAACAATGAGGGCGCTCTTCTCATTGTCTACTCCCGCCAATATGCTCCTCAGGCGATCGCGGCTCGCCTTTTTCCGGTAGGCCGCGAATTCCCGCATCCACGCGTTAGCACGCGTCATGGGAAGATTGTGAACGCCCACGTGAAACTCGGTGTTTTCGTAGCGAACGGTCCATTCCACGGAGATGGGCGCGCGCCGGGTTTTCTCGACCATGCTCAGTTGCAATCCGGCCTCGATATTGTCGTGATCGGATAAAGAAACAAACGCCGTCAGCCCCAATCGGCCTGCAATCTGCCGGCTTTCCAGTTCATAAGCCTCTCGAGGGGAAAGCGGGGGCGTCCAGTACACTTTATTGAAGTTGACGATGCGGCCTTCATACAAATGCAGCCGGCCAACTTCGCGTTCCAGGATGTATGAACCGATCGGGAATTTCGCGATGTACTTTGGCAGTCGCCCAAGGTACTCTTTCGAGTGCATCGTGTGGCTGTGAAGGGAAATCCCGCTGCGGGCGTGCGAAAACTCGCGGGACTCTGATTGCCAGCGGTAGATCTGGGTGCGGAACCTGCTCATCGGACGCTCCTGATCGTCTGACTTTCCGCCGCACTGCAGCTTTCTTTGGCTGTTTACGAAGTTAAAAATTCCCTGTTACCGCTGGGTGACATCCGCGTCAAGATTTAAATTTGCGGTAATTCTTTGGACACAAAAATGCCCCTGATGCTGGGCTTTCTGACGTTTCAAGCGCCCTTCAAATCAACGTAACAATTTCCATTTACTTTACCGTTATGACTTGGCACCGCAAAAACAAACATCCCTGGAGGGCACCTTCCGCATGAGGGCGGCCCGGCAGACCGCCCTGGCCATATTCTTGCTGCTTTGTTTTGCCATTTTCCTCCCTGCTTCGTCTTCGCCATCGGCAGACCGTCAGTCTATCGAGGAAGCCTTGCGTTGGGTCCGCAACTCCCCGAGCCATTTCGCGCAATATGATTACGTGATGACCGCGCGCGTGCATTTGCTCTTCTTCTGGGCTGGCAAAGATGACGTTGGCGGTGGGTACATTCGCCGCGGAGTATCGACCGAGGATCCCCATCTGGAATTCATTCAGCTGCTCTTCGGCAGCGATCCGGAGAAAGCTCCCAGAGCCATCAACCGCTGGGGCGCGGGCACGGAAGTCTCCTGGCACAAAGAGCCGGTCAGCACGGCTCGCCCGGACGACATTACCGCCAGCGCGTTCTTTGGTTTCATGAAATCATCGCGTGGCAAATCCGCGGGCGAAATGCAGGCGGAATTAGAACGCGAGAAGAAACAGGGTGTGCACGATTTCACCGGCATCCTGAGCCGTGTGGAAGCTTCCCGCGCACTCTCGCTGGTTGTGCCTCTCGAGTCTGACACCGACTTCAATCTGCACGATTACGAACGTGCAGAACCGTTGATGTTAGAGCGCCTCGCGGATTCCACTCATCCCGTACAATCCCTCCAGGATTCCGCCCGTTGTCCGCGGTCCGCGGAGTTTCTCGAGACGGTTGCGGAGTTGCTGGAGGATGCCCTCGAACGCCATGCCGCACCAGCTTCTCGCTGTTACGTCTATGACGCCCAGGAAAACACCCTGACGCTCCAAAAGGTTTCGCCGGTTCAATCGTTCCCCGTGCGGCTCCACGGCCCCAACAATGTAGTTCTGCAGGACCTAACGTACACGCATCTGCTGCAGCTCGATTTCGTTTCTACCCATAAGCTGACCGGCAAGAAAGTGTTCTTCACGATTTACGCCGGCACGCAGGGAGCATTTCGCGGCGTGCCGGTACAGATCTGCTATCAACCCAATTGGTGGTTCCAAGTGGTACTCAATCTGCGTCCACAGAAACAGCCAACGCCCGAGCCTAGCATCGCATCCGTCAGACACTAGTGCCCCGCGCTCTCCGGCACAATCGACACTTCCACGCTGGACGGATGCTCCGCCGTTCGGTAAATCCGCTGTGTCGCTTTCTGGTAGTCCGATGGCGACGCCTCGAAAATGTTGGGCACAAATTTCTGTGGATTCCGATCATACAGCGGGAACCACGTGCTCTGCACCTGTACCATAATGCGGTGCCCTTTCTTGAATACGTGGTCGGCGGTGTGCAGGCTGAACGTAAACGGGGTAATTTCCCCGGCTACCAGCGGTTCCGGTGTTTCGTAGGATTTCCTGTAGCGCCCGCGGAAAATTTCATCGGCAATCATTAGTTCATAGCCCGATAGCTTCCAGTCGG
This sequence comes from Candidatus Acidiferrales bacterium, assembly GCA_963776365.1. GTDB lineage: Bacteria > Acidobacteriota > Terriglobia > Acidiferrales > UBA7541 > Acidiferrum. The sequence goes on along the minus strand of CAVZMQ010000026.1, from coordinate 66,916 downwards.
ATTCCACTTTTTGAGGATACCCATCGATCAGCTTCACCACCCAATCGCTGTCCGTGCCGGTCGTGGAGGCAAATAGTTTCGCGGTCACGTCGCCGGCAATGGTGACGTCATCTTTCAGTTCGTCCGTTTGCCAGGTCAGCACGTCCGGCCGGTTGTCCACAAAACGCTGGTCCTGCACGAGCCACGTGTACCACGAGCCCGGATGATCATTGGGGTAGGTCATATCGACAGGGCGATGCCGGTAGGGCACCGGGTGTTCGGGATCGCTGACGTACGAATCGAAGGCCTCCGCATTCTTGGTGGACGGCGCATCAAACGAAAGTTTCCCGTTTTCGCCGAAATACAGATTTTTCTCCTGCGCTTCCTTCGGTGGCCACGCGTCGAACTGCTTCCAAGTATCGCTGCCGGTCTGGAACATCAGTGCTTCTTTCAACGGCAACGTCCCCCGGTCATGCAGCCAGTAAGCAAACCATGGTGCTTCCACTTTCTGCCGGAAATACTGCGCGGTATTGGACTCAAACGGAATTTGCCCGAGTGAGTCCCCGGGTCCGTGCGCCCAGCCACCATGATTCCAGGGCCCCACAACGACATAATTCAGGTGTTTGGTATCGGATTTTTCCAGGTTCTCGTAGGTGCGCATCGGCCCGTAGAAATCTTCTTGGTCCCACCAACCGGCCACGTTCAAGTTGGGTACGGTGGGCACTTTCAACGCGTTCTCCACTGCGTGGACTTTCCAAAAGTTGTCATAGCTTGGGTGGTGCACAAAATTTTCCCAGGTGGGAATTTGCCCGTGAAAATATTCTTTGTCTGCATTCGACAGCACCCCGAGCCGGAGGAACCAGTCATATAAATCGAAAACGTTGAATTCGAAGCTGTAGTTTTCGTTGGTCGTTTCCATCAGCGCCGCGTATTCGAACCCGTAGCTCAAGCGAAACGCGCCATTGTGAAAGAAGTCGTCGCCCATCCACGCATCGCCCATACACGCCTGCTCGGATACCGCTTTTAACGCCGGATGCGGATTCACCATGGCCATTGCGGCCAGGAAGCCTCCGTAGGAAATGCCCCATACGCCAACGCGTCCATTGTTTTTCGCTACGTGCTTCACCAGCCAGTCGATGGTGTCGTACGTGTCCGTGCTTTCATCCACGCCCTTCGCGTCGTTGGGATCATGAAGCGGACGATTCATCGCAAACTGCCCTCCCGACCCATAGCGTCCACGAATATCCTGATAAACAAAAATGTAGCCGTCGGCGTACAAATCCTGCGCGGCATACAAATGCCCGCTGTAACCCTGCGGACCACCCGAGACGCCGTAAGGGGTGCGCTCCATCAATATGGGCAGCGGGTCCTTGGCGTCGCGCGGCGTGTAAACTTCCGTGTGGAGCTTCACACCATCGCGCATCGGGATCATGGCTTCCTGCTTTTCGAATAGTTTTGGCAGGTCCGGCCGTCCCGGTTTCTGATCCTGCGCAAGCGCCGGAACCACGAGCGCCATCACACCAACCGCAACCCCCACCGCACTCCGCACCAACCGGATTCGAGCCTTCACAATGACCTCACGGTATTCTTTACACACGCGCGCGCAAAATCGCCGTGAGCTTACCATAACTGTTTACCGCGGCACGATGGTAACTCGGTAATTTAGTTACAATATCTTCCTCGCCGCACGCAGCAGCCCATGCCCGATAAGTACAAACACACCCCGAGCAGACACCAACGCGCTTCGTCGAGACCTTCGATGGATTTTTGATCGGGGTGATGAACTCGAACTTATGAAGATTTTGCGGAAGCACGGGATAAAAGACGCGGACCCGCGCTTTTCCGAGGTAGTGAACCTTCTTCCGCGATCGGCGGAGCGGAGAGACTTAACGGCTAAGGCGTGGATGTCCTGGCGCATGGCCTTTGCTTGGGTCGGAGGCAAAGTCCGGAGATGGTCCTCCATGATCTCAGCCGCCCGGTCGACCGCCGCATGGAGTTTGCTCTTTATCGTGGCCATGGGACTCGCAGCACGCGAGCGGCGTTACAGTCACGTTGGCGGAACCTGTTCGCAAACAAGGCACCGAGCACACCGAGCACACCGAGCAGCCCCTCCTTTCGGGTCCGCTACAGCTCTGGTAGAATATAGTTTCTATACACCGCACCTGAAGCCGATGAAGAAAGGGATTCGTGCGGGCTGCTGGTTGTCTCAGCAGCTATTTTTGTCTTAAGACGCTTTCACGCACATGAGCCAAGATATTCGCAACATTGCCATTATCGCCCACGTGGACCACGGCAAGACCACGCTGGTCGACACCATGCTCCGGCAAAGCGGCATTTTTCGCGCCAACCAGGCGGTCGTCGAGCGCGTTATGGATTCCAACGACCTGGAGCGCGAACGTGGTATCACCATTCTTGCCAAAAACACCGCGCTGTTTTTCCACGATACAAAGATCAACATTGTGGATACGCCGGGCCACAGCGATTTCGGCGGCGAAGTCGAACGTGCCTTGCGCATGGTGGACGGCGTGGTGCTTCTCGTCGATGCCAGCGAAGGACCGCTGCCGCAAACCCGTTATGTGCTGCAGAAAGCGCTAGCCGCCAAGCTTCCTCCCGTGGTGGTCCTGAATAAAATCGACCGCGCCGACGCTCGTCCCGAGGAAGTCCTGAACGAAATCTACGATCTTTTCATCGATCTCGACGCCTCCGAGGACCAGCTCGACTTTCCCATCGTCTACACCAACGCCCGCGCCGGCGTTGCCCACCGCAAGATCGGCGACGATTCCAACGATCTGCTCCCGCTCTTTGAAGCCATCGTCAACAAAATCCCGCGTCCCTCGGGAGACGCGGGCGGGGTGCTACAACTTCAGGTTACGAATCTCGACTACTCCGACTTTTTGGGGCGCCTGGCCATCGGTCGGGTGTTCAATGGCACCCTCAATCGCGGCGAAGAAGTGGGCATCAGCAAGCTGGATGGAAAGCTCATCCCCACCAAAATCACCAAGCTTTACACGTTCCGCGGCCTCGAGCGCGATGAAGCCGACTCCGTCGTCGCCGGCGATATCGTGGCCATCGCCGGAGTCGAAGGTATTCAGATCGGAGAGAGCATTACTTCGCTTGAGAATCCGGCTCCGCTCGAGCCGCTGACGATCGACGAACCCACGCTGGCCATGATCTTCTCCGTTAATTCCGGCCCGCTGTGCGGCCGCGAAGGCACCTATCTGACCTCCCGCGACCTCCGCGACCGGCTAGCCAAAGAGTTGCTCACCAATGTTTCCATCCGCGTGGAAGACACGGAAACTCCAGAATCCTTCCGTGTACTTGGCCGCGGCGAACTGCAACTCGCCATCCTGATCGAGACGATGCGCCGCGAAGGTTTCGAACTAATGGTCGGCAAGCCGGAAATCGTAGTGCGCACGGAAAACGGAAAGAAACGCGAACCGGTTGAGCGCCTGGTGATTGATATTCCCGAGAATTTCATCGGCATCATCATGGAAACCATCGGCAGTCGCCGTGGCGAAATGCTCAAGATGAGCAATCATGGCTCCGGCCGCGTACGCCTCGATTTCAAGATTCCTTCTCGCGGTTTAATTGGGTTGCGCAGCCAGTTGCTCACGGACACGCGGGGTACTGCGCTGATTCATTCCATTTTTGATGGCTGGATGGAATACGGCGGGGAAATGGCCTTGCGTCCGACCGGCGCGCTGGTTGCCGATCGCCCGGGCGCCTCTACCGCCTATGCGCTGTGGGGTTTGCAGGAACGCGGCGAACTCTTCATCGGTCCGACAATCGAAGTGTATGAAGGCATGGTGGTCGGCGAAAATTCCCGCGAGCAGGACATGGAAGTGAACGTCACCAAGGAAAAGAAGCTCACCAACATGCGTTCGTCTTCTGCCGACGAAGCCATTCGCCTGATTCCTCATCGCCAGCTTAGCCTGGAACAAGCCATTGAATTCATCGCCGACGACGAGCTCGTTGAAATCACACCAAAGTCGATCCGCTTACGCAAAAAAGTCCTCCAGTACAACAAGCGCCCACGCCGCTGGCAGGAAATCCGTGCCAGCCAGGAAGCCGCCAATTAACCCGCGGCTCACCGGATTCTCGTCAGTGCAATAACGCCTTCCCGTCGGCGGATGGAAGCGACAGTTCCGCTTCTTTTGCCAGCGTGGAAGCCACATCGCGCATATCGATCAAGCCCAGGTCTTTTCCCGCCGGTACCCCAGGGCCAACAACAAAAAATGCCGCCCGCAGGTCCGGTAAATCCGGCAATTCGCCGTGCGTCCCGCCCGGCTTAATTCTTGCCACCACCGGCCCGGTCAGGGACGCACCCGTCCGCCAGCCCGGCTTCATACTCACGAAAAACGAAGCATTCGGATAGCCACCCCGTTTGTGCAATTCCTCCGCATCGAGCACTCGATCGATTCCATTCGCCTGGTCGCCCGCCAATTTGTCGAGTAATTCCTTCACTTTCTCAAGCGCGGCCTGGTCCTGCGGATTCTTCAACACAATCGCTGCGGAACCGCCAGTTTCCCATGGCATGGCCACCCAATCGGTGATGCCACCTTTCTCGCTCGTGGTCAACAGACCCACCTCTCGAAAGGCCACCAATAGATTCAGTTGCCGGTCATATTTCACGAACCCATGATCAGACACCACCGCCACGATCGCATGGCCCGGGGCGATTTGCTCCGCCGCCGCCCGAACTTGACCGATTACCGTATCGATTCTCTCCAGGATCGCCACCGCTTCTTCGCTGAACGGTCCTGCTTCATGTTCAATGTGGTCGAGCGCCGTCAAATGCAAGGTCAGTAGACTGGGGTGTTTTTTCTGCAGGATCCACACGGCATATTTCCCGCGGACTTCATCACCCTCCCCCGAAGTATCGATGCCTCCACGATAAGGACCCAGCTCCGCCGCAGCCTCGTCTAGCAGTCCCTTGGTCGATAATGCCCGAATCAACTTGGCATCCTCGGTTGTCCCAGCGCGCCACACCTCCGGAATGTTCCACGTGATATTCGCGCCCACGGTCACCGGCCACTGAATGCTCGCGGTGGTTCGTCCCGCTTGCGCCGCGGCATCCCAAAGGGTGGGCGCTGTTATGTCTTCGGCATACCAATACCAACCCTGGTAGTTCTTTTGCACCGGGTCAAACGTGGTGTTTGCCCAAATGCCATGCTTCACCGGCCACACACCCGTGACCAACGTGGTATGGCTCGGATAAGTTACCGTCGGCACCACTCCAATTACTCCGTCCGCGTAAGCCCCTTCCTTCATAAACCGTCGGAGGTTCGGCACCTTGGCCCCATGGGCATCCGCCGCCGTCACGTAATCCGGCCGCAAACCGTCCACGGAAATCATCACGAGCAGCGGGGCGGCGGGCCGGTCCCGGGGTACGACCGCGCCGCAACCCAGCGAGGCAACCAGACAGAGGACCCCGACCATCCGACTTAGTGCCCTTAAGCTCGCCATACCCAAATCTCCTTCCCTTCGGCGTATCGGTTTTGCTTGACTTCAGGTTGCCTGTTGATATTTCCACTAGAGCTCGATTTGATGTACAGTAAGCCATTAAGTGATTTTGTCTTACATGGTTGCAATTCATCTCGGTTGAACAGCTCTTTGGAACGCTGGGAATGCCGGTTGGGGGACGGTAAAACGTGAACTTGTCGAATCAGGCCTCGTCGAATGGGCACTCCTCAGTTGCCACGATTTCCGCGTCCGCTACGGCTCTTCCCCCTCACCTTATCACGCGAGATGATGTGAAATATTACATGGGACGGGTGTTTGATATCCCCGAGCGCCGCGTTGAAGCCATGATGGCCATCGTGGACAACGCCCAGGTGCATCAGCGCCATGCCATTTTTCCCATCGATTACACCATTGAACCCCGGGCGCTCGCTCAAACCAATAACGAATACATCGAACATGCCATCAAGTTGGGCCACGAAGCGGCGGAAAAATGCCTGGCAAAGGCCGGGCTTCAGCCGAAAGACATTGACCTGATCATTACCGTCTCCTGCACCGGCTTCATGATTCCTTCGCTCGATGCTCACCTGATCAAGCTGATGGGCTTTCGCTCGGACATCCGCCGCATGCCCTTTACCGAACTCGGCTGTGCGGCCGGAGCCATGGCCATTTCGCGCGCTGCGGATTACATTAAGTCTTATCCCGGCGCGAATGTGCTGATCATTGCGGTCGAGCTACCTTCTCTCACCTTTCAGCGCAAGGATATTTCGCAAGCCAATTTGATTTCCTCGATCCTGTTTGGAGATGGGGCTGCTGCGGTGATGGTCACCGGCCAGGACAAGCCCGGTCCGCGCGTGCTGGTTACGGAGACCTACACCTTCAAGGACTCCCTTGGCGCGATGGGCTTCGATCTGCGCGACTCTGGTTTCCACATTTTGCTGGCGAAAGACGTTCCGGAAATGATCGGCGCGGAAATCCAGGGATTGGTGTGCGGATTCCTGGAGCGCCACGGCAAGAGTCGTCAGGATATCAAGGGCTGGATTCTCCATCCCGGTGGCGCGCGCCTGCTGGGAAATATAGAAGAGAAATTGGGTCTTTGTAAGTGTGATACGCAGCCGTCGTGGGACATCCTCGCCAACGTCGGCAACCTTTCGAGCGCTACCATTCTCTTTATCCTCCAAGAATGGCTCGAGAAACGTCCCCTAAATCCCGGTGAACATGCCATAGCCGCAGCGTTTGGTCCCGGCTTCAGCGCGGAGTTTTTATTGTTGCAATGGAATTAAGCGTCAAAGCGTACCTCGGTCTCCTCCTGGTCGTAGCGCTGCAGCGTATCTACGAGCTCCAGATTTCTCGCCGCCACCAGCGTGAAATGGTCTCCCACGGCGCTTCCCGTGTGGTCGATCCGGTGTTTCGTCCCATGGTCCTGCTTCACACCGGCGTGCTCCTTGGCGCTGCGCTCGAGGTTGTTTTTCTCCATCGACCGTTCTACCCGATACTCGCCGCGGTCTGCTTCGCCATTTTCATCGCCGCGAACCTGGTTCGCTGGTGGGTCATTCGCACTCTCGGCGAACATTGGAATGTGGAAGTGATGAACTCCACGCCTATGGGAGTCATCACGACTGGCCCTTTTCGCTACGTGCGCCACCCGAACTATGCCGCGGTCTTCGTAGAAATGCTGGTGCTCCCGCTGATTCACACGGCGTGGATTACCGCCAGCATCGGTTCCGCCGCCCATGCGTTGGTACTATCGCGCCGCATTAATACCGAGGAGCGCGTCCTATTTTCGGACGCTCGTTATCGGGAGGCCATGTACGGGAAGCCGCGATTTCTTCCCGGACTTTTCTGAGGCAGGTGGACATGCGATTTCTTTCCTACATCGTATTTGCGTGCATGATCGTTCTCCTGTCCTGCCCACCCGGCAACTCCGCTCAATCGGAGTCCATGGGTCCCGCCTTTAGCGAGGTTCCTGAGTTGAATGAGGGCTATCGTCTGCTCTACCAGCAGCAGTTTCCGGAGGCCCGCGAAGTGTTCCAGAAATGGGCCGATCAGCATCCCACCGAACCGTTCGGTCAGGTCTCCATGGCCGCTACGTATCTGTTCCAGGAGTTTTTCCTCCAGCACGTATTAACCAGCGATTATTTTCTGGATGACAAGCGCTTCCTCGGCGGCATCACCGGTACTCCCGATCCGGAACGTATTAAGAACTTCCAGCAGTCCTGCGGAAAGGCGCGGGCTCTTTCATCTCATCGCTTGAAAAGTCATGCCCGGGATCCCGAGGCCCTTTATGCGCTGACGCTCTGCGCGGGCATGCAGTCCGATGCCGATAGCATGCTGCTGAAGAAGCATTACGATGCCCTGAAACATCTCAAAGAAGCGAACAGCAACGCGGAACTGCTTCTCCACGACCACCCAGAGGCGTATGACGCCTATGTTGCACCAGGAGTCGCCTATTACGTTATCGGCTCGCTCTCTTCCTCGGCTCGTTTCGTACTTTGGTTCGGTGGCATCCATGGCGACAAGCAACTGGGCATGTCCCAGGTCCAGAAAACTGCCGACAACGGTCATTACCTGAAGCCCTTTGCGCAGATCTTGCTTGCCCTCTCGGCGCGCCGGGAAAAGCAGGAAGCTCTCGCTCAGAAGAACCTCAAGGCGCTCACGGAGGAGTTCCCTGGCAACACGGTTTATGACACGGAATACGCTAAGGCCATGGGACTTCCCATTCCTGCCACCATGGGTCCGGCCAATTAAACCGAGAGAGACCTGGCTCGGCCGACCGATTCGGTTTTCCACTTACCTGACTGCGCGATTTCCATCATGGAACGCGGTCCGGCCTGCGTCTTCCCACCCACGCGCTTCCGCTCTCCATTTTGCATGACACTAGTATCCGCCCTGTTTTCCGCGGTTTACCCTGCTGCTTGTTTGGTGCCCCACCTGCTTCCTCCGACGCATCAGCCGGTCGGCCACCCGCTGTGCTGGAGAGCGTGCCGCTGTGGGAGGTGCGAGCAAATGTTACTCAAGGAAGCTTATCTGGAGCGGGCAGTCGGTGAAGTAGAGGACTTGTCGGCTCGTGTATCGCTGCTGAAGGACCGCTTCGCTCGCCAAAAAGTCAACGTCAAGCTGGAGCATTATTGGGAACTGGAATATGTGCGCACCCGGTTCGCTGAGTTTAAGCACCGCATCCTCGAACTCGAGGATGCCGATGACCACGAGATTGCAAGGATCCAGGAAGCCGTGGAACTGGCCTGGAAGGATTTGATTCACGCTGTGGATACGCTTCTGGCAGCGCTTCCCTGAAACCGTGTGCTTCGCCCATCTCGCCCGAGGCGGACACGAGAACATCAGGGAATCCAACGAAGCGTGGAGCGGGTTATCTCGCAAAGGGTGCTCCCTTGGTCAGGAGCGAGTGACGCAAAGTCCTGATTGCCACGCACTGGCAGTAGCAGGCGTTTCCTCCACAGCGTTATTGCGGCAAGCGGGTTTCCGCTTCCGCGTCAGGGCGGGGTGGGTCCAGGTCCCCATCCCGCCCTCGTCTTTTTTCGCCCTTTCTTTCGCTGCTAGCCTCATCCGCCCCAGCATGGATTCCTGATTTCCGCTGCTACAATGCTGTTTCTTGGCAAACGGGAGGCCCGATGTTTCAATCCGATCTTCTAAAAGGTCGAGCGCTTTTCTTGACGGGAGGTGGCAGTGGTCTCGGCCGTGCGATGGCCATAGCCTTTTCGAAACTCGGCGCACGCTTGTTCCTTATCGGCCGGAGAGAAGAGCCGCTCAAGGAAACTTGTGCGGAAATCCACCGCCTGGGTGGCGCTGCGGCTTTCACCAGCTGTGATGTGCGCGAACATGCCGCCGTTGAGTCGGCGTTCGCGGCCGCGGAACAGCAATTTGGGGAAATCGATTCGCTGGTCAACAATGCCGCCGGAAATTTCATGGCGCGTACTGAGAAACTCTCGCCGAATGCGTTCAATACCATTGTCGGTATCGTGCTCAATGGTACCTTCCATTGCACCCAGGCGTTCGCCAGGCGGCGCATTGCCAAAAAGCTAGGCGGAAACATTTTGAACATTACGACCACGTATGCCGCTGCCAATTCCGGTTCAGGCTACGTGGTGCCCTCCGCCTGCGCCAAGGCCGGCGTCTTGGCAATGACCACCTCGCTTGCCGTGGAATGGGCCAAATACCATATTCGCGTTAACGCCATCGCTCCGGGACCGTTCCCCACGGAGGGAGCTTGGTCCCGCCTCATGCCGTCGAAACAATTTGAAGAACACGCCATCAACAAACATCCCATGAAGCGATTCGGCAAGCACGAAGAACTCACCAATCTGGCCGCGTTTCTCCTCAGCGATATGTCCGAATACATTAATGGCGAGTGCGTGATAATTGACGGAGGGCAATGGCTGCGCGGGGCCGGCGAGTTCAATGATCTGGCAATGCTTCCTGACGCGGTGTGGGAACAGCTCGAGGCTGCGCGCCCCAAGAAATAGCCGGCACCCGTTACTGCGGCAACGCGCTCTCCCGCAACAGGACGCGCACCTTCACTTCGCCTATTGATTTTCCTTCCACTTCCGCCCTGACGGTCACGTCTTGCGGCACACCGTTTTTCAATTGTCCCGCGGTTAAAGTGGGGGTCTCGACCAGCACGGACAAAAACGTGGACGCTTCCGCGGGCAAAATGTACTGTCCTTCGCCGTGACTTACTTTCCAACCCCCCGGCACCGTCACCGCGAGCTTCACTGGCAGTTCCTTGGTGAATCCGTGAAGAACTATAAGCGGCACAACCAGCATGCTCCCTGTTTTAATGCCAATTTCAGGTGCCTTCGCAACCGGAAGGTGCTCCAATCCGTGCGCCGGGTAGAATTTCGAGTAAAACCGCCAGGGGCCTGCCAGTTCCATGCGCGGCAACTCGCCTGACTCGTCGGCCCCGTTCATCGCTCCGCTGTGGAATATCCCGTCTTTGCGCGGCTTCTCATCGATATTTTCGAACACCCCGTCCGTCGGTTTTCCTCCGACCACCGATTTGCCAAAGATCAGCGTGGAAGGTTCCGACCACCACGCCGACTTAGGATCGTTCATCATTTTGTCCAGCTCGGCGTCGCTCATCTGTGAAATACGCGCGATGTCTTCCGGAAATTGCGTCCTGTGAGACATGGCGGAGTCCAACGCCAGCCGCCAGTACGGTTTCTTCTGTGAGGGCGAAATCTCGCGTACCGAATATGTCGGCCCGCTGCCCTCAAACTGTTTTTGGTCCTCGGCGTCGCTGGCAAAATAGAGTTTCTTCGGCTGCCAGAGCTCCAGGTTCGAGAGATAGAACTCGTAGTGTTTCGTTGGGCCGGCGAGCTGCGACGGAAAAACCAGTGGATCGCCCGCGATATCGAATGCCTCGGTAACCAGAACGCCGGTAGCCTGATGATCGCCGTGGTTCTCGCCGATGAAGACTCCCGGGAATTGCGTGAAGATCACTTCCGGGCGCGTCAATCGAATCAGTCCCACTAGCCTTTCCAGAGTAGCGCCATGTCCCCAGTTCGAAAGCGAATCCAGCACCTCCTGGGAAGCGGTATCTTTGCCCTCCAGAAACCACACATTCGAGATGTTCAGTTTCGCGCACGCCTCCCGTGCCTCGATTTCCCTTTCGTTCGCCATCGCCGGCCCGCGCTCCCGCGAGTAGCGATTCACTCCGCTTCCCCCGCGGGTACTGAAAATCACTGCCACTCGTTTGTGCAGGTCGTAAATGGCTCGCGCCACATACGGCGTGAAGAACGCCTCGTCGTCCGGATGCGCCACCACCACTAGGATGTCCGCCTTGTACCGCGCATCTTCTCCTTTGACCTTCTCCGGCGTTTGGGCAAGCACTGACCCAGCCGCGCCCGTCAAAAACAACAGAACGATCATTCTTAGGAACAGCCTCATGCCCGTATTCTCCAATGGGGAACATAGAACCGCACGGTCTGGTCACCATCAAATCGTAAAACAATAACACGATCGCTTTTACTCCTTGCCTCGTAGTCTATGAAGTGCATAAGAAGATCTATCGGGAGCTAGGCTCGAACCTCGCTGACCAGTTTCTCTCCCAGGCGTTCAGTTTCAAAGAGCGCTTAATCCCGCTCACCCTCGAATTGGCAGTTTTCAGTTCCAATACCAGTCTTGAGACTGGGCTGCCCATGGCAGACGCAATTACTTACACCACCGCTCGACAGTTTGAAGCGCAACTGGTCACATCCGATTCCCACTTCGCGAATCTTCCGAGGGTCACTTTGGTCTGAGCTTACCTTGACCGGCCATTCCCCTGCTTATACCCTAGTGAATTAAATACACAGCAGATTTTCTGCATGTTAGGACTGCGACCAATGGACCAAATTCATGTAACTCTCCCCGACGGCAGCGTGAAAGAGTTCCCCAAAGGGACCACACCTGTCGAAATCGCCAAATCCATCTCTCCTCGTTTGGCCGATGCGGCGCTGGTCGCTAAGGTCCGCGCTACCAATGGCATCAAGCCCGCCGACAAGACCGGGATCTTCTCAAATTCCGTCGATCCTGCTGAAGATGGCAGCCTGCTGTATGATCTTCGCCGGCCCCTCGAGCAGGACGTTTCCTTGCAAATTCTCACCGAGAAGGACGCCGAGGCGCTCTACGTCTTTCGGCACTCTGCCGCACATCTTCTGGCCGCTGCGGTCATGGAACTGTACCCGGATGTGAAGCTCGGCATCGGGCCACCGGTTGAAAACGGTTTCTTCTACGAGTTCCTGCGGGATCAGCCGTTTACTCCGGAAGATCTCGAAAAAATTGAAAAGAAGATGCACGAGCTCGCGGCAAAAGATCTGCCCAACGACCGTAAGCTTCTCTCCAAAGACGAAGCCTTGAAGTTGTACAAGGACTCCAACCAGCTTTTCAAATGCGAACTGGTCCAAGAAAAAGCCGACGAACCGATGGTTTCCTTCTACACCACCGGGAAATTCATTGATTTCTGCCGTGGCCCGCATATCCCTTCCACCAAGCGCATTCAGGCGTTCAAGATCATGAACGTCGCCGGCGCTTACTGGAAAGGTCAGGAAGGCAATCCCCAACTTCAGCGCATTTATGCCGCCGCGTTCTTTTCGCAGAAGGAGCTCGACGCGTATCTCCATCGCCTGGAAGAAGCCAAGCGCCGCGATCATCGCAAGCTCGGCCCGGAGCTGGAACTGTTCAGCATCCAGGAAGAAGCTGGGCCAGGTCTCATTTTCTGGCACCCCAAGGGCGGCCTCATCCGCACTTTGATCGAGAACTGGCTTCGCGAAGAGCTTCTCAAACGCGGCTACGATCTCGTCTTCACGCCCCACATCATGCGCTTCGATCTTTGGAAAACTTCCGGCCACGCCGACTTTTACAAAGAAAATATGTTTGGCCAGATGGAGGTGGAGAAGGCTGATTATCAGCTCAAGCCCATGAACTGTCCGGGCCACATTTTGATCTACAAATCCAAGCTGCGCAGCTATCGCGATCTACCTGTCCGTCTCGCGGAACTTGGAACCGTCTACCGCTACGAGCGCAGCGGCGTTCTCCACGGCCTCCTTCGCGTACGGGGCTTCACACAAGACGACGCGCACATTTTCTGCACTCCGGATCAGATCGAAGCCGAAGTGGAAGCCTGCATCGATTTCGCATACGCGGTGATGAAGAACTTCGGCTTCGATAACTTCGAGGTAGAACTTTCCGACTGGGATCCCAAGCATCCCGAGAATTATCCCGGCAAGCCCGAAGACTGGCAACACGCCTCAGATGCTCTCGCAAGCGTGCTAAGGCGCATGAACATTCCCTATAAAAAAATGGCCGGCGAAGGAGCCTTCTACGGCCCCAAAATCGACGTCAAGCTCATTGACGCCATCGGTCGCCCATGGCAGCTCACTACGGTGCAATTCGATTTCAACCTGCCCGCGCGTTTTGGCCTGGAGTTCGTCGGCGTGGATGGCGCGCGCCACCAACCTTTGATGGTTCACCGCGCGCTGCTGGGCTCCGTCGAGCGCTTCTTCGGCATCTTGATCGAACATTACGCGGGCGCGTTTCCGCTGTGGTTAGCGCCAGTTCAAGTCGAAATCTGTCCCGTAAGCGAAAAAGTCGCGGATTACGCAAAACATGTTTACGAGACACTTAAGAACCATGGCCTGCGGGTGCATCTCGACGATCGCAACGAAAAGCTCCCGGCGAAAATTCGCGATGCCCAACTGCAGAAGATTCCGTACATGCTGGTAGTCGGCCCCAAAGAAGCGGAAGCGGGCACGGTCAGCGTCCGTCACCGCAGCAAAGGCGATCTAGGCGCCCGTCCCATCGCCGACTTGATTACAGCGCTGAAACAGGAAGCAGATGCGCGGGCCATTCAGTAGAAGTAAATGCTCGCTATCCCGCAGCCCTGGCCTCGCAAACTAGAGCCTCGGTGAGGTTCCGTGATGCGTTACCGCCGCGATTTTCTACTTGATTTCTGCGGTGTCGCAGCCCTCGTTTCGCTAGGATCAAAGCTCATGGCTGTGCAATCTATTCAACCGGACCATATCATCCTGGGCTGCCGCGATCTGCAGGAAGGCATCGACTACGCGGAACAGGTTTCCGGTTACCGCGCTGCGCTTGGCGGTGCTCACCCCGGCCGTGGAACGCGCAATGCTCTTTTAAAGCTTGGCGAGCGCGGTTACCTGGAGATTCTTGCTCCCGATCCGGCACAGCCCGAACTCGGCTGGCATAAGCAACTCCCAGATCTAGCCGAGCCCCTCGTGGTGGGCTGGGCGGTGCCAGCGAGGAATCTGGATCAATACGCCTCCCGGCTTCGTGCACAGGGCATCGCGTGCATCGGACCCACGCCTGGCACGCGCAGCAAACCAGATGGAGAAGTGCTGCGCTGGAAAACTCTCAGGCTTGAGGACGACAAGCAAGGAATCTTGCCTTTCTATATCGAGTGGACCGACGATTCAAGCCATCCTGCGACCGACGCGCCAGGCGGCTGCCTTTTCCGTTCCATGCACCAAACGGGCCAGCTGATCCAAACGGCTGCTCCCGGCCCCGGCTTCCGTCGCGCCATTTTGTCTCATTCCGAGCCTGCTCAACTTCACGTTTTCATCGCCGGCCGTTTCGGTGCTTTCGAGCTGCTGTCGAAATCAATTCCTTCGGAAGCATGGAGCAAGGGACCAACGCCTTGATCTGGATCTGCCATCAACGCAGTCGGGTCTTGCTCCATCCCCTTCACATGCTATACTTTGAAATCTGCCCCACGTTGCGAAAGCGGCCTGGGGTCGTCTGTAGACACAGGGTGTAACCCGGTTCGCCGGGGTGCCTTTTTTTCTCTAGGGGGATTTATCGCTGAGCGGAATTTCCGGCAGGCCGACCGTATCCGAATCAATGAAAGGATACGCGCTCGGGAAGTTCGAGTGATCGACGAGGAAGGCGGGCAGTTGGGAGTGATGCAGCCGTTTGAGGCGCTTCGCCTGGCGCGCGAACGGGGACTGGACTTGGTGGAGATTTCGCCCACGGCGGATCCGCCGGTTTGCAAAATCACCGACTACGGCAAATACCAGTATCAACTGAACAAGAAGGCTCATGAGCAGCGTAAGAGCAGCCGTGGTTCGCAGCTTAAGGAAGTCAAGTTTCGTCCAGCGACTGCCGAGCACGATTATCAGGTTCGCAAGAATCAGATCATTCGCTTCCTCGGGGAAGGCCACAAAGTGCGCGCCATGATTTTCCATCGCGGCCGTGAAATGGCTCACCAGGAAGTGGGACGCGCGAAAATGACGCGACTGCTTGGCGAGATTGGCGAACATGGCCAGATCGAAACCATGCCGCGCATGGAAGGCAACGTTCTCGTAGCGCTTCTCGCTCCGAAAAAGGGCACGGGCGTTCCTGCACGCTCGGGAAGTTCAGCGCAAGCGAACGCCTGATTCAACGCAAATTTCGGGGCTGGCTCTGGCCGGCTCGCACGGAGAGGATTTACAGCAATGCCGCGTAATTCACTGAAACCGAAAAAGAAGCTGAAGACCCATCGCGGGGCCAAGAAGCGCTTCAAGATTACCGCCAACGGCAAGATCCTCCGGATGCATTCCGGGAAGCGCCATTTGCTCGGCACGAAAGCCGCCAAGCGCATGCGCAAGCTCAAGAAGCTCACCAAGGTCAACGAGCGCGACGTTGCCGCTGTGCGCCAGATGCTCCCCTATGGGTCCTAGCGTTTCTTAGGGGCGCAGCATGCTGCGCCCCATCTCGGCAAAACGTCGTGATTTGCCGACCGTCGGATTTTTTGTGCGGACTGAGTTCGCTTAGTTCGCGCGAAAACGCGGAAGGCAACTTCCGCAAAACGCGCCGGGCAGCGCTTCACGGGTGCCTGCCGGCCGTTTCGCCCCGTTCGCGGGGCGGTTGTCGTGCTGAGTGTTAGCTCAGCAGTTGTAGGGGCGGCTTTACGCCGCCTTTGCCGCCAGGTCCTACAACCATCATATCGGAAACAAACCCGTTGCGGTCCGCGCTTCGCTGCGTCTCTCCGCAACCGTCTTGTTTCCCACATACGAAGGAGAAAACCCATGCCACGCGTAAAACGCGGCACAAAGCGCCGGGCTCGGCGCAAGAAGTATCTCAAGAGGACCAAGGGCTTCTTCCTCACCAAGAGCAAGCTCTATCAATCCGCACAGGAGGCCGCCAATCGCGCCGATCGCTATGCAAAACGCGACCGCCGCGTGAAAAAGCGTCAGTATCGCCGCTTGTGGATTCAGCGTGTCGGCGCCGCCGCTCGCCAGAATGGCCTAACCTATGGCCAGCTCATCCACGGCTTGAAAGCCTCCGGCATCGATGTCGACCGCAAAGTGCTCGCCGACATGGCCGTGAAGGACGCCGCCGGGTTCGCGGCATTGGCGGAAAAGGCCAAGACCTTCGCCCGCAAACCGGCCGCTGCCAAGCCTTGACCTGTAGCTCACGCCTTCAGGCGCGAGTCTTTTCCGTGTACGGGCGCAGCACGCTGCGCCCCTGAATCTCTCTTAAGCGTTACGCCAAAGCACACGAATTTGCCTGGAGTTGGTATTCTTTCTAATACATGTCCACACCAGATTCGAAACATGCGCAGACCTTAGTCGCTCTGTGCGTCACGTCCGCCGATCAGGTTCACTTGCTCTTCGCGGAGTTGCGCGCGCGCTTTGACGCGGACGCCAGTGATGCGACAAACGAAACCTCCTGGAAGGCCCTGCGCGATGCGTGGTGCGGTCGCAAATCCGGCGTTCTCACGCTGGTCACCGACAATTGGCTCAAGCCGTCATCACCCGAACTCAAGCGCGTGGTGGGCGCTTCACTGAATGAACTGCGCACTCACGTCGACACCCTCATGGAAGAGCGCCGCCTGGCCATCGAAGCGGGCGCTGAAGCAGCCGCTAGCGCCAAAGATCGCATCGACCTTTCTCTCCCCGGTGTCATTCGTCCGATGGGCACACATCACCTAATTCGCCAGGTCTTCCAGGAAATCGAAGATATCTTCTTTTCCATCGGCTTCTCGGTCGTCGAAGGCCCCGAAATCGAGACGCCCTACTACAATTTCGAAGCGCTGAACATTCCGGAGCACCATCCCGTTCGCGACGATATGGACACCTTTTATCTGGAACTGCCCAAAGGTGCTCCCGGCCCGCTGCTGCTTCGCACGCACACCTCCCCGGTGCAAATTCACACCCTGGAGAGGTGCCAGCCCCCGGTGCGCGTCATTGTTCCCGGCAAAGTCTATCGGCGTGACAATCCTGACGCCACGCACTCCTTCATGTTCCATCAAATCGAAGGGCTCGCGGTCGATTCGGATATCACC
Organism: Candidatus Acidiferrales bacterium; assembly: GCA_963776365.1. Taxonomy (GTDB): domain Bacteria; phylum Acidobacteriota; class Terriglobia; order Acidiferrales; family UBA7541; genus Acidiferrum. The sequence continues at coordinate 49,698 of CAVZMQ010000026.1, read as the reverse complement.
TTTTGCGATTTCACCGGCACCATCGACTATTTTGTTAAAAAATTCTTTGGTGCAGGCGTCACCACACGTTTCCGACCCAGCTATTTTCCGTTTACCGAGCCTTCTGTGGAATTCGACGCATCCTGTGTCTTCTGTGGCGGCACTGGCAGCGCGAAAACCGGCGGCATTTGCGGCAAGTGCAAGGGCGCCGGCTGGATAGAACTCTTTGGCGCGGGCATGGTCGATCCTGCGGTCTACGGCTTCGTGAATTACGATCCGAAAAAGGTCAGCGGCTTTGCCTTCGGTATCGGCATTGACCGTCTGGCCATGCTGAAGTACGGCATCGACGACATTCAAGTCTTTTTCCAGAACGACGTGCGCTTCCTCCGCCAGTTTCCGTAGGTTGCTGGTCATTCCGAGCGCAGCGAGGAATCTGCTTTTTGCTGTTACCAGGAGTCCGTCTCGATCGAATCGATTTTGTTTTACTTAGAACGGAAAACTGAGCACTGACAACTTCCGTGACCTTTGCCGACGCCAAACAACGCTTCTCCAACCGCGTGGCCGATTACGCCCGCTACCGTCCGGGCTACCCGTCGGCCTTAATACCTCTCCTGGTTCGCGAATGCGGCTTGCGGGCCGATCAAGTTATAGCCGACGTGGGCTCGGGCACTGGTCTGTTGAGCAAAGTGCTCCTCGACCACGGCAATCGCGTTTACGGAATCGAACCGAATCGCGAAATGCGTGCGGGAGGCGCAGAGTCCCTGCGCGGATATCCCAGTTTCACCAAGGTCGACGGCTCGGCAGAAGTAACGACGCTGCCGGATGCTTCGGTCCACTTTATTACCGTGGGTCAGGCCTTTCATTGGTTCGATGTGGCCGCGGCGCAGCGGGAATTCCGCCGGATTCTTAAGCCCGACGGCTGGTGCGTTGTCGTCTGGCAGGATCGCCGCATGGACGAGACCCCGTTCGCGCGCGAATACGAAAATGTACTGGTGCGCTTTGGAATCGACTACAAATCCGTGAAGGACACTTACCCGGAAACGGAAAAAATGCGCGATTTCTTTGACCCCGGCACGTTTTACTCTGGCGATCTTCCCAATCACCAGGATTTCGATTGGGAAGGATTGGCAGGCCGGCTCCGCAGCAGTTCCTACGCGCCCACCGAGAGTCATGCGAACTATGCTCAGATGATGACGGAACTGCGCCGCATCTTCGATACCTATCAGCACAACGGGGTCGTGCGCATGGAATACTTTGCACGCGTGTACCTCGGCAAACTGGGCAGGAGCCCTCGATGAAAGTTGCCTATCACTGGTTGAAAGAATTCGTTGCCGTTACGGCAACGCCGGAAGAACTCGCTGCGCGCTTAGCGCTCGCGGGAACCAACATCGCCGGAATTGAACACGGCCCGCACGGCGCCGTGATTGACGCGGAAATTACCTCCAATCGCCCAGACTGCCTGGGCCTGCTCGGTATCGCTCGCGAGGTAGGTGCAATCTACCGGCTCCCGGTGAAAAGTGTTTTGCCGAAACCGCTGGAAAGCCCTTCGGCAAAGGCCGCTGACGCGGTTTCCGTGAAAATCGAGGCACCTGAAATGTGTGGCCGTTTCACCGCCCGCGTGGTCCGCGGGGTGAAGATTCAACCTTCCCCTGCATGGCTCAAAGAGCGCGTTGAGGCTGCCGGGTCGGCCAGCATCAACAACGTGGTGGATGTTTCGAATTACGTCATGCTCGAGCTGGGCCACCCGCTACACACGTTCGATTACAATCTGGTTGGCGATCACAGCCTGGTGGTCCGCCGGGCGCGGCAAAACGAGAAGATCCGTACCCTCGATGGCATTGAACGCACACTCGATCCCAGTATCTCCCTGGTTTGCGATGGAGACGGTTCCCGCGCTGTCGGTATTGGCGGCATCATGGGCGGCACGGAAACCGAAATCTCCTTCTCCACCAAAAATGTTTTGATTGAATGCGCCTGGTTCGACCCGATTGCCATTCGTCGCGCTGCGCGGTATTTGAAGCTCCATACCGAAGCCAGCACACGGTTCGGCCGAGGCGCCGATCCAGAAATGGCGGAGCTGGCTTCGCGGCGTGCCGCCGAACTTATCCTGCAGGTGGCTGGGGGTGAGCTTCTCGCCGGCGTAGTGGACGTTTACCCCGGCAGACGCGCCCCCAAGAAAATCACCATTACCCGCGCGGAGTTTCTACGCATCATGGGCGCGGATGTTTCCGACAAGAATTTGGAGGCAATTCTCTCTGCTCTCGGGTTTGCTCCCGTTCGCGTCGATCAAAATCGTGGCAGCGCCGACTCTTTGCTGGCCGCGTGGGAGTGCACCCAGCCTTCCTGGCGCGCCGACGTCGAGCGCGAAATTGATCTCATTGAAGAAGTCGCACGAATTTACGGCCTCGACAAATTTCCGCCGCGTTTACCGGCAGCGCGCGACGGCGCCGCTCGCTTGCCCCATTACGAAGCCGAAGCGCGCGTGCGCGAACGCCTGATCGGTCTGGGATATCACGAGATTGTGACCATCCCGCACGTCTCTGAAGAACGCAATGAACTGTTCCGTCCCGCCGATGTTGTCCCCGCAAAGCTCGTCAACCCTTTGAGCGAGGAAGCCAGCGTTTTGAAGTCCACCGGCGCGGTAACCATGGCCGGGGCCATCGAGTGGAATCTAAACCACGGCCAGCGCAACGTGCGACTCTTCGAGATTGGCCAGCACTATCGCTTCGTGAACGGAAAACCCGTCGAATCGCGCGTGCTGACGATCGGCGCCACCGGCGCGGCGCGCGTCCAGGGGCTCTACGATCCTCCTCGCGACTACATTTTCGGCGACCTGAAAGGTCATCTCGACTCCATCGGCGCGCTCTCCGGCGGTTTCCGCTGGGAAAACGGTGGGCCAGACGGGCTGAATGCCGCCAAACGGGCAGTAATTTTTCTCGGCAAGGAAGGCCATCAGCCGCTCGGTTCCGCGGGACAATTGGCAAAGCGCGTAGCCGACAAGCTGAAATTCCGGCAAGACGTATATCTCGCGGAAATCGCGCTCGGCCCACTCTACTGCATGTACTACGGGGTGAAAAACAATCGCCGGTATGAACCACTGCCGCGCTTTCCCGGCGTGGAACGCGATTTCTCGCTGTTTCTTGCCGACGGTGTTACCTTCGCCGAGGTGACCAAAGCCATCGAAGCGCTGGGCATTCCAGAGATTACATCCCTCGAAGCGGTTGATCTGTTCCGCGGCAAGAATGTTCCTGAAGGAAAATATTCTTTGCTGGTGCGGGTCACATTTCAGAGCAGGGAATCCACGTTCACCGAAGCGCAAATCAACGATTTTTCTAGTCGGATCGTTTCTGCGCTAGAAAAGAATCTCGGCGCGTCGCTGCGTTCCTAACGCAGTCCGTCATTCCGAGCGCAGCGAGGGATCTCTCTTGGATCGCGATCGAAGGGAGAGCTTGTTCACTTCGCGGACTCCGTCCGGAATGAAAAGTTTGCGTGCGGCCTCACCCCGCTAGTCGGACTGCTTCAACGCGCGCTCGACCAGCGTAAGGCATCGTTCCGCTTGCTCCTTCAATAATTCTTCGCGTTCGCCGCGTTCTTTTCGCAAGCTGTACAGCTCGTCAGCGATCGCCAGCGCCGCCAGCACCGCCACCTTCTGGGTATCCACCGCTCGCGAGGAGTCCGCGACGGCGCGCATCTTGCCATCCACATATTCGGCGAGACCCTGCATGTACGCCTCATCCAGATCCCCTTGGATCGGATAAACCTGCCCGAAGATTTGCACTTTGGTGTTGTGTGCCATCATCCACCTGCCTATTGCGACCACGAGGTCGGATTGCGGTCCCAGCGGTGGGCGCGCAATTTCTTGTTCAACTCGGCAGGCAGCGGGCCGGCAGTACTCGCCGCACAATTCGCCTCGACGTTGTTGACCTTTCGCATGCCCGGAATAATCGTGCGCACATCCGCATTGCCCAAAATGAATCGTAGCGCCATTTCCGGCATGGTGCTTCCCTGGGGGATCAACGAGCGAAGCGCTTCCGCATGAGCGACGCTGGCCTTGAGATTCTCCGGCACGAAATAGGTATTCCGCCAATCCCCTTTCGGCCACTTGGAATCTACCGTCAACGTTCCCGTCAGCGTGCCTTCGTCAAACGGCACGCGCGCAATCACCGCCACTTCTCGCAAACGGCAAATCGGAAACAGCGCATCTTCAGGATTCTGGTCGAAAATGTTGTAAATCACTTGCACCGCATCCGCCTGTCCTTCGAGCACCGCGCGGATCCCATTCGCAGGCTCCCAACGATTGATGCTTGGTCCAACCGCCCGCACCTTGCCGCTCTTCTTCATGTTTTCGATAATGCGTGGAAGGCGCTCATCGTTCAGCCAGCGATCCTCCCAGGTGTGGAACTGCATCAGGTCGATGGTATCTAATGCCAGGTTTCGCAGACTTTTTTCGATATATTCCTGCACATACTCCGGCGGATAACAGTCGTCCAGCGTGAAGGTACGCGTGCTGGGCCAACGCCGATTCTTCGGTGGAATCTTGGTGGCCACGTAGAGGTGCTTATCTGGGCCGCCCACGCTCGAATTGTTCTTGCATTCGTTCAGGATCTTCGCCAGAATTTGCTCGCTCCTGCCGTCTCCATAGGCCCACGCGGTATCGAAGAAGTTGCAGCCCAGTTCGATGGCGCGGCGCAGCGACTGCATCGTCTCCGCATCTTCCGAGCCCGTCCAGCCCGCCAGCCCCCACATACCATATCCAATTTCACTTACCTTCCAACCCATTCGCCCAAACTGCCGATAGTTCATCGCGGCTCCCTCGGGATGCGGTGCCATTGTACCGTGATTGCCTTTCGTCCGGCGCTTGCTTACCGGCGTGGAGATTTTCGCGCGTATTGTTCATGGGTTTGTTGTCGTGGCCTCCGGGTTTAGAACGAAGACCCTGCCTTGCATCGATCTCGCACCTGGCTAAGCTATAGGTAATGGCGTAACCGATGGAGAGAGTTCCCTCGATCGTGAAAACGATCTACCCGCCCCCGTCATTCCGTAGGGAGTCTTCTAAGTGAGGGCTCTCGCTTCGTTCCCGCATCCGGCTATTCGCGTTCCTGCAGTTAGGGCTTCTGCGACTCTTCCATGGCTTTTTCTAGCTCGGGATGTTCCGCGATGACTTCCATCATGCTTTGGCGCGCCACGGTCCCACCCAACTGCTGGCCTGCCTCGGTAAGTTCCGCGGTTAACTCGGGCAGAACTTTCACTGTTTTTTGGCCCAGCGGCGTCTGATAGAAGCGCATCAGGCCCTTGATGTCTTCGTCAGAGAAATACTTGTCGTAGATGGGAACGGCAAGATCGAGCAGTTGTTGCAGGTCCAGTTTGGTGTGGAATCTCTCAAAGAACAGGTCCACGAGCTTGTCGCGGTAATCCCCTTCAGGCAACGATCTGGCCACCATGGGCTTGAGGTTCTTCTCCATGTTCGCCATGGTCTCCTTCATGATGCCCGTAGTGCCCATCAACTCCAGCAGCTTTCGAATATCAGCTTCTTTGGTGGGATCGAGTTTATGCTCTGGCAATGGCGTACTGCCTTTCGGAACGGTGGCTGGAGCAGATTTGTCCTGCGCGTTTAAGTGCACGCAATTCAGCGCGAAAACGAGTAGCAGAGAGAAAAGCGCCCGCATGGGACCTCCCGTGTTCCGGAGCAACCTAAGCCTCTTATCCTGCTGGAATATGGCGTAGATGGCAAAACGTTGCACCTGGTTGGCCAGATGTAGGGACCGCCTTCATGAGGCGGTCCGTCTTTCCCGCCACGGCATGAAACGGATCGAATAGCCTGTAGCGCTGCGAATTACCGTTGGCGAGATGACCTAGGAGGGTGCGCGGAGACGTTGCCAACCAGTTCGCCTTGGAAAGGTCGCGTCGATAACTTGAAGCAGCGAGCCCTTTCGTCCCAGTAGATGTGGTCCTTGCTGGCGTCCCAGGCGGCCTGCCACTGCTCTTGGACAAATTTGCGGCCCTTTTTATGAAGAAACTTACGCCAGCACGTCTCTCCGGGCTTGCCACATTCCATATCGAGATCGGGCACGACGGAAACCCTCAAATCCGGCGTGGTGAACAGGTCCAGTAGCAGGGAGTTGGCGATATCGCCGGCCGCCGTGTATTTCCATAGGTCGTAGATCGGGTGCTTGGTCTTGCGAGTATCCGTCAACTCGGAAATCAGCAAAGGGATCGCGTCTTTTCCCATCGCCAGCACTTCGTCCACCAGCCGGGAATCGCAATACTCTTTGTCCTGGAAGCGACCCATCATCCGGCACGACCCGGGCGCAGTCATTTCGTCGAATTTCCACAGAGGAAGTTCGTTGCCGGATTCAGGCTTGACCTGTGCAGCTGCGGAGCCACAAAAGAGGAATATGCACGACAGGACCAGCCCACCTGACCGAGTGAGCCACTTGGCGAACATCGACGCGACTTTACACGCCCGCCGGGATTCTGACAAGGGGGGAGGTCACCTCACTCACCTCACCGAAGATCCCGGGACAGGCAGCGGCAACTCCACTTCTTTCCCGCGCATGAGGGCCCGCACGGTTGGACGGCGAGGTGCACTCGGGAGATAATACTCACTGGAGCGGTACTTCGAAGCAGGTGAGGACGCGAAAGCCGTTTGAACCGTAACGAATCTCTGGGGTGCTGCGGATAGTCAGCTTGTGTGCACAGCCTGTCCCGTCGGCGAGTCGACCCGAGACTCGCGGGCGGGGCAGGAAAGCCTAATGGCTGACTCGTGGTGCCCACCTATTTCAGAGGTTCACGGCCTAGCTTCCCACGGCCCAGCAGTCCGCTCCTCTTTTAGTTTTCAGTGATCAGTTCTCAGTTTTCAGTAAAGATGCGCAACTTCGGAAATGCCGGCGCGCATTTCGTCGTGGCAAGAACCGTTGCGCAGCCTGTCGGCGTGGTCTGCGAGCCCGATGCTCCTGCAGCAACCGAAAACTTAGAACTGAGGGCTGTGAACTCCTGTCATGCGCGTACTGTTCATAGGCGATATCGTGGGCTCACCCGGACGGCAAATCGTTCGCGACCGTCTTGCGGACACCGTCCAGCACCAGCACATTGACCTGGTCATCGCCAACGGCGAGAACTCCGCCTCCGGCTTTGGAATTACACCCAGGATCGCGGAGGAGCTGTTCCAGTGCGGGATTGAAGTGATTACCGGCGGGAATCACAGTTGGGATCGCCGCGAGATTTTCGATTTCATGCCCCACGAGCCAAGGCTGTTACGCCCCGCAAACTTTCCCGAGGGTAACCTGGGCTCCGGGCTATACGTAGGCGGTGCCAGAAATGGCGTGAAATATGCCGTTTTGAACGTTCAGGGACGCGTGTTCCTGGCGCCTTCTGACGACCCGTTTAAGAAAGCCGATAGCGAGTTGGCAAAGCTACCCGACGATGTTGGTTTGGTTTTGGTGGACATGCACGCGGAGACCACCAGCGAGAAGATTGCGTTGGGGTGGTACCTGGATGGACGTGTGACAGCCGTGGTGGGTACCCACACGCACGTCACCACCGCCGACGAACGGGTTCTTCCCGACGGGACCGCTTACATCACCGATGTCGGCATGACCGGCCCGCACGAAGGTATCATTGGCATGGAACGCGCTGCCATCATCAAAAAATTCATCGATGGCATGCCAACCCGCTTCGAGGTGGCTAGCGGTGACATTCAGATGAACGCCGTAGTGATTGAAACCGACGATTCCGGGCCACGCAACGCGGCTGGCCGCCTGCGGGCCAAGTCCATTGGACGGTTGCGGCTCCGCCTCGACTGAGGGCCAAGCAACCTCCGGATTCAGCGAATAATCTGACAGACCATGCGGAAAACAATTGGCGGTCTCGCATTGTTGGCGTTGGGTGTTCCCATCGCCTGCGCCCTGTGGGCCCGTACTCCTGAGATTGACGATGACCTGTTTGCCGCGCGCAGGGTTTTTCCCAGCATCGGGCCGGGCCTGCGCGCCGTCCGCCTAGCCCCCAATGGCAACTACTACGTTCTGGCCTCCCCTTCTGTCGGCGTCGCCATCTTCGATCCCAATGGAAAGCAGCTCTCTGTCATCGGTGCTCCACCCCCCGCTCCGGTGACCAACAAAGCCGGGCGAGCGGCCATCGCCTTTGGAGAAGACTGTGATATCGATCCCAGCGGTAACCTGTACGTCGCTGATCGCGGCTACAATCTGGTAACCGAATTCGGTCCCGACGGCAAGCAGGTCCGCGCTTTTCCCGTAAACTCGCCGCTCTCCCTCGCTGTGCTACCCGACGGCGAAGTAGCCGTGTCCACCATGGATTCCAGTCATCATGTCACGGTGTATGGGGTAGATGGCAGGGTGGCTCGAGAATTTGGAGATATAGAATCGCTGTCTTCGCGTGCGGATTTTGACCGCTATTTGAATACGGGCCGCGTATCTTCCGATCCGCAGGGCCATATCTATTTCGGATTCACGTATATGCCGGAGCCGTTGGTGCGCCAATTCGACCGCCTCGGCAGTGCCACCCTGGACTTCCGGTTCACGGGCGTCGACGCCTACCCGGAAGCGTCGTCCCTGCGCAAGGCCATTGCGCTCCAGGAGGACCGGCCGCAGCCGCCTACCTTTCATGCCATTTTGACGGCGTATGGCGTAGACCCGGTGAACGGGGACTTGTGGATGGGGCTACACAACACCTTGGTGCACTTCGACAAGGAGGGGAACCGGGTGTCCGAGTATCAGATCTACGCGCCAAAGGGCGCGCCGGTGGATGCCACGGTCATTCTGGTACAGGAGCAGCGTTTGCTGATCGGTGCGGACCCCCTGGGTGTGTATGAATTTCACCGCCCTGACCGCCGGCGCTAGAAAATTTCCTAAGTTTTCCTCAGGCTGCATTGCACTTTTTCTGTGCACATGTTTGTCACCAGGTTTTCTTTTTTTAAAAATTGCTGTGAATTGGTATGTTTTTTTCGGTACTTGCACATTTCTGGTGCTTGTGGAAAAGTTGTGAATGCGATGTGAACGTTAGTACTGGCCTTCGTTCATTTTTTCCTTGCTCCGTAGGTGACAGTGCGCGAGAATCCATGCAGTTTCAAGCGGTGCGAACGTGGTCCTGCAAGTCTGATTGAGCTGCGCGGAACCACAGGGGCAAAAAACACTCGTTCCTGCGCGGGCAAGAACTCCAAAGCGTGACGCTTTAGGGCTGAGACTCTATTCCACAGGTTTTACACACCTGTGGAAATTTACTGTTATTCGACTTCTTTCATGATAATGACGACTGCTACCCAACTTGGCCGGGAAACTGTGGCTCTAAACGTCTGGGACAAGTTTCTCGATCTCATTAAATCCCGCGTCAGCATCAACACTTACTCCACCTGGTTCCAGCCCACTCGCCTCAGCCGCCAGGAAGGCGAGACGCTGTTCATCCAGATCCCCAGCGCGGTATTTCGCCAGGTGCTCACCCGCACCTACGGTGAAATCATCAAGGCCGTGTTCCATCAGATGGGCACGCCGAACACTAAGGTTCAGTATGTGTGCACGGAAGAAGAAACCGTGCAGGCCGCCCCGGCGATTTCCGCGGTGAAGCAGTCGAAGCTCGATTTCGAAAGCAGTGATCACCAACTAAACACTCGCTACACCTTCGATACCTTCGTGGTTGGCAAATCGAACGAGTTCGCCCATGCGGCCTCTCGAGCTGTGGCTGAACAGCCTTCGAAGGCGTACAACCCGCTTTTCCTGTATGGCGGGGTGGGCATGGGCAAAACGCACTTGATGCACGCCATTGGGCATCTGATCAAGAAGCGCAACCCAGCTATGCGGCTAAGCTATGTCAGTGCGGAGAAATTTACCATCGAGGTGATTAACTCGCTGCGTTTCGATCGTATGATCAGCTTCCGCGACCGCTTCCACACCGTCGACGTGCTTCTCGTGGATGACATCCAGTTCATCGCCGGTAAAGAGCGTACCCAGGAAGAGTTCTTTCACACTTTCAATGCCCTGTACGAGCAGCAGAAGCAAATTGTCATTTCGTCGGACTGCCTGCCGAAGGACATTAACTCCATTGAAGAACGGCTGCGTTCGCGGTTCGAATGGGGCCTGATCGCCGATATCCAGCCGCCTGACCTGGAAACAAAGATTGCGATTTTGCAGAAGAAGGCGGAGAACGATCGGTTCCACCTGCCGGATGAAGTCGCGGAATACATTGCGCGCGCCATTAAATCCAACGTGCGCGAACTGGAAGGTGCTCTCACCCGCCTAATGGCCTATGCTTCGTTGACGGGCACGGCCGTTTCGCTGGCGACCGCACAGCAAGTGCTGCGGAATATCATCGCCTCGCAGGAGAAGCGCGTCACCATTGACCTGATCCAAAAACGCGTCAGCGAACATTTTAATCTTCGCGAGCAGGATCTGAAGATGCGCAGTAACACGCGCGCCATAGCCTTCCCGCGCCAGGTAGCCATGTACATCGTGAAGCAGCTCACTACCGCGTCGCTTCCCGAGATTGGACGGCAGTTTGGCGGCAAGCACCACACTACCGTGCTGCACTCCATCAACAAGATTGAAGAACTGCGACGCTCCGACAAAGAACTGAACCGCACCATCACGCGCTTGATGGACGCTCTTCAATAATCGCACTTCTCAGTTCCCGATCTATTTTGTGGTGGAGGCCTGCGATGAATGCACACCGGCTACCACGGCCGAGTTGTGCCATCGTGTCCCAAGAATTTCCCTGCGATCTCCTTTGGATTGCCCGCAAGAACCTTTCGCATGCCGCCGATGCTCTGTTCCGGCGTCAGCTGAGCTCGCGGGCCGCCCATGTCCGTTTTCACCCAACCGGGGTCAAATAGCACCACGCTGATTCCGCGCGGCTCCAGTTCTTTCGCCAGAATGGACATGGCCATGTTCAGTGCAGTTTTGCTGCTGCGATACTGGTAAGACGGGCCCGCCTGCGCCACCGAATCATTCTGCACAGCTCGCAAGGATGACATGCTGGTGCTGATAGCGGCGATCTGCTTACGTTCACTGGCCGCAACATTCTCTAGCAGCGTCTCGGTAAGGCGCATGGGGCCGAACACGTTGGTCTCGAATGCCGTTTGCCATCCCTCGTAATCGAGGACTCCGATTTTTTGCCCGTTGCGCGGATAAATTCCTGAATTGTGGATCAAAACATCGATAGGCTTGCCAGCGAGCCGACTGGCAAGCTCCTCAATTGATTTTTTGTCGGCCAGGTCAAGCGCGTATACCTTGACATTGCTGCTCTGCTTTGCAGTTTCCTGTAATTCCCTGGCGACCTCCGGTTCGCGAGCCGTTGCCAACACCTCCCATCCATCGGCCGTGTATTGCTTTGCGAACTCGAGTCCCAAACCTCGATTTGCGCCGGTCACCAAAACGGTTGCCATCTTGCACCTTCCTTCACGAGGTAGTGGATCACCAAAATGTGTAAAAGCTCTGTGGCACGCCCCAAATTCGATGCCCAATGGAAGAATTCGTCACGTCGATCGTATGTGGAGAAAGTGTGAGGATCACGTGGGAATACTGCGGATGGTTTGTTCAAGAATTTTCGCCATGACGCTCGCCGTGCGTTGCATGCCAGGTTTTCCGCAGAACCGCGGAAAATTCCACTCCACACGGTTCAATAAAAGTACCGGTAGGTGCTAGCGCCAAACGCTTTTCCACCAATCCACAGCCGTCATCACAACAACAAGGGTCAAATTCGTTTTCTAGTGCTGCAGCTGTTGTTAAGAAGAGCGGTGCTTGTGCAAATGTCCCCTTCTGGGAATGGCTAGCACCGACGGTCTCTGAATTCCTCAGCCCGCTCCATTTCCACAGGCGTTCTCAAGTCCGTGCCCTTTATACTTGGCCGAAAAACGAGTACAGTACGCTAGCGGTATTTCTGTACGGAGAAACTGATGACCGCAACTGGAACCGTCCGCGAGGAAACCCAATCGATGGAATTCAGCGTAAACAAATCCGCGCTGCTTAACGAATTGACGACGACTCAAGGTGTGGTGGAACGAAAGACCACCATTCCGATTCTTTCAAACCTGTTGGTGGAGGCTAAGGGCAACCGTCTGGCGATCACCGCCACCGATCTCGAGCTCAGTGTCCGCACCTCCTGCGAGGCCAAGGTCAAGAAAGAAGGCGCCGGCACCATCCCCGCCAAGAAATTGCTGGAACTGGTCCGTCTCCTCCCCGAGGGCGAAATAAAATTCAAACTACTCGACAATCATTGGATCGAAATTGTCAGCGAAAAAAAGAAATACAAGATGGTCGGCATGGCCAAGGAGAATTTCCCGGCGTTGCCGGCCATGCCACACACGCTGGTGAAAATACCCGCCGCCGTTCTAGAAAGTCTGATTGCGAAAACGAAATTCGCGATTTCCATGGAAGAGTCGCGCTACACCCTGAACGGCGGCCTGTTGATCCTCAAGCCCGACACCCTCGCCATGGTCGCCACGGATGGGCATCGCTTGGCCCTAGCCGAAACTGATCAGAAACTCGCGGGCCTCAATGGCGAAGTTCGCGTGCTTATTCCCAAGAAAGCTATGGATGAAGTCGAGAAGCTTTCCGCGGCCGCCGGTTCAGACGCGCAAATGGAGTTTGCCAAGGACGAAAGCCACTTGTTCTTCCAACTAGCCCATCGTCTGCTGATCTCCCGCATCCTTACCGGCCAATTCCCCAATTACGAAGCGGTCCTTCCACGCGAGAACAACAAAACGGTTGTGTTGGAACGTACGGAATTGGCTGACGCCGTTCGCCGCGTTTCTCAGTTGGCGGATCAGCGCTCTCACGCAGTCAAGTTCGCCGTGTCGCCCGAAGGCATAGAAATATCCGCCTCCAGCCCGGAATATGGCGAAGCCAAAGAAGCGCTCGAAAAAGAATACAAAGGCGATCCCATCGCCATCGGCTTCAATTCCAGCTACATGCTTGATTTCCTCAGCGCCGCCGCGGATGGCCCCATCAGCATCGAGTTGAAGGACGAACAATCCGCGGGCCAAATGCGTCCACTCGCCGACGAGAACTACCGCTACCGCTACGTGATCATGCCCATGCGCATCTGATTTATATAATGGTCCAAGCTGGAGGTTCCTTCTGGAGCCTCCAGTTTCTCTTAATGCGACTCTCCCGGGTCTGCTGCAATCATTCCCTCCGCAGCGATCAGCAATCGAATTTATTTTCTTCGTGGGGTACCCGAGTCATGCTGGATTCCGATCTGGCCAAGCTCTCCGGCGTCACCACGAAAAACCTGAACCAAGCTGTGAAGCGCAACCGTTCGCGCTTTCCACCTGACTTTTTCGTTCCGTTGGGCGTCGAGGATTCAAAAATCTTGAGGTTCCAATCGCGAACCTCAACTTCAACCGTTCACGGCCGCCGCCGCTGTCTTCCCTTCGCGTTTACAGAACACGGGGTTGCGATGCTCTCCAGCGTTCTGCGCAGTGAACAGCAGGCCGTGCAGCGTCAACATTGCGATTCCTTCCACTCCGGACCTTGCTCTCCACTCACGAACATCTGCGCCGCAAGCTCCTCGAAATGGAAACGCCTGACGACGCGAAATTCCAAGCCGTTTTTGCCACCCTCGGCCAGATGCTGGAGGCACCAATTCCTGCCCAGCGGCCGATCGGATTCCATGCCAGGCTCAGTACGGTTCGGCGCGCCGTCTCAACCCCGTAAGCCTCCACAAATACAACAAAATAGACAAGTTAATTATCCACAACACGGTTTCTGCTCCTTGAGAAAATGCCCCATTTGAAGTAGAATTAAGGTGTTGTCGATTCGCAGTTTTCCTCCAGATCGGCACGTCCGCCAGGTTACCGGTTGACCGAAAAAAGCCCTGCGCCAGGGGTTGGTCCTCCGCCTGGAGAAGTTAAGTCTTCGCCACGTCTCGGAGCGCGGGACGGGATGAAGCAGGAGCCCTACGAGCTTCGATCCAGTTCCAGTCGGGATCGCGGTCAAAGGGTGAGGCGACGAATGGGGAATGCCAACATCACGCCTTTCCTGGCTTCACAAAATTTGCGTCTGCACCATCGTCGTCGGAAACCCGCTGTGCGCCGGGGAACATTCCAGTCGATTGCCGTAGGCGTGCGCACACTTCCGTAAATGGGTTCAGTGCAAGGGAGATGAAATGGGCGACAAAGAGACGGTCACCGGCAAAGTCGGTCACCAGTACGACGCGAAATCCATCAAGGTTCTCGGCGGTCTGGAAGCGGTGCGCCTGCGCCCTGCCATGTACATTGGCTCGACCGGCGAAATGGGTCTGCACCACCTGGTCTGGGAAGTTGTGGACAACTCCGTCGATGAAGCTATGGCCGGTTATGCCGATGAAGTGAACGTTACCGTGCATGCCGATAACTCCGTCACGGTAGTGGACAACGGACGCGGCATTCCCGTCGACATGCACGCCACCGAAAAGCGCCCGGCCGCGGAAGTGGTGCTCACGGTTCTACATGCCGGCGGAAAATTCGATAGCGACACCTACAAGGTTTCCGGCGGACTCCACGGCGTGGGCGTTTCCGTCGTCAACGCGTTATCCGACTCGCTTGAACTCGAAATTCAGCGTGACGGGGCGGTCTGGGAACAGAGTTACGAAAAGGGAAAACCCACTAACAAGTTGAAGCAGACCGGAAAAACGCGCAAAACCGGAACCAAGGTCACTTTCCATCCCGACCCCAGCATCTTCGAAAAGACGGTCTTCAGCTACGACACCCTGGCTACGCGCTTGCGCGAATACGCATTTCTCAACAAGGGATTGAAGATCACATTGACCGATGAGCGCACCGAAAAATCCGCCGAATTTCGCTTCACCGGTGGCATCGCGGAGTTTGTTAAGCACCTTAACCGCGGCAAATCCACGCTGCACGATTCGCCCATCTACATGGAAGGCAAAAAGGGCAACGTGGAGATCGAAATCGCTCTTCAGTACAACGACACCTACGGTGAAAACGTGTTCGCCTTTGCCAATACCATCAACACCGTGGACGGCGGCACGCACCTTTCCGGTTTCCGCTCCGCGCTAACCCGTTCCATCAATAATTTCGCGTCCAGCACCGGCATGCTGAAAGAGCAGAAAGACGAAGTCAGTATCTCGGGAGATGATGTGCGCGAAGGTCTGGTGGCTGTGGTCAGCGTGCGTTTGCCGCAGCCTCAGTTTGAAGGCCAGACCAAAGGCAAGTTGAACAGCGATATCAAGGGTGACGTCGAACAACTCGTCAACGAGAAGCTGGGCGAATGGTTTGATAAGCACTCCACGGTGGCTCGCCGGATTATCGGCAAGTGTATTGACGCCGCGCGTGCCCGCGAAGCGGCGCGCAAAGCCCGCGAACTTACGCGCCGCAAATCCGCCATGGATTCCAGCGGGCTGCCAGGCAAGCTTGCTGATTGCCAGGAGCGCGACCCTGCCCGTTGTGAACTGTTTGTGGTCGAAGGCGAATCGGCCGGCGGCTCGGCCAAGATGGGCCGCGACCGCAAATATCAAGCCATTCTTCCCCTGAAGGGCAAGATCCTCAACGTCGAAAAAGCCCGTTATGACAAGATGCTTGGACACGAGGAAATTCGCGCCATTATTACCGCGCTGGGCACCGGCATCGGCAAGGACGATTTCGACGCCGGCAAACTTCGCTATCACAAAATTATTCTGATGACCGACGCGGACGTCGACGGCTCGCACATCCGAACACTCCTGCTCACTTTCTTCTTTCGTCACATGAAGGAGCTCATCGACCGCGGACACGTTTTCATCGCTCAGCCGCCTCTTTATCGCGTCAAGCGCGGCAAGAGCGAGCGCTACATCCGCGATGAAAGTGATTTCGCCCGCGAATTAATGAAGCGCGCCACCGAGGACCATGTCGTCAAGGCCAAAGAAGGAGTCAACCTCGAAGGCCCGCGCCTTACCACCTTCCTGCTGAACGTTCAGGAGTATGAAGCGGCAGCGGCCAAGCTGGGCAGACGCTTGCGCGAACCAGGACTAGTGGAATTGCTCGCGGAGAGCGGCCTGGAAAAGAAGACCGATTTTGAGGACAAAAAGTCCCTGGAGAAACTTCTGAAGGAAGTCGAAAAGAGCAAATTGAAGCTCGAGGGGAAGCTCGTCTTCGACGAGGAACACAGCCTCTACGAGATTCAGTTCGGCGCGCCGCACAACCAGAAAATCAGTTGGGCGGTTGCTTCAACCGCGGAATACAAGCGTCTGCGCGCGTTGGCGAAGCAGATCGAGGAGTTCAATCACCCTCCGTTCACCGTTGCGCGCAATGGCACCAAAGTCGCCAGGGAAAAGGCCACGGACGTCTTGAGCTATGTCATGGAAGACGCCAAAAAGGATTTCACCATCACCCGATTCAAGGGTTTGGGCGAAATGAACGCCGAGCAGTTGTGGGAGACCACCATGAATGCGGAGACCCGCACGCTGCTGCAGGTCAAACTCGAGGATGCCGTCGCCGCCGAAGATATCTTCACTACGCTCATGGGCGAAAACGTGGAAGCGCGCCGCAAGTTCATCGAGGACAACGCCCTCGAAGTCGTCAACCTCGATATCTAAGCGTGCGATGATGCTTTACCAGCTAGGTTGGACGACATTGCCGGGGCTGCGTGGATTGAGCGTCAGTGAATTTCGCGCCACCCCCACGAACAACCCGGATAACGAGAAAGGCGTGGCAGTCGCGTTTGAGAATGATGTCGACCGCGACGCATTTTTGCGGCAACTCGAAGTGGAATTTGCGACACGGCGCTTCAGCAACGCGGCCGATACGTTCGACACCGTGAAAGCCTACGTCGTCGAACGCATGAGCAACAAATCTTAAGCATTTCTAGGATCTGAGGCGAGGAACAATGGCGGACGAGAAGAACACATCCATACTGCTGCCCATCGACATCGAAGCCGAAATGCGCAAATCGTATCTCGATTACGCGATGAGCGTCATCATCGCGCGCGCGCTCCCGGATGTGCGTGACGGCTTGAAGCCCGTGCAACGCCGCATCCTCGTAGCCATGAACGACCTTGGCCTCGCCTCCAATCGCGGCTACCGCAAATGCGCCAAGATCTGCGGCGACACCTCCGGCAACTATCACCCCCACGGTGAAGCCGTTATCTATCCGGCTCTTGTACGTCTCGCCCAAGACTTCAACATGCGCTACCCGCTGATCGACGGTCAGGGAAATTTTGGCTCTGTCGACGGCGACCCACCGGCGGCCATGCGGTACACGGAAGCGCGCCTGGCCAAAATCACTGAAGATATTCTCGCCGACCTCGAGAAAGAAACCGTCGACTTCATCCCGAACTTCGACCAGACCCGCGAAGAGCCCGTCGTCCTTCCATCGCGCATTCCCAATCTCCTGGTCAACGGTGCCAGCGGTATCGCCGTCGGCATGGCCACCAACATTCCTCCGCACAACCTGCGTGAAATCGTAGATGCCGCCATCCTCTTGATCGAAAAGCCGGACACCTCGCTCAAAGAAATCATGAAGATCGTCCCTGGTCCGGACTTCCCAACCGGCGCCTACATCGCCGGCCGGGAAGGCATCGAAGCTGCTTACCGCACCGGCCGCGGCAGTTTTATCATGCGCGCCAAAGCTGCCATCGAGGAAGCCAGCAAGGACCGTGAAAATATCGTCATCACCGAAATCCCCTATCAGGTGAACAAGGCCAGACTCATCGAACGTATCGCCGAACTGGTGCAAACCAAGAAAATCGAGGGTATCGCTGACGTTCGCGACGAGTCTTCCCGCGAGGGCATGCGCATCGTGATTGAGTTGAAGCGCGGTGAGGAATCGCAGCTCATTCTCAACAATCTTTTCAAGCACACCCAGATGCAGGAATCCTTCGGTATGATCCTGCTCTCCATCGTCGGTGGCCAGCCCCGCGAACTCGGCCTGATCCCGCTGATCAAGCTTTTCATCGAACACCGCATGGAAGTGGTCCGCCGGCGCACCATTTTTGAATTGCGCAAAGCGGAAGAGCGCGAGCACGTCTTAGTTGGCTATCAGATCGCACTCGATCACCTGGACAATGTCATCCGCATCATTCGCGGGTCCTCCAGCCGTGCCGATGCCAAAGAGAACCTGTTCAAATACTTTAGCGAGCAGGACGTCACCATCACCGAAAACGGCAAATCCCGGAAACTCGAAGGCGTAAAGCTCGACGGTCGCAAGTATCGCTTTGTGGGCACTGCCGAAATCGAAGCCGCCGGACGTCCCGGCGCACTCAACCTCAGCTACACGCAAATCGACGCCATCCTCGAACTGCAGTTGCACCGCCTCACGCAGCTCTCCATCGACGAAATTCTCAAGGAATTGAAGTCTATTCGCGACCTTATTTCGGAGTTGAAAGAGATCCTCGCTAGCGACAAAAAACTTAAGCAAGTCATCACCGGCGAACTTCGCGAAGTTCACAAGGCTTACGGTGACGACCGCCGCACGCAGATTGTCGACAAGGTTGATGAAATCAAGCTGGAGGACCTCATCGCCGACACCGATATGCTCATCACCGTGAGCCATGCCGGCTACATCAAGCGCACCGCTGCGGAAACCTATCGCCACCAGTCTCGCGGCGGCAAAGGCAGGATCGGTGCGCGTACCAAAGAAGAAGACTTCGTCGAGCACCTGTTCATCGCCTCAGCCCACAGCTATATTCTGCTGTTCACTTCGAAGGGCCGGGTGTACTGGCTGAAGGTTTACGAACTGCCCGAAGCCGCCGCTGCCACCCGCGGCAAGGCCATCTCTAGCCTGGTGAAATTCCAGGAGGACGAGAAACTCACCGCGCTGGTCGCGGCCACAAATCTTGAAGAAGAAGGCCGCTTTGTCTTCCTGGCCACAAAATTCGGAACCGTGAAAAAGTCCGCGCTCACGGAATTTTCCAATCCGCGTTCCACCGGCATCATCGCTATCAACCTGGAAGCCAACGACGAACTGATCGGTGCAAAGCTGACCGAGGGCAAGCAGATGATCTTCCTGGCCAGTCACGAAGGCCAGGCGATCCTGTTCCGCGAGACAGAAGTCCGCCCCATGGGCCGCAACGCGGGCGGCGTGAACGGCATGGACCTCGACAAGGATGATTACGTCGTCAGCATGGACGCGGTCCAGCCCGACTTCGAAATCATCGCCAAGGAACACAAGCAAACCACGCAGAACCTCGAAGAACTGGAGAACGAGCACATCAAGGATTCCCTCACCACGTTAATGCTCACGGTCGCCGAGAAGGGCTACGGGAAGCGTACCGCGCTCGCCGAATACCGCATCACTTCACGCGGTGGCAAGGGCGTCGTGAACATGAAGACCACCGACCGCAACGGCGCGGTGGTGGCCACACTGCAGGTCACCGAAGAGTCTGACGTCATGATCATCACCGAGCACGGCAAAGTCATTCGCGTCCACGCCAACGAAATTCGTGAAGCGGGCCGCTCCACGCAGGGAGTCCGCTTGCTGCGCCTCGATGATGACGACTCCGTAGCCGCCGCTGCTGTGCTGCAGGACGAAGACGAAGAAGAAAAGAAGTAAACTCCTGTAGCACAGGCACTCCTGCCTGTGCTACAGGGTTTCTCCGTAGGGGCGCAGCACGCTGCACCCATGTCCCCACGATTCTCAAATTGTTGGCTTGCTTCTCAGCGGTACTTCCGGTGCGCTGCATCCGGTGAGACGGATTACCGCTGATGATTTGGACCGCCCTGCGCTACACTACCTCCCATGAAAACAACACGCCGCCTGTTTTTGTTTGCTGCACTCTGCACCTCTGTTGTTGCGCTGGCATTCGCCACCGCCGCCAGAAAACCAGCTTCAGGTCCTTCGCACCTCGCATTCGTTGGCACCTACACCGGAAAAACCGGCAGCAAGGGGATTTACGCTTACGATTTCGACTCATCGACGGGCAAGCTCACGCTAAAGGGGCTTGCCGCGGAAACGCCCAGCCCTTCCTGGGTCGCCGTTCACCCCAGCGGCAAGTTCGCCTACGCTGCCAATGAGACCGGCAACAAAAGCACGGTGACTGCCCTCTCCGTCGATGCCGTGTCCGGCAAACTCACGCAACTCAATCAACTCTCCGCGCTGGGCGGCGATCCTTGCTACCTTTCGTTCGACAAGACTGGCAAATTCCTGTTCGCGGCCAACTATTCTTCCGGGAATGTGGTGGTGTTTCCGATTTTTGCCGACGGCAAACTCGGCGAGCCTACGGCCAATGTGAAAGACGCCGGAGCGCTGGGACCGAACAAAGAGCGCCAGGAAGGTCCGCACGCCCACTGGGTACAGGTCTCGCCCGACAACCGCTTCGTATTCGTATCCGACCTGGGCCTGGACGCGATACTCAGCTATCGCTTCGACGCGGACAGGGGCACGCTCACGCCCAACGATCCACCCGCCGCTAAACTGACTCCTGGCGCTGGGCCGCGGCACGTGAGCTTCTCGCCGAATGGAAAATTTGTGTACGTTGTCAGCGAACTGGCCAACACCGTCACCGCGTTCTCCTACAACGCGGACAAGGGCACCCTGCACGAGCTACAAATCCTTTCCACGCTTCCAAGCGATTTCACCGGGCGCAACGACGATGCCGAGATCACCGAAGATGCCAACGGCCATTGGCTCTTTGCTTCCAATCGTGGCCACGACACCATCGCCGTTTTCGCCGTGAATCCTGCCGATGGCACACTTCGTCACACCGGTGAGTACCCCACGGGCGGCAAGGAGCCGCGCCACTTCACCATCGATCCCTCCGGCCAATATGTCCTCGCGGAAAATCAAAATTCCAACTCCATCGTGGTATTCCGGATCGATAGCAGCAGTGGCGCTCTTAGGAAAGTGTCGCAAACCGACCATGTCCCATCCCCGGTTTGCCTGGCTTTCCTTCCACACTGAGCAACTGTCCGGCGACCACCGCGTCCTGCATTAGAATTGCCCGTTGGATTTTCGAGATAGGGAGAATGTATGTTCCGCCCACCGACAAGACTCCGTCTGCTCGTCTTGGCCGCTCTCGCGCTAAGTCGTTCGGCATTTCCCGATGGAGACACCGCGCCGGGCCGGGATCCCCGGCAACCCGACAGCTTGAACACCGGGCGTAAGAACGCCAAATAGCGGCGAGAATTTATATTGCGCTTATGGTTGTTTGCGGTACAATCCCCGCCGAATATGCCCAAACGAAAAGCGAAGAAACCAGCCGCTAGGCGCGCCGGTCGCAAGCCTAATGGCGCCCAGATTACCAAGCTTCCCAAAGGTGCGCTGACGCTAATCGCCACGCTGCGCGCCAAAGAGGGCCAGCATCTGCTCCTGGAGGCCGAGTTACGCGCTCTGGTCGGTCCCTCCCGCAAGGAAGACGGCTGTCTCCTATATGACTTGCACCGCGGCGCCGACCACCCGGGCATGTTTCTGTTTCATGAAGTGTGGGAGAGCCGCGAGCACCACGCGGCGCATACGCGCACGCCACATTTCCTGCGCTGGAACGCCCGGAAGGACGCGCTGCTGGCCGCGAAAGAATCCTCGTTCTGGCAGCACATCGCGTAGGTTAGATCGCTAAAATCTTGGACATTCGCACCACGGTGAGAGATAGGCCCTTCGCCAACGGCACCTCGATCGTTTCGTCCGTGGTGTAACCACGCGCGGCATACATGGGCACACCGGTTAGCGTCGCGCCCATTTCGAATCGGCGAAAGCCGCAGGCGCAGGCCGCGTCTTCGCAGGTTTTCAGAATCAAACTGGCGAGCCCGCGCCGTACCCACCCGGGGTGAACGAAAAACGCACGAATCTTCGCGGCATCGCGGGCGGGATCCAGCAGATCACTATCGCGATATGGCCCGTGATCGCTGCCGTATAGGGTTTTGCGCTTGCTCCAGCCGCCACATGCCGCGATCGCAAATTTCTCCGTTCCACTCTTTGCTTCCGCGACGTAATAGCTGCCATCGGCGATCAGTTGTGTATCCACACCGAATACCGTGCCCAGCGCTGCCTCCAATTGATCTGGGGAATAGTCCGCACGCTGCAGCACGCGCACCGAGAGCTCAATCAACCGGCGGAGCGCAGGGATATCGTTGTCGGTTGCCAGCCGAACCAGGAACCGTTGGTCTGTTGTCGGCACAGGTGCGCTATCCCGGAAAACAGAGTACTGAACTGCGTCAGCTTTGGGGACTTTCGATGAAATAACCCGGACGCGAGCGCACCGACAAATCCTTGCGATCGACGGTCACGTTGATTTCGTGATAGCCATCGGCCGCGTTGCCGCTCGGGGTATAGGTCAGCGTGTACTGCGAGTGCAGTTCTCCGCCAATTTCATCGATCGCATTCTCGATCGACCAGTTCTTCCAGGTTGAGACGTGTGCTCCGCCCGTCGCCGCCGACGCAATCTCCAACTGGCGAGAGGTGACCTTATCCTTCACGTGGGTAACCACCCACACCGCCAAGCCGATAAGGTTCGCTCCCCCCGCCACACTGGGATCATTGCCCGGTGTTTGCACCGTTCCAGGCGGTCCAGGCATTCCGAATATGCCGTCCGGCGTGGCCTTGGGCACTGGCTGGGGGTTCGGCTTTTTCGTCAAGTCCGCTCGCAAACCGGAAATTCCCACGGTATAGATGGTGATGTTCGCCAGTTGTGCTTGCCGTAGCACCTCTCCCAATTGGTCCTCGCTACCCTTGTCGTGTGCCTCGCCAATGACCAGCATGACGCGTCGCTTGCCCAAATCCGTCGCGGAAACCTCCGGCCGCGTACGCAACATTTGCACGGCCTTGGACATGGCGTCAAACAGCCGCGCCCCAGAGTAGCCCTCCTTCAATTGCGACATCGCTGCTTCCATCGCATCCGCGCTGTTCGTGAAATTCTGCACAACGGTTACCTCGTCATCGTAGGCCACCACCGCTCCTTCACCTTCCGGCCCCACGACGGTTTGCGAAATCAATATCCCGGTTTTTCGAATCTGCGGCAGGATCGGCGAAATCCGGTCGCTCGTCTCTACCACGACCACCAGGGAAACCGGGTCTCCCCCCAACGTGAAATGCGTAATCACTTGCGGCACGCCATTGTCGGTGACGCGAAAATCTGATTTCTCCAGCGTGTTAATCATCTCTCCCTTGTCATTGCGCACCGTCACCGGCGTATTTACCAGCAACGTTCTTATTTTGATTTTTGCATTTTGTGGTGCCGGCTGGGCGGTCATTCCCGGTTGCGGGTTCATAGGACCTTCCGGCGCCTGCCCACGCACACCAATCGGTACGATTGCTGAAATCGCCCAAAAGGCCAAAGGTCGCGCAATACTCTTCATGGAATGGTCAAGTTGCGGCGCAGGCTTGCTTCTCCCGCGTACTCCTTTCGACGCATCGGGGCCCAAAGACGTTGCCGCCGAACCCGCCCTCTGCCTACAATCGTAACTCGCTTCTTTCTTTGGAGAGCGCCCATGCCCGACGGTAAACGCCTCAAGCCCCAGCACGCACCCAAAGCTCCCCACGAGAACCAGTCGTTCATGGAAAGCACACCTGCGCGGCCGATCCGCATTCTTGCCGAATATATTCACCCGCTCGCCCAGCTAAAAAAGGAAGGCATTGGGGACACCATCGTGATGTTCGGTTCCGCACGCATCGAATCCCATGAAACCGCCGCGGCCCGATACACGCGTCTGAAGGGCGCCAATACCCGCAAGATGAGTAAAACCACAGTGAAGGAACACCACTCCGCGATACGCGCAGCAAAAAGTTCCCTGGAGATGTCTCGCTACTACGAAGAAGCGCGCCAACTTTCTCACAAGCTGACCACCTGGGCCCTTTCCCTCGGACCCAAGCCGCGGCGCTTTGTGGTTTGTTCCGGTGGCGGTCCCGGAATCATGGAAGCCGCGAATCGCGGCGCTTACGAGGCGGGTGGAAAATCGATGGGGCTCTCCATCGAACTTCCTCACGAGCAGTTTGCGAACCCGTACATCAGTCCCGAGCTTAGTTTCAACTTCCACTATTTCTTCATGCGCAAACTTTGGTTCGCACAAATCGCTAAAGCGCTGATCGTTTTTCCCGGTGGCTTCGGTACCATGGATGAACTTTGGGAAATGATGACTCTTTCGCAAACAGGGAAAATGCCTAAGCACACCTTAATCCTGATTTACGGCCGCAAATACTGGAATGACATTCTGAACCTGAAAGCCATGGTGCGTTGGGGCACCATCAATCAAAGCGAATTCAACCAATTGCAGTTCGCGGATACGGTGGACGAAGCTTTCGAGTTGATCCGCTCCGGCCTGGAAAAGTACCATATCGAAGTGGACCCTTTCTTACAGGCCTACTGAAGTTTTTTCGTTCTGGAACTTCTTCTAACCACATTTTTATCAGCACACGTCCGCTGGCACATTCCGTGCACATTGTGTGTTTGTTCGATTTAATCTCTGCGGTCCGTTGTTCTCTCCCCAGCAGCACTAAGTGGCCGCCAACAGGAGACTTTATCTATGCGTTCGCTTCGTTCGATTTGTGCTCCGCTGGTTTTCGCGGGGGCACTTATGTTTTTCGGATCGTCGCCGTTGCGCGCGGATGACGATTGTCAGAAACGCACCATTCACGCGGACCACGAATTACATGAAGCAATTGCAAAGCACGGCTACCAAAGTCATGAGGCCGACCATTGGCGTCAGGAGTTGGCTGCCGCTCGAGCCTACTGCTGGGATCACGACCATCGCTGGTGGGACGAAGACGCGCACCGTTGGCACACGGATCACCACTGGGACGATCATGACCATGACCACGATTACGATCACGACCATCACTAATTCTTCAGTTTCACCCTGACCATACCCCATAAAAACGAATCGGGGCACCCACTCGGGTGCCCCGTCCGCTATTTACGCCCTCTATTTTACGGTTGGACTACAGCTTCGTGCTCTTCTTCGGTAAAGATCGCTTCAAAACGCCTGACTTCATCTTGATCGTGCAGCAACACTACCGGCGCTACCCTCATCGACTGCTTACAAAAGTGGCACTGCACCCCTTCACCCTGCAGGTCCTGTAGGAACCCGTCCGTAAAACGGTACTCGGCCCGCTCGCGCCTTGCGTTTTTCTGGCCTTTCGCTCCGCAGTGCGGACACTGAAATTCCACAATGTCCTTCTGCGGGTCGCGCTCCAGAGCCGCCCAGCCCGTGCGGCGTACCCCGACTACTTCCGGAATATGCCTGTCCATCAATTCCTCCTCCCCTCCGTTTCAAAAATTTAGATGCTCAAGTATTTCCCTGAGATGCACCAAACGAATGTTTGATCGGTGTGGCGTTCGCATTCTCACCGGTGCCCCCTAATCGTTTCCAATTACTTCTGGGGAACTTGTGTCCTTTCTCGGTGTCAAACGGTGCAGAGGACGCGCGCACCTCACATCCCTGCGAGAGCGGCGCCGGTCTCCTGAAGGCAACCCAGGAGGCTGGCGTCGCAAGACGCAGAATTCGCCGGGAAGTTTGGGAGGTGTGTGATGGCCGTTGGTCCCGAAGACCGTCGCGTTTTACTGCGAAACTGCCTAGTCGAAGGTGATTCCGTCCAGGAAGCACAGGTGCGCCGCAGGAAGCAGCGCGCCCTGCTCGTCTCCGTCATCGTGCAAATCTTGTTTGTCGCTGCGCTGGTTCTGTTCCCGCTTTTCAGCAAAGGCGAAAATATCGCCAACCGCGTGGTAGTCTTCCCGCCCGTCCCGTTTTCCCCGGCCAGACCGCATAATCCCACCAAGCCCGGCACGCAACCTTCTCGCGTAAAGGCCCGCGTTTGCTCCATCTGCTATTCAGGGAAGATTCCACCGACGGTCGTCACGCACGATCATTCGCAGCCGGTTAACGACGATAACCCGCCGGAGGGCATGGACATTCCTGGAACCTCCCAGGGTGGTACAGCTATTCCTGGCACTCTGCCGGGAATCGATACGCACCACGACACTCCGCCACCGCCCCCGCTAACCAAGGAACGGCTCCTGGTCAGCGAGTCCGTGATCGCGGCCAGGCTCGTTCGAAGAATCGCACCGACCTATCCACCTTTAGCGGTGCAAATTCGTCGGGAAGGTCGCGTCGAACTCCATGCCATCATTTCCACCGCTGGCTCCATCCAATCGTTGGAAGTGGTCAGCGGCGACCCCTTCTTCATTCCTTCCGCCCTTGCCGCCGTTCGCCAGTGGCGCTACCAACCGACACTTCTCAATGGTCAACCCGTTGAAGTCGACACGCACATCACCGTGATCTACACGTTGAGGCACTCTGAGTTCGCAGGAATGCCGGGTGCCCCACCCTCGTAGTTTGAGGGTGGAGCTTATGGTTCTCTGTCGGGAACAAAAACCCGCGTCATCCTGGAGGCTCGTAGTTTGCGCCCGAAGGACCTCCACCAAAGAGTCAGCGCGATTATTGCCATGGAGTGAAGAACCAAGCACTACAGCAAAGGTTCGCCGGAGTAGCGTGCAATCACTTCGCGAACTTGATCCCGCAATCGCACAATTTCCTGTAGCTGATTCGGATCCCCATTCGGAACATGTTCTGGATAAATCGGCGGCGAAAGCGTAATGGTGACGTGCGTCGGCCGCGGCAGCACCGTCCGGTCGCGCAAAAACCGGCGCGTTCCCGCCAGCGAAACGGGAATCACCGGAGCGCCCGTTGCCACCGCACCGCGGAACGCGCCCAACTGAAAAGGCCGCACCCCATCTTCCGGCGTGAACGTTCCCTCGGGGAATACAAAAACCGATTCGCCCTGCTTCAGAAATTCTTCAATCTCATCCACCTGGCGCAGCCGCGCATTGGCATCGTGGCGATTGAACGATAAATGCCCCATCTTATTGAGAAAGGTTCCAATGAAAATCATGTCGTTCACTTCACCTTTGGCGACGAACCGGTAAGGCACGCCCAGGCCCATCATTAACGGGAGCACGTCGAAGTAACTGGCGTGATTGGAGGCGTACACTTTCGCTCCGGGGGTATTCATGTACTCCTGGCCGACCACCTTCACGCGAATGCCGGTCAGGAAAAACAGAAGTTTCAAAGCTGCGGAGGTATACCGTCCGGCGGCACGATGATCCTTGTAGAGCGACACGATTCCGCACGCAGGAATAATCCACAAAACAAATACCATCATGAAGTACACGCCGTAGAGCTTTTCCAAGGCGGTGCGCATCGCGCCAAGCGCCGATTGGAACGCGCCCTTCAGAAATGATCCTGTTCCCAGGCGCGCAATCTGCAGCCATGCGGGGGCTCTCGCGGCAGACAGCCTGCCATCCAGGTACAGCTGCTTCGTTTCTTCGCGCCGTAATTTCCCACTGGATGTTTTAGGAATGCTGCCGGGTGGAATCAGCTCAACGGCATCGGGGGGCAGTCCCAGGCCCCGGTGTACTTGGTCGTTAATCGCTGCGATCAACGCGGCGCGCCTCCCCTGATCCGCTTCCCGGGATTCCGCCACGATCACAAGCTTTTCTGTTCCGGTTTCCTCGCCCTTCAACCCAAACGCAACCACGCATCCTTTGCGGATTCCATCCACACGTGCGGCCAATTCCTCCACTTCATGCGGATACAGATTCCGCCCAGCTTTGATGATGATGTCTTTGACGCGGCCAGTAATGTAAATCTCGCCATCGGCTTGGTACGCGCGGTCACCAGAATTCACCCAAGGAAACTCGCCACTGTTTTCCGTGGGCCCGCCAGCGAACAATTTCTCAGTCGCTTCTTCATTGCGGAAATACCCGCTCGTCGCCGAAGGCCCGCGGAACCACAAAAAGCCCTCGGTTCGCTCGGGCACCTCTTTCCCGTGCGCATCAACAAGCATCACATCGTGGCCGGGCAACGCCACACCCGAAGATACAAAGGAAATCACGTTCCCGTTTTCACCCTCCGATGGAATGGCGCGGCCCTGCGTCGCAAAAACCTCTCGATCTACGCGATCGATTTTCGGCCCGCGATACAGCGGCGGAAATGTAACTCCCAACGAGGCTTCCGCGAGTCCGTAGACCGGCAGCATCGCTTCGTTTCGGAATCCGTATTTCGCAAATCGCTTGGTGAAGCGCTCCAGTGTTTCGGGATTTACGGGCTCCGCGCCATTTAGCGCGGCACGCCAAGAACTCAGGTCCACCCCTTCCATGGCTTTTTCGGATATCTTGCGGACGCACAATTCATACGCGAAGTTCGGTGCGGCTCCGATCGTTCCCCTATATTTCGAAACCGTCTGCAGCCAGCGCTCCGGCCGGGTCAGAAACGCCAGCGGCGACATCACCACCAGCGGTACACCATGCAACCACAGCGTCAACCACGCGCCGATCAGGCCCATGTCGTGGTACAGCGGCAACCAGCTCACGCCTACATCCTCCGGCGTCATTTGTACCGCTTCAGCGATCGCGCGCATGTTGGCAAGTAGATTCGCGTGCGTCAGCGTGACCCCTTTGGGGTCGCCGGTGGAACCCGAGGTGTACTGCAGCAGGGCAATATCGTTCCCTTTGCGCACGCGGCTTCCACTCAGAAACGCTGGCAGCGCGCCCGGCGCCGGTGGCGGCTCGTTTTCCGCTGCTTCCAGCAACTTGTCCGCATCCATCACACCGAGCAACGATTTCACCCGCGGCTGTAGCAGCTTCGCCACCGCTTCGGCGCGACGGAAAGTCAGCAACAGACTCACTTCCGCGTTGTTGAGGATTGCCGATTGCCGTTCCGCGTATTCCTCGATGCGATCCGCGCGAAACGGCGGATAGATTGGCACGGGAACAGCTCCCGCCAGCAGGATTCCGGCGTAACACGCGAAAAATTGCCGGGAAGTCGGCAGCATCAACGCCACGCGTGCTCCTGCCGGCACCCCGCGTCTTCCCAATTCCTCGGCGCATTTCTGCGCCGCGGTGGCCAGCTCGCCAAAGGTCACCGTACGCGCGTGTTCCCCGCGCTCGTCATCTTCCACAATGATGAGCTGCGTACGCCCCGCGTCATGCGTCCCACGATAGCGGATGACTTCGATCAGGGTTTCCGCCTTCTCGACAATCGATTCGCCAGTTTCGTGTTGCATCCGCTGCGCGCTAAGAGCCGCCCGTAACGCTGACGTTTCGTCCTCAGCGAAGGTAATCGAGTCGGGAGCATCCAGGATCGCCTGGATCAGCTCTTCGGGGGTATTCGCTTCCGCGGCCAGCGTGTTAGGCAAACGCACCGCAAACGCGGTTTCCAGCCGCGTCAGCAATTCCACGCGCTCAAGACTCCCCAACCCCAGATCGCGATCGAGATTTGACGACGTGGAAAGCGTTTCCAGCGCGCCGTGGCTGCCCAATTCCTGCAGGAGCCCTCGTAGCACGTCCATGACGCGCTCGCGCAGGTCCGGCAGGTCCAGTTTCGCTGACGTGGTTGCCAAATGTGCCTACTTTAGGGAGTTCGCGTGAGGCTAACATGCACCGCAGGCTTTTTCCATTGCTGCGTTTTAACCCGGTCCGTGGAGCGCACCGCTCCGTTAGGCCGTCTGTTTCTTAGCGGCATAGCCCGGCGGCAGGAGTGCCGTGGAAAGGTCCACGCCGGCCAGGTCCGCGTTGCGGATGTCCGTTTCGCGGAGAATGGCAATACCCATGTCCGCACCCGTGAATTTAGCACCATCCACGTGTGCGTCGCGGAAATTCGCGTTCCGCAATTGAGCCTTGTGAAAGTTCGCGTTGCTCAGATCACAGCGGAAGAATTCCACTCCACTCGCCTGTGCTTCCGTCAGGTCCGCGCCGGCCAGGCTGGCTTCGGTCATGTCCGTGTTGCGTAGATCCGCCTTGCGCAGGCGTGCCCCGGCAAAATCCGCGCCCGGCAAGCGCGCCCCGCGCAAATCACTGCCCTCCAGGTTTACGTTACGCAGAATCGCCCCCGCCAGATTCACTTTGCTGAGATCCGCGCCGGAAAGATCTGCTCCAGTCAAATCCGCTCGCACCCCTGCCCCTTTCCAGAAGCGGTCGTGCTCTTCCAGAATTTCCGTCAGCTTTTTGCCCTTGTGCCGGATGCCGTTCACTTTACGCAATCCCATGGTTCATCCCCCCATCCACGATCCCTTATTTTACCCAATTCGAACGGCCCGGAGTACTGCGGAGGTCCGACGCACGGCAGGCCCAAAGAGGGTATGCTACTCCAAGGATGGTGCCGGCCCGTCCCCGGGGATGGTCATGCGTTTTCTGCTCACCTTTTTCGTTCTATGTGGTCTCGCGTCAATTCCTGCGTCGGCGCAGGAAGATGAGATCGTCGCGAATCTTGCCGGTGGGCGGGTCATTATTCAGGTCGCCAACGATGGCATCGTGTTCGCCGCTATCGACCATCCTCTGGAGGCCAAATCCGTGCCGCCCCGGGTCGCAACCGTCGGAAACTCGCACATTGGTATTTTCTTCGGCGCTTCCGAATGGCAGGTGCCCGCGCAACCCATGCCGATTCGCTTGGACCGCAATATCGGAGATCTGCGCTCCTCAACGCACGATACCTACCGGCCACCTGGCTCAGGCGAAGCGGACCTGGAGTTAATTGCCGTAGGTTTTCTCGAGAAGCTGCGGCCACTGGTTTCTCAACTACACCATAAAATCGAGCTCAAACCGGATGAGCCGCTGTTTGAAATCGTTTTGATCGGCTATGCGCCGCAAGGTTACGGCCCGGAGGTCTGGGTCCTCGATTATGACGCCGAGCAGCAATCCGTCAGCGCCACCAGCGATTTCTGGCAGACGAAGATCCTGCGGCCTCGCTTTACCCAGTTGTATCCTCCCGAAAAGCATCAGGCCAAGACGCTACTCGAAGTGCGGTTCCCCGCGGACTTGCAGGCCATTCCGCTTCTGGGATTGATTCAACAGAATGATCCACGTATCGCCCAACTCCGCTCGTCGGAGCCACGCTTCAACAAAGTGGCGGAGCACATCGAACGCGGCCAGGCTGATAAAGCGATGATGCAGGATGCCGGCGATTTCTTGCGCGCCGCTTTGCCGTTCCTTGCGGGCAATGCCCATTCGGTCGAGGGAGAAGTGGGAGAGAGCGGTGGATTTCAGTGGATTGTTCCGCCCGAAGAGCCTCGAGAAAAGGCGCAGCGCGGTGAGGATAAGGACCGTCCCGCAGATGCGCCCACTTTGATGCGCAAGCCGAATCCCAACTGATTACGGCTGCAGATCGATAGCCTCACCCTGGCGGACCACTCCTGCACGGCGCACGCGGCACAGCATCCCGCGCCTGCCCCGGAGTTCGTGCATTAGGCCTGCGCGAATCTCTTCCATTAGCTGGCACGGCTCGCACACCGCGCTTACTTCCAGTTCCACCTCGCCCGCGCGCAATTTTTGCCCGATGGCCAAGCGATTCACGTCCAATCCTTCGGTCGTAATGTTCTCGCGAATGATGCCGGGTGCCAATTCCATCGCTCGCAGCGTCTCAATGTCCACCAGCAACACTTGCCGCTTGCCGCCAGGTCGCGCGTGCGCGCATCCCTCGAATCCCGCGTTCTCGGCAACCCGCGCCTCGTTGAGTTCCTGCATTGCCGCTCGCCGCTTTGGCGCTCGGAACAGGTTCACGACTTTTGCCATGCTTCAATCCCCTGCTGCGGTAGTACGCAATCCGTGGCGTCCAATGTCGCGGCGGTAGTGCATTCCGTCAAAATGAATCTTCGCCGCGGCTGCATAGGCTCTATCGAGGGCTGCATCGAGCGTATCACCCGAGGCGGTAACTCCGAGGACGCGGCCACCACTCGTGAGGGTTCTATCCCCCTCGCGTTTCGTGCCGGCATGTAACACTTTAACGTCGGGCACCTTGCCGGCCTCTTCGAGGCCGCGTATCTCCTTGCCGGTTTCAAACTTTCCGGGATACCCGGCGGAGGCTAGCACGATGCAAGCGCTGGCTCCTGGTTTCCATTTCATTTTTTCGGGTCTCATCGTGCCGGTCGCCACATCGCTTAGCACTTCCGCTAAATCAAAGTCCATGCGTGCGGCAAGCGCCTGAGTCTCCGGATCGCCAAGACGGCAATTGAATTCCAGGACCTTAGGTCCGCTCTTGGTGAGCATCAGTCCGATATAGAGAAAACCCTTGTAACGGATGCCCTCCGCCGCCAGTCCGTTCATGGTGGGTTCTACGATGGTGGAAACAATCTGTTGCCGCAACGGTTCTGGCAGGAGCTCATCGGACGAGTACGCCCCCATGCCCCCGGTGTTTGGGCCTTCGTTGTGGTCAAAGGCGCGCTTGTGATCGCGCGTCGGCACCAGTGGCGCATAACGTTCTCCATCGGTCAGCAGGATGAAAGACAATTCGTCGCCTTCCAGCGCTTCCTCCAGCATCACGCGCTTTCCACCCTCACCGAGCTCGTTTTTCTCCATTACGCGCTCGATGAAATTCGTGGCCGCATCGGGATTCGGCGCCACGAATACCCCCTTCCCCGCGCACAAACCATCGGCCTTGATGACCACTGGCCAATCTACCTCACACAATGCGCCATACGCTCCTCCCGGCGAGTCGTACGCCCCACACATCGCTGCGGTCGGGATGTTGTGCCGCTGAAGAAATTCCTTCGCGAACACCTTACTGCCTTCCAGCTGCGCAGCCTTTTTTTTGGGTCCGACTACTGCCCATTTCCGCTCTTCGAAGGCGTCGACTAGGCCATTCACCAGGGGAAGCTCGGGACCCACCACAGTCAGATCCGGCGCTGCCATCTCGGCTATTGCCACGAGTTCCGCAATGCTGCCGGCGTCCGCCGGCACACATTCGGCTTGCGCAGCAATTCCACCGTTTCCCGGAGCGCACCAGATCCTTTGAACGCCTCCACTTTGTCCAAGCTTCCACACCAGTGCGTGCTCGCGACCGCCACCGCCAATGACCAGGACTTTCATCAATGAATCGCCTCGAAAGAGTTGTCTTCGAACAATAATGGGGCCGCCGACGAGAGTCAACTAAATGAGGATCTTGAGGATTACGCGTGATTTGGCATTACGGATGACAGCATTAGCGCGATCTAACCTTTAAATCGTGATATATAGGTTAGGCTTGGCTCAGTGCTCGAATGGGAATCGTCACGCCGGCAGCCGCGTCCGAAGATGCCAGCATGTGGCATCGACCATCGAAAATGCCGCCAGGGTCAATCACCATGCACGGCGCGTGAACCTCACCAGTGACCACGCCTTTAGGCTGAATCTCCACGCGTCCTTTAGCGAAAATCACGCCGTCAAAACGGCCCGCAATCACCACGCGGTTTCCTTCAATCTGGCCTTCGACCTTCGCGTTCTGCCCGAGCACCACCGTCTGCTCAGAAATAATATTCCCCTTCACGTGTCCATCGATGCGGAAAGTCCCGGTGAGTGTGAGGGTGCCCTCGAGTGACACGCCCTGGTCAATAAAGCCAGTCCACTCTTCGCTTCCGTCTTTTGCTGAACCCGGCCACTTCCATGCCATCGGAAATTACCCCCACATATACTTCCACTGTAATGCCAGCCCGAACGAAGTCAACGTTGCTTGCGTGGTGAGTTGTCGAATGCTATCCCTGAACGACCGTGCAGGGATCGTAATAGGACCGCACACACTATTTCATCAGGCGGTCGTAAATCCCCATCAACTGCGCGTCATCGTAGTACTCAAGCACCAATTGACCAGGGCGCACCCTAGTCTTTTGCCGCAGCAATACCTTTGTCCCCAGATGTCGCTGCAATTCTTCCAGAGCTTCCTTGATATTCGGATCCACTTGAGTCTCTGAGAGGACTTTTGCGGCGCGCAAACGCCGAGACGCGAGGCGTTCAATCTGACGAACGGTCAATCCACCGCGCGCGGCACGTTGGGCGTATCGCATGCGCATTTGCGAATCCGCAACCGCCAACAGCGCGCGTCCGTGGCCGGCCGTCAATTTTCCTTCCTCAATCCAATCTTGGATCGTCGGTTCGAGTTTCAATAAGCGAATCGCATTCGCGACCGTTGCGCGGTCTTTTCCCGTTCTTTCGGCCACATCTTCCTGGGTGGCGTGGAACTCATCCATCAAGCGCTCAAATGCGCGAGCTTGTTCGATGGCGTTCAGATCTTCCCGCTGGATGTTTTCAACCAGCGTCATTTCCAGCGCAAGTTCATCGGGAACTTGACGCACAATGGCAGTTACGCTTGTCAGCCCAGCCCGTTGTGCCGCTCGCCAGCGACGTTCGCCCGCGATCAGTTGATAACGACCGCCAATTGGGCGCACGACCAGCGGCTGAATGATTCCGCTCGATTGGATCGAGCGCGCCAACTCATCCAGCGCTTCTTCGCGAAATCGCGTGCGCGGTTGATATGGACTTGGCTCAATCAGATCAATGTCGATTTGCAGCGGCCCGGAAGATGGAGCTGCCATTGCTGGGGCTGCGGCGGCAGCCGACCCGCTAGATGACGGCACAGGCGCCGTCGGTGGGGTGCTACTGCCTACCGGTGCAGCTTCAGGCTCCCGAATGAGCGCTCCGAGCCCCCGCCCCAACGCGTTTCTCGGCATTAGCAATTACCTCCTGTGCGAGCTGTGTGTACCCCTCTGCGCCCTTACTATGTATATCGTAGAAAATAATAGGTTTACCGAAACTTGGAGCTTCAGCGAGCCGGACATTGCGTGGAATCAAGCTCTGAAAAACTTGCGCGCCAAAGAAACTTCGCAGGTCAGTGGCAACCTGCCTCGACAATGTCGTCCTCTCGTCATACATAGTGAGCAGAATCCCTTCGATCTCCAGGCTGGGATTCAGCGTCCGCCGGATGCGCATTAATGTGTCCAGAAGTTCGGAAACACCCTCGAGCGCAAGATACTCACACTGAATCGGCACCATCACTGAATCCGCCGCGACTAAGGCATTCAACGTGAGCAGATCTAACGCGGGCGGGCAATCCAGGACAATAAACTTGTATTTCTCGCGCAGTGGCTGCAGGAAAGTTTGCAATTTATATTCGCGGCTTTCCGTGGTTACCAGCTCAACGGCTGCACCAGCCAGGTTCTTGTCGGCGGGAACCACATCCAAGCCATCCACTTGTGATTTTTGCACCAGGCGTTCAAATGGTTCGCCCATAATAAGTGCGTGGTACACGGTTCGACGCGAAGGATCTTTTGGAAATCCTATGGCAGCGGTGGCATTGGCTTGTGAGTCGCAATCGATGAGTAGGGTGGGTTGTTCGGCAGCAGCAAGACAAGCAGCGAGATTGACGGCAGTTGTGGTCTTACCCACACCGCCCTTTTGATTGGCTACAGCAATAACCCGGGCCAAGACACTCTCCGCAACTCAAGAAACGTAACAAAGGCTTCACTGGGAAGCAAGTTGTTTCACGTGGAACGTGGGCTAGCTCTGCGGATTTTCTGTGGATTCCTATTGTTCCACGTGGAACATGCCCTGCAGTAGATTCAAAATGCGCAGTTTGCACGGACACCTCACGAAAGGCGATTTCCACTGTTCCACGGGGAACGTTACCACCACGTTGCATTTTCCTAAGGAATCACGGCGACGCCCCAATTCGTCTCATGTGAAACCATCTGAAAGACGCGCGGCCGATCGGACCGCCTAGCGCTAGCTCTCGCGAGCTCCACGTGGAGCGGAGTGCGTGAGTTCGTTTCCGAACCTAGCGCCACACGTTCCACGTGAAACGCCCTGCGTCGAGCCAGGCACTTTCTTGTTGTGAAACAAGCGCAGATTAGAACTGCCTGTGGAAAATTGTCGTCACGCCGACTTCTTTGTGCCTAGAAGCAAGTATCTCCGCAAGGAATGCGGCACCGCAATCGGTTCTTCCCATTCCCAGTGCGGCGATTTTCGCGCCTCGTCCAGATCGCGGCCGCCAATCCACAACAAACTCCGGCTCGCTGACAATCGTTCAGACGCGGCCCATTCCAGAAATGGACCGAACTCTCCTACCGCTCGCGAGCACACGTAGTCGAGCGGCGCCAACTCTTCGGATAGCTCCTCATAGCGGCTGATCAGTACGCGAGCGTTACTAAGCTCCAATTCCCGAACCACTTCGGCCAGAAATGTACCCTTCTTGATGTTCGAGTCCACCAGAAACAACTCAATCTCGGGCCGAAAAATCTTCAATGGAATTCCGGGGAAGCCTGCACCTGAACCAATGTCGGCGAGCCGACCAAAATCGCCAGGTATGGCGACGCCGGCATACATAGATTCGCAGAAGTGACGATATAGTATTTCTAGCGGGTCACGAATTGCGGTCAGATTCAACTTCTCATTCCAGCGTAGCAAGATCGACATATACCGCTGAATTAAAAGAATTTGCTGTTCATTTGCCGGTATCTGGAATTCTCCTAGCGCGTGCCGAATCGTTTCTACCGAGAGAGGCTTGTCTGTGCTTGTTGTCATTAAAGTAAATATAGCTCTATTCTATTGATAATAATGGTGTTACTAAAGCTTTCGTGCGCAACAAGTACTTTGGGCCCGCCACGCCAGCCACCAGATCAACCACCGAATGCCACACCATAACTGGTAAAAGACTCCGGAATCAGAGTTCGCGCAGTTCCGAACACCAGCCCTAGAATCGCGGTGCCAACAACCCCCCCGCGCCCCTGGTAAGTGTGTGCCAATCCGAATAAAAGCGAAGAGATAATCACGACAATCCACCAAGCCATCCCCACTCGAGCTAACGCCGCCATGGCAAACCCACGATACAGAAACTCCTCGCACACTCCAGCCGTGACGGCCAGAGCGCAGTACGGAGCAAGTTCCACCGGGGAACTGGGAAGCACCCGCTCCGCGAGCTGGCGCATGAACTCAGGCACCGGACCGGTCAGGCGCCCCACCCGCCGCAGATTCATCCACTGGAACGCCGCGAAAAGAAGCGACCCCAACAAACTAAGCATCACCAGTGATGCCGACGCCGGGCGCGCGAGTCCGAGCGCGGCGGGAGTGAGTCCGCGAGCGATCGCGCGCCATGCCACTATACCCAAAAGCAACCATTGGAACGCGATGGTACTTCCGTACAGAAGCAACTTTTCTTTGGTGTCGACGGTCGGCTTCGCGAGCAGCCGCTGCAAGCGCGCCCGCCCCCGCCAGGGAATGACTACGACCAAGAATAAAAAAATCAACCAGAAGTCCCAAGGCATTGAAGTGATAAGAACACTTTAGCAGTGGCAAAGGCAAGCGGTCCGGTGGGCCGGGACTGTTTATTCACAATTCGACATTCCCATGTTCGGGTCATCCACGCTTGCTGCTGTGTTATCTTGCGTGGGCGGATTAAAAGGACTCGTCAATGGCAGGGACTCCCGTACGAATTCCCTGGTGGGCCTGGACCTGGCCCCTCGTCGCTTGTGGAGTGCTCGGGCTCCAGTTCTTGCTGGGCTCCGGCGGACTGCTGGCAGCAGCGGAAGCATTTGCTTTGATTGCCACGGTATTCGTTGCGGTCTATCACGCGGAGGTGGTGGCGTGCCGCGTCGGCGAACCCTTCGGCACATTGGTCCTGGCTCTGGCCGTCACCATTATCGAGGTGGCGCTGATCGTGTCGGTAATGATCACCGGAGGGCCCGAAAAAGCAGAATTGGCGCGCGACACCGTATTCGCCGCGGTGATGATCGTCTGTAACGGAATCGTTGGGCTGTGCCTCCTCGCGGGCGGGATGCGCCATCGCGAGCAGGCCTTTCAGCTCCAGGGAGCGAATGCGGCGCTCGTTGTGCTCATCGCGCTCACCACGTTGACGCTTGTTTTTCCCAATGTCACGACCACCACGGAAGGACCAACGTTCAGCGAGGCGCAGTTGCTTTTCGCCGCCGCTGTGTCTCTTGTCCTATATGCCTCGTTCTTGTTCGTACAAACCGTGCGTCATCGCGACTTTTTTCTTCCAGCGAACGACAGCACCGAAGGAGTGCATGCTCCTCCCCCCAGCAATAAAGTAGCGCTCCTGAGCGCCACGCTGCTGCTGGTGTCGCTGGTGGCGGTTGTAGCGTTGGCCAAGGCGCTTACGCCCATCATGGAATTCGGAATCGAGAAGGCTGGCGCACCAAAAAGTGTGGTCGGGATTGTGATTGCCGGCCTCGTGCTGCTGCCGGAAGGCTTGGCAGCTTTTCGGGCCGCCCGAGCGAATCGCCTGCAAACCAGCATGAATCTGGCATTGGGTTCTGTTCTCGCTAGCATTGGATTGACGATCCCCGCAGTTGCCGCGGTTTCCATTCTGTTGCACAAACCGCTGACCCTCGGAATTAATCCCAAAGAGGTCGTGTTGCTGGCACTAACCCTACTCGTCAGCGTCATTACGCTGGGTACCGGGCGAACCACCGTGCTTCAGGGCATCGTGCACCTCGTCATATTTGCCGTATTTGTTTTCCTGTCGATCGTACCGTAGCGTGGCGGCACGCGCCTTCTCCGAATTTCCCCCCAACGAGCAGGAACCGCGCGGCATCGTTATAATCGAAAGGCAGTACAGCGAGGTGCGGCTTGACCGATTCCGTGAAACTCACGGCCATGGTCAAGGCAGCTGGTTGAGCGGCGAAGCTGAGTCCCGGGACGCTGGACTCAATACTACGGCGCCTACCACTGCCGAGTGATCCGAAAGTCCTCGTTGGTTTCGATACCAACGACGATGCGGGGGTGTATCTGGTCGCCGACGGATTGGGCCTGGTGCAGACTGTCGATTTCTTCACACCGGTTGTGGACGATCCGTTTACCTTTGGGCAGATTGCCGCGGCGAATTCCCTGAGCGACGTTTACGCCATGGGCGGCCGGCCGATTTGCGCGCTCTCCATTGTGGGCTTTCCCGAGAAAGGCGATACCGCGATACTCGAGCAGATTATTCGTGGCGGCCTGGACAAGATGAGGGAAGCGCAGTGCAGCGTTATCGGCGGGCATTCCATTCGTAATGACGACATTCAGTTCGGGTACTCCGTCACGGGAACTGTCAACCCGAGACAAATTTGGAGAAATGTCGGCGCGCAGACCAACGACGTCCTCTTATTGACCAAGGCATTGGGCACAGGAGTGATTTCGACCGCTTTGAAGAAGGAGCGCGCTGCGAAAGAGTGGCTTGAGGCTGCAGTGGCTTCCATGGCGGAGTTGAACCGAGCCGCAGCCGATGCCCTTCACGATGTGGAAAGCCAGTGCGGAGCCGGCTGCATCCACGCGGCAACGGACGTAACTGGCTTTGGCTTGCTTGGGCACGCGCGTGAAATGGCGTTAGGGGATGGTGCTAGCGGAGCTGTCGCGATCACCGTGGAACTGGATCATCGCGCTCTGCCGCTGTTGCCCGGAGCGCTGGAAGCGGCGCGCGCAGGAATGATCCCCGGCGGTCTGAACAATAACCGCGAATTCATCGGCGATTGCGTGGAATTTGCAGGTACCGTGTCGACCGAATATCGCGACTTGCTGTTCGACCCGCAGACTTCCGGTGGTCTGCTGGTTGCGCTTGCGCCCCCATGCGAAACCACGGCACGGACTTGTTTTCAGAAGCATGCAGTGAAGGCCGCACGGATTGGCCGGGTAGTCCCGAAAACCTCGCGATTGCTGCGCGTGGTCTGAGGCTTATTCAAGCATTTTTCTATGGATACCATTACTCACGGCATCGCCGGCGCGTTAATCAGCAAAGCTGCTTTTGGCGGCCGCGATTTGTTCCCGCCTACCGACATGGAGAAGAAGAAGCTCGCGACTTGGGCGCTCACGTTGGGCGCGATGTTTCCGGACTCCGATGTGCTCCGCGAATTTTTCTCCAGCAATCCGCTGCTGATGATCACCTGGCATCGCAGCATCACGCATTCCTTATTAATGTTGCCCCTCTGGTCGGTGATGCTGGCAGCCGCGACCGGAGCCATTGCGCGGTGGAGAAAATGGCCAGCCCCGAGCTTCTCGATGTTGACGGGGTTATACGCGATTGGAATCCTCAGCCACATCCTGTTGGATTTGCTGACCACCTACGGAACCATGATCTGGTCGCCGTTCGAATGGTCGCGCCCTGCGTGGGACATCCTGTTCATTATCGATTTCACCTTCACGGGCATCCTGCTGGTTCCTCAGTTGCTCGCGTGGGCGTACGAAGATCCCGATCGCGCCCGCAGGCGCGCCACGATTCTGTGGGTGGTTTTCACGCCGGTACCTCTATTGATCTCCCGGCTCGCACTGGCGGTGGGCGCACCGATTTCCAGTGCGGCTGTCCTGG
The DNA here is from genome assembly GCA_963776365.1 of Candidatus Acidiferrales bacterium. Taxonomy (GTDB): domain Bacteria; phylum Acidobacteriota; class Terriglobia; order Acidiferrales; family UBA7541; genus Acidiferrum. The sequence continues at coordinate 9,776 of CAVZMQ010000026.1, read as the reverse complement.
TAGCTACGGTAATGTTCGCGGTGTTGTTCTTTTTGCCGGCGGCTCGCGGCTGGGGCTTGCGGGTTCCGTATGAGAACTGGAACCGCGCCGGCCTGCTGTTGGCTGTCGCCTATGTCGTTGCGGCGACGGTGGCGCACCGCGCCGCATTCGAACGCGTGAAACAATTTGCCGCACAACAAAATCTGCAAGTGGAAGCGATGGGAGCACTGCCGCTGCCGCCTTCGCTGTGGCACTGGGATGGATTGGTGCGTGCCCCTCGCGGCGTATACGAGATTCGGCTGGATTTGAGCGATACCTTGCTGAAAAAGGGCAGCGCCGAAAACGGCGAGGTCATTACCCGAACCTTCTATCCCGATTCGCCCCCGAATGAATACATTGCCGTGGCCAAACAGCTCCCCGAAGTGCAAAAGGTACTGTGGTTCGATCGCTTCCCGGTGACGCAGTTTCACAAGGAAGGCGGGGACGCGGTCGTGGAAATTTCTGACAAGCGGTTCCCCCAGATCAGCCGCGATCGGCCCGGTTCCTTCACCTATCGCGTAGTCTTCTCCGCAGACGGAAAAGCGGTCAGCCAGGGCTGGGTCCGCCGGTAGTAGGAATCCTTCCAGTTTATTTCACGGGGTGAATCACGATGTGCCGGTCTTCGCCGGTGCCCACGCTTTCGGTGCGCACGCCGGGCATATCTTTCAGTGCCAGGTGCACAATGCGGCGCTCGCGCGACGACATGGCGTTCAACTGAAACGGCTGTTTCGACGTGAGCACGCGGTCCGCGGCGACTCTCGCGGTCATGCGCAATTCTTCGAAGCGCAACGCGCGGAAGCCGCCACAGTCGAGATGTATTTTTTCGTGGTACGCGGGTTCCAGATCTAACGCCCGAAACGCCACGTGCTCCAGGGCCTTCAACACCTCTCCACCACGGGCCACTAGAAGCTCTTTGTCCTTTCCATCCAGATCGGCGAACACCTCGGCTTCGCCTTCAGCGGGGCTGGCGGCCTCGGCCGTGCGCACCTTTACCTGCAGGTCAAACTTTCCGGCGTTCACAATTTTCAGTAGGAATTCTCGCAAAGCTTCCGCGGTAGCTTCGCGGTCCAGCTTGCCCGCTCGCACAAGTTCCTTGGTCATGTGGCTCCCTGGCTGCATCTACAGAGCCCCTCGAACAGTTTCTCCTGCAGCTATTTCTTGGCGCGCGCAGGCTTGGCTGGGGCGGGTAAGGGGTGAGTCCGATTCAAGTACCACTGCTGCAACATCCCGACAACGCTCTGGGTCAGAATATACACCGCCAGGCCGCTGGGGTACGGAATAATCATAAACATGGCGGCCATGCCAATCGGCATGATCTTCATCATCTGCGCTTGTTGCGCATCGGTCGTCGGCATGGGCGTCATCTTGGTAGAGAGATACATCGTCACACCCATCAGGATCGGCAATATGTAATAGGGATCTTTGGCGGAAAGGTCCGTAATCCAGCCAAACCAAGGCGCGTGACGCAATTCGATGGTGCCTTGCAACGCGCGATATAGCCCGAACCAGATAGGAAACTGCAGCAACTGGGGAATACATCCGCCCACGGGATTCACGCCCTCGCGCGAGTAAATGGCCATGATTTCCTTGTTCATTTCGGCCTTGCGCGGGTCGTTCATCTTGTACTTCTTATATTTTTCCTGAATCTGCTTCACTTCCGGGGCGACCCGCTGCATTTTCATGGTGCTTTTGTAACTGGAAATGCGCAGCGGGAATAACACCATGTTGATGAGCAGCGTGAGCACCACGATGGCCCAGCCCCAGTTGGGAATGTATTCGTGGATCCACTTCAATCCGTGAAACAGCGGGTCCGCGATAAACTCCAACATCCCGAAATTCACCAAGGATTGCAGCGGTGGTTGCATCTGCTTGAGCAAATCATAATCCTTGGGACCCACGAACACGCGCATCTCCATGGGGTGCACGGAGGAGGCGGTGGCGACCTCCGGCACAGCTTCCGATTCCTGCTTACCGTTTTCGGTAACGGTGTCCCAAACCTTCCAGTAGCGCGTCTCCAAAGGCGTCGAAAGCGATCCGCTCGGTGGCAGAAAAGTGACCGCAAAGTAGTTGTCTTCGATCCCGGCATAGTTTTTCCCGCCTTGCCAGGCGCTTCCCCAGTGTTCCGGACTTTCCAGCTTCTTATATCCAACGGTGGTGAGTTTTCCGTTTTCGCTGTAGAACGTTTGCACCCGGGTAATGGGTGCGGGATTCGCGACGGTGATATCGCCAAAGCCACCGCGCCAGGCCAGGCCAGCCAGGATGTCGGAGCCGTTATTTCTCGTGGTGGTTTCGACTCCGACCACGTAGGAATGGTCGAAGTGGAATTTCTTGGTGACCTCAAGATGTCCGTCACTCCAGGTGAAAGTCACATCGGCGGGCGCGTTCAGTGCGGTGCTGTCGCCGGAAATTTTGTACAGGCCGGTATTTGCCGCTGCCTGCAGTTGCGGATCGTCGAGCACCAGGGAAAAAGGCCAGCCGCCGGTCATCTCGGCGGAACGCGCGTGGACCAAGTCCAGCGTGTGTTGCGGCTTAGAGTCATCCTTATAATTCTTGAGCTGCCAGCTTTTTACCACCGCGCCGCGATTGGAAAACTCCACGCGGTACAGCGCATTCTCTACGACGATGGCCCGTTCCTGAGAATCCGAAACCGGCGGAGTGGTTACGGGAACCGCGGTCGCAAGAATCTTCGCCGACGCAGGCGGTGCTGTATTTCCCGCTGTTGCGATGGCTGGAGTGCCCGGCGTTGCAGGCGCGGTGGCCACAGGATTGTTCTGCTGTTGCGGACGAACGGGTGGCTTCGGCACGAAAAATTTCGCCCACACCAGAATCACGATCATGGAGAGAAGCGAAGCAACCAGGATCCGCAGCTCCGGGCTGAACTTATCCTTATTCGGTCCGAGCGGCGGGAACTGGTTCAGTGGTGGCGTGCTCAAGGGTGAACCCCGTGTGTATCAGACGGCATAGCAGAATTCGTTCGCATCTCTTCCCATTTCTCCGGAACCGGGTCGTAACCAAACTTCCTAGAAAGCGGGTGACAACGCAGCAGACGCTTGGCTCCCAGCCACACGCCGCGGCGCAGGCCAAATCGTTCAATGGCCTCGTAGGCATAGCGAGAACAGGTGGGCTGGTAGCGGCAGTTGCCAGCGAGCAGCGGTGACAAGTACGCCTTGTAGAAATCGAGCGCCAGCAACGCAACGCGCGCAGCGATGGACTGCCTGTTGGTCACAGCAGAGCAGCTCACAGTTTCTGGAGCAGCCGCAGAAGATCCTCCGTCAGCGCAAGGAACGGCGCCTTGGCTACGGAACTCTTTGGATGAATCACGATGTCCCATCCCGTGGGTATCTCCTGCCGATGGCAGCGAACCATTTCGCGCAATCGCCGCCGGATGCGATTCCGCACCACCGCACCGCCTAGCGCCTTTTTGATGCTGAAGCCGAATCGGTTCAGGGCGAGTTCGTTAGGACGAACGAAGACGGTGAAGTGGGAACTCGAGAAGCGTTTCGCTGCGCGATACACGGTGTCGAAATCACCGCGGCGCACCAGGCGCGCTTCGCGCGGAAACCCCCGGCCCATTGAGGACCGGCCGCCATTATTCCGGCGTGAGGCGATGACGTCCCTTCTTGCGGCGGGCTGCAAGCACTTTGCGGCCGCCTTTGGTCTTCATGCGCGAACGGAACCCGTGCGTTTTGGCGCGGCGTCGTCTCCGCGGTTGAAAAGTGCGCTTTGGCAAGACATTCCCCCTTTGTTTCTCGATCGGCTGCGGAAAATCCCACACACGCCAGCCTGCGGGCCGCCCCCGTGGCGGTCGGTTCTAATACGCTCCAGGCTGGCTCGGAATTTCCTTGGTCAAGCCCACTGCCTCACGACCGGCAGCTTTCGGAATTACCTAGTGTACTTGCCACCCGCGCACAGGGTCAAGAAAACCGCGGGTATAGTTACAGGCGTGGGAAAAGTGATACACCCTAATCACTCCGCAACAATAGATGGGCAATTTCTCACGTTCTTTTTTGGACTTCTGAGGGGATCTTCGCGCGACGCATGCGCTAGGCACTTGGGGCGCAAGATCCCTATTTCGTGTGCTCTTCGCGCCAAGCAAAGTAACGTGCGCTAGTCTCATTCCAGGTATGCACATTTCTGATTAATCAACTTTTGAACGTATTCCCTGACCGCCTCAGTCATCTTCTTTTGGTTATTCACTCTGATCCACCCGCAGTTGACAGAAACATATCCTCTCTCAAAAAGATCATCACAGCCAAATTTGCACATGGGTATGACATTTGCCAGATCCCGCTTTTCCTTGTTAGAACAGTCTGCGCGCCGCTTGATATGTGCCGCCACGAGTAAGTCAAACGGAAATTTTTCACGGCAAAGGCCGCATTCTGCCTGAGTTCTCCCGCCCATCAGTTTGTTTCGAAGGTAAGTTTGTTCCTTCCGAAACAATCCTTCTCTACGTTCGTCGAGATTTCCCAATTCAGTTATTACATTGAGATAGTCCTGGTCGGACATCTGGTTCCGTCGCTGACTTCTTGATTTCCTCCCGCCCCTGCTCTTTGGGTCTAAGTTTCCAGCTCGTTTAGGCTTGGCGGAATCTGCGACCGATTGCGTTACGCCGTTTTGGCTGGCTTTGGCGCGTCTACCAGCTATTGATCGGGCAGATTGCTTTGTTGCACTCACCGTAAGCTGCAGATTCTCGTTTAGGAATTCCCTTATACTATGTGGATCGTGATGAGCGTATCGAGCGTATGCCGACAGAGCACGATGAGATGCAGTGGCGACTAATTCGCCTGGGACAGCTAGCAAGATGTGATGTGTGGGTTCCTCGGGCCGATCAACCAAAGCAGTACGAGGGTCACCACTTCCGTGACTTCGTGCTGCACGAATTCCACGAAGCGTTGGATGTACCACGGAGCATCGAAAACATTGACGTTGTGTGGAAATTTGGTCCGTACTCGATAAAGTCGGCCTTCGAAATCGAGCATTCGACATCGATCTACTCTGGAATTCTCAGGTTATCTGACCTTAGGGCAGAGGCTCCGAATTCAAACTATCCATTGTTCATAGTGGCTTCAGAGGATCGGCGGAGAAAGGTGTTTGAAGAACTGAGCAGGCCTACCTTCTCTGGTCCATGTCTACGGCTCAATGAAGTGATCAGGTTTTTAGGATACAAGAAACTCCGTGAGATGGACGAATCGTTCAAAAACGCGAAAGATTTCGATACCAACGTCTTGATGGCGTCGGGGGAAGGCGTTCCACTGCGCTAGACATATTCTTAATGAGCTCGTTCAGATTTCCATTGCACGCTTAAAGGTTGCGAGGGGCAGGTTCTCCGTTGAGAATGGCGGAAACGGCTTTTTGACTTAACCCAGACCTCCGCATCCCGTTACGGACAGCAACGTGCGGATGCGGCTTTAGGTTGCGGGTCGAAGAGTAAACCCTGGCAGCAGGTCGTTAGGATAGACTCATTAAGCGATCCGGAGAGTGGGCGTGAAATGGCTCCAAACGTAAGTTCTATGCCTGTATCATTCAGTAGAGACGATGTACGAGATTTTCTCGAAAAGCATGGCTATACCAGCAACCCGAAGAGACTCGCACAACCTTTCCCTGTCGCCTTCATTTCTGAAAGCAAAGGCATGGCGTATTTGGATGTCAATGCCGAAGCAGTTCGCAAGGGCAACGAAGTTCCGAACCGTCCAGTCCGCATCACATTCCACAAAGTCTTTGACGGCGCAATCACCCGCTGGAAACTGAAATCTGTAGAAGAGTTGGCACCGGGAGTGCAATCCAATGCGCTCGGTCGAGGCAGTGCCACTCCAAAACATTCCCCTTGGCCCGATGACGACACACAGTAATTCCGATGCAGGCGGGGATCGCAAGTCCGAGAGCCGATAGTTGCGGAAGTTGGTGCTTACTCGTGCAGGACAACGGTCAAGAGAGAAGTGTTGATCTGAAGACCGCCGTTGTACTTGATGAAACCAAGCTCCCTGAATTTGTTCATGAAAAAATTGACTCGCGAACGCGTCGTGCCAATCATCTCGGCCAGCGTTTCTTGCGACATTTTGGGGAGTACTCCCTGAGGCTGGTCTTCTTTACCGTAACGAGCAAGCAATAGAAGAGTCCGGGCGAGCCGCTTCTCGCTAGAGTTGAATAACTGATCGATCAGATCCTCCTCGATTCGAATGTTCCGTGCCAGCATGAAAGTGAGAAACCGGTCGGAGAAGGCATGCTGTTCATGAAGGACCTTAAACATTTCACTCTTCTGGATTTCGAGCACAGAAGAAGGCGTAATTGCGGTAGCCGTCCCCACGCGAACGGACTGACCTGCCATACAGCCCTCACCAAAGAAGTCGCCCGGTTCCAGAATGGCGACCACCGCCTCCTTTCCGACTTCATTAACGACGGATAGCTTTACACCGCCTTTTTGCAAGTACATTATGCTCTTAGCGGCATCACCTTGAGAGTAGACGAGCTCCGCTTTCTTAAACTCTACGACTTTTCTCGCCAAGCCGGCCGAATCGAGAAAAACTTGGGCATTGAAAGCGAGTTTCTGCGTGGATTTTCCTTTGGATTTAATGCTGCGTGAACTCGCGATTACCTTCATAACACCACTGCTTATTTGCAAGCATATCACAATCATGAGGCTCAAAGCATGGTGAGTGATTGGCGGATAGGGCACATTTTGAATCGGCGGCTCCGCGCATAGCGTTCCAAAATGAGTTGAACTACCTCTTTGAAAACTCGCCCTTGAAATGACTTTCAACATCTTCATGACTCAGCGGGTTTCTTGCTTTGGTCAATACGACTGAATAGACGACTTCATTCCGTTCAATCTGCGTGGTGATAAATGCTCCATCTTCCAACAGTTCTTGGTAGATGAATATCAGAAATGAGGGCAATGCAAAACGGCACCTTCTGAAAATGCACCGCGTATATGTGGCCCCCGGGCTGGGAAGTGTGCAATTTTGGACAGACGTGAATCCACCGGGAAAATAGACTGTTTTTGGATCTACAGACTCTTTGACCTAACCGTTGGCGATTTCGCAGGCCTGTCATTTTCCCCTAGCGGCAAAGCGCGCACGAGTAGGATCGGAAGGGTCACCCGCCGTGCAAGAACCAAAGAATGCAGTGCGAGACCAATTGAAGACCAAACGGAATCAACTGTTCGACGAATTTTGCAAGAATCCTCAGAATACCCGCGTAGCTATCAAGGAGAAAGAACACTATGCATAACAAGCGAATGAGAATCGTAGTGGGCCTGCTGGCAGTATGCTTTGTGGCACTGCTCTCGGCTTATGCTCAGGGCGAAAAGACAAAGGTTAAGGGCCTGATCACCGCTCGTACCGGGGACACGATCGTCCTCAAGACTACCGACGGAAGCAAGATGACAGTTACTCTCGATGACGACACCAAGGTGCAGCAGCCGAAGGGGCTGGGCATTCGCAAAAAGCAAATGTCTGCTGCTGTGCTGATTCCCGGCCTTAAGGTTTCGGTTGACGGCACAAGCCAGGACGCCACGCACGTCCTTGCCAAATCCATTACCTTCGATGGAGACGATTTAGAAACGGCCGAGATGATCCAGGCCGGTCTGAGTCCCACCGAACAGAAAGTAGCCGCCAATCAGCAGAACATTGCTAAAAACAAGCAGGACATCGAGGCAAACCAGCAAAATATCGCTTCCAACAAGGCGGCCATTGACGCTAACGCCGCGGAAGCCGCGGAAGCCAGCAAGCGCTTCTCGGAATTGAGCGATTACGACACCAAGGCTCAAGTGGATGTCCACTTTGCCAGCGGCAGCGGCGACATCTCCGAAGTGGATCAAGAGGCGCTGAAGAAATTAGCCCAGAATGCCGTCAACCTCACGGGGTACATCATTCAGGTGAAGGGCTTCGCCGATTCCAGCGGCAACGCGGCAATGAACCAGAATCTGAGCATGGAGCGCGCACAGAACGTAATCGCCTTCTTGCTTGAGAACTGTAACGTGCCGGTTCGCCACATTGTGGCGCCAGGCGCCATGGGTGAAGCGGCACCAGTAGCCTCGAACGAGACTGCGGCCGGACGCGCAGAAAACCGCCGCGTTGAGGTCAAGGTCCTGCTGAACAAAGGGCTAGCCGGTGACTAAGACTCACTCTTATTTCTTTTTCCTGTGGGGCTCAAATCCTTAGTCATCTCCTGGTAAGTCCGGTTACCGGTAAAGTCCTATAAAAAGGAATGTCAGGGCGCCCTTCTATAATGCGTTCGTACTATGACCCAGCGACAAGTCTGTCTGCCGTTTGTCGAATGATCGAGAGGGTCTGAGGACGAACCGGTTTGCCCTTTAGTGCGTTGGAAACCGGCGCTTGGGTCAGTTTTGATTCTCGCATCAAGCGCCTCAGACCGATGCCTGCCCATTTTTTCCTCTCCGAAGGATCGGCAATTACCAGTTTTGTCCGCTTTTCAAAAACGTAGATATCGGAATCAATCATGCTCGGATCTTCGCCTTGTTCCCAGCGCCGATCTGTCTCTTTGCCAACTGGAACAAGCTTCCCTGCTGTAATTCGCGCTCTCTGCAGAAGGCCGCGCGTTGCTCCGGTACAGGGCGTTCCATCGGGGGCCAGCGATTTCGTCTCCGACTTGCCCAAGTATTTGCGAAGAAGGATTCGGAAGGAGTCGGGAATTACCTTGTCTTGATTTACTGTGGGCTGCATCGCGATTTGATAGGACTCGCCATCTATTAGATTGACGCCCAAGAGTGAACTCCATTTTCTGCGGTCGGATTCGTACGGGGTTATAAATATGAAGTTGGATTTGTCGAAACCTTTCGGGTATCCACCGAACGTTTCTGACAACATCGGGAACAAAAAGAAATTGAATGGACCCAGCCATTCCGGCCTCCGCTGTCTGAAGACGTTCGGAGTGGTAACAACCATTCGCATCATTGTCGGTAAATCAAGCCAATTCGCATCCTTTGAAGTCAGTTTTAAGGCCCTTCGTAAGAGGAATTGCCAAGCCTCCAATACCCATTGCGGTGTTTCTTCGTCTTCCTCTTTCTTTTTTCTCTCCTTCGGAGCAAACAAGTAACCGAGTCCGTGCCCGCTGGCTTTTTCGATGTGGATGTGGTTTTCCACTCGCGAGTAAAGCGCATATCTTTTTGCTGAAATTGCGTAGCCGAACAGCTGGCGGAATGGATTTTTAGGAGAGGAACCATAGAAGTTTACATCTTCGATTTTTAGAATTTCAGGAACCAGAGAGGGATCGTAAGGATTCAGCCTTCTGAAATTTTGGGCAATTTCTTGCACTTCGCTTAGCGAAAGAGCATTGAGTCCGGGTTTGTTATTCTTGTTTACCGGACCGCCAGGGCACTCAACGAAGCCTCCCTTTCTAGAACCCACGATACAAAGCGAATCTGTATCGCAGAACAGATAACCACCACCTCTTTCTTGTACGCTCTTTTCCAGCATGGCCAGCAATAACCTCCCGCCAGCAGTAATAAGGGACGCAACGGGAGGGAAGAACCACGGCCCAGGCTTCTCGACATAGTTGGAATCGACGTTTCCTTTCTTTTCTCCCGAGAAGTAGCTAACGGACTCCTCCTTTTTCTTTCTTTCGGCATTCACTTCTACGAACAACCCATAACTTCCTGCGTTCGCCAGGACCTTCAAAAAATCAGCCAGAGCTTTATTGGTCTTCTTATGAAGAATTCTTTGTTCGATGACCTTGCAATAGAAATCCTTTTCTAATGGCTTTATTTCAACCATTCCACCGAGATTTGTCGCTTTCAGGCT
>CAVZMQ010000025.1:0-668232 GCA_963776365.1 Candidatus Acidiferrales bacterium | reverse complement strand
TAGCGTGCAGTGAACCCCGGCCGGCGATTTCGCAAGGTCGGCCAGGGTTCCAGCTGGAAGACGTTGAGACGGATAGCTTTCTAAGTTAAATGACTTCCCCACTTTCGCTGATCATTTTTGCAAATCTGCAGGGCCCTTGACTTTGACCGTGTTCTGAGACTAGTATTAGTCTCAGACACACGGAGATCCCTCTCCGGCGAGTCTCCGCCTTAGAATGGGTGCGTACCTTTATGGCTGGCGATCCCGATCTGCAGTTGCGCGGTCAACTCGTCCGGCGTCTCGGATTGTTCCGCGAAATGCTGCCCGGCTCGTTTGTGGAGAATAAGCGCTCCTGCGGGCGACCGAACTGCCACTGTGCCGACGGCAAAAGCCTGCATACCCAATACCAGATTTCCGTGCTGATCGACGGCCAACCCAAAACGTTCCATGTCCCGAAGAGCATGGTCGACCAGGTACGCGAGATGATCCGATTGCGCCAGCGGTTTGAAGAGGCGGCCGCCGCCATTTGCAAGATCAATCTGCGACGTTTTTTGAAAGAAAGGGAAAAGTCATAGCTTTCTCACGCCGGCACCGGTTCGAAGCCTACTTGGATAAGGTATTTGATTTCTCTTCTCACGTTGGGGCTTTGCCGGACGGGCGCGTCTATCCCTACCATTCCGGGAAGAAGATCTTTGACGCCGTGTTTCTCGGAGCGGCTTGTCAGTTTCCTGCGGTGCATCGCATTGAGACGGAATGCCAACGGGGCGGCGTGCTGTCGAAACGGATTGGCCCGCTGAGTGAGAATGCCATCGGGTACGCGTTGGAACGCTACGATTCCCGGGCGGTATTCCAGCTAGGCTGCGCTGTGGCCCGCCAATTAAAGCGCAACGGGGTCTTCCGCTCGGCTTGGACCAGGGGCCTAGTGGTGGCGGCTGTGGACGGGATCGAAATCTGCAGTTCCTTCGTGCGCTTCTGCGATCACTGCATGGAGCGGAAGGTCACCCATCTGGTGGAGGGAGAACCGCGCGAAGAGATGCAGTACTATCACCGCATCTGTGCGGTGGCCGTAGTGAGTTCGGCCTTTCCCATTCCTCTGGGGATTCGTTTTCAGAAGAACGGGGAGGACGAAGTGGCCTGTAGTCTGGACTTACTGCGTGAGCTGAGGGCAGAGTTGGGAAGCCGGTTCCTGGATCTTTTGGTAGCCGATGCGCTGTATCTGCAGGCGCCGTTTGTGAACGCGATCGAAGAACTGGGTTTGGACTGGGTCATCACTCTGAAAAAGAATCAGCCGGAATTGCTGGCGGAATCTGAGCGGCTCATCTCCTCCGTCGTCGCCGAGAAAATGGACGAACATCCGGAGTTGCAGCTTTGGCACGCGCCGGAGGTCTACTGGCCGGTAGCCGAACGCACCGTTCGGGTGGTCAAAACCGTACGCCAGCAACCGGTGAAACATTTGCGCGTTCAGCGGGACGAGCAAGGAGAGAAGCGCGCGGCGAAAGTAACCGTCCTCGAGCTGAGCACGAATTTCTACGCCAGCAATCTGGAGCTCGGTTCGGTCCCCCCGGTGTTTATCCATCAATTAGGTCGCAGCCGTTGGATCATTGACACCACCGTGTTCCAAACCATGACCACGGACGCACATCTGAAGCGTCCCTCGGTGCACCAGGATCGGGCTAAGGCGCTGCTCGTGCTCACCATGATTCGTGTCCTAGCCTATACCCTGACACTGGCGTTCTTTTTCCGCCAAGTGCGCAGCCACTTCCGAAACGGCTCACTCGGTTTTTGCGATCTGGCGCAAAAGCTGGCCGATTGGTTCGTTGTTCTGCAAGCGGACTCCAGCTGAAGCCACGCACAAAATAAAACCCTGCGCGTCCTGGGTGGTCGCCGGGATTTCCTTCCTCCGAACCCTTCGAGCAGCTCTTTTGCCACCCGTCAGAGCTCCTTTTTCTCGCGCAAATCCTCCAGCCCCTCTCCAAAGGCCACAACCCACACTAAAATCAGTTCGTTAAACTGCCCTTGCAGGTGACTTTGCGAAATGGCTGGAACCCCGGCCGCCGGCATTGACAGTGCGACGGGCAGCATCAGACACTAGTTGAACGCTTTGCAATGAAACGAGGAATACTGTGCCTTCACTCCCGGTCCTAGCGAATAACGGCGCCATGAGCCAGTTCATCGGCGCGTTTGAGGTGACCTCGAAACTCAGCGGCCACGTGTACGATTGCCGCTTTTCGCACATCTGGAATGCCATCGCCACGCGGCACAGTGACACCATCGATGCCAAGTTTGTCTGCGATGGGGAAGGGCGCATTGTGGGATTGGCGCACACCGCGTTCGTGGATTTTCGCGAGAAAACCGGACGCGATCTCACCGACCGGGAAGCCAGCTTTGTTGCCGCGGAATACTTGCGCGAGCGCCTGGAAGAGGAAGATGAGCGCCCGCTGTATGACGTAAGTCACGATGAAGTGGCGCGGCTCCTTGCTGCCAACGGCATCAAGTAGCAGAGTAATCGCACGGCTCGGGGCCCACTGGACGGAGATGGACCGCGCAGATTCTCATCGTTCTTCGCTGGAGCGGCGCGACCTTAGGCCGGCATCTAGGGCTATGTCTGGGTGCGTTCCACGCTAGCCCTGGGTCAGGTCGGAACTTTGGCGATGGCCTCGTCCTCGGCTCGGAACTGTGCCAGGTGCGGGTGGTGCAAGCCATCGCGCCGGATGAAATAGATCACCAACAGCAAGAGCAGCGCGCCGAAGACTAGCACGGCGGTGGCCGCCTGCAAGCCAATCTGCAAATCGCTCATGTCCGAAATCTTGCCGATAAGCAGCGGTCCCAGGGCCCCCAGCAATTGCGTGGAGAACATATACACCCCAATGGCGGTAGCGTGCGCGCGTTGCGGCGTCAGGTCGTGCAAAACGGCAGTCGTCGGGCCGTGATACCAGGACATGAAAAACATGGCGCCGAAAAAACCGGCCAGCACCAGACGCTTGTCATCCGCTTGAATGGCCAGCAGCAGGAACGGCGCGGCCGCCAAAAACGCGAAGGCAATCACCAGCACGCGGCCATAGGCACAGCGTCTTTGCAAACGATCCGCGAAATAACCGGCCGAAATCGCGCCGAGCACCGAAGAAAACAGCGCGATGACTGCGAGGGAAAGGGAAGCTTCCTTGGTGCTGAAATCCTTGTAGGTTTTGGCGTAATCGATGCCCCAGGTGACAAAGGAAACGCTGGAAAAGGTAATGCAAATGCCGGCCGCGATCATGGCCGCAAAGGCCGGTACACGCAACAAGTGCATCACCGGTACGACTTCCGAGCGCGGGCGGCGCGGCGGTTCCTTCAATTTAAAGGCGGTCAGGCCGGGAATAACGCCAAGAATGCCTACCACGATGAAGGCGTGCTGCCAGCCGTGGCGTTCTCCCATGATGCCGCCAAGGGCCAGGCCGGAAACGCCGCCAAGAATCATGCCCGCGGCGAAAATGGACTGCGCGAGCGCGCGATTCTCTCGAGAAAACGAGTCGGAGATCAAGGATTGCGCGGCGGGCGCGTATGCGGCCTCGCCGATGCCCACCAGGCCACGCGCGACAAATAAAAACGCGAAGGTCGGCGCCAGCCCGCTGGCGATCGCCGCTACGCTCCAGAAAAGCACTCCACTGGCGATGATTTTTGGTTCATTGAAGCGGTCGGCGAGATACCCCGAAGGAATGCTGGCCACTGCGAGCACCACCAGCAATACCCATTGCAGCGAACCGAGCTGCGTGTCGGTGACGCCGAAATGCTGCCGAAGCAACGGCACCAGAGGATTTAACACCTGGCGGTCCGCAAAGTTGACAAAATTGATTAAAGCAAGTACAGCAAGTAGGCGCGCCTGCTCATAATTAAACGGAATTTTCGGCGAGGGCATGAATTCGTGGTTTCCCCTGGGCAGACGCGGCGCGAAGTCCCACGGGGCTCGACTGTCCCCATGTTGCCTAGACTGGATGAATTATAACGCGAATGATGCCAAGCGAACGAAACGCGACAACCACGGACCGCTTGACGACGGTGCTCTCTTACGGGGCATTGTTGCTGCTCGGCTACTTGGTATTTCTGATCACCGCACCGTTCCTGATCCCACTGGCGTGGTCCGCGGTGTTGGCCATTTTCTTTTATCCCGTTTACCAACATCTGGAAAGGCGTTTTTCCCCATCGTGGTCGGCGGTGATCTGCACGGTGGGAGTCACGTTCCTGCTGATCGTTCCGACGTTGTTGGTCATGCTCTATGCCGCGCGGGAGGCCATTGAGGCCACCGCGGGCATCCGCGAAACACTCAGCGCCGATCGAGCCGGAGCAACACAGAACGCCGTGAATTTCCTGCAGCGCCACCTGCCCGTGGCCATGCAGAACTTCGATCTGTTTGGTGCACTACGCCAAGCCGCAGAAAAGATCGCCGGCTTCCTGGCGTCCAGCATTGGCTCGATGGTCAAGAACGTGTTCGCGTTTGTGGTCAACCTTTTCATCCTGTTGTTTGCGCTGTTCTTTATGTTTCGCGATGGCTACGCAATCCTGCGCGCGGTCCGGCATCTCATTCCGTTCGAGCCGGAGATTCAGGATGACATGCTGAAGGAATCTCGTGATTTGATTTTCGCCAGCGTGGCGGTAGCGCTGCTCATCGCGGCTATCCAGGGCGCTCTGGCGGGTTTGGCGTTCGAGTTGACGGGTTTGCCAGGCCCCGTGTTTCTGGGAGTACTGGTGGCGTTCTGCTCCATCGTTCCGGTGGTTGGGTCTTCATTGATTTGGTTTCCCGCCGGGATATGGCTCGCGGCCAATGGCCACTGGGGCAAGGCGCTGGTCATCCTGGCGATCTGCGGAGGAGTTGCTGGAGCAGCGGACAACATCGTGCGTCCCCTGCTGCTGCGAAATCGCACGCGTCTAAACGATCTACTACTGTTCATTAGCATTTTGGGAGGGCTTGGCGCGTTCGGTTTGCTGGGATTGGTGGTAGGGCCGACCATTATGGCGGCCGCGTTGGGGGTTTTGCGTGTGTACATGGATCACCAGGAAGCGATACAGAGGGAGGCCGCGTAACTTCTAGCCCAAACGGCGGGTAATTTCGCCACCGGTTGCTACGCCCTGTGTTAGAGTACGCGCTCGAATGGCTATCAAGACGGAACAATCAGAATCGAAGATTTCGGAGCTTGGCCCGGAACAATTGCGCTGGCGCTGCGAGCTTTCCCGCATTCCCTTTGAGACCACCGCGCAAGCGCAGAAGCGCGAAGGTTTCGTGGGACAAGCGCGCGCCCTACGCGCATTGAAGATGGGTGTGGAACTTTCCGCGCCCGGATACAACGTTTTTGTGTGCGGACTGGCGGGCACCAGCCGTGGCGGCACCATCGCGCAGATGATCGAAGACTTGCACCCTGCCACCAAACCTTCGCTGGACCGTTGTTATGTCAATAACTTTAAGATTCCGGATCGTCCGCGCCTGCTGACCCTGGCCCGCGGCTCCGCCAACAACTTCAAAAAGGATATGCAGGCGGGTATCGATTTTTTGCGCCGGCGCATTCCGCAGGTGTTCGAAGGCGAACCTTTCCAGCGGCAAAAAGGTCGCATCGTGGAGCGGTTTTCGGTGCGCGAAAAAGACTTGATGGACGATTTTACGCGGCGCATCGCGCGCGAACAGTTCGCCCTCGGGCACATGCAGGTGGGGGCGGTGGCGCTGCCGGAAATTTTCCCGGTCTTGGAAGGGCAGATGGTGCCCATCGAAGACATTTCGAAAATGGTGCACGAGGGCAAGCTGGAAACGGGAGTGGCCGAGGAAATCGAGCGGAAATACGAACAATTCCGCCAGGAGTTCACGGTTGTTTATCGCAAGACGCTGACACTATCGCGCGAACTAGCCAGCGAACTGAGCTACCTGGAGCAGGAAGCGGCCTCGGTGCTGGTAGACGGGGTAATTGAGGAGTTGAAGGAAAAATATCCGGGTCACAGCGTGACCGAATACCTGGAAGAAGTCCGTCATCACTTGCTGGACAATCTCGGGCCGTTCAAGGAGCGCGAAGGTGAAGAGGAGCACGGGCAGGAGCCGCCCGAAGTTCAACAGAAAGGGCCGGCGCCGGAGCGCGATCCCTTCCGCGTGTATGGCGTCAATGTAATCCTGGCGCACAATCACGACGATTCCTCGCCGGTGATTTTCGAAACTACGCCCACATACAACAATCTCTTTGGAACCATTCAGCGTGCTTACGACGCGCGCGGCGGATGGAACAGCGATTTTATGGACCTACGTGGAGGCTCTTTGCTGCGGGCGGATGGTGGATTCTTGATCCTGTATTCCGTGGAAGCGCTTTCCGAGCCTGGGGTGTGGCGCGCGCTGAAACGCACGCTGAACCATGACCGGCTGGAGATTCAGCCCTTCGAAACGTTTTATCCGTTCACGACCACCGCGCTGAAGCCCGAACCGATCCAGATTAACGTGAAGGTGATCCTGATCGGCGACCGCAACCTGTACGAGCTGTTGTACGAGTATGAAGAGGACTTTCGGAAAATTTTCAAGGTGCGCGTGGAGTTTGACGAAGAGATGGCCATGAGCGACGGGGTGATCGAAGAATATGCCGGGCGCATCCGCACGCTGAGCGAGAAAGAGAATCTGTTTCCGTTCGACCGCGGCGCATTTGCCGCGATTCTCGAACACGGCGTGCGCAAAGCCGGGCGACGCAACAAGGTGACCGCGCGCTTCGTGGATATTGCGGACCTGGCGCGCGAGGCGCACTACGCCGCGGTGGCCGCGGGCGAAAATGTGGTGCGGGCGGCGCATGTGCGCACCGCGTTGGCGTCGAAAGTCGAGCGCCACAACCTGATCGAGACGCGCATTCGCGAAATGATGCAGGAGGGCACGCTGCTGGTGAACCTGAGCGGCGCTCATCCCGGGCAGGTCAACGGTCTGAGTGTGCTGGAAATAGGCGGCTACAGTTTTGGCAAGCCCGTGCGCATCACCGCCAGCGTCGGACTCGGTAAAGCGGGGCTCATCAATATTGAGCGCGAAGCGAATCTGAGCGGACGCTTTCACGACAAGGGTGTGCACATTATTGCTGGTTATTTGCGCTCGGCCTTCGCGCAAGATAAGCCGCTTTCGCTTACGGCCAGCATCTGTTTCGAGCAGTCCTATTCGGGCGTCGACGGTGATAGCGCCAGTTCCACGGAAATTTATGCGCTGCTTTCCGCGCTCAGCGATTTGCCGTTGCGACAAGACATCGCGGTGACCGGCTCGATGAACCAGCGCGGCGATATCCAGGCCATTGGCGGAGTCAATGAAAAGATCGAAGGATTCTTTGATACGTGCCGGATCGAAGGGCTCACCGGAACCCAGGGCGTGATGATTCCTCAGGCGAATGTGGACGATTTGATGCTGCGCGACGACGTGTTAGACGCGGTGGCCAACGGGAAATTCCATATTTGGCCGATTGCCCGCATCGAGCAGGGTGTCGAACTTCTTACCGGAACGCCAGCCGGTTTCCGCAATGGTTCTGGAAAATTTCCGGAAGGCAGTGTGTTTGCACGCGTGGACGAACGGTTGCAAGGAATGGCGCGGGTGATGAGGGATTTCGAATAGCGTCGTTGGCGCCTCTATGGCGACGGTGGTTTCGGCGCAAGGTAGCCTCTGCGGTGATCCACGCGATACTCGGGCGTTGCGCCTTTTTCCTTGGTGGCGCCGGAAACTACCTTCACGTTGATGGCGTGGGCGGCTCCGTCCGCTATCGGGGGAGCAAAGGCCAGGCTGTATTCGTGGCGTACCAACAGCGCGATCTGCTCGTAGGTTTGCTGAAAAGCCTTTGCGTTCTCAGGGAAAAACGCGCGGCCACCGGTGGCTTCGGCCAGAGTTTTGAGCCAGGCATCGCCCTGTTCGAAGGCCTGCTGGGTTTGCTGGATTTGCCCCTTGGTACCCTTCTTGCCATTGCGCAGCGGGCCGCTCATGGAGACTGCCAGAATGCGCACATCGCCGGTTTGCAGGCGCGAGAGCAGGGATTGCGCGACTTCGCCGGGAGACGTATCGACACCGGAGGACATCAGCACGATGGTTTTCTTTCCCGGGACGCTGGTGAGCCAGTCCAGCACGGTGTTCAAGCTTTTGGCCAGGTCCAGGTTACCGAATCCTAAATTGAATTGAATTTGGTCTAACGCCGCTTCGGCAACACGCTTGTCCGCGGTGTAATCCAGCAACGCGGTCGGTGTGTCGTTGTAAACCGCCAAGGCCACGCGGTCCCCGTTGGACAATCCCTGCAGCAACGCATTCGCGACGTACAGGTGCGAATCCTGCAGCATATACACCGCAGGACCGGCTTCCAGCAGGATCAAAACCTGCGCGGGAGAATCGATAGAGGCGAAATCGGTGATGGGTTGGGGATTCCCGCTGTCGAACAGCTGAAAGTTCTCGCGCTGAAGATTTTCAACAAAGTTGCCTTTGGCATCGCTGACGATTACGCCGACGTTCACGCGATTCACGTCCACGCGAATGCTTTGTGCGGGCAGGGCAGTCTGTCGTTGGGCCGTGGCGAAAGGCGCTTGCATCAGCAAGGAAAGCAGCACCGTGCGACGCAGCCCGCGCATACTCCGCGCCTGGGGACCACCGTCGTCAGTCCAGCCATTCGTCAAAGTGCACTCCCTTGGCATCCTTCCATGATGCTCCTGTCATGCTGTGAAGGTGCCGGGGAAAAACCTGCGGATCGACTTGGCCGAGCCAGTCGGCCAGCTTCTTGTCCGTGGCGGTAGCATCCTTACTCTTGGCGGTTTGTGCGGCCTTGTGCGCGTCTTCGATCCACTTTGCCTTCAATCCGGCCCAGTCCAATTTTTGAAAGTCGAAATAGGAAAAGCCGTCGAGCTTTTCCGGGAATTGCGCGCGGGCGGCCAGCAGATTCTTGAATTGCGTCCCATCCGGAGCAGTCGGTGTTTGCTCGACATACTTGTGCAGTGTGTCGTTCTTGGCCGCACCGAACAGCAGGTTGGGGGTCATCGCCAGGTGGTAGAAATTCCATTGCGCCACTCCGGCGGAGCTTTGCCCTCCGTGCAGCGAAATTTTCAGATAGGTGATGTTGCCCTCGTTGCGTTCCGAGGTGATCTGATCGCCCATCAGGGTGCGCATCAGTTTCAACGCGTTGGGCTTGTCGCGGATGCCGATCAGATAGACCTTTTGCGTATCGTCGAGAACCGGGCTGCTCTGCAGCCATGCGAATTCCCCGGTGACCAATCCCAAGGCATCGGGCAAGGGCATGCCCAGGCGAGTTTCCGCCATTTGTTCGAACGGGTTGGCGGACTGCTTGGAGGTGTCGCCCGCAGGAGTGAAGGCGTGCTTCAGCGTGTCGTAAATAGCGAGCAGGTTGAACTGCGTTTCCCCGTAGTAGACGGTATCGGGCGAGAGGTAACCCATGGATACGGGACTGGCTTGGCCGTCGGCCCAAATGTCGAACAGGCTGCCGGGGGCGGTGTCGCCGAGGATGGCAACCGTCATGCGCGAGCGAGGACCCTCAAATGAAACGCGGCCGGCGATGGAGTGAATGGAATCCACCTTCAGAGACGAGAGCAGCAGTCGAATTTGCGCCGCGGAACTGGCCGGGGAGTTCGCGGCGATTCGCTCCGTGCTGGGAATACCCATGAAAAATTCCAGGACGCCGCCCGTAAGCAGGGGCTTTGCCTCTTGGTAAGTGGGCAACTGCGATAAAGTGCTGCTGGCTGGCTTGCCATTCACTACATTCAGTATTTCTTCGAACACCGGTAGTTCGTTCGCGCTCACCGCGTACTTGCCGAATTCTGCCCAGTAGGTGACTTCCGTCTTGCGCTCCACCTTTAGAGCCGGGACACCCGCGACGGTTAGTTCACAGAGCTTAGGGATGTCCTTTTCGGCGGCGCGCATTTGCGTGACTACCCTGGACAAGAGTTGTTCCTTACCAGACCGGTCGTAAATGAGGAATCCGCCATTCCAGGCCGGCGCGGCGGCGCCTGCGGTTGTGGAACTGTTCGACGCGGTGTGCGATTCGGGCTGGCGAAAATAGCCGATCAAAAAGGGATTGTCCAACAAGGTGATGTACTGCTCAAGATCGGCCCGCGTCAGCTTGCTCGAATTCTTGCTGTCATTGAGAAACGAATCCAGCAGGGAATCGCGCGCGAGAACAAATTGCGGATCGTCCCAAAGTGCCAACACGGAATTACCTGTGCGAATCTCGCCTGCCGGTGTGCCATGCCACAACAGATAGAACAGGGTGCGGCTCGGCAGTTTACCCGGATCGACTGGGGATTGCGCCGTCGCGTGAGCGGGCGTGAACAGAGCCGCAAGGAATAAGGCATTAAGGCACAGGAACAGCTGGACACGGGACATGGCCAGGAATCCTCCATCAATCAGGGCTACTTACGATCCTAGCGTCCCAAAGAAAAACGCAGAAGCTCCGTCCCTGGTTGAGTTTCCAGAACCGGGAACAGAGCTTCGATACTTCGTTCGATAAAACGTGGCTACTTTGCGGGAGCTGCCGCGGCTTCTTTCGGAGTGGAGAGGTACCCGGTGATCTGGTTCTTATTCACGTCAAACACCACGATTTCGTAGGGGGCCATGCGCGAAGAGCCTTTCATGTAGAACTGCACCGGCTCGCCGGAGGTTTTGTCTTTCTTCTCGATGGATTTGTCGTCGGCCAGCACCGTGATGGTGTACTTGCTCTTTTTCTGGTCGGTCTTGTTCAGCGCGATTTGCACCGGCCCCACGCGTTGAGCTTGTTTGGACTTCTGAATGGTGAACTCGTAATAATTGCGGTCGCCGCGGCGCCTCAGTTCTTCCAGGTCGTCGTGGTTGTGGGCGATCAAGCCGCTCATCACGCCCATGTCGCCCTGCGCGCGGTCCAGCTTGGTCTTGGTGGCTTCCAGATCGGTGCGCGTGGCTTCGATGTCCTTCTTGGCGCCGCTGACGTCGGTGGCCACCGCGCCAATCTTCTCTTCGCTTTCCTTCTGCGCGGCGCTAATTTGCTGAGAGAGTTTCTGATCCGAAGCCGCCTGCTGCTTACGAATGGTTTCCGCGCGGCTGCGTGCGTCCGCTAATTCCGCCTGAGTCATGCCCACTTTCTGGGAGGTTACCTCGACCTGGCCCTTGAGGTCGGCGATGCGCGTATTGGCCTGCTCCAGTTGCGCGGTCAAAATCTTATTCTGTTCCTCGTTCCGGGAAAGCTCCTGCTCCAGGCGGGTTTGCACGGAATGTCCAGCGTAAGCGATCAGCGCCACGCCGGCGATCAGTAATCCGAACAACACCGCAATCCAGCGCGGAGTTCCACCAGCGTTGTCATACTGATAGGACTCGTGTGGACCGGGGACATTGGGAGAAATGCTCATGTTGCTTGCGCCTCCGATGACCAGCGAAAAATTCGTTCAGACAGAGAATTATCCAACGGGCCGGGTCGCAAGTCCAATCGGGTGTGCGCAGGCTGTGCGCTTCGGTTACTTGCGCCGGCCACGCCCGGAAGGACGCTCGGGCCAGCGGGCGAAGATGGTGGTGTTCAGGCCTCCACGTGGGGTGAACTCACCTTTCACCACGCACCATTCGGGTCGCACCGCTTTGACCACGTCGTGAAGAATCTTATTTACCGCGTTCTCGTAAAAGATGCCCAGGCTGCGGTACGCCAGCAAATACATTTTCAGAGATTTCAGCTCGATGCAGGATTTCCGCGGCTTGTACCGCAGGGTGATGGTGCCGTAGTCGGGCAGGCCCGTCTTCGGGCACACCGAGGTGTACTCGGGATAACGGGTGGTAATCACGTATCCCGGGAATTGATTGGGCCAAACCTCCAATTCGGGTAATTTGGCGTTGATGCCCGCCCGGGCGTGCTCTTCGGTGTACTCCGGCATGATCTTCCCTTCAGGCTAAGGTGCCCCAGTACGATTGTACCTTTGAAAATGAGACTCCAAGGCCTTGCTTGCAAGGTGGCAATGGCCTATCCTGTGGCCGTCCTAAAAGTTCCTTGATCCCATGACCTGCCCAGTCTGCAAAAGTTCCGCGGCGCGTCGCTCCCGCCGGCAACACTTCGGCGACTATGTCTTCAGCGTCCTAGGTGTCTATCCTTGGCGCTGCAAAGAGTGCGAATCGCGGTTTTATGCCCGGTTGATGCCCTTGGGCGATTCGTTACGAGCGCATTGTCCGATTTGCGGCAATCCGGACCTGAAGCGCATCTCCGCCGATTACGTGGATTCACCGCTGGCGTTCCTGTGGCGCAAGCTGTCCATTCCTGCGTATCGCTGCGAACCTTGCCGCCACAAATACTTTTCGGTTAAACCCTGCCGGTCGAAGGACCACGAACTGGTGCATTCAACCGACTAAAAGCACGTCGTAATCATAAACAGATGAGTTCCCCCAGGGCTCGGTTTCAGCCGTGCCCCAAGGATTTAGAGACCTTGGCGCTTCAGTCCCGGAGGCCGCAGAGGCGGCCTATCGGGAAGAACTGCGCCCCACGAATGCGTGCGGGTCAGGAGCAGCCCAGCGGCTTGCTCTCGCGGATCACACCCCGCTCATCGCTAACCACGGCATAGCTGCACTTCGGGTCATTCGCGTCTTCCAGGGTCAAAAGGTAGGAGTTGCCGTTCTTGGAAAGCGCCAGGCGCAACCTCCATCCGGGGACAATCTCGGGCCCGCTTCCGTACATGGCGTGGGCCACGGTGGGCAGGGATATGGGAGCCCACTTGGTTCCTTGATCCGAGAAATCACCGTTGGAGATCAGCGTGTCCCAAGTGGCATACCCGCCATGCTTTTGCTTGTAATTCGCTTCGGCGGTGTTGATGGCGCGAACAATATTGATGGCCAGGCTGCGCTGTTCGCTCAGCCGGTCCTGAGCCGTAGGAGACGGTTTCTTCTGTGCCGCCGCGATGAGAGGTAATACCAGGATTCCAACCGTAAGTAAGATCGTGCTAACACGTAGTCTCTTCCCGATGAACACCGTTGCCGCCCCTCATTTGAACGAGCAATCCAGTTCCCTTCGATCATGCCATTTCCGCGCCCGTGATTCCAGGCGCCAGCCAGCTTTATTCGTAGCGCAGCGCGACGATGGGATCGACTCGAGCGGCGCGCCGCGCTGGGAGTGCGGCCGCTAGTATGCCGGTAACCAGTGCGAGTAAAACCACTACGGCGATTGTTGAAGGATCGGTTGTGGAGACGCCCCAGATCTGGCTGGTCAGCAGGCGCGTGAGGAAATAGCTGGCGGCGAGGCCGATAGCGATGCCTGCGAGCACCAGGCGCACTCCCTTTTTCAGCACCAGGGCCAGAACCTGTGATGGCCGAGCGCCCAGAGCCATACGAAGACCGATTTCGTGGGTTTGCAGGGCGACCGTGTAAGAAATCACGCTGAAGACGCCCACCGCCACGAGAAGCAGGGCGGTTGCAGCGAAAGCACAGAGGGTAGTCAGAAGGAAGCGAGGGCGGGCGAAGCAGTAACGATCAACGAGAGAAGCGATGGTGCCCGTTTCGCCGAGCGCGATGTTGGGATCTACGGTGGAGAGTTCGTTCCGAATTTGTCGAAGGATAGCAGGCGGGTAAGTGCTGGTATTGACCATGATGCCGCGAGAGGAAGCAGCACCTGTGAGTGAAGCGGGGAGATAGATTTCGGGCCGGGGAGGATCCTGCAGGCCGGAGTTTTTCGCGTCGCCTACGACACCAATGATTTCGAAGTAGAGATTGCGGGGCCAATCGGGCCAAGTCTCGTAGTCACTGAACCGCACTTGGTGGCCAATGGGGTTTTCCTGCCCGAAGCGATCACGAACAAACGTCTGATTTATCACCACGACTCGACGCGCGGAGTCCACGTCATTTTGGGAAAACAGAGTTCCACGAAGGAGAGGCTGGCGCAGAGTTTGAAAATAGCCCTCGGTACAGAGAACGGATGCGGTGTTCCTGTTCGCTGGGGGAGTTTTTCCGTTGATTACGACGGTTGTCCAGCCCGAGGTGTAGGGAGGGAAGGTGGTAGTTTCCGTGGCGGCTCGTACGTCGGGAATTTGCGAGATGCGATTGAGAACTTTGCGGAAGAGACGATGTTTTTGCTGGGCGGTTTCGTACTGACCTTCCGGCCAAGAAATGTGCGCATAGACAATTTGCGACGGATTGTAACCGAGGTTCACGTTTTCCAGGGCAAAGAGGCTGCGCATGATCAGGCCGGAGGCGATCGATAGAACTACGGAAAGCGCAACCTCGGCGATGACCAGAGCAGAACGAAGCTTTCCATGACGAAAGCTAGCGTTGACCGCTTTTCCGGCAGAGGTCAGCGCGATTTGCGGGTCGGCGCGAAGGGCGTGGAAGGCGGGAGCCAGTCCGCAGATCAAAGCAGTCAGGATGGTCGCGCCCAAAGAAAAAAGCAATGCCTCGCGGCTAAGCGTGATCACTGCTTCCGGGGGAATCGTGTCCGAAGGGACCGCCGCCACAATGAATTTCAATCCGAGATAAGCAAACAAACAGCCGAGAGCACAACTGGCAAGCGCCAGCGAGAAACTCTCAACGACTAATTGCCGAACTAGCCGAAAGCGCCCTGCACCCAAGGCCGAGCGTATGCCGAATTCTCTTTCTCTTGTCGTGGCGCGTGCGAGAAGAAGGTTACCGACATTGCTGCACGCGATGAGGAGCAGCATGGTCACCGCAGCCATTAAGGCGAACAAGCCGGTTTGGAAATCGCTTCCAACAGCCTGGCTGTTAAACGTCTGAACAGCGATTTTGAAGTGAAGAGGGAAATAGATTGGGTCGTCCTTTTCAAATGGAGAGGCGATAAGTTGGAGATCGGCGGCAGCGGTTTCAGGGGTGACACCGGGCTTGAGATGCCCGACGGTCCAGATTTCATTGGATTCAATTCCCGAGCCGGGAACGAATGTGTCTCTGGTGATATTCAGAGGCAGCCAGAGATCGACTCCACCGATTTGGAAACGCGGAGGCATGACGCCGACGAGTGTCACGCGCGTGGCATTGATAGTGTATGTCTGGCCAAGGACCTTCGGATCGCGATGGAAGAGCTCGGTCCAAAGGTTGTAATTGATCACAAAAACAGCGGGCGCGCCGGGATTAGCGTCTTTGGCGGTGAGTGCCCGGCCGAGAAGAGGTGCGATGCCCAGAGCTTCGAACATGCCAGGAGTGATCGAGCCGGCGGGAAATTCCTCGGTGCCTTGGCCACCGGAAAGGTGCACTTCCCGGTAGACCAAACCAAACATGTCTTCAAAGGTGTGGTTCTGTTGCTTGAAATCGACGAACGCGGCGGCGGGAAAGCGCCAGGCACGGAATTGATCGCCGGAGAGAACAATTGGCGTCGCGAGGCGTTCGGCGTTTTTGTAGGCATACGGATGAATGAGCACGCCATCGATGATGCTGAAGATGGCCGTGGTTGTCCCGATGCCGAGAGCGAGAGTGAGCACGGCGACAGTGGTGAAGGCGGGGCACTTGCGGAGTTGGCGTAAACCATAGCGACAATCGCAAAAGAAGGAGTGCAGCCAGTTGCCGATGCGCTCCTCGCGCACCTGCTCTTTTACTTGCTCGACGCCGCCCAGTTCGAGACGCGCCACACGTTGCGCTTCAGGAGCAGACATGCCCGCGCCAAGATTTTCTTCGATCAGCATCTCGAGGTGCGACTGCACTTCCTGATCGAGGTCGGCCTCGACCCGACGAGCGGAGAAAAGGTTACGTAGGAAGCTTCGCAGTTTCATTAACGATGGCATCGGGCAAACCTCCTATTCGTAGCGCAGCGCGATGACGGGATCGCCGCGCGCCGCCCGCCGCGCGGGGAGATAGCAGGCCAGGAGAATAATCGTCGGAAGAAGGAGCGAGACGGTGAGAAACGTTGCGGGGTCGGAGGATTGGACGTCGAAGAGCATGCTGGAAATCAGCCTGCTAAGTGCGAGTGCGACGGCAATACCCATGGTCATGCCGAGAACAATGAGAGGAACGGCCTGGCGCAGGATCATCAGGGAAATGTTTCGCGGCAAAGCGCCCAGGGCCATGCGCAAGCCGAATTCGCGGGTTCGTTGGCTGACGGAGTACGCTGTGACACCGTAGATGCCGAGGCAGGCGAGAAGAACGGCGAGGAACGCGAAGGCCGCGAGGAGGACAGAGCTGGACCGTTGGGAGGTAGTTTGATCGCGAAGAAGATCCTGCAACGTGAGTACATCGTAGATAGGAATGTTCTTGTCGAGATTCGAGACGACGGAATGGACAGCGGGCAAGAGCGACTCCGGATCACGATTTGTGCGCAGAAGGAGAGTGAGTTCGGGGATGGCCATTTCGGGGAACATCTTCTTTGAGAACGGCACGAAGACGCTGGGCTTGACGGGGGCGGCCAACCCAAACTGCCGCGTGTCCGCGACAACCCCAACAATCGTCCAATATTCTTCTTTGCCGAGAAGCGCGCGCCTTCCGATGGGATCTTGATCTGGGAAGAAACGCTTCACGAACGCTTGATTAACGACAAGCGTATTGACGCCGTTTTCCGGATTGTGAGGATCAAAGACAGTTCCGGAAAGGAGCGGGATGCGCAAGGTCTGGAAATAACCCGGAGAGATCAGAACCTCTTCCGCAGCGGGCGCATGTCCGGGCAATTCGGGAGCATGACCCTCGATTTCGACGCTGGTTGAGCCGTTGGAACCTTGCAAGGGAAGAACGCTGGCCAGAGCACCAGAGGTGACTCCGGAAACGGCCGTGGTTTGCTGAACAAGCCGCTGGAAGAAGGCCACCTGCCGCTCGTGAGAAGGATAGAGGTCGAGGGGTAGAGGAACACGCGCGGTGAAGACGCCGTTGGAATCGAAGCCGGCGGGAACGGAAGCGAGGCGATGGAAGCTCTTGAGCAGGAGCGCTGCGCCAGTGAGAAGGACAAGCGCAGCGGCGAGTTCGGCGACGACGAGAAAACGCTGAGAACCGGGAGTGGAGCGGCCCGCGCCGGATTGTGCGCCAGATTCTTTAAGAATATCGACCAGGTTGGCGCGAAGTGCGGCAACGGTAGGAGCGAGTCCCAAGGAGATCCCGGCGAGGCCGGTTGCCGCGAAGGTGAAGAGCAAGACACGAAGATCCAAGCGCGCCAGAGCAAGATGCGGTACATCGGTTGGGGAAAGCTGTACAAGAACACGGATGAGCCATGCAGAGAGCAGTAGTCCACAGAAGCCACCAGCAAAGCAAAGCAGGATGGTCTCGGTAAAAAGCTGCCGAAGGACGCGCCATCTGCTTGCTCCCAGCGAGGTGCGAATAGCGATTTCTTTTTGCCGTGAGACCGAGCGAGCGAGCTGCAGGCTGGCGATATTGGCACAGGCGATCAGGAGAACACAACCGACAGCGCCGAACAACACGAGAAGGCCCGGACGCGATTTGCCAAGAAGACGTTCGCGTAGAGGAGTAATTTCTGCTTTGGCACCCTGGAACATATGAGCGAAAGCGGGAGGATAAGCGGCAAAGAGATGTTGATTGATAGCTTCGAGATCAGCAGCGGCGAGAACCGGTGTAACCGCGGGACGAAGACGACCAACAATGCGGACTATGCGCATGTCCTTCTGGTCGGCGATTTCGCGATTCTCCAGCGCGAAGGGCGTGATAACGTCGGCGGGAGAATTGTCCAAGAATTCGAAGGTGCGGGGCAGGACCCCAATGATAGTGAAGAGCTGGCTATCCAGCCGGATGGACTGGCCAACGATGGAAGGATTCGATGCGAAGCGCTCGCGCCACAGCTTATCGCTGATAAGAGCGACACCGGGAGCGCCGGGGCGATCTTCCTCGTCGCGGAAGGTGCGGCCGACCGTCGGGGTCACGCCAACAACAGCAAGAAAACTAAAAGTAGTTCGAGCGCCGCGGAGACGCTCGGGATCGCCTGAACCAGTCAGAGTGAATGTGTCGCCAGGTTCGTAAGCCGCCATGTCCGTGAAGACATGATTCTGCGCCCGCCAAGCATAGAAATCGGATTCGAGAACGACAGAATCTTGCTGGCGAGGCATGTAGTCAGAGACCCAGACCAATCGATCCGGGGCGTAATACGGAAGCGAACGAAGCAGAACGGAACTGACGAGGGAAAACATCGCGGTGTTGGCACCGATGCCCAGGGCCAGTGTGAGCACCGCGACAAGGGTGAACCCCGCGGATTTGCGGAGCTGGCGAAAGGCAAAACGGCAATCGGCCATTACAGAGTGCAGCCAGTTGCCGAGGCGTTGCTCGCGCACTTGTTCTTTGACCTGCTCGATGCCGCCCAGTTCGAGGCGTGCGACTCGCTGCGCTTCCGCCGCAGGCATGCCCGCGCGCTGATTCTCTTCGATCAGCATTTCCAGGTGCGACTGCACTTCCTGATCGAGGTCGGCCTCGACACGACGAGCGGAGAAAAGGTTACGTAGGAAGCTTCGCGCTTTGATGAACGGCGGCACAGCGATCCCCTTTTACGACGCTTCCAACGCTTGCTCGATGGCCCAGGAGATGCGTCCCCAGCGCTTGGTTTCCGCTTCCAATTGCTTCCGTCCCGGCTTTGTCAGCCGATAGTATTTGGCGCGACGATTGTTTTCCGATTCTCCCCAGAACGAGGAAATCCAGCCCTCGTCCTCCATGCGGTGTAGCGCGGGGAAAAGCGAGCCCGGTTTCACCACGAACGTGCCGGAAGTGATTTGCTGAATGCGGCGAGAGATGCCCAGGCCGTGCAATTCACCGGCAGCCAGGGATTTCAAGATGAGCAGGTCCAGGGTTCCCTGCAACAGGGTAGTAGGCTCGGGACTCAAAGTGCGGGCCTCCTATCGATACCCTATAGGGAAGATACTGCCGCTACCTATAGACAGTCAATAGGAAAGAGCTACCTACATCGACGAATCAATCCCCGGAGGCTACGCCCGAGTGACAGCGCCGCCTCTTGCCCGCTCCGCGAAGTTTTCGTTGAGGGCCAGCGCTACCAGCTGTAACCCCTAGTACTCTCCACACCTTGACCCAGAGCCTTCTTCTTCCTGTAACCCCGCCGAAACAATAGCCGTGCTTAAATGCCGCGCCCTCGAGCCGCGCGCGAAACGGCCAGATGTCCGGCATCCGAGCCGACCAGATCGCGCGGACGCGGAGCGATTCCAATTTCTCAAGGAGATCACATGATAGGGAAGAACCTCCGGTGGATGGCAGCGCTGCTTCTGTCCTCGAATCTCGCTCTGGTTGCACCCGGTACTGTGCTAGCTGGGCAGCCCGGAAATAATTCCTGGGGTACGCCTACGACCACACCGATTAAACATGTCGTGGTTATTTTCCAGGAAAACGTTTCGTTCGACCATTACTTTGCCACCTATCCCACGGCCACGAATCCTCCGAACGAGCCGTACTTCCAGCCGCGCCAGGGCTTCCTCTTTCCCACGCCTACGGTAAACGGGCTGACACCCAGCTTGCGCGACAACAATCCGAATTCCGCGAATCCCTTCCGGCTGGACCGCTCCCAGGCCTCCACCTGCGACCAGGACCATAACTACGGCGCGGAACAGTCCGCGTTTGATCAAGGGTTGATGGACAAGTTCCCGGAAACCGTGGGCGTCAGCGAAAGCGCGTTCTGCGACGTGAGTTTTTCCTACGGGCACCTCAACGGCGACCTAGTCATGGGCTATTTCGACGGCAACACCGTCACTGCTCTGTGGAACTATGCTCAGAATTTTGGCTTGAACGATAATTTCTACGGCACCACGTTCGGCCCTTCCACTCCCGGTGCGCTCAACGTCGTTAGTGGCATTACGTATCCGGCCACACTTTCCGGTGCACCTTCATCCCCGAAAATCGTGAATGCCACCGGACAGACCGGCACCATCGATGGAGACTTGGATCCCACCGGGGACGTCTGCTCGTCGTCGACCAATATTCAAATGGGTGGGCAGAACGTTGGCGACCTTCTCAATAAGAACGGCATCAGCTGGGGTTCCTTCATGGGCGGCTTCGACCTCACAGTGCACAACGCGGATGGCTCGACGGGGTGCGCGCGGCAGAGCCCGGCCACTCCGGCGAATGCTGGACCCACGGCCGACTACATCCCCCACCATGCGTGGTTCCAATACTGGGCCAGCACCGCGAATCCGAACCACACTCGTCCAAGCGTGAAGCCGGCACTCTACGGCACCAGCCTGGATACCGGCGCCAACCATGAGTATGACACCCACGACTTTTTCGATGCGCTCAACGCCGGCAACCTTCCCGCGGTCAGCTTCCTGAAGGCGCCTGCCTATCAGGATGGCCACGCCGGCTATTCCGATCCGCTGCTGGAGCAGGAATTCCTGGTGAACACCATCAACGCGATTCAGCAATCGCCCTTCTGGGATAGCACCGCAATTTTCATTACCTGGGACGATTCCGACGGGTGGTACGACCACCAGATGAGCGTGATCATCAACTCCTCGGCAATCACTTCGTCGAATCAGGCGCAAAACGGAGACAATCTCAACGCCGTCGGTAAGTGCGGCAATGGAACGCCGTTGGCAGGTATTCAGGGCCGCTGCGGTTACGGTCCCAGAATTCCTTTACTCGCCATTTCGCCGTGGGCCAAGATCAACTACGTTGATAGCACGCTCACCGACCAGTCCTCGATTCTTCGCTTCATCGAAGACAATTGGAACCTGGGCCGGATTGGCGGGGGTTCCTACGACGCGCTCGCAGGTTCATTGCAGAACATGTTCAACTTCAACGCTCCGTTTCCGCGGAAACTCATCCTGGATCCAGGCACGGGAGAATCAATGAACCCTTGGGACAGCTTCGACCCGCAATCGATCATTAGCAACGGGTCGGCCAATTAATTAACCTTTTCCCAGCTCCGGAAACTTTTCGCCGATAAGCTGAGGGACAAGTGGATCGCCGTCTGCTGCTCAGAAGGGGTGGCAGGCGGCGATCTGCTTTCGTGCCCCGGCCAGACCCTCTGGCATCCCCCCCGAACATTTGTTAGTTCACGACCCGGTGGGGTATTATGCGCTCGAGCAAGGCTCGCCGCCCGTTCCACGCCGCCCGGAGGTACACATGGCTACCTCGTCAAGCACTGCCGAAGTGGCACGACTCGCCGCACTGGACCGTTACGCCATTCTGGATAGTGAGCCGGAACAATCGTTTGATGACTTGGTGAATCTGGCTGCGCACGTTTGCCATGCGCCGATGGCCACGCTCTCGCTGGTCGATGATCATCGCCAATGGTTCAAATCGAAATTGGGCGTGCAGGTCCGGGAAACACCCCGCACCAGTTCCATTTGCACCTACACCATCGAGCAACGCGATTTGTTCATCGTGCCCGATACTCTGAAGGACGAACGGTTTCGCGAGAATCCCCTGGTGACCGGCGAACCGCATATTCGCTTTTACGCCGGAACGCCCCTGGTGAATGACGACGGCTATGCCCTGGGTACGCTTTGCGTGCTGGACCGTGAGCCCCGCGAATTGAGCCCCGAACAACAACAGGCGATCACCGCACTGGGCCGCTTGGCGTTGCGGCAAATGGAATTGCGCTTGAACCTGCGGCTCCTTAAAGAAGCGCTGAATGACCGTACGCGCGAGGAGCACGCCCGGGAACTGGAACTGAAGCGGCTGGAAGAGAAGCTGGTACGTGTGCTGGGTTTAAAAGTGTAAATCTGCTGGCCCGCAAAGCTTTTGTGAAAATGAAAAGGCTGCGACAATTCGCCGGAGCCTGTGGTGTTTTGCGAGATTTTAGCCCGTATTGTCCACCACGAAGGGACACTCAGGACGAATAATCATAACGGTGTCATTCTGGGCGCATCCGACGCGAGGACGCGGCGAAGAATCCGAACCGCTCGAAAAGGACGAACGACGACCCAGCGTTGACTGGGCCTGAGAAGCCCAGGTCAGCTCTGCGCGCGCGCGCACATGTGCGCGCCGCAGCAATGCTTCCCTTCCTTGGAGTTGCAGGCCATGACCTCTTTTCCGCAGCAGCCCGTGCCTTTTCCGGTCTTCATTGCACATTGTTTGCCGTCTTTGCCGGAGCAGCAATTCGCGCCAACTTGTTTGTCGGTGCTGTCTTTCTTACAGCAGGCCATGTCTTTGCCCTTACAGCAAGCCTGTTTGGATGCGCTGCTGTCTTTCATCTTTGCGCAGCAGTCACAGGTCTTGCTGGAGTCCCCTTGTGCGGGTTGCGCCTGGGACTGCGGGGAGGGTTGGGGAGCAGCCGCTTGTTGCGCGGTAGCGGGTAGCCATGCGAGAAGAGCGAGCGTTAAAGCAACTGCAATCATTCGACCTTTCATTGTTTTCACCTTATATTCCCTTTAGTGCGTTTCGAACATGGGAGGCACGTCCCACGCGGACACAACTTCGGTTCCTGGAAAGAATCGGGTGACGAACTAGAATATTTCAGAGGCGAAGAACCGTGCAGGAAGGTACGCGCATCGCCGCGAAGTTGACCATTCGGATGGCGGAAACCAGTTGTGCTGCAGCCGTCGGTGTGGACCACGGCAAAGCGCCTAGTGCGTGCGTGGGAGAAAAGGATTGCTTGAACAACGCGGGTGGAAGCGTACTTTGCGTTTTGCCGCTCCGGGAGCAACCGTCCGAATGGGGCCCGAACTGGTGAGGACATTGATGGAGATGAGATGAAGGCTGGGCTGCCGGGTTCTCGTGTGGGCAGCAGCTGTGGCGCGTAGGGGAAGGTTCAGGTTGGTAGGCAGGTGAAGCTCCTGCCAGCACCACAACTGCTGCCCGAGAGTGTTGGCCTTCACACCCCATAATAGGCTGGTTGACGGTCCAACCCAGGAGCGCGACGATCAAGACCACCCCAAGAGATCGTCTGGCCATTACGGGACCAGTGTGCCGAGGTGACACTATTTATTCTGTGACCAGCGTCACCGTTGACTGTTTGGCTCACTAATTTTTCAACAGCCGCTGAACCGAGTATCCTGCCAACATGGCCCAACTCCTTTCTACTCAACGAAGACCGGCTGTGCTTTTCTCCCTGATTTTCCTGGTCTTCGGACTCGGCGGGGTGCGGACCTGTGCGCAGACTCGAACCGCATGTCCCGGCGGGGTCAACTTGAAACTAAGCACCGGGGTGGCCGCACAGGGATCGCTCATCCTTGCGGAAGTGATTTCCGCCAAGAATTTGACCAACCCGAGTAGTGCATGGGACGGCCGGGCCACGCCGCTGTGGCGGGAAGGCCAATCGTCTACCACGCTGCACGGGCTGCTTGGGGTGGATGTGGAGAAGAAACCGGGCCGGTACGAGTGGAAAGTGGCTTGGACCGGGCCAACTGGACAACCAGAAATGTGCAGTGCCTTCGTCAACGTGCACGCGGGAAAATTTGCCACCGAACGGCTGACCGTGGAGAAGCAATTCGTGCAGCCGGACCCGGAGCAGCAAAAACGCGCCGAAGAAGACCAGAAGAAGATGCGCGCCATCTACGATACCGAGACTCCGGAGCGGCTGTGGGACGGGGCCTTTCGTTTGCCACTGAAGAATGTAACCACCGGGGGAAATTTCGGGCGGCGCCGCATCCTGAATGGCGAAGCGCGCTCACCTCATGCCGGGGTGGATTTTCCGGCGGCCACGGGCACGGCGGTATTCGCGTCGCAATCGGGCAAAGTGGTGTTGGCGGAAAATCTGTACTATTCCGGGAATACCGTGGTGATCGACCACGGCTACGGCATCTACACGTTGTACGCGCATCTTTCCGAAATTGGCGTGCACGCGGATGCGCCGGTAAACGCCGGAGCGGAAATCGGCAAAGTGGGCGCCACTGGCAGAGTCACGGGACCGCATCTGCATTGGGGACTGACCATTGACCACGCCCGCGTGAACGCCATGCAAATCGCGCAGCGCCAGCCTTGATGTGGCTCGCCACGCGGCGCTGAACTCTATTTCAAGTACGTGCGCACAATTTCGATCAAGTCCTCGGCCGCTTCGGCGGAGGATTTTGTCTTGCGCGGCATGTGATTCAGGATGTGATCCTCCATCAATTCGCCCATCAGGCTGTTGATGGCGCCGCGAGCGGCCGCCAGGCGCTGTAGCACGTCCGCGCAGTGCGCGTCTTCTTCCAGAGCGCGCAACGCGGATTCCAGCTGGCCAATCACTTTCTTCGTGCGGGAAACCAGTTCCAATTTTTCGCGTGATAAATGTGACATATATTGGTTGACTACCCTAGGGGGGTATGGTACCAAGAGAAACGGGCTGCACGCAAGACCAACCCCGCCGTCCCCCGCTTAGGATAAAGCCGACGGACCACGAAGAAAAGGCGGGCGCGCCAGCCGGCCCGAAAAAAGGAGGGGCAAATGTTACAGAACATTCATCAACTGAGAACGGCCCCTCGGGCATCCTCAATCTACTGCCGATGGATACGCGAAAACCGGAAAGAGGGGGCTCGCCTGGTCGCCGTCTGGATAGACAGCCAGATGCGCTGCTTTGAGCGCGAAGCTGCGACAGCCTCAGAATTGGAAATGCAGCAGCAGGATGCCTTGAAGAGCCTGGCGGGGCGGGGACATTCCGGACTGAAGAACACGGGATAATCGTAGCGATCTAATGTGGCGCATGGGCGGCAAATTGGCGAAGGGGTGCGAGCTGTGGTGCCGCTGGCCGTTGCATCGGCAAAGCATCCCTCTGTTGCTGTGCCTGCTTTGTGTCGTCGCTTTACATGCCCAGGAGAATCCTGCGGGCGGCAGCCCTGCGGATGGCGAGGAAAACTTAAACGCAGTTCCCGATAGCACCATGACCACCATGTTTCCCCACGCGGAGTGGGATCGCCTGTGGCTTTCGGGGCAGGCCAACTTCATATCGCAATGGCATCCCGCCTTCCATTCGCCGTACCAAGGAAAGAACAGCCTATCGCCCGAAGCGCAAGACGCCACCTCGCGAGTGCTGACGCTCTTCACCGGCCTGCGCGTAACCGACTCCACCGAATTCCTGTGTGACGTGCAAGAGACTGGCGGGCACGGGTTGGGCCAGGCGTTGGGCGTGGCCGGTTTCTTCAATCTGGACGTGGTGCGCAACCCGGACCTGGGTGCCGCGCCGTATGTGGCGCGCTTGATGTGGCATCAAATCATACCCCTGGGCAGCAAACGGGTAGTCTCCGAGCGCAACCCGTTCTCCTTGTTTCCTGAGTTACCGGAGCGGCGGCTGGAACTGCGCTTCGGGAAAATGAGCCTGGCGGATTTCTTCGACCTGAACAACTACGGAACCGACAGCAATTTCCAGTTTGCGAATTGGACCGTCGACAACAATGGCGCGTATGACTATGCGGCGGACACCCGCGGCTTTACCTATGCAGCCTTGCTGGAATATCGCAGCGGCAATCTTGTGGTGCGATTCGCCGAAGCGCTCATGCCCAAAGTGGCCAACGGCATCCATCTGGACGCCGACCTGTCTCGAGCGCGCGCGGAAAACTTCGAACTGGAACTGCATCGGCGCGTGGTCGGCAAACAGCAAGGCGTTGTCAGGCTATTGTCTTATGTGAACCACGCAAACATGGGCGATTATGAGCAGCAGATCAATAAGTGGCTGGCGGAACGGCAGGCTGATCCAGCCACCGCCCCGGCCACTCCCAGCATTACCGATCACCCTTTGCAGACTACCGTGAAATATGGCTTCGGAATGAATTTCGAGCAGCCGTTCAACCAATGGCTCGGCCTGTTCGGGCGCTGGGGCTGGAACGAAGGCCAGCATGAATCCTACGCGTACACCGAAGTAGACCAGACTTGGCAGATCGGCGTGGGCGGGAACGGAAGTCACTGGGGCCGGCCCGCCGACCGCCTCGGGGCGGTGTTTGTCAGCAACGGCATCAGCCACCCGCACCAGCGGTACCTTGGTTACGGCGGATTAGGATTTCTGCTCGGCGACGGCAAGTTGAACTACGGGCGCGAAACCATTATCGAAAGCTACTACACGCTTCATGTGTGGAGAGGCATCTACACCGCATTCGACCTGCAATATATGTGGAACCCGGGATATAACCGTGACCGCGGCCCGGTGGTGGTGCCCGGCCTGCGTTTGCACTTGGAGTTTTAGTCCGAACAACTTGGAACGAAATTAGTGCGTAGAAGCCAGCTGCGGGCGTGTTTCTGCTATGCGGGCGCGCGCGGTTTTCACGATACCGGCGAACCGGCGGGTCAACTCGCGAATGCGGTCCGGTTTATGCAAGAGCATGGATTCGTTGGGAATCAGTTCCTTGCCGATACTGAGCGCGGCGGCGCCGGCGAGCACGTAGTGCGCGGCATTCTGCTGGGTTATGCCCCCACCGGGAATCAAACGAATATCCGGGAAGGGACGGCGCAGGGAACGAATATAGTGATCGCCTCCGATGAGGGAGCACGGATATACCTTTACGAAATCGGACCCCGCTCTCCAGGCGGTCAGAATCTCCGTGGGGGTTAGCGCGCCGCTCATCATAATGACGTCGGGATTCTCTGCGATGAGCTGCACCGTGGGAACGTCAAGGGCCGGATTCGTGATGAAGAGTGCGCCGGCCTTTATACATTCGCGCGCGGTCAAGGCGTCCAGTACGGTTCCGGCGCCAATGATGACGTTCGGCACATTCTTCACGATCTCGCGAATCACCTCGATCGCCCCGGGCACGGTCATGGTTACTTCTACGATGGGAATCCCGCCATGCGCCACTTCTTCCACGGCAAAGCGCGCGTCAGCAGCGGAAGACGTGCGAATGACCGGGACGATGCCTATTTCTTCCACACGCTTTCGCAGCTGTTCTTTCTTCATGGTTCAGGGACTCCGGGACGCCGACCGTCCGAGGGGTACGGCGGCGGTGAATCTGCTGCCAACATTATAGTGCTCGCGAGGGCGTTTGCCAGCGGCGTCTGGCATGAAGTGTCCACCGCTCAGTGGTAGACTTTTGGATCAGAAAGGTTCTTTTATGGCGAAGAAAACGACAAAGCGTAAGAAATCCAAGTTGCGGAAATCCTCTGCGGTGAAAAGCATGAAAGCGAAAGCTGCAGCCAAGGGCGAACTCCCTAAGAAAAAGAAGAGTGTCCTTAAAACGAAAAGTCAACCGCGCCGCCGGCCACGCGGGCGCGCCACACCAGGAGAGCTGGTTTCTTACGGAGCCCGCGGGTTGGGAGCGCGTTCCGCAGGACAATCGGGCGATACGCAGGGTTTGGGCGCGCGTCCGGATGTAGATTCGGAGAGCGTGGAAGAACTGTTGGAGGAAGGCCAGGCCTTCGAGGCCGAGGTGATCGATGGAGTCGAGAACGTTCCGGACCCGGATCAAGGGGAAATTCGCACGCGGGAAGTCGAAGAAGACGATGTGCCGGAGGAATATCGCGATAAGGATGGATAGTCGCGCCAACCACATTTTCTCCTGAGCCGGAATTATGGTCGTCGGAATCATCTCTGACACTCACGGCCTTCTGCGGCCAGAGGCCGAGCAGGCGCTACGCACGGCAGACCTGATCATGCACGCTGGCGATGTGGGCGATCCCGAAATACTGCGCAAACTAAAGCGTATCGCACCGGTATTTGCCGTGCGAGGTAACGTGGATACCGGCGAATGGGCGCAAGAGTTGCCTCTAACTGCGGTTGTAGAGGCGGGCAGCGCCAGCTTCTACGTGCTCCACAATCTGCGCGAATTGGACCTGGAGCCCGAGTCCGCAAAATTCGATTTCGTCATCAACGGCCACACGCACCAGCCGAAGCATTGGGAAAAAAATGGTGTCCTGTACCTTAACCCGGGAAGCGCGGGGCCAAAACGCTTCCTACTTCCTGTCAGCCTGTCGCTGCTCGATCTCTCCAAGCGCCCGTGGCGACCGGAGTTGATCGAACTTTTCCGCTGAACTCCAGGGCAGGGTGATTAGAATTTGTGGCACCGTGGAGTTGGGCGCAAAAACGCAATGCCAGCGGGTTTTGACGCCGTTACCCAGCGTTCCACGGACGCAGATCTAAGTAAGCCGCCTGTTTTCAGCCAATTCCCCATGGATTGGGGCGTGCTCCTTTACAAGAGTGGGTGCGCGCCGACCCTGTCGAAACGGGGTGTTCTTCCTCGCGAGGCCCGCGCGTGTCACTCAGTTTGGGGGATACCATGAAGCCCTATCGGGATATTGCGGCCCTCTCGGTCCTGCAAGTGATTTGTTTTCTGCTCTTGAGCCATCTGGAGCCGGACTTCTTCCTGCTCCATTTCTACCAGACCATCGTGTACCTGGCGATCCTGATCATGCTCTTCTATATGGAAGATCGCTGGGCTTATATGATCGGCATCATCGCGCCGGCCATGTGGTTGGGGATGGCCTTCGCCAGCGGCCTGCTGGGCGGCGCCACCCGGCAAATCTTGCAGCTTGGTAGCGGCCATCCGCTGACGAATCCGGTTACCTTCTTGGCGGCGGTGGCGGCTTTGCTTGGTTTGTTGATGATTGCTACGTGCCTCCGCCGTTGGATGAAGGAATATGCTGGGCTGGGAAAGTCGCTCAACACCTTCGCGGTTTCGTTCGGAATTGTCGCCGCCTATTACGGGATCCTGGTTGCGTGGTTTTGGCACATCATCCCGTTCGTGTCCGCCCAAAATTGAACGATTGGCCTGTGTGCTAACCCCGAGCCCGAACTTCCCAATCCCGTCGGATTTGTCAATATTTCACAATATTCCCGGAAGTACTGGCGTACTGAACGGGAAGGCTGTAAATTAGTACCGCTCAGCTATTGTCCGCACCAGGCTTCTTGGACAAAATGCTCGTTGACCTAGCCGCATGCGCGTTTCCAGCTGCAGGCACCCCCGCTGCCTGACATGCGCGGTCGCAAGTATACCCAGCCAGAGGTCCCGGCGGACCCCAGACAAGTCGCTGAGGAGAAAGTCCCCATGGGTGTTCTACATTTCCGATACCGGGAACGCCGCAGAACGCTAAGAGTATCCCTGGCATTACCCATCGTCGTGCACGGGCAGAACGAGGCGGGGGAGAAGTTCTGCGTGCGCGCTACTACCCGCTCCATTAATAAGCAGGGAGCGCTCTTGGCGATGGACGAGCCGGTAGAGCCCGGCCAGGCGTTGATGATCGTCAATGAAAATACCAGCCGTTCCGCGGAAGTGCGCGTGGCGCATGTGCGGCGCGAACGCGATGGCAAGTTGTACGTTGGACTGGAATTCGTGAACCCCGAAGTGAACTTCTGGATGATGACCTTTCCGCTGCCCGGTGCAAGGCCCCTCCGCCGCGCCTCGGACGCCAAGGCGTAGGTTGCGCTACCAGTCAAAAGTCGGAATTTAAAACTCAAAACTGTCTGACTTGTGCTGGTCTTGCAACGACACCAGCAAACCATTTCCTCTACGGAAGGTCAGGTTTATCGAGTCCGTTTTCGCTTGGCGCTTTTCTTCCCGGCAGGTTTGTGGGGAGCTTTTTTTGCAGCCGCCGATTGCTGGGCCGATTTTGGCAATTTGGCGAGCACGAGTGCGTAGGATTTCCGGAGCAGCGCTTCGACCTCGGCCTGCGGTAGCGCTTCCGGCGTTTCGATGGCGATCCACTTTGCTCGCGCCAGGTACGGTGCCGGAACGATGCCCGGACGTTCAATGAGTTCCACGAATTCTTCCGGGTCGGCTTTCAGGCACAGCCATAACGGCGCGGGAACTAGCGGAGTAAGGGCGAACATTTTGCCGCCCACCTTGAACAACAAATCGTCTTCCCACTGAATCTGTTCCGTTACGCCGGGAAAGGCCATACAGATTTTTCGCAGTTGGTTGATGTTCATTTCTAGTTGCCACGCCGTCCGCGTAGGGACCGCTTCTGCTTGCCCGCGCCAGCGGGACGCGATCCGCCACCTTAGGGCAGCAAGACTTTATCGCGAAGCGCCCCCGTCGGGAACTGGATTTCCGTGAATTCTGAGATAATGACTCGCGCGAGGGTCTGAGGAGGCTTTTCACCATGAGCGATACCCAGTCGTTTCCCTACGAAACTCGCTTGAATATTTATTACCAGCCGCTCGAGATTGTTGAAGAACAGCAGTTGGCCGACGATTGTAAATTCCAGTGGTACAACCAGACCCTGTGCCAGGTGAACGCTTCCGTGGTGCGTCTGGGCGTTTTTCGTGGCGAATACCACTGGCACAAGCACGACGAAGACGACGAGTTTTTCTACGTTATTGAGGGCCAGCTGCTGATCGACTTGCAGGATCGCAGCGTGAACCTCCATCCGCGGCAGGGCTTCGTGGTTCCCAAAGGCGTGGTGCACCGCACGCGCGCCCCGCAGCGCACCGTCGTGCTCATGGTGGAAAATGCGGGAATTATCCCCACGGGAAATTGAAATCTTTACTGCTTCGCGTACCGCTTAAAGAAGGAATTGTTTTTCCACTGTGGACGTGCTGGTGCGTCCGCCGTGTTGATCAGCAACTGCCGAACGATATCCTCGTACAGCGCCGCCGCGTGCAGATCGACCGGCTGATTCACATCGTCGGAAGGCGCATGGTAGCGGTTTGTCAGCCAATCCTTGAACAGTTTCTGTTCGGGAGAATTGGGCGCGTAGAAAACGTCCATGACCACGGCGGGAATACCGTGGCGGATGAAATAGTATTGATCGCTGCGGATGAACAGGTTTCGTAGCGGTTCGGGGTCTGGCACGGGCTTTACGCCGAAGGATTCCGTGACGGCGGCGGCACGTTCGCCGAGGTCGGAATCCGCGATGCCTTGGATGCGCATGATCTTCAGCGACACGATGGGCAGAAACATGTCGCTATTGATATCCGCCACAATCGAACTTTCCGGCACGGTTGGATGGGCGTTGAAATACTTCGAACCCAGCAGGCCCTTCTCTTCGCCGGTGAAAAGTACGAAAAGCAATGACCGCTTGAGCTGTTGCGGATGGGCCTTCAGGTCCGCGGCCATATCCATCACCAGGGCGGACCCGGAGCCGTTATCCATCGCGCCGTTGTAGATGCGATCGCCGTTCACCGGCTCGCCGATGCCGATGTGGTCGATGTGCGCGGAAAGCACGACGTACTCATTCTTCAACACAGGATCAGATCCGGGCAGTTTGGCCACCACATTCGCTGACTCGATCTTTTTTTTCTGCAACTCCGCTCGCGCTTCCAGCGACACCGCCAACGGAAAATGCGGCAGCGCCTTGCGATCCTTGGCCAGCACCGCGATTTCCGCAAAGGTGTGCCCAGAGCCGGCGAACAGCGCCTCCGCGGCAGCCGGGTTGAAAAGTACGCCAATTTTCAAACCGTTGGCGTCATTGAACTCCGCGCCCTCCAGGTCCATCGCAGGATGATTGCGATTCAGGGCGATTCGCGACCATGGGATGTCCATCGAGGCGGGGTTGGGAATCGAGATGATCCCGATCACGCCCGCGGCGCTCAGGGCCTTCCAGCGTTCCGCCATGGTTTGATAATGCGACGCCAGTGCCGTGGGAATTTCTGAGGGAGACCCGGCGATATACACGACGACTTTGCCTTTCAGATCCGCTCCCGCCGTTTCGTCCAGATTGTTTTCCGGGACTTTCAGCCCGTAGCCGATGAACGCGAGGGGCGCATTGAGGCGCGTGGAATCGCGTGTGTATCGCGAGCTGATGAAAGCATCGTCGGCGAAGGACAGCTTGGTGGACTTGCCTCCGTGTACGAGAGCCAGTGACGATTGGGTTTCGTCCACCTGAAATTGCGTGAAGGCAATGGGCTGATAAAACCCGCGAGTACCCGCGGGCGCCAGGCCTGCTTTCTCGAACTGCTCGACGGCATACGCCTGGGCCTTGCGTAATCCTTGGCTACCGGTGTCTCGACCCTCCAGCGAATCGTCAGCAAGAAACTTGACATGTGCCCACCAGGATTTTCCGTCGAAATGAGAAGCCGGGACGGGTGCTGGCCCTTGCGCATTTACAGCCGCCGGAAGAAACAAAAATGCCAGAAATGCCAAATACTTGGGCGACATGACCGTTGCCTCCATTCGAAAACGCAATGTGGGAGAATAGCAGACCATCTTCCGCTTTGGGGGTGGTAGCGGCACGAAACGAAGGAAACCTGATTGGCCACGCTGGATTATTGGCCTTTTTCGTATGGCAGGCTCTTGTCTGCCCAATCGACCGCAAAACTGGTGGGGAGGATCAGCGCGCGCAGATTCTTGAAACCCATCTCGTGCAGAGCCGAGAACGCTGGCCGCAGATTGGGGCAGTGTTCCATGGGGCAGCAGCCACAGTAGATCACCAGATTTGTGGAACGCGGAAGCGGGGCGGCCCACTTCTTGATTTCTTGCAGACCCTCCGGACGGCCACCGCTCCCGTGAAACTGCGCACCTTTAATGTGGCCGGCCGTATACAGACGGCCAAAGCCCACGAACAGAATGGTCGGCGAGGATTTGCCCGCCGCTAATTCCTTGGCGAAGTCGGCTGGTTGCACGGTTTGCGCGGTGGTCCAGGGATCGGTGGAAGTTTGTGCGGATGTTAGCGTAAAGGGAATGGACGCGAGAAGCAGAAGAGCGAAGCTCATCAGCGCTGAAACGTAAGCACCGCGCAACATAAAGAGCCTCCATCAACAAGCAAGGCTATTGTAGTGCTAAAGGACACAGTTGGAGGACACAATCGTCGGATTTACCGCGACCGATCAGGAATGACTGGCAGTATCGCGTGTGAAACGCAGCGGCTTCTCGAATCCATCGCAATAAATCAGCAAGTAAGGATCCTGATAGGCATACCGTGTGGCCCCATTCAGCGCCTTCAGGTACGTGTCTTCCTGTTTGCTCACGTCGGCGTCCACACAAGCCATGCGCGTCGAAGCCAATGGTCCCATCTTCAAATGGTTGCCGGTAATCTCCACCGAACCGGTGAAACGGTTGCACGACGCATTCCCTGCAACGCGGCCCGCTTCCGGGAATGCGAGCGTGGCTTTGCCACCCGGCAGCGCAGGCGTCCCCGCGAGATCGACCAGAACCCATTCTGTGCCGGGAAGAGAAATTTGCGCGTCACCAGCGGATTTCGGTGGGTTAGCCGCCGGCTCGTTCGAAGATGCGCACGAGCAGAGAAGCAGGGCGGTCAGCCCAAAAAGCAGAGAAGCAGAGAGCACTCTCACGGACGCCTCCAATGGATAAACTTCAGGCGGCTTTCTTGCCGATAATCAGCCGGTATACGAACAACAGCAGGATCGCCCCAACTACGGACATGATGAATCCTGCCGACTGTCCTTCGTGATACCAGCCCACCATTCTCCCCAGGTAGCTGGCCACAAACGACCCCGCTATCCCCAGCACCATGGTGATGATCCATCCACCGGGATCTTTTCCGGGCATGAAGAATTTAGCGACGGCACCAATCAAGAGACCGATAATCAGGGTCCACAAAAGACTGAACATGAACGCACTCCTTTCTGGAATTGCCGCGAAACGTGAATAGCCTTATCAGGCACAACGGCTATAGAGACACTACGGGCGGAATCACACTTCCTGGCTACAGGAGGGCGGAATGTATGGAACTTAGGCAGGACTATATGCTACTTCGCTCGGGAAGCGCAATATCACTGGTCGCGATGGATTGTCGAATCCCCGGGTACGCGAGAGATCATTTTTTTAAGTCCGCGCGCGTGCGAATCAGTTTCGCCGCGGAGGTGCGCAACGTTTCTGGCACATTTTTGTTGATCGACAGCTTCTTCAAGTCCATCGCGTTTAACATCGGCAACATGTGCAAACTCACGTCCAGCGGACATTTCGCATTGTTCATGAGGTTGCGTACCACCACATAGTTCTTGCGAAAGGCGCGATTCCCGGCAATGAGCCGAAGAATTTCGT
Source organism: Candidatus Acidiferrales bacterium (assembly GCA_963776365.1). Lineage (GTDB taxonomy): Bacteria > Acidobacteriota > Terriglobia > Acidiferrales > UBA7541 > Acidiferrum. Next base: position 634,650 of record CAVZMQ010000025.1, on the reverse strand, counting down.
CGGTCAAGCTGGCCATGGCCGCAAAGGCTTCGACTTCCTGGTCGGTCAGGCGCGGAGATTGCAGCACCGCCCGCTGCACCACTTTGTTGGAATCACGGACCAGCGTGCGCCGCGCCTCGGAGCTGCCCTTGATGGCGAATTGTACCCGCTGCGCCACAGTCATTTTCGAGATTTGCTGCAGCAGCGTTTGCCGTCGCTGCGGATCGGGCTCCGCGTCTGCAGCCGCATCGGCCAGGTGTTTCAAGTCGTCTGATACTTCCGTGCTTGCCAATTCGTGCAGGGTATTTTTTTGATCCGCGGTGATATGCGGAGAGCGTTCCAGCGCCGTGGCCAGCGTATGGGACGCGGACACGCGATCCAGTTCCTCCATCAACGCATGAACCTGCGCCGCGGAAAGCTGCGGCACCAGCGGCACAAGATGCTCGCCGGTGCAGTTTCGGTTCCCGAGCATCGCTTCGATCACGCCAGCGTGCTTGCCCAGATTCTTCCCGGCATACGCAAACAATGCCGGCAACGCGTTTTCGCGCTTGAGCGCTTCCACAAAATGTTCGGGAGCGCTCGACAACAGCGATTCCCCAGCGCGCTCGGCGACCAGTTCATCCTGGTCGTGGCTTAATACCGCCAGGATTTCGACTCGTTCAGAAGGGGGGATGTGCGCGCCACCCGCGCCGCACACCGCTAATTTCCGTTCGCGCGGCGCGCGGCCGTGCCGCAGATCTTCCAGTACATCAACGCTGAGAGTTTCCACCTTGGGCCTGCCTCAAATCGTCATGATTCAACTTTATTGTACCGGACGATCCAGGCACGCCGAGCGGCGGCATCGCGACGCCGTTCAATTCCAGCAACACCGCTCCCGAGTCTGACGCGGTCACTTCGAATTCCTGACTGGCGCGGAACTGGCGATTCTCGCCGCCGTGCATCTCGTCATAGAACGCCACATGGCCGTCGGCCAGCACCAGGACGTGCGTGGCGCCGCTGGTGGAAACCCGCAAATCCATCGGTCCACTGTTCTGCGGCGTTGGCGGTGCTGGTTGTGGCGTTAACGGCATGGGCGCAGAGGCCGACACGGGAATTTTTTCAGCCGCAGGTTGAATTGTTAAAGGTGGTTGCGCTATCGCGGGCGCTGCCGCAGGCGCTTCCGTTTGCTTTACATTCTTAGTCCGAACGTAGTGGCGCCAAGCGTAAAATCCACCGACGGCGGTCGCGGCGAACAGCAGAATGGCAACGACAAAAATAATGAACGGCTGCCAACGGCGTGACCTAGAAGCAAGGCCTTGCTCGGGCTGGCCGTTGCCCGGCGGAATCTGCGCGCCATGTGCCAGGTCATACTCACCCAGCAGCGCTTCCTCGTCGAGTCCCAGGTAGCGCGCGATGGAGCGCACAAATCCGCGATTGAACACGCCGCCCGGCAGCTTTTCCCAATCTTCGTTTTCCAGCGCTTCCAAAAATCGCGGTCCGATGCGGGTGGCGGAGGTGATCTCTTGCAGCGTCACCTCGCGCAACTCGCGCTCGCGCTTCAGCCGTTCTCCGAAATTGCCCCTGGCCATGCCCTCTGCTCGCAATTATCCAGTGTATCAGCAGTTGCGCGATCCGGCGGTGAGCCGACTGTGGACGGATGGACGGCGAATTTCTGCGTAGGGGCGCAGCAGTGTTCACCCTGAGGCTCGAAGGGCTGCGCCTCATGTCCGCAAAATCACAAAATCACTTCCACGCGGCAATTCTGGTTTCGGAGGATTTTCCAAAAATAGAACCGCTAATCTGCGCCCCGCGCGGCCGGATACATGCGGTCGAATTCTGGATCACCGTGCAGCAATGCCAGATCTGGATCGCGCCGCGCCCAGGTGGCGTCCTTGAATCCTGCTTCCCAGGCCTTGCGCAACGCCTCCATCGCTTCCGGCTTGGTCTTCAGCAGACAATAGTTGCACGCCGCGTTGTACAGAATAGACGCTTCGTTGGCGCGCAAGGTCATGGCCAGATCGGTTTCGCGCTTGGCATCGTCAATGCGGTTCAGCTCGGCGTAGTGGCCGCCAATCAGAATGCGCGCGCGAGCATCCTCAGGCACCTGCTTCAAATGGTTTTCCAACGCCGCCACGCACCGCAACATGACATTGCGCCGGAGTTCGTTCTTGCCCAACGCGCCTAGCGCATTCATCACCGGCACATACACGTTGTAGTCTTCGCCACTGGCTTCCAGCGCGGTCTCAAAAATGTCCGCTACTTCCTGGTAGCGCCCGGCGGAGAACAGCGCGCGGCACAGCAGGTAGTACGCCCCTTCGCAATCCTTTTTTCGTTCGATGGCCTTTTGCGTCATGCGCACGGCTTCATCGTGCAGCTCGGTGGCGTACAGCACCCACGCCTGGCTCACCTGCACCTCCGGCAAATCCCAGCGCAGCGCCACAGCCCTCCCCGAAGCGTTGCGCGCGCGCTCCACCCAAATCGCATCGCGGCTGAAGTTGCAATAGAACATCGCGCAGGCCCCGGCGCACGCCGCATACGCCAGCGCGAAGCTCGGGTCCATAGTTACCGCGTTTTCGAACATCTGCAGCGCGAACTCCAAATCCTGCCGCGTCTGGCGCCGCGCGTAGCGTTTTCCCCGCAAGTATAAATCGTAGGCCTGCAGATTTTCCGTGGGTTTGATGGCCAGCGCTTCCAGTTCCTGTGGGGAAAGCGTCACGCGCAGCGCTTCCGCAATTTTGCGCGCGATTTCGTCCTGTACCTCGAACACATCTTTCATTTCGCGGTCGTAGCGCTCGCTCCACAGTGGAAAGTCCGTGCTGGTGTCCACCAGCTGCGTGGTGATGCGCAGGCGGCTTCCGGAGCGGCGCAAAGTCCCGGTCAACACATACGCGGCCCTTAATTGCTGGCCGATTTGGGCGGGAGTTACGGGCTTGTCGCGGAAGGCCAGCACCGTCGGGCGCGAAAAGGTGTTCAATCCACGGATTTTCGAAAGCTCGGTGATGATGTCTTCGGTGATGCCGTCGCGCAGGTACTCGTCTTCGCGCACGCCGCTCAGGTTTTCGAAGTACAGCACCGCCACGGACTTGGTGCTGGCCCTCTGCGTTCCGGATTTCGTCTCGGTCAGTTCCGCGGTGCGCTTGCTGCCCGATTCCAGATCGCGCTTCAGGCGGTTCAGGTCCGTTTTCAGTTCCGTGGCGGACTGGCACCGCAGCGTGCGGTCTTTCTCCAGCAGTTTGGTCAGGATGCGCGCGAAGTCCGGCGGAATCGCCGGGTTCACTTCCTGCACGGAAACTGGCTCGCGATTCAAGATGGCGTCGAACACCATCGCCGAAGTTTCGCCCCGGAAGGGCAGCATGCCGCTGGACAACTGGTACAGCACCGTGCCCAACGAAAACAAATCCGTGCGCGCATCCACAAATTGCCCGCGCGCCTGCTCCGGCGACATATACGACACCGTACCCATGGCCGCGCCCGGCGAGGTCAACTCCGCCATGGTATCCATCCTTGAGGGGGTTGACCCGGAATCCAGAATTTCCGCTAACGCAATTTTCGCCAGCCCAAAATCGAGGATTTTCACTTGCCCGCGATCCGTCAGGAACAGGTTGGCGGGCTTGATGTCACGGTGCACGATGCCTTTGGCGTGTGCCGATTCCAGCGCGTCGGCAATCTGGATGGCCATGGGCAGCAGCTTGTCCATCGAGAAGGCTTGGCGCGTCATCAATTGCCCCAGCGTTTGCCCTTCGAGCAGCTCCATCACCAGGAAATTCTGGTTACCCACGGTTTCAATGGCGTGGATGGTACAGATGTTCGGGTGGTTCAACGCGGAAGCCGCTCGCGCTTCCCGCTGAAAGCGCTCAGTCAGTTGCGTGTCCTGCGCCATCGATTCCGGCAGGAATTTCACCGCTACCCGCCGCCCCAGCCGCGAGTCTTCCGCTTCATACACCACACCCATTCCGCCGCTGCCTAACTTCCGGGTCACTTTGTACTGCGAAATGGTCTTCCCAACGAGAGGATCCGCACCGGTCATGGCTGTTCGATACTAGACTGCACGCCACCCACGGTCAAGCCGCCCGCCGGGACAAAACACAAAAAGGGGACATTTCTAATTAGGTAAGGAAGGGGACATTTCTAAATTGGTTTGACAAAATAAGAACGAATTGGTTGACAGCGCAGGCTGTCCGAAGTACGGTGGCGTCCATTTCTGACGATGCGACGAGTCTTACTGGCAGTGGCCTTCGTGTGCCTGACGGGAGCGGTAGCGATGGGGCAGGATCCCACGAAGGTCGATCCCAAGCACTACAAGGTGGAATCGGAAAATGCCGAGGTACGTATTTTGCGGGTGCATTATGGACCGCACGAAAAGTCGGTGATGCATTCGCATCCAGACGCGGTGGTGATTTACCTGACGGATGGTCGCATGGCGTTCCACACGCCGGATGGCAAAACCGAGGAAGCCACCGGGAAAGCGGGCGAAGCGCGGTTTACTCCCGCAGGCACGCACCTGCCGGAAAATCTCACCGACCAACCCATGGATGCCGTGCTCGTCGAACTGAAGGGCAAGGCCGCCAAGCCCGCGCCGAAGCCCGCGCAATAATTCACCCGAAGTTCTGCACAAAGTTCCGCACCCTTTGGCGTGTTTCCCCGCAGCAGGGTGCTTTATTTTGCTGCATGTCTCGCCACTTCGGCTGACCACGTCGTTTCGGAGCACGAGTCGAGGTAACAAATGGCGGGGGCGAGCGTCTTACCCTGTGCCGCGCTGGGATCGTGCGAAGGCGCGAAGGACACCGGGAGGAATTTGCTGTGCGAAGGATGGTCGCGAAGGCGTGCGTGGCGTGTCTGCTGGGCTTGTTGGTGCATGTTCCGTTGCGCGCCCAGAACACTTTGCCGCCGGGGGTGCTCGAAGGCTATGACGGGGAATGGACGCATGTGACTCAGCAACTGATTGCGCTGGCGGAGGCTACCCCAGCGGAGAAGTACGCGTGGCGTCCCGCGGCGGGAGTGCGGTCCACCAGCGAAGTGTACATGCATATTGTGATGACCAATTATTATTTGCTGGAAATGATGGGGCAAAAGCGCCCGGCGGATTTGAAGGATGGCATGAGCAAAACGGTCACGTCCAAGCCGGAAGTGGTCGCGTGGCTAAAGCGTTCGATGCAGGCCGTGCAGCAAGCGCACAGCGCGGAGACGCCCGCGGACCTGCAGCGGAGAGTCCATATCATTGATCGAGACGCCACTATCGACGCGACCTACCTGCGCATGCTGATTCACGCCAACGAGCACATGGGACAATTGGTGGCCTACGCCCGCATGGCCGGCGTGACACCCCCGTGGGCGTAGCAGCGGTGTGGTGGCCAGACTTTAGACTGGCCCCGGAGAGACCCACTAGCCCACGTGCAAAGACGGCACGTGGGGCACCCGCCACCAGCGAAGAGGAGCGACCCACCCTTTGCCAACGGCGCAAAGGTAGGCCACCTTGCGCAATAGATGCGGCGGCCCGCCGCGCAGGCCGGGCCGGTTTGAAGACTGGCTAGTTTCGAGGAGCCGACCCAAACTGGGGACCGGGCCGATGGCAAGAACGTTACGCCTGTACCACGTCCATGTTGCTTACCTTTTTCCCACGCGCCTATACTGGCCGGGTCTGGTACGCATGGGTGTGCTCAAAGGCAAAGGTTTGGGGGAACCTTGAGTCCAGTGCACCGGAGAAACGTGCATCGTGAGCGTTGACGACTTCAAGCAGTTTCCAACGGTAGAACGCCGGCGCAGTGTGGGTGTCCCTGGAGAACGGCGCGAAGCTGGAGAAGTGGCGGTCTTCCAGGAGTTGGGGAAGGCGCTCACCTCGTCGCTGCAACTGGACCAGGTGCTGCGCACCATCATGGAAAAGATCGATGAGTTTCTGCGGCCGGACAACTGGTCGTTGCTGCTGCTCGACGAAGCCAAGCAGGAACTGTACTTCGAGTTGGCCGTCGGCAAAGCTTCCCAAGCGCTGAAGGATGTGCGCATCAAGTTGGGGCAGGGAATAGCCGGCTGGGTGGCGCAACACGGCGAAGTGGTCATCGTTCCGGACACCACCAAGGACACGCGCTTCTTTGGCAAGGTCGACGAAAAGACCAAGATGGAGACGCGCTCCATCGTGGCCGTGCCGGTGAAGTTCCGCGACACCTGCCTGGGCGTGATTGAGCTGATCAATTGCGTAGGCGTGGAAGGATTCGATCCCCGCGACCTGAAGTTGCTCGAAGCATTATCAGACTTTGCCGCCATCGCGCTGGAAAATGCCCGGCACGTCAAGCGCATTCATGAGCTGACCATCAAGGACGATTGCACTTCGCTGTACAACGCGCGTCACATGGGGTTCATCCTGGATACGGAAATTTACCGTTCGCAGCGCTACAACTACGAATTTTCGATTGTGTTCATTGATCTCGATCACTTCAAACAGGTGAACGACACGCACGGCCACCTGGTGGGCTCGCGGCTGCTGGCGGAAATGGGCGAAGCGCTGAAGACCAATTGCCGGCTGATCGATTTCGCGTTCCGTTACGGCGGAGACGAATTTGTGATTCTGTTGCCGCAAACTTCAAAGGAAAATGCCATTAACGTGGCGCGGCGCTTGCACAAGCTGATTCGCGAGTCGGTGTGGCTGAAAAATGAAGGTCTGAACATCACGATCACGCCGAGTGTGGGGTTGGCCGCGTATCCTGTGGATTCGAAGACCAAAGAAGGCCTGCTGCACTTGGCGGATGAAGCGATGTACCTGGTGAAGAACACCAACCGGGACAACGTCGCGGCCGCCAACATGGGCATCCTGCCCGTCGTTCCCTTGGGCGCCGAAGCGGCCGGCGAAGCCGCCGGCTGACATCTTGCCTGATATCGGTTATCTCTCCGCCGTGACACCCCCTTCGAATTTTGGTTAACTGATTCCATGAAACGCAGTGAAGCCGCCCGTTACGCGCGCTGGTCCGCGCTGGTCGCCTTGTTGCTGGCCGCGATCACCGGCGGAATCTACCTGCGCCGCCAGTGGGTCGCCTACGTTGAGCGCAAGAAAGCCCCGCCGCCTTTGGCGGAAAACCAGGAGCGCCAATCGATTGGGCTGACCGTCTCCAAGAACGAGGGCGATCGTACCGTATTCACCGTGCAGGCTTCCAAATCTACGGACCTGAAGGGTGAAGACATCAGCTTGCTGGAAGATGTGCAAGTCACCGTGTTCGGCAAATTGGGTGACCGCCATGACATCATCCACACGCATAGTTGCCGTTACGCGAAAGACAATGGAGCGATCGAGTGTAACGGCGACGTGCAGATCGATTTGCAGAGTGCCGCGGATGCGGCCCGCGCCAAGGTGGACAGCTCGCTCAAACCGAATGTGATTCACGTGGAAACCAGCGCGGTATCGTTTAACCGCGAATCGGGCGACGCGAAAACCAGCCAGCCAGTGAAATTCACCATGCCCGACGGAGATGGCGAAGGCGTCGGCGCTACTTATTCCACCGATCAGGGCCTCTTACGGCTGAAGAAAGATGTACGTGTCACACTGCGCGAGACCGGTCCACTCGCCGCAGGAAAAAACCAAGAGGATCGGGCTACCAACGTGATTCTGCGCGGCAGCAGCCTGGAAATGGGCAAGGATAGCGGCAGAGTCGTTTTGGGCGGGCCAGCCACCGCGACCACGCCGACGCAGCAATTAACCGCGGGCCAATTAACGGTGCTGCTCGACGATCAGAATCGCGCACAAACTCTACTCGCAGAACCCGGGCCGCTGAAGCAAACGCCGGGGGTGACGACTCACGGTGGCGCTGGACCAACAGGGTCGGGGACCTTGCGCGCAGATTTGATGAAGGCGGACCTGGCCCCAGCGGGTTGGATCCGGACGATCGAGGCTGATGGTAATTTGCAAGCCCAGTCTGAAAATGGCGACGTGCAGGCCGACAGTGGCACGGTAGAAATGTGGCCGGTGGTGAATCAGGCAAGGCTGCTGACGCTCCGCGGGAATGTCCACGTAACCCAGCGCGATCCGAAAACCCAGACCGGAAGAAAATTGGCCACCAGCATTCTGCAATTAAGTTTTGCCGGTGGAAAACCGGGAGAACCGAATCCAGTGCAGCGCGCGGAAACCTTGCAACGCGGCACGATGGAGTGGAGTGACACCCCCACTTCTCAATCAAAATTAAGCGCCGACAAGCTGGCCGTGGATTTTGGCGCCGCGGGCAAGGCGAAAAATCTGTTAGCCACCGGGAACGTCGAAACTCAACGGGATATTAAGGATCGTCCAACGCAAACGGCTACCGCCGCAAACGGAGACGCGCAACTCGATTCCGGTGGCGGTTGGACGCAAATGACCCTTCGCGGAAACGTGCATATGAAAGAAGGAATTCGCAGCGCCGATGCGCAACAAGCTTTGTTTGTGCGCGGGTCGCAAAGCACGGTGCTGACCGGGCAAGCGGTGGTCCGCGACGAGAGCAGCGAAACGCGCGCCGCGAAAATCACCTTCCACCAGGAGACCGGAGACGTGGAGGCCGACGGCAAAGTAGTTTCCACGGATTTCGGGAATAAAAAAGACACCATTCAGCTTAGCCCCGCGCCCTCCAACATTTCCGCCGAACACATGACCGGAAACTCCAAGACCGGCGAGGCGCTGTACACCGGCCATGCCCGCTTGTGGCAAGGGCCATCGGTGCTGGAGGCCAACTCCATCCAACTATTGCGCGACAAACGCATCCTGAACGCGAATGGGGAGGTCCGCGCGGTGTTCCCTAAAGAAGATAATGATGCCAAGAAAACAACAGAGACCTCCGTCTGGCACATTTCTTCGGGAACCCTGACGTACTGGGACGCGGAGAATCGCGCGCACCTCGAAAAAAATGTGCTCGTGCAATCGGGTGACGAACGCATGAAAGGTCCGGGGCTGGATCTGTATTTCACCCGCGAAGCCGACGGCAAGAATTCCGCCACCGGCACCTCGCGCATCAGTCGCGCGGTGGGAACCGGCGGAGTAGAGGTACAGCAAGGCGACCGGCGAGGTACCGCGGAGCGCGGCGTGTACACCGCGGCCGACGATAAATTCGTACTTAGCGGCGGAACACCCACACTTTATGACGGAAATGAAGGAGCAACCACGGGACGTGAATTGACCTTCAATATTGCGGATGATACCATCGTCGTGGATTCGGGAAATGGAACGCGCACGCTGACGAGGCACCGGGTCCAGAGATAAAGGGACCGCCCAGCGATCCCGCGTGAAGCGGAATGCCCACACTGCAAGGCGTCGATCTTAGCAAATCCTACCGGGGACGCAAGGTAGTCGATAACGTCGAACTCGAAATTGGCCAAGGGGAAGTCGTAGGACTGCTGGGACCCAACGGTGCCGGCAAAACCACTACCTTTTATATGATTGTGGGGTTGGCTCGGCCGGATTCCGGGCGCGTGGTTCTCAACGGCGAAGAAATCACCGATTTGCCCATGTATTTGCGGGCGCGCAGTGGCATCAGTTACCTGCCGCAGGAACCCTCGGTGTTCCGCCAGTTGACCAGCGAAGAAAATCTGCTCGCGGTTCTCGAAACGCTGCCGCTCACTCCGGAACAACAGCGCGATCGCCTGGAGGAATTGCTGGCGCAAATGGGTTTAGAGACAGTTCGCCATAGCAAAGCTTATATGTTGTCGGGTGGTGAACGACGCAGGTTGGAGATTGCTCGTTCGCTGACGCTGCAGCCGTCTTTTATCTTGCTGGATGAACCCTTTTCGGGTATCGATCCTTTGACCGTGAAGGATTTGCAGGATTTAATCCGCGAATTGAGCCGCTCCGGTATTGGCGTTTTGATTACCGATCATAACGTGCGGGAAACTCTCAGCGTAACTGACCGCGCGTACATCGTGAATCATGGCAAAATCATGAAGAAGGGCACGCCTCAGGACCTCAGTGGTGATCCTGAAGTGCGCCGGGTGTATCTGGGCGATAATTTCCGTTTGAATTAGCAGTATCCTAGACCTGGGAACTGGACAGAATGGCTTGGCAGGGACTCAAACTGAATCTCCGGGTGACGCAGAAGCAGATTCTGACGCCCGGACTCGTGCAGATGGTCAGCGTCCTGGCACTGAACCGCCTGGAACTGCGCGAGATGATCAACCAGGAGATGATTGCTAACCCGGTCCTCGAAGAACTCAGTGAAGAGCCTACTGCCACCGACAATTACAGCGACGAAACCTTCCTGAAAAATGAAACCGAAAAAGTCCCAGAGAAGCCCGAGGCCAATCCTTTCGACGAATTCGATGTGGGCACCTTCTTCAATCAATACCTGGATACCGGCGGCGACGGCGGCCAGTCCCAGGAACGCGAAATCTCCGAGCGGCCTTCCTTCGAAAAGTTCCTCTCCTCTCCCGCGGGCTTGACCGATCACCTCACCTGGCAATTGAGCGTGACCATCTGCTCCGATGCGGTGAAGGAAATCGTCGAAAACATCATCGGCAACCTGGATGAGAATGGTTACCTGACTGCCTCCACCGAAGAATTGTCGCAGGACGGAAAATACTCGCAGGACGATTTGGAAGACGCCATCGCCGTGGTGCAGGACTTCGATCCAATCGGCGTGGGCGCGCGCGATCTGCGGGAATGCCTGCTGCTGCAACTGAAAGCCTTCGATCCCCAGAACACCTTGGGGCAGCAAATTGTGTCCGACCACCTGAAACAGGTGCAAGCCAATCAGTTGAAAGAAATCGCGCGAGCGCTGAATCGTCCGATGGACATCATCAAGCACGCCATCGACTCCATCAAGAAGCTCGACCCGCGGCCGGGTCTGCGCTACAACAAAACCGAACCGCGCCTGGTCGAGCCGGACGTGTACTTCCGCAAGGTGGATGACCAGTGGCAGGTGTTTCTGAATGAAGATGACATGCCGCAACTGCGGCTGAGCCCCACCTATCGCCGCCTGCTGGTGCGCGACGCCGCGGATAAAGATGTGCGCAACTATGTGAAGGAACGCTTCACCGCCGCGATCCAATTGATGAAGAATATCGAGCAGCGCAAGCACACCATTTTGCGCGTCTGCCAATCCATCATCGCGCGCCAGGGCGAATTTTTGGACCACGGGCCGGACACCCTGAAGCCCATGATGATCAAAGAAGTGGCGGAAGAAGTAGGCGTGCATCCTTCGACGGTCAGCCGCGCGGTGGCCAGTAAATATGCGCACACGCCGCAAGGCGTCATCGAGCTGCGGTCCTTCTTCAGTGAGGCAGTGAACGGGCCAGAGGGCGGCGGCATGTCGCTGCAAACGCTCAAGCGCCTGGTGAAGAAAATGATCGACGAGGAAGACAATACCAAGCCGCTCACCGACGAACAGATTGCCAAGAAACTGGAAGAAAACGGAATTCACGTCACGCGGCGTACCGTGGCAAAATACCGGGAAGATATGAGAATCCCGAGCACGCATCAGCGCCGGGTCAAGAGCTGAGCCCACCGAAACCGTGAAGCGCACCAAAAGCAATTCACTTCGTCCGCGAAATCCAGGCCGCCAACTTGTGATCCTCACCGGACTTTCCGGGTCAGGGAAAAGCACGGTCCTCAAAGCATTCGAGGACATGGGCTACTACTGCGTGGACAATCTGCCCGTGGAGCTGATCCCCATTTTCGCCGAGCTACACGCCGCTGGCGAAGGCGACCTGCAACGCGCCGCGCTGCTGGTGGACGCGCGCGAAGGATTGCAATTGGCGAAGCTGCCGGGCTTGCTGAAGCACCTGCGGCGCGATCATCCCATCATTCTGGTATACATCGAGGCGCAGGAAGACGCATTGCTCCGCCGCTACAGCGAAACGCGTCGCCCTCATCCGTTGGGCAAAGACTATTCCGTGCGCGAAAGCCTGCGTCACGAAGAAGTGTTGATGGAGCCGATCCGTAAATTGGCGGATGTGGTCATCGACACCACGCAGTTCAACGTGCATGAATTGCGCCACTTTATCAACGCGCGGTTCAAGACCGAGAGCAAGCGTCCGCTGCTGGTTTCGCTGGTCAGCTTCGGGTACAAATTCGGCGTGCCCACGGATGCCGACCTGATGTTCGACGTGCGCTTTCTCCCCAATCCCCATTTCGTGCCCAAGCTCCGCCGCTATACCGGGAAAGACACCCGCGTGCGCCGCTACATCCAGTCCTTCCCGCAGACCGGCGAGTTTCTGCGCCGCATGCAAGGGTTGCTCACCTACTTGATTCCCCACTACATCGAAGAAGGCAAAAGCTATCTGACCATCGCCTTTGGCTGTACCGGTGGCAAGCACCGCTCCGTGATGATGGCCGAATGGATGAAGCACGCCTTGGACAAAAAAGGCTTCGCTACGCGCGTCGTCCACCGCGACATTGACAAGTAGTGCCGCTGCGCGTCTCCCCTCGCTGCAAGCCGCTGTCATTCTGAGCCGCGGCGATCCGCGTCGAAGGATCTCAACCTATGAATCACGCAAACTGTAAAGAAAGATGCTTCGGCCAAAAACAACGCGGTCCGCAGGAAGCCAAGGAACACGAACCTCCAGATGGAGCGATATCTTTTCGACTGTAGCGCAGCCCGGTGGCCGTAATTTGAAAAGCGCCACCAGTACTGGCATGCTGGTTTGCGGAACGATCCAAACCATCAACCGCAAGAAGCCGTGGAAGTTTTTGAGTCGATGAAGAGCGAATACAGCATGTTCGCGGTGTTGGCCCATCCATTTGACACGGTATAGCGTGGGCGCTTAGCGTACTAGGAGCAAGGTGGGAAGGACTCGGGGGCAGGAGTGGGTCGACTGATTTCACCGCAATTAAGGCGGCTTTTCGGTTATGTGAAGCCCTACAGCTTCCGTCTGTTTTTGGGCGTGTTGCTGGTGGCGTTCGTGGCCGCGGCCGAGGGCGTTGTCGCGCTCATGATCGTGCCGGCGGTCGAGTATGTTCTCGACCCCACGAAAGTCAGCACGCAACTGCCGCTGGTGAAGCTTCCCTGGAGTGGTCACACCGTCTACCTCAATTGGTTTTTCCCGCACGTCCACAACGTCGCCACCATCTTCGCGCTGACCCTCTTCACGCTGTACGCCACCAAAGCCGTCGCCGAGTATCTGGGCGTCACCCAGATTCAATATGCCGGCCACGCGGCTATTCGCGATTTGCGTAACGCGCTATACGAAAAAATCATCCGCCAGCCCATCGGCTTCTTTCAGCGCAACCAGACCGGACGCATCATCTCCACCACCATCAACGACGTGGACAAAACACGCCTTGCGCTGAGCGAATACCTCGCCGACCTGTTTCAGAAAAGTTTCACGTTTATCGCCCTGGTCAGCGTTATGCTCATGCTCGATTGGAAACTCTCGATTTTTACTACCGTGCTGCTGCCCCTGGTGGTCTATCCCATCAACAAATTAGGAAGAAAGATCCGGCTGTCCGTGGGCCAGAGCCAGACCCGCCTTGGTGATTTGAGCCAGATCCTGGAAGAAACCGTCAGCGGCAACCGCATCGTGAAAGCCTTCGGCATGGAAGATTCCGAGGTGCGCAAGTTCCGGGAGGTATCGCGGCGGCTGTTGCGCGAGAGCATGCGCTGGGTGCGCGCTACCGTGCTGACGGCGCCGCTCATGGACCTCCTCGGCGGAATCGTGATTCCGCTCCTCTTGCTGTATGCGCGCGGCCAGATTCAACACAAGGAAATCAGCGAACCGCAGTTCTTCGCCTTTCTCTACGCGATGTTCAACGCCTACATGCCGGTGAAGCGCATGGGCTACGTGTACCAGCAGTTCCAGGCAGCGCAAGGCGCCAGCACGCAGGTGTTCGCGTTTCTGGATCGCGAAGAGGAAGTACTCGACCAGCCAGGTGGTAAAACGCTGCAAGGCATTTCGCGCGATATCACTTTCGAAAATGTCACCTTTGCCTACGAGCCTGAATGCGCTCCGGTGCTGGACCGCGTGAGCCTAGGCGCGGCGAAGGGCGAGGTGGTTGCCTTTGTCGGCTCCAGTGGTGCAGGCAAAACCACGCTGGTGAACCTGATTCCCCGTTTCTACGAGGTCACCTCCGGAAGCATCAAAATTGACGGGACGGACATTCGAGAGATGAACCTGCGTTCGCTGCGCAATCAAATCTCCATGGTCACGCAGGAAAATATTTTGTTTCACGATACCGTGCGCAATAACATCTGCTACGGCATGGGCGACGTGCCTCATCAAAAAGTCGAGCAAGCGGCGCAGGCGGCTCTTGCCCATGATTTCATTCTGGAGTTGCCCCATGGCTACGACACCGTGATTGGCGAACGCGGCACGCGGTTGAGCGGCGGGCAGCGCCAGCGCATTGCCATCGCCCGGGCCATCCTGAAAAATTCACCGATTTTGATCTTGGATGAAGCCACTTCCGAGTTGGACTCTGAATCCGAACAGTACGTGCAGAAGGCACTTGGCAACCTCATGGTTGGGCGCACCTCTTTCGTCATCGCGCACCGCTTGGGTACCGTGCGGAAAGCCGATAAAATTCTAGTATTGGAGGATGGACGCATCCGGGAGAGCGGCACGCACGCGGAGTTGCTTGCCAAAGGTGGGAGTTACGCGCGGTTGCACGATCTGCAATTCGCGGACGACGAAATCCTGCTGCAGGCCGAAACGCCGAATCCTAAGATGGCGGGGTCCAACAAACAAGAATGAGCACCCAGGGTTCCATGGAAGCAGTGGGCGTTGCCAACAAGGCGGAATGTCGGTCGATGACCGGATACGCGATGGCGCGTGGAGAATTTGAAGGCTGGTTGATTCGTGTCAGCGTGAAAAGCGTGAATCACCGCTTCCTCGACGTGAAGCTGCGCATCCCCGACTCGCTGGAGCCGTATGAGCATCGCCTGCGGCAAGCGGTGCGCGCGCGAATTCATCGCGGCCACATTGATGTGCACGTCAGTATGGACCCCGGCGAAACCGCGCCGGTGCACGTCAATCGCGAATTGCTGAAAGCTTATGTCCATACCGCGGAAGAGCTGCGCAAGCAAAGTGGCGGCACGGCGGAGTTGGACACCGTGGCGCTGCTGCGTTTGCCCGGTGTGATTACCGGCCTGGCTTCCGCGCTGCCGGAAACCGAAGAAGCCCAGGAAGAACTGGGCGGTGTGCTGGAAACCTATCTCCAGGAAGCGCTGGCTAAGATGGACGAGATGCGCCGCAACGAAGGGCGGCATCTCACCGAGGAGCTGCGCGCGCGGGTGGCCAAGATCGGTTTCGAAGCTGAGCAGGTCCGCGAATTTGTTAGCACGCTGCGTCCCGCGTTCGGCCGCCGTCTGGAAGCGCGGCTGCGCGAATTGCTGAACGGCACCAATATCGAACCGGCGCGGTTGGCGCAAGAAGCCGCGTTACTTGCGGAACGCAGCGATATCAGTGAAGAATTAGACCGGCTGCGCAGCCACCTGCAACAGTTTTCGAAGCTGCTGGATGGCGCGGGCGAACTGGGAAAGAAATTAGATTTCCTGCTGCAGGAAATGCATCGCGAAGCCAACACCATGCTTTCGAAAACACCGGGAGTCGAAAGTGAGGCGCTGGCGATTACGGGCTTGGCATTGGAGATCAAGTCGGACATTGAAAAATTGCGCGAACAGGTCCAGAACATCGAATGAGCGAGGGCGCTGGGGTAGAGCCGCTAATTCTGGTCGTCTCCGGTCCTTCGGGATCTGGCAAAAGCACGCTGGTGCAACGAATTCTGGAATTGCCCGGCACCATGGCTTCCGTATCCTGTACTACTCGGGCGCGGCGGGCGACCGAGGCGAGCGGAAAATGTTATGATTTCGTCACTGCGGCCCAGTTCAAGGCCATGGTGGAGCGCGGCGAATTTCTGGAATATGCGCAGGTTTTTGGTAAGTATTCTTACGGGACGCCGAAGAAGTGGCTGGAAGAATCGCGCCGGAAAGGGTACGACCTGGTGCTGGAAATTGATGTACAAGGCGCCAGCCAGGTGAAGCAAAAATTGCCGGAATCGGTGGCTATCTTTATACTGCCACCCTCGCGGCCAGAGCTGGAACATCGGCTGCGCAGCCGGGGCCAGGATTCGGACGAGGAAATTGCGCGGCGGCTGGCCAAAGCACGCGACGAAATCGTGGCCAGCGAGAAATTTTACGATTTTTGTATCGTCAACGATGATGTGGAACGTGCAGGAAAAGAAGCGCAGGCCATTGTCACCGCTTTGCGTTGCTCCAGCGCACGTCGCCGCGATCGCGTAAGACAACTTCTGGCATCGTTTGGAGGGTAAGATACTCATGACCGTGCAAACCAAAGCGCCCGAGAGCCAGTTTGCTTACGTTGTACTGGCTGCCCGACGCGCGCGTCAGATTATGGCCGGGGCACCACCCATGGTGGACAATGTGCGCACGCAGAAAGCCACGCGAATCGCCTGCGAAGAGGTCACCCACGGCCTGATCGAATACGATTTTTCCGAGGTGCCCGCCACCGAAGAGGAAAAGGAAGCCAAGCGGCGCAAGTAGCGCTGCCGGGCCGCTATGCGCATTACCCTCGGCGTTACCGGCGGAATCGCGGCGTATAAGTCCGCCGAACTGGTCCGCCGTCTGCAAGATGAGGGACACTCCATCCAGGTCGTCATGACGCGCGCAGCGCGCGAATTCATCACCCCGCTGACCTTTGCCGCGCTCAGCGGCCAGCGGGTCATCACCGATCTATTTTCGAATCAACCGGGTGGCGAAGGCAGCCTGGATTCCGCGATCGATCATATCGCTGTCGCGCAGCGCACGGACTTGCTGCTGGTAGCGCCGGCAACGGCGGATATTCTGGCCAAGTTTGCGCGCGGCGTGGCCGACGATTTTCTCACCACCTTGTACCTGGCTGTGACTGCTCCCGTCGTCCTGGCTCCTGCAATGAACGTGAATATGTGGCAGCATGCGGCCACGCAAGACAACGTAGCGATGCTGGGTTCGCGGGGCGTGCGCATCGTGCAGCCCAGCGCGGGTTATTTGGCCTGCGGCATGATCGGCTCAGGTCGCCTGGCGGAGCAGGAGGACATTTTGAAAGCTGTGCGCGAATTGTTGAAAGCGGAGCAGGATCTTGCCGGTGAAACGGTTCTGGTGACCGCGGGACCGACTTGCGAAGACCTCGACCCGGTGCGCTTCTTGACGAATCGTTCTTCGGGGAAGATGGGCTACGCGGTTGCCGAAGCCGCCGCCAAACGTGGCGCGAAAGTCTTGTTGGTGAGTGGTCCCACATCGTTAGACACCCCGCAAGGGGTCGAGCGCATCGACGTAAGAAGCGCGCAAGAGATGCAGCGGACCGTGCAAGCGCATTTCGCAGACTGCTCGATCGCTGTTTTTGCCGCGGCGGTGGCGGATTACCGGCCGGTCGATAAAGCGGTCCAGAAGATGAAGCGTGGAAGAGAAGAAGCGACTCTGCGTCTGGCTCCAAATCCGGACATTCTGGCGAGCGCGGCGCGGGAAAAAGGCCAGCGCCTGGTGATCGGTTTCGCCGCGGAGACAGAGAATGTGGCCGAGAATGCGCGCAAGAAGCTGACCCAGAAAAACGCTGATTTGATGGTGGCCAACGATGTCACCGCGGAAGGCGCCGGATTCGATGTGGGCACCAACGTGGTCACACTGTTCGCGCGCGACGGTCGCGATTTGCCTCTGCCTCGCCTGAGCAAAGCGGAAGTGGCGCAGCGCATTCTGGATGAAGCGCTGCGGCTCCGCGGCGTCCTGAAAAGCAAGCCTGCTTCTCAGCGGGCCAGCGATTAACCGGACATGCCCGGCACCAGCACCGAATCCCTGCGACAAAAAATCGAAGAGCGCCTGCGCTACTACGAGGATTTGGGGATTCGTTTGTTCTACCGTGACCGCGTAGCGAGCCGAGCGGTTCTCGAAGATTCGATTCTTGCGATTCCGGCCGTCACTGAGGAGAGCTTCTTGGCAAAGGCAAAAGCAAAAATCGCAAGTCCTTCCGTAACGGTTCCCGCGCGCGTGCTGCCTGTGGTGACTCCGCCGGCACCCTCGCTGTTCGAGGAGCAGAGCCGAATCAAAGACGATTCGCTGCCGAAGATTCTCGAGGATCTTGGTGACTGCACGCGGTGCAAACTGCACAAAGGTCGTCACAAGCTAGTATTTGGCGACGGCAAGGCCAATGCGCCACTGGTGTTCGTGGGCGAGGGCCCCGGAGCCGACGAAGATATGCAGGGCTTGCCCTTTGTGGGACGCGCCGGGAAATTGCTGACACAGATGATCGAAGCGATGGGCTTGCAGCGAAAAGACGTCTACATCTGCAACGTAGTGAAGTGCCGGCCCCCGGAAAATCGCGCGCCGGAGCCCGATGAGGTGGAGACCTGTTCGCCCTATCTGCTTCGCCAGATCGACACCATCAATCCCAAAGTGATTGTGTGCCTCGGCGCGGTGGCCGCTAAGACGTTGTTGCAAACCACGCGAGGCATTTCGCAATATCGTGGTGAGTGGCAAGCGTGGCGCGGGCGCAAGCTGATGGCCACGTATCATCCCGCGTATTTGCTGCGCAACCCTCCCGCCAAGGCCGACGTGTGGAAAGACCTACAAAAAGTAATGGCCGAACTCGGTCTGCAACTGCCGAAGAAAAAGTCCTCGTAGTTTCACACCATGGGCATCGTACTCGGGCTGCTCACCGCGCTTTCCTGGGGTAGCTCGGACCTGCTGGCCCGTTTTGCTTCAAAAAAAATTGGGGCTCTGCGCGCCATGCTGTATATGCAGCTCGTGGGATTCCTGCTGCTCACCGCGGCGCTGCCGTGGCTCGGTGGCTTCGGCCGCCTGAGCCTCGCGCTCGGCTGGAAACCGTGGGCTTGGGGAATTTGCGCCGGGGTGCTGAATGCGGGCGCCACGCTGGCGCTCTATCGCTCGTTTGAGATTGGGAAGATGTCCATCGTGGCGCCCATTTCGGCGAGCTATCCCGCACTGACGATGCTGCTCGCGGCGCTTACCGGTGAACGACTGACCACACCGCGCTTTGCCGGCCTGGTTTTGATTCTCGTGGGAGTGGTGATCGTCTCTAGCGGTGAAGAAGTGCCCGCCGACGCGAACTTGATCGATCCACACACGCGAACGCAAAAGCGGCATATGGGCGTTGGATGGGCGCTTGTCGCGGCGATAGGGTTCGGCCTGCTGTTCTGGGTTTTAGGAATACGCGCGATACCGCTGCTCGGCAGCGCCCAAACGGTCTGGGTGACGCGCTTGATGTGCGTCATTCTTGGGGCGGTGATCGTTCTGGTCTGGCGTCAGCCCAAGCGCGTGCCCACCGTGCAGGCCGCGTGGCCCTTGCTCGGCATGGGCATTCTGGACACCGGCGCGTATGTTTTGAATAACTACGGCATGCGTCTGGAACAAGTGTCGGTCGTCACTGTGCTGTCCTCGCTATATGGCGCTGTGACGGTCGCGCTGGCCGCTACCATCCTCGGCGAGAAAATCACGAAAACCCAATGGTTCGGTATTGCGTCCATTTTCGGCGGCATCATTTTGATCAGCCGCTAACGCGTCCTTGGCATTCCAAATTTTGCCCAGGCAAATTCGTCATCCCGTACGGAGTCTGCGTAGTGAGGAACGTCTCCCCTCGTTTTGTCGCGCGGGGTATCATCGAGCAGCGGGTGCCCCACACGCCGATGTTGCATGTGGGATCTTAGAATTTTCTTAGACCAAATTCCCGCGCAAAAAACGGATTTGTCATCCTGAGCGCAGCGAGGGATCTCAACTTCTGCCCCCACCGTCCCCTGAGCGACCACAACTCCCCCTCGCGTCGCGCCCGATTTTTCTCCACTCTTTGACAACTGCTACACTACACGCGAGACCATCTCGCCCATTCCAGGCGGCGGCTCTTCACTCCGAATGACTGAAACTTATTGCAACGTGGCCCTCCCCGTGCCGCTGCGTACGACGTTTACCTACGCCGTGCCGGAACCGTTGCGCTCGCAAGTGCAGCTGGGCAGCCGCGTGCTCGTGCCATTCCGCAAAAAAGCGATCGTCGGCGTAGTGGTAGAGATGACCGCGACCGCCCCGGAAGCAACAAAAATCCGCGAAGTTCAAAACGTTCTGGACGTGCTTCCAGCGCTTACACCAAAGCTGCTTGAACTGGGACGGTGGATCGCCAGCTACTATCTGGCTCCTATCGGTGAAGTTTTTCGCGCCATGTTGCCGCCGGTGACCGAAATCGCCTTAAAACGGCAAATCGTGCTGACCGAAGCAGGTCGCGCTCTTGCAGAAAAATTAAAACAGGGAACTGCGCTGACGGACTTGGACGGTGCCGAGGCAGAGTTTCTGCTGAAAATGTTGGCGAGGAAAGGCGAACTCGCGTTGGGGACGGGGAGGAAGATCGGCATTACGCCCGAGGCATTGCAACGGCTGCAGCGCCGTGGCTATGTGGAAATCCGCGAAACCATGCAGGGGCGCAAGCGCAAAATGCAGCGCGTCGTCGCATGGAAAGGGAATGGCCTAGGCAACGAGGGAAAAGACAGCGGGATAAACCCACCGCCACACGGTCGAACTAGTGATGCCGTGCTCGCTGAGAAGGAGGAGCGCATTCGGGCGCTGCTTGAAACCGAGCGGGGGCCCTTGCCGATGCCACAACTCCTCAAGCTGGCGCAGGTTTCTCGCGCGCTGATGGAACGCATGCTCCGCGATGGCTTGCTGGAAAGTTGGGAAGAGCCCGTCGATCCGGTGGAAGACCCGTTCGATACTGGGTACATGCCGCCAGCACATACATTGAATAAAACGCAGGAGCGCGCCTTCGCCGCTATCCGTGCGCGTTTCGAACTAGGCGAATTTGGCGTTCAGTTGCTCCACGGCGTGACTGGCAGCGGTAAAACGGAAGTCTACTTGCGCAGCGTGCAAGACACGCTGGCCCGCGGCAAGACCGCCATCATCCTGGTTCCTGAAATCGCGCTGACGCTGTGGGTTGGCCGTCAGTGCCGCGGCTGGTTTGGCGCGCGCTTCGAAGGTGTCGCGGTTCTCCATTCCGCGCTCAGCGATGTGGAGCGCGCCCAGGAATGGTGGCGCGTGCGCAATGGCTCCGCTCGCGTAGTGGTCGGCACGCGCTCGGCCATTTTTGCTCCACTGCAAAATTTGGGCTTGATCATAGTGGATGAAGAGCAGGAGAACAGCTACAAGCAGGAAGAAACGCCTCGCTACCACGGGCGGGACGTAGCCATCATGCGCGCGAAACTGGAAAACGCGGCAGCATTGCTCGGCTCCGCCACTCCTTCGCTCGAAACCTATCACCACGCCGTGAATGGAAAATACGAACTGCTGACCATGGCCTCGCGCGTGGAGAATCGCAATCTTGCGGCCGTGGAAATCGTCGACCTGCGTAGCGATTTTCAGCAAACGCAAAAGGCCAACCCCATTTCGCAGACTCTGCATGCGGGAATTAAGGAGTGTCTGGAATTTCAGACCCAGGCACTCATTCTCATCAACCGCCGCGGCTATTCCTGGTCGGTCTTGTGCCGCAGTTGCGGCGCCTCGGTGCAATGCGTGAACTGCAGTATTTCCATGACCTATCACAAAAGCCGCAATCGCCTGGAGTGTCACTATTGCGGATCAATCCAACCCGTCCCGAAGGTCTGCCCAAAGTGCGATTCGAACTACGTGTATTTTTTCGGCGAAGGCTCGGAGCACCTGGAAGAGCGGCTACGCAAGGAGTTTCCCGGAGCGCGTATTGCCCGGCTCGATCGCGACACCGCGCGCAGCAAACAGCAATATCAGGAAACACTGGGAGCGTTCGCCAGCGGCGCGCTGGACATTTTGGTGGGTACACAGATGCTCGCCAAGGGCCACGATTTTCAGCACGTCACCCTCGTCGGCGTTATCTCCGCGGATTCGTCACTCAGCTTGCCGGACTTTCGCGCCGCCGAGCGCACGTTTCAGTTACTCACGCAAGTAGCCGGCCGGGCGGGTCGCGGCGAATTGCCGGGCCGTGTGCTCATCCAGACCTATTACCCGGAGCATTACGCGGTGCAAGACGCAGTGAAACAGGATTACGTGTCGTTCTACGAGCGCGAGCTACACTTCCGCCGAATGATGATGTACCCGCCGTTTACATCGCTGGCCAACGTGATTGTCCGGGATACGAACCTGGAAAACGCGATTCGCTGGTCGCGCCGCCTTTCCGAATATTTCGCGCCACAGGATGGTAAAGGCATGCGCATCCTTGGACCAGCCTCTGCGCCACTGGCACGGTTGAAAAAAGAACACCGCTACCAATTCCTGCTGAAATCCCCCCAAAAATCCCTGCTGACCAAAATCCTCAGCGGCGCCCTCACGTATTGCGACGCAAACGAAATCCCGCAAACCGCCGTCTTAGTCGACATGGACCCCCTCACGCTACTGTGACAGGAAATGTTTCCACGTAGGGGTCCAGCACTGCTGGACCTCATGTCCACAACTTTCACAAGATGTTGCCGACGCTTGATGTTGTGCCAGATTTCACGGCGCCGCTCACAGCGGGCTGGGCATAAAGCACAGGATAAACACCACCAGCGCCAGGAATGCCGCGAACCGGCGATTAGGATCCAGAGGAACGGGATCATAAATCGGCGCCATACGAAAGAAGCGCAGGCCCAAAAGAATCAATGCCCACAGCAGCCACCCGCGCCACAGGAAGATGCCCAGCACCACGAGAATGGCGGGAAGCACAAGCGAGATCAACCGATGCGCGCGAGGGCTGATGGAACGCACAATGTGCCCGCCATCGAGTTGCCCCACGGGAAGAAGATTCAATGCGGTGGCGAACAACCCGACCCAGGCGGCCCGTCCCACCGGATGCAGCAGCAGGTCGGCGGCATGCGCGTTTGGCTGCACCACGGCGGTCATCAATTTCAGAATCAGCGGCACGCCAAACACGACGTCTGCATTTGGGTCGAACGCCAACGTCGGAATCACCCGCGCGTGGAGCACTCCATATGCCAAAGCCGGCAGCGCAAAAAGGAAACCGACCAGCGGCCCGGAAGCACCCACATCAAATAGTGCGCGGGAAGAACGGATCGGCGAACGAATCAAAATAAATGCGCCAAAAGTCCCAATCAGCGTGGGAGCGGGAATAAAAAACGGGTAGCTGGAGTGTATGTGATGATAGCGGCACGCGAAATAGTGGCTTAGTTCGTGCGCTAGCAGAATCGCCAGCAGCGTAACCGCGAACGGCAGTCCCGACAGAAGAATGGCAGGGTGATGGAACGCCAGGGGAAACATCCGCAGCAAAGTATCGAACGAAGCGGCCTGGTTGTGCGCGTAAGCTGCGGCGAAGTGTGCCCCGGCCAGAAGAGAAGTCACCAGCGTGAGCAGGAACAATCCTGTGGCAATCGCCAGCGAACGCAGCGAAGGATGCACCCTGGCGACGGAGTAGTACGCCACGTTCTGCCGGGGAGACCACGAAGACGATTGCGGATAAGCGGGCGCGCGCTGATCGGATTCCTGAGGATTCACAAGATTATTTTAGATTATTTGTGGCCGGAGCGGTGGTGTCTTCCAGTCCCTGAAGTTCCTTGCCGGGCTTGAAGCGCACCGCCTTGCCCGGAGGAATGCTGACTTCTTCGCCAGTTCGCGGATTGCGGCCGATGCCGGTCTTGCGAGGTTTCACGCTGAACACACCAAATTTGCGCAGCTCAATGCGCTGGCCGCGGCCAAGAGCATTTTTGAGCGATTCGAATACCGTCTCCACGGCCTGCTCTGCTTTTGTGCGGCTGATATTGGTCTTGCCGACCACAGCATTTACGATGTCGAGCTTGATCACACCACCCTCCAGGAATCCGTGGCCCGATGCTAGAGGCTGCCGTCCGGGTTGTCAAGACGTAGCCCCTCTACTACACTTGAACCTTTTGAGAGTACACGTTTTTCTCGACTGGAGGAATGGATGTCCGTCAAGCCCGATAGCTGGATTCGCCGCATGGCCCTGGAGCACAAGATGATCGAGCCGTTCACCGACCGGCAAGTGCGCGAAGGGGTGATCAGCTATGGCGTGTCCTCGTATGGCTATGACATTCGCGTGGCCGACGAATTCAAAATTTTCACCAACGTGAACAGCACCATCGTCGACCCCAAACATTTCGATCCGCGTTCGCTCGTCGAATATAAGGGCGAAGCTTGCGTGATTCCTCCCAATTCGTTTGCCTTGGCGCGCTCCGTGGAGTACTTCCGGATTCCGCGCAACGTGCTTACCATCTGCCTGGGAAAATCCACCTACGCCCGCTGTGGAATTATCGTCAACGTGACGCCATTCGAACCTGAATGGGAAGGTTTTGTCACCCTGGAGATCAGCAACACCACGCCGCTACCCGCCAAAATCTACGCGAACGAGGGCCTGTGCCAGGTGCTGTTCTTCGAAAGCGACGAGCCCTGCGAAATCAGTTACAAGGACAAAAAAGGGAAATATCAGTCCCAGGGCGGAATCGTGTTGCCCCGCCTTTAGATGTTGTACTTTTCGTGGCCTCAGAGCGCCTTAAGCTCCGATTCACTCAAGCGGCCACTTACCAATAACGTAAGCTTCGAACTGATCCCCGTAAGGAGCCATGACCATGTCAAGGAAAGTGCTGATCCCAGGCGCCACCGGTGATACCGGCCGCGCCAGCGTCCGGGAGGCGTCGCCCTCGGCCTCGGAAACACGATCTTGCGGCCGCACATGGCGGGCTCCGACAACATTGTACGGCCTCGCTCACCAAGCGCCGACCAACTCAACGCCAAGTGACAACGCCGGGCTCGGGCCAGCGCGGGCTGCGCAGGGGAACGCGATCGACGTATAGTCACGGAGTGGAAATCAGGAGAGAAGAGAACCGCGGAAACTTGCGAGCGCGGTTGGAGGAGCAGTGAGCCGAAGGCAAGGGAATTGGTGGCTCGCACTCTTGAGCATAGCGTCCGCCTCTGCCCTGGGTGTAGCGGGCCAAGCACAGCAAGCGCAAGAACCAGCTTTAATTCATGTGCGAGTGAACGTGGTGGAAGTGCGCGTTGTGGTGCGCGACGAGCATGGCAAGCCGGTGCCGAACCTCTCACGCGACGATTTCCGGCTGTCCGATAACGGGAAGCCTCAGACCATCGCGAACTTCACGGTGGAAACACCGGAGGTGCGATCCGCCCGGGCGGCAGCGGTTACACCAGCAGGGTCCACGGAAGCGGTCATGCCCGCAAGCGCGCCGGAACGCTTCGTGGCCATGGTATTCGACGATATGCATCTTTCGACGGGCGACTTGATGTACGCGCGAAATTCCGCGACGGCCTTCCTCGACGGCCTGGAGCCGGGAGACCGCGTTGGGCTGTACTCGTTGTCGGGCAGCCTGAACCACGATTTCACGGCGGACAAGGAAGAGTTGAAGAAGGCACTCGCGGGGCTGTCGTCGCATTTTGCGATGGTCAGCCGGCAAGGAGATTGCCCAAAGGTGTCGTATTACCTGGCGAACCAGGTGGACACGTTTCACGACGACACCGCCTTCCGGCTGATTGTGAACGACGCGCTGCACTGCGCCTACGGAAATGACCCGAAAATGATGCAGCAAGCGGAGTCGCTAGCGCGCAACGCGGTGCAGCAGGCCATGGCGCTGGGCCAAGCGGACAACAACCAGATCTATGATCAGTTGCTGGCCATCGTGAAATGGATGGAAAAGAAACCCGGGCGGCGCACCGTGGTGTTCATCTCGCCGGGGGTTTCGCTGACCAACGACCGGGCCCGATTGCAACGTGTGCTGGAAGAAGCTAACCGGCAGAACATCGTGGTCAATACGCTGGACGCGCGAGGCGTGTTCACAGAAGGCGGGTACTCCGGCGACAGCGGCGGGCCGCTCCCGCCACGGGCCATGGCACTCAGTTCGCAGGAAGCACAGGAACAGACGGAACTGCTCGTTAGTTTGGCAGATGGCACTGGAGGCACGCACTACCTCAACTCCAACGACATTGCAGGTGGCCTGAAGCGATTAGGTGATGAGCCCGCGACTTCCTACATCCTGACCTTCTCTCCGACGGCAGTGAAGGGCGACGGCGCATTTCACAAGTTGAAAGTGGAGCTAACGGGTCAGCGGCACTATCAGGTTGAGGCCAGAACCGGATACTACGACGACAAGAAAGTAGGGGACTCCGCGCAGCAGGTGGAGGCCGAGATTCGTAGCGCTCTCTATTCCGGCAGCGAACAGCTCGACATGCCCATGGACCTGCAACTGGCTGCAGTGAAGAATGGGACGACAGAGGCGAAGATTCAAATCACCGTGATGCTGGGCATCAAAGACGTGCCATTCCGAAAAGAGGAAGACCGCAACTGCAACATACTGACAACGGTGGTGGCGATTTTCGACGACAACGGAAATTACGTAATGGGCGGGGAGAAAAGCCTGCAACTGCGGTTGACCGCGCCAACCTATGACAAGTTTTTGAACACGGGCGTGCCGATGCGCGCGGAATATACCGTTAAGCCGGGCAGGTATCTGGTGCGGCAATTAGTGCGGGAAGACGCAGGCGGGCGAATATCCGTCCGTGGAGGAATGGTCGAGGCGCCACAGTAGCTCCGGGTAGTCAGAATCTGCATGGCCAGGTGACTAATCGGGAATTACCATTAACTGCATTGAGACTCGAATGAGAGAAGATAAAATCCAGCTGCTGAAATTTGGTTTCGTTACGTTTGTAGTGATCGTGGTCTGCTTAGCAATCGCTTCCATGAGCCGCAATATGGTCATCCGATTGTTGCTAGGCTGAGCTGGAATCATAGTCATGGAATCGTAGTCATAGTCCTCTATATCCCGTTGTTCCGCAGCAAGATTGGACCGCCGTGAAGTTGAACCAACTTCACATTGCCTCTGTGTCGATGAGTGTTAACTGAGTTTTTTCAGTAAAAACATTTTAATTTTATTCGTCACTAGCCCGGCCACTACATAAGCCCTAGCGGAACAGCTTGCTGGCGATCTCCGCTACGTGCTTGCCTTGATAGCGCGCGATCTTCAACTCATTCTCGCTGGGCTGGCGCGAACCGTCGCGGCCCGCCAGTGTCGTGGCGCCGTACGGTGTGCCGCCCGTGATATCGTCCATGTGGCTGAGACCAGACTCGCTGTAGGGCACGCCAACGATAATCATGCCCTGATGCAGCAGCGTGGTATGGAAACTGGTGATCGTGGTCTCCTGGCCGCCATGCTGTGTTCCGGTGGACGCGAACACGCTTCCCACTTTGCCAATCAGCGCGCCCTTCATCCACAACGGGCCTGTCTGATCCAGAAAATTCCGCATCTGTGCAGCCATATTCCCAAAGCGTGTCGGGGTTCCAAAAATAATGGCGTGTGCCTCCGCGAGTTGGTCCACTTTTGCCACAGGGATTTTCGCAAACGCCGCGCGCGCCGCTTTCGCTCCATACTTCTCGAGCACGTCATCAGACACCAGTTCCGGCACCTGGTATACCGACACTTCCGCACCTGAGACTTGCCTGGCCCCTTCCGCCACCGCTTCCGCCATGCGGTAAATGTGCCCGTACATGCTGTAGAAAACCACCTGCACCTTGATGCTCATTGTTCTTCTCCTTGCACTGGGAAAATTCAAATCTGCCTGGGCCTAAGACGAAATCGTTGTCAGCGGATAGCCGCGGTCGCGCCACGCTTCCAATCCTCCCTGCAGAGGCCGAATTCGATGGATGCCCCGGTTGCGAAGGAGTAGCGCCACACGGGCGCTGGTGGCTTCGTTTGGTCAAGTACAGTAAAGGATGACCTCGCGATCCATGGGCAACAGCTCACTTTTCTCGCTCAGTTCCTTGGAGTCCAGATGCACCGCGCCGGGAATGGTTTCGGGATCAGCTTCGAAGTCCAGGTCATGGCGCAAATCCACGATGGAAAGTGTTTCGCCCGCGTCAATTTTCCGCTTTAGCTCGTCCACGCTAATGCGGCTGATGCGAAGGTCGCGGAGAAATTTTTGGCGCGCCAGAAATTTGTAGAAGATGTATGCCACAAACAGGCTGATCAAGATCACCACTAGCCAACTGCCCAACGCGGTTGCTTCCTGCGCGATGCGCTCAATCTGGTTGCTGAAGAAATAGCCAAGACCCATATAGGTGCCGAGCCACAAAAGCACGCCCAGCACATCGAAGAGCAGGAACCTGCGCAAGCGCATCTGAAAAATACCGGCCAGTGGTGTGGCCACCGCATTCAGACCGGGAAGGAACTTCGCGAATATCAGAGAACGGGCGCCCTGCTGCTCGAATAAGCCCTCCGTGCGGCGCACGCAGGAATCTGGTTCCAGGGAGATGCGACAGAGCCAGTGAACCACCTTAATTCCCTTGTGATGGCCCAATTCGTACCAGAAAACATCCGCCAAGACCGTGGCAAACATGCACAGCAGCAGTGCCAGCCCGAAATTCATGCGGCCCGTGCCCGACAACGCGCCCGCGGCTAACAGCACGGGAAACGACGGAAGCGGCAAGCCGATCTGCTCTAGAAACACCCAGGCCGCCATGAAAAAGTAACCGTGGCGAAGGAGCACGTCGAGGAGCGATGGCATAACCACTTACCTTTGGCTCGTTGTTATTTGTTCAGGAACGGGGCCGGCTGACCCCATTTCCCGGACATGACAAATTCACTGAGCGGTTTGCGCGTGCGAGCCGCGAGTTCCCGCGCGCGTAACGTCTCCGGCAGGCCTTGCGCATCACCCGCATAGCCAAGCACGAACGCCGCGATGGGCTCGCAACCCGCGGGAATCGAAAACTCTTCAACCGCCTTGCGTGGATCGAAGCCCGCCATCTGGTGCACAAACAGCCCGCGCACCGTGGCTTCAACGGTCAAGTACGCCATTGCCGCTCCTGTGTCGTAGAACGCATTGCGATTGGGCTGGCCGCCCTGCGAGAACGCCAGCCGCGAGACGGCCATGCCCAGAACCGGAGCATGCTTGGCCCAAACCTGATTTGCGTCTACCAGCACGCTCAGCAATTTCGCGTGGGCTGCTGGATCCTCGCGAGTTGCCACGATAAACGCCCACGGCTGCTCGTTGCTGCTCGAGGGCGCCCACCGCGCCGCTTCGAATAGGCTGCGCAGCACTTCTGGCGGCACTGGTTTGTCCGCGAACGCCCGGGGACTCCAGCGTTCGCGAATTAACTCGGAAACCGGGTGGTCGGTAGCGGCGGTCTTTTTCATGATTCCTCCAGGTTTGTGCTTGAGCTGCGCCCCACGTTGCCGACGTTCGCATTGCTGCGGCGCGCTGCGATTATTTTGCCGCCGGGGGAACTACCATCTCCACGTCCAGAGTGATATCCACATCGTCACCAACCATTACGCCACCGGAATCCAGAGTCTTATTCCAGGAGACCCCGAAGTCCTGGCGATTGATCTTTGTCGACCCCGACACCGCCGTGCGCTGCAGCCCCCAGGGATCCTTGATCGGCGGCTTCGGGGCCGTGACGTCGAGAACCACGGGTTTGGTGACCCCGTGGATAGTGAGGTCTCCGGTAACCTTCAGTTTTCCCGGCCCGGCGGACTCCACTTTCGTGGATTTGAAGGTGATGGTGGGATGATTGGCCACGTCAAAGAAATGGTCGCTCTTGAGATCTTTGTCGCGAGCCGGTTCGCGCGTGTCCACCGACGTGGCATCAATGGTGACTTCAACTGAGGATTTGGACACGTCGCCATCATCGTAAACCACCGTACCGTTGATGCCGTGAAACTCGCCACGCACGGTGGAAATCATCAAGTGCGTCACCGCAAATCCCGCGTCGCTGTGCTTCGGATCGATCTTGTACGTGGTCGTGCCTGCCAGCAGCGGCAGTGAAAATAACGCGGCGACCGCGGCTGTTGCGATAAATCGACCCATAGATTTTCTCATCCCTTGTTCTCCTTTTTTTCCAATGGAAAGTGGTTAATTGGATGCCGGAGTCCGTTAACTGGGCTCACGTTTTTCGACTTCTGTCAGCAGTTCCGCCAATTGCTTCAGATGGGCCGGGGGCATATGGCCAAACTGCTTCCTGTGCAACTCGTGGACGGGTTGGTCAAGCTTCTTCAGCAGCTTTAATCCTTCCGCGGTGATGCGCGTTTTGATGACCCGTCGATCTTCCGTCTGGCGCTCGCGGGTGATGAGCTGGTGGCTTTCCATGCGATCGAGCAGGCGCGTGATGTCCGGGTCCCGGGAAATCATGCGTTCTGCGATGCCCCGGCAAAGCAGTCCGCCGGGTTCCGCTCCCCGCAGGATGCGCAAGACGTTGTATTGCGCGGAAGTGAGCCCGGCGGATTTAAAGAGCTGCTCGGCCTCTTGGGAAAGGGAATCCGCGGCTTTCAGGAGGGCCACGAAGAGTTGCGCTTCGGGGCGGGTGGTGAGGCGAGAGGAGTT
Source organism: Candidatus Acidiferrales bacterium (assembly GCA_963776365.1). Taxonomy (GTDB): domain Bacteria; phylum Acidobacteriota; class Terriglobia; order Acidiferrales; family UBA7541; genus Acidiferrum. The sequence goes on along the minus strand of CAVZMQ010000025.1, from coordinate 604,474 downwards.
GGGGCGCGACGCCATAGAGACAATTTATGCGTTATAACGACTATTGTCAAGAGGAAATATCCCATGGCTGCGCTTCCCTGGCTCACACCTTGCTTACCGGCCTTATTTGCACCTCGCTGATGAAGCTTTGCGGACCTTGCAGTGCCACCATGGCCACGACGTGCGCTATGTCCTTGGCGCTCAGCACTTTAGAAGCATCCTTCGGGCCACGCCCGGAGAATTCCGTGGCCACGCTCCCCGGGCAAATCGCAGTGACCCGAATCCCGTAGCCGCGCAAGTCTTCGGCCATGCACCCCGTCAATCCTTGCAGCCCCCATTTGGACGCGCAGTACAGTGCGCCCCCGGCGAAGGTGTTTTTGCCTGCCAGCGAACTTATATTGATAATGTCGCCCCGCCGCCGCTGTATCATCAGCGGCGCCACTGCCCGGGACACCAGAAACACGCTCTTCAAATTCGTGTCGACCACCAAATCCCAATCCGCTTCGGTCTTCTCCTGCAGCGGCCCAAATCCGGGATTGCCGATGCCCGCGTTGTTAACTAGCAGCGTGATGGGGCCGAGCTTCTCCTCGGTGGCGTTCACTAGAGCGGAAACGTTATCGGGCTTGGTCACGTCGGCCGGAATCGCCAACACCCGGCTCGCGAATTTTTTCAGTTCGGCCACGGTGGAATCCAGCGTTCGGCGATCCTTCCCGCAGAGACAAACCGCCGCACCCCATTCCGCGAGTTGCGCGGCGATGGCTTTGCCAATTCCGCGGCTGCTTCCCGTCACCAGTGCCACATGCTGCGACAATGGTTTTCCCGCTTCGGCCCCTGCTGGTGTGTCGCTGACCTTGCTCATTTTCTCCCTCGCTCAAGATACGGATTTTATGCGAAACTCATCATACTCTCAGGGTCCGCCCAAACTTGGATGCCACGCAGGTGCGAAGAGTAAAGACTGTCTGGACCCGCTCGGATGTACTGTACTCAACGAATGCTTGCGTGATTCAGCGAGCGACTTGCGAAGACGAGGTGGCAGCCCCTATAATTCGTAGGTTTCCGAGAACTATCATCTTTGCTGGGATGAGCAGTAGGACTGGTGGGCGCTTCGAGTGGCTGCCAGATTGCGTTATTCTAAAGGCACAGCGGTACGAGCGAGGAGATAACGGATGAATGCAACAAGACGGATGGCTAGCCTGGCGGGCCTGATCGCGGTTTGTCTGTTCTGCATCGACACCCCTCAACTGGCGGCCCAGGCCGCCGCGGGCGGTGCAGCCGGGCAGGGCACGCAGCAGAAGTACACTATGGCGGAGTACAACGCCTACACCGCGGCCGCCAACGAAAAGAATCCGCAGGCACAATTAAAGGCTCTCGATGATTTCGTGGCCAAGTATCCCAATTCCAGCCTCTTGAATTATGTCTACCCGCTGTACTACCAGAATTATGCGCAGCAGAAAAACTTTCCAAAGGTGATTGAGTACGCCGACAAGGAACTGGCGCTGGGCGACAAGCTCACTCCCACGGAGCGCTACCAGGCCTACTCGGCCCGCGCTTACGCTTACAACAATACGCCCAATCCCGACCCCGCCACGTCCAAGACCGCTTACCAGGCCGCCCTCGATGGTGCGAAATCCGTCGACGCTCTGCCCAAGCCTGAAGGCTACGATCAGGCAAAGTTTGACGACGACAAAAAGAAAGCCATCCTGAATTTCAACGGTACCGCGGCCAACGCGGCTTTTGCGGCGAAAGATTACCCGAACGCGATCCAGATGTATAAGACCATTCTGTCCAGCAATCCCGATGATTTTATCTCCAACTTCAATATGGGGCGGGCCTACCTCGCCATGAATCCTCCGCAGCAACTGGACGCGCTCTGGTCCTTTGCGCGGGCCGCCACTTCCAAGAGCGCGACCGATCAGCAATCCAAGCAAGTCAAAGCGTATATGCCCAAGGTCATCCAGGCCTACCAGGGCGGCACGGTCTGCGACGCACTGACTCAAGCGGAACTGAACGAACTTTTGCAACTGGCGGCAACTAGTCCGGAACGACCGGCCACCTACAAACTGCCGAGCGCCGCGGACCTGGATGCGGCGCGCAAAGACATGACCATCGCCTCGGTGGTCACCGACCTGAAGGCTGGCGGCGACAAAGCCAAGCTCACCTGGACTGCCGCTTGCGGCCTGGAATTCCCCGATGTGCCCGGCAAGATTATTGAAATTACTCCTGGAACCGACACCATCAACATGAAGACCGCTTTCGTGACCAGCGACGCCGAGTTCGAAGCGGCCACTACACCGAACATGGACGTGGTCATCAAGACCGCTGACCAACCCGAAGCGGCCAAGCTGGAAAAAGGCAACGCCGTGCGCTTTACCGGAACTTTGGAAACCTACGATCCCGATCCGGCCTTCATGCTGCATTGGGATAAAGCCAAGGTGAACGCGGAAGACCTGCCGAAGGCTGGCGAAAAGAAGCCGGCTCATAGAGCGGCGCCGAAGAAACCTCAGTAATCAACCGCGAAGTTGCACACGGCCCTGGGCAAACCCAGGGCCGTGTGCTTTTTATCGGGAAGAATGCACAGAGCTATGGGGAAGAATGAACAGCGAGACGTTGCACTCTTCCATCCCGGTCCAATTCATTACGCGGACGGTCATCGTGAGGAGCGCACCTTTTGCGCGACGAGGGATCTCAACTGAAAATGCGAACTCCACCACTACGACGACGGTTCGCTCTACCCCACACCCACAAGCGTCCTAGCGGGAACGGCCACGGCGGTGGTCCAGCTTGTACTGCACCACTTTTCGGCTCAGGGTATTGCGGTGGATGCCCAAAAGCTCCGCGGCTCTCGACTGGTTTCCGTTGGTCCTATCCAACATGCGCTTGATGAACCGTTTCTCGAACTCGCAAACGGCCTCATCGAACAAAATCCCGCGCTCCACCATTTGTGATACCAAGCCTTCTAGTTGGTCTCTCACGTCGGCACTCTCCGCGGCAAGATGCGAGCTCGAACTTCCCTAGTTTCTAATCCAGATCGCGGCCCACTAAAATCCGGTAGGCTTGGCGATATTTTGTGCGAGTGCCTGCAACCACATCCGCTGGCAAATCAGGCCCAGGTGGAGTCTTGGGCCAGTGGATCCGTTCCAGGTAATCGCGAACAAACTGTTTGTCGAACGACGGCTGCGGGCCTCCCGGCTGGTACTGCGCCGCGGGCCAGAAGCGCGAAGAGTCCGGAGTGAGCGCTTCGTCAATCCACAGCAACTCGCCGTGAAGCAGGCCAAATTCAAATTTCGTATCCGCCACCAAAATTCCACGTGGTTCGGCATAAGCGGCGGCGCGGCGATAAATCTCCAGCGTAATGTCGCGCACTTTCTCGGCTAGTGGCCGGCCCACAATTTCCGCGGCGCGTTCGAAGGAGATGTTCTCGTCGTGGCTGGTGGCCGCTTTCGTTGCCGGCGTGAAGATGGGCTGCGGCAACTTGTCGGATTCTCGCAATCCGGGCGGCAGTGCGATGCCGCAAACTCTTCCGGTCGCGACGTATTCTTTCCAGCCCGACCCGGAGAGATAACCGCGCGCCACGCATTCTATCGGCAGCGGCTGTGTTTTTCGAACCAGCATCGTGCGGCCGGCAAGGTCCTCGGCAAACTGGTCGAAAGGCGCAGGAAAGTCAGTGGCACGCAAAACGTGAGTCGGAATCACCTCGCGCAGCAGATGAAACCAGAACAGCGAGATTTGCGTGAGTACCCGGCCTTTGTCGGGAATGGGTGTCGCCATCACCACATCGAAGGCCGACAGGCGATCGGTGGCAACGATCAGGAGTTTGTCTCCCAATTCATAAATGTCCCGGACTTTGCCCCGCGCCACGGGAGTTATTCCCGCGAACCGCGTCTCGCGAATGACTTTTGTTGCAGAAGTTGTGCTCACGAGAGCTTGCCCCTGAGGAAGCGTTACGCATTCTAACGCACCGCGTGGCGAAGTCAATGTGAGCTGCGTCGCGGCTTGTGGTGAATTTTCCTGTGGCCACCATTTCCATTTCTGATTGAAAAAGTACCAGACGAAAAAGAAAAACAAGTTTCGGCGTGGATACTCCCAGCCGCGCGTTTTCGCCAGCTACTCTGATTCTTTCTTGAGTGAACTGAGAGGGAGGTTCAAGCGAAGGGCCGTAGCAATATCGCGAAACTCGCGCTGGTACAGTTGCAAATGATAACGGCGAGGACGTACGCGCAAGCCGAACACCTTCTGCGACTGGAACACCCCGGAGTAATTAACGATTTCGTCGTATACCGATCGCAGCAGTTCGTCGTCAAGATGCGCTTGCAGCAAGTCGTGGCACCGCAGCCAAATCTCCGGTTTCCAGTGTTCCTGATTCGCCAATTGTTCCAGCGAATCCGCAATCTCGCGGCGCGTCACGTCGTTCATAACCTACGTATGATACCCGCCGGCATCAGGCTCGCAAACTGGAACTGCGCTGTATCTATGGTTTTTTCAGGCGGCGGTGGCGGCACGCTGCTTGGAATTCGACACTTCTTCGCCTTCCCAGCGCACGCTGACAATCTTGGAAACGCCGGGTTCCTGCATAGTCACGCCGTACAGGACGCTGCCGGTTTCCATGGTTTTGCGGTTGTGCGTGACCACGATAAATTGCGTTTGCGCGCTCATGTCCCCGATCAAGCGTGTGAAACGGCCCACGTTCGCTTCGTCGAGCGGCGCATCCACCTCGTCCAGAATGCAGAATGGGCTAGGTTGATACCGGAATATGGCGATCAGCAGCGCCAGCGCGGTCATGGCTTTTTCGCCGCCAGAGAGCAGCAGCACGTTTTGCAGCCGCTTGCCCGGAGGCGACGCCACAATGTCGATACCCGCATCGCCCGAGCTGTCCGGTTCCGTCAAACGCATTTCCGCGGTGCCCCCGCCGAAAATGGTGTGGAACGCGGTGGTGAAGTTCGCATTGATCGAAGCGAATGCCTGCTCGAACTTATCCTTGGTAATCTGGTCCAGTTCCTTGATGGCCTGCTGCGTGTCCGCAATGGATTGCAGCAAGTCATCGCGCTCGCGCGTCAGGAACGTGAAGCGCTGTTCGCACTCGTTGAATTCTTCCAGCGCCATCATGTTTATCGCACCCATATTCTCGATGCGCTGTTTCATTTCACGGTAATTCGTTTCGGCCACAGCAAGTTCCTCTCCGCTCATGAACGCGGTTTCGGAAGCCACCAAATCCTCGGGCTGCGCGTTCACCTCGGCGATGCAGGTCTCCCGCAGGTGCTGCCGGTCGGAATCGTTGCGCGCCTTCTCGATTTCGAATTTGCCCCGTCCCTCGCGCATCTCCTGGAGGTTCTGGCGCGCCATGCGCAGGTGATCTTCCAGTTGCGTCACGCGGGTGCGCGCGTCGTCCCATTCCTGTTCGAGCTGCTTTTGCTGCTCGGCCAGACGCGTTTTCTCCACTCGCAGCGTTTCCAGTTGCACCGTTAATTCTTCGGACTGCCGCGCCATGGCCACTGTTTCTTCACTGATGGAAATTTCCTGCTGGCGCAATGCCGCCTCGCGGCGCTCCAAATCCGCACGCTCTTCTTGTAGCCGGTGCGCGATAGCTTCCGCGGAAGCCAGGCGTTCGTTCATGGTGGCCAGTTCCGCCTTCGACGTGGCCAATTCGTCGCGTTCGGACTGCACTGCGTTCCGTAGTTGCGCCACTTCTTCGGTCAGGCGCAGAGTCTCCGTTTCCGCTTCCGCGCGGCTGGATGCAGCTACTTGATGCTGTGTCTGTGCCAGCACAGCACGCTGCTGCGCCGCGTCGATCTCTCTCCGTACGCGGCTCAAGTCGCTCTGCACGCTGGTGAGGTCCAGACCAAGCCGCGCCAGTTCGCTTTGCATCTGATCGTGGCGGTGTTTGGCCGCAAAATGGTTGCGCTCCGATTCCCGTTGCCGCGTGGTCAACTCTTCCTGAGCGCGTTCGGTGGAATGCAACTCCGCGGTCACCGCTTCCAATTCCAACTGGACGGAACTGCAGCGCTGCTCCAGGTGAATCAGTTCCGCATTCACTGCGCGGAGTTCCCGCTTCATTCCCAGCGGCCCCGCTTCATCCGGGCGCCCGCCCGTCACCATGCGGCCCTGATAGCAGGTACCCTCAGGCGTAACGAACGCATACTGCGGGTATTCACGCGCCAGCTTTTCCGCGGAGACCGTCTCGGTCAGGTAGCCGTTGCGGAGGCGGGGCAAAAACTGTTTGGCCGCCGGACCGAGGGGATCGCGGAATTCCACGAGCTTGTCGAGGCGGGAGATGACCCCATCTTCGGAGCGGAAATGAATGATCGGCTCGTATTCGTCAAGCTTCAGGTTGCGCAGGGAATCGACGAAGAAGGTCGCGCGCCCGCCGACTTCCTCGCGCAGCATGCTGACCCCGGCGCGCGCATGGTCGTAGGTTTCCACGACCACATATTCCAATTCCTCGCGTAGATACTGTTCGATGGCCGCTTCGTGCTGCTCTTGCACTTCAGCGTAATCCGCCAGCACGCCCACCGCGCGAAAATCCTGGCCCCCGTGGCGCTCGTTGGCGGCAAACAATTTCTGCACCGCTTCGCCGGTATAGCAATGGTCATTCAATATGCGCGTAAGCGTGGAGTGGCGCGCGCGCACCCCGGAAAGGGAATCGCGCAACGAATCCGCTTCTTTGGAAGTGCGTTCCCGGCTCTGGCGCAATTCCGCCAGATGCGCCTGAAGCTGCTTTGCTTGGTTTTGCAGTTGCTCCAGTTCCGCCATGGCGGCCTGCAGGTTTTGCGCGGCGTGATGCGCATCGTCGCGCACGCGAATCGACGATTCCAGCAGCTCGGCCTCGCGCGATTCCAGCTTCTGCAGCGATTCTTTCTGATGCACCAGCGCTTCTTCCGCCTGCTTCTGTTCACCATGCAGCCGCAGCACGCTTTCGCTGGCCTGTGTGGCCGCGCGGCGCAAAGCTTCCATGCGTGTTTCGGATTCCGAGATTTGCGAAGCGCGGGTGGCCGCACGTCCGGCAAGTTCTTCCACGCGAGCGTTCACCGTTATCGATTCCGTGCGAGCGGCTTCTACCGCCGTTAGCTGCGCGGCGTTCCGGAAATCCCATTCGAGGTGCTGGGCCGTCACGGTCTGGCGTTCCGCAGCCAGCTGTTCGTTTCGCCCAGCCAGCTCCCCGCTGCGCGTGCGGTTAAAGACGATGCGATTCTCGCAGCGGTCCACTTCGAGCGCCGTCTGGTTCAGCAAATTCACGTTTTGACGCATTTCCGCGTCCAGAGAATAGATGCGCTGGCTGAGACGGTCCTGGTCCGCTTCCTGCTCATGAATGGCTTGCGCATGCTGCGTTTCCGCTGCAGTCAATTCGCTAAGCCGCGTGCCCACGCGTTCGGCTTCCGCATCTAGTTCGCGTGCCTTGCCTGCCAGCATCTGGCGCACGATCCCGCGCATTTGATCGCGAATTTCCGAGTAGCGCCGCGCCTTGGCCGCCTGCCGCTTCAACGACCCGAGCTGTTTTTCTACTTCCACCACGATGTCGTTGACGCGCGAAAGATTGACCTTCGACGATTCCAGCTTGGCTTCGCTTAGCCGCTTCTTGGTCTTGAACTTGGTGACGCCTGCGGCCTCTTCAATAATGGCCCGTCGTTCCATCGGCTTGGTGGCCAGGATCTGTCCAATGCGCCCCTGCTCGATGATGGCGTAAGAATCGGGTCCGAGCCCCACGCCCATGAACATTTCCTGAACATCACGTAGCCGCGCCACCCGGCCGTTGATTAAGTACTCGCTTTGCCCGCTGCGGTACAGCCGCCGGCTCACCACCACTTCGCCAGGCTTGGTGACCGTCGCGGCCTTTTCGGCCTTCTTCCTCTTCTTGGCAATGAAATTCGAAATGCCAGGCTCTGCAACTGCCGCCTGCTCAGCAGGCTCAGCCTGCTCGGCCGCCACTTGGCTCAAATCTTCGGGAGCACGTAGTTCGGTAGCCGTCGCCTCCGACGACATCACGCTTGTAGCGTCGGCTTGCCCTGATCCCGGAAGGGCTTCCAGCCGGTTCGCCTCAACCAATCCATCATTGTCGACAGACTTCTGGGCCCTAGCGCCTTCCTCCTCCGCCGCACCTTCCAGCACAAATTTTGCCGCCTCCGCTAGCTCCGGGTCCTCCATCGTGATGGTGACCTCGGCCAAGCCCATTGGGGGCCGCTTGGCGGTGCCGTTGAAGATGCAATCGGCCATGCGTTCCGCGCGAAGAGATTTGTGGCTCTGCTCGCCCAACACCCAGCTGATGGCGTCCACCACGTTGGACTTGCCGCAGCCATTCGGTCCCACGATGCAGGTGGTGCCGTTGCCGCTGAACGTCACCACGGTGCGTTCGCAGAACGACTTAAACCCGACGATTTCCACTTTTCGCAGCTTAAGCAAGGTTTCCCCTTTTGTCGTGAACTTCTGCTTCGCGATGCACTACCGCACATACAATGCTTGAAAAAGACTGGGAAGGGGCCAGGGTTTTACCGCGCGAAGAGAGACGACTTTCCTTTCCTCGAGGGGAGGTTCTTCGGCACGACGTTTCCGTCCATAAGGGACAGAAAACACACACGTTTGGCAGGTTCTCGTTCAGAGGCCCAGCCGCCTGGCGCTAAGATGGCGGTACGGGAACAAAGCGTAGCATGCACACGAAAAGCTGTAAAGCCCCACTCAACCTATTGTGGCCCTTTTCCACACGCCACAACCCCTTCCATATCATCCGCGCGCGCGGCGGAAGAACGGCAGGCGGTCTCCAAGAGGACAGGCTTGTTTTGGAGAACTGATCTTTGCCAACTTCCGAATCGTCGGCAAGGACTAAGACGCTTCGCGTGCTAGGCTTGGCGAGTCATGGGTCAACGCGAGCTTTTCATTTTTATTCGCTTTTTTCACTTTGGCCCGATTTCGGCAACTAATGTAATTTACAGGCGAAAGTCGATTCAATCCCCATGGTTCCGCATCTGCCGCAAACCCCAGCAATGCCTCGAATCGTCGCCCTAGATTCACGGAGACTTTCTGCCCGAGGCATTTCCGATCAAGGCTCGCGACCATTCCGCCGAACGCCTGGGACTGTGTCGCCGTTACTCGCTCCGCAGTGCGATCGCACCGCCCATGCTCGTGCCGTTTCTCCCTTGTCCCCGATGATCAAGGGCGTAAATCGCCCAAGGGCTACTCCGGATACGAGCTTCAGATTTTCTCGGTAATCCAGGCAGTCTAGAACGGAAGTGTTGACCAGATATTCCCCTGTGGGGATTTCGAACTCGATGTACGTCTGATTCCTTTTTTTGGCAAACAAGCTCAGGATAAGCTCAGGACTGTTTCCGGGCCACCACTCTCAGGCGACGATAATCCAGCACCCAGTGGTCGCCCTGAAGGAGCGCCGCGCGTGCCTCCTCTTCGATCGCTGCTAAAGCCGTCTCGCGCATATCTTCGGGCAGCTTCTCCAGGAACTCGCCTCCGAACATTTGGAGCCACGTGCGTAGTCCGTTCGGGCCATCTTCGAGCGGCGTGGGCCGGTGGAACAGATTTGCGTAGGTCACTTCCAAATCGTGATTGTCCAGAACTGCGCAGTACTCCGCGATGCTGGGGTAATACCACGGGTTCGGCACCGCAGACAGGAGCCCGAGCTTGCGCCACGCGCGATCCACTGCGGCCATCAGTTCCTGCACGTTACCTTTGCCCCCGAACTCCGCCACAAATCTTCCACCAGGACGCAGCGCCGTGGCGATTCCCGCGACAGCTTTCTCCGGCTCCTTCACCCAGTGCAGTGTGGCGTTGGAAAACACCGCCTCAAACTGGTCTGCAAACGAAATTTCCCGCGCGTCCATCACTTCAAATCGGAGCGCCGGGTAAGTTGCTCGCGCTTGGTGAATCATCTCCGGCGATCTGTCGATCCCCACAACGATGGCACGGGTAGCCGCGATCTTCTCCGTCAAGTGGCCGGTGCCGCAGCCTACGTCCAGGATGCGTTCGCCGGGTTTGGGATCCAGCAGGTCCAGAAGTTCCGCGGCCATTTTCCAGACGAACGCGTGTTTTTCGTCGTACAACTTCGCATCCCATGGCGATCCTGGTGCCACGCCTACGCTCCTCCCATTTCCAGCACGGCGCCACCTGTGGTTTCCAACACTTCCTCGCTGTCGCGGCCGAAGCGTACCGTCGCGTTCGCCACACTGGCATTCGAAACTGGAAACGTGCCCGAGCAGTCCGTCTTCAAATAGGGCAGTACGTGGATCCCCGGTACGAAGGCTCGAAGAGTGGCCTCCACCGGCAAGCCGTCGGCATCGGTGCCGGCAAATCGCCAACCGAGTCGCGTCTCTTCCCGTTCCACCTCAATCTCCTTGAATCGTTTCAGCGCTACGGGCTTGCCATTGTGCCACCAGATGGCTTTGCGGAACACCATCCCGAACGGCATGTCATAGACGAGTGCTTCCAATGTGCTGGCCGCGCCGTGCGGATTCTGAAAATACGCGTGCATCCAGCGCCAGTACGTCCGGTGCCGATGGCCGCAGTTATGGCCCTGCACTCCGAACCCCAGCGGTTCGCCACTGAACTTCTTTCCATCAAATGTGATTTCGCCGGAAAACTGCGCGTTCGAATGCGGCGATTTTGAAAAACCGATCCACCCTTTATCGCTCAACACCACCCCAAAATCGGAGCGGTACCGCAGCTCCCAGGAAATCGCGTGTCCGTCCACGCGCAAATCGCCCCAGCACGTATTCTCTTCAATCCCGCTCTCCGCGACTCGGAAATGGAATGGCAAGTTGCGCCGCGGGCCCAACTCCAGTGCTTCTGCCGCATAACCCTGGATGAACGTTTGTGGCTTTTGCTCGCGCGGAATCCACGTAGCCCACACCTGCACCGGCAAGCCGGACGATTCCGCGTTGCATCCATTCCTTCCCAGGTTCATCAGCAAATAGCGCAACCACCACGCGCCGCGGCCATCCGCCAAGCCGCACCGCAAAAACCACACCTCATACCGCCGCTTCATCTGCCGCGTGGAATACACCACATTCATCTGTCGTGTGTCCAATTTTCCGCCACCTTTGTTGCAGAGTCCCAGTGAACCCATCTGCTCGTCAGCGCGCGGCTTCCGCCCTGCCGAATTCGAAGTAAGCGAAGAGCGGCTTCAGCCGCTGAGGGCCCATCCGCCAAGTGCTGGGCGCCCCCCATGCCGTTTCAGCATGTGGGTCTGGGGATTCTGTCCCTCTGGGACTTTATCACTCCATCGCTACTGCCCGCAGCGCAAGGCGCGGTAGAATCATCAGCTGGACAGGTCAGTGCATCGTCGGCACACGCTGCACCCAAATCTCAAGGAGACTCCTCGGACATGGTGGAACCACTTCTGATCGCACAAGGCACGGAGCCCCTTTACCTGCTGCCGCAAATGGCCAATCGCCACGGCCTGGTTGCAGGCGCCACCGGCACGGGCAAAACCGTCACACTACAGTTGATGGCTGAGGCGTTCAGCCGCATCGGCGTTCCCGTCTTCGCGGCGGACATTAAGGGCGACCTCTCCGGCATCAGCCAGCCGGGCACCGACAATCCAAAGATTGCCGAGCGCGTAAAGAAACTGAAGCTGAAAGACTTTTCCTTCGCGGGTTGCCCCGTCACTTGCTGGGACGTTTTTGGCCAACAAGGCCATCCCATCCGCGCCACCATTTCGGAGATGGGCCCGCTGCTCCTCGGTCGCTTGCTGAACCTGAACGACACGCAGGATGGCGTGCTCACCCTGGTCTTCAAAATTGCCGACGATAACCAGTTGCTGCTGCTGGACCTGAAGGATTTGCAGGCCATGCTGCAATATGTCGGCGACCACGCCAAAGATTTTCAAACGCAGTACGGTAACATTTCCGCCGCCAGCATCGGTGCGATTCAGCGCGGCTTGCTGGGCCTGCAGCAGCAAGGCGCGGAAAAGTTCTTCGGTGAGCCGGCTCTGAATCTCGATGATCTGCTGCAAACCGACGCGCAGGGCCATGGCATCGTCAATATTCTCGCGGCGGACAAGCTGTACCAGTCGCCCAAAGTCTACGCCACGTTTCTGCTCTGGCTGCTCACTTCGCTGTTCGAACACCTGCCCGAAGTGGGCGACCCCGAAAAGCCCAAGCTGGTCTTTTTCTTCGACGAGGCGCATCTGCTCTTCAGCGATTTGCCGAAAATCATCGAAGACAAAGTCGTCCAGGTGGTGCGCTTGATTCGTTCAAAGGGTGTTGGCGTGTTCTTCGTCACGCAGAATCCACTAGACATTCCGCAAACGGTGCTTGGGCAGCTAAGCAATCGCGTGCAACACGCGCTCCGCGCGTTTACCCCGCAGGATCAAAAAGCGGTGAAGGCCGCGGCCGAAACATTTCGCAGCAATCCCACCGTGGACGTGGCCAAAGCCATCGGCGAACTGGCGGTCGGTGAAGCGCTCGTGTCGTTTCTCGATGAAAAGGGAACTCCCGCAATGGTCGAGCGCGCGCTAATCTGTCCTCCGCACAGCCAGATCGGGCCAATCACCGCGGAGCAGCGCCAGCAGCTCATCAAGAATTCCATCGTCGCCGGTGTTTACGAAAATGCCGTCGACCGCGAATCCGCCTTCGAAGTGCTGCGCGATCGCGCCGCGCAAGGCGCCCCGGCTACCACCGCGGCACCGGGTCAGGCACCCGCGTCGCCCTCGTGGTGGGAAAATATTCCAGGCATGAGCAGCCACGGCCGGCGCGGAGACAATCTCGCCGACGCCATGGCCAAGAGCGCGGCCCGCGCCATGGGCAGCTCCCTCGGTCGCCAAATCGTCCGCGGCGTCCTCGGCTCCCTCCTGGGCGCCACCAAAAAGCGCTGATCGGGTGCACTTCTTCACTGTCCCGGGAGCGTCACTTCTGCGCCATCCCGCGAATTTCGCGGGACGAACCTCCGCCTTGGCGTTCCTCGCCGCGGGTGCCCCACCTGCCGTCGTCGCATGTGGGGTCTTGGGTTGTTCCTCTTCCGTGGCTGGGAACTGTAGACTCTAGACTAACGACCAACGACTTTCTTCCCCTCATTGCCCCGCCCGCAAACCGTCATATACAATCATTCATTTGCTGGCCACTCGAAAAGGACAACAGACGGTCCATGCACGAAATCCAGGTCCACAACACCCTGTCCGGAAAAGTCGAGCCGTTCATCCCGCTGAAACCCGGCGTCGTGCACATGTACACCTGCGGTCCCACGGTCTATGACTACGCGCACATCGGCAACTTCCGCACATTCGTCTTCCAGGACATTTTGCGCCGTTTCCTCAAGCTCCGCGGCTTCCATCTCACCCACGTCATGAACCTCACCGACGTGGACGACCGCATCATCGCCAACAGCGCCGCTGCAGGAATTGGTATTCGCGAGTACACCGACAAATTCGTGCAGGCGTTTTTCGCCGACTGCCGCACGCTAAGCGTGGAATCGCCGGAACACTGGATTCGCGCCACGGAAAATATCGACTCGATGGTCGCGCTGATTCAGCAACTACAGAAAAAGACCTACACCTACGATTCCGAAGGTTCCATCTACTACCGCATCGCCAAGTTTCCCGCCTACGGCAAGTTGTCGAAGATCGACCTCACCGGCATTCAAGCCGGCGCGCGCGTGGACAACGACCGCTACGAAAAAGAAAGTGCGCGCGACTTTGCCTTATGGAAAGCGCCGAAGCCCGGCGAACATTTCTGGGAAACACCCATCGGCCGTGGCCGTCCCGGCTGGCACATCGAATGCTCCGCCATGGCCATGAAATACCTGGGCGAGACCATCGACATTCACACCGGCGGCATCGACTTGGCCTTCCCGCACCACGAAAACGAAATTGCGCAGAGCGAGGCAGCCACCGGCAAGCCCTTTGTGCGTTACTGGCTGCATGCGGAGCACTTGCTGGTAGAAGGCGAGAAAATGTCCAAGTCCCTGGGCAATTTCTTTACCTTGCGGGACCTCTTCGCCAAAGGCTACAAGCCTTCCGCGCTGCGCTTCGCCCTCGCCAGCGTGCCCTACCGCCGGCAACTGAATTTCACTTTCGACGGTTTGCAGCAGGCCACCAGTTCCGTGGAGCGCCTCCGCAACTTTGCGGCTCGCTTGAAGAACGAAAAGTTTTCCGCCGGCACAGAGAAAGCGTTGGCCGAACGTATCGCCAAAGCCGCTGACGATTTCGACGCTGGCCTCTCCGACGATCTGAACACCGCGCAGGCGCTCGCCGCTGTGTTCGATTTCGTTCGCGAAGCGAATATCGCTATGGATAAGGGCGAGTTCCGGCAAGGCGAAGTGAAAGCCGCGCGGGACTTTCTCGCCACATTCGATGAGGTCTTCGCGGTAATGGAAGATAACGACGCCGGGAAGCTGAGCGCGCTCGGTTACGATACGGGGGCCGACGCCACTGACGACGCCGAGATTGAAAAACTGGTCGCGCAGCGTCAGGCCGCCCGCAAGAAAAAGGACTTCGCCGAGTCTGATCGCATGCGCAACGAACTGCTGGCGCGTGGTATAATTTTGGAAGATACGAAAGACGGCAACGTCCGCTGGAAACGCAAATGAAATGCTTCCACTTCCTTAAACACGACCGCGTCGCGGTGGGTCCCCGTGTCCCACGCAAGTTTCGACCGTCGAGCCTGCGTCCCAGCTTATACAGTGTAGATTAAGCCAGTTTTCTGGCAGGCAAGCGGGGAAACTCCCGCTGCGCCCCGACTTTTTCCCCACCGCAGTCTCGATCCACGCCAAACCGAACGAGTAGGAATTCTTGGAGGATTTATGACCACGGCCACCGAAACCAAATCGAAATTGCCGCACATCAAGACCGCGCTGCCCGGCCCCAAAGGCAAACAGGTCATCGAGTACGACCACAAATATATTTCGCCCTCGCTTTCGCGCTGCTATCCCATGGTCGCGGAGCGCGCCAGCGGCGCCATTGTGGAAGATCCCGACGGCAACGCCTTCCTGGACTTTTGCGCCGGGATCGCGGTGTGCTCCACCGGCCATTGCCATCCCAAGGTCGTCGAAGCCATTCAAAAGCAAGCCGCGGAGCTAATCCATATCGCCGGCACTGATTTTTATCATCGCCACATGCCGCAACTGGCGGAGCGCCTCGTCGCCACTATGCCGAAGTCCCACAACTGGAAAGTGTTCTTCGGCAATTCCGGCACGGAAGCGGTGGAAGGCGCCATCAAGCTGGCTCGGTATGCCACCAAGCGCGACAAACTCATCGCCTTCTATGGTTGCTTTCACGGGCGCACCCTCGGCTCGCTCTCGCTGACCGCCTCCAAAAACACACAACGTAAAAACTTCGGCACACTTCTCGGTGGCGTCGAACACATCCCCTATCCTTATTCCTATCGCTGTGCTTCGGGCCATGGCAAAGAAGAATGCGGCATCGAAATCATTGATGTGCTCGAGCAGCAAATCTTCAAGCGCCTGTTCGCGCCTGAAGAAGTGGCCGCGATCGTGGTCGAACCCATTCAGGGCGAAGGCGGCTTTATTCCCGCACCGTTGAGCTTCCTGCAGGAGTTGCAGAGGATCTGCAACCAGTACGGCATCATGTTGATCCTCGACGAGGTGCAGTCCGGCATGGGCCGCACCGGGAAAATGTGGGCCTACGATCACGCCGGTATCACCCCGGACATTGTGCTCACTGCCAAGGGCATTGCCAGCGGCATGCCCATCAGCGCGTTCATCGCCAAAGAAAAAGTGATGCAGTGGAAGCCCGGCTCGCACGGCACCACCTATGGTGGCAATCCGGTGTGCGTTACGGCCGCGCTGGCCACGCTCGACCTGATCGAAGGTGGCTTGATGGCCAACGCAAAAAAAGTGGGCGACCACATCTTCAGCAAAATCGCGGATTGGCCCAAACGCTTCAAAATTGTCGGCGATGTGCGTGGCAAAGGCCTGATGATCGGCGTCGAATTCGTTCGTGATCAGAAAACCAAAGAACGAGCCAAGGATCTTCGCGACAAAATCGTCAGCCATGCGTTCTACAAAGGACTGCTGACACTCGACTCCGGCGAAAATTCCATCCGCATCTCGCCGCCGCTCATCATTGACGAGGAGCAAGCCGACTGCGCCATCCAGATCCTGGAAGACTCCATTCGCGAAACTGAAAAAACTCTGTAAGCATTTCCCGGGGAACGCCACCTCCCGGATTGGCGTTTTTCATTCTCGTCGCAGATGGACCTCAAGACCTTCCGATCGTTCGCACCTGAGGCGCAGCGTGCTGCGCCCCAGTTGACGCGTATCGGACCCGCCTGCCCAGCCCCCGTCATTCCGAACGGAGTCTTCGGAGTGAGGAATCTCTCTTGAACCGATCGATGAGAAATTCCATGTCCACACGATTCCCGGATCTTGCACCCCGGCAAGCTATCCTTGAAAAAACACGCTGGCAACCAACTCGTGGCCCGCATCGGTTTTGCCTGGGTGTAGTGGCAATCGCGGTTAGCACTCCGTGATCCAGGAGACGCCGCTCCTCAGGCAAACAAGCAGCAGATCGGCGTGCGTGGGGCAACGTATGCTTACTGGTACCTGCCGGCGGCGCCTCGGCTATATTTTCATCGCGCGTAACTATGCGCCGTCTCGCGTCAAGGGCGAACTGGGCCTCATCGGCTACGACGGCGATACCCTGGCCATCGTCGAAGCGCACCCCCCGCCTCGCCTCGAAAGATCAGGCCGCCACGCCCGAACTCAGTATCACCAAAGAGAAGCACGAAGTGCTCTTGCGCACCGCGCACTACTTCCTCCGTGCGGCTGCACACAAAGCCGGGCTCAGCCCGCAACTGCCAATGCGCGCCCACTAGTCTGCTAAATCGATTTTTAGCCACTGACTTCCATTGCCGCCTCGGAAGAGTACAATACAAAGTCTGTGGTGCAGCGTTTACCCGGACGGGGGGAACGCTCCTTGGAGGGTGTGCATTGCCCGAACTACGGAAGGACCCGATCACCGGACGCTGGGTCATCATCTCGACGGATCGCGGAAAGCGTCCCATGGATTTCCTCAGAGAAAGTGTTTTTCCGGGACCACCGCGCAATTGCCCGTTTTGTCCCGGCAACGAAGGAAAGACGCCCCCGGAAATTCTGGCATACGGCCGTAACGGTACCGGCGCCAATTCCGCCGGCTGGAGCATTCGCGTAGTCCCCAACCGTTTTCCCGCTCTGGGTATTGAAGGCGAACTCGACCGCGAGGGCGAAGGGCTGTTCGACAAGATGAACGGTATCGGCGCCCACGAAGTGATTATTGAGACGCCGCAGCACCAAACCACCTTGGCGCAGTTGCCGCAAAAATCCGTGGAAGACGTGCTGTGGGCATACCGCGACCGCATGCTGGACCTGAAGAACGATAAACGCTTCCGCTATGTGCTCATCTTTAAAAATCACGGCGAAGCCGCCGGGGCTTCCGTCGAGCATCCGCATTCGCAGCTCATCGCGCTGCCCATTGTGCCGCGCCGTGTGCGCGAAGAAGTCGACAATTGCTGGCACTACTACGATGAAAAGGAACGCTGCATTTTCTGCGACATCGTGCGCCAGGAACGCGACACCGGCGAACGCGTCATTGCCGAAAACGACCACTTCATCACCCTGGCGCCCTACGCCCCGCGTTTTCCTTTCGAGATGTGGCTGCTCCCCAAGGTGCACGGCTCCGCTTACGAAAACAACCAAAGCACCATGTATGTGAGCCTGGCGCAAATGCTGAAAGACACGCTGATGCGCATGGATGCGGTGCTCGATCGACCGGCCTATAACTTCATGATTCACACTTCGCCCATCGGCGAGGAGATCAACGACCACTATCACTGGCACGTGGAGATTATTCCGAAGCTCACCAAAGTCGCGGGTTTCGAGTGGGGCACCGGCTTTTACATCAATCCCACGCCCCCCGAAGAGTCCGCGCGCTTCCTGCGCGAAGCGCAAATCGAAGAGCCGGCCAAGAAGTAAACGCACAATGCCCGTCGCTCCTGTGGTCAAACGCATCAGTCCCATGTTGGCTACCGACGACATGGAAAAGACTCTGGCGTTCTATGAAAGCGTGCTCGGCTTCAAGCCCATTCTGAACTCGCCGAACTATTCGGTGATCGAGCGCGACGGCCAGACCGTCCACTTTCAGAAAGCCGCCTCCGAAGAAGTGATGAAGTCTATGCGCGAGCACACCGAATTCTACCTGGAAGTCTCTGGCATTCGCGATTTGTGGCGACATGTGCAGACGTTCAAGGACCGCTACCGCATTCGCGATCTCTTCGAACGCGGCTACGGCATGACCGAGTTTCACATCGCCGATCCCAACGGCTGCCTGATTTTCGTCGGCGAGCCTACTGAAAAAATCAAATGACCCGCATTATCCAAAGATTTACTGGCGGATTAGCCCGCTGCGCTGACACGGCTCCTACAACTTCGCTATACTGGGAAGGTTGAGGCGCGGTACCCAAGTGGTAAGGGAGAGGTCTGCAAAACCTTTATGCGTGAGTTCGATTCTCACCCGCGCCTCCAAACAAATCTTCGATAGAATCTGCAACAAAAATCAAACGCCACCAGGCGGCATTTCTGGAGATTTTTCCGGCCGCTCATTCGGCGATGGCTGGGGAATCGCCAGTCTGGTGATCCACGATTTGAAACAGCAAAAACGCATGCACGGCGTCGGTGGTCTCCGGGCTGCTCGTAAGAATGCGAATCTTCCCACCCTGCGCAGTGTCCGAAACCGTGTAACGAATCTGGGATTTTAGCCGCGCCATCGTCGTCGCTCCTGGTGGATTGCTATCGTGAATCAGCATCGGCGCGTCGAAATTTCCGTCTGAGAACATTCTGGCAATATGGTTCAGGTGTATCCGGATCTGTTCGATACTGGTTTTGTCCTTTGGGCCGTTTGCCACCACGACGATTTCGCCGCCGTCTTTGAGCAGCCGAAAATGATGCGTGGTCAGGTTGTGCGAAAAGCCCATTACCTGATCGCCGCGTTCGGCAACGCCATCCTGACGGCTGCTCTGCGCGGGCTGTGCCGCTGGTTGACCCGAAACCGGGGTAGCCAGAGCGGTCAGCAATCCCGCCAGTAAAACCATCTTGCGCACAAGCACTCCTGTCGGGAGTATAGCCCGCGCATCGGCCGCCCACCGCAAACTTCGTTGACTTGAATTTTCTTCGGTCGTAACATGCCCAGGCAGACGGTGCGCAGAACCCCGTGGTGAAGCCCTTTCTTTTGTATCGCGCCTCTCGATCTTGAACATATGGCCATGCCCTCTCAGTTGATTTCGCACTACCGCATCCTGGACTCGATTGGCAGCGGTGGCTCGGGCGTGGTCTACCGCGCGGAAGACACCACCTTGCACCGCACCGTTGCCCTGAAATTCCTGGCTGAGCCCACGCCGAAGGCCTGGAAAGCCAGCGAGCGTCTCCGCCATGAAGCGCGCACGGCCTCGGCACTGAATCACCCGAACATCTGCACCATCTACGAAGTGGGCGAAGAGGCGGGCGAGACCTTCATCGCCATGGAGTATGTGGAAGGCCGCACCCTGACCGAAGTGATTCGCCAGGGCCGTTTACCCATGGATACGGTGCTCCGTTTTGCGCGCCAATTGTCATCGGCGCTCGCTCATGCGCACGACCGCGGCGTGCTCCACGGCGACCTGAAGCCGCTCAATATCATCGTGACCCCGCAAGGTGACGCCAAGATTCTCGATTTCGGTTTGGCGCGGCGCAACGACCCCGCGGAATTCGACCGCAAAACGCTCGAAACCGTTTCCGGAGCCACGCGCGTCGGCTTGGGTGGCACGCTTCCGTATATGGCCCCGGAGCAGATTGAGGGCAGTGACGCCTCGGCGCGCACGGACATTTGGTCGTTAGGGGTGGTGATGTACGAGATGGCCACCGGGAAGCGCCCGTTTCATGGGGACACTTTGTACTCGCTTTGCAATTCGATTCTTCGCGATACGCCCGCGCCGCTTCCCCCGGAATTTCCAGCCGGTCTGACCATGGTGATTTCGCGCTGTCTGGAGAAGGAGCCGGCGCGGCGCTACCAGCGAGCCAGCGAAACACGCGCGGCTTTGGAAACTCTGGCGCCCCAGGAAGAAAGCCACCCGAAAACGCTCCAGGCTCCTTCGCGCCGCCTGCAAGCAATTCTCGGAGCGCTGGCCCTACTCGCCCTGGTTGTCGCCGGGCTGATTGCGCTTAGCGGCGAAAAGTTTTGGAAGCCTAGCGCCTCAGCGGATATGCCGTCTCCCGTTTTGCTGGGCGTGCTCCCTCCGGTCGGCGACGACGCGGCGGAGTCAGCCTTCGACAATGGTTTGGCGGACACGCTGAATGCGCGGCTCGCGGAACTCAGCGGCCGCCACCCGCTGGCGGTTATTCCCATGAACTCCACGGTGGAGAAGCGCGTCACCACCGTCGATGCCGCGCGTGAAGTATTCGGCGTCAATCTGGTTCTGGTCTTGACGGTTCAGCGAGCGGCGGACAACATCCGGGTGAACTACTCCCTGGTGGACGCGCGTACTCACCAACAAGTGCGCGGGGGTACCGTCACGGCCGCGGCGGCCGATCCTTTCGCTTTGCAGGATCAGGTGTTCGACAACATAGCCTCCGCGATGGAGTTGCAACTAGCGCCTCAGGAACGGCAGTCCGCCGCCCATGGCACCACCACGCCCGCAGCGTACGATTTCTACGTGCAAGGGCGCGGCTACCTTCAGGACTACGTCGTTCCGGAAAAAGTCGACAGCGCCATCACTCTTTTTGGTCGCGCGCTCGAGAAGGATCCCGCTTATGCCGATGCGACCGCCGGGCTCGGCGAAGCCTACTGGCGCAAGTACCAGTTAACCCACGAAACCACTTGGGCCGACGCCGCCATCACCAATTGCCAAAAGGCCGCCGATCTGCGCACCAATCTGTTTGCCGCCCACTCTTGCTTAGGCCGGATTTACAGCGCCAAAGGGGACTACCCACGATCCGCCGAGCAATATCGGCAGGCGCTCAACATCGATCCCGCCAGCGACGACGCGTATGGCGGGCTGGCCACGGCTTACGAACAGCTAGGCCGTCTCGACGAAGCGGAAGAATTGTACAAGCAAGCGATTTCCGCCCGTCCCAACTACTGGGCCACTTACAATTGGCTCGGCCTGTTTTACATGGCGCACGCGCGCTACGAAGATGCCGCGTCCATGTTTTCTCATGTTGTATCGCTGGCGCCGGACAGCTTTACCGGCTACTACAATCTCGGGGCCGTCCGGATCCAGGAGGGCAAATATAGCGAAGCCGTTCCTTTGCTCCAGAAATCCCTGAGCATCCGTCCCACCGCCAACGCGCTTTCCAATCTGGGCATGGCTTATTTTCAGATGAGGCGCTATCCGGAATCCGCCGCGCAATTTGAGCAAGCGGTAAAGCTCGATCCCAACGATTACACCATGTGGGGCAATCTCGCCGACGCCTACTACTGGGCCCCCGGAAAAAGGCCCGATGCCGCCCCGGCCTACGGCACAGCCATTTCCCTCGCGCAGGAAAACCTGCGACTCAACCCCCATGATGCCCCGCTGCTCGGCTATCTCGCCGAATACCACGCCATGCGCGGCGAACGCAAACCCGCTCTGGAACACCTCAGCGCCTGTTTACGTCTACAGCCTAGGAGGCCTGACTTGTTGCTCAACGCCGGGATCGTCTACCTGCAGCTTGGCGATACCAACCGCGCTTTGGACGCTCTCGAGCAAGCAGTCTCTTTAGGACTTTCACCGCAGATTCTTCGCGACACTCCGAATTTCGATGCTCTGAACAACAACTCAAGGTTCCTCGGCCTGGTCCAAAATACTCCGAAAAAATGAGGAGGTTTCATGCGTGCTTCGGCTTGGCTTATGCTCGTTTGTCTAATATCTGTACAGGTTGATGGTTGTGGATTTGTGGGGGGCGGACGGAGTCGTGGGCAAAGGGCTGTAAAATGTGTCGGCCAGATCGACGTAGCGACTGGCAGCGTGCCCGTGGAGCAGGACGTATATGTGTGCGAGGACGTACAAGTGTTCTGGAATAAGCTGCAAGGGGTGAACTCCTTTACGGTTCATTTCCCGAACGACTGCCCATTCAAATCTTGCGCTGACATTAATGACAGCACTCCACAAACCGTAGAAGCACAGGACCCGAATCACCTCAAGGTCTACAAATATGAAATTACGGTCAACAAAGTTCCATTCCCTGATCCCCACGTCGTCGGTGGCGGGGGACATTAACTCCCCATCTAGGCAGACGATCACCGCAAACGGACGGAAGTGAATCCTAAAAGCGGATTGTGCTCCGCTTCGGAACATCGCTCTCTTTGTCTATAAGACATCGCGCGCAAATCGCTTGTTTCCTGTCGCCTGGCGAGCGCCGGCCGCCAAGATTGGTGTGCCTCGTGCTCCTTTCCAGCGCACCTTTCTGCGCAAGCCCTCCAGCCGCAGGCTCACGAAAGGCCATCTACCTCCGATCGTCGAACTCCTGGACCAGCGAGAAACCGCCCGGATCTTCGCAGCCACAAGAAACTCCAAAGTCCTCACCTTGGGCGAAACGCAAGGCTTTTCTGGAAGCCGGCGGGGCCGTGCAGTTCAGCCGCGACAAACAGGGATTCCGGTTGGAAGTGAACTTGGAAGCCACGCGAGCCGCGGGCGTGAGAGTGGACGCGCCCCTATTGGCGATGGCGAACCCGTGCCGTCGTAAGCCCTGAACCTCCAGGTGGCTGAGATGAACGCCCTCTCGAGGTGCGAAAAACAGCGAAGGCCGGCCAGAGAAACGGCGAGTCTGACGAATTCCCAGTAGCCCGCCGGGCGCCGCCCAGCGTTACTTGAATTTGCCGCGGCTCTGCTCCATCATCTGCCGCATCGCCGCCGTGGAGCCGGGCGCGCGTTTTTCGCGCCATGCCTCCAAACGCATGCAGGTTTCCTCGATGCCCCCAAACAGAGTGGGGTTGCGGAAGGCCGAGCGCCAGGTAGGTACGATGCTGCGCATGCGATCCCACACCACCCAGATTTCCCCGTTGCTCTCGAAAAATAGCTCATCGTTGATCAAGCCGCGATTCACGATGCTGGCCACCATCTCCCAATAGCTGATCACCATGCGAATGTAGGTGTTTTCCTGGCTGCCCTGCGGATACTTCACCATCAGTTCTTCAGGCGTGCCGGCGTGGAAATTCTCGACGAACCACGCGCGTGCCTCGCGTAACCGGGGCTCGCGTCGCAGATCGTAAAGCCGCAGCATGAGGTTTACTTCGTCGTAGCTGACCTGAGACATGGCGGATTCTCCTTCGATCTTTCAAGCCGAGGGGCCGGTTAATTCCCCCGAAGGTGGTCCGGAGGACTTGACCAGTTCCACTCTTTGCACGTTCGACAGAGGAATGCCCTGTCGTTGAAACTCTAATTGAATGCGGCGCCGCAATTCCCGCGAAACGTCTTCGTGACGCGCCGGCGCGGTGCGCACCTGCAACCGCACCGTGGAATTATTCTGGTCGTACGATTGCAACCCCAGGATGCGCGGGCCATCGACCAGCGCCGGAGACCACGAGGGATCGTTGCGCAACTCCGCCGCCGCAGCGTCCAACGCCTGCAACGCGCGTTCCTGCGGCACCTCCGGCGAGAGCGCTATGTCCACAAACGCTTGCGACCAGTCGCGGCTGAGATTCCCGACTGTCCGCACGTCGCCATTTGCCAGCGTTACCAGTGCCCCTCGCCCATCTCGCACTACCGTGCGCCGCATCGTTAGATGCTCCACGCGCCCAACCGTCTCGGCCACTTGGATGGTGTCGCCAACCCCGTACTGGTCCTCCAAAACGATGTAAAACCCGGAGATAACGTCGCGCACCAGGTCCCTTGCGCCGAATCCCACCGCCAGGCCAATCACGGCAATCACCACCAACACCGGCGCTACACTGATACCGAATTCCTGCGCCGCCAGCAATATCGCCAGCGCCCAGACCAGCTTGCTGCCCGCGCTGTATACCACGCGCGCCAGCGCGCGTGTCTGCTGCTCGCGGGCTTGTGCCCCGCGCGTTTGCGAACCCGCCGGCTTGACGATCAAGTTGCTGAACACCCGCAGGATGCGGTTCATTACAAATGCCGCAATCACGATAACGGCCAGGTGCAGCAGGTTCGACACGGAAAGCGTGGGAATTTCCGAGAGCAGACTGGACATAGTGTTTTCGGGAGGCGAGTATAACATTGGTGGGGGCATGGCGCAGCCTCGGCGAGCACCCGGGGAGCAGGAGAGGGCCCATGGAAACACGTAGAGATTTTTTGTCAGGTCTGATGCTGGTGGCTTATTCCGGAATAGCAGGTAACGCAACACGCGGACAGAATCCCGTGGTCCTTCCGCCACCACAGCGGCCTGCGGGAAGACCGGACGATGTGGAGCTTCCTACCGCGCCCTCCCCGGACAAAAAGGTCCTTGAGAACAATGATAAGGACATGAAGAAAAAGGTGGAACAGCTGTATGAGTTGGCGAAACAGCTGAAGGAGCAAGTGGAGAGCACGGACTCCACCAAGGTTCTTAGCCTGAACGTCATGAAGAAAGCGGAAGAGATCGAGAAACTCGCCCATGATATCAAGAATCGTTCCAAGGGCTAGGGCCCGGGTGGCCCGTGCGACTCCGCAACCGGCCACTGGCGCACCACCGCTGGAAAAGCTAAACTGGCTTTAGTCACCGCGCGCTCGTAGCTCAGCTGGATAGAGCGCTTGCCTCCGAAGCAAGAGGTCGGGAGTTCGAATCTCCCCGAGCGCGCCATTCTTTTCAATCGCTTAGTTCGGTCGAACAGTACTCTCGGTTGCACATTCGTTGCACAGTTTTTCAAGCAGTTCCATAGCTAAAAGCGTATTTTCTGGCACATCTTTCACATAGTGCCGAGTGGTAGTTGCAAGGTTTGTGTGACGCAACAAACCTTTTGAGGCCATTCCATCTCGAGTTAATCCCGCAAGAGTTGTCGCCACTCCGCGGCGCAATGAATACCATCCGTGCCATTGAATGCCTGCAGATTTTAGGAGCGGAGACATCACGCGCTTGCTCAGGTTGTCGAGATTCATGGGCTTTCCGCTCGGGCCTCTTAAGATCGGACCGCTCGATGGATTTCCGTCGAGTTCGCGCACATGATTTAGAATTACAGCGAGGGTTTCTATCACTGGCACGGGACTCGCCGCTTCGAGAGTCTTAGGATCGGTGGTGAACGTATGCCAGACGGATTGCCGAACAAAAAGCCGCTTGCCATCGCAATCTTCCCAACGGGCGCCTCGAGCCTCCCCTGGCCGCAATCCAGCGAAGAACATCAAAGCAACTGAAGCTCTGGCCTTCAATTCGCCGGCTTCCCGAAGAATCTCGAGAATCGCCAGTACCTCATCGGGAGTTGCGGCGTGCGTCTTCGCCGGAGCGGCGGATTTCTTCGGAATCATCGCGCCTTCGACAGGATTCGGTGAGTCAAGAGCACCCTGATTACGAGCCAGCGTAAAGATCCCGCTCAACCTTCGCTTGCAATGCTGCAGGGTTGTGCGTCCAACACCATGTTTGCGATGAATCTCTGCTAAAAGATTCGCTGCGTCCACTGTCCGGAAATCCCGAAGAGTGATTTTTTGCAGGTAGGGAGCAAGGTATGTCTTCCAAACCGTTCCATATCCCGCTACGGTCGACGGCTTGCAGTTTTCGCGAACCCACGGAAGCCAATGCTGCTCTGCAAACTCCGCGATTGTGAGCGTGCTCTCTACTTTCGCCTTGCCGCTGTTAATCGGCGCCAGGATTTCGTCCGCCAATGGTTGAACATCCCGCGCACAGCGATAACGATCGCAAACCGCGGCTAGCCGCTGACAGATTTGCTTGCGCACGTTAACCCCGCCTACAATGCGGGTGTCACGATACCGTAAGAACCAACTCCCGTCTTTCTTGAACACGTATCCGCTTTGCATGAGATTATTCCTCGGCGTTCTACTCTTTGGGAATTGCGAGACTGCGCAAATATTCCGAAATGGTCAAACCAAGCGACTTGGCGTTGCCCCGAATCTTCGCCGCTTCCGCCTTCGTTGCCGTAATCTGAAGGATAACGCTCCGTCTTTGGCCTGCGGCTATTTTGGGTCTGCCTGTTCGCGGTGTCATTGAATCCCCATCTATATTTAATATACTATAATAAGTTAACTGGTGTGTCAAAGGTTGTTTTGGGCCATCCATTCGCACACTTGGACCCAGGAAAACCTAATGTATTTGCCGAGGCGAATGCAAGGCAATGGGAAGGTATTCCGGATCTTCGCTCGGTTGCGGGTCTGTTCGAAAACCCACGACTTCGATACCTGTAACCTTTCGGCGAGTTGCTCGGGAGTGAGCAGGTCACTGGGTTTTATCGGATCTGCGCTCACAGATAGCCTTTTCTCTTCAGAACATCTTTTTGCTCTTCCGTCGTGAGTCTCGATGGAGGCAAGTTAAACGGCTTTGCCTTTATCTGTACCTGCCGGGGGCTCTTCGCGAGCGCTGCTCTCACGGCAGCCGAGTATTCCAAACCCGCTTGGCGATCCTCCTCGGAAACCTCCGGGTAAGTCAGCATCGGCGGCCCGAGAAAAGCGCTATGCAGCACGGGAACCGCGGCCCGGATGTGTCCCGGCTTCGGGAATTGCTCGGCCGTTTGTATCGCCTCGGTACATCCAGTCTCAAGTTGCTCAGGCGTCAGGTCGCTTAATGCTTCCAGGTAGAACGCGACCGCCTGCGCACCCGTGGGATGGTTCGGGAAGATCACCGCCCACTTCCTGAAGAACTTGCTGAGCACGTCGGCTGACCTCGCCAAGTTCTTCCTGCGCTCTCCGAATGTTTCTATCTGCAAAGGATTCTGTCTTTGCATTGCTGTTCTTCTCCTGTTTCACCGCGAAAACGTCTTGCCACCCATTCCGAATCGACTGCTCCACAACCTCGACCATATCGTTTCCTTCCGCCTTGAGCTTGGCCAGCTTTCTGTGAATCAGTTCGGCGGCCCTTGCGGTCATGGGCTTGCGGAGTTTGTTCCGCATTTCCACGAACTCGAGCCAGAGCCCGACAGGAACGAGCGTCGAAGGCGCGGCTCTTTCTTCTTTCTTCTCTTCTTTTGGTTGTGGTTGTGGTTGTGGACATGCGACCGCTGGGCGACTCGCTGAGCGATTCCCCCAACGCTTCTCATTCGTCTTTCGGGCTCCAGTCGATAACCGCTCATGGTGCTCGTTGCGTTTGACTATCTCCGCATCGGCCCGCGAATTGTGGTAGCCGCCATCGTGGAGATCGAAGAATTGAGAAACCACATAGTCAACGGCGTTTCGTTCTGATTGTTTGAAAGCCCGGCAGATGCGATAGAGGGCAGCCGCGTCAGGCGGAAGCGCCGCGGACGTAGCGTAATAATGGTCGAGAAGTAGCCGGTAAGCTCCATGCTGAACTAGAGAGAGATGCGCCGTGTCACGGCCATAGTCGCCAGGGTAGTGGGCATACCAAGGGTTGCTGCTCATGGCGTTAGCTCGAAAGATGGCTTGGGCTGGCGAATCTTTTCGTCACGCTCGGCTACGACTTGCTCCCAGGACTTTGACGGCTTCCCCGCCGAGAACTTTGAGGTAGGATTCAAAGGCAGAATGTTTTGATTTTTTGGCTTCGGATGGCCGAGGCGATTCGGCCAATACAGACGCCAGCGATTGACGCCATGCCCGCACGGAATCATTTCGAAGTCGTAACTGTGGCCGTTGAATTTCCCTTTTTTCAAGTCGCCGATGCGGTTGACGGGACGGAGGCCAAAGGTTTTGATCTCTTGCAGTTCTGCGGTTGACGGCCAACATTTGTCTGGCGCATCCTGCGGCAGTTGCATGAAGTAGTCCAACAAAAGCAGCGCGTCCCCATCGTGCTCTTTGCGCCGCTCGTTCATCGTGTTGCTGCCGCCAGGCGTCGCGCCCAATTTTTGTCGCCCGAATCGATTACGGCCGCATCGTGTAATTCTTTGCGTGCCGCGTCATCTGGTTGCCATCCGTTCGGCACCGTGAACGGCAACAAGGCCAAAACTTCTTGCTCCTCGGCGCAAAAGCCACGACGGAGTTTTTTGCACATCAAATCCAGGTGTGCCGAAAAAAGCAGGCGCTTGGGCGCAGGGTTTAATTGGGAATCAGAATTAGCTGCGCCATGGAAGTCTTGACGCTCGCCTACATCAAGTGCTACGTTCGTCGTGTCCAAGAGGTTTTCCTTTCCTTTCTTAAGAAATTCACCCGATAGCGCTCGCAACGCGCTGCGGGTGTGCCTGAAACTTTTCAGACGCTCGCGTGCACGGCCTCCGCGCCCTGCTCCTGCTTTGGGATTCTGCGCACGCGCTGGCGACTCCAGCGCTCAAGGTCGGAACGTCGGATGAGCCATCTCCCGTTAGCGTCTTTGTGGGCCGTTACACGTTGCGTCAAGATGAGTCGAAGGACTGTGGCCGGATGCATCTGGAACCGCCGAACTGCTTCGCTGGTGGTGAGAACTTCCATTTTTTCAAAACCTCCGTGCTGCTATTACACACTCATGTTTGCAAACAATAGGAATTGCACGAAGCTCAAATCATGTGGAAGCGGAGAGTTTTAGCGGGTTTTTGGGACAAGCAGGGACAATCGCGGACAGCAGAGGTACTGATCTACCGAAGGACGTGCTCTCCATGTTTCTTACGGATCTGGTGTCTTAATTGTTCATCGCAAACTATACGACCAACGTCAGACTTTTTGAGTTCATGCCGATCCGCAAGCCGGCGAACCGTTCTTTCGTTGCATCTTAGAAGCTGCGCGGTGTGGGTTTGCGAGATCGACCCTTTGCTCAAGAGATCATTCCATTGGCGCGGAATGGGTACTTCACCCTCTCCTGGTGCTGGAGGTCGGCGATTCCCTCTCGCGGGCATTGCCGTCGTAACAAGTAACTGGACCCTTTGCTTAGCGCCTTCTACTGCCTGTTGTTTCCAGAACCCAGAACATACCTCATTGGGGAAAATCCGCTCCCAAGTCGGCCACTCGCCAAACCATGACGGTGCGCTTTCATGGTAGCGCTTGTACTCTTGACGATACTCCTGCCGTTGCCTTAGAAAGTCCCCGTTCCACGGATGGTGGTAGCTGTCCGTGACAAACCGCTCCACAAAATGAAATGCACATTCCTCGGCCTCTGGCCACCTAATCCGGACGCTGGATGCAGTGAGGGCCCTCCAGAGCAAATCCACATACTCAATGAAGGCCCACGCAAGCAAGGCGGTATAGCGCTCCGTAAATTCCCCGATGGCAAGCTTTGGGCCGTGGATTCCGTGGGTCGTGTAGCTGGCCCATGCTGGATCTTTCAGTAGCGCTGAGGCCCGATGGAAAAATTGCTCCTCGATGGCCGTTTCGATAGAGCGAATCGCGCTTGCGGGAATGCGCGAATGGACGGTATGCTTTGACCGATTCCTCATGTTTCCAAATGGCCCCGGTGCTAGCCGGGGCTTTCTTTTCTGAACCATCTTACTCAAAATTGCTCGCATTAGCTGTGAGTGAACCACGCTAAAATAGAGGAAGGAGAACTTACAGGTAAACCCGCGGAAAGCGGCGGCTGGGCCATTGGAGGCAATCATTGAGACTAATTCCAATTCCGATATTACTCTTAGTATTTTGTACTGCGACGGATCCGCAGGAAGTCAAACACGCCCCCACGCTTGAATCTTGCACGGCCGACATGAACCTATGGACCTCTCAAATCCGACCTTGGCCGAATCCAACGTACGAACAAATACGCGCAGGCACGAAAGACTTAAGCTCAAAAGAACTAGACAATCGAACTTCCTACTTGATTGAATGTGGAAGTGCGTACCCCCAATTGACCCTAGCGAGGTCAGGCGAGGTAGGCCCCGCCTTTTCCCTAATGTTCATGTACTCCACTGAAGTTTCGAGCAGGTATGAAAGCTTTCTTCTACGCCATGCACTTTTGAATAAGTTCTACGAAGAGGATAAAGCGGGCAAGCGCTAGGTCGGCTTATGCAGTGCAAGGGGTTCGCTGATAGACTACGCGAAGGCCCGCCAGAAAGCACAAAAGGGGTCCACAAAGTATTAAATCTGGTAAATTGGACGCACCTTCAGAACGGCTCTACTAGAGAGGTAAAGACTCATGCCAAGAGCGCTCTCAACCAAGCGAATCATCCGTAAGGCTTTGGTAGAAATCCTTGAAAGCGAAGCTGTTAAACCATACCTCAAGTCAATAGCCGGTCGCTGGTGGCTTTTGCCCATCGGCATTACAACCAGTGTGCAACTCGCGTGCAATGCTGAGCGCTAGTCCTTTGATATCAGACATCTGTTACTGACCGCTGGTTAACGTAACCATCGTTCAGGCCGTGTAAGAACCCAAGTGACCGAATGGAGATTGAGGGCGGCGCCCTGATCCTGCAACGCCGTACAGGGCAGGCTTTATTGATCGTTTTGGGACTCTGACGTAACGCCACCCCCGGGGAAGCCCCCGCCCGGTACCCCCCTCCGGCATCACGGCGGGGCCTTAACCACACCCGGCCCTTGTGGCAGGCAAGGCGCGGAAAAAAACCGCGGAGTGCCATAGACCTAAGCGGCATCCTGTCGCGTATCACCGAATGATGGGACTCCCGTTTTTTGCTTTCCCCGCCCCCCGGTAGGAAGCCCCCGGCCATACCCTATTCAAGGTTGGCGGTGGGGCCTAGCGCCAATTGAGTGATATCTTGCCCGTGGGAGGCTCTCATGAGGAGCATCGTCAAAGCATTGGCGGCCATGGTGTTCTGTCTACTCGTCGCCCTGCCATCGTTTGGAAAACTGAAAGTTAGGCTCGGCATCGATGTCGAAGACCCATCAATTAGGCGGAGCATCAGTTCTGCCGTATCAGCCCGGCTCAATTCGACAGACCGATACACGGTAACGGAGAGCGCCCCCGCTGACTTGCTGTTTGGTGTTCTGTGCGTGAAGGTAAAAACTGTCAGTCAGGAAATCGGTATAACCTGCGCAGGCACCGTCGAATATTATCCGTTCGGACCTCTCGGCTGGTCGCTGCCTGCTGCCGGGACGATGATTTTTGCCGACCCCGAGAACGTGAGGATTATAACAGACGCACTCGTGGACGCGCTCATCAACAATACGACGGACTCCAAGCTACTAGAGTGCAAGGCGCAGATGATAGCCTCCATCCACGGAACTTGTGACCAGAACCCCTCAATCTGTAGGAACCCGTGAGTCATACTGCTTCCGCGTGGTCGGGCTAATCATGGAAGTCGAGTATCCGAGCGAGGCTAGGCATAGATAGCAGAACCAAGAACAAGATGGATTGAAACTGCTCTCGGAAGTCATGCAGGAAGGCCCGCATAATCAAATAGAATCAAAGCTAGCCATCGAAGATACGCCGTTGGACTGTGGTAGTATTGGTCACTAGAAAACGCTGGGGGGCCAATCCTATGAGACTGAAGACAGTCCCGCAAGTTGGCCGCGACCCGAGGCACCTTCCGACATATACGCTTTCCGAGTCTTCACACTACTTGCTCATTCCGGTCGCGACGCTGCGTTCGTGGTTTGTCGGCCGATATTATCCAGTCCAGGACGGAAAAGAGTTTTTCAAGCCACCTATCTTAGCGGCGCAGAAAAACCCCGTGCTGCTCTCATTTGTAAATCTCATCGAAGCCCATGTCTTGGATGCCGCCCGCAGAGAATTTCACGTTGCCTTCCCAAAAGTAAGATCGGCGATCGCCTATCTCCGTCGAGACTTTCACTCTGAACATCCCCTCGCGGAACAAAAGATTGAGACAGACGGTCGCGACCTATTTATCCGGAGCTTTGGGAAACTCATAGCTGCGTCCAGTGAGGGCCAGCTCGCGATGCCGGAATTGATTGATTCCTATCTGCGTCGGATCGAATGGGATGAGCATGGATTAGCGCGCCGCCTATTCCCATTCACCAGGAAGCGATCGTTTGAACAACCAAAGGTTGTGGTCATTGATCCACGAATATCCTTTGGCAGACCTGTCCTAGCAGGCACGGGGATTCGGACGACGATAGTCGTTGAGAGGTACAAAGCGGGAGAATCCGTCGAAGAATTAGCCAAGGATTATGCCCGAGAGCGCCTCGACATCGAGGAAGCGATCCGGTGTGAACTCTCCGCAGAAGCTGCCTGAGCCGCCTACTTACTTCCTCGATAGATCGCTTGGAAGAGTCAAGGTAGCGACCGCGCTCCGCCAAGCGGGTCTCAACATCGAGGTTCACGATGACCATTTTAAGCAGGATGCAATTGACGAAGAGTGGCTCGCCGCTGTCGGTAAAGATGGATGGGTTGTCTTCACAAAAGATCAGAAAATCCGCTATCACACCAGGGAACTAGGCGCCTTAATTTCCCATGGTGTTCGAGCATTCGTCCTGACCGCCCGTGACGTTACTGCAGAGGAGATGTCTGAAATTTTCCTTCGCGCCCGCGGGAAAATCGAGAAATTCATAAGCAGCAACAATGGCCCCTTCATGGTTGCTGTCGCACGTTCCGGAAGCCTAAGAGTTCTCTGGCCGCCCGAACTGGGCAGTTAAGAAGTTTGCGACCGTCCAGGCTGCAATGTGAACTGGTTCGCGTTACCCGCGCCAGATGGCCCGCATAGTCGAAAAGAATCAGACGCAGCAACGAACGGCATAGACGTCGAGTACGTCATTCCCGACGATTGTCAGTGCTCCAGACACGGCATACGCAGTCTAAGGACGTAGGTATCGTTGGATTCAAAACCAATCATTGTCAGAACTCCGCGATGAGATGCGGTAGAGGAAGAGAGACGAAATTATAACTCAGCGACGATCTGTCGCGCAGTCACCAGAGCGGTTTGATCTTTTCCGTAATCCACCTGCAAATGAACACCATCTGTGCGCTCCACAATGGCGCGGATCGTCGCGTCAACGATGTGTCCAAGCGGCAGGCTAACCTTCACGCGTTCGCCGACCTTGAACTGCCGCGGGCCTGGGTTGGGCTTTTTCGGCACGGCAGGATTGTACTGGCTATTGCTTCAGGAAGGATAGGTAAGGATCGCGCATGATGCCCTTCCCAGTGCGTTCTACCCGGCGGCGACGACGGACATCAGGGATTCCCCCAGTTGTTTACATCGCGGGGTAAAGTCTAAATGGGCTTGCGAGCTATGAGACAGCCTGTGCGATTTGCCGGGCGGTAGAATCGCTACGGGTTGAAGCCGCAAGGGGATGGCTCTTCCCTCAGAGGAGCCATTCTCCTTTTGCCAGGATGGGCGGCTATCCCGGCTCTGGTGAATCAAAAAATATCTTCACTTCTAGTCCAAATTGTAGGGGGCCGGCCTTCGCCGGCCCTGCACCGGAACTACCTGCCCTGTATCCCGCCTTCATCAGACGAGGAGCTGTCCTACCACCAGCGGGCAATTGAGAAAATTATGGCTCGCTGTGGAGGTGTCTGTCGTTGCTCTAGAGCAATCAGGGATCGTTCGTTAGCTGCTAAGAAAAGGGCCGCCACTTTCCTAAGCGACCCCGGTGGGCGAATGCGCACCAGTCAGGCAACGGGCGCTCCTTCCAAGCAAACTTAGGACGCCGGAATGACGATGTCAATTTAGGGATTCCCCCAGTTGTTACATAGCGGGGCCAGGTCTAAAAAGGGCTTGCGATGCTCTGAGACAGCCATGCTCGGAGACAGCCTGTGCGATTCCCTTC
Source organism: Candidatus Acidiferrales bacterium (assembly GCA_963776365.1). Lineage (GTDB taxonomy): Bacteria > Acidobacteriota > Terriglobia > Acidiferrales > UBA7541 > Acidiferrum. The sequence continues at coordinate 570,932 of CAVZMQ010000025.1, read as the reverse complement.
GGGCGGAGCGAATCGCTACGGGCTGGAGCCACGAGGGGGTCGCTCACCGGACCGTGGCGGCCCCTTTTTTTTGTCCTCGCTTTTTAATAACACTCACTCGGTGACGATCTGCCGCGCAGTCACAGGGCGGTTTGTGGCCTGTATTTACGGTGCTTGGACTGGAGGACATTTGGGAAGTCTGATCGGGCAAAACCCAAAGGAGGAGGATATGTTGAATCGACACCGAGAGTTAACGGGAATAGCCTTGCTGACCTTTGCCGTTCTGTGTCTAACTGTTCCAAGCATTGCGATTGCGGCGGATGACAAGAATGAGCAGGTTGCGATTGAGGCGGATGACAAGAATGAGCAGGAGCGAGTAAAAGAATCGGGCAATGTTATGAAGGAGCTTCTTTCGTCATCCAGCGGCGTTCCCATCAGTGTGCTGAATAAGGCGGAGTGCGTTATCGTTCTCCCGTCCGTAAAGAAGTTTGGATTCATTATTGCGGGCCAATATGGTAGAGGTGTGATGACCTGTCGGGGAGGAGAAAATTTTAACGGGCCGTGGAGCGCCCCAACGATGATGCAATCGGCTGGCGGAAGTGTTGGTCTTCAGGCTGGCGGCCAAGCTACCGACTTCATCATTCTAGTAATGAATGACAAGGGAGCGCGCGCCCTGATGAATGGGAAAGCTAAGCTCGGTGCCGATGCCAGTGTTGCCGCTGGTCCCGTCGGGCGGGAAGCGGAAGCCTCCACGAATGCGGCGATGAGTGCACAGATGCTCTCTTATTCCAGAGCGCAGGGTGTGTTTGCTGGCGTTTCTCTCGAGGGATCGTCGCTCGGACCTGATGACGACGCAAATGAAGATCTGTATGGCAAGAAAGTGACTGCCACAGAGATCATTGGCGGCAAAGCCGGGCCACCTCCCGCTTCGGCGAAGGAACTGCTTGCGGTACTCACTGCGAAGTCGCCCAAGAACGAGTCAAAAGGAAAGTAATCGGCTCCTTTTGCCCGGATTGACAGGGATAGTCTGCATTAGGTGAATCGACCTCGTGTGGCCACACCGACATGGTTCGCGTCGTCGTCTCGGACCAGCAGCGTGCTGAAGCCTCTTTTGTTTCATAATTCGTCTCATGTACGTCTGGGCTTTGGCGGCGGAAAAGGACAAGAGTCATACTCAGGTGCAAGAAGCAATCGATGGAAGCAGTTCTGTATCATGTTGTGGAACCACTCGCCGTCGTCGAGTTGCCTTTCTACATAGGAAACTGTCCTGTCTCAAAGGCGTCTCAGCAACAGTTGGCCAAAATGTCATTGGACGCAGGAGCAAAGCTAGTTGAGGCAAAAGGGATTGTATCTTGGTGCCGTTTTCCAAGCGAAAACCACTATTCGGTCGGTGTACCACTGGGAAACCGTATTCTCTATCCGTTTGGTGTCGCTTGGGCTGAAGTTTCGCTCCATCAGCCAATTATCGGCATGTTTTGGCTCAGGTTGCGGAGTGGCAACGTGACCCAATCGGAACGCGGTATGGTCCAAGTTTTCCGCGTCAAGTTGCATCAGGCTCCATGTCACGCCAAAAAACGCATCGTAGGCATCACTTAGCTCACGATGTTGTTGCCCGTCGATTGTTTGCGGAAGGGCCGGAACTGCTAGAGACATGAGAACGAGTAACGGTAACCACCTTTTTCTCATTTCGCCCCTCCATTTTCGCCCTTGAGGCTATAATACAATCACGTGCCGTGCAAGGAACTAGAATGCCGTCGTCGCCACTCTCGTCGAGCTTCGTCCAACTGAATCTTGTACGGGTCCGGCAATCCTGAGACTCGAATGCCCGCTAAGCTCCTGGCGTACTTGCCGAATTTGATTAACTCATCGTCGCCCATAGCCTGCAATCGTTCACGAAGCCTGCGCACATAAACTTCCTCGGATTCGAAACCAATCATGGCGGGAACTCCACATTTTAGGATGCGGCAGGAAGGGAGCTGGAATTATAACTCAGCAACTATCTGCCGCAGACTCACCAGAGCGGTTTGATCTTTCCCATAATCCACTTGGGAGTTTCACGCCGGTTTGGTGCGAACGGCCGTATCGCTCGGCAAAGACAAAAACGGGGAGCCGTTCGGATTTGTCGCTTGGAGGAAGCCGTGAGTTTTCATCGCGAGCGGCCACCTGAGCGAAATAGCGGGTGTGGCTGGAACCACGCTGGGACGGAGCTAATGTCGCGTATCTGTGGGGAGTCCGGCGCGTGCTTACTTTCGCGAATGCAGTTCAGAAGACAACTTGCCGCAAATCGGTAAGGAGGACAGGCAATACCACGCTGATTCCCCTCACCGTCGTAGGTCACGGCTATTAGCGGAATCAGCGACTCGCAGTGCGGACAGACAACGCACCAGTATTCCATAGCGGCGCGCATTATACGTCATGATCTTTAGAGGAAGGCTAAAGCAAAAATGGCACTTGATCCAAAGACTCGCTGGCCCAAAGGAAAGTCGGGCAACCCAAAAGGCCGTCCCCGCACCGCGGACCTTAGGCAGTTTGTGCGGGAGTTTGCGGCTGAAGAAGACCCGAAACTGCGGAAAACTCGCTTGCAAAGATGGTTGGAAATGGCTGATAGACGGGCGCTGCAGGGCAGTCCCAAGCACCTGGAGTTGATTCTCGCGTACGGATGGGGCAGGCCGGTTCAATCCGTTGACGTGAACGCTACGGTTCTCACTCAGGAGCAGTACGTCGAACGCATTGAGGAACGTCTACGACTTTACTCGCAATGTTGAGCGGAAATGGATGCAATGAGAAAGACACGCTGCACGGTAGGGTGGGCGAGTCGCAGCAAGAACCATTATTTGGCGAGAAGGAACGAAAGGAGCACAAGAGCAATCATGATGATGGTCCAGAGGGTGACCGTAATAGCCCTATCCTCGAACTTTTCGGACATTAAAAAAAATCGGCGCATGGATGAACTTTCTGACAAAGGCGGGTGTCAAACAACTGGGGGAAGCACTAATCGATGGATGATGGAACGCGGACAATCTCGAATCAGCGGAACCGGCGAGGGAAAAAGGGAGCAGGTGTCAGCATGATGGTCCTTCACCACCATGCTGGCGTACCTGTCGGGCGGACAAGACCAAGAAACCACCAGTTGGGTTTGAATCTTGACACGCACGAGGATCTGATCTGCTGTCGTTGCTCCAGAGCAACGTCTCACAGGCCAATTTGACCTCTCGCAAACGGACGATTATTTCGCGAGAAGGAAGCCAACGATTACAAAGTCAATCGCGATAAGCGTAAAGACGATGACCGCGATAGTCGTATGCTCGAATATAATCCCCAATCGGCGCATGGATGTGCTTCCTGACCGAGGGCGGGTCTCGAAGAGTATTCTTCCGCGCAAAACTGGTCTGTTCAAAATTGCACAGTGCAAAGTACTGGGCCGCACTAGCCTTTTGCGTCTATATAAGGTGTGCCAAACCAGACACAATCGCGGACCGCCAGAGCCGCGGGATGAAGATGTCAATAAGGCAGACGAAAAAAAGGGCCGCCCAAGAGCGACCCCTGTCCTTTCGATTCGAACTGTGGCGTGAGAATTTAGAACTGTGGAGCGGTTATGTCAACAACTGGAACACGGACGACACGGACAATTCACGGACACGCAAAGCTCGGTTTTTCCGGGAGGGGTAAGTTGCTGAAAATTATGGCGCGCCGAGGGGACTCAAACTCCGCTCCTTTCACTTTTGCCGTATAATCAAGCTGACGATCACGATTTTTACCTTACCGATGGCTGTCCTGCAATCAGAACAATTGCTGAGACAGCCAGAGCATACGAGATAATCGACAAGTACGCTACGCCAGTCCTTATAATCAAACAAAATCAGACGCAGCAACGAACGCCATAGACGTCGAGTGTGAGACGTCCAGCTATTATAGGTTGTTGTTACGGTAAAAAAAGGGGCCGCCACGGTCCGGGTGAGCGACCCCTCGCGCGAAAGTGCACCCGTCAGGTATCGAGCGCGCCTTTCACAAGCACGGCAGCAAACTTAGGTTGCCGGAATGACGATGTCAATACAGCATTCTATCGCTTCAGGAAGTACAGGTACGGATCGCCAGTGGCGCCCTTCCCAGTGCGTTCGATCAATCCCGCCGTAAGAATGAGTCAGCTGCGGCCCACGCGAAGTGAATGGTTTCTGCAAAGACGTTCCACGCTACATGGCGAGCGTGTAGAATCGCCTTCCGCCTTTGGAGGGCGGTTAACATGCGCATGATGCTGAAAGTCTCTATTCCGGTCGGAGCTGGCAACGCCGCGGTTCGCAACGGCAGTCTAGGGACAACAATCAAAACTATCGTCGATGACATGAAGCCCGAAGCGGCCTACTTTTCCGAAGATAATGGCGAGCGGACCGGATACATATTCTTCGACATGAAGGACTCATCGGAGTTGCCCGCCATCTCCGAACCGTGGTTCCTCGCCTTCAATGCGAGACTTACAGTCCGACCTGCAATGAACGCAAAGGACCTGGCGAATGCTGGTTCTGGGATTGAGAAAGCCGTAAAAGGCTACGGCAAGGCCGCGACGGCCTAATTCAATAAATGCTAATAGTCTACTTGGAGCTTGCTCTCAAGCACCGGTGCGTCCCGCTTACTCTACATCACGTTGCACAAATCGTTGCACAAAAACTGACCGACCCTGCCCAATGAAGCCAACGGGGGCCGACTACCGCACTTCTAACCATCTGATTCTGCGTGCGCCAGCGGTTGAACTATGAACTCCGAAGCAAGAGGTCGGGAGTTCGAATCTCCCCGAGCGCGCCATTCTTTGGTGGTCCGACCCGGACACATGGGTAACACTCCGTACCTAAGACATGGGTAACACTTTTGGGCCGAGAGTTGCCCGGCGAGCGCATAACAAACCTCGATTGGATTTTCTACCTATACGGTCCGTGGAACTGCGGACTATGACGCACTATTGTCTGAAATGGAGCGGGAGAAGCTGATCGAGATTCGGCAAGGGCAGAAGAATGGGGAAGCGCAATTCCTGGCTCGCGTGCAGCAACTTGAGGTCCCGGATTTTTTCTTTCTACCTGCACATGGCGCTGTTGAGAAGGATTCATTGATTGCCATGTCGCACCTGACTCATATATTGGAATCGCACTTGGAGCCGTCGCAAGGGCGCCTGTCCGATGAGGTCCTGCGAGTTCTTGTCGGGCAAATCAATTTCTGGCTGACCGGTTACTTACATCGGAGAATACAAGGCAGCGCCAGACATGCTTTTCAATCCGCAGGCGAATCCGAGCGATGAGCTTTCCAATTCGTTCATGGAGGTCGCCCCCGGTGGTGCCTTAGGCTCCCATACCCTTAGCACGACGACGCCTAAAGTTCCATGTCTTGTCGCTGAGATCGACCGAATCTACTTCGGCCTCTGTAAAAGGAATATCTCTATAACCCTTGATTTGGATCAGGCAGCCCTCACTCGCGACTGCCTGTTCGAAGTACCGACCGTCCTTGAGTTTGACTGAGACGAACTGGTAACCGAGCTGCGATTGCTTTCCTTTTTTCAATTTCTCGGCGCTCTCCGGGGGAATGGGAATCAAGCGTCTCATCCGAGTTACCTCTAGTCTGCTGGGCGCCAAGGAGCATGCTAGACCTAGATTGTGAATGTTACATTAACGTCTGCGCGGTCCCATTCGTTACATATCGCAAAAGTGCGAGTAGGAACCATACTAAGTAGTTTTGACAGCTTGCCGTCGTGCCTCCAGAGGCGTAGTCAAGTGAGACATCCAGCCGAAATTCAACGAACGGAGAAAGACAATGCCAGCGAGAACCCCGAAAGAAGTTTTTCTGATGTTGCTTAGCAACGTGCGAAATAGGACCGAACGGCAATCGACTATCTATCAAGAGATCGGTAAGCACGCTGAGGAATCCGAGATCAAGGAGGCGATAGAAGCACGGGCTTTCGTGTCCAAACAGATTCTCGCCAAACTTGACGAATGCTTCCGCATCATCGGCGAGAAGCCAGGAACATCCAGTGGACAGCTACAAGAAACCTTCCTGGAGGATTTCCGCAGGGAAGTGGCTGAGATCCAATCCCCAGTCGCCAAGCGTCTCTTCGTATTGGCAAAACTGAACCATCTCGCACACCTACGGATGGCCGAGTATGAGGTTTTAGTTGCAGCAGCTGACCTGGCAGGCCATCACGGTGTGGGCGTACTTTTGGAGACCTGCCTGGCAGACAAACTCGCTTTCGCAGAACGCAACCGGCGTCTAATCCGGCGCTTGGTCGAGACCAAGCTCGAGGAACGGGCTGCAGGAGCTTCGGCACAATAAATAGCGAGGTGAGTAGCGAAGGGGCGGGGCTACTTTCGGGGTTCCGCCCCTAACTTAGTTGCTATCACAGCGCGGGCCACCCGTCCCCATGGTCGTAAGTTGAATGGTGGTCATGATTTTGTTCTAGTAGCGTGACGGTTCCCGTCTAAGGGAATGGCTTCCTACCCACAAAGGGGCATCTCTCCACCGCCGGCCGTTAGCAATCGGCTAATTTTCGGAGCGCGAAAATGCCTGCCCGAAGAATCCCTACTTGCCGCTGGCCGTTTGCGCGGAACCTGTCTGCCAATACTTGTTGAACCCAATATAGTCCGAGGGAAGATTCGCCAGGATCGTGCGGCGGAGTTCCAGCATGTCGATGCTGCCGATCCGTTTGTAGAGGACTTTTCCGTCGGCATCAATCAGCACGGTGTAAGGCACCGCGGACTCCCACGTCGGCTCGAACGCTTTCTGGAGCGCCGCCGTATCGTCGGAAGCAAACAGCAAATTGCGGCTGGTGGCGTGCTGCTTCTCCAGCATTTTCTGCACGCTGTTCTTCTCGTCCGGCATATTGGCCGCTACCGTGACCAATTCGAAGTCGCGCACCTTATACATCTGGTAGGTGTCCTGGAAATCGGCGAATTCGTCGATGCACGAGCCGCACCAGGTGGCCCAGAAGCTCACCAGCAGCATGTGCTTGGTGGGATTCGTGCGCAACTTCTTCAAATCCTCGGTCGTCGCCATTTCCAGCGTCACCGGCTGCTCTTCAATTTTTCGCAGCGCTTCCACGCGTGAGGCCGCCTTTTCTTTCCACTTTGTGGAGCAGCCGAACACGCCGGTATGCTTCACTTCCACTTCGTGCCCCGCCAGCAACGCGTCAATGGCATTGCGCGCGTCCCGGGTCTTCACCTGCTCGATCCGGTAGCTATTATCGATGCGGCCTTCGTAGCGCAGCTTTCTCTCTTTGTCGAAAATGAAAATGTGCGGCGTGGCTTGCGGCCCGTATGCGCAGGTGACGGATTGCGTTTCCCCGTCGTAAAGATAGGGATAGCGCAGGTGCTTATACTCCACGCGAATTTTCATTTCTTCCAACGAGTCGCTGATGTCCGAGGAGTCTAGTTCGTCGATGCGAATGGCCTTCGGATCGTTCGGCTGGATAACCACTACCGCTACGCCACGGTCCTTATAATCGTCCATCAACTGCTGGATACGCTGCTCGTACATCTGCGAGATGGGGCAGTGATTGCACGCGAACACCACGGCCAGCACCGGGCTGGCGGCGTAATCGCTCAGCCGATGAATTTTTCCATCCACGCCCGGCAGCGCGAAATCCGGCGCGGGCGATCCCAAAGCGAGAATGGGATGCGCGGTTTGTCCCCACGCTGGGATCGCTATCAGAACAAGTAAAATGGCACGCCACATCGGATTGAACCTCCCAGGTCTTAAGGCCGGACCGCCTCAGAAGCCGGTCCGTAGGAATCCCTACCTTAACGGGCTGGGACTGTCTTGCGCTCGGCCGCTTCGTTCTGTCGCACCGTCGCGGACGAACGCGGCAGCGCCCGCGGCGTCACCTCTGCATTCATCAGCCCCATCGCCCATTTGATCGCTTCCAGGTACATCTTTTGTATTCGGGGATCATCCCAATTTTGCTCCACATGCCCGAGCGTGGAGTAATACACCCGGCCTGTGCCATATTGCTTGGCCCAGGTCACCGCGAAGTCGTGGTCCTTGCGGTGCACTCGCGGATTGTTCAGATCCAGCTTGGAAGCATCCAGCCGCATCAGCACGCGCACTTTGTCACGCGAAAAATCCTTGAGCTGGTAGATTTCGTCGCGCAGCACGAACTCTTTGGGCCATTGCTGCATGCCCGGGAAGTTCGGGTCTTCCACAATAATCGGCGCGTCAAAGGTGCCCCAGGGATGCTCGTCGAAATACCCGCCGATCATTTCTCCATACTCCGGCCAATTGGTGAAGGTAATCGTGGCGCTATGCACCCCGACGAATCCCTTCCCATCGTCATGAACGAAAGAAATCAGCGCGGCTTTCTGCTGGTCGTCCATTTCCAGGTTGCCCCCGGTGTAAAAGAGCACCGCGTCGAAGTCGTTCAGGTTTTTCGCGTTGAATTCCAGTTTTTTCTTGGTCAGTGCTTCGGTATCCGTGCGAATCGTGGTATCCCATATTCCGGACTCGCGTCCCAGCCGCTCAATCGTAGCCATGGCGTGAGACACGGCGTCATGCCTATATCCTTTTTCTTCACCGATCACTAACAGGTGTTTCTTCGGCGGCGCAGCCGTTTGCGCGAAGCACGATTGCGCGCACAGTGCCGCGCCCATCACCAGCAACGCCGTCCGGAACATCTTCATTTGTGACCGCCTTGGGTGTCCGTATGCTTGCCTTTGCCCAGCCAGAGTATCGCGTTTGCGAAAAGTTTGTTTTGCGTAGCGTCCCCGAACACGTTTTCGCCGTGCCCCATGTTCATATACACCATTCTGTACTTCGTGTTTGTCCACACAATCGGCATATCCCCCGCGGTAATCACATCCTTCACGCCGATAGGATAGTTCGACGGATCGAGAGTCACCAGCACGCGCACATCTTTATTCAGCCGCGGGCTGGGCTTCCATTGATACCACTCGTTTGAAGGTGCCAGGTAACTCGCGGGCATCCCTTTCGTCACTGGGTGCGTGGGGTCGTCGATGGTTAATTTTGCGCGCTGCACCGGCCAATTGTTGGTGTAGAACACCGCGCCACCCAGAAAATCCACAAACCAGGGCCAATTCGTCGAACTGTCGTTGTACCCGGCGATGTGCAGGCCCAACCACCCGCCGCCATGCTCCATATATTTCTCGAAGGCGGCGCGTTGCGCCGCGGTGTGCGGGAAATCGTTCACCCACAAAATTACCCGATACGGATTCAGATCGTTGTCGTTCAGCTTGTTCCAGTCGGTGGTAGTGTCGAAAACGAAATTGTCTTTGGCCGCCAGGTCGCGAAAGAACGCCAGTCCTTCGTTTCCTGTTTTAACGTGATCCGGCTCCACGTCGGTGGAATAAAAGGCCAAGGCGCGAAACGCCGGTGTTTGTGCAGCACCTTCCATTCGAAAGGAGAGCACCAGCAGGACTGCGCAAATAGCGAGAGCTGCAAGGACAATCGCTAAGGATCGCCTTGAATACTGATTTTCCGAAGAACTCGATTCGCGCATGGGCAGGGCCTCCTATTTTCCTGCAACCCAAAAAATGGAATTCCTGAAAATTTGTGTGAACGCTGCATTCTGAAACAGGTCCGGGTGATGGCCCATAAAAATGTATATGTTTCTGGCCTTTACGTGATCGTTGGTCCAGATCACCGGATGGTCTCCCATCTTAATGTCTGTCGCCGGCGTGTAGGTATTCTCATCCACGCTGGCGAGCACGTGCACATTCGGGCGCGGCGATTTGTCGTACGTGTAGAATTCCTCATTCTCGATCACGAACGGGGATGGCACTCCCTTCATGACAGGATGGTTCTTATCCTCTACCGTCACTGTGCCAGTCACGAACGTGGCGACGTAATTCTTGAAGCGCATCCCGCCCATGAAATCGCGGAACCACGGCCAAATCTGGAAGCCATCGAATTCGCCCAGCAGCGTGGCGTGGTGGAATCCAATCCATCCGCCTTTGCCTTGCTCAATATATTTGATGAACGCCGCTTTCGCGGTGTCCGTCCAGTTGTAAGGTGGGTAGTTGAGTTGAATGAACAGACGATACTGCGCCAAGAACGCATCGTTGATCTTTTGCGTGTCCTCGATATAGTCCACCGTGAAATTATTTTCCTCACCCAACTTTGCCAGCCAAATTTTCGCGGCGTCCACAAACGGTTGATGGATTCCGCCATGCTCGGCAAGAGCAACAACCCTAAACCGCGACGCATTCACTTGTGCGATTGCGCTGTTCGCCAGAAGCAGGAGGATCATCGCGTACAAGAACGCCCACACAGAACATCTCGTGCTAAGTTTTCTTTGGCTCACAAGCACCGGAGACCTCTCGACGAATCGCGGCAGGACATTCGCAGAGCGAACCTGAAGGCTACTTCATCGCGAACGTAGCAATAAACAATCGTTTGTTCAAGCTCTAATTGCGTGTCGCCCGAAAACAGACGAGAACCTCACTCCGCACTATTCCATCTCGAAGGTCACGAACGTCAATTTCCCGTTGCGTTCCACCTGCAGCGCCGCGGGATCGCCGGGCTTCAACTTACCAAACGCTGCGCGAAGGTCATCCAGGTTCTTTATCGGCGCGCGATTAAACGCGTGGATGATATCGCCTTCCTGCAATCCGGAATCCACTGCCAAGCGGTTAGCAACCGTTCCCGTCACCAACACACCGGAAGAAATGCGCAACGGCCCCACGAGCTCTCCAATTTCCGGAGTGATGGTGGCGCCCACGATGCCCAGTTTCGGGATCAAATCTGTCGCAGGATTCGAAAGGTCCGACAGCCGGCTGAGGTCATGCATGGGTTCCAGCACGGGGACATTCAGGTTCATCCGTTTGCTTCCGCGCACTACCTGCAAATCCACTTTGTCCCCAGTCGTCAGCAGGTACAGGCTCAGAGTGAACAGCGCCACATTATCTACGGGAAGCTGGTTGATAGACTCGATCACATCGCCGGGCCGCAGTCCTGCACGCCACGCGGGTCCGTCTTCTTCCACATCGGACACGACCACGCCCGGCGTATCCGTCAGCCCCAGGCCACCGGCCAAGTCTGGCGTAAACGATTGCAAATCCGCCCCAATCGTCCGGCGGCGTACTCGGCCATACTTGCGAATCTGTTCGTACGCGTAGCGCGCGATGCCGCTTGGGATCGCGAACCCAATCCCCTCATTACCACCCGACTTCGTATAAATGAATGTATCGATGCCCACCACGTTGCCTTCCACATCCACCAGCGGGCCGCCGCTATTTCCCGGATTTATTGCCGCATCCGTCTGGATGTAGACCATGGGATCGTCAGGATCCGGTTGCCGCAGCACCGAACTGACCAACCCAAACGTTACGGAATTCTCCAGTCCTTCCGGACTGCCAAACGCCAGCACCACTTCTCCCTTATGGAGCTGGTCGTAGCGCGCGAAGGGTAGCGTCGGCAAGCCCGTCGCTTCCACTTTCAACACCGCTAGGTCGATGGTTTTGTTAAAGCCCACCACTTTCGCATTGAGGATGCGCCCCTTGGACTTCAGCATCGCCGAAGCTTGGCCGTCTTCTCCCATCGGCGGCGTCAGCACCACGCGAACGCGGTCCGCGCCCTTCACCACGTGAAAGTTGGTCAGAATGTAGCCGCTCGGATCGATGATGACGCCGGAACCCAGGCTGCGTTCCCGGCCGAAGGTGCTTGGCCCCTTCTCGTCTTCATCCTCCTCTTCTTCGTCCGTGCCGAAGCCGGTCACCAACACTTCCACCACCGCCGGGGAAACGCGCTTGACCAGCGACTCGAAGGCCGCGCTCATTTCATGAATGACATCCACGCCGGCTTTTGCCGGGGCCGATTGTGTCTGCGCCGCGCTGACCAGTGGGAACACGGCGCACAACGAAAATAGCATCACGGCTCGCATGAGCTGTGAATCAAAAACCCGCGGCATCAAAACAATTCTCAAGGGAGTTCACTCCTTCGAAACCGGAGCCCACGAGGGCTCCGTCTTGTTACTTTCCTTCAGAACTTCCCACTTTACGATTTTCAGGTCCAGCACGAAAATTGAATACCGCTCCGGCACGAGCAGTAGTGTAATAAATGTGGCCACGCCGAGCCCGCCAATTCTGGCGCTGTTTCCTTGCTCTTGCTTGGCTTGCTCGCTGCTGACGTTAATGGTGTAGCCCGGTGGCAGATTCTTTCGCAATTCCGCCAGCTGCGCGGATGCGGCCGAGAAAACTTCAGAAGGAAGCGCGCCAGGTATCGTGAAGCTCTGCACCGAAATGGTTCGAAAGTGTTTCCAGGTGGCGGACTCGCAGCGTTACCAAACTACAAAGACTCGCGCCGTGCTTTGTCGCGCTTTCGTTGCTTGCTACCGTTTTGCCTCGGCGGCCGATGAGCCTGCTAATGTAGCCGGCACTTGGAGCGCCGAGCAGACCATCTTCCTAAAACAGGAGGGAGCGAAAATCACGGGAACCTTCAAAGGTCCGCGGCAATCGGGTCCGTTCGAAGGAACCGTTGAAGCAACAACATCTCTTTCCACCTGGCTACGCGTTGTCCCGTTGGATTACAAAGGTACGGTTGACGGCGACACCATGAAAGGGACGATGATGGGCAATGGAAAAACGGGAGACTGGACCGCAGCGCGCGAAGTAAAAGCCCTCTCTTGCTGTCTGATCTAATGGCCCGCCGAACGGCTTCTTTTTTTAGCGGAATCGCCGAATGACCAAGTTATGGCGGTCGGAGCGGTACAGTCCGAGCACGTACACGATCACCGACCCTTTGGTGGAATAAATCACCTGCCGGATGCGCAGCAACGGCTCGCGCTTGGGCACTCCCAGAAGTTCCGCTGTGCGCGGGTCAGCCGCGGTGGCGTCCACCTCTTCATCCGCATAGCCGAGCACGACGTTGTAGTGCCGCTCCAGGATTCCAAACAGAGAATCGCGCTCCAACGGCTCGGATAACAATCCCCCAAATTGCTTGGCGGAGAAGTAGCAAGTCTCCAACGCGAACGGTTCCCCTCCGGTGTGCCGCAGACGCTCCAATTTCAAGACTTGGGTCTTCGGCGCGAGCGATAGTCTCGCGGTGGCTTCTTCCTCGTCATCGACGATCTCCGCGAAAAGCACCTTGGAGTGCGCGGTCAGACTGCGGCTGCGCATCTGCTCCGTGTAGCTCATCAATTTATTGAAGTGAATTCTGGGAGTAGAGACAAACGTGCCCACGCCACGGCGCCGCTCCACTACCCCTTCATGCTCGAGCGCCGCCAGGGCATGCCGCGCCGTCATCAGGCTCACTTCGTGGATGCGGGCCAATTCCCGTTCCGAAGGGACTGCATCTCCCGGGCGTAATCCCCCGGCTTCGATGGTTTTACGAATCGCCCCCTGAATCCTCTGGTACGCGGGAACGCCATTCCGTACTTTTACGGGCATAAGATGTTCCTCGACGGGCGCACAGGGTCGCCAAGCACCGCGGCAGTCTTCTTGGATTCAGACAATTCAACGGTACCCAGAACCACACCCATCACGCCGTACTCCTCTGCGGTTCGCGCCGGCCTTAAGCAGGCTGGGGTGCTCGTCCAGTTGGCTCTTCAGTGCGACAGCGGGAAGCACAGGTGCTATAGCGCACTCCTGTTGCTTCTCTTATAAATTAAGAATTTCTGCTTGACAAGCTTTTCTTGGTGCTATATAGCTAGTCTCAACGCGTCAGCTTGTTTGCTGATTTGGGGTGCTTGTCGTTGACTTCTGTTCGTTACAAGCCGGGGAGACGCTGCTCGTAGATCACGAGCAGTTTGGGAGGATCCTTTATGAATAAATTGCAGTCTGTGGCCTTGGCACTTTGTTGCCTCGCGCTCGCTATGTTGATCTGCGGAGCGAATGCCACCTATGCGCAGGAAGTAACCGCCGCTATTGCGGGCACGGTTACCGACCCGAGCGGTGCCGCCGTTACCGGAGCTACCGTTACAGCCAAGTCCGTGGAACGTGGCACTAATTTTACCGCTACAACCAACGACACAGGCAGCTATCGTATTCCGCAGTTGCCGGTCGGGAATTACGATCTTCGCGTCGAGAAAACGGGGTTTCAGACCGCTCTGTATCCCGCCTTCACCCTGGTCCTAAACCAAGTCGCGCGAATCGACGTTGAGTTGAAGGTCGGTCAGGTCAGCCAGACCATTGAGGTCACTGGCGCCGCTCCCATCCTGAAAACCGAAACCACTCAGGTCGACACCATCATTGACGCTGCCACCAATGACGCCCTTCCTCTTGCCACGCGCAATTACGTGGAATTGACGCTCCTCTCGCCCGGCGCTCTTCACCCAGACCCCAGCAGCTTCAATAATGGGGATAACGTAGCCAGTGGCGGCCGTCCCTTCATCAACGGCAACCGCGAGCAGGCCAACAACTTCCTCCTCGACGGCTTGGACAACAACGAAGTCTCCGATAACCTGCTTGGCTATACGCCTGCGCCCGACGCCATCCAGGAATTCAACATGATCACCAATAATGCTCCGGCAGAATTTGGTAATTTCATGGGCGGCATCGTGAGCGCCAGCCTGAAGTCCGGCACCAATGCTTTCCACGGCGACATCTGGGAATTCTTCCGCAACAACGTTCTGAACGCCAACCAGTGGGAAAACAAGATCAACCCTTCGGCCGCTGCCATTCCTGTCGCACCACTGCGTTGGAATATGTTCGGCGGCACCTTGGGCGGCCCCGTGATCAAGAACAAACTGTTCTTCTTCATCGATTATCAGGGCCAACGCTTTGATCACCCGCCTTCAGCAAACCGGTTCACCGCCTTCACACCAGCGGAACAGCAGGGTGATTTCTCGGCATTTCTCACGCAAACGACTCCCATTCAACTTTACAATCCATGTCAGGGAACCACCGGGCAGAACGGCACACCCTGTGTTGCAGCGACGACGCGCGTGCCTTTTGTGGGCAACCAAATCCCGATTTCGATGATCAGTCCTGTCGCCGCGGCCTTGTTCGCCTCTTCGCTCTATCCAAAGACCATCAATAACGATTTGACGAGCAATGCGATCAACTCCTCGTCGACTGCCTACAACAGCGACCAAGGCGACATTAAGGTGGACTACAGAATCGACGATAAGGACCAGGTTTCGGGTCGCTTCACCCGCGCACTGCAAACCGACCCCAACACTAACTCGCAACCACTCTTTGGCAACGGTCTCGCGACCGCGCCAATCTGGAGCACCGTCGGCGACTGGACCCGCTCGATCAA
Source organism: Candidatus Acidiferrales bacterium (assembly GCA_963776365.1). Lineage (GTDB taxonomy): Bacteria > Acidobacteriota > Terriglobia > Acidiferrales > UBA7541 > Acidiferrum. The sequence continues at coordinate 555,770 of CAVZMQ010000025.1, read as the reverse complement.
CAACAACGTCGTCAACGACATGCGCTTCGGCTGGAACCACATTGTCCTCAACACCGGGTCGACCTTTGACTCTTCGGTAGGGAACTTTGGCGAAGCGATCGGAATCCCTAATTCCAATCCTAGTGGCCTCTCCGGGCTTCTGAACTTGGGCTTTGGAGGCGGTACTCCGACGAGCCCCGGTTCCGGCACGATTGGCAATATCGGGAACAGCCTGGTCACCCAGAGCTTCAACAGCCAAGTTTGGCAATTCGATGACGGAATCACCTGGACCAAGGGCCGTCACACCCTGAAGGTTGGCGGACAATATTGGTTCGACAACATCAAGGTGTTTTACTCGGGCAATAGCGGAGAATTGGGCGGTATGATCTTCGGCCCGAACTTCACCGCCTCTTCCCCAGTGAATCCCATCGCGAACACCGGCGACGGCTCGGCCGATTTCTTCCTCGGCTTGCCGACTTCGTTTGGCCGCGGACTGAGCAGCGGCAGTTGGATTCAGACCTCGAACATCTTTGCTGGCTACGCGCAGGATACCTGGCGCGTGAATGACCGCCTGACCCTCAATTACGGCTTGCGCTATGAGGCACACACTCCGTGGATCGAGCGGAATGACCAACAGGATAACTACAATATCCGGACTGGTCAGGTCATGTATGCGAACCAGAACGGCAACAGCCGGGCCCTCTACAACGGCACTTATGGCGCGAAGGACTTTCAGCCGCGTCTCGGGTTCGCCTGGACGCCCGGTGGGAGACTCGGGGCTCACACTGTTGTGCGCGGTGCCTTCACCATCTCCGATTACCTGGAAGGCACCGGAACGAACCTTCGCCTACCCATCAACCCGCCTTTCGACGGTGGAGCAAGTACAGGCGGCGAATTCCAGACCCAGTATCTCCAGGTGGCGTTGCCACCGACCACAGCCTCGGACGGCATCATTGCGCCGCCTCCCGCGGGCCTGGCCTGCCCGAACTACTCCTGCTTCCAGTCGACGATTTTCCGTCTCTGGGATTCCAACGTGCAGCCCGCCATCGATGACCAGTGGAACTTGACCGTTCAACACCAGTTCAGCAACACCACCACGTTCCAGCTTGGTTATGTTGGCCAGACGGCGTACCACCTTATGGTGCCCTTTAGCTATGGCCAATTGCTCTCCGAGCCCACTTCCGCTTCTTGCCCAGCTCCTTGCACCGCGCCGAGCCCTTACTTTGCGGCCAACCCGACCCTCGGAACGATTATCGGTCCGGGGAACGTTTCCGGAACGCAATCGAACGGCAGAATGCGCTATGACTCGTTGCAGGCCGTGTTGCAGAAAACCATGAGCAATGGCTTGCAAGGCCAAGTCGCTTACACCTACTCCAAGTGCATGTCGAATAATACCGGTTATTACGGCACATGGAGCGGCGCGAGACAGTCCAATACCGCCTCGCCCTATTGGCAGAACGTCTATGATCCCAAGGCCGAATGGGCCCCCTGCTACTACGACGCGGCCCATACGCTCACAGCCTATGCGGTCTACGACCTGCCATTTGGTAAGGGTAAGAAATTCGGCAGCGACATGAACAAGGTAGCCAATGCCATCGTCGGTGGATGGACAGTTAGTCCGATCCTCACGTTACGCAGCGGCTTCCCCCAGGCCTTGTACGCCACTGGTAACGATCCAACCGGAACAGACTCCCGCGGGTTGCGGCCCGATTGCAACGGCACCAACACTGTTTATGGTCGGCGCCAAGCTCCAGCTGGCGTAGGTGGAGGGTTCCTGTGGTTTGATCCAAGCAACTACACGAATCCAACAACTACCTTTGGAACGTGCGCACCTCAACTTGGTGGTCTGCGCGGTCCCGGCTATTACAACTGGGATATCAGCCTCCAGAAGAACTTCCAACTGACCGAACGCTTCAAACTGCAATTCCGTTCGGACTTCCTGAACGCGTTCAACCGCGTCAATCTTGCGGCGCCCAACACAAGCGTTGCCACCTCCACCACTGGTGTGATCCAGGCTTCGCAGCCAGCGCGCAATATTCAGTTTGCGTTGAAGCTCTACTACTAACAACAGAAAGCAACATATAATGAGGCAGGCGTACACCCCCGCCTGCCTCATTTTCTTTTTGTGTTCATTTTTCGGCGGAGAGGATTCCAAAAAATCGTAGCAGCGGCTTTGTGTCGCTGGCGCGGCGGGACAAACCCGCGCTACAGTTTCAGGGCCACCGGCTAATGCCAATGTTCAGAAAGCCAAGAATTCTTTTTATATTCATTTTGTCCGGTTCCTTCCTGACCGCCTCCGCTCTGGTCGCTCAGCAAAAAAAGCCAGCCTCCAGCGCCAGCCCTGCTCAGGGCATGACCATCGAGAAGGCGCTCTCCCTGGCGGAACAGGGCCAGTGCAAGGAGAGCCTTCCCGCGTTGAAGCGCGCCCTGACTGCCCAGATTCCGCCGGAAACCCGGAAAAGGGCGGGCGTGCTTGGCATCCGATGCTCTCTCAGCTTGGATGACCGCAATGCCACCGGCGAGTTTATTCGCGCGCTCAGCAAGCAGTTCCCGCAGGACCCCGACGTAATGTATGTGCTCGTCCATGCCTACTCGGATCTGTCGACGCGCACGGCCCAAGACCTCGCCCGCACCGCGCCGCAATCCATCCCCGCTCACAAGCTCAACGCCGAAGCTCTGGAGATGCAAGGCAAGTGGGACGACGCGCAGCGCGAATATGAAACTCTGATTGAAAAAGAGCCGGATACTCCTGGCCTGCACTTTGCGCTCGGGAGATTATTGCTCTCCAAACCCGATCCGGATGGCAAGCTAGCGGAGCGCGCCAAGCAGGAATTTCAGAAAGAGATAGAAATCGATCCAAAGAACGCCGCCGCTCACTACGTTTTAGGGGAATTGGCCAGCCGGAACAACAACTGGGACGAGGCCATAGCGCAATTCTCGGAAGCAGCGAAGCTGGATAATAATTTCGCGGAAGCCTATCTCGGCTGGGGTTTCGCGCTGATCACTCTGAAGCATTATCAGGAAGCTATCCCGCCTCTGCGTGCCGCGGAACGGCTCACGCCGGATAATCCTGCCGTTCACTATTCTCTGGGGACGGCGCTTGTGCGCACCGGGCAAAGGGAAGAAGCCGAAAAGGAATTTGCGATTCACAAGAGTCTGATCGCTACGACGCCCGCACCGGCCGGCGCCGAAAAGCCTCAGTAGCAACGCGAATTGTCCTTTAAATGAGAAAGCGCGTTCAGCGGCTGTGCGTCAGTTCCTGCTTGTACGCATCCGCCAGTGCGGCGTCGCGTTGTTCCCGCAAGCAGGCCATCCCCGCATCAATGGCCTGGTAATCGATAGCCAGCAGCTTCTGGTTGCGCACTTTTGCTTTCAGTACCGCGAACGCGCTTTCCTTCGGCAGGGTGTGCGTCAGTTCCAGCAGTGCGCCGAGCATGACCATGTTGGTGGCTTTGGTGGTGCCGAGTTTGTCCGCGATCTGTGCCGCCGGAATGCAATAAATCATGGCCTGCTGCGGAGGGAGCCCCTGCGGTAGTTTTGAACCGTTGTAGAAAACAGCGCCGTGCGGTCCCACGTGCTTCACAAATTTGTGCAGCGAAATCTCGTTCATGGCGATCAACACGTCGGGATGGTCCACCAGCGGCGAGCCTACCCGTTCATTCGACAAACACACGTAGCAATGCGCGCTGCCGCTACGCATCTCCGGCCCGTAAGAGGGCAGCCAGCTCACTTCGCGTCCTGCGCGCATGCCCATTTCCGCCAGAATCTGCCCCAGCAGCAGCACGCCCTGGCCGCCAAAGCCGGCAATGTTCACGCGCAAATCTGGGTGCGGCTCCGCGTCCAGGGTGACTGGCTTCACTTCTTCATCAGGGTCTTCTAGCCCAAACAGCTGGCTCACCGTTACCTGCGGCACCGCATCATCTACGGGTTCCAGCTGGCGGTCGCGATATACGCCGAGCGGAAAGACCGCGAGCATCTTTTCTTCGATCCACTTCCGCGATTCTTGCGGTGTCATCTTCCAGATGGTTGGGCAGGGAGACAGCAGTTCCACGAACGTGAACCCTGCGCCATCGCGCTGCAACTCCAGGGCTTTTCGCACCGCCTTGCGGGCTTTCATGATGTTTTTGTTGTCGTTCAGCGCCACGCGCTCCACATAAACGGGTGCGTGAAGCGTGGAAAGTAACTCCGCCATATGCAGCGGGTATCCTTCGTTGCTCGGCCGGCGGCCCCAAGGAGACGTGCTGCTCTCCTGGCCCACCAGAGTCGTTGGCGCCATTTGCCCTCCGGTCATGCCGTAAATCGCGTTGTTCACGAAAAAGACGCTGATCTTCTCGCCGCGATTTGCGGCATGAATGATTTCCGCGGTTCCAATCGCCGCCAAATCGCCATCACCCTGATAGGAGATCACCAAGCTTTCGGGATTGGCGCGCTTCACGGCGGTGGCCACCGCGGACGCGCGGCCGTGCGCAGCCTGCACGTTGCCGGTGTCGAAATAGTAGTAGGCGAACACCGAGCAGCCCACCGGGCTGACAAAAACAGTGCGATCCTGCAAGCCCATATCCGCAATCGCTTCCGCGATCAGTTTATGGACCACGCCGTGCCCGCATCCCGGGCAGTAGTGCGTCTGGTGCTGCAGTTCCGACTTTCGCTCGTACTTCTCGTAAAACACGGGTGACTTTGACTCGATCACTTTATATTCGTCCACAATGCCACCTCTTCTGTAATCTCGCGCCGCTCTTCAAACACCCCACTCCGTTACCATACCCATGCGCGCGAACAGCTCTTTGCACACTTCGTCGGCCATGGGGACATTTCCGCCCGCCCGGCCGTAGAACTCCACGTCCACTCTTCCGTCCAGTGCCAGGCGCACATCCTCCACCATCTGACCGGTGCTCATCTCCACCACCAGCACCATTTGCGCCCGCCGTGCCGCCTGCCGCAACGCATCCGCAGGGAATGGCCAGAGTGTGACAGGCCGGAACAAACCTGCGCGAAGGCCTTCTTTTCTCGCTATATCCACGACGTTGCGCAATACCCGCGAGGTGATTCCATACCCGACCAGCAGCACCTCCGGATCGGCTGCATTGTACAGCTCGTGCCGCGCTTCCACTTCGGCGGCTGCCTTGTACTTCGCATCCAGCTTCAGAACGTGCGCTTCCAATTCGTCCGGCTCGAGGTAAATGGAAGAAATCAGGTTCTTGCGTGTTTCTGCCGTGCCGCGCACGGCCCACGGCTTTGCCGGTTGTTGCACTGCGCGCGCTTCAAGCTGGAGCGGCTCCATCATCTGGCCGATGAATCCATCGGTGAGTACTACCGCGGGATTGCGATAGCGATCCGCCAGCTCAAACGCCAGCATGGTCAGGTCCGCCATCTCCTGCACGGAAGCGGGAGCGAGCACCAGGTTTTTGTAGTTGCCGTGGCCTCCGCCCTTTACCACCGCGAAATAGTCACTTTGCTCCGGCGCGATGTTCCCCAATCCCGGACCTCCGCGCACCACGTCCACGATCACGCAGGGCAGCTCCGATCCCGCCAGGTACGACATGCCTTCCTGCATCAGGCTCAACCCTGGGCCAGACGACGCGGTCATCACGCGCAGACCCGCGGAAGCGGCGCCGTACACCATGTTAATGGCCGCCACTTCGCTCTCTGCCTGCAAAAACGTTCCGCCGAGTTGCGGCATGAATTCCGCCGCTGCTTCCGCAATTTCACTCGCCGGCGTAATGGGGTAGCCGTAATAAGCTTTGCAGCCCGCCAGTATTGCGCCTTTCACAACTGCTACATTGCCCTTACAAAGTTGCCGCATGGCTTCCCTCCATTACCGCATTCACGGGCTTGGGCGTGCTCAAGCGAAACACGGTGATCGCGCCGGGCTCGGGACAAACGTAAAAGCAAATCCCACAGCCAGTGCAGCTTTCGCCGGTATAGTGCGCCGGATGCACTCCGTATTCATTCAACTCCGGCAGCAACAGCAGGCATTTTGGCGGACAAGCATCCACGCAGACGCCGCAGCCTTTGCATTCTTCTTTATCGATAGTGACTTTGCCTCGAGCTGGCGTAGCCATGCCTCACCTCTCTTGAAGCGCAGACCGTTGCAGCCAGCGTGTTTTTTCGCAATAGGCATACAATTGGTCGCGGAATTTCGGATGTGCAATCTGGATGAGCGCCTCGGCGCGCTGGCGGATGGTGCGTCCATGCAGATAGGCCACGCCAAACTCCGTCACTACGTAGTGGACCGCGCCGCGCGACGTCACCACGCCTGCTCCCGGGTCAAGTACCGGTGCGATGCGCGAAACCGTTCCATTCTTTGCGGTGGAAGGAATGGCAATGATGGGCTTGCCGCCTTTGGAATGCGATGCACCACGGATGAAATCCACCTGTCCCCCGATGCCGCTATAAAAGTAGGTGCCGATGGAATCGGCGCAAACCTGCCCGGTAATATCCACTTGCAACGCGGAATTCACCGCCACCATTTTGTGGTTCTGGGAAATCACCCAGGGATCATTCGTATATTTGTTAGGGTGAAATTCGAACATGGGATTGTTGTCCACGTAGTCGAAGAGTTTTTTTGTGCCCAGCACGAAAGACAAGATGATTTTTCCGCGATGGATGGACTTGCGGCTGCCATTCAGGACGCCGGACTCGATCAGCGGGATCACACTGTCGCTTAACATTTCGGTTTGCACGCCCAGGTCCTGGTGATGGGTTAGTTCCAGCAGCACCGCGTCCGGGATGCCCCCGATGCCCAGTTGCAGGGTAGACCCGTCTTCAATCAGGCTGGCTACGTTCTTGCCGATGGCCTGGTGCACATCCGTAATTTGAATAGGCTTCAACTCGCACAGCGGGCGGGATACTTCCACGATGGCATCGATGTCCGTCATGTGCAGGAAGCAATCGCCGAAGGTGCGCGGCATCTGATCATTTACCTGCGCGACCACGAACTTGGCGCATCGAGCCGCCGTCAAGGTGGCATCCACACCAACGCCGAAGCTGCAGAACCCATGGGCGTCCGGCGGAGAAACCTGAATGAGCGCAACGTCGATGGGCAACTGGCCGCCCTCGAATAATTCCTCCACCTGGCTGAGGAACACCGGGGTGTAATCGGCGCGGCCTTCGTTGACGGCCTGGCGAACGTTGCCCCCGATGAACAGCGCGTTGTGCCGGAAGTGTCCTTCGAGTTGCGGCGCGATATAGTCCGCTCTGCCGGTGGTCATCAGGTGCAGGATTTCCACATTTTTCACGAACGGCGCTCGGGCCACCAGAGCTTCCACCAGGGCTTCCGGCTCTGCGCAACCGGGGTGAATGTACACACGCATGTTGGACTGAATGCACCGGACCGCTTCGGCCGGGCCAACGGTCTTTCGGCGGTATTCGTCTCTCCAATTCATCGGTGTCCTCCGGAAGACGCGAACATGTCAGGGGTGACCACGAAGCAAGTGGCGCGCGCGGTTTGGTGCGCGGAGCCGGTGACTCGCAGGTTTGACTTAGGGATACGGCGAGGAGGTGATGGTCTCCCCCTGGCATAGTCTAAGGACAACTGCACCAGCATCTGCACAGAGGCTGCCTCCCAGGCCAAGAGTGCAAGTGCGTTACCACGACGGCGGTTGGGAGGCGCTACTAATCAACTGTATGGCAAGGACTTATAGCTCGACAAACTTTTGCTTATACAGGTCTTTGCGCCTTTTAACCCAGTCGGCGGCGCCACTGCGCTCCTTTACTCAGACTGGGGTTAGCTTGACCCGGTGCCGTTACTCACTGAAAGTGGCGCCGCAGACGGAGCATTTTGTTTCCACGCGTGCCGGTTTCTGTTGCGAAACCTTGGCGTAGCTTTGTGCCGGGATTGGGTAGTCTCGGGTGTATCGTAGAATCAGAAAACAAACGATTGAGGAGTCCATGCGAAAGCTAAAGTTTCTGGTTGCGCTGACGACGAACGATAATGATTACCAGATCGAACAGTCGCGGGCCGCGGAGTCCACGGCGAAAAAATTGAATGTGGATCTGCAGATCCTTTACGCCGACAACGACGCCATCAACCAAAGCACACAGATTCTGAAGGCGGTGCAGACGGCGCCGGAGGAGCGTCCTGACGCGATCGTTTTCGAGCCAGTGGGTGGCACGGCGCTCCCGCAAGTGGCGCGTGCCGCCGTAAATGCGGGGATCGGTTGGGCGGTATTGAATCGGGACGCCAATTATGTTCCCGAATTGCGGCAGGCCAGCAAGGCGCCGGTATTCTCGGTCAGTTCAGATCATGTGGAGATTGGCCGAATCCAAGGCCGCCAGTGTGGCGCGTTACTTCCGACGGGGGGTTCGGTCCTATATATTCAGGGACCATCGGAGAATTCCGCTGCCAAGGACCGCACGCTGGGGATGCAGCAGGCCAAGCGTGCCAACATTCACCTGATCACGCTAAAGGGGCAATGGACAGAGGAAAGTGCGCAGCGTGCGGTGCGCAATTGGCTGAAACTTACTACCTCGCAGAAAGCCACCATCGATCTTGTTGCCGCTCAGGATGATTCCATGGCCATCGGTGCGCGCAAAGCGTTTCAGGAACTGCTGTCGGAAATCGAGCGGGAACGCTGGCTGGCGCTGCCCTTTCTTGGTTGCGACGGGCTACCGAATACCGGGCAGTCCTGGGTGCGCAGCGGATTGCTGACCGCGACGATTTTCATTCCGGCAAACAGCGGGCAGGCCATGGAGATGCTGGTAGACGCCCTGCGGAACGGAAAAGCCCAACCGGAGCGTGCGTTGACCACCGCGGTTTCTGTGCCCCCGCTGGAAGCTTTGCGCCCGCGCAAATAGACGCTTTTATTTCTTGCCACTAAGCTTCGGGCGTATACTTTTTTTGTCACTTCGCTCCTCTTTTCCATTCTTTTCTGGAGGCCCTCGAATGAGCGCACGCCGTCCGATTCGTCCGGATTCACCTGCAAGTCTGGATCGCCGACAATTTCTCGCCACCACCAGCACCGGCGTACTTGCCGCTGCGATTCCCAGCGGTATGGCGGAGGCCGCAACGGCATTTCCCAAGGAGGGTTCTTTGTCCCATTCTGCTCAAGTGTCGACGGGAGCCAAAAAGAAAATTCCCATTGGCGTGTTTGACCCGGTGTATGCGGATTTGTCCTTGGACGCGATGATCGACAAAATCAGCGCGCTTGGGCTGGAAGCGGTGGAAATCGGGACGGGAGGTTATCCGGGTTCTACCCACTGTCCGGTGGACGAGCTTCTGGCGGATCCCGCGAAGGCCAAGGCATGGGTAAAGAAATTTGAGGATCGCGGGATTCGTGTAGCTACGCTAAGCTGCCACGGCAATCCGGTTCATCCGGACGCTGCGCATGCCCGGCGAGACGCCGAGAGTTTCCGGAAAACAGTGCTGCTGGCCGAGGGCATCGGCGTAAAGGTGATTGTGGGCTTTTCGGGTTGTCCGGGCGGCTCTCCGACGGACACGCAGCCCAACTGGGTAACCTATCGCTGGCCGGAAGAGTACGACAAGATGCTGCAATGGCAGTGGAACGAGAAGATCATTCCGTATTGGAAAGAAGCGGCCAAGTTTGCACGGGATCACGGCATCCATCGCTTGGCGTTCGAGATGCATCCTAATTTTTGCGTGTATAATCCCCGCACGTTGTTGAGGCTGCGCGAGGCGGTGGGCGAAGAGATTGGCGCGAATTGCGACTTGAGCCATTTGTTCTGGCAAGGCTGCGATCCCGTGGAAGTGATTCATTTTCTGGGTAAGCAGGGGATGATTTATCACGCGCATATGAAGGACACGGTGTTGTATCCCGAAAACGTGGCGAAATATGGCGTGCTGAACTTTGTGTTTGAGAAGCAGGACCTGCCCTTAGCGTCCGACGCGTTCCGCGCCGTCGGCTATGGGCACGGGGCGGCGACCTGGAAAATGATTCTTCAAGCGTACATGGACGTGAATTATGACGGCATTCTCAGCATCGAAAACGAAGACCCGATTTTGTCCGGGGAAGTCGGAGTGGAACGCGCGGCTTACGTGCTGAAGAATGTGCGCAACGAGATACTCGGTGTCTGAACTAGGGCGGCGTCAGTTTTTGGGGACGTGCGCGGCGGCGGTTGGCGCTGCGGTGGCGCCCCGTTCGCGGGCATCGTTGCCGCCAGCGACTCCGGAAGCTCTCCCCTTTTTTTCCGTGATGCTCTGGACCGTCGATCGCAAGCTTCCCTTCGAGGAGCGTCTGGCGAGGGTAGCTCAAGCCGGCTACCATGCGGTCGAACTGGTGAACGAATACAATGGCTGGAGTGCGCCGGATTTTGCGCGCGCGCGACAGCAATTTCATCAACTGGGAATGGTCGTTGACGCATGCAGCGGCATCGACGCAAGCCTCGTCGATCCAGCGCAGCGGGAGATGCTGTTGCAGCAAATTCGCGCGAAACTGGCGGTGCTGGCGGAATTGGAATGTTCGCGACTGATTCTGCTCACCGGAAATGTGGTTCCCGGCTTGACGCACGAACAGATGCACGCCAACTGCGTGGAGTCTCTGAAGCGCGCCGCCGACGTTTGTGCGCCGCAGAAGGTGGAAATCCTGCTGGAGAATATCGACCCGGAAGAAAATCCCAAATATTTTCTTACCTCGGTGGCAGAGGGCTTGCAAATTATTCGCGAAGTGAATCAGCCGCAGGCCAGATTCTTGTGTGACTTTTTCCACGAGCAGATTGCCGAAGGAAACTTGATCGCCAAGCTCGAAAAGAACCTCGATGTCATCGGATTGGTGCACATCGCGGATGTGCCGGGCCGCCATGCCCCAGGAACCGGGGAAATTAATTACGCCAATATTTATCGCAAGCTGGGCCAGTTGGTCTACTCGCGGTACATCGCCATGGAATTCCTTCCCACTAGTGATGTGGTGGCAGAACTTCGCGCGGCGCGAGAGTACGCGCAGGCATATTTTGCCGAAGGACGGAAATTGGCCGAACACCCCGCGCTCCCGGAGACCATGCATGGACCGGCGTGATCTGTTTCGCCTGCTTTCCGCTGTGGCGGTTGTACCGGTGCTTCCGCCGGAGCTGACCTTCCTGCTGCAGCAAGCGCAGCCCGCCGCGGATTACAAGCTCCAAACACTAACTCCACATCAGAATGACACCGTGGTGGCGATGATTGATGTGATTATCCCAGCGACCGACACGCCCGGCGCGAAAGCTGCGCGCGTCAACGAATTTATGGACGTGATCCTGACGGACTGGGCTCTCGAAGAGGAACGGGCGCGTTTTTTGAAAGGGCTGAATGAAGTGGATGAGAAGAGTAATGTGCTGTTCGGCAAGAAGTTTATCGACGCGACGAACGTGCAGCAGAGCGCACTGCTACAAGCGCTGGACGATTCTGTCGATTGGCAACATGGACCGGTGGCGGCGAAAGTGGAGAATCCCGTGGACGCGCCTTTCCTTGAGCTTCAGGGAGAATTTTTCCGTTCCTTCAAACGCATGACCATCCACGGCTACTACACTTCGGAAATCGGCCAGACGCAAGAATTGAAGCGGGAGATTATCCCTGGCGCGTATCACGGTTGTGCCCCGGTTGCCCCCGAAAAGAAAGCGTAGAAACGGAAATGGCGAATAACACCTACGACGCGCTCATCGTTGGTTCCGGAGTTACGGGAGGCTGGGCGGCGAAAGAACTGACCGAAAAAGGATTGAAGGTTCTGGTGCTCGAAGCTGGGCGGAATATCGTTCCGGAAAAGGATTATGTCGAGCACGTGCCCATATGGGAGATGAAATATCGCGGCTGGGACGATCGCAAAGAGCGCGATCGGACGCAACCCATTGAACGGGTGACCGGCGCGTGCGAAGAATTCTCGCACAACTTCTTTGTCAACGATCTGGAGAATCCCTACACCACCGCGCCCGGGAAACCGTTTAGTTGGGTGCGCGGGCGGCAGGTGGGCGGGAAATCGATCACCTGGGGACGGCAGAGCTACCGTTGGAGCGATTTGGATTTTGAAGCGAATGCCCAAGAGGGCATTGCGGTGGACTGGCCAGTTCGCTACCAGGACATCGCGCCGTGGTACGACTACGTGGAGGATTTCTCGGGGATCAGCGGACAGGCTGAGGGCCTGCCGCAATTGCCGGACGGCAAATTTCTGCCGCCCATGGATTTAACCTGCGTGGAGCAGGATTTGCGTGAGTCCATCCGCAAAAATTATAACGATCGCATCTTGACGATTGGGCGATGCGCGGTGCTGACGCGCGTGCACAAAGGCCGCGCCGCTTGCCACTACTGCGGGGAATGTCAGCGTGGATGCATCACCCAATCGTATTTCAGCAGTTTGAATTCGACGCTGCCGGCTGCGCTGAAAACGGGACGCCTGACCATTCGGCCGTACAGCGTGGTGCACAGCCTGGTTTTTGACAGCAATACGCGCCGGGTAACGGGTGTGCGAGTGATCGATGCGCAGACGAAGGAGACCCTCGAATTCAAGGGACGGCTGATTTTCCTGTGCGCGGCGTGCCTGGAGTCTACGCGACTTCTGCTCAATTCGGCCACGCCGGAATTCCCGGATGGCTTGGCGAACAGCAGCGGGGAGCTGGGCCACAATTTGATGGATCACCACATGGGCAGCGGCGCCGCGGGAATCGTGCCGGGGCACGCCGATAAGATTCCGTTTGGTAACCGGCCGAATGGGTTTTACATTCCACGGTTTCGCAACGTGAACACCACGCAAAAGGAATTTGTGCGCGGCTACGGTTATCAAGGGGGGACGAATCGGGAAGACTGGAGGCGCGGCAACAAGTTGGCGGGGTTCGGTCCAAGCTTCAAGAGAATGATATCCGCGCCCGGGCCGTGGCGCGTGGGCATGGGCGGATTCGGAGAGTGTCTGCCGTCGCACGGGAATTATGTGGAACTGGACCGGGAGCAGGTCGACGCGTGGGGGATTCCGGTGTTGAAAATCAATTGTGGGTGGGGCCAAAACGAGATGGCTATGTCACGGGACATCGCAATTCAGGCTGTGGAGATGCTGACGGTGGCTGGGGCCAAAGACATTCATATGTTTCAAGAGATGACGAATCCTGGCCGCGCCATTCATGAGATGGGCACAGCGCGAATGGGCCGGGATGCGAAGACGTCGGTGCTGAATGGCTACAATCAGGCGCACGACGTGAAGAATCTGTTTGTTACGGATGGCGCGTGCATGGCGTCGTCCTCATGCGTGAATCCGTCGCTCACGTATATGGCGTTGACGGCACGCGCGTGCGATTACGCGGTTTCGCAGATGAAGAAGGGCGAGCTGTAGCGCCATGCGCGAAGTTGCATTCTGTCGCATGCTTCGTGGTTTACCAGCGGTGTCTCTGTGGGCGTGATAAACTGCCCAGGGGGCAGTGGCGTAATGGCGAAATTCGGATTGTTTGTCTCGAATCGCGATAAAGCAGAACAAGAGTTTGAAGGAGATTACCTGGAATATAGTGCGCAGGCGACCTGCGTCGCGGTAAGTATCATGCGCAATGACGGGAAAGGGAAAGACCGAGCGTATGCGATCGTGCGTTTGGAAGAGCATCAATGCATCAAGGAAGTGAAGTAAGTCCCACCGAATGATAGAACAATAAGGCCACAGTCAATCGGCCAGTCCAATCAGATTTCTAATATTATCCTTTAAATATATTTGCGGGGGACATAAAAGTGAGCATCCTCCTGGCATTATTGAGGATCGCGGGCGTGCGATTGTCCGCGAGAAGTGTGTCGGCGGTTTTGATCGGCGCGCCGACTAAATAAGCTTTTGAAATGGGGAAGTGCGATTCGAATAGGAGGGGGTTTGTGCCATTGTGGGAACAGCGCGGAGAATCTCAAGTTTGCGGTGTCGGTATTCGAATCGAATGCAGCGAACGGAGAGGCGCGCCGCAGATGTGCCCAAATGCCGTCGCGGAATGTCGGCGAATGTCGGCGGAAAAGTGACGTGACGACATCCCAGCCCGTGCCGTACGATGGGGTAATGATTTCAGGAGGGCTGGTGTGAATGCCGCTGTCGTAAACGCGTTTGATGAGCCACCTCGCTATACAACCTTTGCCGATCCCGTAGCGGCAGAAGGCGAAGTGCCAGTCTCGGTAACCGCCGCTGGTCTTCACCCGGTGGTGAAGGCGCTGGCGAGCGGCAGCCACTACGGTAGCAGCGGGAAACTGCCGTTCGTGCCCGGGTTGGATGGCGTGGGTCGCCTAGAGGATGGCTCCCGGGTCTATTTCGGAATGGCGCGCGGTCCATTCGGCTCGTTCGCGGAGCGCAGCCTGGCGGCGAACTGGATGTGCATTCCGGTGCCTCCCGAGCTGGATGACGCGACGGTCGCGGGCATCGCGAATCCCGCGATGTCGTCGTGGATGGCGCTAAGAGGACGGGCAAGGTTTGTCGCGGGCGAGAATGTGTTGATCCTGGGCGCGACCGGGGTTGCGGGGCAGCTTGCTGTTCAGATCGCGAAGCGATTGGGGGCAAAGCGGGTAGTCGGGGTCGGCCGGAATCCAGTAGCGTTGGAAAAACTGAAACACATCGGCGCGGACGCGGTAATTTCGCTGGGGCCGGACGACGGTGCGGCGATGGCGGCTATACGCAACGAGTACACAACGGGCGGGATACAGGTAGTGCTGGACTATTTGTGGGGTCCGCCGGCGGAATGGGTGTTGGAAGCCATCGGGGGCAAAGGACTGAAGCCAGCGGCATCGGGCTTGCGGTTTATTCAAATTGGAGAGGGAGCGGGCCAGACGATCAGGCTGGCGGCAGCGACTCTGCGCAGTTCGCGGCTGGAGCTGTCTGGCAGCGGGTCCGGAAGTGCCAATCTCGAACAAATTCGGCGCGAGGTCGAGGAGTTTTTCAAGATGGCCGCGAAGAAGCCGTTTCAGTTCAACGTCAGGAAGGTGCCGCTGAGCGAAGTGGAATCCGCCTGGAACAGCCGCGAGCCGGGATCGCGTGTGGTCTTTCAGCCCTGATATTGCGTGGGCCAAAGCACAAATAACGGCATGTGGTACTGGAACTGGCAGTGGTGCCGCCGATGAGCCACCACGCTGTGCTTTAGAGCACCCCCGGTCGGGGCGGCAGATGTATAACTCAAGAGACCTCAGCTAAACCGGTGCTGGCTGAGTGCCTTACTTGTTAGTTTTGACAATTTCATTCCTTGAGGCGTTTGGCGCATCCTGCCACGAGTGAAGCTAGGCCGGGAGTTCAGGGTGACCCAGCCGCAGCAGTTTTTCGCATCTTTTTCTTGGCAAGAGACGGAGCAACCATGAGTTCCATCACCATCAGTTCGATTGTGTTCGGGTGCGTGTTCGGAGGCGCGATGGTTGGCATGGTTCTCCGCGCGGTTTTGCCGAAGCACTATCTGAGCGAAGACTCCAAAGACGCGGTGAAGGTGGGAATGGGATTGGTGGCCACGATGGCGGCGCTGGTGCTGGGGCTTCTGGTGTCCTCCGCAAAGAGTTCGTTTGACGCGCTCGGCAGCGAAATGACCAGGGTGTCTTCGCAGATTATTCTGCTGGACCGAACGCTTTCGATGTATGGAGAGGAAGCGAAAGAGGCGCGTGATTTGCTGCGGAGTTCCGTGGCGCGCGTGGTCGATCGCATGGAGTCGACGAAGTCCGCCAATTCTGCACAATTGCGGGCGTCCACCCGCGAGGTAGACGTCCTGTATGAGAGGATTCAGGGGCTAGTGCCGAAGGACGAACGGCAGAGGTCTATCCAGGGCCGGGCTTTGGGCATTCTGATTTCGCTGCAAGAGACGCGGTGGCTGATGTATGAACAGGAATCCACATCGATATCCATGCCCATGCTGATCATCCTGCTGTCCTGGCTAGTCACGCTATTCATTAGCTTTGGACTGTTCTCTCCGGTGAATGGGACGGGGGTCACCACTTTGTTGGTTTCCGCGTTATCGGTGTCTGGCGCAATTCTGTTGATCCTGGAGCTGTACAGGCCTTACGAAGGAATGATCCGGTTATCGAGCGCTCCGCTGCGTGCGGCCCTGATGCAACTGGGTAATTAGGGGAAGGCTGCGCACGGTAGCTGGAGCAAAGCGTGCAAAGCGCAAAGCGTCGGGTGGTTGGAAAAGACGCACAATTGATATATAGTTCTTGGACTTTGTCATGAACCACTGGTCCGACGCTCCTTTCACCCCGGGAAGAATCTTCGGGGCTTGGGTGTGTCTGGTGGCCGTTGTGTTGCTCTGGTCCCCAATGTTGGCAGCGGCATGGCAGACGGGCGGAATGGCCTGTTGCGAGGGCGGCATGTGCGGCGTGCACGCACACGTCAAAACAAATCATTCTCGCGCACAACACAACCAGCACATGAACTGCGAGCACCATGGCGGTACCGAAACCGCCGACTGCTCAATGTCCTGCGGCCAGGGAAGTCATTCCCTCACATCGGCGGTGATTTTCGTGTTGCCAGCTCCCGCAATATTTTCCCAGCCCGCCCGGCCCATCGCCGCGTCTTCTGCCTTTGTACCCGCGGAATTTGTGCGGTCGTTTGAACCACTCTCTCCCCCTCCGCGCCCTTCGTTCTCCTCCCTGTAGTGTTGTCACGTTTTGTGCGTTGAAACTTGTTCCGGGTCCCTGGACCCGCTGCGGACTATTTCCGCCACCCAACGGAGAAGAATCCATGATAAAGCGCGGTTGGCTATTCCTTGCGGCAACAGTTCTTTTTGCAAGTGGGGTATTTGCCACTATATTCGGAACGGTGCGAGGCATCGTGCACGATCCGCAGCACCGTCCGGTGGCGGGCGCATCGGTAAAAATTAAGTCAGCCACCTCCGACTGGACAGAGACAGCGCAAACAGACCAGGAAGGGGCATTTGCGTTCAGTTCGGTGCCGCTCGGAGATTATGTCGTGTCCGTAACTAAGGATCGCTTCGCAGATGAGAAGCAAGCGGTCACCGTAACTTCCGGCTCCTCGCCCACATTACATTTTCAACTCAAGATCGGCACCATGAATGAGACCACTACAGTTGTGGCGCCACCACCAGGGGCGGTCGAAAACGTCGATTCGGTCACACCCACGGCGCTCGTAGATCGCGCCGACATCGCCCAAACTCCCGGCGCGGACCGCTCCAACAGCCTCTCGATGATCACCGATTACGTACCAGCGGCGTACGTGACTCACGACATGTTGCACATGCGTGGGGGCCATCAAGTAGACTGGCTAATTGATGGCGTCCCAATCCCCAATACCAATATCGCCACCAACCTCGGTCCCCAGATTGACCCCAAGGACATCGACTACTTGGAAATTCAACGAGGAAGCTACGAAGCCGATTATGGAGACCGCACGTATGGAATCTTCAACATCGCTCCTCGCACGGGCTTCGAGCGAAACAACGAAGCGGAACTGGTGCTGAGTCTCGGGAATTGGTATCAAACCAATGACCAAATCAATTTCGGTAGTCACACCCAGCGCTTTGCCTACTACGCTAGTGTGAACGGAAACAGCAGCGATTACGGGTTGCAAACCCCCATCCCCCAAGTCGTTCACGATGCACAGAACGGTTATGGAGGGTTCGCGTCATTCATTTTCAATCAAAATCCTCAGGACCAATTTCGCTTAGTGACGTCTTTGCGTCAGGACAATTACCAAATCCCAATTGACCCAGACCCGAACTCGCCCGGTAACCAGATATATCCAAGCTATGGCCTTAGCGACAGCGAGAAGGAAACCGACGGCTATGTGGCTTTTTCATGGATACATACTTTCAATCCAAATGTTCTTCTGACCGTTTCTCCCTTTTATCACTACACCAAGGCCGGCTACCAGGCTTCTGCCACTGACACACCGGTCGCGACGAATGTAGATCAAACTTCCAATTACGGGGGACTACAGGCCAGCGTGACCGCTAGCATTTGGAAAAACGACCTAGAGGCAGGCGTGTATGGCTTCGCCCAGCATCAGAGCAACTACTTCAACAACGTATTCCAACCCTGCGTTCCGCCTTGCCAGAACTACCCTGCTTCGTCGGCTTCTATCACCGGTGGGCTCGAGGAAGTTTTCTTCAGCGATAAATTCAAGGTGACTCCGTGGCTGACCTTAATCGCCGGCTTTCGTCAATCGCACTTTACTGCTGACATTACCGAAGGCACCGTGGACCCGCGTTTCGGAATTGCAGTCAAAGTCCCAAAAATCAATTGGGTCTTTCACGCGTTCTACGGGCATTTTTACCAGCCACCTCCGCTGCTGACGGCTACGGGACCGCTTTTGGATCTGGCGAACAATCAGAATCTGACGTTTGCGCCTCTGCATGGCGAGCGCGATGAGGAGTATCAATTCGGTGTGACGATTCCATTTCGCGGTTGGACGCTGGACGCTGATCATTTCCAAACAAAGGCGCAAAACTGGCTCGACCACAGCAATATCGGGGAATCCAATCTGTTCTGGCCGATTACCTGGCAAGCCGCCTTAATTCAAACCTGGGAGCTAACGCTGCGTTCTCCCCGACTCTGGCATCGTGGTCAATTCCACTTGGCTTACGCCAATCAGATCGCGCAGGCAACCTCACCCATTACCGGTGGTCTGATCTGCCCCCCTCCGGTAACCCCGTCGTGCCCGCTGTATATTCCGCCGGGATACAGCCCGGTCGACCACGATCAAAGAAACACTTTGAACGTGGGATTCAATGCCACTCTCCCTTGGCAGTCCTTTGCTTCATTCAACGTTTATTATGGCTCGGGATTCACCAATGGTTTTCCGGACTCGCAATATCCGGGAGCCTATCTGCCAGCGAACACCAACTTAGATATTTCCCTGGGGAAGACCTTCGCGGAGAAATACAGCCTTTCCTTCACCGTGCTGAATTTGACCGACGAACGCGTGGAGCTGGACAACAGCTTGACCTTTGGAGGATTCCACTGGAACGAACCGCGTCAAATATACGCCGAATTTCGCTACCGGTTTCACTACTGATGGTAGCGATCCTGACTCGTTTGAGTGCATACGGTCAAGGAAGGAGCGCTTGGTGTAGAAACGCTGAATTCAGCGACCAGCTTTTTCAGAGACACCAAGGAGGCTCCTCATGGGACCCGTGTATTACATCGGACTGGATGTACACAGATTAATAGTACAGGAGGACGATCAGAGACAGCAGAGGTGCGATCCACTCCCAAGAAGCAATTCCCGCCACACGCTTTGACCTGGATCGCTGGATGAAAACACTGCACGTGGAGCGTGGCCCTGATGCAAATGGGTAATTAGGGAGCGGGTCGAGGTCGCGGGACGTACCGGACGAGTCTTGATGCCAAGTCGGTGTACGGTCGCTCCAATTGCTAGCGTGCTCGCCTGAGATTCAACTTGGAAAGTTTTCCACCGTTCGTCCGTGTGCCGGACGGTTTGGCCTTGGATTTCGATAATTTCCGCTCGGCTTTTGTGGGCAATTTTAGAACTGAACTGACGGCCGAGCAGCTACACTACCTCGAACTATTATAATTGACCGCACCTTCGAGGCGATGCACAAGGATCGTTCAGTCCCGAGGAATTATCTATTCTAGTGAATGGCAAAGAATCCGCGAACTCGCTGCTGAGTCATTGAAGGCATTCGCCTCTCGATGACCCGCCAAGACGTGACCACGAGTTCGCGCCGAGTGATGGGCTAGTAGGAGTCGGCAGCCTTCACCGTACGTCCGAGCCCTCTCAGGTAGAAAGCGAGGCCGATCAATCCCACCAGGGCTCGCCAGATGCGCCAGCATAATAACGCGTCGGCTCCTCCCTCGAGGCCTGCAACTCGGAATAGCGCGTTGTACGCGGCTTCTCCGACGCCCAGTCCGCCGGGCGTAAGCGGCAGACTGTTCGCGACATCGCCAAGAGGAACGATGATGCACAGTTTCATCGTCATGCTTGCGGGATGCAGAAGAAAGATAGCTAGGGCCGTAACGGCGATCAGAGAAAGATTGGCTGCTATCGAGAGTCCGAAGGCAGCGGCAAGCGCTCCCGGATTGTACCGATACTCCCCAATGGTCTTGACGACTCGTTCGACTAGTTTCTCTGCCGGCAGAAATCGGAACCCCCATGCCAAAACCCGGTTTACCGCAGCCGACGCAGACAGACAAATCAACAATCCACCCAGTAGGCATAGACCGAGAACAGACGACGCGACCAGAAGATAGCGCAAAACGGCCACCGCTCGAATGAGCTGAGAGAAAAACGGAGCAAACAGCAGCGGAAGCAGCAGGACTGAGAACAGGCCAAATATGCGATCAAAGAGGACCACCGTGATGATTTCGGTGCGGCGACCCTTGTTTTCCTTCGTGGCGTAAAACAACTTCGCGATGTCTCCTCCTGTAGTTCCTGGGAGAAACGTGGCGAAAAAGGAGCTGACCAGAGTCAGCTTGAGGGAATTCGCGAAGGACAGGTTAAAGCCTCGCGGCGATAGCAACAAGGAAAGCCGCCGGGCCATCAAGGCAATGTCGAGAAAAATGAGAGCCAGACCTGCAAGACTTAGCGGCCAAGCGCTGAGCAACTTTGACAGCAATCGAAGCTCGATGGCGCCGGACCGGACCAGGTAAACAATGAGTCCGATACCCGCGGCGAAGCGTACGAGAAGCCAGCGGTATCGTCGCGCCGAGGACCGCTCCAGATTCACTCGGATGGGTTTCTCAGTCGTTCGGGATTCTTCGAACGAGGTGGATTCGGTGTCCCTGATGGCCATATTTTGTCGTGGCTGGTGGCGTCAATACAAGTGCCTTTGGGTAGTTGGGCGGTTTGAATTTCTCAGAACGTAGTCGCATGCTGCAAGGTAGCGCTTCTAACTGCGATTTTCGGTTTTCTCTGATTTTCCTAAGTCCAGCAAAATCAATAGGCTGCAACTGAACAAAGATTCAATCCATAGCCGTCAGATCGGTGCAGCCACTAGCCCGCATCCGCCGCAACCGCCAGCGCCCAGCACCTCGCCCGGACTTCACGCTTTTGTGAAAACGCGCCTCCGATAGAGGACCTAGTCTGCC
Source organism: Candidatus Acidiferrales bacterium (assembly GCA_963776365.1). Classification (GTDB taxonomy): domain Bacteria; phylum Acidobacteriota; class Terriglobia; order Acidiferrales; family UBA7541; genus Acidiferrum. The sequence goes on along the minus strand of CAVZMQ010000025.1, from coordinate 534,883 downwards.
AGTCGAAGCACGTTCTATCTTCACCTACCCTTCTCTAACGTTTCGGGAAATAATCTCGTCTATTCCTCGCACCAATAGGGGGAGGTTTGTCCAAATGAACCGGAAGCGACGAAACCGTATTTCCTTCGGCCCCTTCCTCCTCGACTCCCACACCCACGAACTCTGGAAGCACGGCCACAAGATCAACCTCTCCCGCCAACCCTTGGAAATCCTCTCCAACCTGGTCCAGAATCCCGGCCAGCTCGTTACTCGCGAACAACTCAGCGACCTCCTCTGGCCTCGAGACACTTTCGGCGACTTCGATCACGGCCTTAACGCCGCGATCAACAAACTCCGCGAAGCCCTGAACGATTCCGCTGGCATCCCCACCTACGTCGAAACGGTTCCCCGCCGCGGATATCGGTTTATAGCAAACCCTATTGATTCTTCCTCTGAAGTGAGTGCCTCGCCAGTCAGCTCTAAGGGTGGAGACTTAAGTTCAACTTCAACCGACGCCCAACCATCTGCCGCGGCCGTCTCCAAATTGACATTCTTGGCTGCCTCACTCCGACCTTACCGATTTGCCGCGACCGTTCTCCTCGCTCTCTTCATTGCTGGCACATTTCTCTTGTTAATTGTAATGACGAACCAATGAGCCACGCGCACCACAACTATGAGTTTTCACGATCCAAAGGAATGCCCTTGCGCTTTGCGGTCTTCGCGTGCTGCGCACTACTCATTTCCGCCCTCCTCTTGGCTCAAACTCCCTCCCAGTCTGCGGCTAACGTTGAGCGAAAACATCAGCTCGACCAACGAGTGCCTGGCTGGCTTAAGGAGTTCAACGCCACGAGCGCTTCCGTTGCCTACATCGACGGCGGCGAAATTGCCTTCACCGCCTACTACGGCGACCAGGTCCCCGGCGGCGCGCCAGCAAACGCAAGCACTCTCTACAATGTCGCTTCGCTGACCAAGCCCATTACTGCAGAAGTCATCCTTCGCCTAGCCTCGGAACAAAAACTTTCCTTGGACGAACCGATGTGGCCGTTCTGGACCGACCCTGACATCAAAGACAATTCCTGGACCAAGCTGCTCACACCGCGCATCTGCCTTTCGCATCAGACCGGTTTCACCAATTGGCGCTATCAAACGAAAGGTGTTCTCACCTTTCAGTGGGAACCGGGTACGAAAACAGGTTATTCCGGCGAAGGTTTCGACTACGTTGCTCGCTTTGCCGAAAAGAAAACCGGCCAACCCTGGGAAGTGTTGGCGCAGCACTATGTTTTTGACGAAATCGGCATGCACGACACTTCCTATACGCCGCGCGACTGGTGGGCTGGCCGCCAAGCCAAACCGATCGAGGCAGCCGATCGCACAAAATGGTCCGCCGCCGACCTCCTGCGCACTACCGTCACCGATTACGCCAGGTTCATCATCAGCGTCATGGGCAACGAGCAGGTCACCCCGGAGATCGCCCGTGAGCGCCTTACCATGGTGCGCAACAATGTCACTCCAGAAATGCAGGCGCAAGTCTGCAGGAACACTCCAGATTCCGAGCATTGTTCGGCTTCCGCTGGTTTTGGCTTAAGCTGGCAGATCCTGCACATCAATGACGAAGTTATCCTGGATCACAGTGGCTCTGATGCTGACGTCAAAACGCTCGCCATGTTTCTCCCCAATCGCAAAACCGGAATCGTCATCTTCACCAGCGGCCCCGACATTGACAACCGCCTCATCCAAGAAGTCGTCTCGGTCCTCTATCCAAATCCCGTTTACCTAAATACCATTCGATGAACGGTCCGCGCGGAAACGGGTCACGTTGATTTGCCACTGCCCGATTTGTCAGGAAAGGTTCCTCATAGTACCCGCCAGCTTTACCGGTAGTTGGTGCTGGCGGAGAAAAAGTAATGGTTCGAGATGATTTTCGGATTGTGGTGAAATGGGGCGCAGCCCCTCGCGGCTCAGGGTAAACGGTGCTCGCCCCTCCGCGGAATTTGACTTCCGGCATGAAAGTCCGCGCTACTGGGTCGAAAATCACTGCGCTTGTGCTGGACTGGGTGTTGAGGATTCGGTGGTTCGATCCGATAGCCGAGGCTTCGGAGTTGCCGGATCATTCTCGCAGTGCGCCTTTGCTTTGATTGTTTGGTGACCGCTGGGCCCCGTTCTTCGTAACGGACTCCCTGGTGCAGGATCAACCAGATCAGGCGACACTGTCGATGGGCAATGGCCCCGATGGCTTGATTGTGTCCCAGGCGCGGGACCGAGCGGCGATAGACAATCTCGAAGATGCTTCCTTTGGTCCTTACTGCGGCGTTGGCCGCCTGATTGAGAATGCGCCGCATGTGGCGGTTGCCCTTCGGAGATCGGTGGCTGTAGTTCACGCCCGCGCTCTCGTCGTCGCCGGGGCATGCACCAACCCACGAGGAGAGACATTTCTCGGAAGGAAAGGTCGCTGCGGTGGGACCGACTTCGGCAATGATCTGCTGCGCTGAATCCACTCCCAGACCGGGCACCTCCGCCAGCCGCTCGACCGCATCCTGGTGCTGACGGAGCAGACTGGCCATCTCCTGGTCCAGTTGGCCGATCTGCTCGCTCGAGGAATTGCAACTCCTCCAGCGCCATCTTCAGCAGCCGCCGGTACACGGGCTTGAGGTCCGTGCACGCGCCGAGCGCATCACACAACTGTTCCGGCGTGGCGCGCAAGCTGCTGATCGGCCAAAGCAGCCAGAGCTGCCGGGTTGGTTTCCCCCTCAGCCAGCGCCTTCAGCATGCGCCGTGCACTGAGCGCCCAGCAGATCCGAGACGAAGCTGGACAACTTAATGTGGGCCTCTTCCAGCAGAGACTCCACTTGGTTCTGCAGCCGCACCCGATCGCGTGTCAACTGGTACTTTCTGCGCGTCACCGTCCGCCACAGACGCTGCTCGGCATCGGGCACAAAGCTCAGAGTCAATTCCCGGGCCACCAGCCGCTTCACCAGGCGTTCGGCATCGGGGAAATCCCTCTTGCGTCCCCGCCGCCCGCGATTCGATTGCGCCTGCGCCAAATGCAACGTTCCCGACCTCCGGCCTTGCGCCTTCCCGCTTCTCGCGTAGCGGTTTCCAGTACCGTTCCAGTGCTTCCCAAACTGGCTTCCAATATTGCGCCGTCGATTCCATGACGACTTCCTCGACCTCTTGCTCGAGCAGCCATGCAGCCAGCGACCGCAGTTGGTCGGGGTTGCTGCCAAACATCCGCCGCTCAAACTGGTATTCGCCTTCGACTTTCGACGTCGGACACAACTACAGCCAGCATCTTCTTATGGACATCGATTCCCGCTATCCTGTAAGACATAGTTCCTCCTGGCCGGGAGCGGAGAGCGTGCTGCGGTTACCTTAACCAGGGTCACGGGCTATCGCCGCTCCCCCAGGGGAAGACAACGACGCCCAATTATTCGCTCAATCACGCACGCTCCGGATCAGACAGGTACACGGCCTCAACTTCTCCACTGTGAGTCTCGACCTCGCCGCTCCGAGCCGTTGCCATCTTACCTCGAAGTGATTTTCATGAGGTTTCGCGGGCCGCAGGCCCTAAATGACAGGGAAGAAGGAACAGATCCTTCACGAAATAGCCAAAGCAAAAGCTTCTGCCTCCTTTACCTTTTCCTTGCGATTTGCGTTAAAGTCGCTCCAGATTCATGAATTCCGTCCGTAAAGGTCGACAATGAGATCCTTCCGATCTGGCGCTGCTTTTTTGCTTTTCGTCATTTCGTTTCCCAATTTTCTGGTGGCGGCGCCCCGCGACGTTTCCTTTTCCGTTCCTCCTCGTACTGTTGAAGTTTTTGATATTTTTGAGTTGTCCGCAGCACTTTCGTTTCCCGATGCCGCTAATCCCTTCCGAGATGCGTCCTTCGAAGGCGACTTCACTCTCACGGGCACAAGCAAGTCCTGGCATGTTTCCGGCTTCTGCGACGCAGCCGATGGTTCTTCCTTCCGCATTCGCTTCATGCCTTCCGCCGCCGGCAACTACAGCTTCGCTGTCGTTTTCACTCAGGGAGCCTTCATCAAGACGCTCCGTGGCGAGTTTCAAGCCACGACTTCTCATCGACGCGGTCCTCTTCGCGTGGACCCGCAATATCCCTGGCATTTCGTATGGGAAGGCACCGGCGAACACTACTTCTTTAATGGAACTACGGCATATTGGTTGCTCGGCTGGAAGGACGATCGCATCGTGCAGTACTCCATCGAGCGGCTGCACCGCCTCAAGGTCAATCGCCTTCGTGTGACACTCGCTGGCCGCACTAACGTTTACTATGGCGAGCCCATCATGCAGTCCGACAACTTCACCATGGATCTTGCCGCTTGGCCCGCGCGCGATACCCACGATTTTCTTCACCCGGGTTTCGATTACTCGCGCTTCAACATTTCTCACTGGCAGCGGTTCGAATCCATGGTGCGATTTGCCCGCGACCGTGGGGTGATCATCTCGATTGTTCTCGACATGAATGACTCGCGTGTTCATCCTGTCCCCGGGAGTGAGGACGAGCGCTGTTTCCTGCGCTACGCGGTCGCGCGCTTCGCGGCTTTCTCCAACATTACCTGGGACCTCGGCGACGACCTAGACCGCTTTCGCGACGATGCCTGGACACACGACACGGGCACATTCCTGGTGCAACTCGATCCTTACCATCACCTGGCCACCAGTCATCCGGTGGATGTGGTGGTCGAGGGCAAGTCCGTTCATCAGGATCGTGCCTCCGACTGGTTCGGTTTCACGTCCTATCAAGAGTGGTCGCGCAATCAACACGCGCTCATGCTGCAGTCCCGCAAATTCCAGGAACAGGCTGGACGCATCATCCCGCAGACTAACGAGGAGTACGGCTACGAAGATCACTATCCGCTCTGGGCGATTCCGGGCCAGGAATCAGCCGATGCGCTCCGCCGAGTGGCCTGGGATATCGTCATGGCCGGGGGCTATCAAACTGCCGGCGAGTCGGCCCGTCGCGGCACCAACGTTTGGCCAGATACGGGAGGTGGCTGGGTCAACGGTCGTGGCGATGATTCCATGACCATGTTTCTGGGTTACGGGCACCTCGTCGGTTTCATGACCAGCTTTGAGTGGTGGAAGACGAACCCACATGACGAACTTGTCGACCACGGCAACTATTGTCTCGCCGATCCCGGTCGTCTGTATGCGGTCTATCTTCCGCAGGGAGGCCGATTCACACTGCAACTCCAGCCGGGAAGCTACACGGTTGAATGGTTCAGCCCGCTCACCGGAGAACGAATTCCAGCCTCCGACGCATCAGGGCCCTCCTGGGCCTCTCCCGCTCCTCCGGACTCCAAAGAATGGGCGATGCTTCTTCGAAAGAAATAGCAACTTTCTCGGACGTGCGTATCGTGCCATCGGAGCCGCGGCAAGAGACGAGCTTCGTCGCGGCCAGTTGAGTGGCAAATCGTGCAGGAATAGCGTGCTAAAATCGAGCGCAGGGGCTGTAGCTCAGATGGATAGAGCATTGGTTTCCTAAACCAAGTGTCGGGAGTTCGAATCTCCCCAGCCCCACCAAACAAGCTAGTTCGGTTCGCGGTTGTGTGTTTGTCTCGGCTGCTCAGATGGCTTGACACGAGACGCGTCAATAGCGGTCTGGGATTCGCCATCGGGAGCGGGCAACCGGAGCCCATAAAGGGTCACCTTAGGAGTGTGTTGCCACGGCTCTTTGAAATAAAAGAGTTCGACGCGTTCGAGGGCGCGACCTTCGGCAGGGAGGTCGACGACATATTCCTTTTCTTCGGGCGAGATCCGACCGCTAATGACTACATTCTGATTCGAACCATCAGCGAAGTGGACTACCAGGTGGTCGAAGAAAATGGCATCCCCGGTGAGCCGTACCTGAATAGTTCGAAACAAGTGATCCCGCCGAGTGATTGGGATGTTGCTGTGATCCCGATTGCCGTCGACTTGGGCGTACCCAAGGAAATCCCACACTTGGCCGCTTGCGAACAGGGATCCGGCAAAGAGCAGGCACATTAGACTGGCGATAAGGAGCGGAGGGCGGTTCCGAACCATGGCGCATCCTCAGTAATAGTACTCAGCTAAGGGTAGGCGAGCGGTCGGAAGCGTCCAATCCGGACGGAAGGACAGGTTTGTGCAAGTCATTAATGGCGATTAGGAATTGCGTGTGCTTATGGGGTGCGTGCGTCTACAGGTAGGGCTAGAACGCCCGGGCGGCGCAATTTAATGGACTTTTAACGAAGATCAGTACTCCAACTGGTACTTCTGACAGTGTTCCAGAATCCTTCTCGGCGTATCATCCAGGCGCCTACCCCCCGGTCGGTCAAAGTGTGTTCGATTACAGAGGTACTCGCATGATCAACCATCTCAGCAAACTGCTCGTGTCACTCAGCTTGGCTTTCGCGTTCGCTTCGATTGCTTCCTCGCAACAACAGGAAGGGACCTTGAAGATGTCGGTATACCCCAAACAAGCCTATACGTTTCTCGATGGGAAGGCGATCGGTCCGGGCAATCGCACAATTAACCTTCCGTACGGTTCGCACGAGGTCATCGTCGCGAATTACGGCTATAAGTTTTACGAGAAGGAAGTCACGATCGATTCCCCCAAGAGCGCGGTTCTCAAGGTCACGTTAGATCCTTCCGGAGACGAGGTATCCGGACCCCGTGGCCGCATCCAATTGGAACTCGGCGAGCTGGGCACGTTCACGGACGCCGGGAAGGACGCCGTGCTGCTCAACGGAAAAACCGTAAATTACTTCGTCGGGCACGTGGACGAATTCAACCACGACATTCACTGGCATCAAGAGCTGATCGTGCCGCCGGGCGAGCATCAGGTGACGGTTACGAGGAACGGGAAAGAAACCTGGTCCGGGACAATCGCGGTGGCGGCCAACCAGCGCGTGATTGTGGACATTTCCAACAACAAACGAAAAATCAAGGATTGGCCACGAGGCACAGAACTTGCCGCCCTACACCGCTTTACCGCCGGAACCGCCAGCGCGACGGTGGCGGTCGCGCCTGTCACGGGAACGATTTCCAGTAATCCGGCAAAGATCGACTGCGGTCAGAACAGTTTAGTGAAATGGGCCTCCGCGGACGCCAAGGACGCGGATATCACTCACATGAGCCCGGTCCCGATGGTGGGGGAACGCAACGTTTCGCCAAACGCGACGACGACTTATGACTTCACCGCGCACGGTCCGGGCGGGACGGCCAAGGCGAGCACGACGGTAGAAGTGAACCCAACGGTACAGGCATCTCTGAGTGCCGAGCCAACTGAAGTGCAGTATCGACGCATAGGCGACAAGACGATTCAAAAGCAGGATGCCACCGTGAACTGGTCGGCCGCGAATGCGAATACCACGTCTATCGCCCCGTTCGGTTCGGTTGAAACCAGCGGAACCAAAACTGTCACGATGACACCAACGCAAACCGAAAATGGCACGATCAACGAAACGGTGACGTACACTCTAACTGCAACCAATGCGTGCGGCGGCTCGGAGACCAAGACAGTTGCGGTCCACATCGCGGGTTCCATTGAGCCGATACCGGATGTTGTGCTCCAAAGCGTGTTCTTCCCGACGGACTATCCGACCGAAAAATCCCCTGAACTGGGACTACTGCGCAGTCAGCAAGAGTCCTTGACGGCACTGGCCGCCGGGTTCACCAAGTACCTGGAATACGATCCCGACGCGAAGCTATCCGTCTCGGCATATGCGGATGAGCGAGGCGCTAATCCGTTTAACCAGTCTTTGTCGGAACGGCGCGCGGAACGCGTGAAGGAGTACCTAGTTTCGCGCGGAATTGCTCAAGACAAGATTGAGATCTCGTCGTTTGGCAAGGAAAAGCCATTAGACAAGAACGCGGTGACAGATCTGCAGTCACAAAACCCAAGTCCCGCACCCGAAGCTCGGGCCAAAAACGCTCGCGCAAACTGGTTGGCCTACAACCGCAGAGTTGATATCGTGCTGCTACCGAAAAACCAGGAATCGCTGCGCTACTATCCAAACAGCGCTCCAGATTCCGAGATTTTGTGGCAAATCGCGAAGCCCCGCGAGACGGCTGTCGGTCAGAACGAATAGAGGGCCGATCAAGAAAGAGACGACGCCAGCGGGCCGGTTGATAGTTCAGGCGATCGTCGCGTTGGTTGCCGATCCAAAGCCACAAGATGTCGTTTGACGTGCTCGCTGCGACGGTTAGACGCGTTTTTCCACGCTCGAAATCCCACTACTCTAGCGCGTTCCAGGAGTTAAGGGTGTTTGTCCAAGGGATGGATGTGACTTACCGCAGGGGTATGCGAGACCTGGGCTGTCAAATGCCGGCATACCATGCGTACCCATCTTCCGCCCCCAACTCGCCGGAGCCCAGGCCTTTGCCGAACTGTTTTAGGTTATCAGTGACCGTGAGGCGGTTGATGTATTTGACGTTCTTGTAGCCGAGTTGGCGGGGAACGCGCATGCGCAGAGGTCCGCCGAATGGCACAGACAACTCGCCCCCGTTCATACCGTAGCTGACAAGAGTCTGCGGGTGCAACGCCTCGGCCATGTCGATGCTATCCCACGCGTCGGGTTGCATCGAGCGGTACACCACGTATCGTGCTTGCGGCAGCGTCCCCACCAGTTCTAGGATGTGTGAGAGTGGTACGCCTGTCCATTCGGCAATATAAGTCCAGCCTTCTTCGCAGCCGATCATCGTGATTTGAGTGCGCGCGGGAAAGCTCTTGAGCTCAGCAACCGAGAAGGATGCCGGGCGGGCGATCATGCCATCGACGAGCAGGCGCCAGTCCACAAATCCCGTGCGCTGGAAACGCTGGAATTCTTCGCCCAGGGGATCGACTGGATTTGCAAACGGATCTTTGGAGACTTGGCTTGGAGTAAACTCACGCGCCAGAGTGTGGCGAGCCAATAGCCGCTGCGCAGCATAGGTAAGTGTTTCGCCGGGCCCGTAAATGCCTCCCGAATCCGGCGGGATGAGTCCATATCGAGCGGCGAGCTTGGCAGCCACGGCCAGCCCGGAAACACCCGCGGTGGCCGCGAGCCCGGTGGTAATGATTTGACGTCGAGAGAGCTTGTTCATACTCGCTCCTGAGGTTCGGTGACACGACCGCTAATCATGGCGCGCATCCGATTCCGGAATCCGGCAAGAACAACCATCAGCACATGAACCAGAAGGAACACCACCAGAAATCCGGTCACGAAGAAGTGTATGGTGCGCGCGGATTGGTGGCCACCGAGAACCGTGGCCGGAGCTAGGGATTCGAAGGCCGGTGACATCGCCAGACCCGTCCAGATGATCAACGGAAAACACAGGAAAATGACAACCAGATACGTCAGGCGCTGCAACACGTTATACGACCAGGCTTCTTTCGCACTCGGTCGCTCGAAGCGCAGGTGCTGGGCAATGGAAATTCCAAGTTGCTTGGGCGAGAGATCAGAACGAGCGGGAAGCAAATTCCGCCGGAAATGCCCTCCGAAGAATCCGAAGGCCAAATAAAGTAAACCGGTTCCAACCACAATCCAGGCAGATTGGAAATGGAGATAGCGGCTCCAGCCATTTTGATCGGGAAGCACGTAACCATAGCCGGTGGGAACGCTGGATCGAGAGGAGGGAATCGGGATCGTGAATAAGGGGCGAGTATTTACGTTGCCCGTCTCTCCCCAATAAAACCGTGGATGAGAGATGAGGATTTCCACCCCGGTCACGAGCAAGGCCAGGAAGGCTAACACCGTAAGCCAGTGCGTGATGCGAACGAGGAGGGAGTGCCGAGGACTAATTGTTTCCGCCATTCGCGAAAGTGTACCAATGCCGCACGCCTTGTGCACGGAATATCCGCGGAACTTTAGTCGCAATTTTCCTCAGTGCCTTCAATGGGTCGACGCAACACATGCTCGATCCCAACTCGCAGTGATAACAAGAGCTAAGGTCGCTGGCTCGGGATAGGTCAGTCGGAACCGCTCCCTGGCTAGGGTTTGACCGATTACAGCCAAAGGTCGGTCCTACCGGTAACGCATTGAAATCGGCGACCGTTCCAGTCGGCGGCCATCATCGGCCAGTAGGGAGGCCTGCGTCTCGTCGCTCGGCAGTTCTTGGTCTTCCGCCTCCGCTCTCCCGCTACAGGAGGTGCAGAGCGCTGGCTTCTTTATTTTCTAACGATGCTTTAATATGTTGGTTCTAGAACATCTATGGAATCTGTCTCCGGCGCAATTTTTTTAATTTTGTGACTGACTTGCATGGGAATTGCTGAGAAACGGAGAGGCAGATGAAGCTTCTACGCTGTCTTGCTTTAATGTGCTTTCTGCCGGGAGCCTGTCACGGCGCCCAGTTGCCGGACTACTATCAAACCATCAACCGCGTCACGTGGCTCTCGCCCAACATCGATGCAATTCTGCCCGCGTGGACTGCACTCGGAATGACCGATATCCACAAGTACGGGAACAGCAAAGGCGTGGGGACCGATCGCGGCAAGCCCGCGACCATCGATATCAAGCAGGTTACCGGATGCCTCGGCAATCTAACTGTCAATTTCCTTCAGCCCGCCGCAGGTCAGTCGAACTCCTACAATGCTTTTCTGCAACAGCATAAGGACGGCATTTTTTCCGTTGTCCACGAGGTTCCCACCAAAGAGGCGATGGACAAGGAGATTCAGCGCATGGCCAGCCTCGGAGTAAGTGTCTTGCAGCAGGTTACGTTTGAAGTTGACCACACGCCGGTGACCTACACCTACTTCGACACGGAGCCACAGGGCAAATACGTTCTTGGCCTTGTCTACTGGCCCGACGGAGCACCCAGGCCCCTGGAGCAGAAAACCGTCTCCCACATCGCGCCTGTTGTTCGGGATGCGGCTGCGGTGAGAGACTTCTGGCAGAAGCTTGGCTTCCCTGGTTTTGCGCTGGAGCATGCTATGCCACGCGACGATTCGCGCTATCGCGGCCAGTCGCTTTCGCTGGCGTTTGAAGTGGGCTTTCAACGGAGCGGCTCCATTAGTTACGAGTGGATTCAGCCGCCATCCACTCCAGCCAATATCTATGAAGATTTCCTGAAGCGCCATGGCGAAGGCATCCAGCACATTGGCATGCCTGTAGACGATCTCTCCAAAGCCACTGTCGCCTATGAAAAACTCGGCTTTCCGGTGTGGCAGGCCGGAGCATGGGGGGATATCGGAAAGCCCAATTCCGGGCAATACCACTACATGGACACGGACAAAATCGGTGGCGTAAGTGTTGAGCTAATCCATGCCTATTAACAGCCAAATCAGCCTTATCCTACCTGGAGCACCGCCACTTATACGCCCTTACTTACGCCAGCGTATCAGGGCCTTTTATTCCTCGGCCTTATCCGCCAAGTTCAGCTCGTCGTAGCGACACCTCGCTTCATGTCTTGACTGAAGTCATTCGACCCATTCAATTTCAGGGCGGAAACTGCCACGCCGATGAGGTTAGTAACGTTTCGAAAAATGAATCGCCTCATCATTCAAGGCGCTCGCCGGAGAAACTCACAATGGGTCGAGGAACACGCAGCCTAAACGCGACTTGCACTTTGGAGGTGTCTCCGGATACGAGTACATGCGTTTTTGCTAACCAAACCGCGTTGCTTTGTGATACACCCTCATAATCCCCGACAGCACAAGGGAGCCTGTTGCATGGGCGAGCTGCGGCGAAGGGGGGATTGTGAAAAGTCTACTTCCGTCTTGCGCCGGTGCGCAAAACACCTCATCGCGGCGGAAATTCCTGAAACAATCGACTACTGCGGCTTTTGGACTCTGCGTCGTGCCGCGTCGCGTTCTCGGCGGCGCCGGCTACGTTCCACCCAGCGACAAAATCAATATGGCTTTCGTCGGCGTTGGCGCTCAGGGCCTGCGCGTGATGCTTCGCTTTTTGCGCGAACCCGATGTGCAGGGCGTTGCTGTTTGTGACGTAAACAAGTCCAGCAACAATTATCCGCAATGGGATACGCACGAATTTTGCAAGTCCGTGCGTAGCTTGCTTGGTGTGGATAGCGGCTGGGATTGGCTGAGCCCGGACCAGCCCATTGAATTGACACACACGCTGCGCGTGACTGGTGGCGTCGCTGGGCGAGAGCCGTGCCAAAAGATCGTCGATGCCTATAACGGCACGCAAAGTCGCTCCGGGTCTTCCCGCGGCTGCGCGGGTTATGTCGATTTTCGCGAACTTCTCGAGAAGCAAAAGGATCTCGATGCCGTCGTGGTTTGCACCACCGACAACTTACACGCAGCCGTCTCTGCCGGCGCGATGAAAAAAGGCAAACACGTTTTCTGCCAGAAGCCTCTCACGCACACGATCTACGAAGCGCGGCGCATCGCCGAAATCGCTAAGGAAACTGGCGTGGCGACACAGATCGCTGTTGCCAATCAGGCGTCCGAAGACACACGTTTACTTTGCGAATGGGTTTGGGCTGGCACCATTGGCCCCGTTCGCGAAGTGGTCAATTGGTCCAGCCGGCCATTCTGGCCCCAAGGGCTGGAGCGCCCCAAGGACACGCAACCCATTCCCGACGGCCTGGATTGGAACCAATGGCTCGGCCCCGCTCCTGAACGTCCCTACAATCAGGCCTATCTACCATTTTCGTGGCGAGGCTGGACGGACTTCGGCTGCGGCGCCCTCGGTGATATGGGTTCGTATAGTTTCGATACCATCTTCCGCGTGCTCAAGCTCGAAGCGCCGCTGAGTGTCGAAGCCAGCTCTACCGATCGCTACGACGAGACCTATCCCATGGCCTCGATCATCCATTTCAATTTCCCCGCACGCGGGGACATGCCTCCGGTGAAATTCACCTGGTATGACGGTGGCCTGAAGCCGGCGCTGCCTGAAGAATTGGAAAATGCTCCTGCGCCGGTGGGCGACCGGGAAGCCGACAACGAAGGCCTGCTGTTCATTGGCGATCGCGGCAAAATCCTCTGCCGCTTCAATGGCGCGCGCCCGCGACTGATTCCCGAGTCCAAAATGGCCAGCTTCCAGCCGCCTCCGAAAACGCTTGCGCGCTCGCCCGGGAACGAACGCGAATGGCTGGATGCCTGCAAAGGCGGAAAAACTAAACCCGGTGGCAATTTCGAATTTTCGGGCGTCGTCACGGAAACATTGCTCCTTGGGAATGTGGCCATTCGCAGCGGCGAGAAACTGACTTGGGATCACGCCAACATGAAAGTCACCAATTCCGACGAAGCTCAGAAGTTTGTTCACCCCGACCGTCGGACCGGATGGGAACTTTAGGAGGCGTCTATGTGCGCACTATCGCGACGAGAATTTCTAGGCGCAGCAGCGGCATCCGCTGCTGCAGTCGGTTTCCTGGGCGCTAGTCCGTTGGAGCTATCTGCGGACCCGCTTGGTTTACCCATCGGCTGCCAGACCTGGCCGGTGCGGAACTCGATCGCAAAGGATTTGCCCGGCACTATCAAGCAACTTGCTGACGCTGGTTTTCAATCGATCGAGCTGTGTTCGCCGTACGGCTATGAGGAGTTCGGCTTCGGCGGACTCGCGAAATATTCCCCGGCGGAGCTTCGCAAAACCTTTAGCGATGCGGGCGTTACCTGCATCAGCTCGCATTTCGGCATTGACGAGCTGCGCAAGAACCAGGAGCGCAGCATCGCATGGGCAAAGGATATCGGCCTCACGCAAATGCTTGTTCCCTCCCTCGGCGGCCCAAAGAATCCCACGATGGACGACGTGAAGCGCGCCGCCGACGAATACAATAAAATGGCCGAACGCGCCGCGAAAGCGGGCATCCAGCAGGGTCTTCACAACGAAGAGTTCGAGCTTTCGACCGTGAACGGCAGACGAACCTACGATATTTTGTTCGAGCTTCTGGATCCGAAACTCGTCAAATTTCAGTTCCAGGTGTCGACTATTAGCCAGGGTTACGACGCCGCGGAGTATTTCACCAAGTATCCCGGCCGATTCATTTCCATGCATGTGCAGGGCTGGTCTGCAGAAACCAAGAAAATTGTGCCAGTAGGACAAGGCACGCTGGACTGGAAGAACATCTTCACTGCCGCAAAAATCGGCGGCATCAAGAACTATTTCGTCGAGATGGATCTGGCGAAGATGCGTGCCAGCGTTCCTTATCTGCATCAACTCCAAATCTGATGATCCGTCGCCTTCCAGCATCATCATGTTGGAGAAGTGTTTTGATCGCACAAAAAAAGCTCAAGACAGGTCATGCCTTGGGCTGTCAAGATGGAACGATTGTGGCTGTTCAACAGCAGCCCTAACATATCCGTCGCCCCTTCGGAAGACCCCAGAACCGAGGGTCCGTGGGAAGCACCCTTCGGGGAGAAGCTGATGACCTTTTTGAAAAAACTAGAGCCCTTCACACTGCTCCTTTTGCGATGTGGATTGGCCCTGGTCTTTATTTATCACGGCTATCCGAAACTCTTTGGGGGCACAGCGAGATTCATCGAGTCGTTCCAGGCCCTCGGTTTGCCGGCCTACTTTGTCTACGTCGCAGGCACGATTGAGTTCTTCGGTGGAGTGGCGCTGGCACTTGGCCTCCTTACGCCTTTTGCAGGGCTGCTCTTGCTCTTAGACATGGGCGCGGCGATGTGGAAATACAACCTCAGTGAAGGCATTTATGCCGTACGCGAATACGAACTTCCCTTGATCTTAGGCTTAGCCTCACTCGTGGTTGCCGCGACGGGCGGAGGCCCGTTATCGCTCGACCGCCTTATTTTCCGGAGAGCGCATGGCTCGGATCGCGAATAGCGCGTTAGCACGTGCTCATCGCCCCAATTCCAGTGCTCAGGCTGCGGGTTTCGTGGATCCCTTCCACTTGCCTCGTTAGCTCGGCTAGTCGGCTGGTTTAATCGCTTGCCGGTAGCAGAACTAAAGACTACGCTCACGAAGCGATAGACGTGGGCTGTCGGAGTTTACTCACCTACCTTTTCGACTACCGTGAGCCAGCGACATTTCCTCAGCCCCGTCTAATTCAGGATAAGGAGGCCAAATGCTACATCGCGCTGCCGTGTCGGACAAGGCCCTTGGTCTATTAATGGATCGATGCAGAGCCACGTTTGCAAATCCTGAGGCAGACGGAGGCTTTACCCTTTATGCTGACGCCGGCAGAATGGAGCCAGTAAAATATCGCGTGCCTCTAAGAATGCATCGGCTTGCGCAAAGGTGTCTCAATCGAGGTGCTCAACGCCTCCGTGCCGAGATGGAGCCAATCCCAGTCGAACCACGCATTCGTCCATTACCAAGGTTCTAGGCCCGAGCAACGTGGTTTCCCTGAAAATTCCTGAATACGACATTTTATCGAAGGAAAAAAGCCAGTCGCAAGCTCGAAATGCATTTCGTCGCAGGCGAAGTGAACGCCCTTCCAGACCTTGATACTCGCAGGAAGCTGATTTCCGGTAACTTCCATGATAGGTCTTTGTCACTAAGCGCTTGACGTAATAGCGGGTCAAGCGTTGCTTCACCCTCATATCGCGGCAGTACTGGTTGGCTTCATTCCAGTTGATCCTGCTGCCGTTGTCCTCCTTCGTCCACATCAAGCCTGTCCCGGGATCCGTCCATGTCCCATCCTGCGGCAAACTCATGTCAGCCATACTGTTTCCATGCTCGCCTTTTGATTCGAGGTCTTTCCGGCAATCGACCGCCTCATATCCCGATGTTACCTGCATGAGCGAACTACTCGATTTCGTGCCGACCATGTTCACGGGAGCGGGAAGCAAAAACACAGAACTGACGGATAGGAGCGTGCACGCACCAAGAGTTGCTCTCTTCATGGGTCCTATCTCAGCTCTACACATATACCATAAGTAATCTTGGGGCAGTCTAAAGCGTTGGCATTCTAAATCCAGCAAATCCACTTCTGCAAGGGACAGCTCTGATTACTCCGCTGCTACTGAAAAGAGCCACACCGCGTGCTGAAATGAAAGACTTAGGATTACGACGTAGCACGCCGGTGCGCATGAGTTCTTACCTGGCATTCATGAAATCAGATGGACGGGAAATCGGTGGGCACCGGAACCCACTTCTACGGCAGCCATAACCGGAAATGTGGAATATCTTGCAGCCGGGAGGACTATAGTGGCGGAGGCCAGTTAGACGGAGGAGCTTGTGGATGATCTGAAGAACTTCTCGCAGCGGCTCATGTGCCTGGACGTGTACCGGGGATTGATGGTAGCAGGGATGATCCTAGTGGATAACCCAGGGAGCGACGAAAAGGCGTATTGGCCCATCATGCATGCTAAGTGGAATGGATGGACTCCAGCGGACTTCATCTTCCCTTCGTTTCTTTTTCTCGTGGGAATTTCAATGGTTTATTCGTTCGCGGCGCGACGGGGGCGCGGCGAAACAAGGAGGCAGATTTTCCTGCACGCGATTAAGCGCAGTCTGATCCTGATCGCGATTGGGTTGCTCGTGAATGCATCCCCTCTAATCGGGCTGGACTTTCACACCTGGCGATTTGAAGGGGTGACGCAACGGATCGGGATTTGTTACTTGTTCGCGTCGATTCTGGAACTGTGGACGGGGCGTCGAGATCAATGGATCGTGTTGGCAGCGTGTCTGGTGGGCTATTGGGCGCTATTGCGCTTCGCGCCGGTGCCAGGGGCAGGAATTCCTGGTCGAGACATTCCTTTCATGGATCAGGTGCAAAATCTGCCTGCATGGTTTGATCGAAAGCTATTCATGGGGCATTTATATGACGGGACCAGGGATCCGGAAGGAATCATCCATACGATCCCGGCAATCGGGACGACGATGATCGGAGTGTTGACGGGGCACTGGTTGGAGAACCAGAAGAATGCCCGCAAGTTGATCGGGGGGATGGTGCTGTTTGGGGCTCTTGGAATGGTTGGTGGGGAGGTTTGGAATCGGTGGTTCCCCATCAACAAGAATTTATGGACGAGCTCATTTGTGATGTTCAGCGGCGGATTTGCGCTGCTGTTCGTTTCACTGCTGTATTGGATAGTCGAAGTCAGGAGATGGCGCGGGGCGTGGACGATGCCGATTTTGGTGTTTGGAATGAACGCCATTGCGGGATTTGTTGCGGACTCGCTGATTTATGGGCCGGGGTACACGTTCACAGCCAGAGGACCGAACGGCGCAACGATGAATTGGCACGAAGCCGCACAGGCATGGTTGGAAGCTGGTGGACTTGGGACGGCGACTGCATCGCTAGTTTATTCGCTGGGAGCGGTGGCATTCTGCTGGATGATGTTGTGGCTGTTGTGGCGGAAGAAAATTTTTTTGAAGGTCTGAAAAGAACAGCGCTGCCCCAACTCCTGCTATGAAAATAGGGTTCAGCTAGCAGCCGGTGTGAGCTATAGGCACCGAGTTCATGCAGCCTTTTGCTGTAATGTGACCGTGTAGCCTAAACGTTCCAGGCGATGAACTAAGCTTCTAGTCAAGCTGTGCTTGTTGAGCTTGTCGAGGTAAAGATCGCCCAATTCGTTGTAGCAGACTTGGCGGGAAAGGATGTGGTAAATAGCTACCAAGATCTTATGGGCCACTGCCACGACTGCCCGCTTGTACCCGCGCCGAGCTTTGAGACGGTAGAATTTGTCTCGTAGGTAGCTGCCTTTGGCTTTTGCTGCTGCGGTGGCAGCCTCTACCAGAGCTGTCTTCAGATACACATTGCCCTTAGGAATACGGCCGCTCTTGCGCTTACCGGCCGATTCATGGTTGCCAGGACTTATTCCTGCCCAAGATGCTGCTTGCAAAACATTTTGGAACACGCTCATGTCCACTCCCAGTTCGGCGATGATCGCGGCCGCCACCGTCCCGTCCACGCCCGGGATCTCATCTAACAAGGTCAGTTGCGCCTCATACGGTTTCAGTTTTTCTTGGATGCGTTGCTCGAGAACGGCCAGGTCTTCTTGTGCCGCCTCGAGTCGCTTGAGTTGCAACCGCAATAAGAAGCGATGGTGCTCTTCGAGCTTTCCTTCCAGTGCCGGCTCCAGTTCGGGAATCTTCGCGCGCATACGTCCCTTGGCCAATTCAGCCATTTCCCGCGGGCTCGCTTTTCCTTCGATCAGTGCTCGCAGCATCAGTTGACCGGAGAGGCCAAAAACGTCCGCGGCCACGCTGGCTAACTTGATGTTGGCACTTTCCAGCAGCTTCAGCAGGCGATTGCGCTCGTCCACTTGGCTTCCCACCAGCTTGCGGCGGTAACGCGTCAAGTCGCGTAACTCCCGGATGGGCTTGGGCGGAACAAAGCTGGAACGCAACAACCCGTGGCAGAGTAACTCCGCAATCCATTCCGCATCTTTCACATCGGTCTTGCGGCCGGGAACCTTCTTTACGTGTTGCGCGTTCGCCACCACGATCTTGAAAGTTCCTTCCCCTTCCAGGATGGCGTAGACCGGCTTCCAATACACACCCGTGCTCTCCATGGCCACATGCGTACAGCCTTGTGAGAGTAGCCATTCGCGCAAGGCCAGCAGCTCTCGTGTGGTGGTTCCGAAAGCACGGATCTCCTTGTGGACTTTCCCGCTCTTTAAAACAATCAACAAGCAGGCCACCACGGTGGCCTGATGTACATCTAATCCACAACCACGTTCCACTAGAGTTTCCATGACACCTCCTTAACGGAGGCGATTGCTGCGTCGCAGGTCTGTTACAGATACTGCTATACGTCCTTCCCGTTTTCGGGTGCGACAAAAAGTGGTACCTTTACCGACGCGGGTCAGTCTTCCATGCGAGATCTGGGTCGTCACAGAGTTAATCGACCTTCAAGCAATCGCCTTCCAACGATGCTTGTAGCACAGACTGACCCGTCTGCTCGAGGCTGCTAGCTGAACCCTATTTTCATGCCTTGTGGTGCGCCAAAAGGCGCATGACGTCTTCCATGAGAAGGCTGGTCCAGGTCAAAAGTGAACAGCGCTCTCTCTTTTGTTTTTCGCCATTCCCGTTCAGCCAAGCCGCCTATGTCGCCACACTTCCATCCGCACTCTTGTGTGATGGAAGCCGAAACTATAGAGCTCGGCTTCCATCCGCCACCCATCGGGCGGCAGCATCGGCGCTATCGTCAGGCCGAGTATTGAAAGCAATCGCCGCGCTTGGGGCGGCCTTGCGAATAGCGTTGATGACGACTTCGAATAATGCAAGGTAGCGGGGCGGTAGGCGCACGCCGCCTCCGATGACCACACAATCGTAGTTCGTCGAACATAACTGGCGCTCCACTGTCGGTCCGGCGGTTTCATCCGGACGGATGAAACCAACGTCGGACTCCCATCCGCGGTCAGCGAACTGCTTCAGCGCAACCGCGATGCCAGCGCGAACCTTCTCGGCGGTCATACCTGGCGGCAATGCAGGGTCAGAATAATCCACAGTGTCGGGATCGAGGCCCAGCAGAAGAATCCGCGTCATGAGTCTCCCTTATTCTGGCGTTCGCTTAGCGGCACCTTTGCAACCAGCTTCGCCGGAATTTGCGAAGCGATCATAACCGACATTTCCGGCTTAGCAACCGGTTCTTCCACGCATAGATCGAGGCACGCTGGGGCGAATTTTGAGCAATTTTACTGCAGACACCAGAAAGGGTGATTGGGAAGCCTCACGCGGATCTCGCTGTGCTGCAAATGGCTTATGCGTATGGACAGGCGGCGCCTTGGATGCCGGATTACCTGCCACCGCTGTTTGAAGGCGGGCGCGTAAATTAGTCGCGCCGTCGGGATCGCGCTAACTCCCGGTTACCGGACGAGTCCGGTCCAGTACCTGAAGGTAACGTTGTTTCCGAGGACTTTAAGGGACAGCATACTAGCCTAGTCAGTTTAGTGCCATGTCGACCCGGCACTTCCGTTGACCGGGGAGTAACCGTTTGGCATCGAGCAAGGCACACTCTGCGCCGTGCGGTTCCAATTGGTGGTCTGATTTTCTTATGCAGTCCTCCGTCCGCACGTATCACCGTCGTAGCCGCCGAATTACTTTGAGTCAACCCGTGCGGCTTAGGCCTTCCTCCCCGCGTGGGGAGCTCTTTGATGAAATTACGAACACGATCAATGTCTCACACGAGGGGTTTTACTTCCTCACCCAGCGTGATCATTACCAAGAGGGCATGCGCCTGTTGGTAACACTCCCGTATCATTTCCCGCGTGACCTCGGTGACCGTGAGTACCTCGCCCAAGTTGTTCGTATCGAATTACTCGACAACGGGCAGCGTGGCGTCGCTATTCAACTCTTGTCGTCGGCCGGAGGCCCACCGTGAGATTCGCTCCACATTCCTCTGGGGCCAAAGGTCGGTTATGACGGACGCAAAGAGCTACTGGTGTCTTGTCGTGTTCCGATGTGTCAGTTGTGGAAGGAATGAAGCATTCGCTGAAGAATCCTCTGCAGTTGAACCTCGCGAGGAGCAGATTCGGACCAAGACATACCAAGCTA
Organism: Candidatus Acidiferrales bacterium; assembly: GCA_963776365.1. GTDB lineage: Bacteria > Acidobacteriota > Terriglobia > Acidiferrales > UBA7541 > Acidiferrum. The sequence continues at coordinate 514,585 of CAVZMQ010000025.1, read as the reverse complement.
TCTGCCGGTACTGCGGCTGGGAGGGTGAGGCTCGTGGTATCTCCGCCATAGAAATGCGCAGCGGAGTCGAACGTCGAACGGGGATTCGTAGAAAGAAATGAAATCGCTCGATACTTGACGGCTACAACTGCTCAGCGAGGCGGTGGTTCAACTCCTGGCAGGGCTCGCGGTTGCCCAGCCTTTCGTCGGCCAGAGGGTTTGACCTTCTGGCGCCGTCGCTGTCTTTCCGGCGAACAGCAGTGCCGTTGAGGCCAGAACGACAGTTCCCGCAGGGACAACAAGCATGCCACGTTTTTTCATGGTGGCTCCGTTGGAGCAACTTATGGCGCGCTGGAACCCGTGTCCCGCTGCTGGCACCATCTCCCGGCACTGCCGCAGCTGTGAGCGCAGTCCGGTTGTCGATATCCGGGTTCGTCGTTTTGGGTTCCAAAATCCCAATTGGTTTCTTTGGTATCGCTTACCAACTGAGAAGCTTTGAAAGCCTTCCTCAATTGTCCGTAAATGTCCGTAAAAATACGGGGGCGGAATGCGCAGGGCGCTCTTTCAGGCAGATGGAGCAAATGGCCTTCAATCGGGGCGCTCGACGTTACTGAATCCATTCACTGGTACGAAGGCCGGAATTCTGACCATCCGGTAAACGTTTAGGTCGCCTTCGACGTATGCCAATTTCGCCCGGCACTTTGAACAGGTTACTTCGAACGCCTGCGGGTTCTGTCTATCCTTATCAGGGTTATATTCAAGTACCGGAATAGCGCCATCGCAGTCGTCGCATTGCACGCACCAATATTGTTGCTTTGCATTATCTGGCATCATCACCTCGGCTCAAAGCAGCAGACTGGACGAACAAAGCGAACACAATAATTCGTCGCCTATGTGCTCTGACCGCCCCTCAGGGGTTGTTACCCAATGCCTAGTTGTGTGCGGCGGGTTATGGCGAACATGCTGTTGATGTCCGCATTCAAGGTCCGCCACCCAATCGAGACGTTCGTCTTGATGGAAGCCCACGATTTTGCGCGGGATTCCGGGCACCTTTGCTCGCATGGGTTTCATATCGACCCATTCTACCCTCTCTGCCGCTTCATGACGCGAAGGAAGCCGTCTGCGCCACCCACTACCGCCGCCCCGCTTGCAGGCTAATTCATCGCGGATACGTCAGAGGAAATAAAAGCTCGCCCCGCATTCGCTTCTCCGATGGCGAACAAGAGGTCTGTGGTAATTGAGGCTTTGAGAACATACCCGAGTGCGCCAGTTTCAAGAGCGGCCTGCACGATATCAGGGTCGGCATGTACTGTCAGAAAGACAACCCTTGACGAGCAACCCGCTTCCCTTAATTGAATTACAGCCTGAATGCCACTGAGTTTCGGCATGGAAATGTCGGTGACAATGACATCTGGTTGCAGTCTCATGGCCGCCTCGAACAGAGTCTCCCCGTCGCTGGCCCACCCGACTATGTCTACGTCTGTCTTCAAAAGACTTCGGACTGCGTCGAGCAGACTAAGATGGTCATCAGCCAACAGAACTCGCATTTTTCGCAATTTCGCCCTCAACACCTTTCGAACTTATCTTATGCCCTGCGTAAAACCGCAACTATTGGCAATAGTTACTAGTACTCGGGGAACCATCGGGGAACCACCAAGGCCGAGCCCGTGCTAAACTACACCTAGACGGGGCCCGCCACCCTGAATCAAGTAAGTTATTGTGGATTATCTACGAGGGAACATGCCCTGTTACAAATGCCGATCGGCGCATCAGCAAGACTTTATGGGCGAGCTTACTCTCGCTTTTCCCGGAAAAGACAGATTGAACCTCGCTCCCCTCTATGTTTGCCAGAGAACGTCGGTATGCTTGGACTGCGGATATACAGAACTTGTCGTTCCTGCTCCAGAATTGGGACGACTTAAGAGCGGGTTGGATATATCGCATTCGAAACCCGAAACCGCACGTGAAACTTGTGGCTAGGCGGATGAGGGTGGAAGCCGATAAGCAGTACAAATTCGGGGGTAAAGCATCGTTAAAATTGTTCTTGTCCGAGCCTGCCGTCTGACGAATTCAGAGCTTGAGGAATTGACACGGCGAGCCACTAACCGCTCCGGAATCTGTTGGCTCGGTTAGGCGTTGAGTCGCTGCGGATCTTTGAAACGGCGCGCGAAGATCATGCCAAAGATGGCGCCGGCAACGTGAGCGGCGTAAGCCACTCCGCCCGTCTGGACGGTCGTTACCGACCCGACGTTAAATAGCTGGATTAAAAACCAGACGCCGATTAAGAGTGCGGCCGGAATCAACTTGATACGCACGAAGACAAATATGATTAGTAGCACTCGAATCTGATCGCTAGGATAAGTTACCAAGAATCCGCCCATAACGGCGGCAATTGCGCCGCTCGCACCTAGATTGGGAACCGTGGAACTGGGGCTAAGCGCAATCTGCGCCAACATTGCCACCAGTCCCCCGGTGATGTAGAACGTCAAATACCTCAGCGGATTCATCGCATCTTCGATCTCTGGTCCAAAGGCCCACAAGAACACCATGTTCCCCAAGATGTGCGACCAACTGCCGTGCATAAACATGGCCGTCAAGATTGTGATCCAGTGATGGCCGGAAGTGATGTTCGCCGGGATTGCCGCCCAGTTAAGAACGAATGCTTCACCGCCCTTCAGCTCAAGCGCAAACACCAGAAAATTCGTAACAATGATGCAGATCGTAACGACTGGAAAATGCACGGGCCGGCGGGACGCGTCTGTTAATGGGATCAGGCCTCCCATTCTGCCTACCCTCCAATCGAGCAGTGCCAAGCAGTTGGCGGCAACATATCATCCAACGATTCGCGGCTCAAGTTTTTCTGTTCGTTCGAGAAGGCGGCCGCACATCGAGTAGCGACCGAAGATCTTCCATTGTAGTACTGACGAGACGCTAATCGGTGCCGGGGTAATAGACAATCACGTACAAATGATTTGCCAAAAGATTCGTACCCTGGAAGCCATTTCCAAAGGAAAAATTCCACTCGAACCCGTCGGCGGGTCCATTGGTCTGGCAAGCCGATCTGGCGCTTTCCGCTTCGCAGGCCCAATAGAGATACGGCTGAATATCGTGGAAGGCGCCGACCTTCACGTCGGGAACCGCGGCCACGGGCTCACCCCGGCGCAGCCCCAATTGTTTATAAAACAGCTCCCCCATTGCGCTACCCGTGCACTCAAAGCCAGTCGTCCCTTTCATGCTGCAGGACGGATCGGGCGGCCCGGTCACTGGCAATTGCCAGCCTGTCTGACCCAGATAGCCGCGGCCTTGATCGGCTTTGTTCATGGCGGCGACCCACTCGACCGCTGTTGGGTGTTGCATCGCGCCATCCGGGTTGACGCCTGCAACACCGAATGTTTGTTTGGCCGCCAAGTTGGCGTCCGTGAGCCAAGTGACTTTTGCAATTGGATCATAGACGGTTTGGCCGCCGGGGTTGACTTGTAACCCTTCGCCAACAGCGGGGGGCGTTCCAGGCAGTTTGCTTTTGATCACCGGCAGCACGTAGAGATAATTCCGCCAGACGTTGGCCCCTTGAAAGCCGCTGTTGAACGAAAAACTCACAAATCCTTGCTTCGGATCGGAGGCCGAAGACCCGGACCAATATAAATAGGGTTGAAAATCCTTGAATGGGCCCGCCGTATTGGCGGGTATGCGAACGGCTGTGTTCGGCTCGCGAAGACCCAACGATCTATAATACAAAGATCCCAGCGCGCTGCCCCAGCAATGGAACCCGAACGATTCGCCGTTCCGTCCCGTACGCGCGCAACTCTGGTCTCGGGCTGGCGCGGTTGGCAGCTGCCAATTATTGTGACCGAGGTAACCCGCGCCACGGTCCAGCTTGTTCATCGCCTCCACCCATCGGACCGCCGTCGCATAGTCCATCGAGCCACTCTTGTTGATGTTTGAGACTCCGAATGTTTGCGTACCGGCTAAATTGCCGTCGGCCAACCAAGTGACGTTCAGATTGGGATCATAAACGGTCTGACCGTCGCGCGATGGCACCAGAGATGCGCCCGCAGGCGTCGCCACGGGCCCTGAGTCGATTCCTGCCCGACAGGCGTTGACCAATTCCGGATTTATGTTTGGCAGAGGATGCGATGCGGATTTCGGCTGCGCGGTTCCTTGAACGATGGGTTGGAAGCAATCCAATAACAGTCCGTTGCGAGCTCCGCCGCCCAGAACAAAACCTGCATTCTTGCATGCAGTTTTGATCTGGTCGCACGCGCCTTGGTCGGCTCGGACCTGGTCGCCGGCGAAGACCAAGCTTAGTCCAAACAAGATCATCAGCATTATTAGCATGTGGACGAGGGCGCGGCGAATAGAATTCATCAACCCTCCGAGTTCGCGAAGGATGGTTAAGAACGATACATTAATTCCTGATGGCCGACTAGAGATGACCCTAGATGTCTAAAGAACTCCAAGCCGCCACTGAACGAGCCGCGCGAGAGCTTCGACCGACCGAACAGCCCAGCTTGACCCCCGAGGTTAGGTGACTGCGACTAAGTCCCAGCCCAGTTTCTCTCGAACAGCGAAGGACGATCATTAAGTAGCAGCACCTAAACAGATTCGTTGGCTTTTCTGCCTTGGGGCGATATCGCCAAGACCAACAGAGAGGTCTCTCTGTTCGTTCGAGCCTCGTGTCTCGGAGTTTGGTCGACTGGAAATCACGCCACATGATTTCCGCCGAAGTGGCGCCAGTGACGTTCGATGTCTTCCAAGGACTTATTCTTTGTTTCTGGAACAAATGCAAGACAAAAGAGAAAGGCGAACGAACAGATCACAGCATAAATCCAAAAAGTACCAGCGAATCCTACACCGTGTATAAGCGAGAGAAACGTGCCCGCCACCACCCAGTTAGCACCCCAAACAGTCAGGGTAGCCAGCGACATAGCCTTGCCACGGATTTTGGTCGGGTAAATTTCTGAAATCAACAACCACACTACAGGACCAAGGCCAATCCCGAAGAAAACAATGTAGGCAATAACAGCATAAAAAACAGCCTTTCCTGTCGTGTGCCTCTGGAATGCCAATCCGACCAGCGTCAACGCCACCGCCATACCGGCAGTTCCGAGGAGAAGCAAAAAGCGGCGGCCGAGACGATCTACCAAGAAGATTGAGACAATCGTGATGAGAACATTCACTACGCCGATGATTCCAGCTGCGACGATAGCCGCCTGCGCAGAAGGATAGCCAGCCATGCGAAGAATCTCGGGCGAGTAGTAAATTATCGTGTTGACGCCGGTAATTTGCTGAAAGATTGCCAGCCCAATGCCCACAAACGCTGCAATGCGAAAACCCCGCTGGAGGAGTACCGCGAAACCTTCTTGCTCCTCCGCAAGCGCTCGTTCCACATCTTCTAATTCTTTCTCCGCCTCCCTACCGCGGCCCAGCCGATGAAAACCCTCCAAAGCACGCTCTCGATACCCTACCCGTGCCAACCATCGCGGGCTTTCCGGCAGGAAGATCATTCCAACAATGAGAACAAGTGCGGGGAAGATTGCTGTAATGAACATCCATCGCCAGTTCTCGGAAGCAGCCAATTCATAGTCAACGAAGTACGCCACCGCTATGCCGATGGTGATCGCAAGTTGGTTCAGGGAAACCAATGCGCCCCGGATTTTCGCTGGCGACATTTCCGCAAGAAAAAGTGGTGTAACGAGCGAGGCCATCCCGATACATACGCCCACAAAGAAACGAGCAATCGAGAAGGTGACCAGCCCTCGAGCAAGTCCACTGAGTATCGCGAAGGCTCCGAAGCCAACTCCCGTGCCCAGCAACGTAATGCGCCTCCCCCAGCGATCGGCGCAATAGCCTGCCACCGCAGCCCCTAGTAGCGCACCCGCGAGGGCGATGCCGACCGCAAATTCCAGCTGCGCGTCCGTAAGATGAAAATCCGTTCGCAGGAAAAGCATGGCGCCAGAAATCACGCTAGTGTCGTAGCCAAACAACAGCCCGCCCAATGCGGCGACCGCGGCCATGAGAACGACCATCCCACGCGACGCAGCCGAAGCTGCGGTCGAGACAGGGATGGACTCTGGCAGCGCGTTAATTTCGTGCCCGTTGTTCTCCATATCCTAATCAGTGCAGACCCGAATGAACTCGCGAAGTAACGCGGCAGGGTGTGAAGCCCCTCCACAACTCCGCCAAGCGCGCTGGCTCAGACACCCACTGCACCGTCTCCGGGTTCTTTTCGAACTGGACGTAGATGGGCGTGCCCTTCTTCAACCCCAATTCTTGATAATCGCGAGGCATGCCTAGGTTCAATTCCGTCGGCGTATACGCCCTATTTCTGTGCCAAGCGAGCCGGCCGTGGTCGTCGAAGGTGGCATACCATGCCAATCCTCCATGTGCTCGCACTTGTTCGTACTCAAAACCGTAATCGCGGTCGCACCAAGCTCCGAATGTAAGAGGAAAATCCGACGAAGCACTCAGCGTAGCATGCGCCCAACCCGGCGGCACGACAACAATTTCTCCCGGCTCGGCGGTCACCGCGTAGCAGCGCCCAGGATCATCGGCGGCAAATTCCTGCATATAAACCACGGCACGGCCCGCCCAAATTTCGTAAATTTCCGGCGGCGACCATCCGCTGTGAGTAGCCATTCGATGAATATGCCCTTGGCTTCGCACTGGTTCCTGCCCCAAACGGCCTGCCGCGTACGTGACCACTCCAAATAGGAGCATCCTCTTCTTCAGCTCCCCGCGATGCTCCTCCTTTCCCACATCCATCACGATGGCATACACAGGATCGGGGCCGGCACAGAGGGGATCCTGGAGGCTTTTGCGGATCGAGTCTAACCTGCGATACTCGGGCTGCGGCCCAAACACACCAGCTCCAAAGTCGAACCCCAACGGACGCTCGCGAACGCGAATGCTCAGTCCGGGATCAAAGTTCATGGATTTGTCCTGACGTACGCCTTAATCGTGGCGCAACGCCCCGGTCTCGTGGGGCGAATCGTATAGCGGCCCACCGCTGCCGGAACGATGAATGTCTCTGCATAATGCACGGTGAACGGCACGAAGGCGTGCTCCGGACTCTCGACCAACACTTCCGGACCTTCCACAAGATTCAAAACGTTGACGCCATGTTGTGTGTCATGGGGAACCTTGCCCGTGAACCAGTGGCGCCGAGTCTCGATAAACTCTAGCTCGTGAAGTCCCGTGCGCTCCTCGCACCAGCCTGCACCTTGGGCTAACCGCTCGACGCGATTCACAAGGTTTTGGCGAACCCATTCGGTAGTTCGGTCCCACTGGATGTTCCGGCGGCCGTGTTCCAGGTGGATCGGCCTGGGCGTCCCATCCAGGCCCAAGCGATCCCAGTCCCACAGCTTGAAAGTGAAAATATATGGCGTGGCGCTGATCTCCAGCACCATGCTGTTCTTCCCGGAACAATGCACGGTCCCCGCGGGGATAAGAAAATGGTCGTGCCTTCGGGCGGGCCAGCGATTTACAAAATGCTCTGCAGGAAAAGAATAGTTTCCTTGCTGCGCACGCTCGAGAGCTTCCAACATCTCGATGGATTTGACTTCCTCCTTCAGCCCGAGGAAAACTCCGGCATCTTCTTTTGCGTCGAGCAGGTAATAGCTTTCGTCCTGCGTATAGTTCATGCCGAAGCGATCCTGAATATATTCCGTCAGTGGGTGGACCTGGAGGGATAGATTGCCGCCCTCGATTGTGTCAAGAAAATCGAAGCGGATGGGAAATTCCGTTCCGAAACGGCCGTGGACCGCGTCGCCGAGCAGTCGCCGCGGTTCGAAGAAAACAAGATCCAGCGCGGGAATCTCTACAGAGATGGCGCCAAAGCCCAGCCGGAGACTGTTCTCTTCTGGAACGCAATCGAAACACCAGGCAAAGTTAGGAGCCTCGGGCGGGAGATCGCAGACTCGGCGCATCCACTCGCCACCCCACGGTCCAGGATCGAAAAAAGGTACGACACGAAACGGGCGCATCGCTACGATTCGAAGCGCTTGTCGAATCACTTCTCCAGAAACCAGCTTTGGCCTCTGCGGCTCAGTAGTGTCCAGAAGAAAGTCCGCCTTTGGGAAGATTTCCTTTTTCAAACGGTCGGCGGCCCGCCAGTCCACAAAAAAGGCGCGTTTATATTGCAGAGAGGGCTTCTCCTTCCGATTGTCGACGCCCAGGTTCGTAATTTCGTTCCGCCGCTGGCGCTGCTGGATTTCCCAGCGCGGAAGATCTGCGTAAATCAGAACATCGACCTGGGAAGCCATCAACACTGCTCCTGTGCCAACCACCAGGACGCGGCCTTCGGCTCTGGCGATCTGGTCGCGAGCCCGCGCGAGGTTGCCAGGGTCTATGAAATCGTCGATCCGCAACCCGTTCATCCGGCCAAAAACGGGGTCATCCGTCAGAAATGGAGACAACATCTTTTCAACTTCGTCGGGAGATTTCAGGACTTCGCTGGAGCGGAAAACATAAGCAGGCTCGAAAGCCATCGTTATGGAGCGCTCGATCTCGTCTACCTGCACGCCAGGATAGCACTCGACACATACTACTTCCGGTCGTTTGTCCAAAAGTCGTTTGAGCAGATCCTCCCACCCGACTGCGCAATCATCCGCAGTCGAACTGATGGGAATAATGGCTTGCTTGTCGTAGGAAGCTAGTGAGCTCATGGATCGGCCAAACCTTCAAGGAGCGGAATCGCCCCAAGAAGCGCTGCACTGTTTCCGAGTGCCGCGCTTGTGACGTTGACTTTTCCCCACGGGGTCCATGCATGTCGCTGGACGTACCCCTGCAGGAAAGGAAGAATTTGCATAGCACTCTTCATGACTCCGCCGCCCACGATCACAAGCTCTGGATCATAAGCATGAATTAGGCCTACGACGGTTGCGGCCCAAACCCTGAGACAACGATCCGCGATGTCCAGGGCCACGCGATCGCCTTGAGCTAGATGACGGAATAAGCTCTCGAACGTGACTGGTATCTCCATTGCAAGAGTGCTCGACGAGAAGCCAGGATGGCGGCGGCACACCTCCGGCAGCGACACACTAGATGCCTCCGCCTCAGCACACCCTATCGCTCCGCAACTGCAGAGTCGGCCCTCGAAATCGACTGGCAGATGCCCACCCAGGCAGCCGGCCTGCGAGTGTTTTCCCCGCAACAATCGGCCTTGAGACATCGTGGCGCCCCCGATGCCCGTGCCCAGCGTGATCATGACGACATCATTGCAACCGCGCGCGGCTCCGGCGTACCATTCGCCAAGGAGTGCAAGGCGTGCATCGTTTTCCATTTTTAACGGGAGTTTAAGTTCTTCGTGGCACCAAGCTACCAGGTCCAGGCTGGGTGCATCATCGAACTTGGCGTTGGTCGATAGGATGCGGCCCTGGACGTAATCCACGATGCCACAAAAACTAAAGACCACACCTGCGGGATCGGAGTTGCACCCTTCCGCGCGAATCGCTCTCAGTGTCTCAGCCAAGAGAGGCAGGAGAGATTTGAGCCCGGTCGTCCGATCTGCGATCACTGTGCGCAAAGCGAGGATGTCTCTGTTTTCAACTAACGCGCAAGTGGCGTGGCTGCCGCCGAGGTCGACGGCGAGCGCTTTCACGGCTCCTCCACGAGGACGGGAATCCCTCCCACATTGCGCAAACGCGCGCTGAAGCCCTGGTTGGCAATCGTTTCGTAGTCGTGGCCCGAGTCGCTCGGCCAGCAGGCCAGAACCGTCAACAGGGAATTGCCCGTATTGGCAACGCGGTGTGCGGTGTGGCTTGGGACATAGTGCAGCGTGCCTGGGCTCATGGGTTCGAAAACGGTTCTTCGCTTCTCGTCCATCAGGATCAGTGCGCCACTTCCGGCTAGCGTAAGGTAAAACTCGCTTCGCGAACGTTTGGCGTGGTGATGGCCCTTGGTCATGAAGTATTCGTCACCGATCATGCCGGGCTCTAGAAAAGTGGTTCCCCAAAACAAACCACCTTCGTTGTCCTCGTCTACGGGATGGAAAGCTTGAACTCGATAAACGATTGTGTCCTGGGCCAGACTCTGCCGCGCCCCTTCGTCGCGGTAGCTACCCCTCATATCTTTAATTGTGCGGGTTATCCACTCGACTCCTTCCCCACGAAGCTCGCCTGTGCGGAGATCTACCAGCATTGGCACCGCCCTCCACCGTCCCATTGCATTTCAATTCCCGCACCCAAGACCGAAAAACTAAGGGTTGAGGCAATTATCGCCTAAAATCCAAGCAGTACGCATGATTTATCACCATTTCCACCTGTGTTTTTTGCTTGCTATTCTTTCGGGAGGAACCACGTTTTGCCGCTGGTAGTTATTGGTCGAAGTACGCGTGTAGTATTCTCCGCGGGTGAGCAACCACGCCGGTTTCCCAAATCCTCGGCTGATCGCGCGTTGGCGCATTTGGGAGTCGCTCGTGCCAACGCCTTGCAGTCGAGAGCCTCGCAAGGCGCGGATGCCGATGCCGCCCGCGTCCGGGCGCTCGCCGCCTACAAAGAGTTCCTCACGCTCTGGAAAGACGCCGACCCTGACATCCCTGTCTTCATCGCTGCCAAGTCCGAATACTCGAAGTTGCAGTAGTTGTGCCTATATTTTCAAGCAGCGCGTTTATCATGCAGGTGGATGACCTTGAAGGATGTGGTCATCCATTTTTGTTCCGGTCCGGAGCCTGACCTTCGGCCAGAGTTCCCATTGCGCAAACCAGTGCCTTGTCCCCGCAACTACACCTGCGATACCGGGAGGATGTAATTTGGCCGGATGGCATCCGAACCGACTTCAGCGACCAAAACCGCGGTCAAGTTGGCGACGATAGTTCTATTGGAGACTTTGCGCCCATACCGCCACGCCGGTCGTCTGTGTCGCACCGGTGTGGGAGCGAAGGGATCGGCAAACACTCCGAAGTGCTAACTTGTAACTGGATGATGGTCAGGTCAGGTCAGGAGTCAGGTCAGGAGTCAGGAAACCATCCTTCACGAGTGCTCAGGTTGTATGCTGTTTATCAAGGCACGACTTGAACAAAGGGGGGTTCCACGTCCCTTTGCCATCCGTATGCCAGATAATTTGCTATCTTAGGCAGGACTGCCTGCGAGGGCCACTCCGTGACTTCCTCCCATCGCCCGGCTCTTGTGATCGCAGCGACGGTTGTGTCGCTGCTCGGGAACTCCTACTCAAGCGCGCAAACAAAACAGAGCGCCCAGGTCGCTAACGCTACGGATGTCCCACAAAGAACAATCAAGACCCAGGTGCGCCAGGTTCTGTTCGACGTAGTCGTAACCGATAGAAAAAACCATCCGGTCTCAGGCCTGCTGCGCTCCGATTTTTTGGTCAGCGAAGACGGTGTTCCCCAGAGCATTCTGTCTTTCGAGCCACGCACCAGCGCCGCCCAATCGCACCGCCGTGCCGATCTGCCGCTCGGCCTCTCCCATCTTCCTCCAAACACATTCATGAACCTGAACCCTGCCCGCGAGGATCTTGCCCTCAACGTCATTCTCTATGACATGCTCAATACCACAGTAACCGACGAGCCTTTCGCCCGAGACGAGATCAAGAAGTTCTTGCTGCACAAACCACCCGACAGCCGTTACGCTATCTTCGTTCTCGCGGAAAAGCTTCATCTTCTTCAGGGCGTAACCGACAGTCAGGCCCAGTTGGTTGCCGCCATGGACAGCCGTGCCGCCGGCTCCCAATCCACTACCCGCGGCCCCCCAAATCCAGACTATGTGTCACCTAGTAAGGCGCTTGGCGACAGCGGTCTCATCCCCAATCTTGCCGGGCCTCAGGCCATGCTCGATCGTCTCAAGCATCTCGAAGGCCTTGGCGACAACTACGACGTGCAGCGTCGCGCGGAGTTGACCATAGCTGCCTTTGCAGAAATCGCGCGCTTCCTTCGTGGCGTGCCTGGTCGCAAAAATCTGCTGTGGCTCTCCGGCTCCTTCCCGTTGGACCGTTTGCCTGGTGAAGATCCCATCGATCCGTTCTCTCGTGCGGTCGACTTCAATCCCGCACTGAAGAACGCCGCAAACCAACTGACGCTCAGCCAGGTGGCCGTGTGTATCCGGTCGACATTCGCGGCCTTACCAACAGTTCCATCTATGATTCCGCCAACAATCGCCGCTACTCGCAGACCTCTCTCGATCAAGACCGGTTGGAATTCGCGAAGCAGCTGTCGGCAGAACATACCACTATGAATCAGGTCGCGGAATTTACCGGTGGGCAAGCGTTTTACGAAACAAATGGATTTGAGCAAGCCCTGCGCAGGGCCGCGGAAGACGGCTCCAATTACTACACGCTGAGCTATTCCCCCTCCAATACTAAGTTCGATGGCCGCTTAAGAAAAATTCACGTCCGAGTCGATCGCAAAGGCTTGCGTTTGTCTTACCGCCGAACCTATTTCGCCGACGACAATTCCGCGCTCGCTCGCCATGTAACCCAGGCGGCGCAGGATAAGGAAGATGCCGCGATGCAGCGCGGCGCCCCCGCCGACCACGATCTTCTCTTTTCTGTCCACGCCGAGACCGTCGGCGCTCCCGCCTCCGCGACCCCGGAACAAATCAAGGAACTCTTGCGTTTCCCTCCATTTTCGAATGTCAAAAACTGGGAATCAGTAAAAATGCAAAAGTATCAGCTCGACTATGCCCTCTTGAAAAAGCAAGTCACCTATCTCGTCACCACCGACGGCTCGCGCCATGCCAATCTTCAATTCCTTTACGCCGCTTATGACGCGGACAACAGTCTGCTCTCCCGTGGTACTTGGTCTGGCAATCCTACGGTGTCGTCACAGCAACTAGACCAGGCCCGCACTGGTATGTACCGGGCGAAGCAGCTTCTGGAGATCCCCGTGAATACTACCTGGCTGCGTATCGGAATACGCGACGCTGTAGACGGGCGCTTCGGCTCCCTGGAAGTTCGTCTTCCCCTGCGCTCGCCGTAAGAATGCTTTTCTCGTCTTCCCTGTCATTGCCTTTAGGGGCGTTCACACAAACTGCCCGAGGCTTGTCAGTCTTGTGTTTTAGCGATTTGTCTAATGGTTGCGACCGCCGTGGCGCTGCCACTAAGAGTTTGTAAATTTGACCTGGGCTGCCTGACTTGGGGCGATCTTTGAAGCCCAGAGCTACCGACAGTATCGTGCTTCCTTCCTGCTCGCGGAGCCACCAATTCCGCCGGTGTGGGCGTTGACTCCGTTGCTGAATTGCTCGAGTAACCAGAATTCCGCGGCCCGACATCGTCAATGAGGGCTGCGGATTGACATCCCCTGTTGCCGTGGCTACCCTTTTCTTGCCTCACGCAGGAGTCATCATGAAGGGCCCGAAATTCGCTCTTCTCGCTTTCGTCAGCGTTTTGTCGCTCGCACCAGATTTGCTCTCCGCTCAGGAGCCGGCGCACCATCACGACGCCGATGAAAAACTCGGCACCGTCTCCTTCCCTACCTCCTGCGCTCCCGCGGTCCAATCCCAATTCGAGCGCGGCGTCGCCCTTCTGTATTCCTTCGAGTACGAAGTAGCCGACGTGCAATTCGAGGAAGTCGCCAAAAAAGATCCGCGCTGCGCAATGGCTTACTGGGGACAAGCAATGACTCTTTACCACGAGCTCTGGAATCGCCCCAGCAATGCCGACCTCGCCGAAGGCGCCGAACTCCTCGCCAAAGCTCGCTCCCTCAAGCCGCCTACCGCCCGCGAACGCGATTACATCCTGGCACTCTCCGTCTTTTACTCTGACACCGATAAACTCGACCACAATCAGCGCGCCGACGCTTACGCCGAAGCCATGCAAGGCGTCCACGAACGCAATCCCAACGACCACGAAGCCGCCATCTTTTACGCGCTGTCACTTCTCGCCTCAGGTCCCGACCGCGACCCCAATCTCAGCAACGCCAAAGCCGCGGTTGCCATCCTCAACAAACTCTACGACGAGCAACCAAATCATCCGGGCATCGCGCACTACATCATCCACAGTTGCGACAATCCGGCGATGGCCAGTCTCGCTCTTCCCGCCGCGCGCAAATACGCTAGCATCGCGCCGTCTTCCCCTCACGCCGTGCACATGCCTTCGCACATCTTCGCGCGCCGCGGACTCTGGCAGGACGACATTAACTCCAACCTCGCGGCCATTCGCGTCGCCGATAGCATGGCCGTGCATCATCACGTGATGCATCACAAAGTGCATTCTATGGACTTCCTCGAATACGCGTACCTGCAAATTGGCGACGACGCCAGCGCCAAAGCGACCATCGAGCAGATCGCAGCGATTGGCCCCGAACAAATGGATCCCGAATTTGAGAATTATTTGCTGGTGCGCCAAGCGGAAGGGCCCGCCAAGTACGCTCTAGAACGCCGCCAGTGGAAAGAAGCGCTAGGCTTGCAACCCAGCCCCGGCACGCCGCCTGACGTTCAGTTGGTCACCTACTGGGCGCGTGCCATTGCCGCTGGCCATCTTCAGGACGCAGTCGCCGCGCAAGACGCGCTGAAGCATTACGACGAACTGCTTGAAGCCACGCGCAAAGGTCCGCGGCCCTACATCGCCGACGGCCTGAAGAACGAGCACCAATTGGTGCAAGCTTGGGCCGCTTACGCCGCGGGCAACTCCGACGATGCGCTCAATCTGCTGCGTGCCGTTGCCGACGATCAGGACAAAGTCGGCAAAGGCGAAACCGAACTGCCCGCCCGCGAAATGCTTGCTGACATGTTACTCGACCTGCAGCGTCCGCAAGAAGCGCTGACGGAATACGAAATTTCGTTGCACACCGACCCCAATCGTTTCAACGGCCTCTACGGCGCAGCGCAGGCCGCCACGCAGGTCCAGCAAAGAGAGAAAGCGGGCAACTACTACTCCCAGTTGCTGAAGAATTGCGCAGGCATCCGCTCCGACCGCCCCGAGCTAGCCCAGGCGAAAACCCTCCTCGTCTCTGCGGGCGGTATGTAGGCGCAGGGCTGGCGCGACTCATTCCAGAAATCTTTCGCTCCACGGTTAACCTTAAACAGCAGCAACTTGACGTGCTCAAGTCGCCGTCGCGTGACCGGCATCCACAGCTTGCGCGGACGCCGGAGGTATTGATGAAGTGCGGTCCTTGTTTGTAACCGCCACCAGCGTCACTCCACTGAGTCCAAAAATAGTGCCCCACAGAAAAATCCATTGAACTACATCCCAAAATCCAGGTTTTCGTAATTTGTCTATGAGCCGCATGCCCGGTAACCAAGACATCCGAAAGTAGGGAGACGAGGACGAGCGCTTCCGCTTGCCGCGTATCCTCTCGAGCCTACCCACATCGCCCGCCGCGAAAACAGAAACGCCCGCCCTGCTTACTGGAAAACGTTGTCTATTCAAATGCCCTTCAACAAGCAATAGGGCGAAACCTGTACGCGGTTTCAATCGACGTCATTAATTTAGGAGGGTCCCGATTAACGCACTATAAAAGGGCGCCCGGGTGGAGCAGAGCAGGTTTTGATCTTCCGCATCAACGCCTACAACAACAAGGAGCCCGCCTCGGGCATCGCTCGAGTAGGCGATTCAGGCAGAGCGAGTGTGATATTATCCTGCTTCAAATGAACAGGCGCCCGCCTACGCCTTGAGGTCCGGAGGCTGTCCATGAGCATGAGCAAAACGTTGAAATGGGTCGGCATAGGCGTTGTAGTGTTGATCGTAATCCTATTGGTCCTGCCGTTCCTGATTCCCGTAAACAAGTTCCGGCCCACGATTGAAGCGAAGGCTTCCGACGCCCTGGGACGCAAGGTCTCGGTGGGGAATTTGAGTTTGTCGATACTGGGCGGCTCGTTGGGAATGGACGACTTGTCCATCAGCGACGACCCGAAGTTCAACACGGGGCCATTCCTGACGGCGAAGAAGGTGAAAGTGGGCGTGGAGTTAATGCCGCTGATTTTCTCGGAACAGGTGAACGTGACCGAGATTACCATCGTGAATCCACAAGTGACGATGCTGAAAGATCCAAGTGGGAAATGGAACTTTTCGTCGCTTGGTAGCAATTCGACGGCGCAGCCGAAGGCACCAAGCAGCGGAGGGGGCAGTTCCACGCAAGCGGTGTCGGTGAAGAAACTGTCGCTGGAAGACGGGCAGGTCACGCTGGGTAGCACGAATTCGCAGAAGCGCAGCGTCTATACCAATGTGGATCTGAGCGCGTCCGATGTGGCCATGAGCAATAATTTCCCGGTGACCTTCTCGATGGATCTGCCGGGCGGCGGCACCATGAAGATTGATGGAAAAGTGGGGCCGGTGGACCAGAAAGACACGGCATTCACCCCGCAGAATGCGAAGCTGACAGTCAGCAATCTGGACTTGGCGAAGAGCGGGTTCCTTGATCCGAGCCAGGGACTGGCCGGATTGGTGGACATCGACGCAAACCTGGTGAGCCAGGGCGGAAAGATGAACACCAAGGGCCAATTGAAACTGTCGAAGGCGGTTCTAGTGGCTGGCGGAAGTCCCTCAGGCGTGCCTGCGGTGATCAACTTCGATACCACTTACGACCTGGCGGCAGGTTCGGGAGTACTCAATCCTTCGACCTTGTCGGTCGGAAATGCCAAGACCAACCTGAGTGGTACGTACAAATCAGTGGGCGACGACTTTGTAGTGGATATGAAGGTAGACGGGCAAGGACTGCCGGCTACGGACCTGGAGTCGTTTCTGCCGGCGTTGGGCGTGAATCTGCCGTCGGGATCGAAGTTGTCGGCGGGGACGTTGAGCGCGAATTTGCATATCAGCGGACCGACCAACAAATTGGTGACCGACGGGACGATTGGCCTGTTCAATGGAAAGCTGTCTGGATTCAACCTTGGCCAGAAACTATCCGGGGTGGGCGGGTTGGCCGGGATCAAAAGCGGCAATGACCTGGAAATTCAGAAATTCACGACCAATGTACACATGGCGCCGACAGGGCTGCGTGCGGACAACATGGACCTGGTCGTGCCCGCGCTGGGCACGGTTGTAGGCGGCGGAACGTTGGATTCGAAGAACAACATGGACTTCAAGCTGGTGGCTACCGTCAATTCGGCGGTGGTGAATAGCGTAGCAGGCGGCGCGGCCGGTTCCATTGGAGGTATCGCTGGGCAAGCGCTTGGCGGGGGGACCAACTGCAAAAATGGGGGAGTCAAGGTGCCGTTGCAAGTTCACGGAACCACGGCGAACCCACAATTTGTGCCGGACGTGGGTGGGGCCGCGGCGAGTATGCTGAAGTCCGAAATGTCCTGTGCAGGCGGCGGAGCGAATGCAGTGCAAGGGTTGACGAAAGGGCTGGCCGGCGGGAGCACAACAGACACGGTCAACCAATTAGGCGGACTACTGGGGAAGAAGAAAAAGCCCTAAGACAATCGCATCAATTGAAAAAGGGACGGGCGAAGGCGCCTGTCCCTTTTTATTTTGCGCCGCAGAAAAGCGGGCAGAGGGCTTTAGAAATTAAGCTTCGCCGACAACTGCACGACGCGCACTGAAGAGTCGAACCCAAAACCAACCCCATAAGGGCTCGTCGGGGTGTTCTGCATGCTCTGGATCTGGCCAAACATCGGGTCGCCCAGATTATTGTCCGGTAAGCCGAAGTTGGGGTGGTTGAAGACGTTGAACGCCGTCGCGCCGATACCGAGGCTAAGCTTTTCTTTGATCTGGAACGTTTTGAACAGACTCATGTCGAAATCAATGTAATCGGGGCCGCGAAACTGGTTTCGTGTCTGGGTCGGGAACTTTGTATATCCGGTGAAGTTCGGATCTGCGGTATTGACGAACGCCGCGGGATTTAAACAAGCCGTAGTGCCAAAATTCGAATTTCCATTCGTATAGGCACTGCTTCGGCCGCACGACGCAGAGGCACCTGCAGTAATCTGCTGTGCGACAACCGCCCCACCCCCCTGGGCAATGGATGCGCTGGCATTGCCATCCAAAACCGTGAACGGGAACCCCGAACGCACATATACCTTTCCAGACCACTGCCAGCCGCCCAAGAAAGCCTTCGCCACCTTGTTTTCAAAGTGCACGGGAGGGTTGATGACGTAATCCGCATTGAAGACGTTGCGTATGTCATAGTCGGCATTTCCATAGTTGTTCGCACGCAGGCTGAATGGATTGATTTGAACTGGATGGGAGTTAGCTCCTGCCACAAAAATCCCGCCGTTGGATGTTTCGTCCAAAGCGTGGGACAACGTGTAGTTGACGTGCGCCATGAACCAGGTATGGTACTGCTCCCGGACGGAGAACGTCACGCCGTTGTAATTCGATACCGCGCCGCTCTGCAATGTCGTGACCGTGCCATAGTTCGGCACAACGGGAATAGAGTTGATGCCGGGAATGCTCGCGAACGGAAACGAAGCGGCCGCATTCCACCATTCGTTAAAATAAGGAATACGAATCGAGTGATTCCCCACGTAATTCACGGTCACCACTGTGCTACGCCCCACTTGCTGGTCTACCTTCAGATTCCATTCCTGCACTTGCGGAGAATGGATGGTGCCCTGAAAGGACGTGAAACTGATAGGCGGATTGGAGCCAATGATGGGATTAAGTTCATTGGAGAGCTGATTGAAGCTTTTGTTGACGCTGAATGCCGAGCTGGCAGCTGCGAACACAGCGGGGGCGCCATTTGTTTTATCGAAGGGCAGAATCCCTGTGGTATTCCCAAATGCGTCCAGAGGCGAAATCGCGAAGAACACGGCCGCCGGCGGGTTGCTCAGAAGTGCATCGACGGTTCCCGCTGGTGGGTTGTCGTAGAAGATCCCGATTCCGCCACTGATCACCGTTTTGCCTTCTCCGGGAAACCATGGAAAGTGGCTACTTTCCCCCGGTGCCCAACTGAAAGCCAGACGGGGAGACACGTTGATGGCGTCGGTGCTCATATACGCCTGGTGCAGATTTGTGTTGATGTCGCTGCTGTAGGGAACATCTCCCGCGCCCGCACCGGCTTCGACCGAGGCAAGTGTCGGGAATGGACCTTTGAAATTCGGGAAACAGTTTGTCTGACAAACCGGGTTCGAGTTGTGCTCAAAACGCAGGGCCCCGACCAGCGTGAGGTTGGATGTTACCTTCCAATCATCTTCCGCATAGAAGCCTAAGCCCCAGAAAGCAATCGGCACGTCCGTCGAAGCACTGTCCTGCTGATAATAGGTGTTGGCAACGCCATTCGCGAAGGCCTGCAGTCCCGCTGTTCCAGCGCCTGCCGTGAGATCATTGAAGCTCGTCACCGGATAGGTAGAGTAGAAGTTATGGTCGCTGATGTCATAGCGGCGGAAATTAAGTCCAAACTTCAGGCTATGCCGCCCCCGGACCCAGGAGAAGTCATCAATGAATTGATATTGAGTAATTTTGCGGCCGGAAGGGAACAGATAAACCGAATCGTTGATACCTGAGAAGCCACCCGCATAATCGAAACTCACCCCACCATCCGGGAACGCGCTCTGCCAGGCAGACAAGTTCTGTGAAAATAGGAAGCTATAGTGGCTCAAGCTCGCGGTAAAAAGGTTGGTCATGCTGCCGCCAAAAACATGTCTCTCCTGTGCCTGAAAGTCATAAAAGGGCTGGTTGGAGTTGGCGTCGAAAGCCGAGTCGAGAGGGTCGACTTCCGTCGGCTGTTGACCATGATCCACCTTGAAACGGAAGAACAGATCATCTTTTTTCGTCAACTTATGGTCGATGCGCCCGGCGAGTATCCATTCTTTGCCGAAGGAGGAAGAGGTGGTAGCGATGGTCTGGGAGCACGGCGTTCCCGTGGTGAAGCCCGGCAGCGATATGGTCGCGCATTCGTCGCCGGAGTCAACCGTACCAACGGGGAGAGGCGTAGCTTGCTTCCCCGAAGCTGCCTTCGAGTAAATATTGAACAAATTCTGATACGCTGTGAGTTCGTTGGGGTTGAGATTTTGTACGTTGGTCAGCACTGCCGACGCAAACGCGGGCGTGGGAATCGTCTCCGTGTTGGAGGTCGGCAGGACGAACCGCAGGCCTTCTGTGTCCACGAAGAACCAAGTGCGGTCCTTGATGATGGGACCCCCAACCGATGCTGCCCATTGATTGGCGTTCGAGAATGGCCGCGGCGTTTGGGTGGCATTAAATAAAAAGTCATTTGAATTCATCGACGAGCCATTCCACCACCACTGCGCGTCGCCGTGAAACTCGTTGGTGCCGGACTTTGTGACATAGCTGACCTGGGCCCCGCTCAACTGCCCATACTGTCCTGAGTAGGGGTTGGTGATGACGGAGGCCTCCTGCATTTCATGGTTGCCCAGGCTTAGGCTCGATGCGCCCGAAATGTTCACATTGGAATAAGGATCCATGTTGTTTTCGCCGTTCACCGTAAACAGATTCGAGGTTGCCGGCAGTCCATTGGCAGAGAAGTTTCCATAGCCGCCCGAAGCCGAAGACACAACTACGCCGGGAGCCGTAAACGCGATCGTGGTGATATCTTGGCCGGGGTTCGGCAGTAAGGCGACCTCGGTTGGAGAATAGTTCGTCACCGTTCCGGGATCCATGGTGATCAAAGGCGCTTCACTCCTCACGATGACCGTTTCGACCGAGATGGTGACCTCCAAGTCTAGGTCCATGGTAATGGTCTGTCCCACGCCGACAGTACAATTCGCAATCTTTGTCAAACCTTTCATGAAAACGGATACCTCGTATATGCCCGGCTTCAGCAGCGCGAAACGGTACGCGCCTTCTGCGTTTGACGCGGTGGATTGCTTCTCACCGGTTTGCGTATTCTCGAGGTCCACCGGAGCATTAGGGACGATCGCTGCCGACGGATCTTTTACCGTTCCGATGATGCTCCCCGTCACCAAGGACTGTCCCTGAGCACGATTCACAAAGACCAAGAAAAGTAAAAACATCCATCCAGTGGCTGTTTTGAATCGCCTCATGCAACCCCCCAATGACGGCTGGAGATCAGACCCGGTCTTAGCCGAAATGTAGACCTATGCTTGCGGAATTATACACTTGGGCGGACTGACGCACAGTGATTTCGAGGATTTTCAGATTCTGTTGACGCGCGTGGGTGTCCCTGGTCGGGACGGTTCGACCTGTCTTGAAGCCATTTTTGGCTGACGGTACTTCGCTGCGGGCGGCGACAATTACGATAAGCTAATCGCGATGCGCCAGCGCTTGTACGGCCTGTTCTTTCTCTGCCGGCCGCAATGGCGTGCTCATTTGTAGTGCGGTCTGAAGCTGCGCTCTGCCACGATCCTTTTGACCGGCGGCCATGAGTGCCATGCCGAGGTGATAGTGATACTGCGAAGAGTCCGGTGCCTTCTTGACCGCATCCTCAAGCAACGGAATCGCACCCGTATAGTTGCCTCGTTGGTACATGACCCAGGCCAGAACATCGGTGATGGCAGGCAATTCGGGCACCTGGGATTTTGCTTTTTGCGCCATCGCTAAAGCGGCATCGAGATTCTTTCCATCGACCGCATCTACCCAAGCCATATTGGCATTTGCCACAGAGAAATCGGGATCGGCAGCGAGCGCACGGGCATAATATTTTCGAGCCGTCTCGGGATCGTTTCTCTCGAGGTAGACATTGCCCACTAACGCGATTAGGGCTGCAGAATTCGGTTGTAAGTCGAGGGCTTTCTGATATTGCACGAGGGCGGCATCGGTTTGATTCCTAGCCTGGTACATCCCGCCCAGTCGGAGATAGGCAAGAATATTCTTTGGATCGATTTGAATCGCTTGTTCATATTGCGATTGGGCTGCGCTTTCATTCTTTGATTGCAATTCCAGAGTACCCAGCATCACGCGACTCGGAGAATTGTTCGGATTGGACTGCACATACTTCTCGAGGAGGGCCCGCGCCTGCTGCGTTTGCTGGCGTGACACTAGGTAATCGGCGTAGGCCGACACCACCGTAAGGTCCGAAGGAGCAAGCCGAATGGCAGTTTCAAATTCCTGCTCGGCCGGTTTCCACTTTTTTTCTTTGGCGTTCAACATCCCGAGCTGAACATGCACATTCGCCTGGCTCGGAGCGAGGCGGTTGGCGGCCTGGAGCTGCTCTTCCGCTGAACGCAACTGTCCTTCCCGCAGATAGATTGAGCTGAGCAGCAGTCGCGCACTTGCGTCTGCCGGATTCCTTTGTACCAATTCCTGCGCATAGATCTGCGCTTCGGAAATGTGATTTTGCAGCAGGTTCAACTGCACCAGGCTCCGGAGAACCATAGGCATACCTGGCGAAGCTTTGAGGGCCTCTAGCAATTCGCTGTTAGCCTGTCCTAAGTTCCCGTTCTGCCAGTAAGCCAAGGCGAGATGATAGTGAGCCGGAGAAGAACTTGGCGAATTCTTGACCGCATTTTGGAGAGCGATAATGGCTTCCTGTTTCTTCCCTTGTGCTAACAACAATCGCCCGTGCAGTACGTCGATGAGCGGATCTTTAGGGGCCTGATGCTCAAGTTGACTATCTAGTTTTGCCGCTTCTTCGAGCTGATTCGTTGTTAAGTAAAGATCCTGCATGCGTTTTTCGATCTCGATGTTGCCTGAGGATACAGACAGACCGCGGCGATATTCGGCGAGTGCTTTGTCCTTGTCATTTTTGAGGAGATAGTAATCGCCGATCATGATGGCGGCATCGGAAGACTTCGGCATTTGCTTTCGGAGTCGGTCCAGCACGGCGTCCCCCTCCGCGGGCTTTCCGGTGTCGTAGAGCATATTGGCCCAATCGACATAAAGCTGCGGAGCGTCGGGATTGGTTTGAATTCCTGACCGGAGCGCTTCCTGGGCCTCCGGAAGCTTGTTCTGCATGCGATAGAAATTGGCGAGGTCCAGACGGGCTCGCAACGACTTTGGATCCTTTGCAACAGCCGTTCTTAGATGTTCCTCGGCGTCTGCAAAACGTCGCAAAGAGATTTCCACGACCGCTAAATTCAGATAAGAATTGACATCGTTTGGCAACAACTCTGCAACTTTGGAAAACGCCGCAAGCGATTGTTCGGGCTTCTGCTGCCGGAGGAGCGAGGTGCCAATGATATAGTAGGCTCCGCCGCTCTTGGGATCCTTTTCTAGAACTGCGTTCGCATCCTCTACCGCTTTGTCAAACTGGCGTGCCGCTATATAAAGCTGGGCGCGCTCCAATCGAGCGTCCAAGAGGGCAGGATCGAGGTCGATGGCTTTTCCGAGAGAAGCGTAAGCGCCTCGCCAGTCGTGCTGCGCCAGGGCCGCTTGGCTCAATTGGTAATAGGCATCGGCAAAGCGCGGATCAATGCGGATCGCGTTGCGAAATTCCAGCGCAGCATCGCCGTATTTCTTTTGCGTCATGTACTTCTGGCCCGAGGCAAAGTATTTGGCCTTGGCTTTCTGCGGATCACTTTTGCAGGAACTCAGCAGGAACGTCGCCGTTGTGAGAACAATTGCGGTCCTGAGTCCCCTTGCAAGTACCACCATTCTAGATCCTCCGAGATTAGATCCATCTGTGCATCAGAGTTGTGAGCGACACGCCGTGTGGGATGCACTGCAATCGACATTGCCCTACATTGCACACAAAAGGGCCTTGTAGCGGAACAGCACCTTGGGCACCAAAGCGCTGCAAAGGTTGCGGTATGATATTTGTCAGAATAGACTGTTTCTTCCTGAAAGGACAGCAGTTAGAACCAGGCTCTCGAGCAATCCTGCAAACGGTCACGCCAGATGGAACGCATGTAGAGATGCCCCGGAAGCGCCAACCGAAGTCATTTTGGGCAATTTCTTTCCCATTCCATGGACAAATTCGTACCCAAAGCTTGGAGAGGTCCGCATATTCAAGCGAATTAGAGTAGCGGATTCCCCAAAGTTCGGACTATCTAACCCATTGATTTGTAAGATATTGGAAGGTTTCCTCGGAAAGATTGGAAATAGCTTGTGACGGATGGATTCGGCCGTGCAAACATAGTCAGCTCGGACCCGCTCCGGCTGCATGGTGGTGTCTTCGAACGAGGATTCAGAGTGCACGCGATGACCGATGAATTTGATCAATTTGAGAATCCGAACGTCCCGCGGCCCCGCCGACTACTGGGCCATCGCGGTTCGGCGACGCTGGGTGATTCTGCTTCCCGCTGTTTCTCTGCTGGGCTGTGGTTTGGAGCGCGAGTTGGTTTTTGCCGGCCACGTACAAATCCGAGGCCCTCATCCTCGTCGAGCAGCAGAAGGTTCCCGAACAGTATGTTGTTCCCAACGTCACCGTCAATCTTCAGGATCGCTTGCAAAACATGACGCAGCAGATCCTCAGTCGAACGCGCCTCCAGGCAACCATAGATCGCTTCCATCTTTACCAAAGTCGGCGGGGCTTGGACGGCTTGATGCAAGCCGGCGATGCCGTAGAACAAATGCGCAAAGATATAAAGATCGACTTAGTCGATTCTGCGTCCCGTCCCGGGCAGCTCACTGCGTTCAAGATAGCCTATTCGACAGGCTCGCCAGAGCTAGCACAACGGGTAAACACGGAACTTACCTCTCTCTTCATTGAAGAAAATCTCAAAATGCAACAACAGTCTTCGGAAAGCACGACTGCTTTTCTTCAAAATCAATTGGAGGAAGCGAGAGGGAAGCTCGCGGAGCAAGAAGCCAAAGTGCGCTCCTTCAAGGCTGAGCATTTTGGGAACTTGCCCGGCCAGATGGAAACAAATGTTCAAATTCTTTCAGGCCTTCAGAATCAATTGCAAGGCGCACAGCAAGCCCTGGATCAAGCCAAGCAACAAAAGCTCTATCTGGAATCCCTCCAGCAGCAGTACCAAACAGTGCAAGCGAGCGTGGGCTCTCAGGATTCCTCGCAACCTACACTCCAGACCGTTACAAAAGAACTCGCGGATCTGCGATCATCAACTCGATGACGCACGCGCCAAGCTGACGGACGAACACCCCGACGTGATTGCCTTGAAGGAAAAGATTGCCAATGCCGAGAAGATCAAGAAAGAGATGGAAACGGAAAGAGACTCTCAAGCCGGCAAAGCGCCAGATGGGGTGGATTCTGCGGTCGCCGCCTCTGTCGAACGGGGCGGCACGACTCCCATGATGCAGGTGCAAAGCCAAATCAAGTCGATCAATCTCGAAATTCAAAACTATAATCAGCGAGTAAAGGACTTGGAATCCCAGATTTCCACCTATCGCAACCGGTTGAACCTGACTCCCCAAACGGAGCAGCAATTGGCGGAAGTTTCCCGGGGATATGAAGAATCCAAGGCTAATTACAATTCGTTGCTGCAAAAGCAAAATCAATCGCAGCTCGCGACAAGTTTGGAACAGCGCCAACAGGGCCAACAGTTTCGCATTCTCGACCCTCCGAATCTTCCAAACCGACCGTCGGCTCCAAACCATTTGTTATTGAGTCTCGCGGGACTGCTCGCTGGAGCGGGATTAGGCCTGGGGTTGGCGGCCTATCTTGAACTGAGAAATGCTCTGGTGCGCCAAGAAAAAGACCTCGATGGATTGATCCCCACTCGTGTGCTGGTCGGCATCCCGCACTTGAAAGTTCCCGGTGAAGATCGCGTTCAGGCCATGACTCGCAGACTCGAAATTGGCGCTTTTGCGGTCATGGCTTTATTACTGTTGGCGGGCAATTTATACGCCTTATATAAGGGTTAGAGCGGATGTACAGAAAATTTTATAATCTGAATCGCAATCCGTTCGAGGTCAGCCCGGACCCTTATTTTTTCTATCCGACGCCGCGGCACAACGAGGCCCTGGCCCTGTTGAACTACGGCGTGCTTCGCCGCAAGGGTTTCGTGGTGGTCACCGGGGAGGTCGGCACCGGCAAGACTTTGCTGGTGCGTTGCCTGCTGGATTCCTTGTCGATGCGCAAGGTGGCGTTTGCCTATATCAACAACCCGATTCTTTCCGTGCAGAGTTTCCTGGAGCAGGTGTTGTCCGATCTGGGGCTGTCGGCTGCGGCAAGGTCCAAGGCCGAAGCCCTGTCCCGTTTGAATAACTACCTGATGACGAGGTCACGAGAGGATCTAACTACCGCACTGGTGATCGATGAAGCGCAGTTGCTCAGCCTGGAGTTGTTGGAAGAGATCCGCTTGCTCACGAATCTCGAAACGACGAGTCACAAGCTCCTGCAGATCGTGTTGGTAGGCCAACCGGAGCTGGATAGTAAACTCGATTCGCACCAACTGAGGCAGCTCAAGCAGCGAGTGGGGTTACGTTGCAACCTGCTGCCGCTCGACCTCAAGGAGGTAGAAGGCTATATCCATCGCCGTCTGGAGCTGGCAGGGGCAGAGGCGAGAGCCAAGAAGATTTTCTCCGGTGAAGCCATCATCGAGATTCATCTTCTCTCCAAGGGAATTCCCCGGTTGATCAATACCCTCTGTGAAAATTCCTTGATGCTGGGATTTGGTCTGCAGCTCGAGCAGATCACGTTGGCGGCTGTCCGCGAGGTTGCAGCCGATTTTCGTCTGGACTATTCTGCGCCCGAACCCACGAAAGAGATAGAAGAGGTGGATGGGCCAAGGGCGGGTTTGAATTTTCTGCATAGGTCGAAGAATAAAGAGTTCAGCTAGTCCTGCTACCGAGAAATCACGATTGACCGACTTTTGGCCACGGGTGAAATCCGAATGAGCCGTCTCTACGACACTTTGCGTCGGATGGAACTGCAAAGGGGCAACGCAGACCCCATTCAGATTGCATCGCTTCAGCCGGTCGAGCTGGTGAACAGTGCAATGGCCGAGCCCTCCGAGTTGGAAGGCGTTCGCACGGCCAAGGTGAACCTCTCTCCCAATGCGCGTTTGGTCGCTCTGTCTGATTCGCGCGGTCTCGGCGCTGAAAAATTCCGCGCTTTGGCAACGCGCCTGGAACATCAGCGAAAAGAACGTGAGTTGAGATCCTTACTGATCGCGAGTGCCGTAGGCAATGAGGGCAAAACACTGGTCGCGGGAAACCTGGCGGTAACACTCGCGAAGCATACGGCGTCGCGGGTGCTGATTGTGGAAGGCGATTTACATCTCCCGAAACTCGCCGGGCTTTTCGGATTGGGGCAAGTGCAGGGTTTGGGGGAATGGTGGTCTGGCCGCGATCACGAGGAAAAGATCTCGCAGTACGTTTATCGGCTGGATGAGATACCGATCTGGTTTCTGGGTGCGGGCGTGGTGTCCGACCAGCCTTCGCAAATCCTGCAATCGGCGCGTTTTGCGGAGAGTTTTGTTCGATTGGCGAGCTGGTTTGATTGGGTGGTGGTGGATTCGGCCCCGATTTCGCCGTTGGTGGACGCCAGTTTGTGGTCCCGCCTTGTGGACGGGATGCTCCTGGTTGTCCGCGAGGGCGTCACTCCGATCCGGGCGCTCAAGAAGAGCATCGAAAGTCTGGACAATCCCAAGTTAATTGGAATGGTACTGAATGAGGCTTCTGAATTCGACCGCACGAATTACGCGGATCAATACTACGGTTTAAACAGCTCCCAAACCAAGGTCCGGCCCTGAAACCGTAATCTCGAGGTATTGATTTGATCCGGCTTTTCCATGCTTATTTCCCTGCGCGCACCGTGGTCCTCGGTACTTCGGAAGCGTGCCTAGTCACCCTCTCTTTCATCGTGGCTGCCGTTCTCCGCCTGGGAACGAACGATGCCTCCGTGATGCTGCAGTACGAGCGTGGTTTTTTGAAGATTGTCGTGCTCTCGGCCACCTTCATGATCTGCATGTATTACTTCGACCTTTACGATTCCTCCATCTTAAGCAACCGACGCGAGGTGCTCACTCGGCTGATCCAGGTGCTGGGCACCATGTGCATTCTCTTAGCCGTCGTCTACTATTTTTACCCACCCTTGGAATTGGGCCGCGGCATCGTCCTAATTGGCTTGGCATTCGTGGTGATTCTTTTGGCTTTGTGGCGAGGACTGTTTTTTGCGCTAAGTGGCCGGCCACGGTTCGCTGAACGCACCATGATCTTTGGCGATGAGCCCTCCGCAGGGCGACTCTTACGGGAACTGGAATCTCGCCCGGAGTTGGGTCTCAGCGTCGTTGGCCGTGTTTTGGTTGCTGAACGCGGGAGTTACCAGCTGGATTGGGAGCGTGGCAAGCCTGTCGGTTCACCCGCTGGCCCAGTATCCGATATGGAGCTTGCAACCGACGATTGAACCGCAGCGTGTGAATCGCATCATCGTTGCCCTGGATGACCGTCGCGGGAAGCTGCCGGTCGAGATGTTGCTCTCGCTGAAAAGCCGCGGTGTGCTGGTCCAGGATGGGATTGAGTATTATGAACAGATCACCGGCAAAATCCCGGTTGAATCGCTGCGCTTAGGTACGCTTGCTTTTTTCCACTGGTTTTCACCTTTCTCGCTTTCTGGTGATCTACAAGCGTCTTGCCTCCATCGTGGTGTCGACGATTGGTTTGCTCCTCACTCTACCGCTACTTCCTTTCGTAGCCCTTGCCATCAAACTGACCTCGCCGGGACGGCTTCTCTATCACCAGAAGCGCGTTGGAAAAGACGGCACCGTTTTTTATTGCCACAAGTTTCGCACCATGCGTGCCGATGCGGAGGCTGATACGGGTGCCACTTGGGCTGACGACGAGGATCCCCGGATCACCAGCGTGGGGCGTTTTCTTCGAACGACCCGGCTCGACGAAATTCCGCAACTCTGGAATGTGCTTAAGGGCGAAATGTGCCTGATTGGTCCGCGGCCGGAGCGTCCAGAGTTTATCGAATGGCTTAGGCAGGAGATTCCTTACTACGACCTTCGGCACACGGTCCGGCCCGGAATCACCGGATGGGCGCAAATCCGATACAAATATGGAAGCTCGGTCGAAGATGCCAGGGAAAAACTTCGCTATGATCTTTTTTATATCAAGCACATGTCGCCGGGGCTTGATGCTTTGATTTTCTTCGACACTATAAAAACCATTTTGCTGGGACGAGGAGCGAAGTGAAGCTACTCTTCTGGTTCTCGGTATTCCTCGTTTTGTACGCTTATTTGCTTTACCCTATCTGGCTGTTCTTGCGGACTCGAATACGACCGCGGCCAGTGCATCGGGAGCCAATTCTCCCCACAGTCTCAATCATCATTGCTGCGCGAAACGAAGAGGAGCATCTCCAGGAAAAATTAAATAATCTGGAGCAGTTGGATTATCCAGCGGGAGTCGGTGGAAACACTCGTGGTTTCTGACGGTTCGACCGACGGAACCAATGACATCTTGCTGAATCAATCCGATTCCCGAGTGCGCTCGATTCTTCTGCCGGCGCATTTTGGAAAGGCAGAGGCACTCAATCGTGCTATCGCGGCCGTTGAGGGAGACATTGTTGTATTCATGGATGCTCGCCAACGCGTCGCCACCGATTCCATCAAAACGCTGGTTGAGAGTTTTGCGGATCCGGCGGTGGGTTGCGTCAGCGGAGCATTGATTTTGGGGGGTGGGGAAGAAACCTCTCCACGAGGAGTGGGATCGTATTGGAAGATGGAAAAGGCAATTCGATATTGGGAAAGCGCCAGGTGGCTCAGTCGTGGGTGCAACCGGAGCGTTGTATGCCGTGAGACGAAGCCTTGTTCCGCATCTTCCCGCGGGCTCATTTTGGATGATGTTTTCATTCCAATGGCAGTTGCCCGGAGCGGCGCGCGAGTGATTTTTGAGCCACGAGCTCTAGCCTGGGACAACCTGTCATCGAGCCCGAGGCAAGAATTTCGCCGCAAAGTGCGGACACTCTTTGGAAATTATCAGCTTCTCCGCATGGCTCCTTGGTTGCTTACCGCCGCAAACCCGCTCCGATTCGAATTTGTCAGTCATAAATTGTCTCGTCTGGCTGTCCCGTTTGCCTTATTCGGAATGATCCTGGCTTCCATCTTTCTTCCCGGTTTCATTTATCGGCTTCCGCTCGTGGCAGCTGTCGGCGTAGTTGCATTTGGCGCCCTCGCATTCGTGCGAGTGCCTGTTGGGATCGTCTCCCGTCTGGCTCATCTTGCGTTAGCATTTGTACTTCTAAATACAGCCGCGATTGTGGCGTTCTATTATTTTGTAGCCGGAAAGAAACAAGTGTGGGCCCACTAATCCGGGTCTAAAATGGTGGTGTACATTGCACGTTCTGAAGATTGGATATCTGGATTGGGGGCCGGTCCTCTAACGAAAATGGCAATTATCCTATATAATAACTTTAGAGTAGTACGATCGAAAGTCTAGTTAAGCCTTGACAATGCTGATCAAAGGGTTTCAGATAAACGAATGGGACTAAGAGAGCGGAGGTGTGCCCATTTAAGAGGGGGACGCCGATTCCGGATGTACAGATGGAGAGCCTCAGGACAGCGATAAGCGAGAAAATGCTGTGCGTCCCATATCCATTCATCAGTGCCGGGAAGCGCGTGCGCGTTCGAGGAGGATCGCTATCAAAGCCTGGTCGTATCGGTGGAATTGCTCCATCGATCGGTCTCGATTCGGCTAGAAGGTTTCGAAATCGAATTAGTTTAGCTGCGCTGATTCCAGAAAGGTCCCATCTAGGCTCCTTCTTTCTCGAGGCAACAAAAGTCATATGTGGGCAAAAGGCAAGAAGTGACCCCCTTTAGCGGCTATCAAATATTTCGCTGCCGTTTATCTTGTTGAAGACAGCGGCGGCCGTCGCACTCCTTTAATTCACTACGGGCAGAAAGGCAGTACGGGTACGGTAGCCAACTTAAGTCAGAACGATACGGGCAATGTGATTGACGCGATAGCCACGGATTCGGTCTCAGCGAAGAGACCTACTTCACGGCAGAAGCCACTGGTTGGGGCGTATGTGGCGCTGCTTCTATTCATGTTCATCTATTGTGCTCGGCCCGAGGATGGGATCCCCGGCCTGGCGAATGTGCCACTGGCAAAGATTACGGGGATTCTTGCTTTGCTTGCTTTGGTCTTTTCTCTTCGGCACATACGCTGGCATTTACCTCGGGAGGTCATTTACCTGGGGCTTCTTATTGGGCAATCGTTTCTTGCTGCGATGTTGTCTCCGGTGTGGCGGGGTGGGGCGGTCCAGATAGCACTCGATTTCGCAAAGGTGCTAATCGTTGTCATCGTAATGGTAGTGGCGATACGCACGCCAAAACGATTGCGACTGCTGATTGTTATCCAGGCTGCGTCAGTTGCGATGATCGCCGCGGTCGCTGTTTTGAAGGGTCGTCTACTTGTTGGTCGGTTGGAAGGAACGTTGGGTGGGATCTATTCCAATCCCAATGACTTGGCGGTCGCAATTGTTATCTCACTTCCTTTGTGCCTTGCATTAATGTTCCTTACCAGGAATAAAGTCTTGAAAATTGCTTGGGCAGCGGCAATGCTGCTGATGGTCTATGCGCTATTCCTGACAGGCTCAAGAGGAGGATTCCTTTCTTCCTCGTTGTTGTTGCAGTCGTTTGCCTCTGGGAATTCGCCATCCGAGGACGTCGGCGCTATCTCATGGTGCTCGTTGCGCTAGGAGGTGTAATCCTCTGGCAGTACTCGAGCGGCATGTTGGCTGGACGTCTCGCGGGGACGTTTAACTCCAAGGAAGATGTTGCTTCAGCATACGGTTCATCCCAGGCGCGTCAAGAGTTGTTCTGGCGTAGCATCGAGGTGACGGTGAAACACCCTCTGTTCGGCATCGGCCCGGGCAACTTTGCCGAGATATCCGGCCATTGGTCTGTGACACATAACTCATTCACGCAAATGAGCTCAGAGGGAGGAGTGCTGGCGTTTATCCTTTATGTGTTGATTCTATCGCGCGGTTTCAAAAACGCGAGAGCAACCAAACAATCGACAAAGGGGAAGGGAGAACTGACTTCGTTGGCTAAGGCCCTCCAGGCCAGTTTGGCTGCATACGTGATTGGGTCCTTGTTTGCCAGTAGCGCTTATCAGTTTTTCCCATATTTCTTGGTGGCGTATACAACGGTACTTTTCTTGATTGCCAAGAAATCTGCTTCCAATTCCAAAGAACACGAGCTGCGAGCCAAGCGGTGCTTGAGAACCAAATGTATGCAGATACGACTAACGCCGAGATGTTATGGCATTCTAGCTGAGATAGCTACGAAACGGCCCTGCCATCGCTTAGGGTCGGCGACGGCTCCTTGTTTGGTCCATAGAGGCCATGGTGCTAGCGGCCCCTGGCGTCTGCCCAGCTCGAGAACTTAAAAACAATGTGCGAAATCTGCGGGGATTTCTATGTGGAAGCCCGTGGCGTGTCGCGCGAGCGACTGGTGCGAGGGACAGCGTCCGGGATCATTTAAGAGTCTTACGCGATATGTACCTGAGATTCCAACCCAGCGTAAACGGCAAAGCGGATACTCCCTACACGGGAAGACCTGCGAAGAATAACTGTGTTTAGGAAAGGCATCTACTCCATCAGTGATCTGCAGGCTCTCCGGGGAGTTGTCCCTAAGATACACATATCCTGTAGTTTGCTCAGGCTTGCCGCGCTCGGTGCCAAAGAACTCAATTCAGGCATTCGAAATGATCATCCGAGACCTGGAGCTGTCCTCAGGCGTATGCCGCACTACTTATCGGGGGAGGCTACATGACGTAGACGTGCTGGTCCGGCCCTACTTGCTAGAATTCTTTGCTAGAAAGCAACGTTTTGAAGTGCATGACTGGGCAGCATCGGATGGCTTAGTGGCCAGCGAATGGGCCTGGGATCTCTTTCGAATGTTTCCATTCTGTCGCTTCACCGCCTCGGACCTTACTTTATATTTGGTTGAAGTCCGCCGTGGGAAACGGGAAGCCTTCATTTTTGAGCCGACTGTGTGCCTCTTCAGTACGTGTTTCCACCTTTTGTCGTTTCCTTTAACAGAAGAGACTCGACCGTCTTTTTCGCAAATCGTCTGCTACGTATGCGTGCTGAGCGCTGTGCCAAATCATTGCAAAGGATCGTGTCCGAATACCGATGGGCTGGTTTCGACGATCCGACCGAATATTCCGTTCCGCCAGATAGGATCAGAATACTGCCTTTGATACACCCAGAAGCCCGCGCCTTACAATGTCAGATACCACATTTCAGAATTGTTCCCCATTCTGTACTGTCCCCGCTAGAAGAACGCGTTGACGTGATCCGGACTATGAATATCTACCACCGCCGATACTTCCAGGACGCAGACATAGCCAGGGGAGCACAAGCGGTTTTCGATAGTCTAGTGCTTGGAGGAATTTGGATTCTCGGGCGGACAGCGGAGGAGAAAAACCCGGTTCGGAATGAGGCCAGCATTCTCAGAAGAACAGAATTGGGTTTCCAGGTGTTGGGTCGTCTCAAACGGAGGCTCGGAACTTGAGGAATCGTTAAAGAACTGGAGCCTCATCGATGACAAGGAATGGTTGGGTTGAAGGCCGCGCGACTCCGGTAGCCCAACCTCGTTCCACAGATGATTGACACTGTTTCTATCAAACAATCTCAGGTGCCAATGATTCCGTGGAAAGGAAAACCTGTCGCCCTCGTGTGCTGCTATTCACTGACAGCTTTCCCGGGGCGACACCGAGCGCCAATTCGTACGGTTCGTGAGAAGTCTCCACCGAAGTCGGTACGATCTAATCATCGAATGCCGGCACCGACGAGGCCATCTGCTTTCCGAAGCAGAGTCTCTCGGAGTTCCCATCGTTGAATTCCCCATCAATTCTCTCCACAACTTTCAGGCGGCAAGACTGTTTATTCAACTGGCCCGATTTCTGCACCTAGAACAGATTCAGATTGTGCACGCCTTCCACTCCTATACCTCGCTGTTCGCGGTTCCGGGCCGCGCGCATTGCGGGTGTGCCCGTAGTGCTGGCAAGTCGCCGCGAATTGCTGAATCAACGTAGTCCTTGGAAGCAACGTGCTATCCGCATCGCGTGAAGATTAGCAACTGGTGCGGTGGTGAATTCACGCGCGGCAGGTCGTGATTTGGTCGGTCTGGAGTCTGGGATCCGGAACCTCCGCCGAGCGTCTATTAAATGTCACTTCTAAAGTGGTGGACATCTGAAAATTCCCGATTGGCCTTGCGGGCGAAGCAAGGGATATCCTTTGCCATTCCCGATCCCGTATTAGTTGCGATAAAGCAGAGGTACTACTACCACCTGCTTAAGAATACGCAGAACTTACCAGTGGAAGCGGAAACTCTCGCGCTTCCGCTGATTATTAAGAAGGGCGATTTCGTGATTGACATTGGCGCGCACGTCGGATTCTTTACAAAAGACTTGTCGTCTATTGTTGACGCAGACGGTCTGGTCTGGAGCCTCGAACCTATGAAGCAGACCTTCGGCATCCTTGCCTACGAAATTCGCAAATTCCGCCGCGTCGAACGTTGAAGCCTTCAACGTAGCTATCAGCGATTCCGAAGGGACCGTGAAGATGGAAATCGCCCACTACAAGGGCGGCGGAAAGAATCTTGGACCGACGCCAGAATATTTTCCGCAGAAACGCGACATCCTGATTGGCGATCTTTCACGGTTCGTACCGTCATGCTTGATTCACTAACCGCAAAAATTGACCGGCCGGTATCTTTCATTAAATGCGACGCTGAGTTCCATGAGCTTTCATGTCTTCACGGTGCTAAAGAGACGATTCGCAGATGGCATCCGGCGTGGCTGATTGAAACACTTGATGACTTCTATAGGAATGCGTCTGATACAGAAATAATTGTGCATTTATTGTCTGACTTTGGATACACCGCCTATCTGTTTGACGGAAAGAACTTTCGCATTCGCAAACCCAACGAAAAGAGCCAGAACACGTTTTTCTTTTATCGGCGATAGCTATGGCGTTACTGGCACGTCGGCCTTGCCGTAGACGGCAAGGCAAAATTGCTCACGTTCCGTTCTCTTAGCCGGTGGAGTAGTAGAGGCACAAATAGGGTCTGGGC
Organism: Candidatus Acidiferrales bacterium; assembly: GCA_963776365.1. Lineage (GTDB taxonomy): Bacteria > Acidobacteriota > Terriglobia > Acidiferrales > UBA7541 > Acidiferrum. Next base: position 479,927 of record CAVZMQ010000025.1, on the reverse strand, counting down.
TCCGAAGTAGAACCCACACCGCCAGCAACCTGCAACCCTTCTCGCACGACCTCATGCTGTGGATGTCGGCTTGATTTTCACTAAGCCTGAGCGAATGTGCGCTATGCAAGGCTGTAAATGACACGACTGATGTCTTTGGAAAAAGTTTTTTCTACACTCCGTTGGTTGCCTGCATATGTGGGGCAGCGATGTCTTCGGCGCCGGGCCGGTGTGCGTCCTGTCCACTTGATTATTGCTGTGGCCGATCACTTCGAGCCTGCGATTAAACCCGAATCGTCAGCGACTTATGCTGATCGTGCCGAGCAGGTGCGCCGATTAGAAAACGGGGCCTCCGGTACCGGGCAGCCGTGGAGTCTGGCCCGATGATGATGGCCGGCCGTTCCGTCACACCTACTTTTACCCGGCCGAACAATACGACGCTGCCTTGATCGATCGGCTCGAAGAGCACTGCCGCGCGGGCTGGGGCGAGATCGAGATTCAATTACATCATGGCGTCCACGCACCTGACAATGCAGATAACACTCGAAGAGCGATCCTAGAATTCAGAGACGCTCTGGTGGCACGCCGCTGCCTTTCCCGGTTGGATGGAGATGGCCCTGCACGATACGCCTTCGTGCACGGTAACTGGGCCTTGGCGAACTCAGCCCAAGGACGCTTCTGCGGAGTAGACGATGAGATGCGGATTCTCGCCGAGACTGGCTGCTATGCTCATTTTACTCTTCCCTCTGCACCTTCCTCGGCACAGGTGAGCAAGATAAGTTTCCTTGTACGAATGTGCGGCGCCCTTGAGTGAGTCTGTACCTCACCGCCGAGGCAAGGACTTGCATTGCGGTAGACCGCCCAAGATTTTCCCTCTTATGATCCAGGGGCCTCTCGTGCTCAATCTCGGTCGGCGAAAACACGGATGGCCTTACCCGGGCATTGAGAACGGCGAGCTGACGGGAGTTAACCCCCCCACGATAGAACGTCTTCAACTCTGGCAACAGGCAGACATAACTGTCCACGGACGTCCCGAATGGATCTTCATTAAGCTGCACTGCCATGGATTGGATCCTCGCGACGAGCATGCGATGCTTGGATCGCCCATCCAACAATTCCTTCGCGAGTTGGTTGGCCAACCACAGCGGCAGGATAAATATCTCGTGCACTTTGTGACTGCGCGCGAGATGGCGAATATCGCTCTGGCTGCATGTGACGGGCGCAGCGGAAACCCGGGTCAATACCGCGATTATCGGTTTCGATTGGTTCGGGCTTGCGGCGCAAATTAATCGCTATCTTTGGCGAGTACAAGGGATAGACATGAGTAGGATTTATAAGTGTTTCGGGGATGTGAATGAGCACCGCAACTCCAGCAGCGACACTCCTCGTCGGCGAGTTTTATCTGGAGCTAGCTGGTCTGCGATCGTCGAGTTACGATCCAACTCTTGCTCTTGCCGCATCGACCGTCGTCGCCCGCCGTGTTCCTCCCTACGCGTATGGGATCGTTGGCATGGCAACTCTCGCTATCGGGTTGATTTCGCTTTTTCGCGACTTGGGCACCGCATCGGCGGTCATTCAGCGGAGGGATCTCAACCAGCACCTGCTATCGAGCCTGTTCTGGGTTAATGTGGGGATCGGGTTTGCAGGTACGGCCCTGTGTTTCCTGAGTGCTCCACTTTCGGCTACAAGTTTTGCTCAACCCGCAGTCGTCCCCGTCGTAAAGAATATTCTGTCTGTCTCATTTCTAATGGGCAGTTTTACCAATATCCACGCCGCGCTTCTGAACCGATCGATGATATTCAAAAAGATTTCCTTGATTGATATTTCAAGTTCTGTTGTGGGTCTCGGTGTTGTTGTGACCTTGGCCTGCCTGCACGCGGGCGTTTGGAGTCTGGTTGCCGGTTCGCTAGCCAGTGCCGCGATCAGTTCCATCTTGTTCTTTGCCACTTCAGAGTGGCAACCGAGCTTACTTTTCTCCTGGACGGAAGTCCGGTCCGTGATGTACTTTGGGCTGAACCTTTCCGCCTTCAACCTTTTCAATTACTTTGCTCGTAATTCCGACAACGCGATTGTGGGGCGATATCTTGGCAGCGCAGCCCTTGGCTTTTACCAACTCGCTTATAACATCATGTTGTTTCCCGTCCAGGGAATCGCACAGGTGCTGTCTCGGGTATTGTTTCCGGCGTTTTCCGAGATCCAACACGACGATGAACGGTTTCGCCGAGTTTACTTGCGAACTTGCTCTTCGATCGCGCTGATTACGTTTCCATTGATGGCCGGCGCGGCAATCCTGGCCGAACCGCTGATTAGGACAGTGTATGGGCCCCGATGGGCGAACGTAGTTCCGGTTCTGACCATTCTCGCTCCCGTGGGATTGGTTCAATCGATTGTGACGACGGTGGGCGAAATCTACACAGCCAAGGGCCGCACCGACTTGATGTTTAAGATAGGCGGTACTGCAAGCGTCCTATATGTGATCAGTTTCTTTGTCGGTTTGCCTTGGGGCATCCGGGGGGTGGCGCTCTCGTACGCGATTTGCGTCGCGCTGCTGCTCTTACCATCTCTGTGGATAATTCCATTTCGCTTGATTGATTTGCGCATTATTGACCTGTTGCTTGCGCTCAAGGGTATTGCGGCTAGCACGGTGCTGATGGCTGTAGTGGTGGTGGCCGCTCGAATGGCGGTGACCAATTATACCCAGATACCTCCCGTCATAGATCTGCTTCTATTCACGGCAGTTGGCGCCGTTGTATACGGGGCTACTGTATTCCTGTCGCGATTGCCCTCCGCTGTTATGGACCTGTCTCAAATGGTGGCTTCTTCGTGGGCGCGTCTATCTCGACGCTCTGGCCAAATCGCGTAGCTGCCGGTTCGGTGCCGGGCGGCAGGATAATACCGCTTAGATTTTGTACAAACCACAGTACAAACATCGGTCGGACCACACGAGTACTCGATGAGATCTCCTCAAGAGTGTTCAAAGACTACTGCGCGTGCTTCTGGCGGGCGAGAAACCCGTAAAGAGCGCACCGTCCCTTTCCCTGGCCGAAGCTCTTCGCGGCCAAGGCATCGAGGCCGTGTTCGGCAACGGAGCGGAGACGCATTCGACCAGAGCATGGCTGAGTGCCGTACGAGGCTGCGATCCAATCGTGTGGGGTCGGCTATCACGGCCCCGATCTCTACCTTGTGAAACAGTTGGCGCTCGCCGCCGCTCTTGGGTGTCCGGTGATCCGATGGTGGGTTGGCTCCGATGTTATGCACTGCCTCAGCGAACCCGGATCGCGTGCGCGTGCTCGCATTGCGGCTAGTTTTTCCGCCGAGAGCATCGCCGTCGCGCCGCACTTGGTTGAGGAACTGTCATCAATCGGAATTCGGGCAAAGATGATTCCGACAGTGATAGATCCCAAATTCCGCCACGAAATCCCAACGACTCAATCTTGCGGGAAAGGAATCCTGGTATACCTGCCCGGAACCAGGGCCGCCTTCTATGGCGAAGCTATAGTCGAGCGCGCAATCCGTGCAAACCCCGACTTGACATTCGTAATCGTGGCCGATGACAAACACAGATTCCGCGGAGTCAAGAATGTCGAGAGTATCGGCTGGGTAAGCGATATGAAACCCATTTATGACCGCGTTGGATGTCTACTCCGCATGACTGAACATGATGGACTGCCTCGAATGATCATTGAGGCCTTGCTGCTTGGCAAGTATGTGATCTACTCACATCAGCTCCCAGGAACCCGGTTGGCAAAGAATTACGAAGAGGTTCAGGACGGAATCGACTGGTTTCGCCGCACAGTATCCCCGAACATGGAGGGGATGACGGCCGTCAACGCCTTTTTCATGCCGCCGCCCGAAATCGAATTTGCCCGTACGATCAGAGAGGCCATTGCCAAGCCTGTTTGGAGCAATCGAGCGCGCGCTTTTCTAAGGGCCATAGATCTCACAGCGCGTTGCAGGATCAGAAAGGGTGAATCGGAGTTGCTTGACGAAAGCGGAGCGTAGCAAAATCCCTCAACAAGGACGAAATGACCGACAACACTGCGGCATATATTTCCGGGGCGCTGTGGAGCGCGGCAACTCTATTCACATGAAACTCGACGTTCTCATCGCGACCTACAATCGTAGCGAGCTCCTAGGCCGGGCATTGCAGAGTCTTCTGGCTGGCTCTATCCCGCCCGGGGCTGAAGTGTGTGTCACCGTAGTTGACAATAACTAACGGATTTGACGCGAGAGGTAGTCGAAGCGTGCATGCCCGCCTTCGGCGGCCGGTTGCGGTATCTCTTTGAAAAGAACCAGGGGAAGTCGTGGGCTCTCAACTCGGGCATCGCCGCGACCAGCGGGGATTTGTTAGGCATAATCGACGATGATGAGGAAGATCCACTTCAACTGGTTCGTCTGCTGCTTTTCCGCATTCGCCGATCCAACCGTTGACTTTATCGGGGGGACCAAACTTCCGAATTATTGTCAGCCGCCGCCAGAATGGTTGCCGCTCAATTATCCTGCCGTCGTCGGGAACGTACAAACCTCTGACGGGATACGACGGCAACATGGCGTGGATTCGACGCCATTCTGAATGGCGGAAACGCCGTCATTCGCCGCTCGCTTCTAGACAAGCTCGGGCCCTCGCCTTACTTCACGAGGCTAGGAAGAATTGGCAAAGGATTGCTGACGGCCGATGACACGTTCTTCCAACGGTTGCTCGAAGTCGGCGGCCGGGGATTTTTCGTACCCGACCTCATCGTCAGGCACTACGTCCAGCCGGGGATGCTAACCAAGCGCTATCATCGCCGCTGGTGCTTCTGGAATGCGGTCAGTTTAGCGATTCAAGACAAGCTCAAACCGTCCACGGAGGTACATCTCCTCGGAATTCCGCGATGGCATTTCAGAACTTCACTTACGGGACTTGCGCGGTGGGCGAGGGGCTCGGTGCTGCCTGAAGGTCGCCCCGATGTGGCCTTTGCCGGACAGATGGAATTCGTGAGGCTGCTCGGCTTGCTCTACGGCCGATACATCTTTCGCCCGTAACGCTGAAGTCTCGATATGCCCGAGCCATGTACATCCCTTTCCTAATTCCGACGATAGTCGGTTGCATCAATATCCACATGAACAGACGAAGTTTCTGGGGATTCGCAACAGCTCGATATGGTCTCGACATTGGATTGTTCGACGAGGGCTTGCCACCTCCGCTATCCGTTCCATGAATATCCTTTGGATTCTCGACATAGATCCCAATTACGGCCCACGACACGGAGGTACGCTCCGCTACACACAATTGTCCAGGGGATTGATCGCCCGTGGCCACCGCGTATACTACCTGGTGATACGCCGTGCAGGCCAAGCCCGAGTAAGTCGCAACGAATATCTTGAAGAACTAAGGCGTGAAGGCTGTTTCACGGATTACATTGAGATTGATGAATGCTCTGTTCCGTCGATAACACGTAAGTTAAGTCGGTTGGCAGTCCATCCGAGCGCCCAGCAAAGGTTACTTGCGTCTTACCAGGTCGAATTTAAGACTCAGATCATTGAACTCTTGAAGAAGTTGGCCGTTGACGTGTCGATTGTCAGCGATCGTACCTGCCTCTTCCTTCTTCCGCAGCTATCAAGTTTGAGCAATACAATTATTGATTGGTGCGACAGCGCAGTGTTGTTCGAAATACGGGAAATACGCCTCTTAGCCAAATTGAGGGAAATTTGCTGAGCTGCCATCCAGAGTCAAGGAATTAATCTACGCTCTCATTGACGAGACGTACTACGGAAGATGCTCTGCTGCGAACATCGTAGTTGCGCCCGCTGATAAGAAAGTGTTGGACTGCCTGAATGGCAAGTCATCTCGTGAATCGCATACTTCAAAATGGCGTTGGACAATCCAACGGCGATGCTCCCGCGATCGCAAAAGACCCCAATAGGTTGATTTTTACCGGCTCAAGCGGATTTTTCTCCCAATGATGACGGAGCATTATGGTTCATCAAAAACGTCATGCCGCTACTGATCAGGAAACGCAGGGACATTCGCTTGGTGATAGCAGGGCAACTGCCGATATCCGATCTCTTAAAATGTGCGTCCGAGAATGTGGAAATAACTGTATTTGTCCCGGACTTGCGCGCAGAGATTCAGAGAAGCCAACTCTATGTTGCCCCATTGATTTCAGGAGCGGAGCTTCCGCAATAAACTAGTTGAAGCTATTGCCAGCGGTACCTATGTAATTGGAACACCGATGGCCTTGGAGTTAGCGGATGACGAACTGCGGGGCACATTGCCAACAGCGAGAACGGCGGAAGAGTTTGCTGGGCGGATTGATGAGTACCTGAGAAATCCGCGGGCGTTCGACGATAGACTTTGTGAGGCCATGCGGATTGTCCGCGAAAAGTATCAATGGAGGAAGAAGGTGATAGAACTCGAGGATCTGTGTTACCAAGCGCTGCAGTACAAGGCGATGCGACGAGGTGAGGTCAAAGCCTCGAATTACACGCAGGCGCTTCGGCCGAAACTCACGCGCTTCCTGCAATACCCAGAGCTGTAGCTGAGCAACAACCTCGCCGAAAACTCCAAGAGCCCTGTGGCGAGCGGTCGCAAAAACTGGATCCACACCGGCAGCCAGCAAGCCGGACCCAAAGTTGCCGCTATCCGCCCTGTCGTCGAAACCTGCCGCCGCATCTCCATCCCCGTGCGCCATTACTTGTCCGCTGCTCTAACCGCTGAGCTACGAGCCCGAAGTCTCTACAACGTATTACACCGAAAAGAGTTAGTGAATTTGCATTTCTTCAACTGGAATCCGCTCTTCTGCCCCGGTGCTAGTTTTTGGTGTCAGTTGGAGTCTCTGGAATGACACCAGCCAGTCTCTCCACAGCAGCCAGGGTATGCTTAGGCGTGAGGTGGGAATAGCGCACCGTCATTTTGATACTCTTGTGTCCCGTCAGTTCCTGCACCGTTCGCAGATCAACCCCTGCCATTACTAGACGACTGGCAAAGGTGTGACGGAGGCAGTGCCAAGAAAAACTCCGAATCTTCGCCTTTTTGACAGCTGGCTCGAACCAATTAGCGCGGACTTGTAAGCGCCCCCCTTCTGGTTGCGAATCGCGGGGCAGTTCCATCACCGCTCTTCATCAACTCCCCAAGAGCCGCAAGAGCAGGGCCGTTAAGGGGAACATGCCTCATCTCGCCATTCTGTACTTGTTTAGCGCATAGGGACAGTTAAGTCCAAAGGCTTGGGCTGAGAAGCACAGATCAGCTTTTGAAGAATAGAAGAAGTGGAGCGGAGTTGCTGACGGCAAGTTTGCAGAATGCTTACGAGAATGCTTTGCGTGTGCGCTCCGCGCGAGGTTCGATTCCCGCCCCAGACTTTGCGGGTCACCACCATCGGGCGGATGGCCTGTTCGGCTCGCCAGTTCGTCGCTTCCAGACCGGGACAGCTCAGGAACGTAAATAGAGCCTCCCGCTCCCGTAACAGATGGTTGGCCAAACGGCGATTCTGCGGTGAGCGATAGCGCCGTTCCAAGGTCCGATCCATCCGCACTTCCAACCTTCCCCGGGCCACCGCTAATCCGTGTTCGCTGATCTGTCGTTGCTGACGACGATCGCGCAGCTGCAAAGATTCCTGCAAGATGGTTTCGATGGTGCGCGGGAATTCCGCTTCCCGTCTTCTCGCCACCAGAATCATCTCCCGACAGCGCCGCAGCAGGTGCGCTAAGCAGGTTTGGTGCAGAGCGTGGATAAACTGACGATAGATGCTCCACCCGTCGCGCACCAAGAATCCTGCGAAGTCCGCTCCCAACACCAGGGCCGCTTGTTCGAATCCGCGTCCTGGCTGAATGCTATAGACGGTAACCTGCGAAGTGCTGAAGGCCCACATCCACCATAGCTCTCCACCTACTCTCCAGCCGGTTTCGTCCGGGGTTACACTCGCACTGCGGCGAACCTCTTCTACCAACGCGTTATACGTTGGTTCTGCTTTACTCGCCACCCGCGCCAGGGCCTGGCACAAGCCGCCGCGACTCACCTGTAATCCGAAGGCTTGCTGGAGCACCGTGACCGTCTTGCCGTAGGGCAGTCCTAAACCTTTCTTGAGTTGCGTGGCCAGGGCCAGCGCTCGCGGTCCGAGTTACGACGAGGCACTGCCGAGGGCATCCGAGGTTTGCCGTGGATGTCGCCCCTGCACTCGCCGTCGGCAACGCCTACAGCGCCCGACAGAAATGCGAAACTCAATGCGCTGCACCCGCGGTTCCGGAATCTCGGTTTGGAACTGCGCAACGGTCTGGCACTCTTCCAGCCCGCCTCCGCATCGCGGACAGCGGGCTGGCAGCGGTACCTCGACAACTTCATCAACGGTGTCGGGAAGGGGCCGGCGATAGCGGCGCCCATACTGCTTTCCTGCTTTGCGTCCGGGTCTTTGGGGCTGGGCTTTGGGTTTCTGCCGCGAGAAGGGGGCCGCTTGTCGCTTCGCGGCTCGTAGCGCCTCTTCCAACAGCCGCCGCAGACGTTCGTTCTCTTTCTTCAATGCTTCAATTTCTTGCTCGAGCTGCGCGATCTTTTCTGCGGTATGCTCTTCCGCCACATCGACAAAATAACCGCTTCGCGGATGCAGACAACTACATTCTTGAGAAAAAGTGTCTAGACGCTAAACAAATACGCCATTCTTTGGGCGAGGAATCGTCAGAACCAGAACGCGGAATCCGGCAATTCTCTCGGGGGCCATGGCGCGAAAAAAAATGTGAAAGGGGCTGTAGACCTAGACCGCATCCTGTCGGGCATAACCCAGTGAAGCGCGAGTAGCCTTCTTCTTATGCGTTATCCCCACCCCCCGTGGAAGCCCCCGGCCCATGCTACCACCCCCGTGTGGCGGGGCCTGAAACCATGGCAATTCGCTGGCCGTAGCGATCGTTGCCGAACTCGGCGTGGACATGGGCGTGTTCGAGAACGTTTCACAGCTGTCGTCTTGGGCGGGAGTTTGTCCTGGGAACAACGAATCGGCCGGCAAGCGCAAGAGCAGTCGTATTCCCAGGGGCAATGTCTATTTGAAGACCGCTCTGGTGGAGGCCGCCAACGCGGCGGCGAAAGCTAAAGGCACTTACCTGAGAGACAAATTTTACCGTCTCAAGGCTCGGCGCGGATACAAGCGGGCAGCAATAGCAGTGGCCCATAAAATCTTGGTAGCCATCTATCACATGTTTTCCCACCACGTCTGCTACAACGACCTTGGAGATCTCTACCTGGACAAGCTCAACAAGCATCACCTCACGCGAAACCTCGTTCAGGAGCGTCTAGGGTACACGGTCACACTCGCGCAGAAACTTGCATAATCTGCACCCTGACCCGGAACTGTATTTTCATTGAACGGCGTTTCATCAGGGAGCGCCGGGTTAAACCGGCATGTTGTAGGGAATGAAAGAGTCCTACAGGAAAGGAGACAGCGACTCCATCTTGGCCCTCAGTCTTGCAGGCGGCATCGCGAGATGTCGCTTGAAGCGTAGACAGGGGTATCGGTGGGCCGGGCTATTGAGCTTCGAAAAACGGAACATCAGGACGCCGACTCTCTCCTGAGAAGAGGAAGGCAACACGGCTGTTTCGCGATAACGCGAGCGAGCAGTCGGTCCTGCGTAGTCTTAGAACCCGCGCACGCTGAGAAACAACATGCACGAGAACCGGGAGACCTCTGGAGCGCCTCGGCCCGAAAGGGAACGAGGCCGGTCCGCGAAGGCGCAAAGCCAGAAGGCGGACGCGCACGCTCTGGAGGAGTCGGACCGCACCATAGTATCGATGAACCAGACGAACAAAGAAGAGCGATCTTCGGCGGAGACTGGGGAGAAAAGGGTGCGGGCCAAGGAGAACATCGTTCTGTCCAACACCGACCCGACACAGAGCGGGGAACGAGTGTCCCAGGGACTGAGCGGTGTGCGAGAAGCAGCAAAGAAAAGGAGACGAGAACGGTTCACGGCTTTGCTCCACCATGTGAGCGTGGATCTACTCCGGGACAGCTACTACGCCTTAAAGCGGCAAGCAGCACCGGGAGTAGATGGCGTGACATGGCCGGAGTATGAAACCGGGTTGGAAGGATCGGCTTACCGATCTGCACAACCGGGTACAGCGTGGAGCGTATCGGGCGCAACCCTCACGAAGAGTCTACATACCGAAGGCCGATGGGCGACAACGCCCGTTGGGCATCGCGGCGCTGGAAGACAAGATCGTCCAGCAAGCCGTGGTGACCATTCTCAACCAGATTTACGAGGTGGACTTCCAAGGATTCTCGTACGGGTTCCGTCCCGGTCGCAGCCCGCACCAAGCGCTGGACGCGCTGACGGTGGGCATCCAAAGGAAGCGCGTGAACTGGGTGCTCGACGCCGACATTCGAGGCTTCTTTGACAACATGAGCCACGAATGGACGATGAAGTTCGTCGAGCACCGCGTAGCCGATCGCCGGATCCTGCGCCTGATCCAGAAATGGCTGAAGGCGGGGGTTTCGGAAGACGGCCAGTGGTCGGAGAGTAAGGTAGGAACGCCGCAAGGAGCAGTGGTTTCTCCAATCCTTGCGAACGTGTACCTGCATTACGTTTTCGATCTATGGATCGAGGCCTGGCGCCAGAAAGTGGCTACGGGAGACGTGATTGTCGTCCGTTACGCCGATGACCTGGTGGTAGGTTTCGAAAACCGAACGGAAGCCGAGCGATTCCTGGAAGCATTTCGGGAGCGATTGGCCAAGTTTGGACTGGAACTCCATCCGGAGAAAACGCGACTGATCGAGTTTGGGCGGTTTGCCGCCCGAGATCGGGAGAAGCGTGGTGAAGGGAAGCCGGAGACCTTTACATTCCTGGGCTTCACGCACTATTGCGGGAAGCTCCGGAGCAATGGAGCATTCACCGTCTGGCGGAAAACGGCGAAGAAGCGCATGGTGGCGAAGCTGCAGGCAATTAAAGCAGAACTACGCCGCCGCATGCACGAGCCGGTTGCCGACGTCGGTGCATGGCTGCGAAAGGTTGTGAACGGCTATTACCGCTACCATGCGGTCCCCGGCAACATCGATCGGTTGAGTGTCTTCGGACAACGCTTGCGACGATTGTGGTGGCTCATTCTACGCCGACGCAGTCAACGACGAAGGTCGTGGGACCGGGTCCTCCGGATCTTCAAGCGGTGGATTCCAGCCCCACGCGTTCTGCATCCTTATCCTGTAGCTCGCTTCCTCGCCACTCATCCAAGGTGGGAGCCGTATGCGTAGAAGCGCCCGTACGGATCTGTGCGGGGGGCGATCAGCGATGGTCGTCCCTACCGCGTCACTTGAGACACTATAGATGATTCCTTCCAGCGCGGTGTCGGTGGGGGATGAATGCCGTCAATCATCGAATGCAGCAATTTTCGCGGTCTGAATCACAAGTGGAAGTGAGAGCCGTCGTAACTGCCATTCCTTCGGACGAAAACTCTCGCCAGCAGCGCGAGGAGAGTTGCCGACGTCGAGATGGTCAGAATCTCAGAGGGATAGAGAACTCGTGGTCCGGTCCAAAATGTTGTTCCCGAAACGAGGAAGAAATAGAGAAAGGTTAAGGTCATTGCGCAGAGTGTGACGGCGAGTCTAAGGTTCTGTGGAGAAGGCTTCCATTTCATGATGGAGAGGGCGACAATAGGGGCGACAACGACCGGCAATAAAGCGAGCTTGCGCATTTGGTGCTCCCGCCAGGAGATAGTACTTAGGATGCGGCTATGACGATTTTGGCTATCCGGAATCTGCACGGGGAAGTAGCCCCACCCTTCCGTAGAGTTAGTTAAAGCATTCTCGATTAGAGCCTGGGCGGTCCTTGACGGGTAATGTTTGAAAATCGCTATAGCTTCATCACTGTAAATACGCAGCTTTTCCTTTTCGGTTGGGATAGCAGAAAAACGCCTTCGAAGCTCTACTTGCTTTTCATGCACGGCTTCGCTAGCGGGGTATGTACCTGTGGCCTCCCATTGTTCGACCTCAGGCGCTAGGTAAAGTCGCAACGCGAGCGCTCCTATGCTGGAGACCGTGAAAACTCCATTGTGCCAGTAGTTCAATCCCGCCCACGAAGTCATGACAAGCAGAGGTATCAACACAAGGAGCAATGCGGGTCTCCAGATCTTAATGAAGGCTCGTAGCCAGGTCTTAAGCTTATCGTGAGACCCGCGTGCCATCAGCTCCTGCAACCCGGCAATCAAGAGGTAAATGACTAGGGAGATGAAGGGCCAAAAAAGCAGTATAGGTTTAACTAATACCGCAATTCCAGAGAGCATGGCCGAAAAAACAATCCAGCGGCCAGAGTTGAACAGCGCACCATGGATAAGTGCTACAAATGAGACAGCAAAAAGGACAGAAAAGAATGCATCTGCCAACAGAAATGCACCTAGCGCAATGCCTGTGGGGGATATGCAAGAGATGAGGCCGCTCGCAAAACCGAGCAGACGGCACCGGGTGACAATCGACACCAGGAAAAACGTGCATATGGGGATTATCGAGAGCAGTACCGCTTGGACGGTTAGTATTGCGGTCGGATGTAATCCAGTTAGCGCCAGTAGGAATGGATATCCGATAGGCCTTTTAGAAGACACCGCGTCGGCGAAGCTGCCTTTCAATAACTTGGCTGCGAGTTCCACGTAATCAGCGCTATCAGGCGTGAAGTAACCGACGGATCGTTCCTCACCAATCTGGGCGATGTCCCGCCGCAAATCTTTCATATCGGGTTGATCTTTAGGCGCCAAGTTTGCGAACTGATCCAACACTGCGTGGTCGTATAGGAGCCTCGGCCAGAGGGCGAGCATAAAGAGCAGAACGCAGTAGATGGTCCACTCTAACGGTTCTTTCGTTGTCCTGGCCTTCGCGGTGATAGTAGTCACGGGGTTGATAGTCCCATTTGGACGTTCGCAATTTTCCTACTGTCGATTTGCAGTTGCAAGCCCTCGGTCTCGACTACACGCCGACGGCCAGAGCTGCTTATCCAGATGCGTGGCGCTACGGCCAAAGAAAAAATGGGAAACGCTCTCGCCGTGGTTCATCTACTCGGAACTTGTGAAACTTGTGGATACCTCATATATTACGGAGAAACTAGAAGTATTTAACGCGTGCCAATCTCGTCGACCGTCGGCCGAGTCATCTGTATTGCGTTCGAAACTGACGGGAGTTACTTAGGGACTGAAAAGGATTTCCAAAATGTGTGTCCCTCTCGCCGAGTGGCTTGACCGGGGATTTGTCAAAAGGAACTGGCTGGAGAAAGTCGAAACGTGTTTACTGCGGATAATTCCCATTGAGCGCGTCGGTCGTCTCTGTGTTGAACGTAGTCCAATCCCACACGCCGATGTCTTTGCCGTCAGTGCCTGCATTGTGATATGCGCTGCCGCTGGTGAGTTGATAGTTCCCGCCAGCATAGTTCGTGAATCCTGGCGCTCTCCGTGCTGTTGAAATACGTCTTTCCGCTGGGATAAGTTTTACCATCACTCAACCCATCGGACGTTAGCACCAAGATATCATTGTAGGTGAGCGATGTAACGAATGTGGAGAATGTCAGCGCCGGATTGCCGTAAGTGCCGGGACCCCCAAACGTGTAATTGCCTTCGAGTCCAATGATGTTCGCAAATGTCAGTGTCGTCACTTGTCCTGAATCACCGGACATTAATATGTTTCCCGTCTCAAAAATGTCGTCGTGATCTATATATATATTGTCTGATCTCAAATTAGCCACACCGGCATAACTATCGAGATAAAAGCCTGTTCCCATATCTGTGAATATGTCGTTCTGAATTAGAATGCGATTGTCGGGAAGGCTGCTATGGGCATCGTCCGACCCGGTTGTTTCCAGACCTGTCAAAGCATGTTCCACTAAATTGTGGGTAAAAGTCACATCCTGAACCACGCACCAGTTGCATCCCCTGTTCTGATTGCGAACCGTGAGCATGATCGCGGTTCCCTGTTGGGCATCAGCCCAGACGGTATCGAACACATTACCGTCCACAAGCAATCTTTGAGCATTCTTCAATTCAAAGATGTTCTTTACATCGTAGCCATTTCCATGCCACGCAGTATAGTCCTTCCAATAGTGATTACCGACAATGGTGATGTCAGAAGGAACCAGGCCCGCAACGCCAGGATCAGAACCGCCGAACATCGTGTTTTCGGAGGCTGCCGATAGAAAATTATTCCGATAAAGAAACGGACCTGGACCGCTCCATACGGCTATTGCTTGAGAGCTTACCTCTTACCAGGAGAGGTGGCTTGATCGTGAATCTCTCGGATATCGCTGTCTATAATCGCTCCGCTTGCGACTTGAAAACTCACTCCGCGCCGCACTGCTCCGGTCGAGGTCCCATGAATGTAGCAACGGTCGATGATGAGGTAACTTACAAGATCGGCCGAGCTGGTCACGCTGTTGTCTGTCTCGATTAAAGAATAGTCGTGCAATCCGGGCCCTCGGGTGATCTCCAGACCGATGAGCCGCCAGTTGTGTGCTGCCGTCTGGAAAGTGATCGTTGGGCGGTTCGTGGCCGTAGAAATGATCGTCGCCATGTTTGCTATCGTTCCCGCCGATGGCGGGGTTCAGACTGTTGCGGGATAAGTCCCAGTGCTGCACGCTCCACTTACGCGAGTGCCCGACGGAGGAAGAGAAGCCAAGGCGCTGGACTCAATGAGAATCCAGCCGGAACAAGCCTTGTTCGGTATGGTGAAATTGCCGGTATAAGTTGAGCCAGCCACAAGAACGATTGTATCGCCACAGGTAGCCGCGTTGATCGCGGCCTGGAACGCGGCCGGATTACCGGCTGCCACGTTTCGGACGGTCCCGGTTTGGACCGGCATGGTGATGTCCACGGTAGCCTGCGGAAGTGTTGGCAGGACGGTCCCGGCTTTTGCAGACGAAAGGATCGTCAAATTGATGGCACCCATTTCGTCTGATTGGTCACGCTGGTTGCTGTAATGGTGACAGTGGCAGGGGATGGAACCATCGCCGGGGCCGTGTAGAGTCCGCTGCTGTTGATCGTTCCACAGGCCACACTGCTGCATCCGGCTCCCGCAACGTTCCACGCCACCGACGTGTTCGAGGTCCCCGTCACAGATACGTTGAACTGCTGCGTCATCCCTGTGGGAAGAGAGGCGCCGGTCGGACTCACCGTGACGCCAACCACGGGAACGACAGTCACGTTTGCGGAAGCTGACTTGGTGGGCTCCGCGACACTGGTTGCAATCACGTTGACACTTGCCGGCGAAGGAGGGACAGTCGGCGCCAAATAGACTGCGAACGAGGCGCTGGTCGAAATTGTCCCACAGGATGAGCCGCCGCAACCAGGACCGCTTAGACTCCAGCTAACAGCCGTGTTTGAAGTCCCAGTCAGGCTTGCGGTGAAAGGTTGCGTACCAGCGCTCGGGACAGGAGCGTTTGCCGGGCTGATGGTCAAACAGGATCGCAGCCGCAGCAACAATTGTTGCGCTAGCCAAAGCTGATTTGGTAGGGTCCGCCACGCTGGTTGCTGCGACAGTGACCATCGCTGGCGAAGGGCAAGATCTCGCCTTCTACAATACGTACAGTCCATTGCGCGAAATTGTACCACAGGTCGCACCGCTGCAGCCGGCACCACTCAAAGTCCAGGTCACGGCAGTATTCGAAGTCCCGGTCACATTTGCTTCAAACTGTTGAGTACTTCCCAACATCACGGTCGCGCTGTTCGGGCTCACCGTGATTGTTACCGCCGTCGATCCTGCGGGACCCTTCGGCGCTCGTTAACCCTGCGCATCCTAACTGAGAGAGATCTGCCAACAAGACCATCAAAAATATTAGGAAAATGGGCAAGAGTTTACGAAGCATCGAAGGTTTGCGTCTATCAGCTGGAGCTGACGAAGATCTAGGGCGAGGCCGCTCATCACACAATCATTCTAAAATCCGCCCGCCATCAAACGGTACTGGTCCAAGGGCTAGTTAAAGGCCGGAGTTCTTATGTGCCCGAAAGGGCCAGTGTATTGCGTCATATATAGCTTGAAGTATTATGATCGCTCCCGTATGCTCTTTCTCATGAGCAGACGAGCACCCTTGGTTATCTTGTCCCCCGAAGAACGGGCTACCCTGCATTCATGGGCGAAAGCCAGAAGCCAGCCGCAGCGTTTGGCGCAACGAGCCCAAGTTGTTCGCTGGCTGCTGAGGGGATTGAAAATCAGGAGATCGCGACGCGCTTGCGCATTTCGCGACACCACTGTGCAACTGTGGAGGCAGCGATTCCTAGCGTTGCGCGCGGCAGGGCTGGAAAAGGACGCTCCTCGTCCAGGCCGGATCCCACGGATCACCAGTTCCCAGTCGCGGCCATCGTGGAAGCCACGCTGCACAGGAAAACCGCCGAACGCCACGCATTGGAGCACGCGCACGATGGCCAAAGCTCAGGGAGTCAGCGAGGCCACCGTTCGCCGCATTTGGCAGCGGCACAATCTCAAGCCGTATCGCCTGAACACCTTTAAGTTGAGTCGCGACCCGAAGTTCGTCGATAAACTGGTGGACATCGTGGGACTCTATCTGAACCCACCGGGCAACCCCTGTGCTTATGCGTGGACGAGAAAAGTCAGATCCAAGCCTTGGATCGCACCCAGCCCGGTTTGCCAATGAAGCCGGGTCGTTGCGGGACCACGGACGCACGATTACAAACGCCACGGAACGACCACACTTATTCGCCGCCTTGAGCATCTTGGAGGGGAAAAGTGATTGGCGACTGCATGCCTCAACACCGACACCAGGAATTCATTCCGCTTTGACAGCCTGCATTGACACCGAGACGCTCTGCTGATGCAGAACTGCATTTGATCGCTCGACAACTACGGCACCCACAAACACCCGCGTGTGAAATCCTGGCTGAGACGTCATCCACGCGTCCATCTGCACTTCACCCCGACTTCCAGCTCTTGAGCTGAACCTGGCCGAATGTTGGTTTCGTGATTGGACCCAGCAACGCATCCGGCGAGGTAGCTTTCACGCCCTCAAGGAATTGATCACCACCATCGAGAATTACATTGAAAACCACAACCAGAAGCCCCAAGTATTCGTCTGGAGTGCGCCGGTTGAGCGCATCCTGAGCAAGATCGCCAAATGTAAAGAAGCGTTGGACGCAGTACACTAACGGGGCTACCTGCATCGTGGCCGCGACTTGAGTGATCACCTCTGGCGGTTGCTGATGTTCGAACTCTGGCACCGCAACTTCCTTGAGAAGTACGTCTCCCCTGCTGGCTTGTTTTCTCTTCCGGTGGTCGCGGACTCCCGGAGAAAGGGCCGAACACTCCTGTGTTAGCATCTGCCCGGCAGGAGAATGACCGGGTGGGCGCCACGAACGCAGACATCGTAGCCACAACTCATCTCGCCGATTCGGCGATCAGTCTGTTTTTGATGATCAACACCTTCGAAACAGGCGGGTCGGAGCGCCAGTTCGCCGTGCTCGCGCAGAATATCAGCGAGTCAGCATTCCAGATTCATTTAGGATGCGTGAGCCGCCGCGGCCCTCTTGCCGACCAAGTCGGAGACGTTCCTCAGTTTCCTCTCGGAGGCAGCCTGTTTGGATGGAAATCGCTGCGGACTCGCCTCAAGCTGAGTCGCCACTTGCGCAGCCGTCATGTTCAAGTCGCCCACGCCTTCGATTTCTACACCAACTTGACGCTGATCCCCGCAGCCCGCTTCGCCCGTGTGCCGGTCATAATCGGCAGTCATCGCCAGCTCGGAGACTTGCTGACCCCGGCAAAGTTTCGCGCGCAAACCACCGCCTTTCGCTGGTGCGACGCAGTCGCATGCAACTCGCAAGCCGCCGCCGATCGGCTCGCCGCTGCCGGTGTGCCGCGCGAGAAACTCGCCGTCATCGGAAACGCCCTGCCCCCTGCGGCTCTTGAGCCCGCACCTGCCGCATTGCCCCGCCGCCCCGATACACTCCGCGTGGGCATGGTCGCGCGCATGAACGCGCACTATAAGAATCATGCCGGCTTTCTCCGCATCGCCGCCCAGATTCATCAGCGCATGCCTGACGTGGAATTCCTGCTCGTTGGCGATGGCCCGCTTCGTCCGGAACTTGAGCAACAAGCTGCCGCACTCGGCCTCGGCGACCGCGCCATCTTCCTCGGCGATCGCCGCGACATCCCCGCTGTCCTCGCTTCCATGGACGTGGCTGTCCTCACCTCCGACTCCGAAAGCCTTTCCAACGCCATCCTTGAAGCCATGGCCGCCCGCCTGCCCGTGGTCGCCTACAACGTAGGAGGCAACGCCGAGTTGGTTAACGACCAGCGCGGCGCGCTCATTACTGCGAAGAATGAAAATAGCTTCGCGAATGCAATCCACCGTCTTCTCTCCGACGCCCATCTTCGCCTGGAACAAGGCGACAACGCTCGCCGCTTCGTGGAAGAAAACTTCAGTCTTGATCGTATATGCCGCCGCTACGAAGATCTCTACCTGACCCTTCTCGAAAAGAAATGCAGAAGAAAATCTCCCGAATGAGCACGGCACCTGATCCTCGGCCGAACAAACTCAAGGTCGCCATCGTCGCCCCCAGCCTGCGCTACGTTGGCGGACAAGCCGTCCAGGCCGACCTGCTCATGCGCCTCTGGCAGAACGATCCCGACGTGGAAGTTAGTTTCCTCGCCATCGATCCACCACTCCCTGGCGTACTCGCTTGGGCAGAATCCATCCCCGGCCTGCGTACGATTCTGCGCGAGCCCATCTACTTTCTGCATCTCTGGTACGGCCTGAGAGAAATCGGCATTGCGCACATCTTCTCGGCGTCCTACTGGTCGTTCCTGCTTGCGCCAGCGCCCGCCTGGTTCTTCGCGAAACTGCGCCGCAAAAAAAGCATCATCAACTATCGCAGCGGAGAGGCTCGCGACCACCTGCAACGCTTCCGCTCCGGAAAGTTTGTCCTCTCGCGGGTCGACGAAATCGTCACACCCTCCGGCTATCTCGTTGACGTCTTCCGCGAATTCGGGCTGAGAGCCATCGTCGTCCCCAACCTTGTTGACCTCTCGCAGTTCCGCTATCGCGAGCGTAATCCTCTGCGCCCGCATTTGGTCTGCACGCGCGGCTTCTCCGAATACTACAGCGTGGATGTGGTCGTCAAAGCGTTTGCGGAAGTGAAGAAGGAGTACCCCGAGGCACAGCTCGACCTGGTAGGTGCTGGCCCGCTCGAATCCGCGATCCGCAAGCAGGTCGCAGATCTCAAGCTTACGGGTGTCAATTTCACCGGCGTAGCCTCCCGCCAGCAGATCGGCAAGTATTACGACCAAGCCGACATCTTCATCAACGCGTCATGGCTCGACAACATGCCCGTCTCGCTTATCGAAGCCTTCCGAGCCGGCACGCCCGTAGTCTCAACCTCGCCCGAGTCCATGCCCTATTTGGTTGAGCACGAGTGCACCGGATTGCTCTCGAAAGTCGGTGACGAGAAAGCGCTAGCCGCTAACGTGATCCGCTTGCTTCGCGACCCTGCTCTGGCCGCCAAGCTAGCTAAGAATGCCTACGAAGAGTCGCGAAAATATACCTGGGAAGTAGTCCGCGAGCAGTGGCTCAAGGTGTATCGAGAACTTGCACGGAGCCAGTAGGGAATGAAGGCCAGCAAGGATCTTTTGGAGACCTGACAGACTACAAGCCATCTCATAGATGCCTCAGGAGGATGAGGGCGCAAGTGATTTGGAGCGTCCTGAGGAATCGAACTCCGCAAAGCTGCGAGCCTGGCTCTTCTTATTCCCCTGGAGATAAAAAGGTGTGATCAATGCCTGCTTGATTGCGGGTCCGTTACCGCAACGGCGGCTTGCGGTGAAATTGATTTCGGGGTGGGCAACTCGCCATCAATGAAAACGCGCTGCCAGGTCTCGAGATTCAGAAGACGCCAAATTCGATTGCCATTATCTCTGCGGCCTGCGCGATGTTCTGCGAATAACCTTCGAACGGCATCGCGCTCGATCAACCCGCGCTCCAGCGTGCGCGGCTCCAATATCATGCTCTCTAGATCGTCGAGTTGCGGTCCCGCCAACCAATAAGCCCAAGGCGTAGGGAAACCCATTTTCTGACGATACACAATGGAATGGGGAAGCAGATCCTCTACTGCTAACTTTAAGATTTGCTTTCCGGAAAGCCCTTGGATCGAATACCGCGCGGGGATACGGGCCGTGAACTCCACAAGGACATGATCAAGGAAAGGAACCCGGCTTTCAATGGAAGCGGCCATGCTCATCTGATCCTGCTTCATGAGCAACTCCACCATGTAGGTGTGAATGTCGGTGTACAAAAGCCGGTGGAGAAGATCGCCCGAGGACTTGTCCCAATAGGCCATGGAGCCGGCATAAGCGTTGCCGCTCAGTTCGCGCGCCCTGGGAGTGAGCAGTTCGCCTTGTTCCGCCGCAGAGAACGCGGAATAGAAATTATCGAAATAGAATGATGGCCAGGACGCGCCATCCCTTCCCAAAAACGTGTGTTCGAGCTTGCGCCGCAAACCGGAAGGCAGCACCCCACTCCCGATTCCATCCCGTATCCACTGACGGAAAAAAGCGGGCGTGAGCGAACGGTATACCCGGTCCATGCGGGAATTGGCCAGAGTCCAGGCATAGCGCGTATATCCGCCCAAGGTTTCATCGCTGCCTTCACCGGTAAGAACGACCTTGACCCGTTCCCGCGCTAGCTTGGCCACAAAATATAGCGACACACTGGAAGGCCAAACGATTGGCTCGTCCTCATGCCAAATCAAAGCGGGCAGCGCCGCGAAGAATTCCTCCCGGCTTAGCCGCACTTCATGGTGCCGGGAGCCGATATGTTGGGCCATCTGGCGCGCATAGGGCAGCTCACTGAAAGCTTCTTCCCCATAGCCTACGGAAAAGGTCTCGATCGGTTCCCGGCGAATTTTGGTGGTCAAAGCGGCGACTGCACTGGAGTCTAACCCTCCGCTGAGAAACACGCCCAAAGGCACATCGCTCATCAGGTGGCTCGAAACGCACGATTCGAGCAGCTCGCGATAAGTCTTGACGTAATATTCTCGGGGACGAACCTCTTTGTCCACGGGCACGGTGAGGTCCCAATAACATTCCAGTTCAGTTTCCCCGCGGCATCGACCTCCAACGTGTGCCCCGGAGGAAGCTTATCGATGCCAGCGAACATGGTCTGGGAGCCCGCCAGATAACCAAAGGCCAGATATTCCGACAGGACGCCGGGATTGAACTCGGCTCGAACTCCGGGGTATGACAAGATGGTCTTGATTTCGGACCCGAACAGAAGTGTTTTTCCGTCGTAACGATAATAGAAAGGTTTGATCCCCAGGCGGTCCCGCGCCGCAAACAAGTTCTTGCGGCGGCGATCCCATATCGCGAAGGCGAACATCCCGCGCAAATATTTCACGCAGTCGCGGCCGTACTGTTCATATAAATGGACAATCGTTTCCGTGTCACTTCGCGTGCGATAGCGGTGGCCTTGGGCTTCCAGCTGCGCTCGCAATTCCGCGTGGTTATAGATTTCGCCGTTGAAGACGATCCAAAGGCTCTCGTCCTCATTCGCAATCGGCTGATGGCCGGTCTTTACATCGATGATGCTGAGCCGCCGCATGGCAAGACCGACATTTCCCTCAACGAAAAACCCTTCGTCATCGGGGCCGCGATGCACGATCTGGCGATTCATGTCCGCGAGAATATTTCGGTCAACAGTTTGAGTCGCATCGGGATAGAAAATGCCGCAGATTCCGCACATGATTAGCGATCCGCCTCGTCGCTCGATTGGGGAATGCCCTCTGTAATCACAAATGATCCGCATAGCTCTTTGGAAAGAATATCGTCTTCTGGGCAAACCACCTGCACCTGTCTTCTGGGAAAGATAATTTCGCAGCGATCGACGCGTTTGGGACGGAGGGAGACGATCACCACGAAACTCCACATGTGTGCCATTGCAGAAAACGAGAAGATCTCAATTTTCCGTTCGTGGTGCACACATACAGAAATTCGGCATCGCTCGCCCATTCCTCAAACTTCCAGTTTTTTTCTCTCGAGAATATAAAGCAATGCTCCTCGCGATTGTCGATAAGACGATAAACGCTCGTTCCGGGAGAAGGGAGAATCGACTCAACCTAGCCTGAGTACTCAGCTTCTTGCCTGCGACTTGTGGGGCGAGCACCGTGACGAACTCGGCAGGAAGTGTTGTCACGGTCGTGAATCGAATGTTCGTTGCCGGTTCTTTCATTCCATATGCGGGCGACCATACGGTCTGGCTCCATGGTCTTGGACCAAGTGTCTTCGTCAGCAGAAAATAGGCAATCCCGCCCGTTTGCCCGGACGAGATGAACTTGGCTTCCGACCGTCCCGGGAGGAGACAGTTGGGACCGAGGTGCCAACGTAGATCGATTTGATGCTTGCCGTTCCCAAGCATCAAATCGCGGACCAACCAGAATTTCGGCTTTCGAAAAAACATCCATCTTCGATGAATGCTGGATTTTCCGGTTGGGAGTAGCCATCATGACTTCCGACAAATAAATCGAATGTTTGTCCGATGACCCAGGTCTCTGCCTTGGTGTTCGTGAGACGTTCCCACGCGAAAGGGCCCTTGGGTTCTGACTGATCTCCGCCCATCCAATTGCAGAGTATTGTGGGCGGCCGTACCGCGAAAATGGTCTCGTTCCGTCCAGATCCAACATATTCATAAGTGCCTGGATCCCCGAGCAACTCCTGTCCGGCCGCATGCAGAGTCAGACTCAATGCATCAGCATGTCCGTGCCCGGCCGCGAGCGCCCCCTGTGGGCCAGCATCGATGACCGCTTGCAGTCTTCCTTTCGGCGCTACTCATCACGTACAAACCAGTCTCTGGCAAAGCGACCGAACTCATGTCAGGTTGCTTTGCTTCGAGGCGATCGAATTCCGACGCACCTTTTTCGCCAAGCAACCAGAGTGTCTCCTCGCGCAGCCCGCCGGCTAAAAACTTGAAATCGCTCCGTGCCAAACAAAACCGCGCCTGTCGCAAGAGGATCAGAAAGATGTTCTGCGCGATTCCGTTGTGGATCAAAGACGCGACCGCCATCATCGTCTCCCCAACGCGGCGGAGCTCCTGCCCGGCATAGTACCGCCAGCGCGTCGAACATTTGCTCAAGCCGATGCTCGTACTCTGGAGGAAACGGCATTTCATTCAACGAAGCCAAGACACCAGCGTGAAGCAGAAAGTCCAGGGCGTAAACGTGGTAATAAGTGGACTGCTCGAAATAAAATCCGTCCGGCCTTACTTGCCGCTCCGATTCCCGCAGCATGATCTCCCATCCCTTTCTCTTCCAACGCGAAGAGGAGCGTAATTCGGGACAAAGCATGCCGATGAAAAACAGGGCAACCGCTTCGCCCAGTAGATGGGTATTTGGTGAAAAATATGTGGAAAGGTAACGTTCAATATGGCGGCCACTCAGTGCCATCGCGCGCAGCCATTGTTCGCGGAATTCCGGTGTCATGGCCGGCGTCCCTTCAGCAAGAAGTAGACCCACAACCAGGAAAGGCTGCGGAACGCGACCTCCAGGCTACTGGCCCAATTGATTCCCCGGGGATAGGGATTCTCTTTGTGCCAATGTCGCCACTGGTCAATAAGTTCCGAGGCAAACCGAGGATCATTGGTGAGCCGATAAGCCTTGGCTAACGTAACGAAATGCTGATGGCGGTTCAGCTCCCACGTGACTTTCGCATCGCCCACCGAAGCGAAATCCAAAAACTTGATCTTGGACCACAGATCACGGGGCGCTCGCTTTCCATTCACAGGGTCCAAATGCCAATCGATTTCCCGCCCGTAATCCAAGTCTCGATAGCCAAGCAAGTTGAAACGATGCTGGCAAATCTTCTCGGCACTCTTGGTGATCGATTCAACCTGTTCTGGTAATCGCTCTTGCAACAGCCGAGTGATCTGCGGAACATCGTCAGCACGGAAAAAAAACTCTGGAGAAGAGCTGGATTTCGCTTTGCGAATCTCTCCGCGGCAAGGATTGAAACCTAATGCGAACGAGGCCGCGTCGGTACGCCGGTGCAGTTCCTGACGGAGGCGATCCGCGATCTCTGGAGTCTCATCGAGGCGAACCGGCGAATTTTCCCAGACCGAGGTATGTTCACTTGCTGCTCATCCGGCATGCAGGGTTCTGAATCTCAGCAACGGAAAAAGTACCACTTGGAAGTGCAAAGGGTTACTCACCAACGCTTGCTAGAGCACCGAGCACTGCACTACGTTTATACTATACGCGAGCGTATCCACCTGGGCCGTAAGTCTCGAGCGGGTCGAGTTAAAGCTTTACTGGGTTGTAACATACTGAAAATACGAGACTAATAATCTGTTTCGACTCGTAAATGATGTACAGCCTCGCGGCAAAGGAACTATGGGGAGACTCGAGCAATCGGAATGACTCACTCTATCAGCGTATTTGGCCTGGGATATGTGGGCACGGTCACGGCCGCGTGCATGGCTCATCGTGGCAACACTGTCATTGGTGTCGACGTGAAGGCAGCCAAGGTTGACGCGATGAGCTCAGGGAAGAGCCCCATCGTAGAGCCGCAAGTGAATGAGATCATTGCCAGGGCTCATGAGGCCGGAAGACTGCGCGCCACCCGGTCGGCAGAGGACGCAGTCCTTACTAGCGAAGTTTCGTTCCTGTGTGTTGGCACCCCTAGTCTGCGCAATGGAAAACTCGACGTTGGCAACATCGAGCCAGTTTGTAACGAAATCGGTGGGATTCTGAAAGGAAAGAAGGCGTTCCACACGGTCGTGTTGCGGAGCACCGTGCTGCCTGGGACGGCGGAAACGATTGTTGTGCCGACACTCGAGAAAACAAGCGGGAAACATCTCGGCGTAGACCTTGCGGTGTGTGTGAATCCGGAGTTTATGCGCGAAGGCACGGCCGTCGCAGATTTCATGGAGCCTGCGATGACAATCATTGGTGCCGCCGACAAAGGGCACAGTGCGATAGTTCGCGAGCTCTACTCGTGGGCTCCAGGACGGCTATTTGAGACGTCTTTTCGTGCGGCGGAAATGGTGAAGTATCTGTGCAATTCGTGGCACGCACTAAAAGTCACTTTTGCAAACGAAGTTGGAACGCTATCTCGTGAGCTCGAAGTCGACGTGGAATCACTGATGGAGATTTTTGCTTCAGATACCAAACTCAATATTTCGGGGGCTTACTTGAAGCCCGGATTCGCGTTCGGAGGCTCCTGCTTGCCCAAGGATCTTCGCGCGCTAAATTATCAAGCAAAAGAACTGGACCTGAAATTGCCTCTTCTGGAATCGATCCTGTTGAGCAACGAGCAGCATCTGGAGCGCGCAATTGACCTTGTGCTGCAGACCGGAAAGCGCAAAATTGCGGTACTGGGGCTCAGCTTCAAGGCCGCAACGGATGATCTTCGCGAGAGTCCACAAGTGCAACTGGTGAAGCGGCTGCTCGGAGAAGGCCGCGAAGTTCAGATCTATGACGATAACGTTTCGCTGGGTCGATTGATTGGATCGAACCGGGATTACATTGAGCAGGTTATTCCTCACATTGGGTCTCTGCTGAAACCCAGTTTGGAGGAGGTGTTGAAATTCGCAGAGGTCGTGGTGATCGCAACGCGAGGTCTTGATGTTCAGGTGCTGCAAAGGAACATTCGCGCGGATCAGGAAGTGATCGATCTAGTCAATCTCGAGAAATCCCGGCGAATTCCTTCGGGAGCTTCTTATAAAGGGATTTGCTGGTAGTGCAGCCCCATGAAAATTCTCTGGGTTAAGGCTGGCGGACTGGTTCCTCCTGATACGGGCGGGAAGATTCGCAGTTACAACATCCTTCGCCAATTAGCCAAGAACCATGAGGTCACCTTTTTTTCGTTCTACGCCGGACACGAGAATGACACTCATCCGGAACTTGGCCAGATTTTTCGACGAATCGTTCTTGTCCCTCTGGATCTGCCCGAGGCCAAGGGTGCTGGGGAGTTGCTGGACTATGCTGTTCGTCTGTTTTCCCACGAGCCGTATAACTTGACGAAATATTGCCGGCCTATCGTTCGCAACAGACTAAGAGAATTGCTGCAGCAAGAGACATACGATGTGATTCTGTGTGATTTTCTCGCTGCTGCTGGCGCGATTCCCTGGGATTGGCCCAGTCCTAAAGTGCTTTTCACGCACAACGTCGAAGCGGCCATTTGGCAACGTCACTACCAAGTCGCCAGAAATCCAGTGTGGAAGGCTGTCTCCTGGCTTGAATGGAAGAAAATGGCTGAAGCGGAACAGAGGTATTTGAAAAAAGCAGATCACGTTCTCGCTGTTTCACAAAACGATCTGGATGCTTTCTCCAAATTCCTGGATCGGCGGAAACTGACGGTGGTACAGACAGGCGTGGACACGGACTTTTTCCGACCGTCTGAGCAAGGAGAGACACCCAACTCGCTGGTTTTCACGGGATCGATGGATTGGCTTCCCAACGAAGATGGCATGATTTACTTCGCGAACGAAATTTTCCCGCTGATCCTCGCAAAGGTACCTGACGCTAGTTTGTGCGTCGTAGGCCGCAACCCTTCACAACGTCTCCGAGATCTTGCAGCCAGCACTCCTAACATCCAGCTGACGGGCTGGGTTGAGGACATTCGACCTTACCTGGCGAAGGGTGCCGTGTTTATTGTTCCACTTCGAATTGGAGGGGGAACCCGCCTCAAAATTTATGAGGCCATGAGTATGGCCAAGCCTGTAGTCTCAACTTCCATCGGGGCTGAGGGTTTGCCGGTCAAAAACGGCGAACATCTATTGTTGGCCGATACTCCGTCTAGCTTTGCCGAAAAGATTATTCAATTGCTTGGGGATCCTTTGGGCCGGGAAGAGCTTGGACGAAGGGCACGATTACTTGTCGAGCAAAATTACAGTTGGGCCACAGTTTCCAGCGGTTTTGCTCAAGTTCTGGAGCACGTCGCCTCCCAAAAAAGAGATTGGTAACGCATCTCCGAATTGGAATGGCCCTAGCCGGCAGATGGAATTCTACGTAACTGTTGTGTGCGTTCTACCAGTCCCAGCGTCGCCGCTAAGTATCAAGGCGAGCAGCGGGTCGGTGATCTCGGCAACCCTTCCAGGAAGGTGGATTTGGACCACTTCGATTGCGCCGAGCAACACAGCCACCACCATCGCTGCGGTTGCTAAGCGCCAACCGACGGCGCGCAGAAGCCAGATTGCGGATCCATACCAGAAGCATTTTCGAAGGAAAGTCAGCATGCTGAATTCCCGATTTGCTTGGAGAAAGCCGCTAAAGGGTATCCAGGAGAATGGATTGGCAGTGCTGCTCCATTGGTAAGGAGCGAGGCCTCGCAGGATCAAAACCGAAATGAGCAGAACGGCGGAGAGGCCGAGGCGCCATCGATGGGCACTTAAGAAGTAAGAGCAGACGCAGGCGAGCATTGCACCAGCCAATTCGGACCAGGTGAAGGTTCTTCCTGCTATGAATGATCGGGCCGGTAGGACCAGCAAGCAACAAGGCCAAGAATTTTCTAGTTCGTTCGACACCTATTACAGCCGCGAGGAGTTGAGCCAAGACCAGCCATTCGACGAAGTAAGTAAAGGTGTCCACGGCAGAAATCGAAACGGTCGCGAATAGCACATGTAGCTTCGCGGCCAGGCTGGTCCGACTTAGTGAAGGGAACAGAGGGAATGCCTGGTAGGCAATCCATGCGTAGGCGAGCAGTACGGCTCCGTCGGGGTGAAGAAAGTTTGCCATTTCCGCCCGAGAGACGCTTCGTTCTAACCACCGTTGATAGAAGATTCCCAGGACAACGCCGATCCCTGTCCCAGTGACGTTGCAGACCACGTCGAGACCGCTGCACTCGCGCGCATCGTCGAACAACTGGATCATTTCGATGCTGCTCGACAGGACGAGCCCGATCGCGATCGCCGCAATTGCGGCAACTGCGCTACCGAGATTCCGACGGAAAGTAAGAAAGCCAAACACACCGAGGGGCATGTAGATGAGCAGGTTGACCGCGACATCTCGGATCACGAATCGGTCTATAACGGTTGGCCAAGCGTGGATCAGCACCCAGGGCGGACTAGCGGCTAGCTGTGTCGAGTGGAAATCCCATGGATAGAGCGAGCCGTACACGATGATGGCAATCACGATCAATAAAATGCGTTTCATGCTCTGACTGGCTCCTCGCAAAAGAAAAATAGCAACATCTTGCTGTAGCTACACCGTTACGTCTAGCAACTTACCTCCTATGCTTCTTTCTGTGGCAGACAGCACAGAGAGTAATCAGGTTTGTCATTGTATCGCTGCCGACTTGGCTTCTGGGCTGCAAATGATGAACTTGCAGATTGTTAAGGGAGCCACAGTCCTGGCACCGCCAACCGTCTCGCTCCAACACTTGTGTGTGCAGCGAAAGATACTCACTCGGCTTCAGTCTGATCCTGGGGCGCTTCTGGCGCAGAACCATCGGATATCTCCCGTTATGGGTGACTTTGCGGAAGGTCAGCACCGGCAAGAAAATCGGCACAGATCATCTCGAGGCAATATCCCCTCGATTTGTCCGTTCCAAGCATCAAGCCCGCCGTTTCGATGGCCTTCTCGACCACCGGCAATTGGCTCCTATAAAGCTTGAAGTAGATGATTTCCCACGCTTCCGATTCCTTCCCGTCAGGTGTCGCTCGACCTCCCGCTTGAACTCGGCGTTGGGGAGAGCTTGCGCTTTGTGCAGCCAGATTGCACTTTCGAAGCGCTCCCCCTCCTTGCGCGCCACCTTAGCCAGTTCGGTAGCCTTCGTCCAACCGATCACATGATCTGTCGTCCGGCAACGGGACGATCTAGCCCGTAGGGAATGTGCGGAGAAAGGTTCTTACAGTGTTGCGATGGTGCCTGCGCCGTTGAGTTCACCGATGGCGTCAATGTAAGAAACAAATTGATTTGCGGTGGGAGGTCCCGGACCACTTTGATTTGAAGATTCTCTTGCGGTTGGACGCGGCTAGCGCTAACAGTTATTGGCCGTGAGCGAGCTCTGCAACGAATCGCTCCAAATCAAGCGCTTCCACTCCACTGGCGACGGCCGCAGTGGCCGGAGTCGAGCGGGACTTTTGATGTACAAGAATCAGGCGCTCTGAGCGTTTCCCCAACGAGCGACGCAAAGAAAGAAGGGGAGCGGCCATGGCTGGCCGGACGGTTTTCCCAGCTTTGCACTCAATGAGCCAGAGTCCAGCGTTCGGTCGCGGTAAAAGAAAATCGACCTCTAGGCCCTGCTGATCACGAAAGTAATAGAGTTCCTTTCTCGCTCCCTGGTTTACCTGGCCCTTGAGTATTTCCGCCGCCACAAACCCCTCAAACAGTTGCCCCGAGAAGGGCGAGCGCTGAAGCTCGGCCTCCGTCGTTATTCCCAAAAGATAGCAAGCGAGGCCCGAATCCCCCCAATAGACCTTCGGCGACTTGATGAGCCGCTTTCCGAGATTCTCGAAGTACGGCGGAACAACAATGATCTGGCCGGTTAATTCGAGAATATGCAACCACTCGGTAACGGTCGGGACGGAAACTCCGAGGGGCGCTGCAAGATCGGTCTTATTGAGAATCTGGCCGTGCCGGCTGGCTAGAAGCGCTAGAAAGCGACGAAAGGTCACCAAGTCGCGTATGTTCGTGATTGCCCGGACATCGCGTTCCAGGTACGTCTGGAGGTAGGAAGCAAACCACAGCCCACGAGACTTCGGGCGCGCGAGAACTTCTGGAAAACCACCGTGAAGCAGATTCACCTTCGGAGTTTCCGCTACACTGAAGGGTAGAAGCTGCAGAATGGCAGCCCGGCCGGCCATCGATTCAGTGATGCCCTGCATCAGCGGTGCTTCCTGCGATCCGGTGAATAGCCACTGCCCCATCCGGCAGGGCGCCGCATCGACGAGCGTGCGCACGTAACTGAGGAGTTCGGGAGCATTCTGGATTTCGTCGAATACAACGGGAGGACGCAACTCTTCGAGGAATGTGTGTGGGTCATTACGAATCCGTCCCTGAATGTCGGGATCCTCAAGCAACACGTACCGGGCTTTGGGGAACAATTGGCGGAGGAGAGTCGTCTTTCCGGCACGGCGCGGTCCAGTGATTACCACCGCCGGGAAATGCCGCGACGCCTCTTGGAGAGTATTCCCCAACTTTCTAGCGATATATCGCATATGAGTATCCTAAGATTTTACTTTACATTAATCAACATGGACTTGTGGTCGTTCTCCCTCTATGGCTGCAGGTTGGAGATATCTTCTTCTTTCTTCGGCGTCTCAATTTGCATCGACAAGTGAGCTCGCGAGAATTCCGAAACCATGAAGGAAGAAGACTCGCTAAGCCGGACCATTGAGGTCATAACGAAACCTTGCGAACAGTGGCTAGAACATGGTGCTCTCGCAGATGGCGAACCGCACAGAGTGTGATCAGATTGCCCAAGGCATCGTCACCAAGTTGGCTCCGCTTCGTCAGATGATGTACGTGCAGATCTTTCGACGAACCGCAATTTTGACAGCGCCATCCATCTCGTTCGAGCACAAAATGGCGGTCTTACAAAATATCTATGACGTTTTCCACAGGCAGAGCATGGGGTAACAGTACTAGATACTGGACGAGATTGCTCAGTAAGCTCTCGCACCAAAACGCAACCTCAGTCGATAATTGCTGCAGCTACACCGCTACGTCGAGCAACTTACCTTCCATGCTTCTTTCTGTGGCAAAGAGCCACCCGCGACCATCGCAAGTGAATTGCATTCTCCTTGTGCTGATCGTTGCCTATCTGCTCAAACCTGAACCAAAAACAGCAGTCCCGCTCGGCTAGCCCACAAATGCTGACAACCAGTCCGTCTTCCGTCCGCAATTATGAAAGGTCTGACCCTATTGGTATGATGCATATGAATCGTTCGCATATCTCCGAATTCGGCGTGCGCAAGCGGGGGTGAATTATTCTAATTCGTTGGCTTTCTGACCATCCGGAGTAACTATGAACGGATTCTGGGAACGACTCAATAATGCTTTTCGCTGTTTCTTTTCAATCTTGCTCCACGGTGACATTCCCAACGACATACTACAGAAGCGAGTCAAGCCTGCCGGCCAGGTTCCGCAGACGTCAGCAGCTCAAGCTCCGGCCTCTCGTCCGAAGGAGATGGAGCGGCCAGCCTCGGGGGCATTTGATCGCGCCGTGCAGATGCTTGCGCTGCTACAACGAGATGGGCGGCTCATCGATTTCCTGGCAGAGAATATCTCCCCCTATCCCGACGCGCAGCTTGGAGCGGCTGTGCGTACGATCCACGAAGCATGTCGCAAGGTGCTCGAACATTATGTAAAGCTGGAGCCGATTCTGAACTCCGAAGAAGATCAACCAGTGACCGTGCAAAGCGGTTTCGATCCGGCAGCCATTAAATTGCTAGGCAATGTGACAGGAGAGCCGCCGATTCGCGGTGTGTTACGACACAAGGGCTGGCACGTCAAGGAGGTGAATCTGCCGCCGCTGCCGCAGGGTTCCGGCCGAATGGTGATTGCGCCGGCTGAGGTTGAACTTTCATAGCGGCTGAGACACATCTGCCACACAGATGTGAATTTGAAGAGGAGATTTTCGTTGGCGGCCAAATACATTATCGGTATCGACCTAGGGACTACAAATTCGGCGTTGGCGTTCTGCAACGCCATTGCTTCCGAAGAAAAAACTCAAATCGAAGTCCGCAGCATTCCACAGCTTGTGGATCCGAACGAAGTGGCGGAACGCACGTTACTGCCATCGTTTCTTTACATCCCGGGCGAATTCGATTTTCCCAAAGGCAGCCTGGCCTTGCCTTGGGAACCCGAACCGAAGCTTGTGATAGGCGAACTGGCGCGCAAACGTGGCGCGGAAATTCCCAACCGCCTCGTCGCCTCCGCCAAATCCTGGCTCTCTTACGCTGCTGTGAACCGCACCGCGCCGATCTTGCCGTGGCAAGCCCCCGAGGAGGTGCCCAAGCTATCGCCGCTCGATGCGTCATCTCAGATCTTGCAGTACTTGCGCACCGTGTGGGATAGCGGCGGGGAGCAAGGGCGACCCGCTCTTGCGGAACAGGACGTGCTCCTCACTGTGCCCGCTTCCTTCGACGAAGAAGCACGCGAGTTGACGAGGCGCGCTGCCGAACAAGCCGGTTATAAGCATGTCACGCTGCTCGAAGAACCTCAGGCCGCCTTTTACGCATGGCTGGAAAGCCAGGGTGATGCCTGGCGCCACCGCATCAAAGTCGGCGACCTCGTTTTCGTATGCGACATCGGCGGTGGCACGACGGATTTCAGTCTCATTATGGTTTCCGAAGAGAATGGCGAACTGACGCTGAAACGCGTCGCCGTTGGTGACCACATCCTGCTGGGCGGCGACAATATGGACTTGGCGCTGGCGCGCTTTCTGCAGCAACGCCTTGAAGCCTCGGGCAATCGGATCGATATCTGGCAATTGCAGAGTCTGTGGCATCAGTGTCGAATGGCCAAGGAAAAGCTGTTCGAATCGTCTAAGACGCAGACTCGCCCCGTTACATTGTTGGGCAAGGGGACGAAACTCGTCGGTGGCACCATTAAGACGGAACTGGCGCGCGAAGACCTCAATCAGATCCTGGTAGAAGGATTTTTCCCAAAAGTTGCAAGCGACGAACTACCTGCCCGCCAGCGCCGTGTTGGCTTTCAGGAGTTGGGCCTGCCGTACGCGGCGGATCCCGCCATCACGAAGCACCTTGCGCGCTTTCTCTCGGAGCAAGTTCGCAACAGTCCCGAGGCAGCGGGCATCCGCCGCGGCGGCAGCGGACTTGCCTGTCCCACGCACGTCCTGTTCAACGGTGGAGTGATGAAAGCGGCGGTGCTGCGCGACCGCGTGGTCGAAGTGCTGAACAGCTGGTTGCGACAAGAGGGATTCGAGGCGCTCGGGACGAAACAGATCCTGGAAGCTCCCGACTTGGAGCACGCCGTTGCGCGGGGCGCGGCCTATTACGGTATGGCGCGTCGCGGTCGCGGCGTGCGTATCCGCAGTGGCGCCTCGCGCACATATTACATCGGAATTGAAAGCTCAATGCCAGCAGTGCCCGGAATGGAAGCCCCGCTCAAGGCGCTCTGTGTCGTTTCCTTTGGTATGGAGGAGGGCACGGAAGCCACGATTCCAGACAGAGAGTTTGGACTCGTGGTCGGCGAACCAGCCGAGTTTCGTTTCCTAAGTTCTAGCGTCCGTAAGCAGGACCAAGTCGGCAGCCTGCTGGAAGACTGGGGTGAGGATATCGAGGAACGCAGCCCCCTGCAGGTCACTCTTAAACTCGATGGCCAGTTGGGAAAGATTGTACCGGTGCGGCTCGAGACTCGCGTCACCGAACTCGGCACGCTCGAAGTCTGGTGCGTAGCCCGCGACGGCCAGCGCTGGAAGCTTGAGCTAAATATTCGTGAAAAGACCAAGTGGTGAGTAGTCGGTGTTTTCTCGTTATCTAATCGGAATTGATCTGGGCACGACAAATTCTGTCGTGGCGTACCTCGATACTCAGAATACCGCTGATTCGGCTTCGATTATTCGTGTGTTCCCCGTGCCGCAGTTGGTGGGACCGGGCGAAGTCGGCACGCTTCCCACACTTCCTTCGTTTCTTTACTTCCCTACCGAGGATGAGTTGTCTGCGGGCGGCGTGAGCGCTACTTGGAACGAGCAACCGCCAATGGTCACCGGTGTGCTCGCGCGCGAACAGGGAGCGCTTGTGCCGAGCCGCCAGGTGTCATCAGCGAAGTCGTGGCTTTCCTATCCTGGCGTGCATCGTCGCTCCAAGATCCTGCCGGCGCAAGCGGAGCCGCCGCAGCCGATGATCTCCCCTGTCGACGCATCCGCGCGCTACCTCATGCATCTGCGCGACGCCTGGAACGGCGCAATTGGGAGTGATGGAGAAACGCGTTTTGAGCACCAGGAAATCGTCCTCACCGTGCCAGGTTCGTTCGATGAGGAAGCGCGTGAGCTGACGGTCGAAGCCGCCCGCACTGCCGGGCTCGAGAAGCTCACTCTGCTCGAAGAACCATTGTCCGCGTTTTATGCGTGGATCGCGGCAAATCGACATGCGCAGGCCGGGAATAATGAATACCTCCGCGATGGCGCACTGATTTTGATCTGCGACATTGGCGGTGGCACGACAGATTTCAGCCTGATTCACGCTCGCTTCGTGGATGGCGAATTGCAGTTTGACCGAACAGCCATCGGCGAGCACCTTTTACTGGGCGGCGACAATCTCGATTTTGCGCTCGCCCGCTACGTGGAGAAGAAGCTCAAAGACGTCAAACTCACGCTGCGACAGCGTTATGCATTACGGCGGACCTGCTGTGCGTCGAAAGAGCGGCTGCTGAATGACTCGTCCTTGGAGCGCGTGCCAGTCACAATCTTGGGTAGCGGCCGTGCTGTCATCGGAGACGCCCTCAGCACCGACCTGACCCGTGAGGAAGTCCTGCAGGTTCTAACGGACGGCTTCTTGCCAATCACGGCACCTCATGAGATGCCGGCAACTGGCACGCCAACAGGATTGCGCGAACTCGGCCTACCCTACGCCAGCGATCCTGCCATCACCAAGCACCTTGCTGCATTTCTGACCCAAGCCGCTGCTGCCATGGAAGGTGCGTCTGCAAACCAGCGAATGGCTCGACCCGATGCCGTGCTCTTCAATGGCGGCTTCTGTGTGCCAGCTGTGACTCGCGACAGGATTGTCGAAGCCATTTCCGCCTGGTTCGGAGAAACACAAAGCGGCTGGTCTCCCAAGCTCCTCAACAACGACGAGGTAGATAGTGCTGTTGCTCGTGGAGCTGCTTACTACGGCCGCGTACGACGCGGCGCCGGTTTGCGCATCAGAGCCGGCAACGCTCGCACTTACTACATCGGGTTGCGCGAGGACCATCTGAAGGGCATCTGTGTTTTGCCTGCCGGGGTGGAAGAGGGTACTACACTTCCTCTACTCGATCGCGAATTCTCGGTGCTGGCTAACCGCCCGGTGTCGTTCACGCTTTATAGTTCGCGTACACGGCACGATGCACACGGCGAAGTCACTGCCCTGGACGAAGCGAGCGTACATCGTCATCCTCCGCTAGTGACCTTGCTGCGATACGGCAAGAGGCGCGACGTGTACCTGACGATACGCCTCAGAGCCAGTTTCACCGAGGTTGGTACGCTCGAACTCTGGTGTGAATCGCGGAAGACGCCGCACCGCTGGCGCTTGCAATTCGACCTGCGCGGCGAAGAGGCACAAGCGCAGCAAGTCGATACGGTTAAACCGCAGCCCGTGCCGGCACGTTCTTCGGGTGTCGCGACTTCCGATACAAATGTCGAATCTGCTGCGCAACTGATCAAGAATGCTTTTGGCGACTCGGCGCACAACGCTTCCCTGACACCCGAGGCCCTTGTCGGTCAGATGGAAGCAGTACTCGGCGCAAAAAGAGACTCGTGGCCCCTCTTGGCCATTCGCCGGTTCGGCGATGCGCTCATCGAGGTTGCTGCTGGTCGCAAAAAGTCTCCCGGCCATGAGATGCGTTGGCTTAATCTAACTGGCTTCTGTTTGCGTCCGGGCTTCGGCGCGCCGGGTGATGATGCGCGCGTCAACCGCCTGCAAACCATCGCATCGAACGACCTTGCCTTTGTAGACGATCTGCAATGTCAGGTCGGGGTGCTGTTGCTGTTGCGTCGGATCGCTGGCGGCATCAATGCCGGCGAGCAGCTCGCGCTGTATCGGAACCATACTAGCCCTCCTGGGAGCAAGAAAAAGCGCATCAACCGCCAACTCGAGTATGAGAAGTGGCGCCTCCTTGCGAACCTTGAGCACCTGCAAGCCAGCATCCGTGCCTCACTAGGGCGCGAGTTGATAGCGAAGATCAGAAAGCAACCTGGAGATGCAATTTGGTTGTGGTCGCTGGGTCGGCTGGGTGCCCGCATTCCCCTGTATGGGCCGCTGCACTCGGTGGTGGAACCTGAAATTGCCAGCGAGTGGCTGAAAGCTCTACTGGACTTATCCACGTTCACGGCCGTGACGAGTTCCACGATCGTGCTGATCGCGCGGCGCACCGACGATCGCTCGCGGGACATCGAGGAGGCAATTCGCGAACAGGCAATTTCCCGCTTTATGGCGCTTGGAGTCGCCGAGGAAACCATCCGGCTTGTATCAAAGTACGTCCCGCCCGAACGGGCGGACGTCGTTCGCAGCTTTGGAGAATCGCTGCCGCCCGGCTTGCAAACTGTCAGCTCTTCCAACTGCTTGTTGTCAGTACCTGCCTTGCACATCTCCGGTCCGAGTCTTTCGAAACCGGCGTGAACAGAAGCACCCTGGAGAAGGCGTCGAAAATGACGCCGTACGCGAAGCTGCCCTCGCTGGAACAACAGCGGAGGCTACCTTGATTTCACCTCGATCTCGGAGAACACCACCGGGAGTCCTCTCCCAGAAAACGGCACGGTAACCCTTCCTCCCGGACAATTATTGAATATGGATCCAGAAACCAACAGCGTGATGGTGACGTGGACCGCGCCTAGCGCTGGGAATTATTCCATGAGCGGATTCTTCTCGGGAATTGATACCTCTGAGGGCTCGCACCCGGTCGAGGTTGTCCTGGATTCTTCAACCGTGCTCTTCTCCACCACCATTAATACTTTTGGTCAAGACTATACGTTCTCTTCTCCTACCCCCCTTGCTCTCAACGCAGATGATACCATCACGTTTGAAGTCGAGACTGGCAACGGTGGCTACGATCTAGGCACAGGCTTCGATGCGACTATCTCGAACATCTCGAGCACGCCAGAGCCCTCCAGCTTTCTACTGCTGGGGACCGGAATACTGGGCGTTGCGTTCCTCATACGAAAAAAGCTCGCACATTAGAGGCCACACCTCCCTCGGATTTGAGGAAATGCATTACGAGTGGGACTGGCCGGCCGCGGAAGGGGAATTCAAGCGCGCCTTGGAACTAAACCCTAATTATCCTACCGCTCAATTTCAGCGCATTGTTCCAGCTCGAGAGGCACAAAAGTGAGGAGCTCGTCATGACAGCCTTTGATTTTACTGGGCCGGATAGGCGTCGTTCGGTGAGGAAACAACTTGCCGTCCCTGTGCGCGTCCGTGGGCAAACTCGCACCGGGGAAGAAATCACGGCCGAGGCAGAGACACATACGGTGAGCGATTCGGGATGTCTGATTTGTCTCGACGCGACTCTGTTCGTGGACCAGGCACTCAATCTGACGAATGGAAAAACGGGTCAGTCGATCGGAGGTAAAGTCGTCTCGACGTGGCGTCATCCCGGGGGAAGGATCTTTGCGGGCTTTGAATTCTTGTCACCGAGTGAGGACTTTTGGCGCAGCGAAATTGCGATTTCGCACACGCACAATCCAGCCCAACAGAACACCTGAGGGGGGACGCAGCGGCCAGCAGATTGAATTTGCAAAACGAACTCACACAAGCTTCTTAGATGCAGCAACTTAGGTCGATACGGGCGTGCGAATTTGGCTGAGATTTCCGCCTACAAGGAAGGCAGTTGCTTCTCTATTTCTCTATTTCTGAAGTAGCGCCTTATATTTTGCGTTCCGAGTGAAACTCGCGAGCATTACGAGTTCGTCGTTAGTGACCGCCGGCGTCGGCGGAGGAACCAAGCTCCGGTTAGCAAGGCGACTCCGACGAGCATGAGGCGACCACTGGGTGGTTCGGGGGTCACCCCGATCAGTTCCGTATTCGAATTGATAATCAGCACCCCACAGCCCGGACAATCGACTGACTGTAGAGTGGCCGACGGGTTCACGTGGTGGATTGTCCCGCCAGCGTTCGTCAAAGGCGAGGCTGTGAACAGGTCCACGTACTCGGTGAAAAGTGGATTTGCGATTCCGATCTCACTAGGCAAATAAGGGCCGACCATTTGCGTAGCCGTGAAATCGGCAGCCTTAGCGGGGCCCGTCACCGTGATCGAAAAACTAACAAAGCCGTTGAGCGCCGCATTCGTCGTAAACGTACCACTTGCTGTGTTGCCGTTAGTAAACGTTACATCCTTAAGGGTCCAAGTGACCTGGGCGGAAGCACGCGCGGCGAAACCGAAAACGAAAATCACACAGAGGAAGAGTCTTGCACTTCTCAAGAATTGCATGGGGGCCTCTTTACGAGAAACTTCGGTCTACCATTACTTGGGGCGGAACAGAAAACACTCCAACTTCTTGCGACTCTAATCGAGAGGTACAGGGAGGGGATCAAGAGATGCGTCGCGCCTTGCACTGCCTACTTCCGTTCGACGGGCGTGGAGTGCGGATCAACTGGGGAGCCAAAGTATAGTCCAAGAACCAGTGCCGGTACGTGAAACAAAGGTGAACACCCAGTTACAGGCTGTGGAAATCTATCGGCTGGACACACGACCGAAAGCCAGAAGGGCCTAAAGCCACGTTCCTTGGTAGGATACGGGAATAGCTCTCCGGGAGTGCTTGAACCTGAGAACAGAGCCTGCAGAAAGAACCTCTGAGCTCTCGCTTAACCGCGAAGGGATAACTCCAAAAGGAGCCGTCCTTCTGCAGGGGCTTATTCTGCTTGTCTTAGTGGGTCTGCTCTATAGCCATGTGGTATCGAAACTGGTCCAGCAATGGCTTGATGACCCCAATTATTCGCATGGCTTCTTCGTTCCCCTTTGTTGCGGGTTGTTGTTGTGGATGACCCGGAAATCGTGGATGAATCAGCCGCTCGAGCCTTCCGCTTCCGGACTCCTGTTCGTTGTTGCCGCTATGGGCTTGCTAGTCGTGGGCACACTGGGCGCGGAACTATTCCTGCCACGAGTTTCGCTGTGCATCTTGATTGGCGGTTTGATTGTGTATTTCGCAGGATGGGGAATGCTTCGGGCTGTCATCGCACCGTGGCTCTTGCTCTTCCTGATGATTCCCCTGCCGGTGATCATCTTCAATGAAATTGCTTTCCCGCTGCAACTGCTGGCGTCTCGCCTCGCTTGCGCACTTCTAGAACTGCTACATGTTCCGGTGCTTCGTGAGGGCAATATCATCGTACTCTCCTCCATGTCCCTCGACATCGTGGAAGCCTGCAGTGGCTTGCGATCGCTGATGTCTCTGATAACCGTTGCTGTAATCTATGGTCTTTTTTTTGAACGAAGGGTCTGGATGCGCTTTCTATTAGCGCTTGTCGCCGTGCCCGTGGCGGTCTTCGCCAATGCGTTAAGAATCACGTTGTCCGCCCTGCTGGCCCAATACGTCAGTCACGAGCTTGCCGAGGGCTTTTTCCATGCCTTCTCTGGCTTCTTGCTTTTCCTTCTTTCCCTAGCGGCTGTCGCTGGCTTTCATACCTTGGGAACGCGATTCTCCCGGAGGTGGATGGCCACATGAATACTGTTGGCCGATCTTGGATGCGTTTTGGTTTGTTGGCACTTCTGCTCACAGCTACCTATGGATTGCTGAGAGCCAGGGACCGCGAAGAGGTCCTGCCAGCCCACGACACTCTGAAAAACTTCCCTCTGAATCTTGGCGATTGGCAGGGCAGGGACCAGCCGATCAGTCCTGAAACCCTAAAAGCTCTGGGCCCAGGCGATTTCCTGACCCGTGACTATTTCAATTTTGCGCAGGGGGAGTTTGCCAATCTGTTCATTGCTTTTTTTCCGAGCCAGCGCCAAGGAGACACCATTCACTCTCCGAAAAACTGCTTGCCCGGAGCCGGCTGGGTTCCGACCGAATCCACCCGCATCTGGATAGATGGTCAAAGCGGTCACAGAATCGAGGTCAACCGGTATTTATTAGAGAAGGAAGGCGAACGGGCTCTGGTTCTTTATTGGTATCAAGCGCACGGCCACGTGACACCGAGCGAGTACAAGGCGAAATGCCATCTGGTAGCCGATGCTATCGTCATGAATCGTTCCGATGGAGCGCTCGTTCGCATCGTAACGGCACTGAAAAGCGGCGAGAACCCTTCAGAGGCGGAAACGAGGGTGACGCGATTTGCGCAGCTTGTGATTCCACTTCTCGACAGCTACATCCCTCGATAGCAAACGAAGAACAAATAAGCAGCTCTTGCCCGATGGGGCATTCAAGCACACTCCAAAAAAAATCGCCGGAAAACAGCTCCGGCGATTCCGAACAGAAAAGACAATGCGAATTAGGCGCTGATCGCCTTTTTCTTCATCAGAAGTATTGACATGCCAAACATGGCCGCACCGACCAGTAGAAGCGTCGGAGGTTCTGGAAGCCCGAGGGAAGGATCGGCTTGCACGAAAGCTATTGTTGGGAGGCTAGCAGGATCAAATGTGCCCTCCCCGCTGCCGCTGCAATTAGGGCCACCAGGACTAATGCAACTAATGCCTATCCCGAGTACAAACGAATTGGGGCCGCAGACGAGAAATGGGGAAGCTGGAATCCCTCCCAAAGGAGGGGGATTGCTAGGGGGTATAGTGCAAGGGCCACTCGTCTGAACAGTAGGCGTCATGCCAGTTATACCAGCGGGAGGATAGTAATACACAAACGGTAGGCCCGCAGCTCCGCCCGTTTTGATGTCTTGGTTAATGGCGTTCACACTATAATTTAGACAGGCTGCATTCGCCGCGCCACCGTCGTTTGGCGCGTCGGACCCGGTGCTGGAATCAACGCAGGTAACTCCTATGCCTGTAAAGCTCTCTCCAAACGTAAGCACAACGGGTCCGCCACCAGTTGGGACGGGTACTCCAGTGCCCACCAAACAATTAGCGACTGTAAAGCCCGGCCCGATGTTTTGAGGGCTACAGCCTACTGTAGTCCCCGCCGGGTTCCCCGGCCCGAAGTCCAAGGTTACCTGATACGAATTCATGGGAACTCCGAATTGATCGTATCCCGCGAAATACTCCTGCACTTCCTGACCTGCGAATACGTTGCAATCTGAATCAGTGGAAACTCCCATCGAGTTGTACGTGCACGGTACGGCAGTTAAATTGAAATTCGGACTGGTCATTTCTTGGGTCTTAGTTGAGGGAATTTTGTTGCCCACCCCTCCGTCTTGGGCATAGGTCGACACAGCCCAGCATGCCGCAATAGTAAGAATTGTGATCCAACGCATGATTTTCATGGTGCCTCGCAAATCGATCGACGCGGACACGGCACGCCGCGGGGCAGCAAACTATTCCGTCTAGGAAGAATACTTGATGAGTCGACCCAGTCAAGTACTGATTCGCGTACTAGAAGTACCTTTCTACCACTCTGAGGATAAAAGAAGAGCTGTCTCTATCCTCGCGGCTGTCTGGGACCAACCCCTTCGGCGCTTGGGTGACACCAGCCCTTAGCCACTCACAGGGGTGTATCCGGCATTTACTCCGAACCTCCGCTCTTTTGGCCCTCGGCGACCAGCGCCTCGAATTCGGGGTTGCCATGCAGTGATCTCAGGTCCGGATC
This sequence comes from Candidatus Acidiferrales bacterium, assembly GCA_963776365.1. Taxonomy (GTDB): domain Bacteria; phylum Acidobacteriota; class Terriglobia; order Acidiferrales; family UBA7541; genus Acidiferrum. The sequence continues at coordinate 438,687 of CAVZMQ010000025.1, read as the reverse complement.
CTCCGCCATGTGCTTCTTATTTAAGGGGCTTAAGCCATGTTCGAAAGCTTCCTTCAAGAGAGCCAGCGCCTCAGGCTTATGACCCGCGAGCGCGGCGTTACAGGCCAGATTGTATTCCGTTTCTGCAGTATCTGGATTATTGACTCCCCGCACCCGCTTCTGTATCGCAAGTGTCTCCTCTAACAACGCGTCTGCGTCCTTGTAGCGCCCTTGCACGCTCAAATTGTTCGCCAGTTCGGTCATCGTAGACAGGGTCAATGGATGTTCCGGCCCCAGCACGCGCCGTTGCACGCCTAGGACGTCACGTCGGAGTTTCTCTGCCTCCGCATAGCGCTTTTCCGATTGCAGTGTGTTGGCTAGGGCTTCCATGCTATTTAGGGTATCTATGTGTTCGTCTCCCAAAACATGTCGGCGGAGTTCGAGCGTCTCGCGCTGAAGCTTCTCGGCCTCGTCTAGTTGATTGTCAATACTCAAATAGCCGGCAAGAAAGTACGCATCTCTCAAAGTTTCCGGGTGATCCGGCCCCATCACCTTACGCCTAATGTCATACGATTCACGCAGCGTTGCTTCCGCCTCCTTGAGACGGCCTTCTTCGCCCAGGGTAAAACCGAGGTTGCTCATGGACCTCAACGTCTCGGGATTTTCTGGCCCCAGCACTCGCTTTTGTATTTCGAGCGTTTCGCGCGTCAATTTTTCTGCCTCCTCGAAGCGGCCCTCGTCGCGCAAGATACTCCCCAGCTCGATCATGCAGGAGATAGTCACAGGATTCTCGGGCCCCAGCGCGCTGCGATCGATTGGCAGTGCGTCCCGAGCTAACTTCTCCGCAGCCGATGATTTCCCCTGAATCATCAGAACGTAAGCCAGGTCGTTCAGAGAGCTTAATAGCTCGGGATTCTTGGGTCCGAGCACGCGGCGGCGAAGTTCGATAGATTTCTCCAGAAGGTTCTGGGCTTGGGAATAGAGTCCCAGCGTCTGGTAGACATTTCCGATGGTCGCAAGCAGCCGCGCCTGCACCTCGGGCTGACCGGTTAAGTTGGTTTCGATCTGCTTTGCACCTTGATCCAGGATTTCTCGTGCGGTAATGCTGTTGCCACGAGCCTCGCTGGGGTCGGAAACGTTGAAGAGGTGAGTCAGAAAATCGGAAACACTTTTTGCTTCCTCAGCCTCCCGGTTGGCGCGGTCCCTCTCTCGAGCGATGCGATAAGCCTGGACGGTCATGGAAACCGCCAGCGCGATCAGCATCAGGAATACAACGCTTGCTGCGAGTACACCGACGCGATGCCGTTTGACGAATTTCGCCGTGCGATAGGAGACCGAGGGCGGCGACGCCAGAACGGGCTCATCGGTCAAATACCGCGTGATGTCCGCTGCTAGCGAAGTGGGCGAGTCGTAGCGACGCGCTCGATCTTTTTCGAGCGCCTTCATGGTGATCCAATCCAGATCACCCTTGAGCAGGCTGGCCAGTTGGCGCGGCTCGGTTTGCCGCAATCCGGCCTGTTCTGCGGCTGTGTCGTTCAGCGTAATTAACTGGGTACTGGGGCGGGGAGGATCATCTTCCCGGATTCGGCGTAAGACTTCGTATAGAGGCTGCTTTTGCCACTGCTTGGGGTCGAAAGGCAGACTGCCCGTGAGCAATTCGTAGAGGATCACACCGAGGGCGTATACGTCGGCACGCGTATCGATATCCGGGAAACTGGGATCGGTCTGTTCCGGCGCCATGTACCCGGGCGTGCCCACGAGCATGCCCGCTTGAGTCAGTAGCGTCTCGCCCTCTTGCTTGTTCTCCGTTGCTTTGGCGATGCCAAAATCGATGATGTGCGGCGCGGGTTTCCCGTCGATCTCGCTGACCAGAATATTTCCCGGTTTCAGGTCGCGGTGAATCATCGCCTTTTGGTGGGCGTGTTGTACGCCCTCGCAGACCTTGATGAACAGGTTCAGGCGTTCGCGAGTGCTGAGCCGTTTTTCGTCGCAGTATTTCGTGATGGGAGAGCCGGGAACATACTCCATCACGAAGAAGGGCTGGCCCTCGGAGGTAGTTCCGGCGTCAAACACTTTGGCGATGGCGGGGTGGTCCATGATCGCCAATGATTGACGTTCCGCTTCGAATCGCTGGATTACCGACTTATCATATTTACCACCCTTGATAAGCTTGAGCGCGACCTTACGCCTGACGGGAAAGGTCTGCGCGGCGAGCCAGACCTGCCCCATGCCCCCTTCACCCAGCATTTTGACGAGCCGGTAGGGCCCAATGGTCTGCGTGCCTTCCTCTTCCTCGGTCGTAGGAGGAGAAGCTGGAGTGCCACCGTACGTCGCGTCGCCATAGACGGTACCAATGTCGTCGGCATCTGCGGGAGGTGGCTGCTTTGCATCCGAAGAGACTCCGTACATGGGAGTTTTGAGGGCTACCGCCGAATCGAGGGTATTCGAGACTTCCGAAGCAACTCGAGTGGCGGGTTTGGGCGCAGGTGGTTTGGAGGGAGACGGCGCTTTGGGAGGAGCCGACGACTTGGCTGGAGTTGGCGAGTTGGCAGCCGGTGTTGGTGGCCTAGCAGGAGCAGGGGGTTTGGCTGGGGGAGTTGGAGGCGACGTGGGCTTGGAAACGCTCGGACGAACAGGTCCCTCGAAAGTCGGAAGTTCCTCAGCGGCTTTGGGAGGAGCCGGCGACTTGGCTGGAGTCGGCGAGTTGGCGGCCGGTGTTGGTGGCCTAGCAGGAGCAGGGGGTTTGGCTGGGGGGGGTGGAGGCGACGTGGGCTTGGAAACGCTCGGAGGAACAGGTCCTTCGAAAGTCGGAAGTTCCTCAGCGGCTTTGGGAGGAGCCGACGACTTGGCAGTCGGTGTTGGTGGACTAGCAGGAGCAGGGGGTTTGGCTGGGGGAGTTGGAGGCGACGCGGGCTTGGAAGCGCTCGGATGAACAGGTCCCTCGAGCGTCGGAAGTTCCTCAGCGGCTTGGGGAGGAGCCGACGAATTGGCTGGAGTTGGCGAATTGGCAGCCGGTGTTGGTGGACTAGCAGGAGCAGGGGGTTTGGCTGGGGGAGGCGACGTGGGCTTGGAAGCGCTCGGACGAACAGGTCCCTCGAGCGTTGGAAGTTCCTCAGCGCTCGAGGGTTTCCCGGGCACCTCTGGCTCGAGGGGTTTGCCTGGATTAGCCATAATAACGTCTAAGAAGCCGTCATCCGCGGAGGTGGAAAGTCTACCATTCCGCAATCAGCCCGTGTCAACGACTTTAAGCTCCAGAGTAACAGACCCTGCGTCAACTCCCCCTCCATGCGTAGTATCGGAAACCGCACATTGTTTTGAACTTCGCCCAAAGGGAGCATTACCACCGGTGCATGTGTCAAATCGCTATCGAAGTGATGCGAGCGCGTCGAAAAACAGTTTCTGGCTCTCGACCAGCGGATTGAGAGCGCTTCGTTTCGGTGAAGACGCGGGCAGTCCGCAAGCAGTATCTGCCAGCTGTTTATCGAAGTCTCTTCGAGCTGATCAGGATCACAGCGGAACTGGAATGAATTGCTTTTGAAAGGTGTTACCTACAATCCATCGTTGCGTAGGGCAATCCCTCCAGTGCGGCAAGCGGCGCGGTGATTGGCGGGAACACAGGAAACGCCTCGTACTAAAGCCAAGTGCAGGGGCACTGCCCGGACGGATGCGGAAACTTAGCTGTTTCTGCTTGCTTCCGTCCGATCAAGAAGTTACCAGCGACGCTCAATGCAAATGTCTCAACCTGATTTGGATGTGGGAAATGGCAACCATCTTCTCCCGGAGAGGATAGGGGGCAGGACCCTATTATTAATGTTGCGATGGCACACGGTTTTGCTGGCAGCTTTCCAAGGCACATAAGCCAACGGAAGAAATATTGAGCGTCGCCTGCGGCTGGAGTCTAGAGATCGATAAGGCGAAGAGTTCCGCGTCTCATGCCGAAGGCATGTACGTACAACTGTATTGACATCTGTGATTCAGACTTATACACTGTTTTTATAGTGGCCAGCGATGCGATTTGAATGGGATGAGCACAAGAACCGCCAAAATCTTCGCAAACATGATGTTCGCTTTGAAACTGCCGTTTTGGTTTTCGACGATCCCTACGCGATCACGCAGCGTGACGTCACGATTGCGGATGAAGAACGTTGGATAACGTTGGATAACGGTTGGAGCCATAGGACCAGGTTCGATTCTATTGGTTGTTCATACTTTTTATGAAAAATACAACGAAGAGGTCATTCGCATCATCTCGGCTCGCGCGGCTGAGTCCCATGAAAGGAGAGCCTATGAGGAAGCTCACAAAGGAACAGAAACGAGACATCCAAGCAATCGCCGCAAAAAGCGACGGAGAAATTGATTTTTCAGATATCCCGCCGGTTCTCGAATGGAACAGCGTCGAAATCGGCAAGTTCTATAGGCCAACGAAGAAGCCCGTCACGATGCGTCTGGATTCCGATGTGCTCGCATGGCTCAAAGCCGATGGTCGAGGTTACCAGACCAAAGCGAATTGGCTCCTGCGACACGCCATGGTTCAGCACACGAAAGAAAAGGGTCTTGGAAAGCGCGAGGGATTTCGCCGGAAACCTAGGCAACAGAAAAGAGGAGTGTAGGAGCCTGCGGGAAGCTGCTGAAGACGGGACTTTGTTTGGGTTTGGGATGCACTACCAGATCCGTCAGTCTCGAGCTGCAGACCGGGCTGTACAATCACGCTTGTCCAAATTAGGATTTCGATTTGTGAAAGAAAAAAGGCCGAGCATCTGTTAGCTTGAGGTTGGGCTCTGGAAAAGCCAATCACAATGCTAAGGAGGCTCAGCCTTGACTCGAGTCAGCAGTATTTTCTCACAAATTTTGCAGTTAATCCCTCGCCTTGAATTTGAATCTGCCGTGCACAAGCATGGCGCCGAGCGACATGCCCGCGGTTTCAGTAGTTGGGGACAGTTCATCGCCATGCTCTTTTGCCAGCTCGGACATGCCAAGTCGTTGCGTGAAATATGTGGAGGCTTGGCCGCCAGTGAAGGAAAGCTTCGACATCTGGGTGTGCCCACAGCTCCGGCTCGCTCCACGCTAGCCTACGCCAACGAACATCGGCCTTGGCAGTTGTGTCAAACCGTATTTGAACAACTGCTAGCAAAGTGCCAGACCTTGGCGGCCAGCCAACCAGGAACCAGAAAGAAAAGGAAGTTCCGTTTCAAGAATCCATTGCTGAGCCTGGATGCCTCGGTGATCGATCTGTGCGCCACGATGTTTGACTGGGCCAAGTTTCGGTTAACGAAAGGGGCGGTGAAACTACATTTATTGCTGGATCATGATGGATATCTGCCGTCGTACGCGGTCATCACCGAGGGCAAGAAACATGAGGTACGCGTGGCACGACAGATGCGCTTCGCGCCGGGAACGATTTTGGTGTTTGACCGCGGTTACACAGACTATGAGTGGTTTGCGAGCTTGATCCAGCAAGGAGTTTATTTCGTGACGCGACTGAAGGAAAACGCAGATTACGGAGTGGTTGAGAAACTCACAGTTCCGCAGCGGCGTGGCGTGCAGCGCGATCAAGTGATCTTTTTCTACAAGCTGGCCCAAGCGGGCATCGATGCCTACTTCCGGCGCATTGAATTCTATGATGAAGAGCAGGACCGGGTGCTGGTGTTCCTGACCAACCACCTGGATCTGGCGGCAGCCACCATTGCGGAGGTGTACAAGGAACGCTGGCAGATAGGCGTGTCCAGAGTAAGGGCACATCAACCAGTCGGTGAAAGTCCGGCCGGGGCAAAAGACTCAGGCCCTGTAGCTTGGGAGGCGTCGTGGAGCAAAAGCGAGACGACGGAGCCCTCCGACAACATACTCAGAAAGGAGTATGCGCAACTCACCAGGTTGCAACGTACAGTGAACGCAGACGTAGCCTCGTTACACGAAACTCCGGTGGCTGAGACGGTCTATAACGCGCGAAGGCAGCAAGAGCTGACGGAAACGAGTCCGATGCGGCAGCTCTCACCGGCGGGGTATCAGCGACGACATGGTGAGAAGGAGGATGTGTCAACTGGAGAAGCCCTCGATGCCCGGCGGAGAAATCTCGCCGAAGAGACGCTTGCTATAACCCTGAGCGGGAAATGTGAGCGTAGGCATCAGGGTGACGGATCGGGTCGTACTACCGATGATGAGCGTGCAGCAAAACATGCTCGGAGGAAAGGGCCCGGACCGGTAAGTACTCCGTTCGCCAAAGTGAGGCAGGGGTGAAATGATAAAAACACCCATCAAACTGCAGGACCTGAGGCGACGGATCTATCGAAAGGCGAAGTCGGAACCGTCACATCGGTTCTGGGGGCTCTTCGTGCACATTGCGAAGATGGAGACCCTCGAAGAGGCTTACGGTAATGCCAAGAGAAACGGCGGCGCCCCGGGTATCGATGGCCAGAGCTTTGAGGACATCGAGATCCAAGGACGAACGATCTTCCTTGCGGCCTTACGGGAAGACCTTGTAACAGACAGGTACAAACCCATGCCGAACCGCCGGGTAGATATTCCAAAAGGAAACGGCAAAGTCCGCACGCTTCAAATTCCTTGCATCCGCGACCGCGTGGTGCAAGGAGCAGTGAAGCTCATCCTCGAAGCTGTCTTCGAGGCGGATTTCTGCACAAACTCCTACGGGTTTCGTCCTCGGCGCTCGCCACACCGCGCACTGGCGGAAGTCAGACGCAGTGTGTTGCGACGCATGTCTACGGTGATAGATGTTGATCTGTCGCGCTATTTCGACACGATTCGACATTCGGTACTGTTAGACAAGATCGCGAAGCGAGTCCAGGATCCAGAAGTGCTGCATCTCGTAAAGCAGATTATCAAAGTTGGAGGCAAAATCGGTGTCCCACAAGGGGGACCGTTCAGCCCACTGGCGGCGAACATCTACTTAAACGAGCTGGACTGGACCTTCGATGCGATACGCCACAAAACGGCACAAGGACCCTACGAGGCGGTGAACTATCATCGGTTCGCCGATGATATCGTCATCACCCTCAGTGGACACCACACAAAGCGAGGCTGGGCCGAACGCGCCCAACAGCGGCTCCAAGAACAGCTCACACCCCTCGGTGTGGAGCTGAACCAGGAGAAAACCAAGGTGGTGGATCTATTGAAGGGAGAAACCTTCGGGTTCTTAGGATTTGACCTGCGCCGCGTTCGGAAGCGTAAGGGGAACGGGCATTACCTCCAAATGACTCCGAAGAAGAAGGCCCGCAAAGCAATCAAGGCGAAGGTACGCGACATCATCCGGCACAGCGGCGCAACCCCCATGCCGAAGGTGATCGAGCAGATCAATGCCTCGCTTGCCGGCTGGGTCCAATACTTCCGAGTTGGCAACTCAAGTCGTGCCTTCAGTGAAGTGCACGAGTATGTGGAGATGAAAGTCCGCACCCTCTTAACGCGGCGGAAGCGGCGGCGAAAGACGAGTATCGGATGGCGGCGATGGAGTAACGAATACCTCTACGGTGTACTCGGGCTTTACTGGGGCTGGAAGCTCCAGCCACTGCCTGGGGTGGAGGACCTGAAGTGAAAGTCTCTGTCACCCGACCCGACACATAACCCTTTTGATGAAACCTACCGGGTGAGCTGCTTGAGGGAAAACTTCACGAGCAGTTCTTATGGGGAGGGACTGGAAACGGACCGCCAATAGGTGCCGCGCCAGCCCCTTACCCGACAATTATTTTTCCGCGCCCTGAAGCAATCACTGCGCGTGAAAACCTTTGTGGGGACTTCCGCCAATGCGCTGAAAACCCAACTCTGGACGGCGCTGATCGCCATCTTGCTGGTGAAATACTTACAGTTGAAGTCTAGCTTTGGCTGGTCGCTATCCAATCTCGTGGCCCTGCTGCGGCAGCAACTGTTCGTCTATCGTGACCTGTGGACCTGGATCAATGATCCATTCCAACCCCCGCCGATACCGGCAGGGTTGCCAGAACAGCTGGCCTTACAACTTGGCTAATTTCAGAGCTCCTGACATGCCCCTAAAAAGCGGCCAGAATTGGGGTTTTTCGAAAGTGGGGTGCGGACCTTAAACTGTCCGCTTTTTCTAAATCGGCAGATGGAAATCGCGCGATTTTGGCTGCTACATTTCCTCGAACTGGAAGGGCTCGATACCTCTCCTGCGCATCCCTGGGAGCCGCAGCTGGCTTGGCTTTTCCTTTACTGGGGTGCGGACCTTAAACTGTCCGCTTTTCGAATCCGTGGAGATAGAACATGCTAAGAAACCATGAGCCCGGCGGCACCTCAAAAGGAGCTTTTTGCCCACCCTGCCCCTACCCCCGGTACCGTCTTCGTAAACGATCGCGTTTGCGTTGAGACCGAGCAAGGCCAACGAGTGCTCTTCGTCCATGGTATCGTCTTCTCCCATTACTCGATCCAAGATCGTTCGGCCGAAGCCTACGCCATGGTTCAGCTTTTCGAGTCGGGATACGCGGATCAGAACGATATCGCACGTTGCTTCGGCTACTCGGCCCGAACACTTCGCCGTTATCAAGAGCGTTTCAAAGCCGGTGGACTGCGCGCACTCGCGCGCCCGCGGGGACGGCCTGCCGCCCGTTCTCCCACGCACAAGAAGCTTCATGAGCGAGACCGCACCATTCTCCGTCTCAAAGCCAAGGAGATGAGCAATCGTTGGATTGCCGGCCGGCTTGGGCTTAGCGAAAAAGCCGTGCGCAAGAGTCTCCGTCGGCTCGGCTGGAAACCTGGTCCTGAACCAAGCCTCTCCTTCCTGCCGGAAGCCAGTTCGCAAGTACAGTTGGCCGTGGTTTCCGCAAGCACATTGCTCGAAATTCCATTCTCCGTTACGGAACAGCCTCCAGATAAAATGCCGCAACCGCCAAGCGATGCGGCTGCAAAAAGTCTCGACGCCAACCCTCTCGATCGGTCCATGGATCGTCTTCTTGCGGCCATGGGGCTTCTCGACGATGCCCTTCCGGTGTTTGCTCCCACAAGAAGTTTGCCAACAGCAGGTGTTTTGTTGGCCATTCCTGCGCTCGTTGCCAGTGGCCTGCTCTCCACGGCTGAGAAAATTTACGGCAGCCTCGGCCCTGCTTTCTACGGACTGCGAACGACTCTGGTTGCCTATGTTCTCTTGGCGCTTCTGAGGATTCCGCGGCCGGAGACGCTCAAAGAGTATCCGCCCGGGGAACTGGGTCGTATTGTCGGTCTGGATCGCATGCCGGAAGTGAAGACGCTGCGCCGCAAACTCTCTCGTCTCGCTTCTCTAAAAGGCAGTTATCGACTCGGCCGTGAGGTCGCTCGGCAGCGCATCGCCGAACGTGGAAAGGTGCTCGGGTTCCTCTATATTGACGGCCACGTTCGGGCTTACCACGGCAAACACAAGGTCCCGAAGGCCTATGTGACGCGCATGCATCTCGCTGCGCCCGCAACGACTGACTATTGGGTCAACGATCAACGCGGCGATCCCTTGTTTGTTGTTACCGCCGATGCGAATGCCGCCATGACTCGAATGCTTACACCTGTGCTACGCGAAGTGCGTGAACTTCTGGGACCGCGCCGGCACTCCACCGTTGTTTTTGATCGCGGTGGCTGGAGTCCCAAACTGTTTCGGGATCTGCTGGCCATGGGCTTTGACATCTTGACCTATCGTAAGGGGCGCATCCGCCACATCGCCGAAAAGAGATTCACTCGACACAAGGCCAAGTTGGATGGTCGGCCGGTCGAATACCTGCTCAATGACCAGCCCGTTCGCTTTCTCAAAGGAAAGCTGCGACTCCGTCAGGTGACCCGCCTGACAGAGACCGGCCATCAGACGCCGATGGTGACAAGTCGCTGGGAGCTACGCGCCATTGTTGTTGCTCACCGCATGTTCGAGCGCTGGCGTCAGGAGAATTTCTTCAAATACCTGCGGGAGGAGTATTTGATCGATGCTCTCGCGGATTATCAGGTCGAACCCGACGATCCCACCCGTTCCATCCCCAACCCGGCACGAAAAGCCGTCGAGAAAGAAGTTTACGCTGCACGTGTTCATCTCAGGAAACTACGGGAAAGCTATGGTGCAACGGCAATCGATTACATCCATGGACCTACATCCACGGACCCTGATTTTGAGATTGCCGAAGAGAAAATTCGCATGGAGATTGACAAGGCTACAAACCACATCAAGAAACTCAAGGCTCGGCGTGACTCTCTTCCTGCTCGCGTGACAGTTGCGGATGCCCAAAAGGGCCAGGAGATGGTGAAACTTTCTACCGAACGCAAACACCTAACCAACGTTTTGAAAATGGTCGCGTACCAGACGGAAAGCGATTTGGTCGAGCTGATTCGTCCACATTACAGCCGTGTTGAAGATGAAGGGCGTACTTTCATTCAGACGGCGCTGCAGGATACAGCGGACATCGAGCCTACCGACGACCAACTTCGTATAAGGCTAGCCCCGCTCAGTTCGCCACATCGGTCGCGCGTCCTCGAATCACTTTGTGAGGCACTCAACAAAACAAACACGATGTTCCCGGGCACCCGGCTTAAAATGCAGTATCTGGTCGTACCCCCCTGTCTTGAAGCAAAAAGCGGACAGGTTTCCGACCAACCATGTCAGGAGCTCTGAATTTAGAAAAAAGAATTGGACAGCAGAAACAATAAAGCCTTCAAAAGTAGGGATAATTAGGATATCTCGGGGGAAGCGAACTTAGACAGCATCGATCAAAAGCCGCACTCGGGAATGGCCAACCTGCCCTCCGCACAGAGAGCCACAGGCCGGATTATGGTGTGTTTTTGTGATTACCGAGCCGTGTTCTCAGCTAATTTGGACAGCAATGCTGTACAATATAAAGTACACTTGTACTATATAAGGTGCAGAATGCCTGCGGCCGGGAAGCGAGCCCGTGCGGGAGTGGGTGAAGGGATTGCCGGAAGCCGAGCGCCACACCATAGGTAAAGACCTGTTGCGTGCGCAATGGCGGTGGCCCGTTGGGATGCCGCTCTGTCGTTCGTTGGGAAACGGTTTGTGGGAGGTCCGGACAGACCTTCCGACGAAACGGACGGCGCGGGTGCTGCTTTGCCTTCGCTGCACGGGTTTATCAAGAAAACGCGCACGACGCCGGATGAGGACTTGGCCTTGGCGCGCAAGCGTCAGACGGAGTTAAAACGATGAGCAAGAAGCGCAAGAATCGGAAGAAGCATGTGGGTTCGAGCATTGATGATTTCCTGAAGGAAGAGGGCATCTTTGAAGAGGCGCAAGCACAGGCGGTCAAGGAGGTGGTCGCGTGGCAGCTCGACGAGGCCATGAGGAAGCAGAAAATATCCAAAAATAAGATGGCCACCCTACTCAAGACAAGCCGCACCCAAGTTGACCGGCTCCTTAATCCGAAAAACGACATCACGCTTTCCAGCCTGCAACGGGCGGCGGCGATGGTCGGACGGCGGGTGATGATCGAGTTGGTATAAAAACGCCGGCCGGTTGCGAAATTATAGGCAGACTTCAGCCTGGGCGGCGGCGAAGCTGAGGCCATAGCGCTGTTCAACTGGTGTGGACATTTTGCTGCCGCCAAGCCCGCCCAAACAACCAGCTTTACACTGTTTCGTTAAATTGATGACTCTACAAGTGCGAAAACGGGTCCAAGCCATCCTCCAGGGTCTTCAAGAATTCCCATGATCCAAGGACTTCTAACGGATTGAAGTGAACGGTCATTCCAAGCCTTCTGCCGTGGCATTCCCCCTAGCTGACTTTCTCATGGCTAGCTGTAATTTCCCTGTTATTCCCTGATAAGCCGTGGCACAAAGAAACTCCGTTTGAGGGAAATCCAAGCCGGCTATAGGTTTGAGTAAGCCAAGCCCACCGCCAACGCGTGACTATTCCCTGATTTTTTCCCTGTTAACTGTGTAGAAGCAATCAATCCAGGTAGACCTCTCGCCCTGGCACTCGGCTCCCAAAGAGGATAGGCAAATGCCGACGGATTGTGAATTTTCAGGATCTACCGACCACCTGAGGCGGTAGTTTTTCACCGACTTTCACCCACCCGTTTCACCATCTTTCACCCCACATTTTCAGGATCATTCACCCAACCCCCATTGCGGTTGAACGAGCCAGGTGTGCCAACCAGTTCTCGGGGAGGACAAGGGATGGCATATCGGGAGGTGAGGAGGATGGACATTGATCAGATCATCCGGCGGCGGCCGCTCCCAAGTCGAGCAGGCGCTTGCCGATGGCCAATGACAGTGCGAAGGCGGAAAAGCACTCCGATCCCATCGAGAAATTTGGAAGTTACTTCCTATGAGTCTTGGGAAACTACTCGTAGCGCAGCGCATCTATCGGATCGAGACGCGCCGCCTTGACCGCGGGATATATTCCGAAGAAAAGGCCCACACTCATCGAAACGGCGACGCCCAGAACGATGGACCATAGCGGAATTGACGACGGCAGGCTTGGCACCGCCAAATTGATAAGTAAACTGATCATCCCGCCGAGTAACACACCGATGACTCCCCCCGCGCCCGTCAACACCACAGCTTCCGTCAGGAACTGCCAGATAATATCTACTCGTCGCGCACCAATTGCTTTACGCACTCCAATTTCCCGGGTTCGTTGCGTCACAGACATGAGCATAATGTTCATCACACCTACTCCTCCAACCAGCAGGCCGATGGAACTGATGACCGAGATAAGCAGCGCCACGGATGCTGTTATCTGCCGAAACTGGTCCGCGATCTGTTGCGCGCTGGAAATTCCGAAGTTGTCCGGCTTATTGAAGGGTACGTTTCTTCGACGCCGCAAAACGCCGCGAATCTGGTCATCCGCCTCAGACATTCGGCCCGCGTATGCTACGGCCCCAATCATATGTTCATCATCTTCTGGGTTGTGTTTCTGATAACTGCGGTAGGGAACCATGACGGTCTTGTCGGCCGATTGATCCTTGACGAGATTCCCCTTGCGGGGCTCCAGCACTCCTATGACCTCGTACGTCACTCCATTGACAAGGATCGGCTTTCCTAAGGGCTCCTCATCCGGATACAGGGTCTTCGCGATATCCGGTCCGATGACCGCCACGTCCGCTCGATGTTCATTTTCCGATTCACTGAAAAAACGCCCCGCGCTCGGCCGTGAATTGAACACGTCCTCATTCGAAGGCAGCGTGCCGTTATAGTCGACGCCAAAGACTTCTTTGCTCAAATAGCGGGCGCTCGCGGGCTGGCGTGGCGGCCCTTCGTCAAATTGAAATCGTGGAAAGACACTAACGGTGACCTCACGAACCGCAGGGCATTCTCTTTCAATGGCCTCGGCATCCTCCAGAGTGAGGGGCCGCCGCATGCGTTCCTCTTGAGAAAACCGTCCGGTATGAATTCCCGGATCAAATCTCAGGATGAATAACGTTTCCGGCCCGTAGTCGGAAAGGTAGGAATTTACGTCGTCATACACGCCCATAAGGATGGACACCACGGACAGCAATGCCGTAATCCCGATCACCACTCCCAAGACCGTCAGGAAGGATCGCATCTTGTTTTCGCGCACGGTCGCGAGCGCCATTTGCATATTTTCGCCGATGTGCATGCTCTTTCCGCCTTGCTCCTCTACACTTCCTGCCGCAGTGCTTCAATCGGCTGCAGTGCCGCAGCTTTTCTCGCCGGGTAGACTCCAAAGAACACTCCAACGGCTGCTGAGATGATTTCTGCCAGTATTACGGCTGCAATCGGAATGCGCATCGGCACGGATGTAGCCACCGTGGCTAAGCCCGAGATGGCGTAGGCGAGTGCCACGCCAATAGCTCCTCCGACCGCCGCCATCACTCCCGCTTCCACCAAAAATTGCAGCAATATATCTTTCCGGCGTGCGCCCAAGGCCTTGCGAATGCCAATCTCCCGGGTTCTCTCCGTGACTGCGGCTAGCATCACGTTCATGATCACGATACCTCCGATCACCAGAAACACGGAGACTACGCCTATCATTGCCGTCGCAATTACTCCTGTGAGATTGTTCCAGAGATTCATCAGCGTCGCCGAGTCCATAATCCCGAAATTGTCTTTTTCATTGGGCAACAGGTGGCGCCGCGCTCTCATGAGCGCTCGTGCTTCATCTTGCGCTTGCTCCATTGTGTCCGCACCGCGCGCTTGAACATTAATCCAATATCCTTCATAGGCCCCATATATTTTTGTAAACGATTGAATCGGGATGTATACAAAATTATCCTGCGATTGACCCAGAACCGTTCCGATGCGTTTCGCCACACCCACCACGACAAAGGGTCGGCCATCCAGGAGCACTTCCCGCCCGATGGGGTCCACATTGGGGAATAGTTTCGTTGCCAATTCGTCTCCGATCATGGCTACCATCGACCGGTTCTGATCATCCCCGTTCGAGATGTATCGCCCTTCAACGGGCTCCTCCACATCGATCAGCCCCATGTTGGGGCTCACCCCTCGAATGCTGGTGTCCTCAATGCTCTGCGCTCCCACCCGCGTCTTTCCCTCGGTCCGAACCTCCACCCCCACGCGCGCCGGTATTTTCAACTGATCCCGCAGTGCCAGGTAATCCTCCCATGTCACTTTCTTGTTCCGGCGCGTCGCTTTTACATATTCCTCGACGTCGGTAATGATGGGAAAGCGCGCTACCAGAAATACATTGGAGCCCAGGTTGGCGACACGGTCGGCAATGTATTGATTGACTCCCGAGATCAGGGCAATTACGACGATCAGTGTTGAGACGGAGAGGATGATTCCCAGCAGCATGAGAAATGAGCGCATTTTGTGAGTGCGCATGGTCTCCAACGCGATCGTGGTGGGTTCCCGTAGCGGCACCTGGCGTTTCATGCTCGGGGTCCTCGCTGAATATACTAAGTACCCGCGGCTCCCTCAGTTGCGGTCGAAGAAAGCCTCGGTGGCGCGGTCGGCCATGGATTTGCCGGCCGGAGTAGTCTCGTCGCTGGGGTTAGCGGCGTCCCAATCTTTGCGCCCAATGGGCGCGACGGGCTGGAGTTTTTGTTTGGCCAACGACTTGTTCAGCGGCGGCAGTTCTCTGGCGATCAGTGCGTCGAATTCGGTCTCGACGTCGCCTAGTTCCTTTTTCAGGGAATCGATGCGCGCAAGCTGGTAGTCCGCCGGGCGGCCAGCGTACGTGTCAAGAGCGCCGTAAAGACTGGCGGTCTTTTCACGAATTCGCTCTTCGCCCGTGATAGCACCGCCTTCCTTGGTGGCAACGATCTTCTTTCGGATCTCGTCGACCTTGGCAGCAAGATCCTGGAATTGTTTGGCGAGGACGGGATTTTGCGGGAGATGACTGGCTCGATCGAGCAGTGCAGAGCGCACGCCGTTAATGCGATCCGTGTCGTAACTCATATCACCAAGCAGATTGTAAAGCTGCATCATGGCCTCGAAATTGGCCTGGCGATCGGCCACCGTATATTTGGCGCGGGGATCGAGGCCGATGGTTAGCGCTTCCGTGTACGTATCCGTCCCGCGGGTGAGCTTGACTGTGTAAGTACCAGGAACGACTAGCGGACCTTCGTAGGCGTCAAAAGCAGCAGTGGCGGCAGCGGGAACCCGGGGGGCTTTGAGCCGCATGGACCAAGTGACACGGCTGATGCCACGACGGCTATTAGAGGGAAGCGTGTCGATGATCTTGTTGTTGGCATCGAAGATTTCGAGCTTCATACGGCCGTAAATGTGCCGTTTTTGCTGGTAGTAGGTGATGGGGACGCCGGGAGCAGGATTCGGGCCGGAAAATACCGCACTTCCTTCCTCCCATCCGCCGAAGGTTTCTATACGCTGCTGTGCGGGCCGGCCGGGAAGAAACGCAGCTACCTGCGACGTAATCTCGGGAGCGATATGGCGGAGCGGTGTGATGTCGTCGATGATCCATATGCCTCGACCGTGCGTGGCCACAATGAGATCGGAATCTCGCGGATGAACCACCAGATCATTGACAGGAACGCACGGGAAATCGTGACCTTTGTATTGCGCCCACTGCTTGCCACTGTCGGGAGAAACCCACAGGCCGAATTCGGTTCCAAGGAAGAGAAGATCGGGGCGGACAGTATCTTCTTTAATCACGTGAGCGTAGCCGCGCACGCCACTGTCAGGCGCCACGATTGGCGTCCAAGTCTTGCCGTAATCGGTGGTCTTAAAAACATAGGGGTTCATGTCACCGAAAGTGTGGCGATCGAAAGCGACGTATGCAGTGGCCGGATCGTGGAGGCTGGCTTCCACCCAATTGACCCAGGAGCATTTGGGAAGTTTGGGGACATTAGCCACGACGTTTGTCCACGTTTTACCAGCGTCGTGAGTGATTTGCAGATTACCGTCGTCGGTGCCAACCCAAATAATGTTGGAGTCCTTGGGTGACTCGCTGATCGAATAAATGGTGGTGTGCGTTTCGGCGTCGGAATTATCGACCGTGACGCCGCCGGATTCCTCCTGTTTCTGCTTCTCAGGATCGTTGGTGGTGAGGTCGGGTGAAATGCGGTCCCAAGTCTGGCCATGATCACGCGACCGGAAAAGGTACTGCGCGCCGATGTAAATCGTCCCCTTTTCGTTGGGGCTCATGTGAATGGGAGTATTCCAATTGAATCGCAGTTTGCCCTCGCCGTAGTTGGGTTGCGGCTTAATGAGGCGCTTTTCGAGTGTCGCGCGATTTACGCGAGCGATTTCCCCGCCTTGAGCTTCGACGTAGGCATAATTGGGATCGCCCGTATCAGAGAAAGCCCAGAAGCCGTCGCCACCAAAGAGGTTCTCCCAGCGACTGTTGGTGATACCACCAGGATATTGAGAATCGCCCACGAAGGAACTGTTGTCTTGCAGGCCGCCGTACACCTGATAGGGATCAGCCATGTCGGAACTAACGTGATAGAACTGCGAAATCGGAAGATTGTTGGCTTTCCACCACGTATTGGCGCCATCGTACGAGTACCAGACACCACCATCGTCGCCGGCGATGAGATGATCGGGAATGTCGGGATCCACCCAGACATCGTGAAAGTCTCCGTGGGCGCCCCTGCCAACAGCGCTGAAACTTTTTCCGCCATCGTCGCTCATGATCAGGGTCAAGTCGGGTTTGTAGAGTTTATTTTCGTTTTTGGGATCCACGATAAGATTGGCGAAATAGAACGGGCGCCAGACCATCCCGTTGCTGCGGTCGCGCTCCTGCCAGGTTTTGCCGCCGTCATTCGAGTAGAACAGGGCGCTGCGGGTGGACTCGATGAGCGCGTAAACAACGCTAGAGTTGGAAGGCGCTACCGTGACGGCAATGCGTCCCCACGGTTTGGGAGGAAGACCTTTGGCTGTATTTTCGTCGAGTTCGTTCCAAGTTTTGCCCCCGTCGTTGGATTTGTAAAAAGCACTGGCACTGGTGCCCGTGGGGCCGTCGCTGCCAGAGCGGAAGGTCCAACCTTGACGGCGAAAGTCCCACATACCAGCGAAGAGAGTTTTGGAATCCTTGGGATCCATGGACATCATGGAGCAGCCAGTAGAAAGGTTGGCGCCCTTCAAAATCTTGGTCCATGTTTTGCCGGCGTCGGTGGTCTTGTAGACGCCACGGTCGTCACTGCCGCTCCAAAGCTTGCCGGGAACGCAGACGTAGACGACGTTGCCATCGTGCGGGTCGACGAGAATTTTGGCAATGTGCTCGGAGTCTTTGAGGCCAAGATTGGTCCAGTTCTCGCCGCCATCGGTGGAACGATAGATGCCGTCACCGATGGAGACGCTGTTGCGGGTCCAGGCTTCTCCTGTGCCGACCCAGATGATTTTGGGGTTTTGCGGATCGACAGCAATGGCCCCGATGGATTGCACGGGCTGCTTATCGAACACAGGCTTGAAGGTGGTCCCACCGTTGACGGATTTCCAGACGCCCCCGCTGGCTGCGCCAATGTACACGGTCAGGCGCCCCTCTTCCCTGACCGCAGTCAGAGCGCTGACGCGGCCGCTCATGGTGGCCGAGCCGATATTGCGGGCCCCCAGTCCGGAGATGGTGTCGGAATCAAACTTCGGGTCTTGCGCGAATAGGCGAGGCAATGGCAAAACGAGATCTACTGCAAGCAGAACCACGACCGAGGCAAGGCGGGCCAGTTTAGACATGACGAATTCTCCACTCCTTCCTTGGGGAATTTGGGCGAACAGCGAGAGATGCCCCCGGAATTTACGAATCACCAGGATCATTTGGAGGTCGATGGTTTCGTTTCGGGTTTTGAAGCGGGAAGTGAGAATTGAGAGTCATCTAGAGCGACATTGACTTCGATCTTGTCGACAGCGTAGGTCACGCGATCATTGGAACCGGTTTCGCCGCGTTGGATGGCAAAGGGAAAATAGACGCCGTCGACCTGATCGTAGTCCCCTAGCATGGTTTCGGTATATCGGATGGCACCGCGAACACGGATCTGGCTTTCGTACTTAATCTCCAGGAAGGAATCGGCGTCCAGGTAGTAGTAACGGACGTCGCCGTCTTTCAAGGTCAGTCTGATTTTGTAGCAGTCGGTGCCCTCGACAAGATCGTGGCCGATGAGCTCGGCGGTATGGCCTTTCTGTTTGTAGTCGACCAGCGGTCCTTCGACGTTGGCATTGTCGACCAAGTCCTTGCTTTCATCGGCGGAAATCAACTCAGGATCGCGGCGCCCGCCAAACGGATTGATTTGCCAAGCGGTCTGGCCATTGTAGGCTCTCACTTGGGCCATGCCCTGGAAAACGATCTCCTCGCGAATCTTGTCGTCACGCTTATTTTCCTGGCGGTAGGCGGCGCGAAAGTCGCCGTCAGAGATGCGTGCGGTAATCCGAAGTGCCCTTACCGCGTGCAATTTGTCGAGGCCGCCGCGAGCTTGGACGTTTTTGGCGATGATCTCGTCAACGGTCTGGGCGGTCCCACCTACAGGCAACAAGAGGGCGGCTGCGAGCGCAATCCAGAGAGCACGTTTCATGGAGAGACTCCTTCTCGGCCGGTAACTAGACCATTAGAGTCTACCGGTCACCGTTCGGAACAGGGCACCCTTGGGTTCAAATTCTTTCCAGAAGTAGTGGGACGTGGACCTAGAGCTAAATAAACAAATCCAGGCCCTCCTAGATAGCAAAGTCCCGCCAGGATTCCAAGTATATTTCTGGGAACGGGCCCAAGCTATCGTTTAGCTGTGTCCGGATCCACAGAACGTTAACCTGTAGTTCTACTTGGCATCTGGGTGTTCGCTCTCACTCTTGCTGAAGGATCCGATCGTTTTGTTGAAAAAGAGGCTGCCCGAAAAATGCAATTACAAAATACGAGAATTAATTGACAAGGGGGCAGGCGGAGAGTTTTGTCGAACTACCCTTTCAGTTCAACGAGTATGATATCGATGGGGTGACCACCCAAGTTCTCCGGCAAGTGGCTTCCCGCGGGCGCATAAACCGTCTCGCCTGCGTGGAAACGGCGCACTTCCGTTTTGCCATCGGGGAACGTAAACCTGCAGTGGGTATCGTTCAGAAAAATTGCCACGTTGTCGGGATGCCAGTGCATGACCGACTTCTCATGCGCTTTGTAATTGATGCGGAGCACGCGCACCTTCTCATTCTCGACTTCAATCTTGTAATGTTTTGGGTCCACTTTGACAGGGTCTTGATCTGCCATTTGGGGTTTCGGAGCTGTAGACATTATTGTCTCCTTGATGGGAAAGATGAATGGTGTACCGGGGGAGACTGGAGCATAGTCCGCGAAACAGTACGCGTCAAGCCATCGCCGGCGACTTGGTCGTTCGAGATTCGTGCAGGAAAGCGCTAATTCGACGCGAATCGAACTGCAAAGCGTGCGCACGGGCAAACTGCCCTTGACCTAGGCTTGAGTGTCTCGGACCATTCCATCCTTGGAATTTTCTCCGGCTTTGGAGACAACCGACATACCCTTGATCCCGACTTGCTTTAATTGTACAATTCATTCATCGAATTGTACGTCGGTATGTCGAGACGAACAGAGGGAGGAACACCATGTCGACGGCTCATAGGATAAAGGTTAGGAAGGTGTCTGCGACCGACTTTCGGGATGATCTGAAAGAACATCTCAAAGCAGTCAAGGACAACACGGTTTTGCTGATTGAAAATCGTCGCCAGGTCGCAAAGTATGTGGTCGATCGGAAATATTTGGATCGGCTTGTTGAAGAGCGGGAGTCCATTCTCGCGACCCTTGAGATCCTTGCTGACCGCGGCCTTACCAACCGTCTGGTAGAACTGAAGAAGAGAGGACTTTCAAAGGCCAAACTCTACACCATGGATGAAGTCCTCGGATGACAGATTCAGGCAAGACGAGTGAAGAAACACCGGCGCCAAAATATGAGGTCGTTTTCACGGAGGACGCCAGGAGTGATGTTGGCGCTCTTGACGGTAGCGTCAAGAAGAAACTCGCAAAAATCATAAGGAAGAAAATCGCAGTCAATCCAGAAGGATACGGAACACCTCTTCGTGCGCCCTTATCCGGCTATTGGAAGCACGAGTTCGCAAACCATCGATTGATCTATCAGATTTTCCCCGCAGACAAAAAGATTGTCGTAGTTTGTGCTGTTGGACCACGGAAGGCCGGGGATGTCGTCGACATCTATTTGCAACTAAACAAAATAGCCGACTCCGGACGACTGGCCGAACAGGTTACTTCGATACTTGAAACCATTCTGCCGGGCCTAAGAAGAAAGAAGAAGATATAATGAAGCTTGCGAAAGTTGATGCAACCGTGGCTAGGACATAACGAAGTTGGGGCGGAAGTCCTTTTCGTGATCAGCCGAGAATTTGATCGGCCTCATGTCAAGACAGGAATTGCCTCCAAATGATCCCAGGCATTTGTACATTGGAAGCTGGGTCGGAATTGTTCCACGATTTTGTGACCTCGGCGAGTGCCTAGGGTTTAGTTCGCCCGCCGTTGTGGTTCCGCCGGTTGGTGTTTCTTATATCTGAACGGAAAAGCGGATAAGGACGGCTGTTGGGCTCTGAGTCTTTCTAAGGTCATAATCCCCTGCACTTATACCCGGCACTGAATACCATACAGGCTGCACCGGAGCGGAGGCAGTGCGGCAGCCATGGCGCTTGCGCAGCAGTCAACTCTAGTCCAGGTCATCCGCCAATCGTGCACTCAAGAACTGCTTGCCGCTTATAACTGCCTCCAACGCGGCGAATAGTTCCGTGTCAGCTTCCGACTTGACGACGTAACCGTGCCCTCCCGCGCTGAGAGCCGCCCGGGCCACTTCTAGGTCATTGCATTGACTCAAGAAGGGGATCTTGGATTCAGGTGCCACCTGGTGAATTTGTTGAGCAGCTCGAATGCCATCCAGCATCGGAAGGCTGATGTCTAACAAAATCAGGTCCGGTCGCAACTCTTCCGCTCTCAAAACCCCTTCAATTCCGTTGGTTGCCACGCCGAGAACGTGCAAACGGGGATTTCCCCGGAGTTTCTCGAGGACATAGTCCCGCCAAGGGGCAAAATCATCTACCACAAGAATTGTGGACCGACTGCTGATACGTCCTCCTGCTTGAAGTTCACAGCGGCTTCGGAGCATTCCGGGAGCACAAGATCACGAGATCCAAACAATGGAAATTCACGGATCCGGCGGCAACAAGATAGGGCCCCGAAAGCAAGAGCCCAGCCTGGCTTCCTCCCGGCTGGGCTCTGCTTGGGGCGGACCTCAATCCGGTACGAAACTGGGCGGCCGGATTGTGAGCAAATCAGTTCGGGCGCAGCACGCCGTCGACGAAAAGCGTGAGCGAGTCTTCCAAGGTGAGGCCTGCTTCTAACAATGGCTGCACGTAGAGTTCATGAAGCTTCTCGGGATACTCCTTTGACTCGTCGAAGATTCCATCTAGGGTTTCCAGCTTTATCGGGCCCAGATTCTCGTCCATTAAGTTGAGCCGATCGCGGACGTCCTTGGTCACGCCTTCGGTTTCAAAGTGGCTCTTCATTCGAATTTTTCTATTTTTCATTTCGTTCTGCACTTCCCCTTCGTGTTCGTGATTCTTGGGCGGAGAAGCTTATTTGCTTGTTACGGGGATAGCATCACATGCGAAACGAATTGTGTCGTTGCCTATAAGCACCCTCGAACTTGCTCAAGCGCAATTACCGAATGGCAGAGAACAGGAAGAGCGTAGAGAGAAACTGAACCCCAGTTACGTGATGCACAAGAACAGACGTTCCGGAGATCGCAGCAGAACCTTGCCACGACGCTTTACTAACGCACGGTCACGTTGCCACTTGCTCATTAAGCGGCTTGCCGTGAATGGCGTCACGTTCGCTGCGTTGGCCAACTCTTCGTTTGTAACCTGAAGTGCAACACCGCCTGGGGTTTCTTGGCCGACAGTTCGGGCGAGAGTGATGAGTACTTGGGCAACCCGCTCTCGTGCGGCATGACAAGCTAATCCTATGTGGTCGGCCACATGCCAAGACATGTGGTCGGACGCAATCAACAAGGCGTTTTCCTGCAACCTGGGACACCGCGCGATGAGCCGACGGATGGTGGCACGTTCCCACACCAACACCATGCTATCCGTTACGGTTTCCGTACTGAAAAGATAACTGGAATGGGCAGACAACACAGTGCGACCGCCGAAAGGGTCTCCTGGTCCAAGCCATCTAAAAAGGAGCTTCTTGCCGTTGTCCGTAAGCACGAAAAATCTGGCGAGGCCTTTGGTGATCAGGAAAAAATGCTCGGCGGGGTGGCCCTGGTTTGTGATCACAGAATTCGCGACATAGCGGCGTTGTGTTGCGGACTCCAAGATTGCCTTGTGATCAGTAGCAGTCAATCCTTCGAGAAATTGTGATCTCGTTTCCAGGCGTACAGCAGCAATCTTCGAAACAGGCATAGGTGCACCTCCGGAGTGGCAATTAAGGCCGGATACCGACCTTGCGAGCAGCTCACGAATCTGGGTGCCTAATGACTATGGTATTATGACCATGGTGGTATCGGGGGCCTTCATGAAGAAAATGGCAGCGGGTTCCTTCAAGGCGAATTGTCTTGCGGTAATGGATGAGGTTCAAACCAAACACGAGACGGTCGTCATTACAAAACGTGGCAAGCCGGTGGCGAAGCTCGTCCCGCTGAATACGGAGACCGACGGAATTTACAACTTCCTCGCAGGCAAGGGTGCTATTACAGGAGACATCGTTTCACCCGCGATTTCCGAATGGGGCGAGCCTAACTGATTGTCGTCGATACGCAGGTAGTCGTTTGGCTTGCGTTTGATCAAGAACTGACATCAGCCTCGAATCGTTTCTCCAGGAAGTCGAGTCGAGGTTCGTTGTTCTACCCATGAGTGGCAAGGTATGCGCGCGGGCAGCCGGCCTTCCAGAGACTTATCCGAAAGATCCAGCGGATCGTATTATAGGAGCGACGGCACTGGTTTCGGGACTACTTTTGCTGACTGCCGATCGTCCGATCCGTCGGTCCAAAGCGGTTCGGACGATTTGGTAAGGAAACACAACATCGAACAGCGGGCTCTCCCGTTATTTACGTGGCTTACCCCGGCCCGAAGTCCGGGGCCTTCCGTCACTTCATAAATCCGAAGCACCGACTGCTAATGGCATACCGTGATAACGCAAAACCCCTGCCTATGCGGAGAAGGGAACACTTCTACCCGGAATCAGCACCACCCACGAAGACGTCGAGAATTATAATACGAACCCGGGTAAGTCCATAAGATCTGCGAGTTGACGTTTTTGGTGTGTCGGTATTCGGTCACGGTAACAAAAGCCACCAAAATCGAGGCTGGAAGTCCAGCGCGCAATCCGTCGAGAATTGTCTTCGGAGCCGCACCGGCACAGATTCTGAGGTTAAAGCAAAGTGCGTTCACCGTGTCATTTTGCCGGAAACGTCACGAGGAAATCGCCTGTTCCCGGGAAGTCGATCCAGGTAATATCGCCTTCGCTCTCGCTTTTCCCAAACACCGGCTCACCACCGATCGAGGTGACCTGGACGGTTTTGGTGAGCCCCTTGAAGGTGAGCATGTTTTTGCCAAAAGCGTGAATGTGGAGACGCCGGTCCTCGATCGAATCGAGGCGCACGGTGGAGGCGATCAGGCAGTCTTTCACCTTGCCGCCGGGAGTCATCTCTACTTCGACCTTGTTCTCTCCCTTGATAATGCGGTCTTCGGGAATCTGCAGCGTGTCTTCGAGCGGACGCCCGTTGACAAGCACTTGCGAGACGGAACCTTGTCCGCGGAATGTTACGTCGAGTAGCCCTCCCTTGTATTCGTAGTGATCGATGCTGTCGAGAAATTTGGTTCCCCGCACGGCGACGCCAAAGGGCAGCCGGCGGATGCCGAGATTGGAGACGGCCGACAGCCAGGGCGCTATGGAGAAGACGATGGGGCGAACGTCGTGATACAGGTCGCCATCCTTCATGTTGACGATCTCGGGAACGGTGTTGCCCATGGGCAGATACTTTCCGGGTCGCACGCTCTGCGGAACCAGATAGTCCAGGGCGGCCATGATTTGATCCTCACTATATAGCTCGGTGTCCATGCTAGTGAGGATGGCGGCGTAGGCGCTAATGAACATGCCGGTGGGATCCGCGTGCAGATCGTCGTAGAGCGAGTTGCCAAAGCGACGAAAGTTCTTCGGCGCAAAGGGCTGGAACATCGGCAGAGAGAAGCTCCACTGATAGTCCCCTCGCTCCAGACCGTAGGGCTTGGCCTGAATGACAGATCCTTTGTCTGTGACGAGCTCGCCATAGATCGGTAAGCGTTCCTTTGTCTGATAAAAAGGTTCGAGATGCTGCTCGAGCGCGTTGGCCTTCTTGAGGTAAAGATCGGCACGCTCGCCATTCTCCATCGCTGCGAGCATGAAATAGCAGGCGAGATTCAGGCTGTTAATGTAGAGGTCGTAGCTCTTTTTGATGAGCTGGCCCTCGTAGAGAGAAGGAAAGCGATCCGCAGGTGCCCCGGTTGCGTCGTCATAGCCATCATCACGGCTGCCCGTGAGCATGGACTCGCTGTAATAGTAGCGATAGAAGAGACCGCGCTGGGGATCGAAGCTGTAGCGCTCGAGCCAGTCCATCGCGTCTTCCATGGTTTTGATGTACGTGCCTTTGGTGAAGATGTCGTCGCCGCTCTGGGTCCAATACATAAAAGCGGGCCAAATAACATAGAAGAGGCCGTCTTCTTCCCATTTGGTAATCGGACCGGCCATGACCTGACCGAAGAAGATTCCTATGGGATCTTGCGTGCTGATGTTGGGATTGCGCAGAGAAAAGTCGGCCTGCCAGCGAGCTGGCTGAATCCATCCGGATTGCGCGAGGTGCGAAGTGTTCTTGCCGCCATCGCGGAACCAGAGTAGATAGTAGATGTACTGATTGGTGGAGCGCATGAAGCCGCGCTCATCTTGCATGGAGAGCGCGACGCTGCGGTTTTTGTCGAGTAGTTGCTGCATCTCGGGGCGGCCCTTCAGGGTGAAGCGGCCTGTATCCAGCGCTTGGATGATTTTCTTCTCGTTGGCGGCCAGAGTCACGTCGATGCCCTCGGCCGCGACCTGCGTGGCGTCCTTCGTAATGTTTTCGCGCTGTAACTCTGCCGCAATGGCCAGGGGCTGCCCAGCCTTCAGATATGCACGAGCATATGTGGGCCGGCCCGTATCCAGCGCATGTTGATGCTGGAAGGCGCCGTCACCAGGGCCGATTACGGCAACATGATCCAAAACGTAACCACGATCAGGGTGCACGACATGAAAGAGCTGTGGCGCGCGATCGATGACCGTATCGTCTTTCGCACTCTTTAGGTCAACAAAGCCATCCTTTTCAAACCAGAGTAGGACGACGGGCTTATCGTAGACCTGCGCGATATGTAGAGTCTGGTCTTTAAAGCGAAGGATCGAGTGGAACGGATCGTAGTCGCAGCTCAGAAAGTCGGCAGGATTCAGACCCGGTAACAGGATGCGTTCAAAGATGTCAGAGTGGTCATCGCGGTTAGAAAAATTGCGGTCCTTGTAGCTCATGGACTTGCCGGCTTGCGGGGATATCCAAAGCTGAAGGCGGCCGCGGTCGACGACATACTCGATACGGATGCCCATGCGATTTTGCATGAGCACGAACTTTTCCGGGTAATTGATGCCGTACTGGGAGACGTTGATGGCAAGGGTCTGTTCTTCGAAGGCTTTCGTGGCTTCGGGTCGTGTCTGAGAACACAGGGGCAAGGAAAATAGAACGCAGGAACAAATCGCGATGAAGGATCGTCTCATGGGCCTCCGCCAGATTACCGGGCCAATCAGAAGTTAATGTAATTCATGGGGTTTTATTTTCATAGCGTCCATGGGCGATGATTCCGCGGGTCGACGGACAAAAGCAGCGAATCACATTTAATCACCCCATTCTTGCTGCTCAGCACTGAAGCGCGTGACCGAGACTGGCGCCTTGCTGAGTATGGATTCGAATATGACCGCAGTGCTCTCGCCGCGGAATGGCAGCGTCCCCGTCGCCATCTCGTACAGCACCGTGCCAAACGAAAAGATATCTGAGCGCGCATCCAATTCCCGCGCGCGCGCCTGCTCCGGAGACATGTAGGCAATTGTTCCCAACGCTGTTCCAGGGCTCGTGAGATATTCTTCTCCTGCACCCAGCGTGTGCGCGCTGTCTTGTCTTGCCGCTGTTATCTTTGGCCAAGAGACCTTTGCTAGGCCAAAATCGAGAATCTCGGCATACCCACGCTTCGTAACAAAAATATTGGCGGGCTTGATATCGCGATGAATGATGCCTTCAGTATGCGCCGCGTCCAGAGCGTCGGCGATTTCGATCGCCAGTGTGAGCAGGACTTCGGTCTCCAGTGACCTTCCACCGATGCGATGCTTGAGCGTCGCGCCCTCCAGAAGCTCCATGGCGATGAACCGTTTGCCACCCTGTTCCCCAATGGCGTAGATTGTGCAGATATTGGGGTGGTTCAATGCCGAAGCGGCTTTCGCTTCACGTCGAAATCGTTCGAGCGCCTGCTGTCGTTGACACGCTCAGGCTCCGTCCCTTTGCCGATGCGCAAGTGTCGAGACGGATGTCCTATTCACTCTCCGTCCAAAGGAGGCTCAGCCTAGCCTGTTTGCTTTCAGAAGGGCCAGACTCAAGGTGATCTGCTTCGTCGGAGCACCGGGCGAGACCTGTTAGCCAGGGCTTGTGCCAAAATGATTCGCGGAGGGTATGGCAAGCGAATTGCATCCTAAGCTTGTGCATTTAGCGAGGGGCCAGTAACCATATGCGAAAGTTGGCAGAGGTCGAGGAAGCCAAAGATTTGATGAACGATGCGATAGGCTGGTCGGTTTTTACGTGGATGTTTGAGAAACCGAGGGTGCGGGAGACCGCCGATCGAGCAAATGACGCTCTGGATCGATTGGAGCGAACTATTAAATCGCGCTGGAACGACCAGCTCAAAGTTGCTTATAGCGAACTATCAAAGGCACCATTAGGGCGAAATCGACGCGGCCAAAAGGACCACCAACCGCTGCAGCTAACCGACCCGCACATAAAGCTCCTGATAGAAAAAATCAAGGAAGCGGACGACGCCGCTCGCCGCGCCAGGATGGATGCGGAAAAGACCTTCGACGAAGCAGAACGTCAGTTGAGCACCAGCCTGGCCCGTGAAGGATGTCAAAAGGCCATTCAGTCCTGGGAATTACATGAAAAAGCGATTCGCAAGGCGGAGGCTGCTGTGGAATCCGCTAAGGCGATAGAGTAGGTTGCAGCCCTCCGTCACGCCTATTGCCGAAAAGCTTTTTCGCGCTCCGCCGTCGCTGCTTCTGCTCCCTCATATAGATCATTGATTTGCGTCCGATAGCGTTCCTCAATTACCTTGCGACGGAGTTTTAAGGTTGGCGTCAGCGCGCCATCTTCAGCCGTGAATTCTTCCGCCACCAGTAAAACTTTCTTCAACGTTTCGTGGCGCGCAAGTCCGCGGTTCAACTCGCCAACGATCCCTTCATAAAGCGCCCTGACTCTTGGTTCTGCAACCAGTTCTTCCCGGAACGCATACCTGATGTGTGAGGCACGCGCCCAATCCTCCAAGACACGAAAGTTGGGCGAAATAATAACGGAAGCGAACTTTCTCCGGTCACCTACGATCACCGAAGCTCCGATCATAGGATGAAGCTTCAGGGCATTTTCGATGGGCTGCGGTGCGATGAATTTTCCGCCCGACGTTTTCAGTAAATCTTTCTTCCGATCCGTGACCGTTAAGAATCCATCCTCGTCCAGTCTGCCAATATCTCCGGTTTTGAACCAACCATCCACAAAGGCGCTTTCTGTTTCCTCAGGCCGTTTCCAATATGCTTGGAAAACCGAGGGACCGCGAACCAGAATCTCCCCATCATCCGCTATCCGCACTTCGACGTTCGGCAAAATGCGGCCTACCGTTCCTATCTTGTGCGCTGTTGGCGTGTTGAGCGCAACCACCGGCGAGGTTTCGGTCAGTCCATACCCTTCGTGAATTCGAATCCCGATGTTTGCGTACCACTCTGCCAATTCCTTCCCGAGCGGAGCTCCACCCGAAACGAATATCTGGGCCTTTCCACCCATTTGAGCTCGTACATGTGAATAAATAAACTTATTTGCTAACCTCCAACGCATCGATGCAGGTGTTTTTCCCGCGAGAATCTCAGCTCTATGTGCGTGGCCGACAGAAAGAGCCCAACGATAGATCGCTTTCTTCGGGAATTCCTTCGTTTTCTGTTCCACCTGGCCGTAGATCTTTTCGTAAACGCGTGGCACGCCGACAAAAATGTCCGGCCGAACCTCCAGAAGCGCCTGAGGCAACTCTTCGATAAAAGGACAATACGCTAGGGTTACTCCTCGATGGAGCAATGCAATATCAGCATGACGCGCGGTCACATGCGATAGAGGCAAAAAGGAAATACTCACCTGTCCAGGATGAACATCGAAACCGTCAAGTGAGTGCGAGATGTTAGAAGTCAAATTTCCGTGGCTGAGTTGCACACCCTTTGCGTCGCCTGTGGTTCCCGAAGTGTAGATGATGGATGCGAGATCGTCGGCACCTATCGAGCGTGCATGGGCTTCCAATTCCGTATCGCGCTCCGCCGGACCTGCCCGCATCAGGCGTCCCATGTGCACAACATCGTCTCCTTCCTCCTGGTCCATCACTAGCACTTTCTTAACGGCAGTTTGTTTTTTGATGGAGAGGAGTTTTTCGAGTTGTTTCGCGGTAGAGACAACAACAACTTTTGCCCCGGAATCGCCCAAAATGTAGGCTGTTTGCTGTGCCGTAAGCGTCGCGTAGATTGGCACAACCACCGCGCCCAACAGGAATGATGCAAAGTCTGTCATCGCCCATTCAGGGCGATTCTCACTCAGGATCGCCACGCGATCGCCCTTAGTCACGCCCCATTGGCTCAGCTCTCGCGCCACGCTGCTCACACTGTGGTAAACCTCGCGCGAACTCAAGGGAACCCACCGGTTTCCTGCGCGCGCCAGCATCACGCGCGCGTGCCCGCGTTCCACGATGGCGAAGAAGAGGTCGTTAATGGTTCGAGGATTCATGCACTCGCGGCGCTATTTCAATTGACCCCACCGGAACGTTGGGCCGATCGTTAACCGAACATAGTTTTGCCGGTTTGATAACAAATCAGAGAATAAGTGGGTGTTGATCCAATCCGCGGTAAACCGGAATCCCACGCGCCGACTCAGGTTAAGGTCGAAGCCGCCACCCAAACCAACGAACCACGTTGTATCGGTCTGATGGGAGCTCGGCTGAGGAATATTGAGCATCTGGAATAATCCGCCCAGCGCCGATGGGAACATGAGATCTGCCGACTCGTGGATGAGCCCAAGCCCTGGCCGGCCCAGGAAGGTGATCTTTCTCCATTTGCGGAGATAGAACTGCGGTCCCGCTGCAAACGTGTAAGTGGTCGATTTGAAGGGAACAAAAATCGAACTCGGAAGGGGCACAAACGGATACTGCTCATGGGCCATGGTCAGCGTGGGAGCGTAGACCGTTTCGTCCCCGTTGATCGTCCCTCCACCACTTATAATCGCGTTTCCACTCGCGCTGAAATCTGCACCAAGTCCGAGCCATGGCTTTACCGTGACGCCGAAGTCTGTGTCGAAACCCCGTTGTGTCAGGTTTCGCGCAGGGCTGATCATGTAATCGAATCCGGTATAGATGGTGTATCGGTTTATTTTAAAGTCTTCCTGCGCAGCCGCAGGCAGATAAACGGATATCCAGAGAAAGCAAAATAGCGCTGTTTTCATATATTCCCAACGTCCATTTGGAACGGAACGAGACCGTCTCATAGGACGCCACGTGAGGTTCTTGACTCAGTCTCTAATCACGGCTGCTTCTGCTGCTGCGTGGGCGAGCACCGCGCGGCTACAGGGAGGTAGCAGCAAATCTCGACACACTGGGTAAAAGTATTCAGTGACTCAGGTCACCGCTGCGCCGAGCATAAATCACGGCAGCCACGCGCCCCACGGTCACGCCGCGGGTGTGCACAGGCGGGAACTCCAGAAGTGTCCAAGCCCAGAGGTTGCGATGCTGGGCCAAAACGCCGGCAACCGATCCCACAGGAACTATTTCAGCTCGGTCTTCAACCCTCGGCGTGTAGATTCCAGAGTATTAATCAACGACTCCTTCGGAAGTTTCTGGATGATGGGTTCTAACACCCATCCCAAGCCCAACGGCACATCACGCGTTAGCGAAATGGCTCTGCACTCAAGCCACACACCTGCATCCCGCTCTTGGAATTTCCAGTAAGAATTGAGCCGCCACAGGAATCCGTAACCTGTGTCGGGCGGCAGCGCGATCTCGTTCGGGCTGCCCGCGTCTCGTACCTCTGCAATCCGCGTGGTGTACGAACGACAAAGCCAGCGCGTTGCGTCCAGCGAGCTGTAATGCACCTGATGATCAGTATCGAGGACCACTGTCAGAATTTTCTTCTTCAGAAGTCGTAAGTAGATTTGGAAATCATTGCGGTGATGGCTGATCAGCTTTGAGTCGATCACATCCGGCTTATAGATGTTCTTGTGGTTATCGTAATCCTGTATCAGGGCTAACGTCTGTTTGAGGCTCGTACCAGCGACGAAGGCGGCCCCGATCCAATCGTGGATCAAACCGTTCGGCACCTTGACAGGCCCCTTGCCAGACCAGAATTGCGCAACAATTTGTCCCCCGCGGAGTTGCTCCGTTCTCACGGTGCTGCCTTCGGACCAAAGGAAAGACCCACTCCCAGATACTGTCGATTCCATCTCCACCTCTGCCTTGCGAATATACGTTTTGAAGGCCTTCAGGGTGGGTGGCTTTAGCTGCAGCGGCTTTGCACTTTGCGGCATTTCGCCCTAGCAATCACAGTGACTATCAAACAAGCTTCAAAGAATGAGGCGTTTTTCAGGCTCGTCGCTTGCGTTTTGCGGCGCGACGGGTGGGCTTCTTACGCCGTTCCAGACGCCCTTGTAATTCCTCAACGCGACGCCGGAGTTGTACCACTTCACCCTGCTCGGGCGCTGATGGCCACGAGTGGCCTGCTAACAGGTTGCGCACGTAATCGAGCGGCGTCGAAACGGCACCCTTGGCCTCCGACAAGCGGCTGTGAACCGTCTTCTGCGCCTTCTCATAAATGTCGAGCGTGCTGTCTAGGTACCAGGACAGGAAATCGTGAGTGGCTTTATCGGAGGCCCTCACGATCTGTGTCAAGAGTTGCAGCGGCAGGGCAATCTGCCGCTCCTTGGCATCTTCGACGATGATTTGGGTCAAGATTACGTGCGTTAGATCTTTGCCGGTGCGTTCGTCCACGACGCGCACTTCCTTGCCCTCGCGAACCATCCGGGCGATATCGTCCAATTTCACGTAGCGACTAGCGCCGGTGTCATACAGCCGCCGGTCGCTATATTTGCGAATCAAAGTTTCAGCATTTTTCATATGGACCCTGCCGCATGCCCGGTTATCCGGGTATCGAGAAAGAGCTTGACACGCCCGAAGCGCGGCCGTACAGTCATCTCGGATACTGCATCGCAGTATACCGCAGATTGTCAGGAGATTCCACCATGATCCCAAAAGAGAAAAAATCACCTCGCGCCTCCCCGCCGTCGAACCTGCTGGTGGGTTGGGCACGCCAAGGTATCGAGAGTTTTGTCGCTGCGCAGAAAATTGTTCTTGATCTGGCAGCTCAAGAGAATGCTTTGCTTTTCGGAGTTGCACGTGAACAGTTTGGCAGACCCGCCTTCCGGCCGGGCGCAATGCTCGCAGACGTAGCGGATAAAGGCGTTAAGAACTTCACGACGGCAGGAAAAATCCTGCTGGATTTGGCTGCCGGCGAAACCGCTTTAGTCGTCGATGGCGTAAAGGAAGGACTTCGCCTTCCTGTGGCGGCTGGTGCTGCGGCCGACGTCGTACGCCACCGATTGGACACATTAGTCGGCATGCAAAAACGCTTGCTTGATGCAGCCGCTGAAGAAACTCATGCGGTGGCCGAATCCTATAAACAAGGCGAAGGCTTGATGGCCGGAGCGAAGGTGGCTGAGTTCGCGCGGCGTGGCATAGAGACCTTTGTCGAAAGTGAGAAGAAGTTTTTGGATCTTGCTGCACACGAGGTCAACGTAGCTGCCAACGGCAAGAAGCTGAATGGCAAGCCGCGGGAGCGCATGGAAGTACTAACGAAACTGGCCAGGGAAGGCGCCGAAAAGTACATGACCGCGCAGAAAAGGCTCTTGGAACTGGCCATCGAGCAGTTGGAAGAGGCTGGCAAAACCAAGGGAGAACGCAAAGTCGCGGCGCGGAAAGCCCTGCAGCAATCTTGGGGAGAACTGACAGAAAAGAGCGTAAAGAACCTCGTGACGGCGGAGAAGTCGCTCCTGGATTTGGCTGTAAAACCAAAGAGAGGGATGGCCCACGAGGAAAAGCGCAAGACGAGGGGGCGGAAAGTGCATGTGGGCGCCCACAGGAAAGCGGCCGCGGCGGCTGCTGATTAGGTCGCTCACAAAAGTGTGCGGCCTGCATAGTCGGCATAACTATTCAGGCCTTGCACCTGTGCCCGGCGCTCACATTACGTAGTGTCATTGCCTCACGACTCTGCCGTAAATCAGACGGCAAGTTGATAACTAATAGCCTGTAAAACAGGCCGTCCATATTGCATTGTGTATTTGCTTGTGTACACTGAGAAACACATGACGCCCCGCCGACGTGTGCTTCCGATAGAGCAAAAGGGGAAATCATCGCCCGTCCTGCACGAGTGGCTGGTCGGTGTGGAAATGGCTTTTCTACGACTCTCCCCGCTTTACTGGGGATACGGTGTTCCGCACGGGGATGGCTCCGCTGTGGTTCTCGTACCCGGATTCATGGGTACCGACCTCTATTTGACACAGTTCCGCAGTTGGCTGCGGCGGATTGGGTACAGACCCTTCTATTCCGGAATACACCTCAACGCGGACTGCCCCAATCTTCTGATTCGCAGGCACGTAAATGACGCGATCGAGCAGGCTCGCAAAGCCACCCGTGGAAAAATTCATCTTATAGGGCATAGCCTCGGCGGTTCCATCGCGCTGGCTGCTGCGTCGCAGATGCCTGATTTAGTCGCTTCGGTGATCACTCTCGGGGCCCCAATTCGGGGCGTTGTGGGCAACACAGCGGTCCTACGTGCTGCCGATGTTGTGCGACAGCAGATTCTCGAAAAACATGGACGGGGCGTGCTACCAGCGTGCTACACGTCCCGCTGCACCTGTGCGTTTCTGGAGTCGCTCAAAAGAAAACTCCCGACGTCGGTGCGCCAGACGGCCATCTACACCAAGAATGACGGAATTGTGGACTGGCATGTCTGCCGAACGGGCGACCCGGCTGTCGACGTCGAAATTTCGGCCACCCACGTCGGAATGGTGTTCAGTCCTCTGGTCTATAGCGTTGTTGCCCATCGCTTGGCTGGAGAGTGAATTCAGAACGATTTTTGCCAGTCAGTAGATCAACAAGATGCCACCTGAAATCACCGACCAAAGTGATTTGGATCACACGACGGAATCTTTTATCGCAGTAAATCACCAATGAGCGCCGAACTCTGCGAGTAACAGAGTGCCCTCTGCTTGATTCTGTTGGTGCACTGATTAGCCCTGCGCGCCGCTCGGCCGGAACGCGCCGTCAAGATTCGTCAGTTGTCGCTGGCCAGCCACAAATACTAGAGAGAATTTGGCTTGAGGGAGCAAGGCGGCTCAATTGGGCTGGGTGGGAAGACGCAGGAGAGAGCGCATTGGCGCAAGAGTTCCACGGGGAATCGGCCGAAATGTACTGGCGAACCAGCAGTTAGCAAGACTTTGCAGATTGGCTCCGTTAGTGCAGATGAGAACAGGTGGACTCACGTCCCTTGGACTTCCGCAATGGGCACTAACTTTGCGTCTCATTGCAATTATTCCGAAAGATAAACTCCCGGTGCCACAATGACCACGAAGCAACCGGTCCAGGATCAAGTTCAGATCCACCCTCGCGCAGAATACCCCAGTGAAGAACGAATCCGCTACTTAGACACCCTAATTAGTCAGGCCAGAACCGCTGCCGTCCTGTTCACCCAATTCACCCAAGAAGATGTAGATGGCATCGTCAAACAGATGGTGCTGGCTGGCTTGGAAAATGCCCAACATCTCGCCCGCCTGGCGGTTGAGGAAACCGGGCTCGGTGTAATGGAGGACAAGGTCATCAAGAACATGGTGGCCACGGAATTCGCCTACAACTACATCAAGGATAAACGGACCGTTGGTGTCATTCGTGAGATTCCGGAGCGCAATCTCGTGGAATTGGCTGAACCGATTGGAGTCATTTTCTCGATCACGCCGATCACCAACCCAACGTCCACCGTGCTCTTCAAATGCATCGTCGCCATCAAGACGCGCAACGCCGTCATTTTTAGCCCCCATCCCAACGCCTGGCGCTGTTGCTCCGAAGCCGTGAAGATCATGTATGAGACCGCTCTGAAGCACGGCGCACCCGAAGGGGTCTTTTCCTGCCTGCATTCGCACACGCTGCAGGAAAACGCCTACCTCATGCGGCACAAAGATGTGGGCCTGATTGATGCCACCGGCGGAACCAGCGCAGTCAAAGCCGCATACAGTTCTGGCAAACCAGCCCTAGGTGTCGGTCCGGGCAACACGCCCGTCTATTTGGAGAAAACTGCGGACCTGAATACCGCCGTGGTGGACATCATCGTCTCCAAGACCTTCGATAACGGCACTATCTGCGCCTCTGAGCAAACCGCAGTGATCGACGATGAAGTTTTTGACTCGGTGCTCGAGAAATTTGCCGAACTCGGCGCGCACATCTGTAGTGAGAAAGAAACACGACTGCTGGAGCACACGGTCATCGATCCGGACACTGGGTTTATGCAACCCATGGCAGTCGGGCAGAAGGCGACCGATATCGCCCGATTTGCGGGTATTTCCGTGGAGCCGAGTACCAGACTCTTAATCGCCGAAATTCGGGGAGTAGGGCGCGAACATCCCCTCTCGGTAGAGAAACTCTTCCCGGTGTTATCGGTTTATCGCGCCAAGTCCTCCGATGAGGCGCTCCGACTCTGTGTCGATGTGAATCAGGCCGGGGGAGTCGGGCATACCGCAGTCATTTTCTCGCGCAACGAGGAAGTCATCCGGAAGTTCGGCGAGGCCATGAATGCAGGCCGGATCATCGTGAACTGCCCAGGTACGTTCGGAGCAGTCGGTGGCGTGTACAACGATCTGGTACCCACTTTCTCGTTCGGCTGTGGCACTGGTGGCGGCAACAGCACCACCGATAACGTAAGTATCTATCATTATCTAAACATCAAGCGTCTGGCTCGAAGGACCCAAGCCCATATGTGGTTCCGAGTTCCCAATCAAATTTATTTCAATATGAATGCGGTCGAAAACATTCGCCAGTTCCCATCGCGCTCCACCGTCATCATTACCAATCCGGCGTTAGAACAAATCGGGCACGTAGATCTTGTCCGCCGCAATCTTCCCGCGGACACCCACGTTCACGTCTCAGTCATTCCCGATGCGGAGCCCGAGGTCAAGGTGGTCATGAAAGGAGTGGAGACTCTCAACTTCTACAAAGCAGACCAAATCATTGCTTTGGGTGGTGGATCGGTAATCGATGCGGCCAAAATCATGAAACTCAAGTATGAGTCGCCCGAGGCCGACTTGGAAGAACTCGCTGCACCCTTCCTGGATCTGCGCAAGCGCGTGATTCAATACCCGACGGAAAAAGCTGTTCGGGCCCGACTGATAGCCATCCCCACCACGAGTGGAACGGGAAGCGAAGTCACTCCCTTTGCCGTTCTGACGGACAAGGAGCTTGGGCGCAAAGTGACCTTGGCCGACTACTCACTGAGTCCGGATGTGGCGATCGTCGATCCCCAATTTGTTATGTCCATGCCGAAGGGCCTTACCGCCGATACCGGCATCGACTGTCTTACTCATGCCCTGGAAGCTGGAGTTTCCACCTATGCTTCGGCCTATACCGACTCCAACGCCATGCAGGCAATTCGCTTGGCATTCAAATACTTACCCATTGCTTTCGAGCATCCCGACGACGAAGAGGCGCGCTGCATGATGCACAACGCCGCCTGCATCGCGGCGATGGCTTTTGCTAACGCATCGGTCGGCGTGAGCCACGCTCTGGCGCACGCCTTCGGGGCGCGGTTCGGTGTGGCGCACGGCCGGGCCAATGCGCTTATGTTGCCGCACGTCATTTCGTACAACGCGTCAGTACCCACCAAGTTTCTGCCGTCGCCCTACCAGAAAGGTTACGTGGCGCACAAGAAATACGCGGCGATTGCGGATTTGCTGGGTCTGGGCGGCCATTCGACGCAAGAAAAGGTCAAGAGTCTGGTGGCGGCGATTGAACGCTTACTCGATCAATTAGGTTTCCCACGCTCCATCGCTGAGATGGGAATTTCGAAGGAAGACTTCGAGCGCGCCATACCTGATCTGACCAAGCTGGCTTTTGACGATCCATCCTGGCGCTCGAACCCCCGCATGCCCCTAATGAATGAGTTGGTTGACCTGTTTTGGAATGCTTATCACGGAAGAGGTTTAGGGAATGTAGTCGAAGTATCTCAGAAGCAAAACACGTAACGAATGGTGGTGTGCGTATGGCAATGACCGCCGTGTGGCTCAAGATCGATGAACAGCACTTTGCCCAGGCATTGCAACAAGCAGGGAAGAAACTGGACAGCGTCGATGACGAAGTAGTTTTGGACTTCTCATCCGTGCGACGAATCGATTCGAGCGCGCTCGAATCAATGAAAGAGTTCGTAGGCATGGCGGAGGGCAAGAACCTTCGGGTGGTCTTGCGCGGCGTCAGCGTTGGTGCTTACAAAGTGCTCAAGCTGGTGAATCTGTCATCGCGATTTTCCTTCACCGATTGACATCAGCGATTAGGGCACCGGAGTTGGGCAAACGACTAGGAGATTGGTCATGTCAAGTAAGGGCCGCAGTGAACTGCAGAGTGAGCGCCTTTCGTGGGGCGATACCGTTTTCCTGCATCTTGAGCGTGACGGCATGCCTCTCAACGTCGCGTGCGTCTGCATTCTTGAGGGCGAGGTCCCTTTCGAGAACTTCGTCCAATTCGTCGAGTCGAAGCTTCCGCTGATTCCTCGCTACCTCAAGCGACTGGTAGCTCCTCCGCTCAATATTGGCCTTCCCAGCTGGGAATTTGACCCCGATTTCGACATCCGCTATCACGTTCGCGAGGTGACCCTCAAACACGGTTCCGACTCAGAGTTGAAGACACTCGCGGGAAAAATTCTCGGCAAGGTGATGGACCGGCGACACCCGCTGTGGGATTTCACTTTTGTCCATGGACTCAAAGGGAATCGCAGTGCCGTTATCATCCGTCTACATCACTGCCTAGCGGATGGTATCGCCGGTATTAGTCTTATGAACGTGCTCATGGACGTGAGTCCAGTCGCACCTGCTCTTCCCAAACGAAAAGTTCGGCTCCGTGTGCCGCCACCGCGCGATGTTCTGACTTCGCTGGCGGACGGCTGTGTGAATTCCTATTCGGATTTCGTCAAGCTAATGCTCTCTGCGCTGTCGGACGCATCGAATATGGTCGAGCGTTTCGCCGCGGGCATCGGAAGCCCAGCTACGGACGAGTTCACCCATCTACTCCCGGAACTCAGTGCGCCTACGGAGCGCCTGCGTTTCAATACTCTCTACCGCGGACCGCAGAAATTTACCTACACCGAAATTCCGCTCGCGGACATCAAGGCCATCCGCCAGAATTGCGGGGTCAGTCTGAACGACGTCATCCTAACTCTTGTCACCGCAACCGTCCGCCGATACCTCCTACTTCATGGGGATCACCTTAAGGGGCGGCTCTTCCGCATGATGATTCCGGTTAACCTGCGCGGCACCAACAACACGAACGAACTGGGGAACCGCATCTCCTTGGTTCCCGTCACCATTCCACTGGATATTCGCAACCCTCGCAAGCTGCTCGCTGCCGTTCGCGAGAGAACGGATTTTCTCAAGCGCGTGCATGCCGCCGAATTGGTTAGTTTGGCTGGTGGCTTAATCAGCATGTTCCCGAATGCAGCCCAGGCTTTATGTGGTCAGATCCTCAACCGGTTGCCGTTTACTCCCTTTAACATGGTTTGCACGAATGTACCTGGACCGCAGTATCCGCTCTACCTGCTCGGACGCAAGATCCTTCACTTCTATCCCTACGTCCCGGTGGGCGGCGAGATGACTCTTAACTGCGCGATCTTGACCTACAACAACACTGCATATTTTGGATTCAGCGGAGAGGTGCACGCCGTGCCGGATCTGCGGCTTTTGGAAAAGCTCTTGAAGGTAAGTTTCCGGGAGTTGCGAGAAGCCGCCGGAGTCAAAATCGCACGTAAGGTGAACAAAACGACAGTAAAAGGGGTGCGCACGGATAAAATTGCATCGACATCCGCGCCGACGCTCGCGTCGAATCCAAGTGCCCTTCCCCTTCAGCCCATCAATTCGGTCGAATCAGGAATAGCGGCAGCGTCACCCGACGCGGAGAAAAAGATCTTGACGCAGTTGATCGCCTAAGAACCCTAGAGCCATTTGGCCAGTCGACAGACGGCTTCACCCGAACACAAGCAGCAATTGCAAAAAGTGCTTCGAGCAACTAGATGGAACCTCATAACAATCATTTCGATTTCGACTTTATCGTCATCGGTTCTGGCTTCGGTGGCAGTGTTTCTGCCCATCGCCTCGCAGAAAAAGGCTATCGCGTTGCCGTCATGGAAATGGGCCGACGCTGGAACCCTGACAATCTGCCTCGCACCAACTGGTCGATCCACCGGTATTTCTGGCGCCCCAAACTTGGCTTGCGCGGGTTCTTCAACATAAAGTTCTTCCGGCACGTGACCATTTTCCATGGGTGTGCCGTGGGCGGCGGATCCATCACCTATGGCGCCACTTTACTTGCCCCTCCCGAGAAAGTATGGAACGTGGGATATTGGGCAGGATTAACTGATTGGAAAACGGAAATGCCCCGGCACTACGAAACTGCCGCGCGAATGCTCGGCGTGACGGAGAACAAGATTTTCGGGCCGGCCGACCATCTGCTGAAGCAAGCCGCAGAAGCCGCAGGCTGCGGCCAGACGTTCTACCGCACAAAAGTGGGTATCTTTGAGTCGCCGGAGGGCGAGCCGGGCAATCAGACCTCGGCAGATCCATTCTTCGGCGGTGAAGGTCCACCACGAACCACGTGCGTTGCTTGCGGTGGCTGCATGCTGGGTTGCCGCTATGGGGCAAAAAACACGCTGGACCTCGGCTATCTGTATCTCGCGGAAAAACATGGAGCGAAGGTCTTTCCCGAAACGCGGGTGGTCAACGTTAAACCGCTGCGCGGCAGTTCTGACGGAAGTGCCGGGTATGAAGTCGGCACGGTAACGTCCACCGCGTGGATTCGCCGCCATTCTCGGCGGTTCACGTGCCGTGGCGTGATCTTCTCTGCTTCCTCGTTAGGCACCATGGAACTTCTGTATCGTCTTAAAGAAAAGGGTTCATTGCCGGCCATAAGCAGCCAATTGGGCCAACATGTTCGTACCAACTCCGAATCGCTCATTGGCGCGCGCACGCCCGCCTATCCTCAGGACCTCTCCCAGGGCATAGCGATCGGTTCCGGCGTGTTCGTCGACGACCACACCCACATTGAAGCAGTGCGTTACCCCAGCGGCTCTGATTCCATGGCATTCTTGACTACGATTCTGACCGAAGGTCGTCCTGGTCTGCATCGGATTGCCCTGTGGATGAAGAACATTCTGACCTCTTTGTTCCGTCACCCCTGGAAGACTATGCGTGTCCTGCAACCATTCGGATGGGCTAGGGAATTTGTGATTTTGCTTTGCATGCAGGCACTCGATGGAGAGATCGAGATGCGCTGGCAACGCCCTTGGTTCTGGCCCTTCCGGAAGTTTCTTGTCAGCCGAGGCGAAAAGATACCGACTTACATTCCAAAGGCCAACCAATTTGCAAAGAAATACGCGCAACTCACCGGCGGTTTTGCCATGAGCATGCTTCCGGAGATTCTTTTCGATATCCCCGGCACCGCGCATTGCATTGGTGGCTGCGTGATTGCCGATGCACCCACTCGCGGCGTGGTAGATTCGCGCCATCGCGTCTTTCGTTACAAGAATATGTACATCTGCGATGGGTCCGTGGTGGCGGCCAACCTCGGCGTCAACCCCAGCTTAACCATAACCGCGCTAGCCGAACGTGCGATGAGTTTTATCCCTCCTGCCGCGGAGACCGATTGGAACGATTCCCCTGAGCACTTGTAAACCTAGTCTCGTCAGAGACCTAGGAGGGGAGGAACGTGGATGAAGGTCGAGACAATAGAAGTATTGAGTGATGAAAATGCTGCGATCCTGAGCCGCCAGGCTCGGCGGGAAAGACAAAAAGAGCGGGAGTATTTTAGGAGAATGGCCGTGGCTGATGTGGTCGATCAGCTCCAGGCAAGCATCTCCGCTTGGCTAGTGGCTGTCACCCAGAAGATCTCAACGGTGGAATCACCATGGCCACCGGTGTCTGAAGAGCAGCTCAGGCCATCTGAGACGCCCGAAGTTATCGCTCTGCTGATGTATGCCCGCGCGTATCCAGGTCGCTTCTTGCTGGTCGAGTTTACTTCGAAACCGCCCCAAACCTTCCAGAGAGGATTGCGCGCCGCCGCAAGAGTACGAAATCTAGCGGTTCACCTCGAGACCTTAATGGGGGGTTCAATGCTTCTGAAAGCCAACCCAAAAGAGACACCAGAGAAATCGGCCCATACGGAGGAGTCGCTATGACTACATTTGACGAGCAGCTCGTGGCTGCCAAGCAGTGGTTTGCAAACTCCCGGTTCTCCGGCATCACGCGCCTTTACTCTCCGCGTGAGGTGGCAGAGCAACAGGGTACGATTTCCGGCGATTACATTGTTGCCCGATTGGCAGCGGAGGAGTTCTATGCGCGCCTGCGCGAACTGTTCGAGCAGCGCAAACAAATCACAACCTTTGGTCCCTATTCTCCGGGCCAGGCAGTCACTCTGAAGCGGATGGGGATAGAAGGCATTTACCTCGGCGGCTGGGCAACATCTGCCAAAGGTTCCTTCTCGGAGGATCCCGGTCCAGACTTGGCGAGCTACCCGCTCAGCCAGGTGCCAGACGAGGCAGCCGTGCTCGTCCGGGCACTGCTGACGGCCGACAAGAACCAGCACTTTGCACGCGCGCGGATGAATGCAGAACAGCGCAAAGCGACACCAGTGGTGGATTATCGACCGTTTATCATCGCCGATGCCGACACCGGCCACGGCGGAGACGCACATGTGCGCAATCTGATCCGCCGTTTCGTGGAGGCCGGGATTCCCGGCTACCACATCGAAGATCAGAAGCCCGGAGCGAAGAAGTGTGGCCACCAGGGAGGTAAGGTGCTGGTTGCAGAAGACGAGCAAATCAGGCGTCTCAACGCGGCTCGTTTTCAGCTCGACATCATGCGTGTACCGGGCATCCTTGTTGCCCGAACCGATGCGGAAGCAGCAACGTTTCTCGAAAATCGTAGCGACGAGCGAGATCAGCCCTTCATCCTGGGCGCAACCAACATCGACCTACCAAGTTATCGTGTTGGCTATCTAGCGATCCTGCGAAAGCTGTCCGAACTGGGCGTCGAGGTCCGTGGACACCTACTGTTTGCAGTGTCCGAAACTGAGTACCGCGCAACCTTTACTTGGCTTGGCCGTGTCGGGCTCATGCCGATGATCACCGAGGCTGCCCGGCGGCTCGCGCATGCGGACACGCTTGAGCTTGAAGCTGCTCTCGAGCAAATCGACACGCGCTACATGGAAACCTGGCAGGCCGAAGCCGGGCTAAAGACCTACGGGCAAGCAATCGCTGACGTGATGAAGTCTCGCACTGACGAAGGGGAACGTTACGATATCAGCATCGAGAAATGGCTAGCGTTCGCCAACCGCGCTTCGTTCTACGAAGTGCGCGAGCGCGCGAGGTCGATGGGTATCCAAGTTGTCTGGGATTGCGAGCGTCCCAAAACACCAGAAGGTTTCTATCAAATCTGTGGTGGAATCGACTATGCGATCGCCAAATCGCTGGCAGTGGCGCCCTTCGCGGATCTGCTGTGGATGGAGACCAAGACAGCGGACTTGGAGGATGCCCGGAAGTTTGCCCAAGCGATCCACGCAGAATTTCCCAACAAGATGCTGGCGTACAATCTGTCGCCGTCGTTCAACTGGGATACCACAGGGATGAGCGACGAAGAAATGAAGCGGTTTCCCGAGGAGCTTGGAAAGCTGGGTTATGTCTTCAACTTTATCACTTACGGTGGACATCAGATCGATGGCATGGCCGCAGAGGAGTTCGCATTGGCGTTGAAAGAGGACGGGATGTTAGGGCTGGCGCGCCTCCAGCGAAAGTTCAGGTTGGTGGACTCGCCCTATCGGACACCGCAGACTCTGGTGGGAGGACCACGGCTCGACGGAGCATTGATGGCTTCGTCTGGACGAACTGCGGCAACCAAGGCGATGGGAAGAGGGTCGACACAGTTCCAGCACCTGGTTCAGATCGAAGTTCCTGTCAGGCTGCTAGAGCAGTGGCTTGCCGTGTGGAGGAAGCACTGGAACCATCCTGCAAGGATTCGGGTTGAGCTGCGGCCTCACACTGCGGGCTCGGAGTTGTTGGAACTGCGGTTGCTCGACGAGTCCAGCGGCGAAAAGCTAGCCAACATTATCTTTGCCAGTCTCCAGGATCGTCACGGCCGGAATTTCCTCTCCGTGCGAGACCAGAATACGGTTGCACCGCTGCGCAAGAAGCGAGTGATGACGCTCATCCAATTGTTTTTGATTCACCGCTACAAGGTCGGCACGGTACATTACGTCACTCCAAACGAAGATAATGAATCTCAGACATTGAGGATGAAGAGTCTGGGGATTTTCTCGGACGTGGATATGGAAGTTGGGCAAATTATCGTCGCGCACGTCGACAAACAGCGAGTTGCCGATCTGCTCA
This sequence comes from Candidatus Acidiferrales bacterium, assembly GCA_963776365.1. GTDB lineage: Bacteria > Acidobacteriota > Terriglobia > Acidiferrales > UBA7541 > Acidiferrum. Next base: position 395,357 of record CAVZMQ010000025.1, on the reverse strand, counting down.
TGCCTGACGGAGCGGCCATCTCAGACATGATCCGAAAAGCGTCACCGCAAATGTTGCAGTCGTAGCAGGAATTGTGGGAGGGACCTTCCCGAATGTTTGTATGAACTCTGAAGAGCCCCCGCGAGCTTCTTATTGCCGGGGATGCTTTCCGGTACGTTGCGAACTGTGGTTCCGAACGCCCAGGCTTCCACGTACTCCACTGACGGCGCGGTTGTCTCTAGAGGTGCTGCGACGGACACTTTTTCTGGATTATGCCATTGTTCAGCGTGCCAAAATAGTGGCCACCCATGCAGTAGACTCGTGAGCCGCGCAATTGGCCAACCGCCTGACCTTGCAAGTCGTAGATGGTCTTGCCGTCGTGAAATCCGACGGGCGCGCCCGATTTTGCGTAGAGAGGGTCTTCCACTGCGAATCCCGTTCCTCCCGGACTTGCCGCCGGCGGACATTGTCCGTAGCAGCCGGCCATAATTGCGAGGATCCTGCCACCAGGCTCTCCGGTCAAATTTATTGTTTGCATTCGTCACTTCTGAATATTTCATTCTAAAGGATGGTTTCGTCTTCGAGGCCGAACAGAAACTCTTCGGCATGGAACTCCAAGTTCTAACAAAGGTGTATGGAGAGGACGATCTCGGTAGGAACTTGTCCAACAGACGAGTAGCCAGAAGCTAAAGGAAGGGTCACCCACGAGGGTGACCTCTGTCCTTGTGTTCCTAAAGGTTTGGGAATATCGATTTACTAGGGCAGGTTTGCCCTGCCGAGGCGTACTAGGATGATGACCACGTCCGGCTGAGTGGATGGCGGCAGGCAGGCTCTGGTCCGGTACCCTCGGTTCGCGAGCGTAGTATGCCTTTAAGGCCGACAAGGGAGCCGATGAAAAACGCGGTCGGGTTGGTCATAACGGGCGGCGGTGCACGCGGCGCTTACCAAGCCGGTGTTCTCAAACGGATTGGCGAATTAAAGCGCGCCCGGACAAAAGGCAATCCTTTTCCCATTATAGGAGGCGCGTCAGCAGGAGCGATCAATGGTTCTGCGCTAGCCGCAGGTTGTCACGATTTTGCGTCGGCCACGCAGATTCTCGCGGAACTGTGGGCAGCTGTGAAACCTTCTGACGTCTTTCACTGCGATGTTCTGTCTCAGGTGCATAATTCCTTGACCTGGATCCTCGACCTCTCCTTCGGAGGGATTCTGGGGGGTGGTAATGCCCGATCATTGTTAGACGCCTCTCCGCTTCGAGGTTTTCTGAGTAAGTACCTCAAGTGCGACGAGATACAAGAAAACATCAAGCGTGGGCACCTCTACGCTCTCGCTATTTCCACGACGAACTACAACTCAGGACAAAGCTACCTGTTCATTCAAGGAGCGAAGGGGCATCCGATGTGGAAACGGCTCCGACTGGTGACGGTTGCGACGAAGATCACTGTGGACCACGTTTGCGCGTCCTGTGCTATTCCTTTCGTGTTCCAGCCGGTAAAACTCACGGTTCCGCCGAACGGGCCCGCCTTCTTCGGAGACGGTTGCGTACGCCTTCAACAACCTCTCAGTCCAGTGATTCGCTTGGGGGCACAGAAGGTTTTCGCGATCGGGGTCCGCTGCGGAAATAAAGAACGTCGTTGGAATGCCGGCGACGGGAGAAATCCGTCACTCGCACAAGTAATGGGAGTTGTTTTTGACGTTATATTTCTTGACCATCTCGATACCGATATCGAGCATCTGGAACGGTTGAATCAATGGCTCGACAATGACCATATCCACCAGTCCGGGGTTGCAGGGCCTCAAAAGATGAGGCGGTTATCAACCCTTATAATCACGCCTTCGGTGCATTTGTCGGATGTGGCAGAACAGCACCAAAAAGCTATGCCTTCCTTGATTCATTACTTTGTCTCCAGTTTGGGACGAGACGCAACTTCCTGCGCGGATCTAATGAGCTACCTCCTATTCACGCCAACGTATACGCGAGAGCTCATCGAGATTGGTTACCATGACGCTGGCGAACGGATGGATGAGATTGAAGACTTCCTCTATTCGTCCAAAGAAGGAAACGCTGAAAACGTGCCGGCTGGAGAAACAGAAGGGAAGGTCCCCAGGACTATCGAAGCAGCGAAACGGACCGGAAGTTCGGACAGATATCGAAGATGACCCGAGAAGGCTACCTGCCGATGCCGAATTAACTTAGCCGGTTCAGAGCGTCTACGTATGCTCTTGCACTGGCCTCGATGATGTCGGTCGAAGCGCCTCGACCCATGACTCGGCGGTTTTCGATTTCCAGGTGCACGGTAACCTCACCCAAGGCCTCAGTTCCTTCCGTTACGGCTCGAATGTCATACCGCAGGAGCTTCGCCCGAGTGCCAGTGAGCTTCGCAATAACCTTGTATACAGCATCGACGGGTCCGTCGCCGACCGAAGCTCCTTCCGTAATCTGTCCGTTCAAGCAGATTCGCACGGTTGCCGTCGGAATCGCGGTCGTTCCGCTGTAACTATGCAGGTACTCCAACTTGAGATTCTTTTGAGCCGGCGGCAGTTCATCGTGAACCAACGCGAGCAGATCTTCATCAAGTACTTCTTGTTTCTTGTCCGCAATGGTGAGAAATCTTTGATACATCGAGTCGAGTTCCGTTTTGGATAGTTCATAGCCGAGCTTCTCTAACCGCGATCGAAGGCCTGCTCTGCCCGTGCGGGCCGTCAGGACGACTCGGCTTTCTGTAATTCCAACGTCTGCCGGGCGCATAATTTCGTACGTTTGCCGGTCCTTGAGGAAACCGTCCACATGGATTCCAGAACTATGGGCAAATGCGTTGGAACCCACAACGGCTTTATTGGCTGGAACCGGCATTCCTAGCAGGTCGGCGACCATGCGACTCGTGCGGAAAAACTCACGAGGATCGATACCGGTGCTAAGGCCGTAGTAATCAGCCCGAGTGCGCATGCCCATGACAATTTCTTCCAGTGCGGCATTGCCGGCCCGTTCCCCGATCCCGTTGATCGTTCCCTCGACCTGGCGTGCACCATTGCGAATCCCTGCAAGGGAGTTGGCCACCGCAAGACCAAGATCATCATGGCAATGAACGCTGATGGTTGCGCGCTTAATGTTCGACACGTTCTCACGGATGCTACGGATTAGTTCTCCGTACTGTTCGGGAACGGTATAGCCCGTCGTGTCGGGGATGTTAACGACAGTCGCTCCCGCGTCGATGACGGCTTCTAACATCTCAAATAGATACGGCGGCGATGCCCGACCAGCATCTTCGGCATAAAATTGAACATCACCAGCACAATTGCGCGCATGCTTCACGGCGTCGACCGCTAAGACAAGCAGTTTTGCTCTCTTCTCCTTGAGCGTCTTGCCGTACCGTTCGTCGCGGAACTTGCCCATGATATGAATGTCCGAAACGCCGATTCCCGTGTGAATCCGGGGCTTCGCGGCCTTCGCGAGCGCCTTCCCGCAGGATTCAATGTCAGCTACAAGCGCGCGAGACAGCGCGCAAATCGTAGGCCCTTTGATCTCTTGCGCGATCGCTTGGACGGCAGCGAAGTCTTCCGGCGACGAGGCCGGGAAACCAGATTCAATGATGTCCACCCTGAGCCGCGCGAGTTGCCGTGCGAGTGTGACCTTATCGCGACTCCCAAGGCGCGTTCCGGCAGCCTGCTCACCATCTCGCAGAGTCGTATCGAACACTGCGACCTTCGACGTAGCTTTCATTCTGCCATCCAGAGGGAGACTAGGATTCTCAGCCAGATACGTGAAACTTTTCTGGTGGGTTGTTTACTGCAAGCACTTAAGAGCCGCACACCCAAGACTTAAATTCTTCAGGTATGATCTCCCAACCATCGCTCGTGAAACGTCGGTCATTGTTCCTGGTTTTCCGATACCCGTCGAACCACTTCTTTGTGGCATTCTTGTGATTTTCCTTATCCTCGGTCATCGGGTTTGCACCGAGGCTGCTGAGGATGATGGTATCGACTCGAGAGTGATGCTTTTCATCACCCAGAAAATAAGAGTCGCCCCGAATTATCTCGCTAATTACGAAACGGGCAGATTGACCAATTTTGAAGGGCTCATAGTTACGCCGGGCGTCTTCTAGCACGTCGCGAAACTTTTGATCCGCGGCATAAGCGGACAATGCCTGCAGCGTTTCGTCGTTCAGATTTTCAAAGTCGATCCCCTTCCTGAGATGTTGGTATAACAGCGATTCGGTCACGTGTTTAATCAATTCGTAAGGAACAGCGATGGCATCAGGAGAAGCCGGACTACCAACCTCAACGGAATACCAATCGAGATCGGACATTCGGAACAACGTGGTAAGGGCGGCTTTCAGTTCTTCCGTCATTCCCTTTTTGAATTGTCCCCATTTGGTTCTCACCTGTTGATCAGCCTCTTTCAGAGAAGTCGCAATCTTATCTTTGTACTCAGTTCTTGCTTTCCTTGTGATTGTTCGGTTTTTTTTCTTCCGATCAGCGGGATGCTCCTCCAAATAACGCTTCCGAGCGCCCGCCCAGAGGCGCTCTTCAAGGATCTTCATTGCTGGATTGGAAAAAAAAGTTGTAATCGGTCCCATCAGGCACGCTCCTACGTCGAAACCATTTTGCGGGTCAGTAGCCTGCAGTTCTGCTCGTACATCAACGAGTTGCATCAGCGCTGTGGCTAATCGGGTTTATTAACGCACCCAGCGGACTGGTTCTGCAATGATTGCTGTCACACGCCTGGGAATCAGAACCTCAGGATGGAATCCTGTTAGGTTAGGATCTCCTTCAGGTGTGCTTCTTCTCCAATTTGCAGCTCTAAACTTCGACCACTGATTACCGAAGGATCTCCAACGAATTACACTGCGGCCAGAGTGCCACTCTCGTGGAAAGTGGCAAACTTCTCTTCGAAGTTCTGAACGTTGGGAACTCCTTCGATGAATCTCTCCATTATCTTTTCGACCTTTGGGCACAGCTCCCGATCATAGGTCTCGGCAAGACTCTTCGTTTCCCAAAGGCTAATGGACACCGATTCTTTTGTTCGTGGTGCAATGAGAAGAAGTTCATCCACGAACCCCTGTTGCTTCTTCAGGAGAGGTATAATCTCCTTCTCAAACATGATCGGAAATTCAGTCGCAAGGCTTGGCCTTAGCTGCATAATGACAAGGCGTGCGAACATAGGCATCTCCCTTGCACTATCTTGGAGGACGATCCCGCCAAGAACGGTGTATTGCAGATAGGGGGCATATGACAAGCCATACCACCCCACGTTGGTGTTAGTGCCACGCGCGCCGAATTGCTGTACCAGGGGTCACTTGGCAGCGTATCCGCCGGCACTTGGAGCCTATCTATGAGTTCCCAGTTCCAACGGGACATCACCCGAAAAGTCAGTTCGCTAGTAAACACAAGATCTATGAGTCTCTACCACCCCGGCGGAGCTGAGCTCGGTTTCCATGGAACCGAGCAACGATCGATATCCTAGCCAATGAGCATTTCCGCAGGTCTTGGCAGGCGGACCAGGAGTCACCTACCCAGGGCTCGGTTATGTGGAATGAGTCAGTGACATGGTTCAGCGCCGAAGGTAAACAACACGGGAACCCGTAACCGTATCAGGCGGACCATATACTGCTTCTCGCGCCGTGTGCATCAGGTGCCTGACTGCGTCCCACCCACCATGCTGGCATCGCGGAATCCGAAGGGTTACCGGGTTGTTTCCCTCGGTCGTGGATGGGAGAACGTTCAATACTGGGTTTCCGATAGGGTAATTCGCGGACGCGAACAGAGTGTGTTGAGCTGTGTGGGAAAACGCAGCGAAGTGGGGAATGGCGCAAAGGAAGAAGAAGAGGTAACGAGAAAGCACTAGAAAACACGATGACTAAAATGAGCCGAGAAGTGGCCACTATAGTGCGTATGAAATCCAAGTGGACCCATATAGCGTGGAGTTCCGCAATGAGTGCCGGTTGACGAACCGTCCTGGAGACGGCCTGAAGGTCTCGGGACATCTTGCCAGCCTCCAAGTTACTTTCCTCGCTATCGCCCAAACTGGGGGCAGGTTCAATTGTGTGCCTCATTGCTGAGGACTCCGAGAGACAGAATTCGGGGGCAGGAATGAGCACGACCGAATCGGCCGAGAAACTGATTCTAATCCCCCCAGCCGCTGGGTCTCTCAGTAGAGAGCGAAGCACTCAGCCAGACATAGTTAGCCAAGACAGAGCAGCCACTGACATTGCCCGGTTTGCTCAAGAGGACGTTGATCGCTCGGTCGAGCCGATGGTGCTGGCAGGTTTAGCACAATTTCGCATATTGCCCGTCTGGGCCTTGGGAAATCAGGGTCGAAGCCATGATCGGCGATAGCGGAAAAGGCCCCTGGATTCGGATCTTAGCGCAGTTGATGATTTGAAGGTTAGGCAATCGAGTTGAGAACGTGCATCCCATCGAGTCAGCCACGCAATTAACGTCATGGTTAGTCGCCGGCCGGACCTTGTTTCTATTCGTTCATTTGTTCGGGATCGCGCTGTTTGCCTACATCGTGGTGCGGCGCTTAGTACCGCTAATACGCGGACAAAAGGATCTTCGTTTTGACCAGCCATGGGTACGCTTGGGGAGGGTCCTGAAATACTGGCTGGTCCAGTGGAAACAACCTCGCTATAGGGGGGCAGGCGCCCTACATATTCTTATCTTTGCCGGTTTCCTGGTCTTGGCTATTCGAGCGTTTTCGGTGCTCATCGTCGGTGTCTCCCACAACTTTGTGATGCCCGGGCTTTCGGGGACGGCAGGACACCTCTACGACATACTCACGGACTACGCGGCCACCGTTGTTTTCTTCTGCATGGTGGTCGCCATCGTTCGCCGCTTGGTGTTCAAACCTGCACGGTATGTCGTGCCGGCGAGGTACGGTAAGAATCATACGGCTGATGCGGTCTTCCTTTTGGCGCTGATTGCGATACTGATGCTGGCCGACAGTCTTTTTGCAGCCATCAACGCGAGCGCCATACCACAGCAGGGACAACCCTTTGAAACGTTAGCGGTACTTTCTCTCCCGTGGATGTTCAGGCATGTTCTCGTCTCAGCTCCTCTACCCATTCTGGGATGGCTCTACTTCGGCGCTTACCTTATCCATGAATTGACGTTCTACTTCTTGCTCTGCTACCGGCCCTTTGGAATCCAGTTCCATGTGGAAACCTCTCTCTTCAACATTTATTTTGCAAAGTTGGACCGCGAGATTCTCAAGCCGGTGAGGTGGGGAGTCAGTGATCAGCAGCTGGATCAGGTGAAGTCCTTTGGGGTAAAGAAGTTTGAAGACTTCACCTGGAAACACATGCTCGACTTCTATTCCTGTGCGGACTGCGGGAGGTGTTCAGACAATTGCCCTGCCAATGCGGTGGGACGGCCTTTATCGCCCCGATTCCTCACCATCAAAGCGAGAGACTACGCTTTCCAACACTATCCAGTTTTTGGGCGGGTCAACAACGGTTCGCCGCTGGTAGCCGGCGTTTACTCGCCGGACGAAATCTGGTCTTGCACAACCTGCGGTGCTTGCGAACAGGAATGCCCGTTGCTGGTGGAATATATCGACAAAATAGTTGATTTGCGACGTGGCTTGGTCGATGAAGGGAATGTGCCCCAGTCCCTGCAAAAGCCACTGAAGGCACTCGAGAGCCGTGGCAATCCATACGGCAAGATGGAAAAGAAAAGAGCCGATTGGGCTGGCGCGAAGGAATTCCAGCAACTCTGCCGTGTTAAAACCCTTGACCATCGCAACGGCACGCCAACTCTGTATTTTGTCGACAGCATCACGTCCTACGACGACCGGATGCACGCCATCGGGCGCGCAACGGCAAAGATACTCGACCATCTTGGCGCCAATTTTGGAATTCTGGGCGCGGCAGAACGAGATAGCGGCCATGAAGTCCGTCGCTTCGGGGAAGAAACGCTGTTCATGGCACTGCGGGACCATAACGTCGATGCCATCAAAGCATCTGGGGTCCAGCATATTGTCACTGCCGATCCGCACGCATACAACGCGCTGAAACATGACTACAAGGATGTGCCGCCGGTCGAGCACATCAGCGAGGTAATCGCCAGGGGAGTGGAAGCCGGCAAGATCAAGTTTAATCCGGTGGAGACCGAAAAGGATGTGTACGCCTACCACGATCCTTGCTACCTCGGCCGCCATAACCAGATTTACGAAGACCCTCGTGATGTGTTGGATGCCATTCCAGGTTTGAAGAGGGTCGAGATGAACCGCTGCCGAGACCGCTCCTTTTGTTGCGGCGGTGGTGGTCTGATGCTGTTCTACGAGCCGAAAGAAGATCAGAGGATGGGAGTGAAGAGGGTGCAGATGGCAGCGGACGTCGGGGCTAACGTGATCGTCACTGCGTGTCCGTTTTGCATGGTGAATATGGAGGATGCCATCAAGGTTGCAGGGATGGAGGGAAGAATGACCGTCATCGACCTTGCGGAACTCGTGGACCGGCAAATCGCGCGGGAACTTCTGGATTCGAGTGACGAGCAAGCATCCGAAATCAAAGAATGTGTAACGGTTTCGTCTGACATTTTCAAGTAGATTCGGCAGTCAAACGCCATTCGTGGAGGTGAACGTGGAGATTCTAGTTTGCGTAAGAAGGGTGCCCGACACTTCGGAAAACGAGATTGAACTCAACAGTGCGAGGAACGAAATCAAGCGTGACGAATTGGTTTATTCCATAAATGAAGCGGACAACTATGCGGTCGAGGAAGCCCTGCAGATTGTCGCCAAGACCGGTGGAAATGTCACGGTCGCTACGGTAGGTGGCGAAGACGACGAAGAAGTTCTGCGCCGCCAGATGGCGATGGGTGCGAATCAGGGCGCGCTGATCACCGATGAGGCCTTCACCGGTTCAGACGGCAGGGGCATTGCCTCCATCCTGAAAGCCTTCGTGCAGAAGGGGCAGTACGACCTTATTTTGACGGGCGTTCAAGCCGAGGACGGTGCTGCTCAAATCGGCGGAATGTTAGCGGCTCTGCTCGACTATCCGTTCGCTTCGTTGGTCAATTCGATCGAGGTGCTCGAGGGCCGGAAACTGAAGATCAGCCGTGAAATCGAAGGTGGCAACAGGGAATGGAATGAGATCGACCTGCCCTGTGTGCTCTCGATTCAGACCGGCATCAATGAACCGCGTTACGTCGGCATGCGAGGCATCCGGCAGGTGGCCTCCGTTCCCATCCCGACTTTCAACGCCTCGGATTTGGGAATCGACCAGAACACGGCAGGAGTTTCCGCAGCGAAAGTGAAACGGCTGGACTATTTCGTGCCTCCACTCGGCAGAGGCGCAGAGATTCTTCAGGGCAGTCGAAAAGAAAACATCGATAAAGTGCTGGAATTGGTGGCCTCCAAAGGAGGATTGAAATAATGGCTCGCATCTTCGCTTACATTGCCCACAAAACAGGCATCCCCAGCGATTCCGCGTGCGAACTGGCGGCAGCGGCGCGCAAGATCGACCCATCTGCTTCGCCCACAGCGATTCTTACCGGTTGGGGTGCAGAGCTCGATGCCGCATGCAACACGCTTGGTGCTTTCTATCCTGAAGTTTGGAAAATCGCAGCCGAAACGCTTGTTTACCCAAATGCTGAGCTGGTCCGCAAGGCACTGCAGAAGGTTCTGCCCAGCAATAGCATTCTGTTAGTTGCGCACGAGCACTTTGGAATCGATCTGGCTCCCGGTCTTTCCATCAAGACGAATTCCGCTTTCGTCTCGGACGTGCTGGATATTCTTGAAGTTCAAGATACCTACATTACGGTGGTCCGCCAGGAATTCGGGGGACAAGTCAGCACACACGTCCGGTGCGACATTTCGTCGGGCGCGATTCTCACCATCCGTCCAGGTGCGTTTAAGGCACTAGAAATCAAAGAAGAGCGCAACCTCGTCGTCGACAAGTCAGCCGAAGTGGACTCTCTTGCTGCGGGCCGACGATATTTAGAAACGTCTTTCGCTGAAGCGGGAGATGTAGATATCACCAAGTACAACGTTCTGGTTTCGATCGGCCGTGGCATTCAGGAAAAAGACAACGTAGTCATCGCTCTCGAACTGGCGGATGCCATGGGTGCAGTGGTGAGCTGCTCTAGACCCGTAGTTGACGCCAAATGGCTGGAGAAATCGCGGCAGGTGGGCTCCTCCGGGAAGACTGTCAAACCAAAAGTCTATTTGGCGTGCGGCATCAGTGGCGCGTTCCAACATCTCGCGGGCATCAAGGGAAATCCGTTCATGATCGCCATTAATAAAAATCCCAAGGCTCCCATCTTCCAAGTAGCCGATGTCGGTATTGTCGACGACATCCTGGAATTCTTGCCCGAGTTGACCAACAGAGTCCGCGAGTTGCGCGGCGTTGCAGCAAAGTGAGGACGCTAATGATCGCCAATAAAACGTTGAAGTTGAGTTTGAAATCGCTTAAGGACTTTGCCAAGAAACGCCTGCCAGACGAGGTGCTCCGTGAGCTTGACGAACGCGACGAATGTCCACTCGATGTTGTTCGCGATATGTGCAGCCCAGACAAATTGGGTATTCAACTTCTTTTTATCCCCGAAGAATTTGGGGGCATGGGTGGCGGAACATTTGACGTGTACTGCATTTGCGAAGAGATGGCACGCATCGATCTGGGCATTGCCACTTCCGTGCTGGCCACATTCTTGGGTAGTGATCCGATCACTGTGGGTGCCACCCACGAGCAAAAGAAAACGTGGTTGACGCGCATCGCAGAGGAAGGATTGTTGTTTGCCTACGGCGCCACGGAGCCGGAAGCGGGTAGCGATCTAGGGGCACTGCGCACGACGGCGGACCCAGTCACCCAAAACGGCGTTGTCGTCGGCTACAAAATCAATGGGAATAAGCAGTGGATCAGCAACGGCGGAGTGGCGGATGCCTACACTGTTTTGGCCAACACTCCGGGAGGCCCGAGTTGGTTTATCGTGGAGAAAGGTGCGAAGGGTTTCAGCCACGACGAGCCGGAAGATAAGCATGGAATCCGACTGAGCAACACCGCGGCTCTTGCGTTCAACGACGTCTATGTCGACGCGGACAGACTTGTCGGTGGGGTCGAAGGCCAAGGTTTGAATCAAGCGCAGGCCGTATTCGGGTATACGCGCCTGATGGTGGCGGCATTCGGTCTGGGCGCCGGATGGGCGGCACTTGATCGAGCAATTCCTTACTCCACCAAGCGAATTCAGGCGGGCACGCCACTATCGGAAAAGCAAGGTTACACCCACAAGCTCATCGTGCCGCCGGTGGCACTGCTTGAGGCGGCTCGCGCTTACATCGAGGAAACCGCGGAGCGCATCGACGCCGGCGAGGGCAGTCTGAACACTGAGGGCGCGATTGCGAAGTATATGGCCACCGAGGCCGGCAATCGAGCAGCCGAGGCTAGCATCCAGGCACTCGGTGGGTACGGCTACACCCATGAATATATGGTGGAGAAAATCAGCCGCGACGTTCGCATCACCACGATCTACGAAGGCACGTCCGAGATCATGGAGATGACCATTAGTCGCGACCGTTGGCAGTCTCATCTCAAAACCCGTGGGCAGCACTACCACGAGCGAGCGCGGGAATACGAAGCGTTACACGCGCGCCACCCGAAAGTGGGCGCCGACGCAGCAGCGCTGGCGCTACACGCGTTAGCCGAAATTATGGAAAAAGCGCGACTAGCGCGCCTGACCCGCTATCAACATGTTCTGTTGCGCCTAGGCGAGTTGATCGCCTACGCCGAGTGCGCGGGTAGTTTTTCCCGCCGCGCTGCACTTCTGTCGGAAGGCAAGCTGCATGAAAAAGCCAACCGCCGTTTCGACATGAGCGCGCTCGCGGCGCTCAGCCGGATCTTCGCCCGCGAGGCTGCGCTGAAGGTCGCTGAAGACGGTTTGCAATGGATTGTCGGCGGTGGCGGCATAAGCGATGCGGAGATGGCCGCATTTGAAGCAAGTTTAGGCTTGCCCGCCATTCACCGCGCGCAGTCAGGCCTGATTGCCGATCTGGATTACGTCGCCGACGTGCTATACGGCCGCGGCGCCAAGAGCAAGGAAATCGCCGCCTAAAGCATTGCACCCAGCAGGAGCTTCGTCATGGAAAACACCTCTTATCGAGCCATAGCAATTGTGGGAGCGGGCGCCATTCTGCCGGACGCCGCCAACGTGCCGGCTTTCTGGGAAAACGTGAAGAACGGCCGTTACAGCATTTCTGACGTTCAACCCGAGCGTTGGGACCCATCTCTCTATTACGATTCTGATCCGAATGCTCCGGATAAAACTTATTCAAAGATTGGCGGCTGGGTACGGGAGTTTGTCTGGGACCCCATCCAATGGCACTTACCGATTCCGCCGCGTGTCGTCGATGCCATGGACGAGTCGCAAAAATGGGCAATCGCCTGCACGCGCGAAGCGTTAGAAGACTATGGCTATCCCAAGCGGCCGCTAGACGCCAATCGCACGGCCGTCATCCTTGGCAATGCAATGGCCGGAGAGAGGCACTATTTCACCGCGCTGCGCTTGTACTTTCCCGAATACGCGCGAGAGCTAGCCGAGACCGACAGTGTTGCAGCGTTGCCAGAAGCAGTCCGTCGCAACATTGAACGCGAATTGCATGATTCGAATGGGAAAGCGTCTTCCTGAAGTTACAGAAGACAGCATGCCCGGCGAATTGGCCAACTGCATTGCCGGCCGCATTGCCAATGTCTTCAACTTCCACGGGCCAAACTATGTTTGTGACGCCGCTTGCGCATCCGCGATGGCGGCGATTAATTCTGCGTCAGCAGGACTAATAGATCACGATTTCGACGTGGCCATCTCAGGCGGCATTGACCGTAATATGGGCGCATCTACTTTCGTGAAGTTCTGTAAAATCGGCGCTCTTTCGGCCAGCGGCACTCGTCCGTACGCCGAAGGCGCGGACGGCTTCGTTATGGGTGAAGGCACCGCGATCTTCGTGCTCAAGCGTCTGGCCGACGCTGAGCGGGATGGTGACAAGATCTACGCTGTGCTGCGCGGCATGGGTGGGTCAAGCGACGGCAAAGGAAAGGGTATCACCGCACCCAACCCAATCGGTCAAAAACTAGCTATCGAACGAGCTTGGGAGAACGCGGGATTATCGCCCGCCACGGTAAATCTTGTCGAGGGCCACGGCACATCCACACGCGTAGGCGACGTCGTCGAAGTGCAAAGTTTGATCGATGTGCTTAGCAGTTTTCATCTTCCTTCCGGCTCAGTCGCGCTCGGTTCGGTCAAATCGAATTTCGGGCACCTTAAGGGCGCGGCGGGTGCGGCCGGTCTGCTAAAAACTGCGCTAGCACTTCGGGACAAAATACTGCCGCCCAGTGTCCATTGCGAGCATCCCAATCCTGATATCGATTTTGCCCACTCTCCGCTCTACGTCAACACCGAAATGATGCCGTGGACGATGCCTGAAGATGGCGTTCGTCGAGCCGGTTTGAGCGCTTTTGGTTTTGGCGGCACCAATTTTCACGCTGTTCTCGAAGAATACATTCCTGGCAGGTTGGACGGAAAAGGTAAGCGCTCCATCGCGGTGAGTGAAACGCCGCCGAAAGTGAGCGAGCCAATGCCAGTTCCGGTGATGAGTGTCAAAGGCGTTTCCCCCAGTGCTGGCGACTCCCACTACAAAGCTCCCCTACGCGGAGCGCTTTTGATTGGGGCCTCTTCCGAAACCGCCCTTGTCGAGCGTTTGCGCACCGTGGAGAAGGACGCCAGAACAGGACACTTCCCGGCCCCTATGGCGCCAGCTGAATCCGATCTTAGGGCGCCCCTGCGCGTGGCCGTCGATTACGCTAACGCCACCGAGTTGGCCGACAAAGCAGGCAACGCAATCAAAGCATTGGGGGCCAATCAGCCGGCGATGTGGAAAGCCCTGCGTGCGCAAGGCATCTTCCGCGGCCATGGCCCCGCCCCCAAAGTCGCGTTCCTCTACACCGGTCAAGGGTCGCAGTACGTGAACATGCTCCAACAGCTCCGAGCAGCGGAGCCCATTGTGGCCGAAACCTTTGTCGAAGCAGATCGCGTGATGTCGCCTTTGTTGGGCAAACCGCTCAGCAGCTTCATCTTTATCGACTTAGCGGACACAAATGCTGTCGCCAAGGCGGAAAATGATCTGCGACAAACCGCAATCACTCAGCCAGCCGTGCTGGCAACCGATCTCGCATTGACTCGGCTCCTGTCCGCGTATGGCATTGAGCCCGACTTCACTATGGGACATAGCCTGGGCGAGTATGGAGCTCTGGTCGCGGCCGGCGGCCTCCCGTTTGCCGATGCGTTGGAAGCCGTTAGCGCTCGCGGCCGTGGCATGACGCAGGTCGCCATGGAAGACAACGGACTTATGGCCGCAGTGTTTGCTCCGCTGGAGGAAATTGAGCGAATCTTGAAGACGATCAATGGCTACGTCGTAATCGCCAATGTCAACAGCAACCGTCAAGCAGTGATCGGCGGTGCGAGCAGGGCAACCGAGCAGGCTATGGAGGCCTTCAAACAGGCTGGCTATGACGTGGCTGCATTAACTGTGAGTCACGCGTTTCACACCTCAATCGTGGCTGGAGCGAGCAAGCCACTTCGCCAGGTTCTGCAGCGTCTGCACTTGCAATCGCCCCGTATTCCTATTGTCGCGAACACCAACGGCGAGTTTTATCCCACGGGACCGGATGTCGTGCCTCAGATGATGGACATTCTCACGCAGCAGGTCGCCTCTCCGGTCCAATTTGTTAAGGGATTGCACACACTGTACGATGCCGGCGCTCGCATGTTTGTTGAAGTTGGACCGAAAAAGGCATTACAGGGATTTGCCGAGGATGTGCTTGGAAGCTGCAGCGATGTAGTTTCGCTGTTTACCAATCATCCGAAGATCGGTGACGTCGTGGCGTTCAATCAGGCCCTTTGCGGTCTTTATGCGGCGGGACTTGGCCGTGGAACCGCGGAAGGCTTGCGTGAGCCCGCGGCCCTGTCCCTGTCGGCTATGTCCGCAATGACGGAAACTTCTACGCCCAGCTCGGTAGCAGCACCGGCCGCAGGCTGCTCCGCTGCCTCAGCCTCTTCTGCGCCTGCGACGCCATCGAACGGTGACCGCTACAACGAGCTCGGACGTTTGTTCGCTGATGTTCTCGATCGCGGTTACGCGATTTACCGCGGCCAGAATCGGGCCTCGCACGTTGGTCCGGTGGTCATCACGGGAGCAGCGTTAGGCCTGCCCGGAACCGAACACATCTTTGATGATGCGAACATTGCCCGCCTCTTGCGGGGCGATCAGCTTATCGACTCGATTCCGACACGCTTCAGGACCGCCATGCTCGATAAACACATCACGCGCCTCGTGAAAAGTGAGAACGGAGAAGCCAGGTTCGACACCATCAGTAATGTCGCGGACGTCATCAAGCTCGCAGGCCGCGGGGGAACGTTTGATCTGGAAGCTGAGTATGGAGTTTCTTCTGAACGAGTGGGCGCTCTCGATCGTGTTACGCAACTAGCGATCGCCGCCGGCATCGATGCGATGCGCGACGCTGGCATCCCGCTTGTCATGCGTTATAAAACCACGACCAAAGGTACGCAATTACAGGACCGCTGGGGATTGCCTGAGGCGATGCGGGACGAGACCGGTGTCATCCTTGCTTCTGCATTTCCGGGATGCGACTCATTCGCTGATGAGATGTCGCGCTATTATGCTGACCACGAACGCCGTGAGCAGTTGGCCATGCTGGAAGGTCTGCTCTCTCGTGTGGTCGAGCCGAATGGTGATTCCATCCTGGTTCAAGAGATCAACCGGCACATTGATGAATTGCACGCCGCTCTCGACAAGGAACCTTATGTCTTCAACCGGCGTTTCTTACTCCGGGTTCTGCCCATGGGGCATTCCCAATTCGCCGAATTGATCGGCGCTCGCGGGCCGAACACGCAAATCAACTCTGCCTGCGCGAGTACCACCCAGGCGGTGGCTCTGGCGGAAGACTGGATCCACGCCGGGCGATGCAGTCGCGTGATTATCATCTCGGCCGACGACGTCAGTTCCGACCATCTCATCGATTGGATGGGTGCCGGCTTCCTGGCCAGTGGAGCGGCAGCTACCGACGAAGTGGTTGCAGATGCGGCCATCCCCTTCGACCGGCGGCGACACGGCATGATTATCGGGATGGGCGCCGCCGCTTTGGTCGTAGAGAGCGCGGAAGCGGCGCGCGAACGCGGAATACAACCAATCTGCGAGGTGTTGGCCACCGTTACCGGTAATAGCGCTTTCCACGGTACGCGTCTCGATGTCCAGCACATCGGACAGGTGATGGAGGCCCTGGTGGCAAAAGCTGAAGTGCAAAGCAACATTTCTCGTCACCAGATAGCCCCACAGACAGTTTTCGTTTCCCATGAGACCTATACACCAGCACGGGGCGGCAGTGCCTCCGCCGAAATTCACGCTCTTCGTCGCGTTTTCGGCGAGGTCGCGGATCGCATCGTGATCGCCAACACCAAAGGCCTCACAGGCCATGCAATGGGTACCGGCATCGAAGATGTCGCTGCGGTCAAAGCATTGGAGACCGGTTGCATACCACCGGTCGCCAACTTCAAGGAGGTTGACCCGGAGTTGGGACAGTTGAACCTGTCTAAGGGAGGTTTCTATCCAGTCGAGTACGCTCTGCACCTCGGAGCGGGGTTCGGTTCGCAGATTAGCATGATGCTGCTGCGTTGGATGAAGACGAAAGACGGGAGGCGACCAAGTCCGAACGCTCTCGGCTACGCCCATCGCATTATCGATGCAACTGCTTGGAGTGCCTGGCTGAAGAGTGTCACGGGCCGTGCAGCCCCCGATCTTGAAGTCGTCCACCGGACGCTGCGCGTACCTGATGGAGCGCCGGAAACACGGGTGGCCGAAGCGGCACGGCAGCCACGAACCGTAACAATGAAAATGGCGTCGCCCACTAGTGCACTGCCTCCGTCGGCAGTCCCCGATGCCCGGCCGGTGCTATCGCCCGCTGCCGTCGTCGAACTGGAATCCGAAGTTCCAGTCGCTGTTCCCAGGGCTTCCGAGCCGTCGAAACTGGCAGTGCCACTCGCCGATCCGGTGAAAGAGAAAATATTGGCACTGGTCGCCGAGAAAACCGGTTATCCAAAAGACATGCTGGATCTGGATCTCGATCTCGAGGCGGATCTGGGCGTCGACACCGTGAAACAGGCGGAGGTGTTTGCCACGATTCGCGAGGCTTACAGCATTCCCCGAGACGAGAACCGCAAGTTACGTGATTACCCAACGTTGGCACACGTGATCCGTTTTGTGCACGAGAAGCGGCCCGATCTTGTTGCGATTCCAGCTCCGGAAAAAGAAGAAGTAGTCGCGACGCGGGATAAGGATTTTGTCGCAAAGAAGCCGGCGGCCTCCATGCCATCTCAGAAGGTCGTCGCGGACGAATCTGTTAAGGAACGCATTCTCGCGCTGGTGGTGGAAAAGACTGGCTATCCAAAAGACATGTTGGATTTGGATCTGGATCTCGAAGCCGATCTAGGCGTTGACACCGTCAAACAGGCGGAAATGTTTGCGGCCATCCGCGAGATCTACAGCATTCCGCGCGATGAAAGCCGTAAGCTGCGGGACTATCCCACCTTGGCGCACGTGATCCGTTTCGTGTACGAAAAGCGGCCCGATCTTGCAGCGACTCCGGCGCCTGTTGAGAAGCCGGCAACCACGACGCCATCGGCCCTCGTCGTCAACGACTCCGTCAAGGAACGTATTCTCGCGCTGGGAGTAGAAAAGACTGGCTATCCAAAAGACATGTTGGATTTGGATCTGGATCTCGAAGCCGATCTGGGTGTTGATACCGTCAAACAGGCGGAAATGTTTGCGGCCATCCGCGAGATTTACAGCATTCCACGGGACGAGAATCGCAAGCTACGTGATTACCCGACCTTGGCCCACGCGATCCGCTTCGTTTATGAGAAGCGACCCGACCTCGCGCAGCTATCCCCAGCCTCACCCGTCAGCGGCGAGCCAACCGCACTAACGCCACACCCAATCCCAGATGACTCCATTAAGCAAAAAGTGCTGGACATCGTGGCTGAGAAGTCCGGTTATCCCACAGACATGCTGGATCTGGAACTCGATCTGGAAGCAGATCTCGGCATCGATACGGTGAAACAGGCGGAGATGTTCGCCGCTGTGCGCGCGGCGTACAACATCCCTCGCGATGAGCATCTGAAACTTCGAGATTTCCCCACCCTTGCCCATGTCATCAAGTTCGCTCACGATCGACAACCCGGCTTGACTACAACACCGGTGTCAAGCGCGTCTGCCATGGAACAGAAACCAGCGCAGGCAGAGGAGCAAACAGCCGTTGCTAACTCTACGGTTTCGCAGCCCACTGGGCGTCCGGTTCCCGCCAGTTTCGATGCCGCCAATCTTGTTCCACGTCGCATACCAGTTCCAACCTTGCGGCCGCCGCTCGCTCTCTGTAAGAAGACCGGGGCGACGCTCCAGTCGAGTCGACGAGTGGTGATCATGTCGGACAAATCTGGCGTGGGTGACGCGCTGGCACAACGGTTAGCGACACGCGGTGTAGAAGTGTTACTCCTGGACAATACTTTGGACGCAGCCGCACTGCAGAATCGCCTACAGAGTTGGATGATCGCGGGCTCGGTGCACGGGCTTTACTGGCTGCCGGCACTAGATAAGGATGGGGATCTCAGTGGCCTCACCGCCTGGCGCGAAGCCCTGCGGATACGGGTCAAACTCCTCTATGCCACTATGCGCGTTCTATATGAACAGATTGCGGCACCGGGTACGTTTCTTATGTCGGCAACAAGGTGCGGGGGACAACACGGCTACGACGAGGCCGGAGCGACAGAGCCCTTAGGCGGCGCGGTCGTGGGCTTCACCAAAGCGTATAAGCGCGAGCGAATGGAAGCTCTGGTCAAAGCCGTTGATTTCGAATCACAAAGAACACCGACAGAGATCGCGGACCTGCTCATTGAGGAAACTGTTCGCGATCCTGGCGCAATCGAAGTCGGCTACAAAGATGGTCTCCGCTGGACAGTCGGTCTTCAGGAGCAGCCCGCTGCTGATGGTAAACAAGGCCTGATCCTAAACAGCAACACCGTCTTCCTCGTCACCGGTGCAGCGGGAAGTATTGTGTCGGCAATCACCACCGATTTGGCGGCGGCTTCCGGAGGCATATTCTACTTGCTTGATCTGGTCCCCGAGCCGGATCCAGCAAATCCCGATCTTAAGCTGTTCGCAAGCGACAAAGATCGCCTCAAGCGCGATTTGTTCGCACGGATCCAGAGCCGTGGCGAACGCGCTACACCTGCTCTGGTTGAAAAGGAACTCAGTGCCTTGGAGCGGGCGCAAGCCGCACAAGCCGCGATTGACGCCGTGCATGCCGCTGGTGGAACCGCGCACTATTTCAGCGTCAATCTCACGGACGCAGATGCGGTGCGTAGGATCATCGAGAAGGTACGCGAACGAAGCGGACACATCGATGTGCTCCTACACGCCGCAGGCACGGAACGCAGTCACTTCCTACCGGACAAGGACCAGCATGAATTTGATCTGATCTTTGACGTCAAGAGTGACGGTTTCTTCAATCTTCTCCACGCCATCGGCGACATTCCTCTTGGGGCCACGGTGGCCTTTAGCTCGATTGCCGGACGCTTCGGCAATGCGGGACAAACCGATTACAGCTCTGCCAACGACTTGTTGTGCAAGCTCATTTCGAGCTTCCGCACAACGCGGCCGCAAACGCGTGGCATCGTCATCGACTGGACTGCATGGGGCGGCATAGGCATGGCCACGCGCGGCTCAATTCCAAAGATGATGGAACTGGCAGGTATCGACATGCTGCCACCGGAAGCGGGAATTCCTCTGATTCGCCGAGAACTCACGGTCGGTGGAACCAAGGGTGAGATTGTCATCGGCCAGCGCCTCGGTGTTTTGCTGAACGAATGGGATACCTCTGGAGGACTGGATACCTCGGACACCACGGCCACGAAGGCCTCACCAGCACGAGGGCCGATGCTCGGAAAGATTGCGAGCATGGCCCCGCACAGTAGCCTGATCATTGAGACGACGCTGGATCCCGCAATCCAGCCGTTTCTTCACGATCATCAAATCAACGGCACACCGTTGCTACCGGGAGTCATGGGTATGGAGGCCTTCGCCGAAGCGGCGCGATGCCTGTTACCCGGCTGGCAGGTAGCAGCAGTTGAAGAACTGAACTTCCTCGCGCCTTTCAAATTTTATCGGAGCGATCCTCGAGTCTTGACGATCGAAGCAGTCATTCATCCGCAGCACGACACGTTGTTGGCGGACTGCCGGTTGACGGGTCGTCGGTCTCTTCCCAAACAGCACGAACCGCTGGTGACAACGCATTTCACCGGCCAGGTACGTCTGACGAAACAGGCGCCCGAATCAGTCACTGGTCCGGCACTGAGGTTGCCACACGGACACGACATTCACGCGGCAGATATCTACCGCCTCTATTTCCACGGCCCGGCATACCAGGTTCTGGAACAAGCGTGGCTGGATGGCGATCAGATTTTTGGCAAAATGGCTCAGCATTTGCCAAGCAATCATGTCCCGCCCGAAAATCCGACGCTGATGGCTCCGCGGCTGATCGAACTGTGTTTCCAAACATCCGGGATTTGGGAGATGAGTGCGCTAGGCCGCATGGGCTTGCCCCGATACGTCCGTCAGGTCAGATTGCTACGCAACCCGGATCACCCCGAAGGCGATTTGTATGCTGTGGTAACACCTAACCCGGATCAAGGAAGTTTCGACGCAGAGGTTGTGGACGCGGCGGGAAATCGATACGTGCAAGTATGTGGCTACCGTACTGTCGCGCTTCCTAACATCATCGACGCAGAACCACTAAAGCAGCTACAGGCCATCGCGGTGTAGGAATCGAAACTTCTTGCACTTTAGGCCTGCGGATTCGAGGCGTTATGCCACAAGAATTCCAACGCGTGGCCATTGTAAATCGCGGCGAAGCGGCCATGCGTTTCATCCACGCCGCCCGCGACTTCAATCACGAACAAGGCACATTGCTACGCACGATAGCCCTTTTCACCGAGCCTGACCGCCATAGCATGTTTGTCCGCGAAGCCGACGAAGCTGTGTGTCTCGGTGCCGCGCAGCTGATTGACGCGGACGCACAGATTCTGAAGAGTAGTTATGTCGACTATCGCAGTCTGGAACACGCACTGGCGGTCGCGCGCGCGGACGCGGTCTGGGTCGGATGGGGTTTTGTGGCCGAGCACGCCGCCTTCGCCGATCTTTGTCGCGAGTTGGGCATCGTGTTCATCGGCCCGGACGGCGATGTGATGCGTCGCGTAGGCGACAAGATCGCCTCAAAACGATTGGCTGAGGAGGCCCGAATACCGGTTGTGCCATGGAGCAATGGGCCTGTGGAAACGCTCGAGGCCGCTAGGGACCATGCGGAGCGATTGGGATATCCACTCCTGATTAAAGCCACCGCTGGAGGCGGTGGTCATGGAATTCGCTTGGTGAGCTCAGCGGCACAGCTTCCACAAGCCTTCGCAAGCGCTCAGAACGAGGCGTTCAAGGCCTTTGGGAACCCAACTGTTTTCCTGGAACAATTGGTAAGATGCGCGCGTCACGTAGAGGTACAGATCATCGCCGACCATTTTGGAACGACGTGGGCTGCCGGCGTCCGTGACTGTACCCTACAGCGACACCACCAGAAAATCCTTGAAGAAGCACCTTCGCCAGCGCTTTCTCCGCCGCAAGAGTTGGCGCTCCGCGATGCAGCAGTGCGCTTGAGTCAGGCCGCGGCCTATCAAAACGCAGGCACCGTTGAATTCCTCTATGAGCCCGGGATCGACCGCTTCTCGTTCATGGAAATGAATACCCGTCTGC
Organism: Candidatus Acidiferrales bacterium; assembly: GCA_963776365.1. Lineage (GTDB taxonomy): Bacteria > Acidobacteriota > Terriglobia > Acidiferrales > UBA7541 > Acidiferrum. Next base: position 373,528 of record CAVZMQ010000025.1, on the reverse strand, counting down.
AAGTCGAACATCCGGTCACCGAGTGCACCACGGGACTCGACCTTGTGAAACTGCAGATTCACGTCGCGCGTGGCGGCCACCTGGAGGGACAAGCGCCCTGCACGACTGGTCACGCCATCGAGGTGCGACTGAACGCGGAAGATCCAGACAACGGTTTTGCTCCGGCGCCCGGCCTTATCGAGCGGTTCAGAATGTTGCTGGGCCCGGGAGTGCGCGTCGACACCGGCGTAGCTGAGGGCGATGTCATCCCTTCGGAATTCGACTCGATGATCGCGAAAATCATCGCCAATGGCCGAAACCGAAAAGAGGCGTTGTCTCGACTGCAGCGTGCGCTGCACGAGAGTGTTGTCGTCATCAAAGGTGGCACCAGTAATAAAACTTTCTTGCTGGAATTGTTAAACCGCCCGGAGGTTCAGTGCGGACAATTTCACAACGAGTGGCTGGATCAGTTAGCGTCAACCGGGGAGCACCTCTCCAGGCGTTACGCCGAAGTTGCTATCGTTCAAGCCGCGATCGAAGCCTACGACGCACAGCTCACTGTTGAGCAAGCGCGGTTCTATGCTTCGGCGGTACGAGGCCGGCCGCAGGTTCGCGGCGACGTGGGTTGGACTGTGGAGCTCCGCTATCGCGGAAATAGTTACGCTCCCAAAACCTATCGACTCGGACCTCAACGATACCGCGTGGAGATTGATGGAGTGCGCATCGACGCTCAGATCGAACGCTGGGGTGAGTTCGAATGTTGGCTCACCGTCTTCGGGCGACGTTTTCGCGTCGTCTCCGTGGTGCAAGGACTAAATTACCGGATTGAGGTAGACGGGGTATCGCACCAAATTGATCGAGATGATGGCGGAGTGGTGCACGCGCCAGCGCCCGCCGTCGTCGTTTCCATTTTGGTTAAGCCCGGCGACACTGTTTCGGTTGGCGACCGTCTGGGGGTGCTCGAGGCCATGAAAATGGAGATGCAGTTGGTGGCTCCATTTTCCGGAAAAGTTCGCCAGGTAATGGCCATACCTAATATTCAGGTTGATACCGGAGCTCCGCTTCTGCAGATCGACCCGGTTGCCGAAGCCAATACTGTCGCCAATTCCGAGAGAGTGCTCTTTGGCACTTTCATCGCTTCGGATGAAAAACCAGCGGCCAATCAATCTATATGCCGTCAGAGTCTGGATGAGCTCCGCGATCTCATGTTGGGCTTTGACGTGGATCCAAAACATATCGGGCGGCTACTCGCTGATTGGAGCGAGAGTTGCCCTTCGGACAGCGACGAAATAAGACAACGCGAGGACGAGATCCTTCATATCTTTGTAGATATATGTTCGCTGTTCCAGCGTGAGCCGCAGGTCAACCATCAGGCCGGAGCGGAGGAACCCAGTGCCGAGGCGCATCTTTTTTCCTACTTGCGGATGCTGGAAACGCACGGTGAACGACTTCCTCGCACCTTCGTTAGCGCGCTCAAAAAAGCACTGGCGCACTACGATGTGAAATCGCTCGAACGCTCTCCTGAACTGGAGGAGAGTCTACTTTGGATCTACAAGTCACATCAACGCGCGGAGCAACAGGTCGCGTCCGTCGTGAGCATACTCGAACGGCGCCTGCAGGTGCGGCCGTCGCAAGCGGGAGAGTCCTTTCGAATGCTTCTCGACCGGATGGCCTCCATCACCAACGGGCTCTTTCCCGCGATTACCGACCTAGCCCGAGAAGTACGCTATCGCTACTTCGACCAGCCGCTGTTTGAGCGGGCGCGTCAACAAGTCTACGGGCAAATCGAAGAACATCTCACCTATCTGGCTGCTAATCCCGAGTCCGCGGATCGCCACGATAGAGTCCGGGCGCTAATTGAATGTCCGCAGCCATTGTTCACCCTGATCTCCAGCCGATTTGCAACTGCCGACCAGTCCCTGCGGAAATTGATGTTGGAGGCGCTGACTCGGCGGTACTACCGAATTCGAAAACTCACGAACTTTCGCTCCTTGATTGTAAATGGACAGTGCTTTGCGTCGGCTGAGTACGATCACGAGGGAAAGCACCTTCACGTGTTCACGACACACTCCGAATACATTCAACTCCAAACTGCGGCGCGAGCGTTGTTTCCAATGATTTCGGAAGTCCCACTCGATGACGACATCGTTATCGATTTTTACGTTTTTCAATCCGGCAGTTTGGGCGACCCGGAGAGTATCCAGCAAGAAGTCCGCTCGATGCTCAACCAGGTCAGTTTCCCCCGCTCGATCCGTCGTATCGTTGTGTCAGTGGCCGATACAGGTTATGGCCGAGGTAGACTCGGTATGCATTTTACCTATCGCCCCGTCGGGAATTCGTATGAAGAGGAGAAGTTCTATCGCGGAATCCACCCCATGCTGGGAAAACGGTTGCATCTCTGGCGGCTTAGCAATTTCAAGATTGAACGCTTGCCATCAGTTGAGGATGTTTACCTGATTCATGCGGTGGCCCGCGATAACCCGAAAGATGAGCGGTTATTCGCGTGTGCCGAAGTGCGCGACGTTACGCCAGTACGAGATGACGCAAGGTGCATCGTACAACTGCCGCATCTTGAGCGCATGTTAATGGAAGCGATGGCGAGCATACGGATGTTTCAATCGCGGCGGCCCAGCCATCAGCGGCTCCATTGGAACCGCATCCTGCTTAACGTGTGGCCGACGCTCAATCTCGGGCGTGATGAATTGCGTGATCTGGTGAATAAACTGGCTCCCTCTACCGAGGGTTTGGGGTTGGAACAAGTGATTGTGCGCGTGCGCATCCCGAGTCCAGCAACCGGCGAATTGCGTGATATGGTCCTGCGCATCTCCAGCCCGGGTGGCAGGGGTATGCTCATAACCTTCCGGCCGGCCGACGATCAACTGCAACCGATCAAACCGCTGACCGAATATGGTCAGAAGGTCGTTCGCATGCGCCAGCGTGGACTTATCTATCCTTACGAGCTCATCAAAATTCTCACGCCCGCTGCCGAACACACACGCGCAGAATTTCCTGTTGGTGATTTTGTTGAATATGATCTAGACGCGCAAGGCCGTTTTGTCGCCGTCGATCGTCCTTATGGACAGAACAAAGCCAACATCATCGTCGGCATCATCCGCAACTTTACAGTCAGATATCCCGAGGGCATGACCCGGGTCTTGTTACTGGGCGATCCGAGCAGGGATTTGGGCGCCATAGCCGAACCGGAATGCCGGCGCATCCTCGCAGCTTTGGATCTGGCACAGGCGAGGGGCATTCCCCTGGAATGGTTCCCCATCTCCGCTGGAGCCAAGATCTCCATGGACAGCGGTGTGGAAAACATGGATTGGATTGCTCGTGTACTGCGGGGCTTGGTCAAGTTCACTCAAGCCGGTGGCGAAGTGAATCTCGTGGTTAACGGGATCAATGTCGGTGCACAACCGTACTGGAATGCCGAAGCCACGATGCTGATGCATACCCGAGGCATTCTCATCATGACCCCGAAAGCGGCCATGGTGCTCACCGGCAAGCGGGCGTTGGACTACTCCGGCAGCGTCTCGGCCGAAGACAATCAAGGGATCGGTGGCTACGATCGCATCATGGGTCCCAACGGCCAAGCGCAGTACTGGGCACATGACATCGATGAAGCGTGTCACATTCTGTTGCGCCATTACGAACACACCTATGTGGCTCCAGGAGAGCGTTTCCCTCGGCGGGCCACGACTACCGATCCGATAGATCGAGATGTGCGTGTCCAGCCTCACGGCAGGAACGGCGACGTTGGCTTCGACCTCATCGGCGAGATTCTGTCAGATGAGACCAATCCCGGACGTAAAAAATCGTTTGAGATTCGCAAAGTGATGATGGCGGCCGCTGATCAAGACCATCCGCCACTTGAGCGTTGGGCCGGCATGCGCGCGGCCGAGACTGCGGTCGTGTGGGACGCACATCTCGGCGGTTATCCGGTTTGTATGATCGGCATTGAGTCCCAACCGGTGGCGCGGCTAGGATTTGTACCTGCCGATGGACCAGATCAATGGTGCGCTGGCACGCTATTCCCGCAATCCTCCAAGAAAGTGGCGCGAGCGATCAATGCGGCCAGCAACAATCGGCCGGTGGTGGTCCTAGCCAACCTGTCGGGGTTTGATGGCTCGCCAGAGTCGATGCGCAGACTGCAGCTTGAGTACGGTGCGGAGATTGGGCGGGCAGTCGTGAACTTCCAAGGCCCCATCGTCTTCTGTGTGATTTCGCGCTATCACGGTGGAGCTTATGTAGTTTTCTCGCGGGCGCTAAATGAAAGCATCGAAGTGGCAGCCTTGGAGGGAACGTATGCCTCCGTCATCGGCGGAGCTCCCGCGGCAGCTGTAGTTTTCGCGAGTGAGGTTGAAGCAAGGGCACGTAAAGATTTGCGTCTCCAGTCCCTGAGCCAGACGATTGCTGGAGCTGACGGTGCGGAGAAAGGTCGATTGCGCTCCCAGTGGAATGAACTTTTTAAGATCATACACTCGCAGCAACTGGGCGAACTGGCTGCCGAGTTCGACCGCGTGCACTGCGTACAGAGGGCTCTCGACGTGGGTGCTCTCAACTGCATAATCCCACCAGCGAACCTCAGGTCGTATCTCATCAATGCGGTCGAACGCGGTATCGCGAAAGCAGCGGAACTGCACTCCAGAAAACGGGCAGACGAAGATTCCATGGTTAGAGGCAAGGCATTCGCCGCATCCGGGGCCTCCTGATGGAAGTGTATTGGTTAGAACAAACCGAAGAGGATCTGCCGACAGCAGATGATTGGTTGAGCCCGACCGAGACGGCTCGCCTCAACACAATGCGTTTTGCCAAAAGGCGAGCCGACTGGAGATTGGGACGCTGGACAGCCAAGAATGCCTTAGCCGAATACCTCTTATACTTGAAAGCGCCTGTTGATCCGCAGGTTCTCGCGAGGATAGAAATCCGCCCGGGACCATCCGGTGCGCCGGAAGCCTTTTTTCAGAACAGACCCGCAGCGGCTGCCGTTTCACTCAGTCACCGAGTGGGCGTTGCCGCCTGCGCCGTCACTGGTTCGAATGGAATACTGGGTTGTGACTTGGAAACGATCGAACCGCGCAGCGACGCTTTTCTTTCAGATTATTTCACCGCCCCGGAACAATCGTTCGTTGCAGAAGCGCCTGCGGTGGATCGCCCACGCCTCTTAGCCCTTCTTTGGAGCGCGAAGGAAAGCACGCTCAAAGCGTTGCACCAAGGTTTGCAGGTAGACGTACGGAATGTGATGGTGAGCTCAACGGATGGGTCTTTCGAGTTTGATGGGTGGTGCCCGATTGTGGTGCGCCACATCGATCTCCGAATCTTCTGTGGTTGGTGGCAGCACTCGGGCGGCATTGTGCGCACTCTCGTGGCGGCGCCCCCACCCAACCCGCCGATCCGCTTTCGTGTCCCGAATTCCACTTCTGCGGCAGCGCAGGGTAGAGTAGTTAGCGCCTAGTGTGACGGGAAAGTTCTGGTCCTGTTGAGGCGGTGCAACACCTGTGTCTCAAATCACTGACAAGTGTTTGCCCGCGCCTCAGTGTCTTGATGCGGTGGGGTTCGCGTCTGATAAGGGGCACAACAGCCCTTCCAAATGCCCCATGTCACCTTGGGAGCCCCACTTCAAGCTTGGCCGAAACTTGTCGTCCCCGTATTTCGTATTGGCCGGGGACAGGTTGGAGTTCGGAGCATGGGCAACTTATATGGTATCGACTCAGAAGATGTTTGCCGAGCGACCATTGACGGGCTCTTGGAAATGACTCGTCGGGTTGAAAAAGCCATGGATAGGGAGAAGATGTGCGCTTTGAGATCACACCTTGAGAGTTACTACGACAAAGGAGCTACCCAAACAGGGCTTGATCAAATGTCGAGCGTTGAAAGCAGATTCTTCTGGCCGGCTGTCCGAGAGGCCTATGTAAAGGCCCCAAATCTTGCATCACCGGCGACATGGTTGGAAGGTTTATATGACGTGGCATCAAGCCTGCGCTACTACCGGCCTAAAGAAAACCGGGACGCCTAGATCGACCATGAGAATCTTAAGAGTTGCGTTGGCCGTGATTGCCTTTTTCTGTGGTGGACGCGTCCCTTATCTGGACCGTGGCCAGAAGCAACTTCACTGAATAGGGATGAAGTGATGAAGTTCGGTTATTTTTTGGACGAAGCGGGAAATTGCCACATCAAAAATGAAGAAGCGGCGGTCGTTAGATTTGTCTTCACGCGCTATGTCAATGACCATAAACCGATGGACGTGCTGTCATACATTCTCCCAATGGAAGTGAGCCCCGGCATCCTCGGCGGCAATGAATGGTGTCGTCGTCATGTACACACCATTCTCTGCGACCCGAACTATGCTGGAGTCCAAGCGACACCCAGAGGACTTGTTCCGGGGAGATACCCTCCTATCATTCCAATCGAGCTTTTCAATGCAGCTCAAGTGCGGCGTTGGAGGCTGACAAGACCGAACTTTAGGGCAAGAATCAAGAATAGCTGATCTATGCGCTCGGTTGATTGGTGAAGGGGCGGCGGAAGAGCCAGGGCGACGAGCGATCAAAAAAAGGGCCCGGTTTTTAGTTAGGAGGAAGCCCATGCTGCAACAGGAAAATCTGACACAATCCTCGAACTTCGAATGGGTCTGTCAGGCTCTATCCGCCACAGGCGAGCCTTGTGATACTTCCGCCAGCTGCCATTGCGCTGTTTGTCGGAAGTGGTTCTGCGCAGTCCACGCCGAAGACGAAGCCTGGCATCGTTGCGCTCTCGAGCGAGGTGAAGAGGGTGGTAAAGGATAATAGTTGGAATTGGCAATTCAGCGCACTGCTACACCGACCAGAGATCCACGCCGTCTGGATTTCTCCTTGCTGTGCAGCCCAACTGATCGAACAGTGAAAACCGCTCGTAGAGAAAACCCAAACCGCTGGCGCACTGTGCCCGGTAACCGAGTCAGTGGTGCGGCTGCTCAGAATGTCTGGTGGATCATCCGGCAACGATTCACAGCCGAGCCGCCCACTGGTACCGTGCTGAATACGGGTGAGAGGGACACTCGCCATAGGATGCGAATCAGCGGCGCCTCCCACTATGACCGGGGCACCCTCCAAACTCTTGTGACGCACGCACTATCCCGCATCCTGGCCGGGTAGGATATTCGCGGAGAGAGCGGTGAAGGGGCGAGATCATGATCCGTGAGGACGTTCTCCAAAAATTTCCAGACCTCTTCAAGACCAAGCGAATAAACGGCCGGGAAGTCAATGTTGAACAGACCATCGCCGCGCTCACGCGAGAACTGGGTCCAGAGATTGCCGCGGCGCTGTCCGCGCGTCGTGTGCTCCTGCAGTTCCCCGCGCCGGTCCGCAAGAAATATGCTTGGCCGAAATGGGACGATACCTTTGAAGATCCGCTGACGGGGAAGTTTTGGACATTTCGCCAGATCGTCCAGGGCCTGATTGACAACTTCCTCGACCGAGACAGCGAGTGGAGCTGGCGTCTCAACGACGACGTGCCAATCTCCAAAGACGCCCACCCGTTGACCAATCCCGGCTTGGAGCTCACCGGCCCGTGGCATCCGCTGGACATGGCCTTCAACGCGTTGAATAGCCCCGCTCCCATGAATATGCCGGACTTCGAAGACGCCTCTCCACCCCACTTCCAGCCCGACGGAACGCCCACAAATCAGTCAGTGGGAATTTTTGCGGCTATGCAGAACGCCAAAGAGATTTTCGAAGGCCGCTGGTCGGACTGCCCCTACGAGGTGGTGAAGAAAGGCCAAAAGCGCGCGTACAAAATCAACAAGCCTGCCGCGGAGTGGCCCACGCGGTTTCTGCGTCCTCCAGGCATCCACGTGCGGTATGACCACATTCAGGTCGATGGCCAACCGGTGCCCGGCATGATTCCCGTCGCTGTCATCTGGGCCCTCAACAACTACGGGTCTCTCACGCGCGCGGGCACGGGTGTGTACTACTACATTCCGAAAATCCAAACTCCTCAGGAATCTCTCATTGTGGAGAAGCTCCTGGCACGGCTGGAAGGTCTGATCGGAGTCCCGGCCGGCACCATCAAAATCAAAGTTCTATATGAGGAGGGAAATGCGGGGCGGTTCTTGCCTGCCATCGCCTGGGTATTGCGCCGCCGGCTGCTTGGCACGAACGTCGGTCGCTGGGACTACTTGGCCAGTCTCATCGAGATGTGGAAAGACGACCCGCAGGGTGTTTTTCCGGATCCGCAATCCATCGGCATGGCCTCACCGAACATGATTGCCTATCAGCGGTACAACGCGCTGATGATGCTCATGGCGGGTATGAAGAAGCGGGAGCTCAGGCAGGGTGCCCCCATTGGCGGGATGGCGGCGGTGATGATCTATCAACCGGCCGACTCGTATGGCCGCTCGAGGTATAACCCGCTGGCCCTGCGTGCGATGGTCATTGACAAGCTGCGAGAGCGATTGTTGGGTCTGATGTTTGTGGGCGCTGAGCCTCTTTCCACAGCCGAGCAGCCTACTCTGGAAGCCATCCTTGCAGGCCGAGCGAAGGGCCGGCTTTACGATGCCTATCGGCAAAGCTGGGTAGCCAGCCCCGAACCAGCCTATGTCGCCGCCGGCAATGCACCCCTACGGGCCCGTGTGACTCAGCTCCAAGCGATCCTCGATGCGCCGCGAGAAACTGTGGATGTAAAAGGCAGGCCAGTGCCAACGGTGGCCAGTGGACTCGTTGACGCCGAGCGGCTTCTGCTGCAATCGCGTGGCTTGTTGAATCCGCAGGGGAAAATCATGCCCCGGTTTATCACCAAGGAAATGCTTGACACTCCGGAAAAACTCTTCACGCAGGAACTTTGGGATGACATTTACGGCGTGCCGAAGGGTGAAATCACAGTCGAACATATCCAACACGCGTTCTACATGGCGGCGAACTACGGTTTCCAGATCCTCAACGGGAACTTCGCAGCGGCGATTGACGACTATGAACTTTCCCTGCGCTTCATGAATGACCTGGCCACCTACCGGATCGATGTGTCGTGGCTGTGGAGCCTCGTACGTCATGAGGCCGCCATCACCAAGGACGGGTTCCTCAAGAGGCCCGCGCTCACCGAGGATGGAGTCGTCCCGATTGTAAATGCCTTCGAGGTCAAGGCTGGGAGCCGCTTCACCAGGGAGCTGTTCGAGAAGCTGTGGAACTACCACAATGAATGGACGGCGGAGTTCTTTGCCGAGCAGGACCGCCACGGTGATCCGGGCCGGTTTGACCGCACTAAGGCTCCCGTCATTATGGAAATCTTGAAGCGTCAGTTGCTTTCACCCCGCTACATCCAGCACAGTGCCCGGGTGCTCTTCGTTGCGGGGCAGGCCAATCAGCAGGAGCGTGCGGAGATTCTGGAAGCGATCTTCGAGCTCTCTCGTCAGGAAATCAACAAGCGTGTTGAAGCAGGCACTCTGAACAAAATTGTTTTAGCCGCCCACGACTATGTCTATGACATCTTCCCGGCCATCGAAGAAGGGCAGCGCCCGATCGCGCGGGGGGGATCGAATTTGATATAAGATCACGATACTTTGTTCATTTTGGGCGTGGTCGGTGCTATCTCCTCGAAGGTTGGGCACATGACCCCACCTACCTTCCATGCCGCTTTCCGTGGCAACAAACACAACGCGTTATCAGATTTTGCATTACATCTCTTCCAAGCTAGCTTCTAGGTTTCAGGTGATGCACTTGCAAATTGCTCATGAAGCCGCATTCTTGGCATCGCCGACCATCTCGTTCCAACACCTGGTTTCGTACCAGTGTGTACTCTTCCAATCCCAATTTAATCCCTGCTTGCTTCTGCCGCAGACTCATCGAATCCGCCTGATTTAGATCTATGATTACCTTCTTGAATGTCGGCCCCTGCCAGAAAATCGGCGCAGAACATCTCGAGAAATAACCCCTCGACTTATCGGATCCGAGCATCAGGCCAACAATTTCGAGGGCTTTCTCGACTATTGGTAGCTGACTCTTCTAGAGCCTGCAGTGGGTATGGTTCAGAAAAATCGCGACGTTGTCGGGATGCCAGTGCATGACCGACTCCTCGTGTGCTTTGTAATTGATTCGGAGCACGCGCACCTTCTCATTCTCGACTTCAACCTTGTAATGTTTTGGGTCCACTCTGACAGGGTCTTGAACTTCCATTTAGGATCTGCAGACATTGTTTTCTCCCTTTACGGGGTGGATGGATGGTGTACCGAGGAGACTGGAGCACGAATTAGTGAGAAGAGGCAGGCTTCTGTGGGTACAGGCGCTCAAACTCTGGGTCCCCGTGAAGTAGGCCGAGACCTGGGTCCCGCCGCGCCCACACCGCATCGTGAAAACCAGCTTCCCACGCCTTGCGCAACGTATCCAGGGCTTCCGGCTTCCTTTTGAGATCGCAGAACGCACAAGCCGCATTGTACAGAATTGAAGCTTCATTGGCGCGCAAGGTGATGGCCAGGTTGAGTTCGCGTATGGCGTCTTCCTCGCGTCCTGTTCTTGCGTAGTTGACGCCCAGCAGCACCCGCGCACGCGGATCCTCCGGCACCTGCTTTAAATGGTTCTCCAGCGCGCCGATGAATCTTCGAGACATGGTGCGTCTTGCCTCTTCTTCCTGTATCGCGCCGAGCGCGTTCAGGATGGGGACATAAACGTTATAGTCTTCTCCGCTTGCTTTAATCGCCGCGTCGGCAACCTCTAGAACCTCCTTGTGGCGTCCCGCAGCGAACAGAGAGCGGCACAGAAGATAGTAAGCGCCCTCGCAGTCCCGTTTGCGCTCAATGGCTTTCTTGACCATGCGCACGGCTTCATCGTGCAGTTCCGCCGCGTACAGTACCCATGCCTGACTCACCTGCACTTCGGGCAAGTCCCACCGTAGTGCCACCGCCTTCCCGGAAGCTTCGCGCGCGCGGTCGACCCACACTAGATCCCGGCTGAAATTGCAATAAAACATGGCGCAGGCGTTGGCGCAAGCCGCGTAGGCCAGCGCAAAACTAGGGTCCATGGTCACGGCATTCTCAAACATCTGCAAAGCGAACTCAAGATCCTGACGAGTCTGCCGGCGAGCGTACCTTTTACCACGCAGGTAAAGGTCGTACGCTTGCAGGTTTTCGGTCGGTTTGACCGCCAGCGCTTCCAGTTCCTGTGGCGATAGCGTCACCCGTAGCGCCTCGGCAATCTTCCGCGCTATTTCGTCCTGTACTTCGAAAACATCCTTCATCTCCCGGTCAAAGCGTTCCGACCACACCGGAAAATCCGTGCGCGTGTCCACTAATTGGGTGCTAATGCGCAGTCGCGTGCCCGCGCGCCGCAACGTGCCGGTCAGGACATACGCCGCCCCGAGCTGTTGGCCCATCTGTGCTGGTGTCACTGCCTTGTCGCGGAACGCCAGAACGGTCGGCCGCGAAAACGTGTTCAGCCCTCGAATCTTCGACAGTTCGGTGATCACGTCCTCGGTGATACCATCGCGCAGATATTCGTCTTCCTTGGAGCCGCTCTGATTCTCGAAATATAGTACAGCAACCGATTTATTCGCCGGTACGACGCCAAGCGCGTGTGGATTCGACGTGTCGCTCTTTCCGGCTGCCGCGTTACGCCCCGAAGTAATGTCGCGCTGGAGTCGCTTAAGATCTGCTCGCAGTTCGGCAGCAGTCTGGCACCGCAGGTCAGGGTTCTTCTCCAGCGCTTTTTCGATGATCTCCTCGAGTTTTGGTGGCAGGTCGGGGTTTAAGCGCGTGACCGAGACGGGCGCCTTGCTGAGTATGGATTCGAATATGACCGCAGTGCTCTCGCCGCGGAATGGCAGCGTCCCCGTCGCCATCTCGTACAGCACCGTGCCAAACGAAAAGATATCTGAGCGCGCATCCAATTCCCGCGCGCGCGCCTGCTCCGGCGACATGTAAGCAATTGTTCCCAACGCTGTTCCAGGGCTCGTGAGATATTCTTCTCCTGCACCCAGCGTGCGCGCGCTGTCTTGTCTTGCCGCTGTTATCTTTGGCCAAGAGACCTTTGCTAGGCCAAAATCCAGAATCTTGGCATACCCACGCTTGGTAACAAAAATATTGGCGGGCTTGATATCGCGATGAATGATGCCTTCGGTATGCGCCGCGTCCAGAGCGTCGGCGATTTCGATCGCCAGTGTGAGTAGGACTTCGGTCTCCAATGACCTTCCACCGATGCGATGCTTGAGCGTCGCGCCCTCCAGAAGCTCCATGGCGATGAACCGTTTGCCACCCTGTTCCCCAATGTCGTAGATTGTGCAGATATTGGGGTGGTTCAATGCCGAAGCGGCTTTCGCTTCACGTCGAAATCGTTCGAGCGCCTGCTGGTCGTGGGCAACGTCTTCAGGTAAGAACTTGAGAGCGACAAAACGGTCCAGCCGGGTGTCTTGGGCCTTATAAACCACGCCCATCCCTCCACCGCCAAGGCGTTCGAGGATGCGGTAATGGGAGATGGTTTGGCCGATGAGCGAGGAAGCTTCCGTCACAGGATGCTAATTTTAGGTTTAATGAGAGGTCGAGTCAACAAAGCCACAAGGATTTGCTACCAGCATTTGTTCACTATGCGAAATTCAGGGATTTCGTCGAATAAAAACCGAGCTAATATCAGGGACTACGATCATCCAAGATGTAATTTATTGGGAAGCAACTGTACGATTTTCCAGGAGAGTACGGCGATGAGCGCATAGTACAGACCGTTCATGACACCCATCAAGCAGACGAGCAACAGACCAGCCCCGACAGAGGGATGGCCGTCCAGAACGATCAGCGAAAGGCGAAAGGGCCACACCATGCTAGCGTGACGGTACACAAAGTCTGTGTTCATCACCCAAGCAGCAATCGCGAGGGAAATCGCCAAGAAACAGCCCAACGCGCCCCATCCGGTGACCCATTTAAATAGTCTCCGTACAAATTTCCTGTTTGCAATGAAGCTAATCCACCCCACGGTAGTCATGCACAGCATGATGAACAAAGTCGGCAGCCCCAAATAACCGAAGAAGGCTCTTGTATCCATGGTGGTCCACCCTAGTCCTACTAAACGTATGCAAGTTACCGGTAGTCCGACTTATTTCCGTCTCGGGCTAGCGGATCAGGGCAACTTGGCAGCAACTTCGGTTGTCCCGGCCCTTGGATCTACTCGCAGATTCAACTCCAGGAAAAGCATTTTGCCGTCGGAATAATATTGCTGGCCCGTCGCGGTTTGTGCCATGAATACTGGCTCAGTGCAATTCACGTATTGCTCGCGAGAGAGTTGTTTTGCTTCCGCCAGATTGCTGGCAATAAACTCGCGCTCCTCATCCACATTCGGGTCAATTCTGTGGAGGAGCCGAAACTTATGCTTCACAAATTCAATCGCTACGTCGTGGGTTGCCGCGCCCACCCAGAGGGGAACGCCGTCCACCTGGCGGTCTGTTTTCCAGATTCGCAGGTGATGGCGACGCGCGACGACCGCCTTTGGGTCGGGCAACGAGTAGGAATAGTCCTGCGGCCTGCCAAAAACGTAAAGCTTGCCCATTGGCAACTTCGTGTAGTGGTTTCGTTGCCGCAACAGATGCCAGATGATCTCAGGAGTGGATTTCTCCACCTTTAGCCAGCCGGCGCGGGCAAAAGCATCTTGCAAATCATTTTCCTTGGCAAGGAAGATTAGATTCAGCATATCGCCCTCTCGGCCTTCCCCATCCAGAACTCGAGGCGGCAGGAATGTGATCATCTCAGCCAATTTGGAACCACTTTGTCTCGCGATTGGCAAATCTTCAGCCTCAGCGAAAGCATCCCTCTTCGTGTACGCCGTCAGTTCCGTGCCTTTCAATACTGTGCTATCACGGCCGCGGCTCAGCAGGAACACCGGTGCGGCAGGCGCATAAAACGCTGCGGTCACGGCCATTCCCACCGCCATGCGGATGGTGTGCGCTCTTCCTTTGAATTCCTTGCTTGCAACTAGGCCCATCGTCGCCCCGGTCGTGAGCTCAACCGAATCCAGCGTCAGGATTATGTCGCCTCCCATTCCCAGTGGTCGCTTTCCTTTTACTCCGATCACTGAACCCTTAGCCTCGGCTCCGGCGCGGATCACCGTGAACCCTCCCACCTCCACGTCTTTTACCACCACAAAATCAAGGCAATCACCCTTATGTGAGTGCGCAGAGGAGACCGTTTGCGCCAACTGTAGTTTTACGGGAGTGCCTCGTTCCATGACGAGCTTGGCTGAGGGAACGGGCAATCCCTGACCGAAAAGCCCTTGAGGCAACATTAGGAGAAGTGCGTAGACTGGGAGGGTTAGGTGATCCGCTCCGGACATATGACGTTGTCTTTCTCATGAGGGCAAACCCCAAACTGCCGCGACCCTCGAGTATTTGGCTATTAGGATTAAGCAGCACTTGAGGACAGGAAATCTGTCTCCGATTGCACATCAGACAGAGTTTTCTCACGGCAATTCGTCGTCGTAATCGGCGGTGTTTGGGCAAAATCTCAGCCATTTCGCCGAATCCCAATTCCTGCCGAGGTGTCGGGAGATTCGAGCTGCCGAATCAGGCAGACGATATCAGGTCTCACGCCAACGGCGTTACCGGAGAACTGGGTCCCAGTACGCATCTACTCCAACCAGAGGACTTACGTCCTTATGCGATTTATGATATTTGCTTGTTTCGACGGCTATGAGTAGCGGACCAACCATCCTTCAATCTGTACGAGATGGGGACGCGTTTGCGGTGAGACGTCTGCTGAGCGCGGACGCCCGTCTGGTTCATGCGACGGACGAATGCCTCAAGACACCGCTTCATTGGGCCGCTGAGAAGAATCATTACGAAATTTCCGAAATGCTGCTGGACGCGGGTGCGGACCTGGAAGCGACGACATCGTGGGGCGCGACGCCGTTTGATTGGGCGGCGACCATGGGGAGTACGAGAGTTGCGGATCTGTTGCTGGCGCGCGGCGCGAAAGGGATGAACGTAGTAGCGGCAGCGAATCTCGGTAAACTGGATTTGGTTCGAAACTTTCTCGATTCCGGCGCCCAGCTGACTTTTCCACGGCCGATAGCGGCCTCCGAGCTCAACGATGAAGTGGTAGCCGACTCTGCACGTGCGAAGGGCGATGTGATCTCCCATGCATTTTATGGTGCCTGCCGAAACGGGCACACTGATGTGGCCGAGCTGTTACTTGAGCGAGGGGCGGACGTGAACGCGAAAGGGATTTTGGGCGGGACGGGGCTGCACTGGGCGGCGATCAACGGTCACAAGGAGACCGTCGATTTTCTTCTGGCTCACGGCGTCGATTTGACTATTCGGGACGTGAAGTTTCATTCGACCGCAGAGGGATGGGCGGCCGAGGGAGGCCACGATGAGATTCGCGATCTGCTCCGTGGCCCATCGACTCGGTCCTGAAGCGGCAGGGGAAGAAACCAGCCACGTTCGATTTCCTCGGCCCCACGCACTCTGCGCCCGCAGCCGGAGAGGGAAGTTCACAGTGAACGTGCGTACAATGAAGAAACAGTTGCGACGGGGCCTGAAGGCAATTGCCGCGGGAGGGCTAAGTGGCTCAATCGTCGAACTTGTTGATTCCTTGTATCACACACTCTTGGAACTGTGCGGGGAGTCGCACTTGAGGAACCCGCTGCGTGGAAATCTGCACGGTGGGGTCGGGGAGAGAGCGTTGGTGCTGCCATGGTGGACCTAAACGCGCACGAAGCTGGAAATAGCGGTTAGAGCCAAGGAACACCTAAAGCCCACTGCGTTCTCCTCCACTCGGATGCAATCACTGGGCTGGACTTTTCCCGGAGAACGCATCTGTATCCAGAGATTTTGTAGCAATCTTTTATGCTGGCTTTCTTCCCCCGGAGGCATACGATATGCTCCTGCGGAATGAGTTTGCGGTTGGTAGGACTGCGGCTATTCGAACACTTTGAAGGAAATACATGCCAGCCTTAATGACGCATCACCGGCAGTTTGGCTTGGTTTCTATCGTGGACTTGCGGGGAAGCCTTGCTCTGGGTGAAGGCAGTGTGACTCTTCGCCGGACCATCCGTGAGTTAATAGAAAGCGGGCACACTAAAATCATCCTTAATTTCCGTGAAGTAGATTTTATAGACAGTGCAGGCGTTGGGGAACTGGCTGGCGCCTACATGCCCGTGAAGTCCAAGGGCGGCGAACTAAAGTTTTTGAATCCGACGAAAAAGATTCATGGAGTTTTGCAAATCACACAGTTGGATAAGGTTTTCGAGGTGCACACCGACGAGCAAACGGCCATCCAGAGTTTTTCTTAATTTCCAACGGGAAATTCGGTTTTGTCTGGTTCGGTTTTAAATCAGGAATTCTGGAAGTCGATCACCAAGAGGGTTATGTCATCCTCCTGTCCGTCGCCCTTGCGGTTTTCTGACCAGCCCGTCAGCTCATCAAGCAGCGAATCGGCAAACTCGTCTGCTTTGAGGTTGTGCTTAGACTCCAAAAATACTTTGAGCAGTTCGGGACCGAATTCGTCCTTGGAGGGGCTCCTGGTTTCCAGTATTCCATCCGTGTAAAGGACCAACTTGTCGCCTGGTTCCACATAGACCTCAGCAACAGAGTAGGGGGCGTCTGGAAATAATCCAAGCAGTAGACCATTCTCCAACACCTCTGAGGCACCCATCGACGATTCGCGCCATAGCAAGAGCGGTGGGTGCCCTGCTCCAGCGTACCTTATCGAATTCTTTTCAGTGTCCACGAATGCATAGGCGGCTGTCACAAAATGGTTTCTGAAGTTTCCACACAACGTCTGATTCAGCCCGGACAGCACTCGCGCAGGATCAAATGCGTGCGGGGATTGCGCGGCGAGAGCGACCTTGAGCATGGAGGCGATGAGAGCCGCAGGTAGGCCGTGCCCAGAAACGTCGGCCACCAAGATTCCCAAGCGTTTCTCATCCACGATGACGAAGTCGTAAAAATCACCCGCAACCAAACTCATGGGAATATAGCGCGCGGCGATGGCCAGTCCCTTGATCTTAGGAATGTCGTGGGGCAGGATCGACAACTGGATCTCCCGTGCCATTTCCAGCTCATTGTTTATGTCGAGGAGTTGGCGGGCTAGTTGCTCGCGGGCTTCGCGAAGCACCAGATGGGTGTGTACCCGCGCTTTCACCACGGCGGGTGAAAAGGGTTTATGGATATAATCGACAGCTCCAACCTCAAATCCTTTGGTTTCGTCCTCGGTTTCTGTCTTGCCTGTCAAGAAGATCACCGGAATGTCCCTGATTTCTGGGGTGGCTTTTAATAACCCGCAGACTTCGTAGCCGTCCATTTCCGGCATGGTGACATCCAGCAGGATTAAGTCTGGATGCGGTTTGGCTCTAACGAGGTCCAAGGCCTTAGCGCCGCTGGTGGCGACTCGGATGTTAAATTCGTCCTTCAGAATCGAACGGACCACGTGTAGGTTGGCAGGGGCGTCATCTACCACGAGTACCAGCTTTTTCTCTGCAGCGGCGATCATTTTCTGAGCTCCTGATTCGCAGCGTAATCCTTCGCGATGTCGGCTAACTTACGCAGAGCACCTTCAAAATCAAACTCGTTAATGGATGTTCGGAGAGCATCCAGTCGAAGCCTGTCACAACCGCCCGCGAGAACACCTTCCAGGGCGACAAAGGCCTCCAGCGCATCCCCGTCGCTTGATTCGAGGAGGGCCTGGAGGTGGGCCATTGCCGCTGATACCGTTTGAGGATCGCAGCCCATAACGCCTACGACCTGTAGCTCCGCAACAGGAAAGGCTAGACGAATGGCGCGGATCTGGCGTGTCAACTCTAGAGTGAATGCTTCAACCTTCGCAGGCACGGTTGCGTCCCCTTCGCGAGCAGCCCGCTCCAGCTTTTCGGCGGAAGCGAACACCCTTCCGAGGCCAAGATTCCCCGCGACGCCCTTCACCGTATGGGCGATCCGCTCCACTTGCGAGTTGTCTTCGCGTTCAATAGCGGCCAGGATCTGCGAATTCACTTGAGACTGCTTTGCAGCAAACTCTTGGAGTAAATCGAGGTAAAGGCACTTGTTCCCGTTGACGCGCTTGAGGCCGCTGGCTAGCTCAACGCCTTCAATATCGGGAAGAATCACATTGTCGACACGGTTTACGGGCATGGCGCCGATCGGATCGGCCTTTGCCCGTGCCTTAGCCCAACGCAAAAGCGTCGCAAACAACGCTTCGGGATCAATGGGCTTGCCCAGGTGTTCGTTCATTCCGGCTTCCAGGCAGCGTTGTCGCTCCTCCACCAGCGCGTGTGCGGTCATCGCGATGATCGGCAGTTCCCGTGTTCGAGGATTGGCCCGGATAAGTGAGGCGGCGGTGTAGCCATCCATCTCAGGCATTTGTAGATCCATGAACACGATATCGAACGGCGGCGGTTGGTCGCCTTGCGACAAGATCTTGACGGCTTCCGCGCCGTTATTGGCGATTACCACGCTGGCGCCGGCACTTTCGAGAAGCTCGGTCGCCACTTGCTGGTTGATCTCGTTGTCTTCAACCAGCAGAATCCGGATGCCATTAGCGTCGCGAGGAATTATAGGGGCTGTCGTGATGTGTGACGGGGCGGTCGAGCGGTGGACCACGCCAAACAACTCCACAAGCGTGTCGAAAAGCGTCGAGGGCGTCACCGGCTTAAGCAGATAACCATCAATTCCTGCCTCTTCGGCTTGTGCGTAGATGTCGTCTCGGCCGTATGCGGTGACCATGACGAGCTTCGGAACATGTTTTAGACGATCACCGCGCTTAATGACATGGGCCGCCTCCAAACCATTCATGCCTGGCATCTGCCAATCCAACATGACCAGCTGGTAGGGATCCCGCTCGTCGTCGGAGCCGAGCTCGTGAAGAGCCTCTTCGCTAGAAGATGCTGAATGGACTCGTAGAGCGAGTCCTTTTAGGAAATCTGTGAGGATATCCCGGGCCTGCTGATTATCATCCACAACCAGGACGCGCATTCCCGTTATGTCTGGAATCAAGAGTCTGCGTTTTGCCTCTTCCGAACCGATACCAAACCAGGCCGTAAAATAAAACGTGCTGCCGCTGCCGTAACTGCTCTCGACCCAGATGTTGCCACCCATCATTTCGATCAATCTTTTAGAAATCGAAAGCCCGAGGCCGGTACCGCCGTACTCCCTCGTGGTGGAGGTGTCGGCCTGGCTGAACGGCTGGAATAGCCGAGCCGACTGTTGGGGCGTCATGCCGATCCCAGTATCGCGTACCGAGAACCTTAAATTCACCCTGTCCAGCACTTTTCCCACTAACGCGACCGTTAAGACAATCTCGCCTTTTTCGGTGAACTTTACAGCGTTACTGACAAGGTTGATGAGGATTTGGCCCAGTCGCAAGGGATCACCGACGAGATTCGAGGGGATATCCTGAGCGGAGGCGATGAGGAACTCTAGATTCTTATCGTGAGCCTTCTGACAAACCATGCTGGAGACGTTTCCGACTACTTCTTCCAGACGGAAATCGGTCTTCTCCATATCCAGTTTTCCAGCCTCGATTTTGGAGAAATCGAGAATGTCGTTAATGATGCCGAGAAGGGACTGGGCGGCAGCTTTTGTTTTCGTAAGGTAGTCGCGCTGTTTCGGCGTCACGTCCGTCTTCAGCGCCAGATGGGTCATGCCGAGAATGGCGTTCATCGGCGTGCGAATCTCGTGGCTCATATTGGCAAGGAAATCAGACTTGGCCTTCGTTGCCGCCTCGGCTATTTCCTTTGCCGTCGAGAGTTCCATTTCAAGGCGCTTAAATTCCGTAATGTCTTGAGAGACGCCGTACATATCAGTTGGCTTTCCCTGGTCATCTTTTAAGACATGGCCCAGCGCGTGGACCCATGCGACGCGTCCGTCGGTGGGACGCTTGTATGCGAAGACGGTGTCGTACGTCGCGGTGCCTTCCAATGCGGCGTTAAAGGCCTTTCGGGCGGCCGTACCCGCGGCTTTATCCGCTTCTTCCGCGCGGGCAAACATGTCGTCAAGGCGGTACCTGTGGTCGAGGTTCGGAACATCACCAAAAACTGCAACTCTGCGTGGTGAGGAGTTGTACCAGCCAGAACCGTCGAGCGGAACGTGCCAGTAGCCGGCTTTTGTGAGTTCCAGAGCCGTTTCCGCTAGGAAGTTTGCGCGGCGGAGTTCTTCATCCCGCTTTCCGATAAGTTGCTCCGTCACTTTACGCTCGGTAATGTCCTCAGTCAGCGCGACCACGTATTCCGGCTTCCCCACGGCGTTCCGCAGCAAGGTAAACCTACCGTTTACGAAGACGATGGTGCCATCGCGGGCAATGAACCGTTGCTCATACGCGTCCTTTTCCCGGTTCCCCTGCAAGAGGGCAGCGTAGCGTTCCGCACAAGCGGCGCGATCCTCCGGGTGGGTTATTTCGTCCCATTTCTCGAGTTGGCTGAGTTCGTCCTCGCTGTAACCCAGGATCTCACTCATTGCGCGGTTGGAGTAATGTTCACGCCGATCGATGCTAAACACACTAATCCCGATCTGTGCATTCTCGAAAATCGAGCGAAAGAGCTGTTCGTTTGATCCAAGGCTTTTTTTCGCGGTTCCGTGCACGGATTCCACCTCGAGCCGGGCGAACTGAAGGGCAACCTTACTCTCGTGGCCGATTTTCCGCCATTGGTAATACTGACGATGGCCAGCTGCCAAGCCTTATGTTGAGGGGCGCAGAAGCTCAATCCCGCAGCCCAAAACCTGTAATTTCGCTCATTCTAAAGGCTCCGAACTCTCAGTTTCGCGCCGCCCTATCTGGCCGTCACGAGAACCCCAGAGTTCAAAGGAAAATTCGAAGTTATGGTCTCCACCAGACGATTCTCGGGCGGAGCGTCCGGCCAGAAACAGGAATTTCGACTTTGAATCGTCTAGATCAAAGGTCGTCACCTTTGAGCTTAACCAGCGGTTTCAGATAGACCTAAAGGAGGCTTGGACCAATCGCGAACTGAATCGGGCCTTCTCAATCGTCCCTGATCTCTGTACCCGCGCGACAGGCGAAATTTGTTTTGAGGTGAGCATCAACCTCCGGCCGAGGAGTAGAACTCGGACGCGGGGCCGCCCCCTAAGGTGAGGCGCAGCTTATCCGGTCGCTGGAGAAGGACCTCGGATTTGGTGGTGTAAGCCAGAGGAAAACCCTTGCGGCTGGGACTCTCGTAGGTAACCCTCGGCCGTAAACGACATAGAATGTGCAGCAGCGAGCCGGGCGCAGGACGCTTTGATTATGTCGATGGCCTTTGGTTCCCAGTCCAGCTTGGTGGAGGCGGCCACAACAGCTTTTGCGTTTGGGTCAGTTTCCTGTCGAGTGTTCTGAGCGCGAACCGTTGCAGCACCAAGGGAAAGAAGTACCGAGGATACCGTTAGCGCCGTTCCGATGAACGTCTGTCGGATGTTCATGACTTGCCTCGATTCAACAACTAGATTTACGGACCGCCTTATTTTTAGGGAATCATTCCGCATTCGAACATTTTGTTGGCAATGGGTGCTGCAATTTTGTTGATGAATGCCGCTCGCATCTGAGGATCGCTCTTCAGAAATGCTACGGCTTTTTGTTCTTCCGCGCTGGGCGGGGCTTTTTCAGACTTCTTCACCCACAATTGCTCGCAGGTGGACTGTTGGTATTTCAAGATGATCTTGTCAGCCACCTTGTCCATCATCGGGTATTGCTGAGGCGGCTGAGCCTTGGCGTCGATGGTGCGAAGTAACGTGAGACCTAAGAACGATAGAGAGCAGAGCGCAAGTGTGACAAACCATGGCAAGAAACGCTTGATCATACTTCCTCCTAACTTTAGATTCGTACTTTGTTGACCGAATAACTGGACTAATGCTTTGGCGGGGGCGGTGGGAAATTCTTCAGTAACTTCGCAACCGCCTTGTTCAACCGCTCCATGTCCTTCTGCTGATTCCCGCTTGGGTTCAGGGTCTTGGTTGCAGAACCACGCCAGATGAGATTCTTGGAAGTCGGATCGTAAAAATCCACCGCAAGGGTCCCGTTGGATATCGTAGAGGTCGTGGCTCCGCCCATTCCGCCCCCGATGCCCCGCATGCCCCACGCATTCAACTGCCTTTCCTGATCGACGGAGCACTGATAACCCACGAAGATATCTGCCGTGTCTCCCTTCGCCTGCACGAAGCCCTTTGATGCCAGGGTGTTATCTACGGCCTGTTTGATCTCCTGGCTTATGATCTGGTTCGGATGTACGTTTTCCGGAAGTTCCACCCACTTGTACGTGTGGTACTTCGAGAAATCGGTACCCGGCATGAAGTTATATTTCACCTCCTGAGCCGAAAGAGCCGTGCACGCCAGAAGTGCAGGGCCAACCAACATCAGAAACCGACGAACACTACCCTTTGTTTTGAGATTCATTTCCTTCCTCCTTCCGAACATTCATTTCACCCGTCACCGAGTTTGTAAGTTCACCGTGAACGCCCAATCGCTTTGCTGGCTTCAACCGGCATACGCGCTTTCTTGCTAGCGGCCTCGCCTTGCCACCGGGCGCGATTGATGCTTCCAACGGGCTGGCTGTCGGCCGTGCAGTGTCTCGTCACATCGAAATAGACTCCGTCGGCGGCCTCCCGTGAAAGCTGTGAATTCGCCAGCAATGTAAGCCGTCCGACCGAGTGGAACGGCGCTTCCGATTCCTTCCACTCGATGCTGGCGTTTTCGGCCCAGAAGACGGCGTCGTAACGCTTGCCCCAATAGGTCATCCGATCAGCGTCGAGAAACTGAACTCCAAAGTCGAAGCTGCCCATTTTGCCGTCTTCCTTAAGGTGGCGGAGCAACTCGTCTTGCAGGGCATTCGAGTTGCCCCGATGCACCGGGCGCGCCGGATTATCAGAAAAAGGCGTCGCCGAATACTTGACAATATCGATCGGTCCATGACGAAACGGTACGTTGCTGCCGTAGCGCAGCTTCTGATATGGCTGTATTTTCTGGTGCGCCTGTACCTGCACCAGAGCGAGGATCCTGATCACTCGCAACTTGTCCGCGAAGGGCAAAGACCACAGGCCGGCGGCCGGATTCGATGCCGTTAGGACCTTCATAATGGCCACAAATCCGCGCGCGTCGTTAATCGGCAGCGTCGTCGTGTTTTGCAGCGAAAAGTCCTGCCGGCCGCCGTTTACGTCGGAGGCAGCCGCTCCACCACGTGTCAGATCGACGGAGAAAGACAAAGATCGCACGTCGGCTTTAAAATCCGAGTTCACCTTCGGATCCGCGTTCCCAAATCGTACAATCGCCGGATACACACCAGGCTTTGTGAAAATCCCCTTCGCAAGCCGAGCGGCGAGGGCCGGGTCGCGTCCCGCAGCAACGTCAAATACTTCGAATTGGGCGCGCGCCGATGTGCCTTTTGCATGAGTTCCCCGGCCGAGCGGCCGCCTTTGCTGAGCGGCAGAATTCGACTGCAGCAAGAGAACTTGTTGGGTGATCTCCTCGATGAGAGACTGCTCTTGCGCCAGGTTCCGCTCCGCGTCACTGCTGGTAACTCCGAACCATTTGGTCAGAAACAGCATGGACGTTCCTTTTGCAGATCGCGCATGGCTAGACCGCTCCCAAATTGGCGATAAATTTGATGGCGGTGATGCTCGGCAGAAAGCAATATGCTGCAGCTTTCGTGGTCACGAACGTCGAGAAGCCCGTGATCTTAATCGCAGGCGCTCCGTTCGACTGCGGAATCACGAAAATGCTTTCCGCAGGATCTTGCGTGCCAATCATGGGGTCTTTCGATTTAGGGTGCAGCCGCACCGCTCCAGCGAATTCGCTGTCATTCACCCAATGGCCTAAAACGAACTCATACTGATTCTCGATGCTCGAGTTGATGAAATAGCCCAGCAGACCGCGCTCGACTCCATCGTAAGGTTTGCTGGGGTCGTAGGCCGGTCCGTACGGTAGGCCGCGCCGAACCAGCCGGTGCGTATTGTTACTGCCGCCCGGCACGCCTTGACCTGTGACCGGCTGTCCGCGCGGATTGATTCGACGCATATGCGCACCGACGGGACAGCGCAACCCTTTTGGATCACCCGATCCATCTGCGTTCACGTACTCATAGTTGTTCATCTGGTCGGGGGGAATGCCGCGTGGCGGACTATCCGTCTCCGGCGATAACGCCAGAGGAACACCGTTCCGCCATCGTCCACAGAGCTTCGCGGCCAGCAATTCGGGGTCGATCTTGTCCTTGTTCGACTGCAGGAAATTCTCGAATCCCACCACGTCTGTCTCGATCTTCTTGAACACCGCGAAACTGCCATTCAATCCAAGTTCGTGCGGCTCCGGTACCATGTAATTCTCCGCGTCTTCCTGCAACACGAAGAGCCATGATTCGCAGGGCTGCTGGTGATCTGGGTGATATTTTTCCGGCCCACCCTGGATGGTGGTCATGCTGATACCATCCGTGTACCCGAAATGCACTCGCGCCGTAGGCGTGGGCTGGCCATTTACCATCTCGATTAATGCCATCCCGTCTTGGCGCCAGATCTCTCGGAATCCGTCGCCCTCCGAAAATAGGGCTACCAGTCGATCCGTATACGTCTTCATCGCGTCAGGGCTGATGGCGTGGAGCGTCACGATGACGTGATCGTCGCCATTTTTGAAGGCATTGATCCAATGTTCCGGTGCACTTTGTCCGGTGTCGCCAACTAATTTCGCTCGCGCCGCAGCGCCTTCTGTGAACGCGCCGAACGATTTAAACGAAACGTTGGGCACAAGTTTGTTGATCTCCAGCGCCACCATTCCGGGCCACGTGATTCCAACGTTTAAGCAGTAGTCCGGTTTGTGACGCGGCGGCTGCGCAGGATTGTCACCCGGCCCGGGCTCGAAACCAACGTGCCAATCTTCTGCCGTAGTGATCTGCGGCGTGTCGTTTTCGTTTCCGCTGACAAGTCGACCCAGAATCCTTCGTGCCGCCGCAGGTACGCTGACCGTCAGCAAAAAATGGCGCACCATCGGCATCCGATAGCCTCGCAGGATGAACCCTTGAATGTCGCCCAGGTCGAGCGCCGACCCTTTCATGCCCGTCCCATGTGCATCAGGGCCCGAGTTCTTGGCTTCGGAACGACCAAAGAAGCGTCCGAAAACGCTTCCTCCTTCTTTTGTCGATTCCGTTTTTGGCTTGTTCTCTGACCTCACGGCTTTTCTCCCGGGTTCCTCTCTTGTGAGGCAACCAGTCGGTTGCGGCGAACTGCGAGCTGCGACCTGAAACAGTTCGCTATCCTGCCGATGCTCCATGACTCTTGCTGTCTGCAATCAGCGCGTGTATGTCCTGAACGCTCAGGCCCGGATAAGCCTGATAGAAGCCAATCGGAGTGCGGTTCGCTCCGGCCGCGAAGTCGATGAATTCCTGCAGGTACTTCCGGCAGGGCGAGGGTGGTGCACCCTTGGTGAACTTGAAAAGAAGATCGAAGATCGGCCCAATATTCTTCGTGAAGTCGGCTATGTATTTTTCGAAGGAGCCGTCATACACGGTAAAGAAACCAATTTGATGGTCTTCCAGCTTGACGAACTGCGCGAAATGCGGTGTTCCGACTTTGTCCAGGTCCTTCGTGGTCCCGCTGCCCCGGGCTCGCAGGATTAGCTCCACTTCGATGAACGCCAGCTTTGATTTCATCGGCAGGATCACCAGAAACGGGTGGAGTTCGCCCGCACCAACAACCTCTGCGGCCGATGCCAAAGACTTGATCTCCTTGACCGTCACCTCCGGGTAAGCAGTGTAGAGATTCACTGCGGTAACCAACTGCCCCGCGGCCCACTCCACGAAAGCTTCCGAATTACTCGTCACCGGCGAGGGCGGCGGATTCTCCACGTGCTGAAAAATGGCATCGAAGACCGGCCCTGCCGTGCGCGCAAGGTCGGACATCAGCGGAGCAAACTCGCCGTCGAAGTCACCCAGGAACAATAACGTTTTGTCGCTCAATACCGTGAAGCGGGAATAATGAATCGTGCCGATGGAGTCCTGCGCCTGGAACATCGCGGGCATCAGCGGTGGCAACTGTTCCGCTAAGGCCTTTGCGTCCGCCGGCGACTGCAACGGAAAGGCGAGGGTAAAGTGATTTTGGCTCATCGTTTGATCTCCCTTTGCAAAAACCTTCGCTTAGTCTCTGGCTCTTGCGAGTACTTCCGCAGCTTTCTGTTTGTCTTCAGCCGACAACTGCTCTGGCCCGAGCTTATAGTTCAGCTTGTCGATCGTGCCGGTGAAGCGAAACGGAACCTCGTAGGTAAAATCGACGGGCGTCCGCGTATCGAGTCCGATGTCGAACGTCTCGTCGATGGACATGAGTAACGGAATTGTGTGCTCGATCGTCTTGCGTGTGACCTCCTTCCCATCCACCGACAGCACCCCCGTGCCCCCTTTGGCCGGGCCGGGTCCGTCGTATTTGAAATCGAAGACGATGGTGTGCTTGCCAGCGCTGAGCCCGGAGAGCCCTGCCCACCGGAAACGCTCCAAGTCCAGGAAGTTGTAAACGAATACCGGTCTACCCATACCGATTCCGAACAGCTCGGTGGCAAATACGGCCAGTAGTCCGAGCGCGGCGATGAACAAGAAGGCGTAGCCCAAGCGCTTCTTCCACATTCCCTTTCTGCCGAGCCAGACGAGCAGCAGACCCAGAACAAGCAAGGCCAAGCCTATCTTCTTAAACAGGTCTGATTTCAGCCACCAATTGAAACTGTGACTCAGGAGGAGGGCATAGCCGCCGTAGCGGCCACCCAGGGTCGCAATCACGCCTTCGGCGCCACCGTCCGGGACCGTAATGTTGGCCGTGATGGTATAGTCCCGGTCCAGAATGCTGGGAGCATTGCCGACGGGAATGCCGGGATTTACACCCGTGTAGGTAAACTCGGTTCGTCCCGCGACCGCGCTCGGCTTGGGAGCGAGCAGGCGCACGAACCCCGAATTATCCAACGGGAGAACCTGGTATTTGGCCGCCTGGCTCAGGAACAAGGCCTGTAACTCTTTCAGCTTGGCGGGATTGCTGGCTGCCAAGTCGTTGAATTCCGAGTAGTCTTGGCTGATGTTATAGAGTTCCCAGTGGTAGTCCTTGAGCGCGGGCATCTTGCCGGTCCCCAATTCCCAGGATGGCGAGGGCGGTGTGGTTGCGGCGATCCAACCATCGTGATAGATGGCGCGGTTGCCGACCATTTCGAAATATTGCGTGTCCCGTTTTGATGGAGCGTTGGCATTCGTGGAGTCAAAGGTGTAGAGCATACTCACACCTTCGATCGGTTTCTGCTTGATCCCGTTCACCGTATCCGGCGCCGGGATGCCGGCGGCTTCCAGGATGGTCGGCACAATGTCAATCATGTGATGGAACTGGGTGCGAATCGTGCCCACATCTTTGATATGGCCGGGCCACGATATAGCCAAGCCCTGCCGGGTCCCACCGAAATGCGACGCCACCTGCTTCGTCCACTTGAAAGGTGTATCAAATGCCCAGGACCAGGCCACGGACATGTGCGGGTAGGTCTTGTCCGAGCCCCAGTCCGCGTAGTGCAACATATCCATCGCCTTGACCGCCTTGACGGCCGGGTCGTCAAGTATGCCGTTGTAGGCGGTCATCTGGTTGAATGTGCCGTACAAGCTGCCTTCCGCGCTGGTACCGTTATCGCCGACAATGTAGATGATCAGCGTGTTGTCGAGTTTACCCATGTCCTCGACATTCTGGATAACGCGGCCAATCTCATAGTCGGTATACGCGGTGTACCCCGCATAGACCTCTGCTTCGCGGGCATACATCTTCTTTTCCAGTGCAGTAAGCGAGTCCCACCTCGGCAGCTTGGCTCCGCCATACGCAGCCTGCCCGTCCGGCCACGGGGTCAGAGTGGTATCCGGGGGAATTACGCCGAAACGCTTTTGGTTTTCAAAGATCTGATCGCGCAACTTTTCCCATCCCATGTCGAACTTGCCCTTGAACTTGTCGATCCACTCCTGCTTGGGTTGGTGTGGCGAATGGCTTCCGCCGGGAACGTAATAGACGAAAAAGGGCTTGTCCGGCGCGGCTGCATTCAGCTCGTCCATGTAACGGATGGCATCGTCCGCCATATCGGTGATGAGGTTGTAATCCTTCTTTCCGAGCCACGGAAATATCTGGGTATGATCACGGAACAGATAGGGCGTCCACTGATCGGTCTCGCCGCCCATGAACCCGTAGAAATATTGGAAGCCCATGCCTGAGGGCCATTGTTCGAAAGGACCCGCCGCGCTGCTGTATTGGAAGCTTGGGGTGTTGTGATTTTTGCCAAACCACGACGTAGCGTAGCCGTTCTCTTTAAGGATCTCGCCGATCGTCGCACTCTCCGGGCCGATGATCGAATCATAGCCGGGGTAGCCGGTGGACAGCTCGCCGATGACGCCGAAGCCGACCGAGTGATGGTTGCGGCCGGTGATCAGCGCCGCCCGCGTCGGCGAGCAGAGAGCTGTAGAGTGGAACTGCGTGTAGCGCAGCCCCGCCCTGGCGATCCGATCCAGTGCCGGCGTTGGGATGACACCGCCAAAAGTTCCCGAGACCCCATAACCTTGGTCATCGGTCATGATTAGGAGAACATTCGGCGCACCTTTAGGGGGCACGATTCGCGGCGGCCACCAGGGCGTGGAGTCTTTCGCTTCTTCCTTGATTACTCCGCCGAATTTCGCGGGCGGCGGCGGTAGCTGTTTACCATCGATGGTGGTCGTCGCACTGGGTGCGCCCGGTGTGCCCGTGACCTGTTGCGCGACAGCCGGTGCGATAGATATAAGTCCCGGTACTGTCAAAAACACGACCAGGGGAAGGACGCTCGTACCCATCCATTTCATCGATATTCCTCTTTCTTAACCCGACCAGTGCCGTCGTGTCCTGTGCGCGCCTGTGCAATGGCCTAGACGTTGCGGGATACTGAACGGGCGTATCGGATGGCGTAATCGTCAAAAGTAACAGGTAGCTGCTAATAGACATCCAGGACAGGTGGGATATGCTTTCTGCCCGCCGCAGCAGGTCCGGGATGGAGAACGGAAGCTGACGGCACGGGGCAAGGCCCAAGGGAAGGTTGTAACTGCGATCGGACGCGAGCTATTGGGTTTATCTGGGCCATTGGGGTAAAAGTGGAGGCTGCGCAGAAGGCGAGCGAACGGCGGGCGGCATGAGGTGAGTTTATGCAGCAAGAATTTTCCAAGAGGCAGCGTGAGTGGCGGTCGAGAGGCGCATGGAAAGGAGAATCCTCGAAAGCTCCATGCGGTAGGTCTGCGGACCGAACCCGCGTCGCTAGTCCGAGGCAGCTCCCGACGGATCACGATTATGCGGTTTCGACCCACGAATATCAGAGTGATCAACCGTCGCAATAGCCGCCTCGACCGCGACTTGCGCTGCCTTCTATGGGAGGAGTGGAAGAAAAAGAAAGAAAACAATTCTTTGTAGTTGACAGGTCCTTCCATATCAGCGCATCTGGGAACTAGTGCCCGAAGCTATCGTTCGACTCGAGTACCGGTATACATTCTGAGCGATCCAGCCTGCGGGGTGATGCTATTGCGAACTGTCCCAAAGTCGTGCCGAGAGGGGCCAAGTCAACGGCGCCTGACAGTATTCGTCGTCTGCTGCCGGACTTGCCGAGCGAGGCTCTAGTATGATTGCGGACGGACCAAGGAGCGCCGCATGACAACGATTCAGTTTTCCGGGCCCGAGAGGCGTCGTTCGACAAGAACCCAGCTGGTTGTGCCTGTGCGTGTGCATGGGCAAACCCGAACCGGGGACGAATTCACGGCCGAGGCGGAGACGCACACAGTAAGCAATTCGGGGTGTCTGATTTACCTCGACGCGACTCTGTTCGTGGACCAGACCCTCAATCTGACGAATGGGAAAACGGGTCAGTCGATCCGAGGTAAAGTCGTTTCGACGTGGCGTCATCCCGGCGGAAGGATCTTTGCGGGCTTTGAATTCTCGTCACCGAGTGAGGACTTTTGGCGCAGCGAAGTGGCGGTTTCGCAAACGGACAACCCAGCACCGCAGAACACCTGAAGGTTCCTTTGACAGGAGGGGGCAGCGGTCAGCATGTTGAATTTGCAAAACGAACTGCGGCCCTTGTTCGTAATACATTTGCCAACTCAATCATGCAATCGAGAGTCAAAGAATGCTCTGGTCCAAGCACGCGCCGATCGGTTACCAGCGCTTCCCGAAGCGTGCTTTCCGCCGCACTCAACTGCCCTTCCATCCGCATAACGCGAGCCAGTTCATTCAAAGAGCTCAAAAGTTCGGGGTTTTTCGGTCCCAGCGCCTGGCGACGAAGTCTGACCGATTGGTCCAGGAGTTTTCGGGATTCCGGATATAGTCCCAACGAATCGTAAACGGTTCCGATGGTCTCGGAGCAGCCGGGCTTGCACCTGGGGTTGGTTAGACAGGTTTGTCTCGACCTGCTTCGCGCCTTGGTCCAGTCAATAGATCATTGGTTTTTCTGTGGTGGTACGGACTAGGGCACCGGATATCGTCCCCAGGGCGTCTCTCTTGATGCTCGTGCTCACCTCTCGCCATCATGACGCTTTCCGGGCTCGCGAACTGGACGCACACAATCAAGCGGTCTCGTTCTCCGCTCTGGTTTCTTGCGAGCGGTGCTGCCAACTTCCGGAGTGCAGACAAACCACGAATTGAGAGAGAACGTCCTCAGCTGGTTCTGGGAAGCGCTGCTTCGCCTAACGACCAGCGAGGACATTGCCTGACCGGTTGACTACATGCTGGAGGATTGGGTGTATACTCCGCCTATTCAAGGGGACTCGACATTCGGACGAGAGGTCACTCGACGCGAAAACGAACGTTGGTTTGAGCCCTACCGAGATTCTTGGGGTATTCCAGTATCGGCCAGGACTCAGTTAGTGAGGGTACTTATGAAGCATACCTTTGCTATCGGAATCGGAGGCGCAGCCGGCCAAGGTGTGGCCACGCCCGGCGACATCTTCGCAAAAATCTTCAGCCGTCGTGGGCTGAACTTGAATGCCTACAATGCCTACCAGTCCATCATTCGCGGCGGTCACACTTTTCTCACCATTCGTACCGGCCTGGATAAAGTGACCAATATGGGTGACCGCATTGACCTTCTGATTCCGCTGAACCAGGACAGCATGGATCGCCACCTCAAACTGCTCACAGCCGGGGCCGCATGTATCTATAATGCCGACACAATTCAACCCGACTCCGCCGCGGACGGCGTGCAAATGTGTCCCCTCCCGGTCTCCGAGCTGGCCGATATCACACGCAATAAAGTTGCCCAGAACACACTCGCAATTGGCGCCGGCCTGCACATGATGGGCATCGGTTTTCAGGCGCTAGAGGATGTTCTTAAAGAGCAGTTCAAGAAAAAAGGAGAGGCGGTGGTTGCCGAAAACGTTAGCGTCGCGCGTGCAGGTTATGATTATGCCGCCGCGCACTTCACGGCTTTTCCCAATCCGCTTCCCAACACGGAAAACCGCTATGCGATCCTGAGTGGCAATGTCGCTATGGCCATGGGGGGTGCGGCAGCGGGTGTCAAATTCTATTGCGCTTATCCCATGAGTCCTTCGACCGGGGTGCTGCACTGGATGGCGGCGCACGCTCGCAAGGCCGGAATCATGGTCCGTCAAGTGGAGGACGAGATCGGCGTGATCAATATGGCGATTGGGGCAGCCCATGCCGGTGTCCGCGCGATGTGTGCGACCTCTGGCGGTGGCTTCGCGCTGATGAGCGAGGGCCTAGGAATGTCCGCCATGATCGAGACCCCAGTTGTTGTCATCAATTGCCAGCGAGCCGGTCCGTCCACGGGCGTTCCCACAAAAACCGAACAAGGCGACCTCTGGCAGATGCTCGGCGCCGCGTTCGGTGACTATCCCCGAGTGATTGCTGCTCCGCTCGACATTGGCGATTGTTTCAAGATCATTCCAGAGATATTTAACCTCGCCGACCGCTTCCAGTGCCCGGGCCTCGTGCTCTGCGACCTGCTGCTGTCGGAAGGCAGACTTAGCGTCCATCCCGAAGACCTGAATTTCAACTTCTCCATCGATCGGGGCGAACTCATAACGGATTCTAACGGCAATCCAATGGCTGCCGCACCAGCCCCGAAGAGTGACTACAAACGGTATCGGTTTACCGAGAGTGGTGTCTCACCACGTGCAGTCCCAGGCGTTCCCGGCCACGTCCACACCGTTGCCACGGACGAACACGAAGAAGACGGCGTACTGATCAGCGACGAGTTCACCAACCCCATCAAACGGCGGGCCATGATGGAAAAGCGCATGCGCAAAGTGGCGGGCATTGAAGCCGCAGTCCCGCCACCCTCGCTTTTGGGCCCAGACAGCGCGGACGTGACCTTAGTCGGCTGGGGATCGACAAAAGGCGTTATCGAGGAAGCCTGTGAAATCCTCAACGAACAAGGAATCTCCGCCAATCAGCTCCAGATCCGCTGGCTCGTGCCACTGCACGGCGAGGCCATTCTCGAAATTCTTAGGAACTCGCGGCACACCATCATCGTGGAAAACAATTACAGCGGCCAGTTTGCTCGCTACCTGCGCAGCGAAACGAGCTTTGTCCCAAACGGTCATATTCGTAAGTATGACGGCGAACCATTCATGCCCCACCACCTTGTCGAGGCCGTGAAAGAACAACTCGCCGGCAATACTAAACTTTCCGTTCCCATGCACGAGATTATGGTCTGAGTGGGAGGCGTCGATGGCCACTAGCGTTCAGCGCACCAGTCAACTGACCTTAGCGGATCTAAAAGGCAAAGTCGATCCAGACTGGTGCCCCGGCTGCGGCGATTTCGGCGTACTCGCCGCCGTTCAAAAAGCTCTAGTCGAACTTCAGATACCGCCGCACACCGTAGTTACGATTAGCGGCATCGGTTGTTCATCCAATTTCCCCGGCTATGTGAACACCTATGGTATGCACACACTCCACGGTCGAGCCATAGCTGTGGCCACCGGTCTCAAGCTGGCAAATCATGATTTGACCGTGCTGGTAACCGGCGGTGACGGTGATGGTTTCGGCATCGGAGGAAACCACTTTGTCCACGCCATGCGCCGCAACGTAGACCTACTCTACATCGTCATGGACAACCAGATCTACGGCCTCACCACAGGTCAAACCTCACCGACGAGCCGCCTAGGCATGAAGACTAAAAGTATGCCTTTCGGAAGCGTCGAGGCGCCGATCAACCCCATTTCCCTGGCCCTGGCTGCTGGAGCAACCTTCGTAGCCCGCGGCTTCAGCGGTGAGCAAAAGCACCTGACTGAACTGATTAAACAAGGTATCAAGCATCCTGGCTTCTCTTTCCTCGATGTCTTCAGCCCTTGCGTTACGTATAACCACGACAACACCTACCAGTGGTTCCGCCCACGTGTGAAGAAGCTGGAAGACGACTCCGCTTACGACTCGTCGGATTGGAAAGCGGCCATCGAGAAATCTTTGCTTTGGGGTGAGGAAATTCCCATCGGGAGATTCTTCGAGCGCACCGACGTTCCGACCCTGCACGGCGCCGAGCCGGTGTTGAACGAAGGGCCTCTCGTTCATCGTGACCCGAAGGTGCCGCCCGATGTAGCCCGTTCCTTCATCGAAGAGCTGATGTAGTCCGGTACGCCCACAGTCCCCCGAATAAGGCGGCATCAGTCCCGAGGCACTTGAACTTTCATCCTTGCGGCAGCATAAAATGTTCATGACGGGTGGGGGAAGCCTTTTGCCGTTTCTCGTCGACAAAGTCAGGATGCATCCGGACCAACAGGAGCGGCTTTCCCTGATGACATTAGAGCAACCGACTGACCTGGTTCGGGCCGATCATAAGAAGATCACGGGCGAGGAGTTGCCGTTCGTCACCGTAGCTTACGGGCTGTCTAACATGGAAACCTTTCTGCCCAATCCTTGGGTTCGCGATTCCGGACGCAAGCTAACTGATTGGGAGCACATGGGAGAGGAATACTAGGTCAAATCTATCGGTTTTCGTACCGTGGCCTTTGCGGCTAAAAGTACCTGTCACATGTCGCGCTTCGATCCATATCCATTTGAAGTAAAATGTTCGATAAAAACCTCACTTATGTAGGCACCTCGTGAAGTTCACCCGCATCCTCATGGCCAACCTGCTGCGGAAGAAAGTGCGTCTGCTGCTCACCGTAGGCTCTTTTGCGGTTGCGCTGTTCCTGTTCACGTTTCTCGCGGTGGTGCGCAGCGCGTTCAGCATCGACGCTGTTGTAGTCAAGGCGGACCGGCTCATCGTCGTTAACCGCACCTCCTGGTTTAACACCATGCCGGTGTCTTATAAGGATAAAATCGCGCAGATTCCCGGGGTGAAAAATGTCACGCACTACACGTGGTTCGCCGGGGTTTACCACGATGAAAAAGATTTCTTTCCGCAGTTCGCCATCGACCCGCAAGGAAACCGTCAGGTTTATCCCGAATTTCTGATTCCGGAAGAGCAATGGCAGGCCTTTCTAAAGGACCGGCAGGGCGCCATCGCCGGGATAGAAACCGCTCAGCGCTTTCATTGGAAAATCGGCGATCGTATTCCCCTGATGGCTCGGCAGTACGGCGCGGGCACCTGGGAGCTGAATCTTGTTGGCATCTATCACGGCGAGCGCCGCCAGACGGACCAAACGCAATTCTGGTTCCGTTGGGATTACTTTAATGAAAAAGTTCCGGAGGAAATGAAGGGACAAGTTGGCTGGTATATTGTCCGTGTCGCCGATCCGTCCGACGCTGTTCGCGTCGCCAAAGCCATCGACCAGCAGTTTGCCAACTCGTCGCACGAAACCAGAACGAACACAGAATCGGTCTTCACGGCGGACATGTTGAAACAATTCGGCAACATCCGCTTTCTAATCGTGTCCATCGGCGTTGTGGTTTTTTTCACGCTGCTTCTAGTTACCGGCAACACCATGGCGATGGCCATTCGGGAGCGCACGCGTGAATTGGCGGTGTTCAAAGCGGTCGGCTTCTCCGACCTGAATATTCTCGTGCTGGTTCTTTCCGAATCTCTGTTGATAGCCACTATCGGTGGCGGCCTGGGCCTGCTGCTGGCTTTGCTAACCATTCCGCTCGTGGCCAGCAGCTTGAGCGGAATGCTGTCCGGGCTGGTGCTATCGCCTAAGATTCTCCTTTTTGGCGTATTCCTCGCGCTGCTCGTCGGTTTTCTCAGTGGACTGATTCCCGGAGTGATCGCCATGCGCCTGCACATCGTCACTGCTATGCGCCGCGTCTAGACAAAGAGAAACAGAGGAAGGAATCGCCCACTGGCACAGCCTTACATGCCGCAAAGTCGTTCCAGGGAAGAATTGTCGAATCAATGCATTGGATGGTGTCGCGTCGACCGTCTGAGCTGGCAGGACTTGTCAGACGACGTATCGGGCGCTGCGCAATACAAACACTGACATAGGACACAAACATCCACGACCTCGTCGGCGAAGTTGACTGTGGATCTCCTCCGATGAGTCTGAAATCAAAATTGGCAGTTCGTTTCCCTATTGGGATTGTCGCGTTCGGAACTCTGCTGTTCTTCGCGGCGGGTTCGTTCCGGTTTTGGCAGGCGTGGGATTTACATCGGATGTTGTTCCTGCACGGTCTCTTGGTTTTCGTCTACTTTTCCACAAGGGTCCGAATGAAGGTCGTTGCTTAAAGAAAGCGCCCGAAGAAAGGCGAATCATGGGATAAGCTCGCGCAATTCTCCCATCTCGGCGATCACCTGAAACATCAACCGGCCCGCTGGCATCGTCTGTTTTTTTTGTTGGGCCTTCTATTCGTTCTGATCGACAGCCGCCTCGCGGGGGTTTCGCGATTTGCCACAAAATGTCGGAATCGGGAGCGCTGTTTTCGATCGCAGGCCATCGCCGGACCTCAGGAACTTCCCGTAGTTCGTGTTGGTTTCGCCCCTGCGAACAGCATGCCTTCACGGCGCGGGGAAAGAGGATTGCTTCTTTTGCGCAGGCCAGAATCGTGGTACCACTCGTCTTGCACGTGTGCACCTGGCGACAGGACTCGCCGAAGCCGCCGACTTGATCCCGGAGAGCGCTCTTCGAAGCTAAGCCATGGAAGGTTCTTGTGTTCCGGTTAAGACCCGGCGTTGAATTCACGCGTTATCGAAACCTCGCGAATCGAGACAGATTATCGAGAAGGCGCGTCAGAAGTATCCCGACCGGGAACGCAACACGATAGGAGCTGGCGTTATTCAAAGTCTAAAGACGCTTTCAGGTATTCAATGAGCCGCCGGACTTGTTGGTGGAAGTATTGGGGATCAACAGAGCTTTTCTGGGGATGACGGGTTTGCCATCCGGGAAGTGGTGGAGTGGCGAAGCTGAGTCGCTCAGGTAGAATTCTGAACTGAGATAGGTTGGTTTCACCAGCCTGTTCGAAACCATCGATGACGTCGTGATATCGCAGAACGTCGTCCTCGGCAGGACACCGAGGCAACTCCGAAAGAAACGCATCGAAGTGGGCCAGCGCAGATTGCCACTTTGTTTCGTCAAGCATCGAATCCTTATATCAAGCTGAAACATTGGGCTGGCGAGGATCCTTGGACCACAGTGTCGGCTCTTGTCACATACGTCTGTGATGTGGGACACAGGTCAGGAGCGCCGAGGGAGAAGAACTAAGTGGGATAGGTTCGCCAGCTGTTCCTGCGAATCGTCTCCGAGTAGCAATGCCGTCAGCCGAAGCTATTCGAACCCTCAAATGGTCCGGGCCACTTGGCCCATCGCCGCCCGTCGGGCGGACGTTAGCCGAGGGAGCACTAGAGCAGATCACCAAACTTACAAAACGAACTCGAGCAATTTCTTTAGATGTCGTAACTTACATGAAAATAGACTGTGATTCCGGTCCAAAGTTGCCACCTGCGTCGTTTCGTCTTGGCTCGTGAACAAGGAGAACACTACAAATGAACAAAACATCGATAAACCGGCCAAGGACATTGGCGATCGGGGCTGTGATGGGAATGTTGCTGAGCACTGCTTCCGGAGCATCGGCACAAGCGCCGAAACGCAAGGCGGATAACTCGGCGTATGCCGAACCCGCCCCGATCGACTTCGCGGACCACACCGGCTACACATCGCTCTTCGACGGCAAGACCCTAACCGGATGGGACGGGCGGCCGGGGCTGTGGAGGGTTGAGGACGGCGCGATTGTGGGTGAGACCACCCCGGAGAAATTCCCCGAGCACGCGTTTCCCAATACGTTTCTTATCAACCACGGAGTCGAGGCCAGAGACTTCGATCTGAAGCTTGAGATCAAGGTGGAGAAGGGCGGAGGCAGCGGCGTCCAGTATCGCAGCGGGGTCGGCACTCCGTCGGGACCGGTTGCGCATCAGGGTTATCCCGCGGAAGATCCGCGGTGGGTGATGTTCGGCCCACAGGCCGATTTCTGGTACCCAGTGAGCGCGCAGGCGGCGGAGTACACTGGGCAACTCTACTCGCAGAACACCTCACGTGGAGTGATCGTGCTGCGCGGGCAAGTCGTCCTGTCACTGCCCGGCAAGAACCTGCAACAGGTGGGCGTGATCGGAGACCGGGGCAAGCTCGCTGCCTCTGTGAAAGACGGTAAGTGGAACCAGTACATGATCATCGCGCGCGGAGGCGTGATCGTGCATATCCTGAATGGCCAACTGATGGCCGTGCTGATAGACGACGACCCGGCTTCGTCCAACAGTTTTTCAGGACTCTTCGGGCTGCAACTCGAAGGCGTGCCCTGCAAGGTGTCGTTCCGCAATCTCTGGCTAAAGAAGATCAATTGAGAACCCCGCCGAATTTTGGCATTCGCAAGTCCACGAAATATTCGATCTCCCTCGGAAAAACCGCGTCTTCTTCTGATCGGTCCCCGCCGCAGTCGGCTGGGTCGGCCATCACTTTTCGCCGAGGCTGTGGAGATCGTTCTTCCCGTGTAAAAATCCAGCCACCGTTTTCATACAGTGAGAAGACTGAACAAAATGCTGCCTTGGCCTCCCCGACTTGCACTATCATTTCTCCTTTCCCTAAAGGACCAGATACCATGGCGCGTCTTTTTTCTTGCATCGCTTTGATCTTCGTTCTACCAGCCAGTGCTCAGACTGCGCGGATCCCCGAATCGCCATCCGCAGATCGCGTCGTCCAGCTCCTGATGGAACTCACGGAAGTTTCCGGCCCTCCCAGCTACGAGGATCCCGTGCGAAAAATTATGGGCGAGCGCATGAAACCGTACGCGGACAGTATCGTCTATGACGGCCTCGGCTCGATCATCGCGCAGCAGGGCAAGTCCGGTCCGCGTATCATGCTGGACGCACATATGGACGAACTCGGCGGAATGGTTCGTCGTATCCGTCCGGACGGATTCATTTCTATGCAGATGCTCGGTGCCTGGTTGAGTGCCGCTCTTCCGGATCAGCGATGGGTCATCCTTGGCTCCAAGGGGCCAGTGCTTGCGGTCACGGACATCTGGGACGCACACATTGCGCCGCGCGATTCGCAGCAGGTCCATCCGCAGCAGGATCTTTTTCTTGATACGGGTGCGCGGTCCGCGGCCGAAGTGGGTGCTCTCGGAATTTCGCCTGGGGATCCGGTCGCGCCCGTCTCTGACTTCGCCGTTCTCGCAAACAATCGCTACCTCGCCAAGGCTTGGGACGACCGCATCGGCTGTGCCGTCATGTTGGAGGTAATGCGCCGGTTGGAAAAAACGCCGCATCCCAACCAGGTGTTCTACGCCGCCACGGTTCAGGAAGAAGGTAGCGCCGAGATGCGCGGAGCACAAACCTCCGCGCGGTTAATTAAACCCGACTTGGGTTTCAGTTTGGAGGTTGGCATTTCCAACGATGTACCAGGCCCTGGCCCCGACGCCGGCCAGGAAGTTCTTGGCGGTGGTCCGGGCATGATGCTGTACACCTTTAGTGAACTGCCTAATCGTAAGCTCGTTGCGCACGTGAAGGAAATCGCGGCGGCGCAGCACATCCCGTTGCAATTCGATTTCGTTCCCGGTTTTGGTGACGACGCGGGAGCCATCAAGCTCTACAATATCGGGGTTCCCGTAACCACCATTCTGGTTCCGGCTCGCGCTACACATGCGCACAACGGAATCATCGACCGCGCCGACTTCGACCGGACCGTGGATCTTGTGGTCGCGGTGATCGAATCACTGGACGATGCCACTGTCAACCGGTTGAAATCCTTCGCGCCGTAACGCCCTCCGGCAACTCTCTTTCGGTACCGTGTCGAAACGGCAAGAGGCTCCGGTTAGATTTGCTTTCGAATGTAAAGATACGAAGGAGAAATACAATGGCAATCAATACGCGACGCAGCTTCATTGGCAGGATTGCGGCGATGACAGCGGTGGTAACCGGCGCATCGAAACTCCTTGCGCAGCAGGCTCCCGCAGTTGGCGCATCTGCGACGGGAAACGCTACCGCGGGGGGAGATGCGCGCCGTCGTCCCAGCGGCAGCAATCACGTGCACGACGGAATCTACTATTTTTCCGGCACCGGTTCCAACGACGGATATCCCAAAGAAGATCACCTCCTGGTGACGGATCCGTTCGAGAAGCATGTCACCCGCACAATGGATGCCCTCAAGAAGTCCGTTGAGCGCGCGGGTTGCACCATGGACAGCATTATGCACCTTCAGGTTTTTCTCTGTCTGCCCCTCGCGGAGGGCATTCCAATGCCCTCCGGAAAGGCCCGCTTCGATGCCCACAAAGCTCAGTACGACGCGCTGAACAAAATCTATGGAACCTACTTCTCTCCCGGGAAGGCGCCTTCGCGTTCGTGCATGGCGGTGGAATGGATTCCCGGCGATTCGCTAATCGAAATCGTTGGCAGCGCCTTGGTGGTTGCCCCAGCCGAGCTGCATGTTGATAAATAGATTCGCGAAAGCATCGAAAGGAAACAACCCATGAATTTGAAGTTTGCTTGGAGCCGTCGTTCCTTTCTGGGTGCGCTTGGATTAACCAGCGGCAATTTGCTTGCTCCTCCTGAGTTGAGGTCCGCCACCGGCCTTGCCAAGAAGCACAAACCCTCCTTGCCATCTCTCGACGGCAGCCCCATCGTCCCCATCACCAGCGGCCTGGGTTCCACGGGCGATATCTACGCCGAACTAGGAGTGACGCCGCTCATCAACATAAATGGCACCGTCACCGTGATTGGTGGGTCGGTGATGAAGCCGGAAGTGATGGAACTCATCCGCAGAGGCAATGAGCACTTCGTTTTGATTGACGAACTCGAGATCGCCGCCGGTAAATTCATCGCGAAACTTTGCAAGTCTCCAGCCGGGTACACGGGACTCGTAACCGGCGGGGCGGCCGCGGCGATGGTCGTCGGCTATGCGGGCATGATGACCGAAGACCTCGAGCCGCGCATGCGCGACATTCCCGACGTTAGCAAG
The DNA here is from genome assembly GCA_963776365.1 of Candidatus Acidiferrales bacterium. GTDB lineage: Bacteria > Acidobacteriota > Terriglobia > Acidiferrales > UBA7541 > Acidiferrum. The sequence goes on along the minus strand of CAVZMQ010000025.1, from coordinate 333,302 downwards.
TTCCCCAAAAACGAAGTGATCATCCAGAAGAGCCATCGTTACCCGTTTGACCACCAGATACGCCAGACTGGCGCGAAGCTGGTCGAAGTGGAGACCCGCGAAGAGATGATTGCTGCCATCAATCCAAAAACGGTGGCGATCCACTTCACAAATATTCTGTCTGCCAATGGCAAGATCAGCGGCGCAGAAACCGTCGCCATCGCCAAGGAACACAACCTCTACACCTTCAACGACGCGGCCGCCGACGTTCCCCCCAAAGAGCGCCTTTGGGAATATCCCGGCATGGGCTTCGACATGGTGACCTTCAGCGGCGGAAAGGACATCCGCGGCGCGCAGGCCTCCGGCGTGCTCATCGGCAAAGAGGAATTAGTTCGGTACGCCTTGCTGAACATGAGTCCGCAGGAAGATCGCATCGGTCGTTGTTGCAAGGTTGGCAAGGAGACTATTTTCGGATTGCTCAAGGCGTTGGAACTGTTCGTAAATGAAGACTTTGACACTACCTTGAAGTTGTACGATGAGCGCGCCCAAGTAATCACGGATGCCGTGATGAAATTCGGAGTAACCGCGCTTCCGCGGCAGTTCAACCCGCAAGCGCTCGGGAATGTTACGCCGCGCTACAGCTGGCAGATCGACCCCTCCCGGCTGAAAATCACCGGTCCGGAAGTGATGCAGAAATTGGCCGACACCCGGCCGCTCGGCATCGGCAGCATGGGTGCTGGTGCCAGCGGCATGCGAGGACGCAATCCCGGGCCGCCCGCAGGTGCGGAAAATCAGGCCGAGCATCACGGGCGTCCAAGAGATCCGAGCACTTTCGGATTTGCGGTTTGGCAGCTGAAGGATGGCGAGGACAAAATAATTGCGGAGCGGTTGGTCGAGATCTTCAGTGCGGCTCCGAGGGCCTAAGCGTTGGACTAGCAGTGCCTGTGGGGACTCCTCCCAGGTAAGGATTCTGCGGCTGAGAGTCTGAGGTGGAACCACCCTGAGCGGCAACGCTAGCAGCCCCGTAGGACACGGTGCGCTGACTCGGCCCAGTCAACTCAGACTGTCCGTAAAGCGCAGGTCCTGCGAAAAAAGCCACGCAGAGTGCGATCAGCTTGCCGCAGTACTTTGCACGATCGCCGGTCAACATCCGCAGAGCGACGAAATGCACGATGCCCTCTCCTTGATTGATCCTAGCGACCGAGGTCTCATGCGAGGTAGGCAAAACAGAGAGATTCTGTCGTGGCCAGTCATGTTTTTCACCTGGCAACTAAATCATTTCTCCCAAACGTACGTTCAAGGTCCTTTCGAAGGAACCTTCTTGCGTGAAATGTGCGTGCCTTAACAGCGCTCACCGTCAAGCCAAGACGCCGAGCTGTCTCCGCATTGGTGAGGCCTTGCAGTTCCCTGTGGAGCACAACGACTCTTAGATTCTCTCGAAGACCCGCAATGGCCTGCCGCAGCGTTGCGCGGCGCTCACTTTCGCAAAGGATTTCTTCTGGTGTAGGTCCACCGTCGGCAATCTGCACGCCACCATCACCTGGTGCAGCATCGACACTATTTTCATGAAGCGGCTCTCGTATGCGGCGCTGGCGCAACAGCATCAAGGCTTCGTTGATGACGATCCGGGTCAGCCAGGTCGAGAAACTGGAGTCTTCGCGGAACCGTTGCAGGTTCACGAGCGCCCGCTGGAACGCGCGCTGCACCGCATCTTCCGCATCCTGCTGATTGCGAAGGATGTGGAGAGCCGTGCAATAGGCTTGGCGCTGGTGGCGCTTGTACAGTTCTCCGAAGGCGTCGTGGTGTCCTGACTTGGCCTTGGCGACGAGCGAATGTCCGTCGCTAATGCCCTGATTACCTGAGACTAAGGGCAGGCCTCTAACTGCGTGCACTATTGGTTGAATTTCCAATACGGACATAGCTTCTCCCTACCTTCTTTCGTTTTCCGTCCTACCAGCGCCCGCCGTGAGCGCCACCGTCGACGTGAAGCACCTCGCCAGTGACTTGGCGTGCGTTCGACAGATACAGAACGGCGTCGACGATGTCGCTTATTTCGGCGATGCTTCCCATCGGTTGCAACGTGCGAAGATGCTCTTTAGGGTTCTGTCGGTGTAGCGGCGTATCTACAACGCCTGGTGCAACGGCATTAAAGCGGATTCCTTGCTTTGCATATTCAATGGCGAGATGGCGGGTAACGGTGTTCAAGCCGCCTTTCGTGATCATGGAAACAGAGGCGCTTACGCCAGCGATCGGGTTATCCGCGAGGGCGGCAGAGATCGATATCACGCAGCCCGATTGTTGCCGCAGCATTTGCTTCACCACGAGTTGCGTCATATGGAGGAATCCCAAAAGGTTGACGGAAACGAGGGTGTTGAAGTCGTCCGTCGTGAATTCCGTGAAAGGCTTAGTGATGTAGATTCCGGCGTTGTTCACCAGGACATCGACGGTTCCAAAATGAGTGACCGCTGCTTCTACGCTCTTCGCAGCGGTCTCGTGATCGCGAATGTCCCCGTCGACAACGACCAGATCTGGTGTGGAGCGCAATGATTCGCTGGCGCGAAGCGAGGTTGCGACGACGCTGTAGCCGCTCTTCAGAAAGCCATCGACGAGCCCCGCGCCAATTCCTTGCTGCGCTCCGGTAACAATTGCTGTTTTGTTCCTTGTCATATCGCTTGCCTTCGACCGCGCTTTGAACAAGGGTAATTAAGCCAGCGGGACGGGAAGGAAGCAATTGAACGAAGGTATCGACAATACCTTGGTATCGGGCCGCAGATGCGCGCATGAAAAAACGCATCCTTTACTTATGACGGGTATCCAATGGGCGACGAACAAGGCGGTGACCACGCCGGCAGCAAACAAGGAGTGGAGCAATGCTTCGCGTCGAAGAAACAATAAGGAACGATAATCACATTCCGTTTTCGATCACGTGGACTAGTACCGACCCGTTAAGTCCGGAAAAAACGCGCCATGCCGGATTAGTTGGCGATATGGCCGCACGCGAACTTAATTTCAGTGGCTCGCATTTGGTCGTCGCATGTGTTTGTTTCCTGGGCGCGGCCAAGGTTCTCTTGTGGATCCTTCTCAAGCTGTGGCTCTTCGAACCGTAGCGTTTAATACCAAGGTGTTCCCAATATCATCGTCTAATTGCTTCTCTTCTGCGCCTTTGTTCTTATCGCCTCGTCGTTTGAAGCTGAAAGCTGTAGAGCGTCTGCCCCTCGGCGCGCCCGTCGCGCCCGAACTGATTTTTGAGGTGGCTTGATCAAGCCACATTTTAGCGCCGCCGAAAACGGAGATTCCCGATCGTGAAAACGCGCTCAGGCTCTTGCCAAGGCTGGACTGAGCTTGCCTGCCATTTTCACCAAATCGGCAAGAGAGTCGGCCTTCATTTTCTGCATCACTTTGCCTCGATGGGCCTTGACCGTGATCTCGCTGATGCCGAGCTCGCCCCCAACCTGCTTGTTCAATAACCCGGAGACGACCAAGGCCATGACCTCTCGTTCGCGAGGGGAAAGGGACGAATAGCGGTCCCGGAGTTCGTTGATTTCCGCCTGCTGGCTAAGGGCAACCCGGCTGCGTTCGATAGCCTGCCGAATGGCGCCAAGCAGCACCTCATCATTGAATGGTTTCGTGAGGAACTCGACCGCGCCTGCTCTCATGGCCTGCACCGTTTTTGGCACATCACCGTGCCCGGTGATGAAAATAATGGGCACGTCGGGCTGTTCGATCGCAACGCGTTTCTGCAGTTCGAGGCCATTCAGGCCCGGCATAGCGATATCGAGTATCAGGCAGCTAGGAACAGGCATGCGGGGATGAGAGAGAAAGTGGTGTGCCGACGAGAAAATCTCGGGCTGCCAACCCGCGGATCGGATCAGCAACTCCAGGGACTCTCGTACCGAAATATCGTCGTCTACGACAAACACAATCGACGTGGCGTTCGGCATGGAAAATGACCCCAATTCATGACCTGGCGCCTCCGTTGCCATTATCATACTCCGCAAGCCTCGGACCGCGGCAGTTTCTCAATCCAACCCGAGCGCCGTATTAAGCGCTCCAAGAAGAGCTGTGTCACTGAATGGTTTGAGCAGGAATCCCACGGCCCCTCGTTCTAACGCTCGCTTGCACACAGTCTCGTCTTTCTGGGCGGTTATGAAGACGATCGGGATCTTGTGTCCGCGAACCTTCAGTTCCTGTTGGAGATCAAATCCTGTCATGCCCGGCATGGCGATGTCTAACACCAGGCATTTCATTTGCCCAACGGTACCGCATGCAAGGAACTCCTCTGCGGATGAGAAAACCTTACTGCGAAAGCCAAACTCCCCCAACAAGTCCGGCAGCGACTCGCGGACAGACTCATCATCATCGACCACTGCCACAAGCGGAAATTCTATAGCGCCCGCTTCGTCTCGGGACTTCATGAAACAAGAATGCGGCTGCCGGGGAACCGTGTCTATTAGACTTAGGTATTGGTGCTCCGCGGAATGGCAAACGAAAAAGTTGCGCCCGGACCCTCATTTCGAGCCGCCCAAAGGCGTCCTTGATGGCTTTCTATGATGGAGCGGCTGACGGAAAGTCCGATTCCCATGCCGTCCCCCTTTGTCGTATAGAAGGCTTCGAACAGCTTCTCCTCGACTTTGGGGTCAATGCCCACTCCGGTATCTCTGACGCTTAGGCGCACCTCACCGCTTTCGTGGCTTTCTGTCTTGATCAGCAATTCCCTTGGACGGTCTGCGACCGTACTCATGGCATCCGAGCCATTGCGTATCAGATTCAGGATCACTTGCTGAATCTGAATCCGATCTCCTAAGACAGATGGCAGACCGGCGGCAAGATCCAGCTGCGGAATGGTCCTATTCTGCTGCAACTCACTCACGGAGAGCGCAATCACTTCCTTAGCCGCTTCGTTCAAATCGAACGACTCAAATGTGGCGCTCTTCTTACTGAAGAGCGCCCTCAGCCGTGAGATCACTTCAGAAGCACGATTGCCGTCGCGAATCGTCCGTCTCGCGGTTTCCCGTGCTCCTAGCAAATTCGGAGGATCGGCATCCAGCATCCGAAGGCACGTACTGGCATTGGTGACAATGCCGGACAGCGGTTGATTGACCTCGTGCGCGATCGAGGCTGTCAACGCGCTCAGCATGGTAACCCGCGCCATACGGGCAAGCTCAGATCGCGTCTGGTGGAGAGCTTCTTCGGCTAATCGGCGCTCCGAAACATCTTCGGAAAGCGCCATGAGAAACCCCGGCGATCGCTCTGTACCCGGCACGACAGAAACGCTGTTGCGCACCCATACCGTGCTGCCATTTTTTCGCCGGTACTGCTTCTCGATCTGAAATTGCCGCCGCTTTCCTTCTAAAAGCTCGTTGATGAGCATCCAGTTAAGATTGCGGTCTTCTTCAACGGTGATGTCGGTAAAACTGAGTTGTCCGAGCTCCTCTTCCGTGTATCCCAGCATCTTCTGGAACACGGGGTTCGCCGCGATAAAGCGACCGTTCAGGTCGGTCAAGACGACGCCGATTGCTGAGTTTTCAAACACCGACCGCCAGCGCTCCTCGCTCCGCGCGAGTTTCGCGTGGGTCTCAAGCAAAGCATCCTGGTTTCGTTTGCGCTCGGTAATGTCGCGCAGATAACCCGTGAAGGAAGGCGGCCCGTCTTGCAGGATGCGCGTGATCGCTATTTCGACGGGGATTTCTCTTCCGTCGGCACAGAGCGCGCTCATCTCGATGCGCTGGCCGAGCACTCGGGACTTGCCCGTGGCCAGGTGACGGGCGAATCCGGCGCGGTGCTTTTCCCGGAGGGATGGTGGGATGATGACGTCGGCCAGATGCTTTCCCACGACATTCTCCCGGTCATAGCCGAAGATACGCTCAGCCGCCGGATTGAATTCAGTAATGCAGCCTTCGTGGTCCATGGCTACAACACAATCAAGTGAGGAGTCCAGGATCGCTGCTTTATACGCTTCACTGCGCTTAAGCTCCGCCTCTTCGTGACGAAGCCTTTCTTCCACTGACTTGCGTTCAGCAATTTCCTTCCTTAGTTCTTCGTTCGTGGCGGCAAGCTCTGCGGTTCGTTGCGCTACTCGCTGATCGAGCTCGCTGGCAACCCGTCTTTGTGCACTCAGGAGGCTCGATTCCTGCAGCCCGATGGCAGCCAGATTCACCGCTATGTTCAAAACGAGTCTCTCGGTTTGTTGGGGGAAATCAGTTCTCTGAGAACCTGCCACGATGACGCCTATTTCCGCATGCAGCCCCAGCTGCAAGGGTACTAGGGTAATCGCGGGCTTTCCGAAAAGATTCCTGACAACTGCCGGCAGTCTTTGAGGATCATTTTCCAACCACGGTTGGAGTTTCTTACCGATCTCTTCCAGTCGCGGCTCGGACTCCCAGCTTGCGCCAACTCGCACCATTTCGGTAAACGCTGTGGCGGTTGACTCTCTCAGCCGCGCATAGATGAAGTCGAGGCTCAACATGCTCATTAGAGCATCGAGCGAATTGCCGACAATCTGTGAGGGTGCGCGGCCAGTCCAAGTGGCAGGTAGGGCAAGCACGCTCACCAAATCGTTGATACAGCGCCGAAGGTGCCTAATTTCCTCGGCGGGACTTTCGGGCTCGGCTGCCATGCTAGCTTCCTGCTGAGGTTGATGTGCTCCGCCCAATTCGTCGGCCGCTGAACTCTCGAAGGAATTCGCCCGGAGGAACGAAGAATGGATTTCGTTGGAGGATTCCGCCGATGATGATCATCGGATGCGTGCGCATGATGTCGATCACGGTGTCCCCACCAAATTTCCCAAGATGATAGGTACAAATCACTGCGTCGTCGTGATGCTCCCATACATGATTTACTCGTGATTCGAATTCAATCAGATCGTTCGTGTAAGACTTCCCTTCAGCCGCCCAGTCCATTCGACAAACAATACGGCTCAGCGGAAATCCTCCCGTAGCATTGCCACTAGCGATTTGCTCGAACGCATGGAGCATTCGATCCTTATCAAATTGGCCATCGCGGAGGTAAATTTCGGTATTGGTTCGAAGCTCTAATTGGCCACTGCGTTCCGCTGCCGCCGGATCAATCCCTGCCGCAACCAGCCGTTTTATGTGCTCGCTCCGTTGGTGCGCGTTGACGACGTGAACAGCCTTGTGGCCACATTCGAATCCGCCCTTAATAAACGGAAGCAGCACTCGGTACTCTTCTTCTTCGCTGTTGAAGAATGCACATACATGACGGGTTTCTGCGAGTTGTGAACCAGCAAACGAGATGGGGACCGTGGTCTTCATCACTCAATCCCTCGCTAAGGCGGAATCCACCTAATGGGTCAGTCTACACACTATCGCGGTCAGGGGGGATTGTTCAACCGCTACGGAAAATAGTACTTTCCCGACCCGGTCCAGGTACATCCGGCTCGAACGGTTGGCACTGCGCGGCACGCTATCGGTGATGCGTCGCCCACTCATGCGTTTGTGTTGGGTTAGCCTGAAATGGAATGAGGGCGCATCCCGTTAGTGAGTGATCCGCACCTTGGGGCAAGATCATTTTGTAGCTCCACCACGTCCATGCTTCTCAAACTCCGGTTTCCGTTATTCATTATTTATGCGCTCCTTGATCGAGTAGACGGAGCCGACTCCGCCTACGGCCAATCCTGGACCCAGCTCTTTCGGGAGCGTATGTGGCCGGGAAGTCAAAATAAGAAAATCTAATGGGGGAGGCTAGCATGGCGGTCACCAAGTTATTCTCCGGAAATCCGTTCTGTGATATTCTCCGCATCACTCACCGACGGAACTCGCTCTTCGAGCGACGCAAAATAAAAACTCACCAGGTTCAATTGGAAGGAGCGCTGACCAAGCGAGTCGTTTTGTTAGCGATTGCGTCTGTATAGGGGGTTGCAACCGGACGCTCACGTTTCGACAGCTGTGGGCTTTCTCGGGTCAAAGCCACGCCACCCGATTCGCCGTATTCTTCCGAGACTTTGTCGATTCTTGCGTGCGGGATTTCCGGCGCACGCCAACTGAGGCAGTAATGAAAGCGAACGCTTATTCATCGCTGAAGTGGGATCCGTCGACGCGGATCCAAGTATGGAGGATTGCAAATGCGATCTGACATCGTTCCGGGGGCTGCTTTCCCAGACTATGAGCTTTCCGACCACACCGCGAAACGCCGGAAACTCTCCGAGCTGCAAGGGCAGCATCCCATGGTTTTAGTCCTCAGCCGCGGAGGTTTCTGCCCCAAGGACCGCCGGCAGGCTGAAGGGCTAGTTCAACTCCATCGTGAGCTCGAGGTTGCGTATTGCCGGCTGGTCACAATCAGCACCGACAACATTACCGAGACCAACGAATATCGCAGCGGGGTCGGTGCTCACTGGCCCTTCCTCTCCGATCCAGGGCGCACAGTCCAAAAGGATCTGGACATCGCCGAGTACACCGATCCCGCTCACAATCCTATGATTCCTCACGTGATCGTCCTCGAGCCCGGACTTGTGATTTATAAGATCTATAACGGGTACTGGTTTTTCGGTCGGCCCACGCTGGAGGATCTTCGTCAGGACCTGCGCGTCGTTACCAAGAAATGTCGGCCCGACTGGGACATCACAACGCCCGAACTGAAGGCGGCGTGGCAGCAGGGTCGCAAGGAACTCTTTTACCCTTACGGCAAAACGTACTTGCAAACTCTGGGCGAACAGGACTAGCAGCGACACTGTCACCATCTGCGGTCAAGTCAAGGAAGACGATTTCGGGGCTCGTATGTGGCCAGGAAGTCAAAATAGAAAGGCCGGCAAAAAACTCCGATTGAGAAGACTAGCATGGCGGTCACCACGGAAATCGCGCCGAACATCTATCGCATCTCGATCTTTGCTCAAAGGGGCAATTTGCAGTTCAACCATTTTCTAGTGAAAGCTGATGAACCGCTGCTGTTCCACACCGGGCTGCGCGGGATGCACGCGGAAATTCGCGAGGCCGTCTCAAAGCTCATCAACCTTTCCGAGTTGCGCCACATCAGCTTCAGCCATTTTGAGTCAGACGAGTGCGGGCCGCTCAATGAATGGCTGGCTGTAGCGCCCAAGGCCGATGTGATCTGCAGCCAGGTTGGCGCCCGCGTCAACGTGAACGACTTCATCGGCCGGGAGTCACGCGCCCTCCCGGACGGTGGGACCTTTGCGACGGGGGAGCACCGCTTTCGCTACTCCAAACTCCCCATCTGCCACACGGCCGGGACGCTGGAGTCCTCTTCGAAGAAACGCAGAGAACACTGCTCTGTTCGGACCTGTTCCATCAGGCCGGCGACGTCGAACCGCTCACCTCTGCCGATGGGGTGGGCCGCTCGCAACAGGCGCTGAAGGAATAGCAGGCAAGCGTTCTCGCGGAATACGTGGCTTGCACACCACTCCCCGCGCAGAACTTGAAAAAGCTCGCCGACCTAAAGCCCAAAACGCTCGCCATCATGCATGGCTCTAGCTTTACAGGTGACTGCGCCCGACACTCGATGACCTCAATATGGCGTTACTCGAGATCTTCGGCCCTCAGAAGTAGAGGCGGAAATCTCCGATAACAGGGTCATTTTTAGCGATTGAGCGGGACAGCTCGGTCTCCCGGGGGGAAGCGCCGCCAATTGCACAGCAGACTGCCGGCTGAAAGAATGGGGCTCGCAAGATTTGAGCTCCGTAGTGTCGGGTTTCCAGGAGCTTCAGCGGGCAAATGACGCCGAAATGAAGATTTCTGGATGAAGTAGTCTTGGCAGATTGGATCAGGGCATTCCATTGCAGACCGCGTTTCAACTCGCTCACGAAGTCCGGCGGCTATCACGGGCCAGTTTGCCAAGTGATACGGTGGAGCTGGCCCGATATCTCATCGGAAAGACCGTTGTGCGCAAAACCGGGCGAAACAGGATTAGCGGTCGGATTGTCGAGACAGAGGCTTACCCGCCGGGTGATGCGAGTGGTCATGCTTATCATGGACGAACGGCCAGAAACCAATCCCTATTCGTGGGCAGGGGATTTGCCTATGTGTACTTCATCTATGGGACATCATACATGCTCAACGTGACGGCTGAAGAACCGGGGGTTGGCGCAGGAGTGCTGTTGCGCGCCATTGAGCCTCTTGAAGGAATCAATTTAATGAAACGGCTCCGCAAAACCGACAAACTCATCGATTTGGCGAGAGGGCCGGGACGGCTTGCGGCGGCATTGCAAATCGACCGGCGGTTGGACGGAGTTGACCTGTGTGCCAGCGGTCCGCTTTGGCTTGGGACTGCGGTTCGAGAGACTACGCAGGTTAGCAGAACTGTGCGCATCGGCATCACGCGCGAGGTGGGCCGGCTGCTGCGTTTTTTTGAGACGGGCAGTCCGTTCGTTAGCGGCCGCTCAACGAGATAAGAAGTCCTTCACAACCAACGGGATTGCATGGGCGCAACTTTTTCCCGACAAATTGCGTATCCTAGTGGTCAAGTCATGCGCCGATTCTCACCACGATTGTGTCTACTTGGGCTCGCCGCGGTTGCTCCATGCTTCTGCCAGGGGCAAGATGCTTCAAAAATCGTTGAGCAGTATGTGAAGGCAGCAGGCGGTGCGAAGAATTTAAACAAAATTCAAACCCTGCTGGTCGATGGCACGGTGCAAACCGGAGGAACGGAACAGAGCGGCACATACACTTTGCGCGTAAAGGCACCGAACCGCTATTACAGCGAACTGCGAAACGGCGGGAAAACGGCGATCCTGGCTTATAACGGGAAATCCGCGTGGCACGATGGGGAATCAGGGCAAATCGCCACGCTGCTGGGACCGAATGCGCTGGAACTGGAGGCCGCCGCGCAGTATTACAACGCGCACTTGCTGGGGCTTTCGAAGAAGAAAATCGGAGCGTTGTATAAAGGCATGGCTTCCATTCACGGGCGTGCGACTTACGAGGTGGAACTGACATTTCCGACGGGCATTTCGTGGGATGTGTTCTTTGACCAGCAAACCCATTTGATCGCGGCCGAGAAGGCCACCCTGGTGGGGGTTCCGCAGGAGATTGATTACGACGATTATCGCGCGATCAATGGCGTGAAACTGCCTTACAGAATGGAGATTCGTAGAGGAACCGAAACGTACGCCATTAGCGTGACTCGCGCGGGAACAAACGAAACGATCGGCGAAAGAGTCTTCGATTTTCCCATTCAGTCGCAGGTGAAACTGCCGGACCTGAAGAAACTATTCGAAGAAATAGATGCCCATCAGAAGCAGATTGACAAGGTGAAGGAGAATTATGCGGGAACGCAGGTAGAGGAAGAAACAGAGTACGACAAGGCCGGGAAAGTCACAAAAAAGGAGACCAACGAGTATACGTTCTTCTACTTGAATGGCGATGAAATCACGACATTGGTGAAAAAAGACGGCAAGCCGCTGAGCGCGGACGAGCAGAAGAAAGAGAATGAAAAAACGCAAAAGCGCATTGCTGAAGAGCAAAAAAGAGAAAAGAAAAAAGAAGAAAAAGAGGAAAAGGCCAAAGAAGAAGGCAAGGACTCAAAGGACAGCGACGATCCTGGGATCGAAGTGTTTCTGCGCGTGTGTCAGTTTGTGAATCCAAGGCGCGAGCGCTTCCGCGGGCAAGACGTGCTGGTGTTTGATTTCGAGCCAAATCCGGAGTACAAGCCGAAGAATCTGGAGGAGCGCGTCGTAAAGGAATTGGCCGGAGTGGTTTGGGTGGACGAAAGAGCGAAAGACGTGGTGCGGCTGGAAGCTTACTTCGTGGGAGATGTGCATATTGGAGGAGGCGTGTTGGCCAATCTGCAAAAGGGAACCAGCTTCGTGTTCGAACAGGCGTACGTGAACAACGAAGTGTGGTTGCCAACGTACGTGGAGGCCCACGTAGGTGTGCGGCTGCTGCTGGTGAAGGGCTTCAAGGTGAATGTCACGACGAAGTATTCCGATTACAAGCGATTCAACGTGGAAACACTGAGCACGGTCGAGAAGCCCAAGGACGCGAAGGAGCCGGCGCCGTTGCCGGGAAGGCCGTAAGCCGTTCACGGGTGAATTTGGTTGTCCATCAGCAATTCACCCTAAATGCAGACAATTTCCACAGGCATGTAAGACACTTCCGAAAAAGACGCACAAGGCAAGGAATGGTGTGGCGGGCGAGAAATAAGTCTCCTCTTTTCAGCAGGTATTGGGGGGAGAAAAAGACGCCCGGGCGGCCTCAGAATTGCACCTAATTCTCGGTAACTTCTTGTAGTTTGGGGAGTTATAGAACTTCTGTACGGAGGGTTTCGCTGCGGTTAAAGCGAGCTCCTACGGATAATAGATGATCAAACGATTGGCAATTATATTTCTCATCAGCGGTGCGCTGATCGCTGCCCGGGCGGATAACGTCCCGGTAGTGAGTTCAGCGACTTCAACGACCAACAGTACCGCAAGCGCAACCCAAAATATTGACACAAACCCGCTGTGGGCGGGGGCGCTGGCAGGTTCGAGTTGGGTCTCCTACGCGTCCACCGGGAATCCTTCGGACTCGGGGTTTGTTACCGTGCCGAATGGAACTGCGGTGACATTTACCGACACCTTCACTTTGACCGGCAGCATTCAGAGTGCATTCCTGAACGTGCTTGCGGATGACACGGCGAGCGTTTGGGTAAATGGCACAGAACTGATGGCTGCCAACCTTGCAGGACCTTATCCAGTTTGCGCCGCGAGCGGCATTGGCTGCCTGGCCACGACGGAAGGTATGTTCGGCAGTTCCCAACTTTTGCCGTACTTGCAGGATGGCGTCAATACCATTCAATTCACCGTGTATCAAGAAGGCGGGACTTCGTATGGGTTGGATTACGCGGGTGGCGTCACCACGTTGGCTGGCACCACACTCAGTGATCCCCCGAACGATCCTCCGGCCCGCACACCCGAACCGAGTACCTTGGCGATGCTGGGTGGCGGTTTGATTGGATTGGCGTTGTTGAAGATTCGCAAGTAACGATTCGAATTAGTATCACCCTTCCAAAAGCCATCCTTCGGGATGGCTTTTTACTTTTGGCGTGGGAGGCGTCCTCGTTTAAGTGGACGTAACGGACAACCTGCGAAGGCCGTCCCTACCATCGCGAGATTTGCTCAAGGCAGTGCGACCGGATTAAGGCGTGGTGGTGTGGGTCAGGACTTCGCGAATCTTATGGATCAGCACCGAGGGTGAAAAGGGCTTCTGGATGAACACCAGACCGCTCTCGAGCAAGCCTCCGCTGGTGACGACGTTTTCGGTATAGCCGGACATATACAGGACGCGGATGCCCGGACGGCTCTTCATGATTCGCGCGGCCAGCTCGCGGCCGCTGGCGCCGGGCATGACCACGTCGGTCAGCAACAGGTGAATCTCTCCTGGGAACTTGCAGGCGAGATCTTCAGCATGCTGAGGATCTTCAGCTACAACCACTTCATAGCCCTGCGCCACAAGAATGGTCCGAACAAGATCGCGGACGGCTTCCTCGTCTTCGACGAGCAGGATGACCTCGGTGCCGCGCAGGTCCAGGGCTTTCGGGAGTTTGGGTTCATCGGATTGACTGGAGGCTTCCACTTGCGGCAGATAAACCTTGAAGGTGCTGCCTTTCCCGGGTTCGCTGTACACCCAGGTATAGCCGCCGCTTTGCTTGACGATGCCGTAAACGGTGGAGAGCCCCAGGCCGGTGCCTCGACCGCTTTCTTTGGTGGTGTAAAAGGGCTCGAAGATGTGCGCCACAGTAGAGGGATCCATGCCAACGCCGGTATCTGAAACGGCCAGCATGACGTAATGTCCGGGCTTACTCGGGGTGTGATCGGCGGAGTAGGACGAGTCCAAAACCACATTGGCGGTTTCCAGCACAAGGCGGCCGCCCTGGGGCATAGCGTCGCGCGCGTTGACGACAAGATTCATAATGACCTGCTCGATTTGTGCGGGATCTGCTTTTACTTTTCCCAATTGGTCGTCGACGCGCGTGATCATCTCAATGTGATCGTCAATCAGGCGGCGTAGGAGTTTGTCCATATTCAGGACGATGGCATTTAAATCCAGGGTTTTCGGTTGGAGGACCTGCTTGCGGCTGAACGCTAGCAATTGACGCACCAGCGCGGCGGCCCTGGCGGCGGCATTCTCAATGCGCTCGATATCGGTTCGCAGATCGAGAGGCACGCTGGGCCGACTCAGCGCTAAATCGGTGTAGCCGGTAATGATGGTCAGAAGGTTGTTGAAATCATGAGCGATTCCACCAGCCAGGCGCCCGACCGCTTCCATTTTTCGCGATTGCTGAAGCTGCGTCTCCAAAATTTTGCGCTCGGTGATGTCAACAATGATCCCTTCCATGACCGGATGGGAGTTGCTGCCCGGAACAACGACCCCGGTATCATTGAGCCAGACCTCGCGACCGTCTTTTCTCTTGAAGCGAAATTCCGCCTGAAATGGCTCACCCCGCTCGCTCCCTTTTTCCGCGGCTTCGACGGCGGCCAGATCGTCTGGATGGATCATTTCCCCCCAGCGATGAGAGATGGCCAGCCACTCGTCGGGCGTGTACCCCAGAATCGCTTCAATCTGCGGGCTGACGTAGTGCCACTGCCCGTTGATACCGATTTCCGCGATGTAGGTAATGGCGTTGACCTGTTCGACGAGCGTGCGATATTTGGCTTCGGCTTCGGCGCGCGCTTTCTCGGCTTGCTGGCGCTGCGAAAGGTCACGGCAGGAGCAGACGGTTCCGCCGTCGGGCATGAGCGTGATCGTGATTTCAGCGGAGAGTGCGCTTCCATTGGGACGGCGAATAGAAAAGACCGCGGACCATTTTCCGGAGTCCGCCAAGGACGCGCGAATTTGCGGTTCCCAAGTGCTGAGTTCCTGGAAGGCGTAGACGATTCGCCAAGGCTGGCCGATGATGCGGTCTGGGCCGTCAAACCCAAACATGGAGGCGAACGCGGAGTTGGCGTAGATGTGCGTGCCGCGTTCATCCAGGAGCGCGATACCGTCGGCGGAACTGTCCATGGCCAGCGTTTGTCTACGAACGGTCTCCTCACCGCGCTTCTGGCGGAACTGCACGAGCGCAATACGCAGGGCATAACAAACGAAAGAAAGTGCCATCAGACTGAAGCGGAGTAACCTCCAGCCTGGGCCGAGTTCCGCGAGCATGAAAAGAACGGCCATGGGCACGAAGGCGAACATTCCGTTGGTAATCAGGACGTCGGCGAGGGATTTCTTGCGTTCGTTGGTGACGTGCTTGACCGAATTCGGTTGCCATGTAGCGGCCCAGAAGGCTCCGTAAAGGAAGGGAATCGACCAAGCCAAGTCATACCAGGTGCCGGTGGGGAGTTCCTGTTGAGCCTGGTAGAAATCCAAACAATGAGAGCCGACGGTGTAGATCAGGTGATAGAGCGCCAGGCCACCGTACAGCTTGCGCACTTCTGGAAAACGAGCACGGCGCCACTGTAAGACAGCCAGAAAAATTATTCCCACGTCGCCCCAGAGGGCGATGGTCATTTCGCGAGTGAAGGCGGTCTGCTGCGAGAGCGTTAGCGAGGGCAGGTAATACCAACCGAAGTACACCAGGAAGAAGAGGATGCCGATCTGGATGAAATCGAGGGCTTCTTCGGTTTCGACTTGAGAATCTTTTTTCTGTTGGTTCAAGAAAATGGCCATGACGAAAAACATGCCATGGGTATCAAAGAGAAAGCGGATGAGAGAGTCCGACGGCGGCTCGATTCGTAGAACCACTTCATAGTAAGTCCAGCCAAGATCTGCGGCGGCCCAGATCGCAGTGCCAAATCCAACCAGAGTCCAGAAAGACTGACTGAAGCCCGGCGCTCTCCGGGCAGCTCGGAAACACATCGCAGCTGCTAAGAGGGCCGAGAAAATCTGGAGGGAATTTCCAACGAAGGAGCCGGCCGGAGAGGTGCCGAGCCAAACGACGGAGCAGACGTGAGCAGCCACGACGAGGAGTGCCACAAAGGCCAGGGAGCGAGGAAATGGCTTAAGGCTCAAGGCGATGGTCCTGGTACCTGCCCAATTAGTTTAAGAGTCTTTTAGTGAGGGCAACCGGCTGTCTGAGGGTATGTGTCGGCCTCGTTATCGCCCTGCAAGGGTACGGTTGCCCAAGGGAAAACGTCGTTCGGGCAACCCCACGAATTGTGAGATGCGGTGAGGCTAGCGGCCTTCGAAGGGGTAGCGATCCTGGGCCTGGACAGCGGCGGCAACACCGCGCCGAAGGGCAATGGTGTCGACGACGGGGCGCTTGCCAAACCGTTTGAGCACGGCCAATTGCGTAGTGAGCATGTCGCCTTCGTGGACGGCGGCGACGGCGCGACGCGCTTCATGCTCGACGCGCTCAGCAGCATCGGCGATGAAGACCCGGGCGGCGTCAATCAACACGGCGGCGGCAGCTTCGCCCTTGGTGGCCGCGGCTTTCTGCGCGCGGAGCAGGCTGGATTCCATGGCGTAAATTTCCATGACGATATTGGCTAGCGCGGCGATCAATTCCTGCTCTTCGGCAAGCTTTTCGCGATATTTCTGCAACGCGCCACCGGCAGCCTGCAAAAACATCTTTTTGGCATTGGCGATGATGCGCGCTTCGTCGGCGAGAACGCCTTCCGGCGCGTCTTCGAAGGAAGGGCCGGCCAGGATTTCGTCGGCGAGCTTCATGGCTGCGGGGATGAGCGCAAGCTGGCCACCCATGGCGCGCTTCATGAGCATCTGGATGATAAGCATGCGGTTGATTTCGTTGGTTCCCTCGAAGATGCGATTGATGCGGGAATCACGATACGCGCGGCAGACGGGGTAGTCTTCGTGGAAACCATAGCCGCCGAAAATCTGAACGGCTTCGTCGACGACGAAGTCGAGCATCTCGCTGCCATAGACCTTCGCGATGGAGCTTTCGATAGCGTACTCTTCGAGAACCTTCATGGTGTTTTGCGTTTTATTGCCGGAACCAGCCGCGGCGTGCATGGCAGCTTCCATATAGCCGGCACTGCGGTAGATCATGGATTCCACGGCATAAATCTGAATGGTCATTTCGGCAAGCTTTTCCTTGATGAGACCGAAATCGCCAATTTGCTTGCCGAAGGCTTTGCGTTCTTTGGCGTATTTGGACGCAGTGGCGATGACATGCTTGGCACCACCGACGCAGGAAGCCCCGAGAGTGAAACGACCGGCATTTAACACGTTGAAGGCGACGATGTGGCCGCGGCCAATTTCGTGCAGCACGTTTTCTTTGGGCACCATGCAGTTTTCCAGAAACACCGGAGTGGTGGAACTACCGTGAATGCCCATCTTGTGTTCTTCGTTGCCGGGCTTGCAGCCGGGGAAGCTACGTTCGACGATAAAGGCGGTGAGTTTTTCGCCGTCCACTTTGGCGAAGACGATGTAGAGGTCGGCGAAACCGCCATTGGTGATCCACATCTTTTGGCCGTTGAGAATGTAGTGCGTGCCTTCCTTATTGAGTTCGGCGCGCGTGAGCAGATTTTGCGCGTCGCTGCCGGCCTGCGGTTCGGAGAGGCAATACGCGCCGATGTATTCGCCGCTAGCCAGTTTGGGAAGGTATTTTTTCTTCTGCTCTTCGGTGCCGAAATAAACGAGCGGGAGCGTGCCGATACCGGCGTGAGCGCCATGGGTTACGGCAAACCCACCGTACATCGCAAGCTTCTCCGTCAGCATGGTTGACGCCACTTTATCGAGTCCCGCGCCGCCGTATTCTTCGGGCGTGCCACCGCTCATCAAACCGAGTTCCGCGGCTTTGCGGGTCAATTCCGCCATGAGGCCGGGCTTTTTGGCTTCCAGCTCTTTCGCGAGAGGCAAAACTTCCTTGGCCACAAATTCTTCGGCAGTTTGCCCGATCAGCTTTTGATCGTCGGTCAGGTCGGCGGGAGTGAAAATGTCCTGAGGGGCAGGAGATTCGAGCAGGAAGCTACCGCCTTTCGCAGCGGGTTTGGTGAGAACGGAGGTCGCCATATATTTGCTCCTTGCCGTGCTGGTGCGGCGATGAAATTCAAACGATCGTTTGAAAAACCAATGCGGCGATTTTACCCGCACAGGGGCGCTAGCGCAATAGGACCTCGTAGGGATCGTAGGGATGAACACGTGGTGCGTGCAAATTCTGGGTGGGTGTGGCAGACTCTGTCGCCTGCCAGGCAGGACGGAGGAGTGAGGAGGGATTATGGCACGGGCGGTTATTCACTTTGAGATTGGTTGCCGGGATGCGGCGAAGACGCAAGAGTTCTACCGCGCGATGTTTGACTGGAAGATCGAAGCGATGGGGCCGGCGGCGATGATTGCGCCGGAAGCACCGGGGATTGGTGGGCACATCACGGCACTAGGCCATGAGCCGCATCGCTACACGATTTTTTACGTGGATGTGGAGGATGTGGCGGCGGCGTTGAAGAAGGCGGAATCGCTTGGTGGCAGCACCTTAGTGCCGCCGGTGGACATCCCTATGGGAACGTTTGCGTGGATGCAAGATCCGGAGGGGAACACGGTGGGATTGTGGAAGTCGAAGGGCTGAGGTAGTGGCGGATCTGCCGAAGGAAGAAGAAAGAGAAGGTCGGCGGGGTAACCCTTCGCCAGGTGCTCAGGGCAAGAAGCCGCCCCCACGGGTGAAATCTATCGGAGACGAACACCAGTGCGGCTTCAGTTGAACAGGGTGGGTTTGGGGTGATGGCTTGCGCTCATGTTGAGGTTGGAGAAGCGGTGGATGCCGGAGCGGCGCAGGGCGAAGAGAACGGCCCAAGCGAGGGCCGCGCAAGCACACACCAGGGCAAAGGCGAAGAAGAACGCTGGCATGATGGCAACATGCGTGGGTTCGATGGGGCCGAGCGAGGGACCAGTGGCTGGCAGCACATGCTGAAGTGATTTTGCCTTCTCGATGGCATAGATAACAGTGGCAAGAATCACGAGCATGAGGGTGACGGTAGCCTTGGGAAAACGGAAGTCGGAACGCATGGAAAACCTCCTTTGGGAGTAAAACGAAAATGTTCGAGGGCCGAAGATGGCTTGGGCGTGCTCCCGGAAAACACCGCGCAACAGGCCAGCGGATTCGCGGAGGCCGCACGCGGCACGCGGGAAAAGACCCCCACTTGCGGCTTCTTCTTGCACCTCCGCCAGAACGGTGATCATTTCTTCACCGTATTTCCGGCGGTAGTCGGCGGGATACAAATATAAGAGCGACCGGAATAGGGAGGGCATGGACTAAGCCTCCTTGCGCGCGACGCGCAGGTTTGCGAGTCGCGTGAGGTGCTTCAGGCGATCGACTTCCAGGCCCAGCGTGCGGCGGCCCAATGGAGTCAGGCGATAAGACTGCTTACCGCGGGAAGTGTCGTCTTCCTTGCAGCGTTCAATCCAGCCGTCGTCGAGCAACCGGCGCAAGGCGCCGTAGAGAGTGCCGGTGCTAAGGCGAACCCGGCCGGAGCTCATGGTGTGAGTGTCCTGGAGGATGGCATAGCCGTGGCGCGGCTGGGAGGCGAGGGAGAGCAGAATGAGGAGCACCGGTTCGGTCATGGGCGAGGGGCTCATATATCCTCCTGCGACATGTCGTCACGCGACATATTGAACGGAAGAGACCGCGGCGTCAAGAGAAAAGTGGGATGACTAGAGGCGTTCGAAGATGCCAGCGGCGCCCATGCCGCCGCCTATGCACATGGTAACCATGCCGTAGCGGGCGTTGCGGCGCTGGAGTTCGCGGACGAGCGAAGCGGTAAGTTTCGCGCCGGTGCAGCCAAGGGGATGGCCGAGCGCGATGGCGCCGCCGCTGGGATTGACGCGAGCAGCATCGAGATTGGCTTGCTGAATGACGGCGAGCGATTGCGCGGCGAAGGCTTCGTTCAGTTCCAGGACGGAAATGTCGTTAAGCGAAAGCCGGGCGAGATCGAGGGCCTTGGGAATTGCGTACACGGGGCCAATGCCGAATTCCTCGGGCGGGCAGCCCGCGGTGGCGTAAGAGACGAAACGCGCTTGGGGCTTCAGTCCCAGTTCGGCGGCTCTCGAATCGCTCATGACCACAACGGCGGCGGCTCCATCGCTCATGGGCGAGCTGTTGCCGGCCGTTACCGTGCCTTTCACGTGAAATGCAGGCTTCAGGCCGCTGAGGACTTCCATGGAAGTGTCCGGGCGTGGCATTTCGTCCTTGTCGAAGATAAAGGATTGCGTCGCGGGTTTTGGGGCGGCCTTGCCTTTTGCGCCGTTGCCATTGGGGACGGTCGTGATCTTCACGTCGACGGGAACGGTTTCGTCCTTGAACTTATCGGCGGCGAGCGCGGCGACCGCTTTCTTGTGGGAATCGACGGCAAATTGATCGGCGGCTTCGCGGCTGATGCCGAATTTGCGGGCAAGATTTTCCGTGCCGAGGCCCATATTGATGTACGCATCAGGATAATGATCGACGAGCCAGGGATTCGGTGAAATTTTATTGCCGCCCATGGGGACCAGCGACATGGATTCCGTGCCGCCAGCGACGATGATCTGTGCGGAACCGCCGCGGATGCGTTCGGCGGCAAGGGCGATGGCTTGCAGGCCGCTGGCGCAGAAACGATTCACGGTCATCGCGGAAGTTTCCACCGGGAGACCGGCGCGGAGCGCGGCGATGCGGGCAACGTTCATGCCCTGTTCGCCCTCGGGCATGGCGCAGCCAAGGATGACGTCGTCAATTTGTTTGGGATCGAGGCCGGGTAGACGGGCGAGGGCCTCCTTGATGACAAGTGCGGCGAGATCGTCGGGCCTCGTGGTGCGGAGGGAGCCTTTGTAGCCGCGACCCACGGGAGTGCGGACCGAAGAGACGATGACGGCTTCTGGCATGGCGAACCTCCAGTAGGAAGATTTTTCGATTTTCGGTTGGCGGTGGGAAAAAAGCAAATGGTGGTGACAAGGGCATAGGGGCAGCTTCGAAAGAGAGATTCCTCACTACGAAGACTTCGCTCGGAATGACGGATTTCTTTGCGCCGGGGGGCGCGGAATTCGTGGTGCAAAGCTGCGCCTCGCCCCGCTCGAACTGACGAGAGGTCTTTCGTCAGGAGATCTTGCCGAGATGGGGCGCAGCATGCTGCGCCCCTAAGAGAAATGACTTGGTCTCGGGGAAGAATTGCACATGGGACGAGAGAGAAGAGCCCACATGTAAAAACGGCATGGGGCACCCCGCCGCGGTCGGCGTTGAGCCGGCTGGAAGCCGGCGCTAACGGTGGTTGTGCGCGATTGCTCTCGTTAGAACTGCAGGCGCAGGCCGAATTGCATGACGCGGGGGCCGCCGCCGCCGAGGCCTGGATTGCCTTGCGCCACGTCGGGAGTTTGCGTGATGAGGCCGGCGGTGGGGCTACCTGGCGAAACGACATTGGAGGGCAGGGCGAAGTTGGGGTGGTTGAAAATGTTGAAGAATTCAGCGCGGAACTGGAGCTGCAAATTTTCCCGTAGCTGGAAATTCTTCGTACTGGAGAAGTCATAGTCCCAGAAACCAGGACCATAGATTTGATCGCGACCGAGATCGCCGAAGTATCCGTAAGGATCGGCGGCGGTGACCGCGGGATAGGCGAAAGCATTGGGATTGAGGTAGCCAGTTTTGGGAGACCAGTGCGGAAGGATTGGATTTACGCCCGGAACGATGTCGGGCCGCTGCACGTAATTCGAATTCACGCCCCCGGCGTCGGTAATGATGTTGATAGGGCGACCGGATTGCACGGTGATGATGGAGTTGAGTTGCCAGCCAGCACCGAGCCAATGCGGGATGTGACCGATGGTGGGTACGCCGTAATTGATGGCGGTGGTCCAGCGATGACGGGTATCGAAGGTGGACGGTCCCTTTTCGGCGGCCAAGTTGGTGGAGTCCTGCGGGAACGCGGCATTGGCGAAATTGAAATTGATGCCGTCGGAGGCGCCATCGAGAGACTTGGAGAAGGCGTAGGTGGAGAATCCTGAGAATCCGTGAAAATTTTGAAGACGCACGGTGGTCTGCAGGCCGTGATAAGTGGAGTTGGCGCCGCCCGAAAAGACATCGACCGCGGCGTACTGGGGATAAGCGGGGTTGTTGATGTTGAAATCGCGGCCCTGGTTGGCATCGTAGAGACGTGTGAGGCGGGTACCTTTACTGCCCACGTAGCCGATTTCGAAAGCGACAGAGTGGGTCAGTTCACGCTGGATGTTGAGGCTCCAACTCTGGACGTACGGAGTGCGGAGAGCGGGATCGGTGACGAAGATGGATTGCGGGTAAATGGTCGGTGTGAAGACGGTACCAGTGGAGGTGCCATTCCACGGGCCGGAGTTGAAATCCTGCGCGCCGACGAAATAGGGACTGTTGGCTAGCGAAGGCACAGGGTTGGTGGCCACGCCGGCGGAATTGGTGTAGTTGGCGATTAAATTATTCTGCGGGGTGTAATCGTAGTAGATGCCGTAGGCCGCGCGGATGACGGTGTTGTGGAAAGTGCTCCAGGAAATGCCGAGGCGGGGGCCGAAATTGTTGAGATCGCGGTGATAGAGGATCGGCAAAGTGGGCGAACCGACTTGGACTAAGTTGCCGTTGGCATCGAAATTCGAAAGCAGATCGTGCTTTTCGGAGAGCGGCGCAATATATTCCCAGCGGAGGCCCGCGGTGATGGTGAGATTCGGGCGGACGCGAATCTCGTCTTGCGCAAAGAAACCGACATTATTGTTGAAGGTGAAGCGCTGCGTGTTGCCAATGTCTCCGATGGCGTAGATGTTGCCGATGTAGAAGTTGGCCAGTTCATTGACGATGGGGTCAGCGGACAGTGTCGGGCAAGTGCCATCGGGGAGAGAGAAGCAGGTGTTCACGTCAAGGAGGCCACGTTCGAGATTGTCGTTAAAGCTTTGGACATCGTAGCGGTGGAACTCGCCGCCAAATTTCCAAGTGTGGCGGCCCTGGATCAAGGTGAAATTATCGAGGACCTGGAAGGTTTCGCTGAGGCGGCCGCGAGGCACGCTATAGGCGGTGGCGCCGAGATTTTCCAGGTCGCCATTGAAATCGATTTCCGGCAAGCCGACGTGGCCGGTGCCCATATCCAGGCCCAGGGCGGCGGGATCGATGTAATTGGGATTGCCGGGGGTGGCGTCGGCGGAATTGAAACGGGTGCGGAAGCGTGAGTAGCCGAAACGGATTTCGTTGATGTGGCTGGGTGAGAAGGTGGTAAGCCAGTTCACAGAAACGACTTGCACGCGGGTGGGAGAGATTTGTTCGAAGTTGGCAAGGCGGGAACCGCTGCCGTAGCCGCCCAGGGAGCCCAGGGGAAACTGCTGGTTGCTGTTGCCAAAGGCATAGCGAGCGCTGAGAGAGTTGTTGGCGTTGATGCGCAGGTCGACTTTGCCGATGAGATTGTCCCCATCGTTTTTGTCGCGGACGGAATAAGCGAGCGAATTGGAATCACTGGTGGGGAAAAGATTGGTGATTTTGATGAGCGCGGGGTTGACGGAGGGGACAGCAGCACCGGGAACGGTGGTGGTAACGGCGAGGGCCTGAGCGGCGGCGAACTGCGCTAGCGACGGCACGCTAATAGCAAAGTCCGAACCGACACGTTCCCGCTGGCCTTCATAGCCAAAGAAGAAAAATAGCTTGTCGCCAACGATGGGCCCGCCGAGGGAGCCGCCGAAATTGTTGTTGTTGAAGCGCGATTGCGGATTGGGGGTGCCGTCTGACTGGAATTTGGTGTTGAAGTAGTTCCTGGCGTCGAAGGCGGAGTTGCGATTGTACTCGTATAGGGAGCCGTGAAACGCGTTGCTGCCGGAGCGCGTGACGATGTTCACAACGGAACCGCTGTTGCGCCCGTATTCCGAGCCGAACTGCGATTGAATGTTGAACTCCTGAATGGAATCGAGCGGGAGCAAGGTGGCCGGCGCGCCGGTAATGCCCACTTGATTGAGGGCGGAATTGTTGAAGAAGGGATCGTTGTTATCGGTTCCGTCGAGATTGTAGTTATTCGAACGGTCGCGGTTGCCGTCAATATTGAACTGGCCGAAGCCTTTTTCCGACCCAGCAACGCCGGATCCTTCGACGGTGACACCGGGAGTGAGCGCGACCAGTTTGCCGAAGTCGCGGCCATTGAGCGGGAGTTCTTGAACGAGTTGACGATCGACCACTTGGGAGAGCGTGGTGCTGGCAGTTTCCACCAGTGGCACACTTTCCACGACTTCCACGCGCTGCTCTTGCCCTCTGACCTTGGCGAGCGCGAGGTTCACGACGGTATCCACACCAACGTCGACGCGAACCTTTGGTGCGCGAACTTCTTCGAACCCAGTGGCAACGGCAGACACTTCATAATCGCCCGCGGGCATTTCGACGAAGAGATATTCGCCGTTTTCGTCGGCGGTGACTTCGCGGGTTTCGCTGGTGCCAAGATTGCGCGCCACCACTTTCGCGCCAGCGACGTGGAGCCCTTGAGAGTCAACCACTTCTCCACGAATTCCGCCGCGAAAGGACTGGGCGAACAGCGGCGCCGTTGATAAGGCGAAAACCAGAGCGAGTAAAGACAGGACTTCGAATAGCCATTTCAAGGAGAGCGAATTTCTGGAAATCATGACCTGTGTCCTTTATTTGCAGACAGCCATCGTTGAGGGATCCCGTGCACGGGGGAGCGGCCGGTGCAGTTGAAACGTCAGCGAATCGAAACCTCCTGAAGCCGGCAGAGCGCCGGCGCTACCCATTTGCGAAGCGGTGGCGACATCGCCACAAATGGCTGCATGGCGTGCAAGGGAGCACCGAATTGTTGGCGCGCGGGTTCATCGCTGGCCCTTGGTGGACACTTCCTTCTTGGGGATGAACAGGGTAGCGGGAGGCGCAATTTTGTGCACTTGAGAGAAATTCCCCTGATTGACGGCAAGTCCGATGCGGCCACGGGAGTCTTGATAGAGCAGCGCTTCGCCTACGGGCACATCCATGAAGGTCTTGACGTAGGGAAGAGTGAAGGGCTTCTGGTCGAGTCGCACGGTGACTTTGTCGCCGAAGGCATAGCCGAGCTTCTTGAAGTCCTGCCCCTGAACGTCGGTGATCAGCGAGCCGAAGGGATCGTCCAGCGCGATAATGTCGCCTGCGATCCCTTTGTCGGTGCGGGTGGCGACCTTGGGAGTCAGGCGCACAAGCTGAGGCACCTCGGGGCCCGCGAGGGCGTAGTCCCAACCCGCGGCGAGGTGGGCGCCGGCGGGGGAGAAGATGTCGCGGCCGTGGAAGGTGGAAGAAACGTTGTCACCGATCATCCAGCCGGTGTTGGTAATCTCTCGGGCCGATTCCAGGCCATCGCGTTCGATGACCGGAGATATGAGGCCGTTGTCCGGCAGAACGAAAAATTGGCCCTTTTTAGTTTTGATGATTACGGCTTTGCGGGAGGTACCGACTCCCGGATCGATGACCACGACGAAAACTGTGCCAGCGGGATAGTAGGGAGTGACACCGGCGAGAAACCGCGCGCCTTCCTCGATGGAGTAGGGCGTGACCTGGTGGGTGATATCCATGATGCGCGTGGCTGGGGCGATGCCAACCATTACCGCTTTGCAGATGGCCACCGCGTCGTTCGCGGTGCCGAAATCGGTCATAAAAACAATCAGGGGCCGTGCCGCAGTGGCGGTGACCGCCGCGGTGTGAACTTCCTGGGGCTTGGAACAAGCGGCGAGAACAACCGAGAAAAGGAAAAAGGCAGGAAAAACACGCATACGGATTAAGCCATTCAATGCTACCCCCAGGTTTAGTTCGGCTGCGATGGCCTGACCAAAGCAGGAACACGGCGAGCGTTAACCGATTTGCCACAGAGTGCGAAATGTTGGGTGCGCTTACGAGCAGCGCAGAAACTTCACCCCTGACGTGCCACCATTATAGGCTTTGGGCGGAGGCGACCGTCAACTTGCTGAAGTGCATCTGATGGTGATTGCCGAAAGTGTCGAGTCCCCAGGGGCGGAAGCCCAATTCAAATTACAGGTCTTTACGTCAGGGCCCTGCGAGGCTCGGGGGTGAACTGAAGCCGTGACTCCCTAAACGCAAATCCAACCGCTGAAGCGCCCAAGAGAAAATTCAACGGACGCGACATAGTTCATTGCAGGAAGAAGACGAATTCAATAGAATAGGCACCTGTTTCCGCTCACAAGTTTGGGATTACTTCTCGTACCGCCCGCGCGAAGACCAGCTCTCGTGTACAACTTGATGGGGACTGTAAGGAGGACGCGCATGCGTCGCAGTTTATTGTGCGTGTTGCTGTTAACGATATGGGCCATAGCAGCGAGCGCCGACCAAGTAACGTTGAAGAATGGAGACCGGCTGAGTGGCACGATCGTGAGCGGGGATGGAAAGACCCTGCTCATCAAGACGGAGTTCGCCGGCGATGTGACCGTTCAGTGGGACGCCATTGTGGGAATCCAATCCACGCAGGATCTGCACCTGACGCTAAAGGACGGGAAGAAGCTAGCCGGGAAAATCACGACGACGGACGGAAAGTTCGTGGTCGAGGGCGCACCGGCTCCCGAGGCCAAGGACACGATCGTGGCGGTGCGGAATAATGCGGAGCAACAGGCCTACGAACTTGCGGAAGAACGAATGGCGCACCCGAAAATTACGTATTTCTGGAGCGGATTGTTCGACACCGGGTTGGCGTTGACGCGCGGGAATTCTTCGACAGCCAGCTTCACGTTTAACACCAAAGCCGTGCGCGAGACGCCGCGCGACAAATTGACGGTGTACGCCAACTACATTTTCGCGAACAACGACACCACGCCCCCTACCTCGACTACAGCAAATCTATTTCAGGCCGGGATTCGCGGGGACCTGAACATCAGCCCACGAGCGTTCGTATTTGCGTTTGGGGATTTCGAGACCAACGAACTACAGCACTTGAATCTTCGCCAGGTGTACGGCGGCGGGGTGGGCTACCACATCATCAAGAACGATCGCACGCTCTTCGACGTTTTTGGCGGCGGCGACTTTGATCGTGACGAATTCAACAGCTACACGCTGGTGAATTCCGCGCCTCCCCCTCCGCTTCTCTCTGTGTCCGCATATAGCCAGAACAGCGCGGAAATCGTGGTGGGGGAGGAATTCGATTCGCATCTTTCGAAGCGAACGATGTTCACCGAACGATTCTCGTTCTTCCCGAACCTGTCGCACACGGGCGATTACCGGTTCCAGTTCGACACCACGCTAGCCATGCAGATGAAACAATGGCTGAGCTGGCAGACGACATTCAGCGACCGGTATATCAGCTATCCGCCGGTGGGACTGAAAGGCAATGACTTGATACTCTCGACCGGGTTCCGGGTCAGCTGGGGGAAGACGAAGCTTTAAGAGAACATGGGGCCTAAACTTAAATCGATCGACTTAGGAGGAATACTATGGGCTTTCTGACTTGGATCATTGTTGGTTTGATCGCGGGCTGGTTGGCTGGGCAAGTGATGAAGGGTGGGGGCTACGGCGTTCTGGTGGACATCATTCTCGGGATACTCGGCGGAGTCTTGGGCGGCTGGGTGTTTGGGCTGTTGCATCTCTGGCCGGGAGGGGGAATCATTGGGTCGATTATCGTGGCCTTCGTCGGGGCAGTGATCCTGGTGTGGATTACGCGTTTGCTGAAGAGAGCATAGAGGATGGGATGCGCGCCGCGAGCGTGGAAAAGTGCCCGGCGCTATCTATTTTGGGACGAAAGTCGCACCTGTACCCTGTACGAAAGGGCAGGTTTTCCACAGGGCGCGTTTCATTCCGATACGGTGCTCGTTCGGTCCATTATTGTCACCTTGTAACCTTATTATTTACTTGTAATTATGAGCGATAGAGCGCTTTCCGCAGGGGTACTAATCTTGGGTCCTAAAAGCCGCCTTAGTGCTCCTGTACCATAGGTTTTTTTCCGGACCACCTGTCAAATAGGTCAGGTCGAGCAGCCAACCCTTAGGTCAGGGCAGAAGTACAAGGCGACTCGGCTCGATTTTCAGACCATCGGTTATTGGCAGAGAGTTGGGTCATAGAATGAAAGATCATCTCCGGAAATGGATGTGGCTGTTCCTGGTCGGTCTCGCCGCCATTCAGGTCTATGCTGTCCGTGAGCTGCTGGCAGCATTCGCGATATTCCTCCTGGGATTCGCTGCAATCGCCCTGTGTGTGGGCTCGCTCTACTTCCTGCATAAGGCGTGGGAAGCCGGGGTTGGCTGGGCGGTGCGGAGCAAGCATCCGATCTTGCTAGCGGCGCGCCGGAGCGTCGTATTGGTAGAAGATTTGGCGCGACGGCCGTTACGGCGTCCGGATTCGGAGGCTGCGAGTTAGAGTTTTGTCCTAGCCAGAGCACCCTGGTTTGGGGTTCGTGGTTCGTTAGCGGATTCTGATCCAGCGATGGAAAGTGGGCCAGTCGTCCGGAGAGAACGGCTGGCCTTTTTCTTTTGGTGCGCGCGGGTGCGTCTGTTAGGCTTTCGCCGTTCGGCGGAGGCTCCCATGAACATAAGAAATGCTTCGATGATTGCGGTGGCCGCGATGGTTGGAATGTTCACGAGCGTTTGCTTGCAGGCTCAGCAGGGCGCTGCCCACGCGCCGAAGCGCATTGCGGTACGAGCGGGGCGGTTGCTCGACGGGAAGGGCGACACGGCGATTACGAATGCGCTGATTCTGATCGAGGGCGACAAGATTGTGAGCGTGACGGCCGGCGGCGCAGCGCCGGACGGTGCGGAAGTGATCGATCTATCGAAGGCCACGGTGCTGCCGGGTTTTGTGGATGCGCATACGCATGTATTTCTGCAAGGCGATATCACGGACGAAGATTACGACAAACAGTTGTTGAAGCAGTCGATACCGTACCGCGCGATATTAGCGGCGCGAAACGCGCAGATTGCGTTGTCGCACGGATTTACCGTACTTCGCGATCTGGAGACGGAAGGGGCGATGTACGGCGACGTGGACGTGAAGCAGGCGATCAACAACGGCGAAATTCCAGGGCCGCATATGCAGGTAGCTACGCGGGCGTTGGCTCCCACTGGGGCGTATCCGCTGTTTGGCTATTCGTGGGAGTTGAAAGTGCCAACGGGCGTGCAGACGGTGGATGGCGTGGAGGAAATCAGAAAAGCGGTGCGCGAACAGGCTATGAACGGGGCGGATTGGATCAAGTATTACTCCGACCACGGCTATTTTTACGAGCCGGATGGTGTTTTACACAGTCATGTGAATTTCACGGACGAGGAAGCGCGGGAAATTGTAGAGGAAACTCATCGGATCGGCAAGAAAGTGGCGGCGCACGCGATCGGCCATAACGGGATTGCCGCGGCGCTGCGCGCGGGAGCGGACACCATTGAACATGGCGACGGAATGAGCGAACCGCAGATGGAAGAGATGGCGCGGCGCGGGATTTACTGGGTGCCGACCATTGCCGTGGGAGCCTATGTGGCGAATGGGCGAGCAGGGAATTGGCCGAAAATGGTAGAGACGGAGAAAGCCGCCTTTCAGTTGGCGTTGAAAAAAGGCGTGAAGATTGTGCTGGGGACGGATGCGGGCGGGTTTGATTGGCGCGAACTGAACGAAGCGAAGGAATTCGAATACTACGTGAATTACGGGATGGCGCCGATGCAGGCGATCCGCACGGCGACGACTTCGGCGGCGGAGTTGTTGGGCTGGAGCGACAAGATGGGGACGATTGAGGCAGGGAAGTGGGCGGATTTGGTGGCGGTGTCGGGCGATCCACTGAAGGACATCACGGAACTAGCGCGCGTGAAGTTTGTGATGAAGGGCGGGACGGTTATCAAAAACGAAATTCATTAACGAGCGGAAATGCTGGAGAGAGCCGGGTGGAAGCCGGCGTTACCTGTTTAAAAATAAGCGGCGCCGCCGTCTACGTTGATGGATTGGCCGACCATGGCGGTGGACATATCGGAGCAGAGGAAGAGGGCGGCCTGGGCGATCTCTATGGCGGTTTGGCCGCGGCCTTGAAGGATGGAGGTGAGGAAGCCTTTGAGTTGCTCTTCCGGGCTGACGCCTAATTTTTCGGCGAGGGTTTTGCCGAGTTGTTTGCTCATTTCGGTTTCGGTGACCGGGCCGGGACAAATGGCGTTGACGCGCACGCCTTGGCGGGCGGCTTCGGCGGCGGTGACGCGGGTGAGTCCGAGCAATCCAGCTTTGGCCGCGGCATAAGCGGAACCCCAACCAAATGCGGATTTGGCCGAGAGGCTGGAAATATTGAGAATCACGCCGGATTTGCGGGCGTACATTTCGGGGAGCACGAGCTTGCTGAGGAGGAAGGCAGCACGCAAATGGACCGCGAGCACCTTATCGAATTCCTCGAGGGGATATTCCTCGACAGGGACGACGGGGCCGTAGTGACCGGCGTTGTTCACCAGGATGTCGACGCAGCCAAATTTTTCGCGCGCGGTGGCGGCGACACGGGTGCAATCGTCTTCGCGGCTAAGATCGGCGGTGACGAAGGCGGCCACGCCGCCTGCCGAGGCGATGTTTTCGGCCACAGCGGATAGTTCGGATCCGGAGCGCGCGGTGAGGAACACGCGAGCGGCTTCCTGAGCAAACAGTGTGGCGATGGCGCGGCCGATGCCGCGGCCAGAGCCGGTAATCAAAGCGACTTTGTCCTGAAGTAGCATGATGCAGAGACGATACCAGCGTTCGTGGACTGGATGCCAGTTTGCGAAGCAGCTAAAGGAATGTTGATTTGATTGCCTTGTCCATCGGTGTGACAATCACAAGATGTGCACAACACTTTGTCGCACCCTGACACTATCAATGGCGGGAACGCTGCTGTGTGGGCTGGCCCTAGCGCAGCAGTCTTCCACGCCCCCCACGAGTTCTTCGGCAGGTTCGAGCGGTTCCGCTCAGCCGAAAACACAAACCACGCCGGCGAAACCCGGCACAACCGCAGCGAAGCGAACGACCGCAACTCCGCTGGTGTTGAAAACGGACAAAGACAAGGCCAGTTACGCCATCGGCATGAACATCGGTAAAGGACTGAAGGAAAACCTGAAGAAGGATTCGGTCGACGTCAACAACGATATTCTGGTGCGCGGGATGAAAGACGCGTTGGCGGGAACGAAACCGCTACTGACAGACGAAGAAACGCAGGCGGTTCTAACAAACTTGCAGAATGACCTTCGCAAACATGCGCAGGAGGTGCGCGACGCGGAGGCGGCCAAGAATTCGAAAGCGGGAGAAGAGTTCCTGACAGCGAATAAGACCAAGCAAGGCGTGGTGGCTCTGCCGAGCGGGCTGCAATATAAGGTGATCACCGCGGGAACGGGGACGAAACCCACAGTGAATGACACGGTTGTGTGCAACTACAAAGGCACGCTGGTGGACGGGACGGAATTCGACAGCTCGTATAAGCGCGGCAAGCCGGCCACATTTCCGGTGGGTCAAGTCATCAAGGGCTGGACAGAAGCGCTCCAACTGATGCCAGTAGGCTCGAAATGGGAATTGGCGATTCCACCTTCTTTGGCATACGGCGACCGGGGAACTCCTAACGGCGGTCCGATTGGCCCGAACGCGACGCTGCTTTTTGAAGTGGAACTGCTATCGATTCAGCCAAAGCCGGAAGCCAAGCCGGAGCCACCCGCGGTGTCGACGCCTGCTCCACAGGGCGGAGCGAATTCGCAACAGCAGCCAAAGGCGGAACCGCAAGCGAAGCCGTAAGACTGCCCTTAAGCGGCAGATGCTCGTCTCCTCGACCTGTTCCGGCCTATTTGTCTATAACGCGTTTTGCCGGCTACGAGACTTTCAGGCCTTTCAGAAGGTGGTTCACGGCTTCTTCGGCCTGATAAGGGGTGATGGTGTGCTTGTTGTTTAGATCCTTGGTGCTGATGGCGCGGTAGGCAAGCTTCTTGGGGTTTTGAAGGGCCAGATCGAAGACGAAGGTACCTTCGTGGTAGCGCACCGTGCGATATTCAACTTCCGGCGGTCCCCATCCCCAGCCGGACCAGCAACCGTAGGGGCCACAGCCAAATCCGGGATAGCCGCCAGGATAGACCGTGCCCACGGTGGCTTTTTGGGTCTTGACGGCCACGTGATAATCGACCAGAAAATCGGCGGTCATGGGATCGTTGATCTGCACCAAGCCCTTGGATTTGAGGGCCCGTGCAATGGCCTGTTTCAACTGATCGCGATTGGCTTCGGTGTTCCAGTCACGGTTGCTTTCCAGGTGCTGCTGAGGCGGCAAGGCTGGGGTGATCACATCCCGCGAAACAACAGGCCGGTTATCGGAATATCGCGTGGCCTGCTGGGACGGTGGAGGTGTCATAGGCCTCCAGGCCCAAGTCATGCCCTTCGCGACACGAATATCCGGATCGCGAAGTATTTCCACGTTATCGTTACAACCTGCGAGCACCATGCCCCCCACCAGCACGGCAGACATCAACACGGCAGCTACAGAGCGTTTCCCAAGTTCCACGTCACATACCTCCACATTATTGGAAACACGAGTATTGCAAAAAAGTTGGCTTGGGGTGGAGTTTTCTACTTCAGGGTAGGGGCGGCCCAGTCGGCGGGAGGGAAGACAATGGGCCAAAAATCAGGCGCAGGACGATCGAACTCGAACGCGACCTTATAAAAGTCCATCCCGTCCTCTTCGGTGCGGACAACGCGGCAGCTCATTTCCGAACCGTTTTGGGGATTGTTGAGGAGCAAGGATTGGCCGACGTGGAGATGTTGGCGCATTCGGAGCAGCCCGCCATGAGCATTGACGACTTGAGTGTCGGCACGCTCCTGGATCTGCTTGCGGTCTTCATCCTCGGCAACGACGACCACGGCGATACGCAAGACCACGCGTTCGCTGCGTCGACGGTTTTCCGGCTGCGGCATAGATTAAAGGGTCCTTACCTCCATGGAATTTTACCCTGTTTGATGCTGTCGCGGACTGTCCCAAGAGACAGGTGTTAACTTTTGTCCTTAGAGGCGCAGTCCATGCGGTATGGTTGGCTTGGCCTTCCCCTAGAAGGCTTGAAATCAGCGGCTTCCGGCAGTGACGAGTATATTGAGCTGTGAGGGTTGCGATGAAGCCTGTGCTCTTTGCCGTGTGTGCCGCGTTTGCGTTTGGAGGTTGGTGCGCGCAGACGACTGGTTGGCAGCCATCGGCGGGCCATATGCAAGTGGAGATATGGCCGGGGGCGGTGCCTGATGCGCAGCCTGCGGCAAGGGCGGAGGTCACCGCGACAGCGAAGAATCTGGTCGCCGGAAGGCCATGGGTTTACGTGGAGAACGTATCGCGGCCCACGATGACGGTCTATTCGCCAACGACAAAGAATACGGGCGTAGCGATGGTTGTGTTTCCTGGCGGGGGCTATCAGATTCTGGCCATCGATCTGGAAGGCACGGAGGTCTGTGACTGGCTAACTTCCAAGGGAATCACGTGTGTGCTGTTGAAGTACCGTGTGCCACATTCGGGACCACAGTGGAACCGCCGATGTGAGTGCCAGGTCTATCCGAAGGCGCCGACGGCGTTGGAAGATGCGCAGCGGACCGTGGGGCTGGTGCGCTTTCACGCCGCGGAATGGGGTATCGATCCACACAAGATCGGAGTGCTGGGGTTTTCGGCGGGCGGGCATCTGGTGGCGGCGATAAGCACGCACTTTAAGCAACGTTTGTATCCGGCGGTGGATGCGGCAGACAAAGAAAGCTGCCGCCCGGATTTTGCCGTGGCTCTTTATCCGGGGCATCTGTGGATTGACGAAAAAAAGTTTGAGTTGAATCCGGATATCCGTAGGCACATCACCCGCCAAACGCCGCCGACATTTTTGCTGCAAGCGGAGGATGATGACGTGGACAATGTAAACCAGTCGCTGGTTTACTACATTGGGCTGAAGGACGCCGGGGTTCCCGTGGAAGTGCACCTTTATGCGCAGGGCGGGCATGCGTTTGGGCTGCGGCGGACGGAATTTCCCATAACGGCATGGCCCAGGTTCGTGGAGACTTGGCTGGAGACTATCGGAATGATTCCGTACGGCTAATCTGTGAACGAAACGACTTGCCCCGGGGTGATCGTGGCTGGTCATGCCAAAGATGGCGCGGCGGAATGTTGACTTTGATTATGATAGAATTTTGTGAATTCAAATGGCTTAAGGGAGAGATGGCTATCCAAACCGAGAGCAAGACATTACTTCGCGTTCGGCCCCGGGGTTTTTGCGCCGGAGTCGTACGTGCCGTAGACATCGTGGAGCTGGCATTAGAGGCGTATGGGGCTCCGGTCTACGTGCACCATGAGATTGTGCACAATACCTACGTGGTGGAGCAGTTACGGCGCCGCGGCGCCATTTTCGTGGAAACGATCACGGAGGTACCGTCAGGTGCTGTGCTGGTGTTCAGCGCGCACGGAGTGCCGCCCACCGTGCGGCAAGAGGCAAAAGAACGGTCGTTGCGGGTAATTGATGCGACGTGCCCGCTAGTGACCAAGGTGCATCTGGAAGCACTGAAGTTCGCGCGCGAGAAGCGGACAATCATTTTGATCGGCCACAAAGACCACCAGGAAATCGTAGGCACTTCCGGTGAGGCGCCGGACCGCACCTTGGTGGTGGATTCCATCGCCGCGGTGGATGCGTTGGAGGTGGAGGATCCGGAGAGGTTAGCGTTCCTGACACAAACGACGCTGAGCCTATACGATACGCAGGAGATTGTGTCGCGGCTTCGCCAGCGCTTTCCCAAGATTCTGGGCCCCGCAAGCGACGACATCTGCTACGCCACGCAGAACCGGCAAGAAGCGGTGGAGCAGGTAGCGAAAGACGTCGATTTGATCCTGGTGGTCGGGTCGCAAAACAGTTCGAACAGCAATCGATTGGTGGAATTGGCCGAACGCCTGAACGTGAGAGCGCGGCTGATCGACTCGGCCGCCGATATTGACCCGGTTTGGCTTGAGAGCGTGCACCGCATTGGCCTGACCGCGGGAGCCTCCGCGCCGGAAGTGCTGGTGGAACAGGTAAGCGAGCGGCTGGCACAATTTGGATTTACCGACCAGCGGGATCTGGACTTGATCCGCGAGGACGTGCGCTTCACACTTCCTGCGGAGCTTGCTTCCATCGCTCCGGCTCCGCGCCGGTAGTGGTTGAAAAACGGGTGGACCGAGGTTTTTGTAATGCCGGGCAGGGGAAACACCCGGCGTCGTAGCCGTAGCCCGGCACAACTTATCGCTTCACAAGGAGCGCACTTTGGCGGTCAAAATTGTCCGTCAGCCGAACCAGATTGCTTTGATTGGCGCCCCGTCCAGCGCCGCAGCGTTCTCTTCCGGCAGTGAAAAAGCGCCGGCGGCCCTTCGCGCTGCCGGACTGATAGAAAAACTAAAAGACATTGGATATGAGGTGACGGACTTTGGCGACTGTGCGCCACAAGTGTTTGCGGAAGATGACGAACACAAGCGGGCACGGAACTTGCCGGCCATTGTAGCGTCGCTGCACGATCTTAAGCCGAGAGCGGAACAGGCGGTCAAGTCCGGAGCACTGGTGCTGGTGTTGGGAGGCGACTGTACACAAATTGTGGCGCTGCTCACCGGGGGTAGGCGGTATTACAAGCACCTCAGCTTACTTTGGTTCGATCGTGATGCAGATCTTAATACTCCGGCGACGACCCCGTCGGGCCGGGTTGATGGCATGGTACTGGCCGGCATTCACGGGAGAGGATCGGCGGAGTTGGTGCGGTTCTGGAGCGAACCGCCGCTGATTCGCGAGCCGGACACGTTCCTTTTTGGAATGGCGCGGCTGGATCCCGCAGAGCAGGAGATTTTGTTGCGTTCGCCGGTACGCCACATGTATGCCGAGGACGTGCGGCTGAAAGGAGCAGCGGCGGCTGCGCAGAACGCGCTGGCGCAACTGCATACCGACAGGCGGGAATTCATGCTGCACCTGGACATTGATGTCATAGCGCAGGAAGAGTTTCCCGCTACAAATGTGCCGGGGAACGGCGGCCTGTCGTTCGCCGAAGTGCGGGCGGCCATGACGGAGTTCACGAAAGAAAAGAACCTGCTGGGACTGGACGTGGCGCAATACAATCCGGACAAAGATGCGGATGGAAGCGCCGCAAAGAAGCTCGTCGAACTGCTTTGCGAGGCATTATCGGCGCGTCTGCGGGCTTTGGCACCACCGGTTATTCCGGTGCCGGTCGAACCGGAACCAGGCACGGCAGGGCCGTCTTCCTCCGAGAGCGCATAGTGCTCTCAAAAGACTCCATAAGGACCTAGTAAGAATTACCGGAACGCGGTGACGGCTAGCGAATTTTTTCGTACTATGTCCGAAGAATTTGTGTACCTGCGCGCGGTCCCAGCATCCAAAACAAAGAGCTTGATGAACTGGTAATGGGAGTGCTCTTTGACAAAACAAAGGGGGGACCTATGCCTACGGCAGCAGTTGCACCTCAGTTAGCGGTTTGCCCCGAATACCAACGGTTACTGCAATCCTGTCAAACATCTTTAGCACTATGGCAACAACGGCAGACTTTGGCCGCGCGCGGCCCGTTAATGGACAGCGCAAGAAGCCAGCTCAAAGGACTCCAAGAGGCATATGTTCGAGCATATGGGACGCTGGAGAAGCATGAGCAGATTTGCCAAAAATGCCAATATATTTCGAAGGTAGGCGGCTTGGACTTTGAGAGCATGTCGGCCGCGCTGAGCCACTAACACGCTCTGGCAGGGTGTCGATTCCGCAAAGTTCTCGTTCGCTGGGCAGAGTTGTTTGCCTCTTCCTCCCCTAAAAGTCGAATAGATTGCATCCGAAAGACGAATGATTCGAATGAGTCATTCCGCCATGCGAGCGCACTGGCTAGAATAGAACTACAACCTGCGAAGCCATTGGTTGTGAACTCAAATCAGAATTGAGACAGGAGCGAAATGAGTGCTCGGCTGCAGGTGATGAAGTTTGGCGGAACTTCGGTCGGTAATGCCGAGTGCATAGCGCGCGCGGCAAAAATCATAGCGGATGGCTCGCGGGAGGAACGATGCGTGGCGGTTGTCTCTGCGATGAGCGGCGTGACGAACCGGCTGATCGAGGCGGCCACAACGGCGCAAACGGGAAATGGGGCTGGCGCGGCGGCGATGCTGGAGACGTTACGCACGCAGCACGAACGCGCGCTGAACAGTTTGGTGCAAAGCGAAGAAGAACGAACGCGAGTAAAGAAGCGATTGGGCGGGGTGCTCGCGGAAGGCTTGCGGTTCTGCGAAGGAACCGCGTTACTGCGAGAACTTTCACCGCGCACCATGGATGCGATCTCCAGCCTGGGCGAGCGCCTGTCGGCGCCGTTGGTTTCCGCGGCGGTGAAAGCGCTGGGGCTACAGAGTGAAGCCGTGGAAGCGACGGAACTCATCGAGACGGATGAATTCCATGGAGGGGCCGAACCGCTGACGGAACAAACGCGGGGAAAATCGCAGGCGCGCATTCTGCCGCTACTGGAACGAGGCATTGTGCCAGTAGTGACGGGATTCATCGGCGCCACCGCGGGCGGAGAACTGACCACACTGGGGCGAGGGGGATCGGACTATTCCGCAACGATTCTGGGCGCGGCGCTGGACGCGGATGAAGTGATCATCTGGACGGACGTGGATGGCGTGCTGACGGCTGACCCGCGATTGGTGAGCGAAGCGCAAACGATTCCGGAAATTTCGTATCGGGAAGCGGCCGAATTGGCATATTTCGGCGCCAAGGTATTGCACCCTAAGACGCTGAGACCGGTGGTCCAAGAAGGCATTCCCGTGTGGATTCGAAATAGCTTCGCTCCGGAGAAGCGCGGAACGAAAATCACACCGAACGGCCAAAACATCGGCGGAGGCGTAAAGGCACTGACGGCGATCCGCGACGTGACGCTGATCAGTGTGGGCGGCCCGGGGATCATTGGATTGCCGGACGTGGTGGGGCGGACGTTTTCGACCACGGCGGAGGTGCGCGCAAACGTGCTGTTGATTTCGCAGTCTTCGTCACAGAATGACATTTGCTTCGGGGTATCTTCGGCGGACGCGCAAAGGACGGTAGACGCGCTACGTAAGGAATTTGCGCAGGACTTAGACCATCACAAGGTGGAACACATTCGCGTCGATCCGCAAATCGCGATTGTGGCGGTAGTGGGGCAAAACATGTGCGGCACGCCCGGGATTGCGGGGAAAACGTTTAATGCGATGGGGAAAGAGGGAGTAAACCTGATTGCCATCGCGCAGGGATCGTCGGAGACCAACATTTCGTTTGTGATCGAAGAACGATCGGTAGTGCCGGCACTGCGAAGTTTGCACCGGGAATTTGGCTTAGATAAGCCCGCGAATGGATAGTTCGCGAATACTCGGAAGGCCCAAGAGCCGGTCACGGATGCCGGCGCGGCAAAGCGGGCGAGACGCAGAGAGGACGACAAAGTGATGTCCCGCGGCAGCCGGACTTATCGCCAAGGCTTCGCCGCGGCGGCTTCCGCGCGTTTGCGATGATAACGAGCTAAGCCCAACCAGGACAGCTCTAAGGCTCCATTGAACAAATAGTGAGAGGCGTCTTCGGGCGAGAGGAACTGTGCGGCCTCGGCGGCGACTTCGTTGGCGAAACGCCGCATGGCGGATGGATCGTCGAGACTAGCGGAGATGATCTCCGCAGAGAGGTCGCTCCAACGGTGCAGTCGCTCGCGATAGCTCGAGATGTGAGCTTCGGGGTCCTCGGCAAACGAAAAATGAGTAAGAAACAATTTCTTGGGATGGAGGGCGGCGATGGCCTGGAGAGAGGCGTCCCAGAGTTCGATCGAAATGTCGGGAGGAGGAGTGACGGGAAGCACGAACGGATGGCCGTTGATGGAAACGCCCGCAGTGTCTCCAACGAAGGCGATGTCCGCGGCCGGGTCAAAATACGTGACGTGGTGCGAAGCGTGGCCTGGAGTGTATAGGACACGCAGGGTGCGAAGGCCGAGTTGGAGAGTTTCGGCTCCGTGCAACGGGTGCAGATTGGAGGCCGGCACGGGCAGGAAGTCTCCAAATAATTTCTGCAAATTGTCGCCATAGAGACGCGAAGCACTTTGAAGAAGTTTTGCAGGATCGATCATGTGCGCCAGGCCGCGGGTGTGAAGGTACACCGCGATGCGGGGATTTTCGCGTACGAGCGAGCCGGTAGCCGCGGCGTGATCCAGATGAATATGCGTGAGAAGAATCGAATTGATGTCGGAGACGGCCAATCCGTGTTGTGAAAGATGTTCACGCAGAACGGGAATGGTCGAGGCGGGCCCGGGATCGACGAGCGCGACATGTTGCGGGGAGCGCAGCAACGCAGCGGCGATCGAGCCAGAACGGCCGGTCCACTGAAGATCGAGCGTGCGCGTGGTGTTCACGGAAGGCCATTTTAGCGCAAGCCGAAGCGAAGCAGGAAAACTGGAGTCAAGGTCCGGGAGACCGAGGCCGCCGGGGCCCCCTAGGGAAGGCAAGAGGAAACACTTGCAGAATGATGAATTTATAGACTATGCTTTGGACCACAGCGGCTTGTTCTATCCGTCTCGCGCTGAGCGAGTGCTTTCCGCGGAACCGCCCTAGGTTAGTGGGACAAGCAGATCGCTGGGGCATGATGTCCTGTGGCCTCCGCTCATCACGTATGGTGGTCCAGAGGCAAAATGAAACATAAGGGATTCTTCAGGTAATTTCAGGGAGGAAGAGACTATGCGCAATTGGTGTGCAACTGTGGCGATGGGAACGCTGTTAGCCCTGCCGCTCTGTGCGCAGCAGAAGGACGCGAGCACAGCGAGCAATACGAATACCAGCACGGAGAGTACGGCGTCAGCCAATACTGCGGCCAGCGATTTCAGTATCGCCCCGGCATCGAGCACGCTGTTTGCGATGCCCGCCGCCGCAGCGGCAAGCCCCGCCGATATTTTCTCGGATTGGGACAACAACCCGTGGAACCGCCACGCGTGGGGTTTGTTGACACCGAAGTTTGAACTGGCGGGGTTGTTTCAATACATCAACTACTGCCCGTGTTCGTTTAAGAACTTCAACACGTTCGGAGGCACCGGAGCGTTCACCTACAACGCGAACAAGTGGTTAGGCCTTACCGCGGAGATCGGCGCGTACCACTTCAAGAGGCAGATCAACGGGCCGCCCGATCCCACAACGGGCATCTACCCGCTGGAGACCACCTCCGGAAGCCTGCAGAGCTACCTGTTTGGGCCGCGCGTGAATTTCCGTCATTTCGATCACTTCGTGCCGTTCGTGGAAGTGATGTTTGGCGCGGCGCACGCAGGTTCGCAGTTGACGGGTACCACGTCGCAGTCGTCGTTCGCGCTTGCGGCCGGCGGTGGTGTGGATCTCGTCCTATTCAAGAATTTGGCGTGGCGCTTCTTCGAAGCGGATTACTTCATGACGAACTTCACGGGGACGCTGGTGAGCCCGGATGGGCGTCAGAACAATTTCCGCATCGGCACGGGCGCAGTGTTGCGGTGGGGTTATCCTCCCGCTCCTCCGAAACCGAACCATCCGCCAGTGGCGTCGTGCTCGGCTAATCCGACCTCGGTATATCAGGGTTCGACAGAACCGGTGACGATCCACGTCGCAGCAACGGACGCGGATAATGACACGCTGAGTTACAGTTACACGGCGACGGGCGGAACCGTGGACGGAACTGGCCCGGATGTTCGCTGGAATCCTTCGGGGTTGGCCCTGGGGACCTACACGGTGAACGCCAAGGTTGACGACGGCCGCGGCGGCACAGCGACTTGCGCCGCGGATGTTGCGGTTAACGCGCGTCCGAACCGGCCGCCAGTGATTTCCTGCGCGCCGGAACGCAACCCGATCATCGCCGGCGAACGCGTAGCGATCAATTCGACCGCGAGCGATCCGGACGGCGATCCGATCACCTACAGTTACTCCGCAAGCGGCGGCCAGGTAACGGGCAACGGTCCAGTGGCGCAGTTTGACTCGACCGGCCTGTCAGCGGGCAGCTATACGGTGACGGGTACGGCCGATGACGGTCGCGGTGGACGAGCAAGCTGCACGGCAACCGTTGACGTACAGCAGCCGGCGCCGCCGCCACAGGCAACGAAGGTGGGCGATTGCGGCTACAACAAGGTCGGCGCGGGGCGCTTCGACAACGCTTGCAAGCGGGTTGGCGATGACGTGGCCCTGCGACTGAAGAATGAACCGAACGCGAAGGTTGTGATTGTTGGCTACGCCGACAAGAAAGAACCGCACGCGGAGAAACTCGCGCAGCAACGTGCCGATGGCGCCATGAAGTATCTGGGCGAAAAGGGCATCGATGCTTCGCGCATCTCCACTCGCGTTGGGCAAGCGTCCACGGAGAAGGGCTCGGAGAAGGAAAACCGCCGAGTCGACTTCATCTTCGTACCGGAAGGCGCGACTTACTAAACTGGAATGTCCGCCACGAGTGACCAAGCACTCGGTGCGGGCGTGAAAATAAATCAGAAGCGGCGGGCTCTCCGAGGGAAAGCGTCGGAGAGCCCGCTTTGCGTTAGCGTACGTTTGTCGGCCACGGCTCGTTTTTCAAGTTCTGAGGCTGAGCGAAACTCGTAAAGATCATGGAACGAAAAACGATACAAATGCGGCGAGTGGAGCGGACCGCCTGAGCAGGCAATCCCTACCACGAAAATAGAATTAGAAGCGAATGAGTTGAGGGAGAGGGCGCATTGCGATTGAGAGTAATGGTGGCGTCGGCGTTGTTGTTGAGCAGCGCCGTAAGTAGCCGCGCACAAAAATGGGAAAGGCTCGGACCGGAAGGCGGGATGGTCGTGTCCATGGCGACAGACCAGGGCGCGAATGTCTATCTGGGGACGCCGGACGGCCACGTGTTTGCCAGTTCGGATGGGGCGCATTCGTGGGAGATGCGCGGGAGAGTGGGGACGAGACTGGACGCGGTGGTCACGCGGATCGTGGCTGACCCTCGCGCCAAGAATCGCCTGTTTGCCGCAGTGTGGTATCAGGATCCCGCAGCCGGAGGGGGCGTATTCGCAAGCGAGGATGGCGGGAAGACCTGGAAGTTGATCGGGCTGGAGGGAGAAGCAGTGCGCGCACTGGAAATCGCTCCATCGCAACCAGCCGAGCTGGTGGCGGGAACGCGCAGCGGTGTGTTTCGTTCGAGCGACGGCGGGAAGAACTGGAACCGAATTTCTCCCCAGGGGGACGAAGAGATACGGAACTTGGATTCGCTGGCGATCGATCCGCGCGATCCCAAGGTGATCTACGCGGGAACGTTTCATTTGCCGTGGCTGACACGCGATGGCGGGAAGAACTGGAAACCGGTGATTGCGGGCATCATCGACGACTCGGACATCATGAGCCTGCGTCTGGACGTGACGAACCCGTCGCGCGTGTACATGAGCGCATGCTCCGGGATCTACCGCAGCGAAAACCAAGGCGGGGAGTGGATCAAGCTACAAGGCATCCCCTACGCTGCACGGCGGACACAAGTGATCGTCCAGGATCCCGCAAGCCCGAAGACATTGTACGCGGGAACGACGGAGGGATTGTGGGTGACGCGGGACGGTGGGGAGAATTGGACGCGCACCACCAGCAGGGATTGGGCGGTCAACAGCGTGGTAATTCTTGACGGCAAGAGCGGGAAGCCCGGGCGGGTGGTGTTGGGAACAGACGGCCTAGGCGTGGAAGCAAGTGAGGATGGGGGCGTGACGTTCACCGAAGCGAATCACGGGTTCACACACGCCGTTGTCAGGCAGCTTGTGGCTGACCGGCATAGTCCGGGAAATTTGCTGATGATTGTGGAGCGGAGTGGATCGGAACTTCAGGAAAGCCGCGATGATGGCAAGAGTTGGACTAGCGTTGCGCTGGCCACAACCGAGCAACGAAAAGCGAATTCGCTCAATGCCAACGAGATGCGAGAAGCACTGGCGAGTCCCTGGGGATGGTTGCTGTCGATGGCAAGTGGGCAGCTCTGGCTGTGGGACGAAAGCAAGTCCGCCTGGAAACCTTGGAAGCTAATCTTTTCCGAGACAGCTCGAAGAGCCGCAAAGGCGGATCACGCAAGAACGCCAGCGAGCCAACCGGCGCGGGAGATTGTGCCTGGGGCAATGGCGTCCTCTGAAAAAGAGATGTTGGTATCCACGGCTGAGGGGCTAATGCGGTGCCCGCAGTCCGGCAACTGTGCACGAGTCAAGGCCTTTGGCCGCGGGAAGATGCGTGCCTTGTGGGTTTCCGGGGACGGACACGAAATCGCGGCGGTGGCGGATGGCAAACTCGGAACATCCATGGACCGGGGAGAGACGGCCACGTGGCGAGACCTGCCGGAGAATGCGGAGCACTTGGTATGGCTGGACGTCGCGGAGCCGGATGATGGCAAGAAGATTTATTTGAGTACCGACAAGGGC
Source organism: Candidatus Acidiferrales bacterium (assembly GCA_963776365.1). Taxonomy (GTDB): domain Bacteria; phylum Acidobacteriota; class Terriglobia; order Acidiferrales; family UBA7541; genus Acidiferrum. The sequence goes on along the minus strand of CAVZMQ010000025.1, from coordinate 290,183 downwards.
GTTTTCTGGTCATCCGCGGAGGATTCTTCGTGGCACCCCATGGAGGGTGGTTTGCCCGCTGGGCGGGTGGAGGAGTCGCTACGCCGCCCCGAGCTTTGGGTGGTGAGCGAAAGGAATGCTGGACTGTACGTTTCGCGCGATCACGGCGTGACCTGGAAGCGCGTAGACCGCGACCCAGAGCGCGGTGAATTCACCGGTCTGGTGGGGACAGCGAGCGGTGCAATCCTGGCCGGTTCGCAAAGTGAAGGGTTGCTGCGCCTTCAGCCATAGAAGCAGTGTACTGACCTAAAAAGGATGAGACTAGATCCGGTAATGGCACGACAGCCATCCCTTCCCGCGTGGGACTGGCTTCCGGGACCCCTTCCAACGCGCGGCTGGAGACCATGCCGGCGCTGGCCGTGCGAATGCGAGAAGCGGTGCGGCGATTGAGTGAAGAATGGCAGAATACGACGCATTCGGGCGGCATTGTCCCTGGCGAGAGCGCGCGACAGTCGGTGGTTTAGCCTAGTTCGCAACGGCTGATGGGTTGGCAAAAAATTGCAGGACGCGGCGTTTGAATTCCGCGGGTTGGTAGCCGAGGGCCGCGGTGTGAAACGCGTTGGGCACCATCCACAGGGATTTCGGGCCGCGCGCCGCAGCATAGATGCGTCGGGAGTGACGGCACGGCAGAGTGGTGTCCGCGGCATCGCAGATGAGGAGAATCGAGAAGGCTCGTGCGGCGACGGCATGCTCCGGAGAAACGTCCGCGGCGGGAAAGCCGCCGAGGGACTGTCCACGCGCAAGCATCACCCACGCGCCGGGAGCAAAGAGAGTTTTTCCCAGCCAGGGATACCTTTGGAGGCCCGCGTAGTCGTACGAGGCTTCGCGGATGCTGGCGAACGGGGCTTCGGCGACAACCGCCTGGATGCGCGGATCCACGCCGGCGGATTGCAGCGCGATGCCTGCGCCCATGGACGCGCCGAGGGCGTAAATGTGGGCGGGATGTTCCGAGACCACAAGCGCGTCGAGAATGGCTGCAGTGTCGTTGTGCTCCAAGCAACCATAGGTGGCCATCGGTCCTTCGCTTTCGCCCTGGGCGCGAGCGTCCATCAGCGTGACGCCGTAGCCGGCGCGAAGAAGAACAAGTGCGTGTTCGAGTACGCCCATGCGATTGTCCGCGACGCCATGGAAGAGCAGCACCCAGGAACCATTGGGCGGGACAGCGCGCACTTTCCAGCCGCGCAGGAGAATGCCATCGGGTGCGCGTACGTCAAACGCCTCGCGGTGAACGCCGATTTGAGAGAAGGAAGCGTCGGCTTGCTGGACGAGATCGGGGGTGAGTGGGCGGCGCATGGGGTGCAGGAAGGAAGGCGCGACGAGCCAGCCGATGACCATGGCGATCAAAGGAGGAGCGAGAAGAAGGATGAGGAAGACGCGCAGGATTCGCTGGGCCATGGGTCATTTAAAGATACGTCAAACGGACTGATTTAGTTCGGCGATGCACGAACGAGTGGCTGGCAGGAAGCCGGCGCAACCAGGTTGAGTTAGTCGAATGACCCTCAGGGCTAAAGCCGATTTGATTTTTGCAACAGTGACGGCACACCGGAAGCCGTGCCCTGACATAGATGGGTCAGGAACGGAAGAGCACGGATTCGCGCTGGAACATTTTTACGGCCAGGAAGAGGGCGATGCCGGCGTAGATGCAGGTGGAAAAGAAGATGATGGCGATGAAATTCCAGTGGTATGTGCCGGTGGCCAATTCCTTGCAAAGCAGGCTGGCGTTCAGGATGGGAACGAGGGCGAGCTTGGCGTCGAGATCGATGGGCAGCATAGCGCAGACCGCGGGAATAATGACCACGAACATCAGCGGGCTGATGTAACTCTGGGCCTCTTTGTAGCTCTTGGCGAAGAGCGCGACGGTCATCAGGCCAGCCGCGAACAATACGGCGACGGGCAGCACCATGATGAAGATGGAGAGCACGGTGGTCCAATGGATCTGGAGTTGAAGCTGCGCGGCGTCTTCGCCCGCTTTATCGAAGGCGTGTAGACGCTCGAGCACGGAAAACGAAACGCCCATGGAAGTGACCGAAAGCGCGGCGGTGACGAGGGCGGCGGTGAGCACGAGGAAAAACTTGCCGAGGACCAGATCCACGCGGGAGATCGGGCTGGAAAGGATGGTCTCCATGGTACCGCGTTCTTTTTCGCCTGCAGTCAAATCCATTGCGGGATACATGCTGCCGGTGAGGCAAAGCAAGATCACCATGTAACCGATGAGGCCGCCGAAGGCCGCGCCTCCAACTTTTTCCGCGGGGGCTACGTTATTGTCCTTTATTTCGAAAGGCTTTAGAGCGGCGTCCGGAACATTGCGGGCCGACAAAGTCTGGTGGACGATTCCGTCGCGGTATTTCTCCAGACTCTCTTTCACATCACCGGTGGCGATGCCAGATTTCAAATCACCGTTGTAGTTGTGGATGAGCACGGTGGCCGGTTTTTGCTGCGCGACGTCCTGCTGAAAGCCGGGGGGAATTTCGATCGCCGCGCGAATGTCTTTGTTGATGATCTGGTCTTTCCAGTTTTGTTGCGCGGCGACGATTTTGATTTTCTTGGAGTCGCGCAAGGCGGCGAGCAGGCCGGGAGAATCGTCTCCCCCAAGAATCATAACAGCGGGAACTTCTTCCTTGGCTTTGCCGACGAGCGCGGAGATGGCAGCGCCCAATCCAGCAGTGAGCAGAGGAAAAATCAGGAGCGGCACCAGGAGCGAGGAGACCAAGGTGCGGCGATCGCGGAGCGCTTCGCGAAGTTCCTTGCGATAGACGATGGCGATGTTGCGAAGGTTCATGTTAGCTGACCTCCTGGGCAACGTAGTGCGGGGCGACGACGCTTACAAAAATTTCCTCGAGGTCATGCTGGCGGTAGCGGTCGCGGAGCTCGGCAAGAGAGCCTTCGGCAAGAAGCTTGCCGGATTGGATAATGCCGATGACATCGCAGAGCTTTTCGACTTCGCTCATGATGTGGGTGGAGAAGATGACGGTTTTGCCTCGCTGGCGGCACTCGCGGATGAAGTCAATGATGGTGCGGGCGGTCATGATGTCGAGGCCCAGGGTGGGTTCATCGAAGATCATCACCTGCGGATCATGCACCAGGGTGCGGGCGATGGAAGTTTTCTGCTTCATGCCGGTGGATAGCTTGTCGCAGCGACGGTCGCGGAAGGAGTTCATGTCCAGGCGGGAGAAGATTTCGTCGATGCGTTTTTTCAGGGTGGGTTCGTCCAGGCCGTTGAGGCGACCGAAGTATTCGACCATTTCCTGGGAGGTGAGACGGGGGTAGAGCGCGGTGGCAGTGGAGAGGAAGCCGACGTTGGCGCGAACTTTCTCGGGTTCATCGATGACGTCGTGGCCACAAACGATGGCCGTGCCGTCGGTCGGTTCCAGGATGGTGGCCAGCATACGCAGGGTGGTGGTTTTACCCGCGCCGTTGGCGCCGAGCAAGCCGTAAATCTGGCCTGGTTTGCAGAGAAACGAAACGTTATCGACGGCGCGGATCTGGCCGCGCTTTTTGTCATGGAACACTTTGACGAGACCGCGGGTTTCGATCATGACACAAGCCTCTCGCTTTCGAACAGGGTGGTAGTCGGCAACCGGCGCTAACTAGAATACGGGAGCGGTCGAGAGAAAATATCAGTCATGGTGAGGGAAATAGCAAGGCAAGAGGACACGGGCGGCTGCGGGGCGGGAAGTAACCACGAATGTTGAGATTGTGCGGGCATGCGGTCGGGTGCTTCGAAGCTCACGGTAAACAATGCTGGACCCAACTCGGAGGTGGCGCGCTCGGGAGAGAGAGAGCCGCCAGGATGCCGGCGCTACCGGTAACGGACGGGCCGACATGAAAGTCAGAGCTACATGGAAGAAGAAAGAGAGGGTGCTGCTAACCTTTGTGGCACTTTGGGCACTGCTTGGCATCGAACTTATCAGCGGGCACGCGAAAGACGTTGTTGCATTGGGTGCAAACGCGATGGATGTAGCCGGGCTGGACTCCTGCGGTTGGCCGAGGAGTTTCTGGTTGGTCCGGCACGGGAGCGTTGGGGCCGTGGTCCATCGGCAGAGTTTACCACGGGCCGCGTTTGGGCCAAGGGCGGCATCCTGAAAGCGGACTCCGGGCATCCGAGAATACAGTGGTCGGGAAGTATGTAGAGAATGGAGTAACCTCCTGATAGACTTTAGGTTAGCAGGGCGACCGCCACAAGAAAGAAACCGCCAGCAAGCTTGTCCCAGAAGGAAGCGCCTAGCCGGGTCGCGCTCGCCAGGAGTTTGGCGCGTTTACGGGAAGCTGACGAAAGATCAAACAGGATTATGGACCGCAAGTTACGAAACAGGACGCTGTTGCTGCTCGCATTGGCGGCGGTAATCGCCTTCATTTTGGTGCGGGTCAGCGGGCGGCAGCCGGTGGCGAAAATATCGGCAACTAGGCCGATCCGGCAGAGCATCATCTCGTCCATCAGTGGCAACGGGAAAGTGGAGCCCATCGCTCCGTATATCGTAAGAGCCCAGCTAGACACATTCGTGCAAAAGGTGTATGTGACCGAAGGGCAGAATGTAAAAAAAGGCCAGTTGCTGCTGGAATTGGAGGTAAAGGATGCGGCGGCGCAGCTTGCGGCCGCAAAAAGCAAATTGCTACACGCGCAAGAAGATCTGCGGGCGGCGCAAGCGGGCGGCAAGGCGGATGACGCGGCGCGGATCACCAGCGACTTGGCGAAGGCGCAGGCGGAGCGAGACCGGTTACAGCGCGAGCACGATTCGCTGGAGCGACTATTGAAGGAAGGGGCGGCGACGAAAGACGAACTGGCCGTGAACGAGTTAGCGCTGGCGAAGGCCAAAGCGGATGTGGAGAAATATAGTGCAGCGAAACAGCAATTCACGCGGCAGGCGGGCTTGGACGCATCCGGGGCGACCCTCGCGGTGCAGCAGAATCAGAGCGATGCGACGGCGCTGGAAGAAAAGGTGCGGCAAGGCAGAATCACCGCACCGATTGATTGCACGTTGTATTCACTGCCCGTGAAAGCCGGCGATTACGTAAAAACGGGTGATCTGCTGGCGGAAATGGCGGATTTGCACAAGGTACGGGTGCGCGCGTTCATTGATGAGCCGGATTTGGGCGGGCTGGAACCAGACCTGCCGGTGAAGATTACGTGGGATGCGTTGCCCAACAAGTGGTGGCAAGGAAAAACGGAAATTATCCCGAAGCAGGTAGTGGCGCGTGGGTCGCGCAGTGTGGGAGAGCTGTTGTGTTCCGTAAACAATGACAGTTTGCAACTGCTGCCGAACACGAACGTGAATGTGCGAATAAATTCGAAGGAACGCATGAACGTGGTGACGGTTCCACGGGGCGCGGTGGAAACCGAGAATGGCAAACGGTATGTATTCGTGGTGAAGGAAGGCGTCGGCAACCAGGTGCTGGAAAAGCGCGAAATTTCCGTAGGCATTGCGGACGCGACGAGTTTTGAAGTATTGAACGGGCTGAAAGGGAACGAAATTGTGGCGCTGCCTGGGGATGTAGACCTGAAAGCCGGCATGGCCGTGAAAGTGGTGAACATGGACAACTCCAACGCCGGAGGAGAAAAGGATGCCGGGTTATAAAGCGCTGCTGTTAACGATCCTGTGCCTGGGGGTCGCGCAACGGCCCGGTGTTGGGCAGGACGCCAATTTGGAAGCGGCCAAAAATGCGTATGAGAAAGGCGATTACCACGAAGCGATCGAATTGCTGAAAAGTGCCGCGGCGAAGGAACCCTCCAACGGGGAAATCCAGCTTCTGCTAACGAAGGCTTACCTGGAATCCAATCAGACGGATGCCGCGATTAAAGCAGCGGAAAAAGCGGTGTCCATCGATCCGAAGAATTCGGTGTATCACCAATGGCTGGGCGAAGCGTACGGCCAGAAGGCCGATCATTCCTCCATGTTGAGCGCCTATTCGTGGGCGCGGAAAACCCAGAAGGAATTCCAGACGGCGGCAGAGCTGAACGATCATAATTTTGACGCAGACCAGGACCTGATCGAATACGACTGCACCGCGCCGGGTGTAGTGGGCGGCGGCGAGGACAAAGCGCAGCCATTAATCCAGAAGGTGATGAACCTGGATGCGGCGGAAGGGCATTTTGCGGCCGGAGTCTGCAAAGCGGTGAAGAAAGACTACCCGGCAGCGGACCTGGAATACGCGAAGGCGCTGGAGAGCAAACCGACGACGGCGGACCGCATCTACGACATCGGAGACTATTTCCTGCAGCGCGGGCAAGGCGACAAGCTGCTGGAAGTTGCGGCGGCGGGCGAGGCGGTAGCTCCCCAGGATCCGCGCAGCAAGTATTACCGGGCGGCCGGGTGGATTCTGAAGGGCGAGAAATATTCGGACGCGGAGAAGTTATTGCGGGATTATTTGGCGGGTGAACCGTATCGCAGCACGTACCCGAGTCCGTCGGATGCGCACTACTGGTTGGGAAGACTGGCCGCAGCGCAGAAGAATATGACGGGCGCGAAGAGCGAATACGAAGAAGCGCTGAAGTTGAATGCCAAGAACAAAAGGGCTGAACAGGCACTCAAGCAACTGGGTGGCAAGTAGGGCAACAATGCAACTGAAAGAATCGATGACCGTGGCGGTGGATGCGCTGAGATCCAACAAGCTACGCACCTTGCTTACGTCCATAGGCGTGATCATCGGAAGCGCTTCGATTGTATTGGTGGTAACGGTCGCGCTGACCAGCAAGAAATACGTGATCTCGCAGATTGAGGCGGTGGGCTCTAACCTGGTGTGGGCCGAAATGGTCAAAACGCCGGACAAGGTTCAGCCGTTGAGCCACGAGCTTACCGTCGCTGATATGGAGGCGGTGAAGGCATCGATTCCGGGAGTGGTGCAGGTGGCGGGCCTGTCGGACATGCCTATGACGGTGGCGGTGAACGGGCAGACGCGCCCGGTAGCGTTGATCGGGGTAACCGATGGCTACCAGAAGATTCGCCGGCTGATCATATTGCGAGGGCGTTATTTCGATCAGGGCGACATGGAATCGAATAGCAAAGTTTGCCTGATTACCAAAGAACTGGCGACGCGGGTGTACGGCGTCGATAATCCCATCGGCCGCAACCTGCGCATGGGCGAGCTTTCCTTCACGGTAATCGGCGTATTCAAAGAGCGAGCCGCGACTTTTGGGCTGACCGAAGTGCAAGATGAATCCGTGCTGATCCCCTTTCCGTTGATGAGTATCTACAAAGGGCGAGAGGTGTTGAGCGAGCTATACGCCCAAGCAGCCAGTCCAGACGATGTGAAGAGCGTGGGACGGCAGATGGAACGGCTGCTGCGCAGCCGCCACCCGGCCGAGGCAGAGTACAAGGTGCAGACGTTGACGGCAATTTTGACGGCGGCGCGATCGATATCGTTTGGACTGACCGTGGTTTTGGTGGTGATCGCGTTCATTGCCATGCTCATCAGCGGGATCGGGATCATGAATATCATGTTGGTGACGGTGCGAGAGCGAACGCGGGAAATTGGAGTAAGGAAAGCAGTGGGAGCGCCGCGAGGAGAAATTATGGCGCAGTTTTTGATTGAGGCGTTTCTAATCAGCGGGGGCGGTGCGGTGCTGGGGATTCTGATTGGGCTGGCGATACCCGTTGCAGTGCAGCAGGTTTTGCCGGGGAATTTACGAGTGCCGATTTCGGGATGGAGCGTCATCGCGGCATTCCTGGTCTCCAGCCTGACAGGTTTGTTTTTCGGTTGGCTGCCGGCGAATCAAGCAGCCCGGCTCGATCCGGTCGAATCCCTGCGGTACGAATAAGATTCAGGACCACGGCAAAGCAAGCGGGAGGAAATCCATGGCTTGGAAAAGTCGCACGGCGGTTGTGTTTGTGTTTTTAGCCGGAAGCTGCTTGACATCCCTGGGGCAGACGCAAATTTCGATGACTCCGGAAAGCGCGACCAATTCCACTCCGATGGTATTGACGTTGAAGCGCAGCATCGACCTGGCGCTCCAAAACAGCAAAGACATTCAACTGGCAAAGATCCAGACGCGTGTGGCGGATAATGCGGCCAATCTGACGAAGTCGGAATTCCTGCCTAACCTGTATGCCGGTTCGGGTGCCGGCTATACCTACGGTTTGCCGGAGACGCCGGGAGGCAGGCCACCTTCGATTTTCAGCATTACGTATACCGAGGAAGTGCTGAATGGACCGCTGCGGGGACTGGCCAAAGAGCAGGCGGAACAAGCCCGGTCACAGCGGCTACTATTGGACGACACCAGGAATATGGTGATCGATCGGGTGGCGACCTCGTATCTGGAACTAGTGAAGGTGCAACACTCGCTGGAACTGTTGCGCAAGGAACAGGAGAGCGCGGACAAGATTGTGGGGGTCACGCAGGAACGGCAGGGCGAAGGGTTCGAATTGCCAACCGAGGTGACCAAGGCGCAACTGACGAAGGCGCAGGTGGTGCAACGGATTCTGCAATTGGAAGGGCGGCAGGATGAGTTAGAGGTATACTTGCGCAACCAATTGGGCTTAGCGCCGGACCAGCCTGTCGAGGTGACGCCGGAGGATCTGCCGGGCTCGGCGGAGCAGGAGGGAGCCAACCTGGTGGCGATGGCTTCGCAAAGCAACACGACCATTGCGTTTGCAGAGTCCGATGTGAAGGCGAAAGAGTTCCGGTTAGCGGGGGAGAAGAAGGGTTACTGGCCGACGCTGCAATTGGTATCGATTTACGATGTGCTGGCGAAATACAATTTCAGGAATTACAACCAGATCTACAACAATTTTACCTACAACAATCTGAACGCGGGGATCAACGTCAACATTCCCATCTTCAGTTCAAAGACGCGTGCAAATATAGCGTTGGCGCAGGCCGGCCTGGACGAAGCCAAGGTCAATCTGGCGAACAAGCGCACGCAGGTGCGCGCGGATATACGGCAGCGGTCGAGAAAGGTGCAGGAAACGGATGCGGCCAAGGAAGTGGCGCGTTTGGAACTGCAGTTGGCACAGCAGAATCTTCAGGTGCTGCAGTCGCAATTCGGGGAAGGCAAAGCCAATTTGCGGGACGTGGAGCGGGCGCGCGTGGACGAGAACGAAAAGTGGATGGCGTATCTAGACGCGAATTTCCAAAGGCAGCAGGCGCAACTGGAATTGCTGAGAATCGCGGGGCAACTCGAAAAAGCTTTGGAATAGGCGCGCATGCTGGAAAAAGACAGTGTGGAAGTTCTCCGCGAGGCGTTGGAGAGGCTAGACCAGGGTTTTGCTTTCCTGCCGGAAGCGGCACCGGCTATTCCGGGAGCCCCAAGGCTTCCCGAAGTGCTGGCCGCAGTTGCGGAACGGCTGCACGACAATTTCCCATATTTTCATCCACTTTATGCCGGTCAGATGCTGAAGCCGCCGCATCCAGTGGCGCGTCTGGCCTACGCGCTGGCGCAATGGATCAATCCGAATAATCACGCGCTGGACGGCGGACGCGCTTCTTCGGCGATGGAGAAAGAGGCCGTCGCGGAATTGGCAAGCATGTTTGGATGGCAGCAGCACCTGGGCCACTTGACGAGCGGCGGAACGATGGCCAATTTGGAGGCTCTTTGGGTGGCAGGGCAATGGGCACCCGGGAAAACTATTCTGGCGAGTGAACAGGCCCATTACACGCACAGCCGGATCAGTGGTGCGTTGCGGTTGCCGTTTGAGACTGTCGCGTGCGACAAACGCGGGCGAATGGAGATAGAGGCGCTCGAGAAACGTGCCGCCGAGGGCGGAGTGGGAACCGTGGTGGCCACGATGGGGACGACCGCCACCGGCTCTGTGGATCCGCTGCCTGAGATTCTAGGGCTTCGGGAAAAATATGGATGTCGCGTTCATTGCGATGCCGCGTATGGAGGCTATTTCAGGCTGGCAGGCAATCTGGAGGAGGAGACGCGACGCGCGTTCGAACGCCTAAGCGATACTGATTCGATTGTGATTGATCCGCATAAGCACGGGCTACAACCTTATGGGTGCGGTTGCGTGATGTTCCGCGATCCTCGCGTGGGCCGGCTATACAAACATAGTTCTCCTTACACCTATTTCAGTTCGAAGGAATTACACCTGGGGGAGATTAGCCTGGAGTGTTCGCGGCCGGGAGCCGCGGCGGTGGCGCTCTGGGCTACGCAGAAGCTTTTGCCTCTGGAAAAGGCTGGGGAATTTGCGCAAGGGCTGGAGCGGTGCCGGGAAGCAGCTAGGGAGTTCCACCGGCGAATCGCGGGAGATTCGCGCTTTTGGGCAGCGTTTCCGCCGGAGCTTGATATCGTTATTTTTGCCCCGCGGGCCAGGAGCGTGAGCGCGGCGTCGGCTGTGACACGGAAAATTTTCGATGCTTGCGCGAAGCGGGATTTGCATTTGGCTGTGGCGGAACTGCCGGTGGAATTTTTTGACGGAAGCATGATGGGCATGGAAGTCGATCAGGCGACGCTGAGTTGTTTGCGTTCCGTGCTGATGAAGCCGGAACATTGGGAGTGGGTTCCACGGATTTGGGAGATCCTGTTGGAAGCCACGGACGAAGTTTTGCCGAGCGGAGTTGGGTAGTGGCTAGCGGCGGCGGACCGCTCCCTTCCTGCGTCAGGGCTAACCAAGCCCTTCCTATGTCACGGCAAGCTCTTCGCGGTTTAGGGCAAACCCCTTGTGCCTGAGGGTAAACAGAAGGCGGTCTCTACGAAGAGAGCCGGCCACGATGGCCAGCGCTATATTGGGGTCCAGTCCTACCGCCGGGCAAGTGCCGCTGAATGCGGGATTTAGCTATTGGATGCGTCGTTGGTGCTATTGGCAGAAAGGCGTGCCGGAATACAACCAAGTTGGGTAAACTATTATCTAGATTAAATAGGTCGTAATCCGGCCAAAGATCTAGTGTGTGTGGCAGCGTGGGAATTCCAAGCGAGCCTGAGGGTGAAGAATGCCAGATGTGTTGAAGACGTTGCTGTTGAACCCGCCGAGCTTTGAGAATTTTGATGGCGGGGCGAGTTCGCGGTGGCCTGCCACGCGCGAAATTGAGTCCTACTGGTATCCGGTGTGGCTTAGCTATCCCGCCGGGCTCATTCCGGGCAGCCGTTTGCTGGACGCCTCTCCGCACAAAATCAACTGGCAGCAAACGGTTGAAATCGCAAAAGACTACGAATTCCTGGTGCTGTTCACATCAACCGTCGGATTCGACAGCGACCTCAAGCTGCTGCGAAAGATCAAGGAGTCTAATCCTTCGCTAAAGGTGTCGTTCGTGGGACCGCACGGGCATATCCGGCCCGACGAAACGCTGAACGCCAGTGACGACATCGATTTCATCGTGCGCGGGGAGTTCGACCACGCTGTGGCGGAGTATGCGCACGGCAAGCCAGTCGATGAAATTCTGGGTGCCAGCTATAAGAAGGACGGCAAGATCGTCCACAACGCGCCGCGTCCGCAATTGCACACGGAAGAACTGGATGCATTGCCGTTCGCCACGGACACGTACAAGCGTGACTTGCAGATCGAGCGCTATAACGTGCCGTTTCTGCTGAATCCGTTTGTATCCTTTTACAGCTCGCGCGGCTGTCCGGCGTTGTGCACGTTCTGTATGTGGCCGCAAACGTTGTCTGGCCATGCATGGCGGGTGCGTTCCGTGGACAACGTGGTGCAGGAAGTGAAGAACGCGCTGGAATACTTCCCGCAGATGAAGGAAATTTTCTTCGACGACGATACCTTCAACATCCGCAAAGATCGTGCCATTGAGATGAGCAAAAAGTTCCAGCCGCTGAAGTTCCAGTGGTCTTGCACTGCCCGTTGCCACAGCAAGTATGAAGAATTGAAGGCGATGGCGGATGGGGGGGCACGCCTGTTCATCGTGGGGTTCGAATCCGGAGATGCGCAGATTCTGAAGAACATCAAGAAGGGCGCGACCATCGAGATGGCGCGCGAGTTCATGAAGAACTGCAAGAAGGTGGGCATCAAGGTTCACGGGGACTTTATTATCGGATTGCCCGGTGAGACCAAAGAGACGATCAACAAGACCATCGATTTCGCAAAAGAACTGGATTGCGAAACCATCCAGGTCTCTCTGGCGCATGCCATGCCGGGCACCGAGCTGCACGAGCAGATGTCTAAGGAAGGCTTCCTGCGCGTGGAAGCATTGGCGGATCAAGGCGGCCACCAGTTGCCGCACATCGAGTTCCCACACTTGTCGAAGGCGGACATGATGGCGGGGGTCACACGGTTCTATGACGAGTATTACTTTCGGCCCAAGGTGGTGTGGCGCATTGTGAAAGACGCGCTGTGGGACAGCCACGAACGGAAGCGTCTGTACCACGAGGCGACGGACTTCCTGAAGTTGCGCGCGGAGCGACTGAAGTGGGTGCAGAACGGCGGAGACGCGCCAAAGACCATGGTGGCGGTATCCGGAGCCTCGTCTTCCAGCGGGAACGATTAACCCTTAAGAATGAGTCAAACGCAAAGGCTAAGGATCAAGACGCTATTCATGGTCTTGCTGATGGTGGTGTGCGCGAATTTGGGCGACCTTATGCTGAAACGTGGGATGCTGCAAATTGGCGCGGTGCAAATGTCCCCGGCCGGGATTTGGCACGCCCTTCTTTCGACCATCCACAACGGCACCATCTGGCTGGGCATCCTGTTTCTGATCGGATTCACGTTGTGCTACATGACGGCAGTGAGTTGGGCGGACTACAGCTACGTGATGCCTGCCGGGGCGTTCGGCTATGCCATCCAGACGATGCTGGCGGTGGTGATTCTGCATGAGGCGGTGAACGCGCAGCGCTGGATTGGCGTGGTGTTGATCGTTACCGGCGTGTTGCTGGTGGGGCAAACGCACCCGAGCACCACCGGAACCAACGCGGCGACGGAAACTGAAGCGGTGACGCCGTGATTAAAGTAGGCCTGATGCTAATCTTTTTCATCTGCTGCAGCACCGGCGGCGAAATCGCCATGACCCACGGGATGAAGCAGGTGGGGGAGCCTGAGAGCTTCCGGCCGATGGCGATGCTGCGGTTTATTTGGAAGGCGGCGAGGAACTCCTGGGTGTGGTTAGCTGTGCCACTTCTGGCGTCATCGTTTTATTCGCTGCTAATTTTATTGTCGTGGGCGCCGCTGAGCGTGGTGATTCCCGCGTCGGCGTTCAATTACGTGGTGGGGACGTTTGGAGCGAAGTACCTGCTGAAGGAGCGGGTTTCGGTGAAGCGCTGGATGGGCGTGGTGATGGTGTGCGCAGGGGTAACCCTGGTGCTGCTCACAGGTCAGTGATTTTGAACTGCCGTTGTCGACGAGGATGCGCGGTTGCTCAAGACGAACTTCCCACCCGATTCCGCTAACACGTAAACCGGTCCAAGTTGTCCTAGCATTTGCCGGCTGCTCTCCTGACCCGATACGAAATACACACGCTGCAGTCCATTCCACTGGGTCGTGAGCTGATCGCCTTCCAGGAAAATCGGGGGCGCGTCCGGAAAGAGCGAGCCGTACCAAAGGCCATTGATGCGGCCTTCATAGATGAACAGTTGCTTGCGGGTATAGAAATTAATCGACGAACAGTTCGCATACTCGCCGTCACAGATAATCTGCTCGCCAGGCTGAAGTGTCCTTTCGATGGTCGCCGCGAGAGGCTGCGACCCCAGAACCGGGTAGAAGACACCCAAGGAAATATGGGCGCACTCGATGAACACGACCATCATCGCGACCAGTGCCCCGTTCGCCGCAGAGCGTTGCCCGCGACGACGGAAGAACCAATTTAAGCCAGTGCCCAGGAAGAAGGCGATCGCGGTGCCGATCAACGGGCCGCGAAACAAGCCCATGGCTCCGCCCGTGAGGTCTAGGAAATGGCCGAGGGAAAGAACATAAACGCCGGGATGCTTGTTGAGAAGCTCGAAGAGTTCAACGCCCGGTGGCGGCGTGCGGGAGACGATGGCGAGAAACCCGGTGACGCCGGCGATCAAGAGGCCGATCACGAGAAGCACGGTGGCGGAGGTGCGGCCGCCTCGGGCCATTGGCGATCCAATCGGAGATGCTTCTTCTCGGGCCAGCCATTGGCCGAGCAATAGAGCGAGTGCAGGCAAGGCGGGCGCGACATAGTATTCCTGCCGAGTGGAGAAACTAAAGAAAAGCATGATGACAGCAGCCCAGCAGAACAAAAGAAGGAAAACTGCTTCAACGGATGTGCGAACGCCTGCAATACGAGGCAGACGCAGGCGGACCTGAGCCAGCGCTTGAGGCAGGAAGGCGCTCCAAGGCAGGAACCAGACCAAGAAGAGTCCGTAGAACAGCAGAATGGGAACGGTTCCGTAGTCGGCCGGATAACGCTTGCCGATGTAGCGGAGAAAGTGCTCGTTGACGAAATAGAACCACAGAAAACCCTTCGCTTCCCCAGCCGGGGGATTTCGAAGCGCTGCCAGGATGTGCCAAGGAGCAGCTATCAGAAGAAAAACCAGGGTGCTGGAGAGCAGATGGAGCTTGAGGAGATGACGAAGATCTCCGACAAGCAAGAGAAAAACAAAAATGATGGCGCAAGGAAAGACGACGCCGATGAGACCCTTGGTCAAGACGTTCAAACCAACGGCTGCGGCGATGGCCCAGCAAGACAGGAGAGACGGCTTTCCGCGCTGCCAGCCGTCCAGGAAGAAGTACGTTGCGATGGCCATCCAAAGTCCTACGATGACATCTGGAATCAGCGGACGCGTGAAGAGGTAAGTCCCAATCGACGCCAGAAAGAGAACTCCCGCCCAAAAACCGGCGTCGGCAGTAAGAAAACGGCGTCCGAATTGGTAGAGGAAACATGCGAGCAACAGAACGCTGAGGTGAAGAGAGAGACGCGCGGTGCACGCGGACACGCCGAAGAGCTTAAAGGCCACGGCCATGCCCCAGTAGGGCAGGGGTGCCTTTTCGAGGTAGCGAATGCCGTTTTCGTGAAGGGTGACCCAGTCGCCGCGGGTGAGGATTTCGCGGCCCGCATCGGCGTGTGAGGCGTCGGCATCGTCCATTAGAGGAGGCCGAAATAAGCCTGGTCCAAAGATGGCCAGCCAAAGCGAGCTGAGGATCAGCAGAGCTAACCAGGGGCGACGGCCGACGCCGCGCGGGATTCCGGAGTCAGGCCGCGTCTCGTTCCTTACAGGGGTGAGTTGCTCAACGGTCACAATTTGTCAGTTTAACATGCACGATAGGGTCTGTGACGCTGGAGAAACATAGTGAAATCAGTTGTTTTGGAAGGAATTACCACCCTGCAAGCCGTGGCCAGTGCCGCCAGTGCATGCTATTCTATTGATACATCCCCCATACGATTTTTGGGCTGACCAAGGTGGCAAATCAGCGGCAAGACCTGCCACCAAACACAGGCGCGCACCGGATGGCATCGATGGCGGAGAATAAAGACCAGATGAGGGGCTTGTTGTGATCATTGTGCGCAGCCCTCTGCGCATCACGTTGGGTGGTGGAGGGACAGACTTGCCATCGTATTACCGCAAATATGGCGGGTTTGTACTGTCTGCGGCAATTGCCCGGTATGTATACATCACCATCAGCGAGGCGTTTTGGCCGCAAATCCGGCTGAAATATTCGAAGATGGAAGAAGTGGAAAGTGTCGAGCAGATTCACCACCCGATTATCCGGGAGGCGATGCGGCTGACCGGGGTGAACGGGCCATACCTGGAAATTGTGAGCTTGTCGGACATCCCGGCGGGAACGGGGTTGGGTTCGTCGGGGAGTTTTACGACGGCGCTTTTGAGCGCATTGCATGCGGTGAATCGCAAATTCGTGTCGCCCCAGGAGCTAGCCGAGCAGGCCTGCCACATCGAGATTGATTTGCTGAAGGAGCCGGTTGGTAAACAGGATCAATACATCGCGGCGTTTGGCGGCGTAACCTGCTTTGCATTTGGCCAGGACGATCAGGTGACCGTGGAGCCACTAAAAATACCGCCGGAAACGATGGCAAATCTGGAAGATAACCTGTTGTTGTTTTTCACCGGTAGCGCGCGCTCAGCATCAGATATATTGCGGCACCAGGACACCCAAAGCAAAGAGGATTGCGGGGATATGTTGGAGAATCTGCACTTCACGAAGAAGCTGGGACTGGCGAGCCGCGACGCATTGCTGGCGGGGGATTTGCGGGAGTTCGCGGAGTTGATGGCCGCACATTGGGAACACAAGAAGAAACGTTCTCCGGGGATGAGCAGCGGGCCCATCGATAGGCTTTATGAGTTGGCGCGGGAGAACGGGGCGTTGAGCGGGAAAGTTGTGGGCGCCGGGGGTGGTGGGTTTTTAATGCTGTACACGGAAGACAAGACGCGGTTGCGCCGTGCTATGCGAGGCGCAGGACTGCGCGAGGTGCGGCTGCAGTTTGATTTCGGCGGCACTACCGTGATGGCGCATTCTTAGGAGCGCTTGTGCTGCCCATGGCGCTACTTGCGGGGGGATTGGCAACGCGGCTGAGGCCGGTGACGGAACGTGTCCCCAAGTCCCTGGTGGAAGTGAATGGGGAGCCATTTGTGGCCCACCAATTGCGTTTGCTGCACGCGAACGGAATAAGGCGAGTGGTGCTGTGCGTAGGTTTCTTAGGCGAGATGATTCAAGCCCGGATTGGGGACGGACGAGAATTCGGAGTGGCGGTGCAGTATTCGTTTGACGGCGACAAATTGTTGGGCACGGCGGGGGCGCTACGGCGGGCACTTCCGCTGTTGGGTGATTCGTTCTTTGTGCTCTACGGCGACTCCTATCTTGCCTGCGATTACGCGGCCGTGGAGCGCCATTTTGCGGAGTCGGGGAAGTTGGCGCTGATGACGGTTTTCCGGAATGAAGGGAAGTGGGATAGCAGTAACGTGGAATTTGAGAATGCCGAGATCCTGGCGTACAGCAAGAAACACCGTACGCCGCGGATGAACTATATCGATTACGGATTGGGCGTGCTTTCTGCGGCGGCCGTGGACCAGGTGCCGCAGGGAGAGCCGTGTGATCTTGCTGAACTCTATAGCAGATTATTGAAGCGTGGAGAGTTGGCCGGGATGGAGATTGAGCAAAGGTTCTATGAAATTGGATCTCCCGGGGGGCTGGAAGAAACAGCGCATTACCTGGCCGGTGAACGAACGAAAGCGCAATGAGCGGTGAAATAACATTTTCGGAGCAATTCCTTCGCGAAGTAGCGCAGATCGTCGCAAAGCTGGATGTGCCGACGCTGGAGAAGGCCGCCAAGATGATTGCTGCAGTGCGAGCATCCGGCGGGCGAATGTTTTTGCTCGGCGTAGGCGGAAGCGCAGCGAACGCATCGCATGCCGTGAACGATTTTCGGAAGATCGCAGGGATTGAGGCGTATGCACCCACGGATAATGTCTCGGAGTTGACGGCGCGAACAAATGATGAGGGGTGGGGAACGGTGTTCGAAAGCTGGCTGAGAACCAGTCGGCTGCAAGCGTGCGATCTGATTCTGGTTTTTTCGGTGGGCGGCGGGGATTTGCAGCGCAACGTTAGTCCCAATCTGGTAGCCGCGCTGAAGTTGGCCAAGAAGGTAGGGGCAAAGGTCATTGGTGTGGTGGGCCGAGACGGCGGATATACCGCGAAGGTGGCGGATGCGTGCATCGTCATTCCCACGGTTAATCTCGCGCATGTAACGCCGCATACGGAAGCATTTCAGGCCATCGTATGGCACCTGCTGGTGACCCATCCAGCGGTGAAGACCGCGGAAACGAAATGGGAATCGGCGGCAGGGCCGGGACACCAAGACCGGGCGGTTTTCCTGGACCGTGACGGGGTGCTTAATCGGGCCGTTCTGCGAAATGGGAAACCGCATCCGCCGGGAAATGTGACAGAACTGGTAATAACGCCAGATGCGAAGCAAGCCCTCGACAGGCTACGCGAAGCGGGATTCAAGTTGCTGGTGGCAACGAATCAGCCGGACGTGTCGCGCGGGATTACGCCGCGAACGACGGTGGACGAAATCAATGGCAAAATCGCGTCCGTGCTGCCGGTGGACGACATTTTTGTTTGCCCTCACGCGGACGGCGATCAGTGCGATTGCCGTAAGCCCAAGGATGGGCTGTTGCGACGGGCAGCACAGCGGCACGGCATCGATGTGGGATCAAGCTTTATGGTGGGAGACAGTTGGAGAGACGTGGAGGCGGGCCAGAGCGCGGGATGCCGGACCATTCTGATTGATTACGGCTACGAGGAACGGCAGCCGAATCGGCCGCCGGATGCGCGCGTGAAGTCCTTGAGCGAAGCCACAGACTGGATTTTACAAACAAGCGAAAAAGGGGTTGGAAGATGAAGTTGATTTCTGATTTGCAGGTGAAGATTTTTGGAGACGGCGCGGATATCGCCAGTATTCTGGAAATGAGCCGTAAGCCGTTCGTCAAAGGTTTCACCACGAATCCCACGCTGATGCGAAAAGCCGGAGTGCCGGACTACGCTTCGTTCGCCGCGTTGGTGCTGCAGCAGATTCCGGACCGGCCGGTGTCGTTTGAGGTGCTGGCGGATGACGAGCACGCCATGGAGCGGCAGGCCCGCTACATGGCCAGTTGGGCGCCAAACGTATACATCAAGATTCCAGTGATGAACACACGGCGCATGCCGATGTACGACTTGATTGAGCGGCTCAGCCAGGAAGGCATTCAGATCAATGTGACCGCGGTGTTTACGCTGGAACAGACGCGCGAGGTAGCGCGGCGGCTACGCGACGGGGCGGCCTCCAATATTTCTATTTTTGCGGGAAGAATCGCGGATACGGGACGCGACCCTCTGCCGATCATGAGCCGTGCCGTGGACATGCTGCAGCGGAATGAGCGCTGCGAACTCATCTGGGCTAGCCCACGCGAACTGTTGAACATCTTCCAGGCGGATGCAATCGGGTGCCACATTATTACCGTGACCGGGGATATTTTGAAGAAGCTGGACCTGGTGGGGAAGAATCTCGACGATTTTTCTCTGGAGACGGTGAAGATGTTTTACCACGATGGCGTGAGTTCCGGCTACACCCTGGAGCCGAATATTCTGGTGGAGCGAATGGCCGTGCGAGCCAAGGGCGGCGCACGGCGGGGATGAAGTAATTAGCCTTTCTCGCGTTACAATATTCTACAGGTAATCGAGCGTGTTGGGCGGAGCGCCGCTGGGGGCAGCGGCCATCAACCAGGAGCCAAAAGCACCGTGGCCGCAGTTTTCTATTTTCTATTGATCGTGGCGATTCTCGGGACGATTTCGTCGACGATTTTTCTTGCACTTGTGATAGCGGGGTTACTGAAGTTTCGCCGGGAGACCAGGCGAGCCAAGGAGGCCTTGCTGCGGGTGAAGGAATTTCCGTCCGTTTCTATCCTGAAGCCGGTGCATGGCATGGAAGCGCAGCTTCGGGAAAATATAGAAAGCTTCTTCAAGCAAGATTATCCAGCGTTTGAGATTCTGGTGGCCGCGGACACGGAAGACGATGCAGCGTTGGACGTGGTGCGGGAAGTCAGCGCGCGCTACCGGCAGGTGCCATGTCGGATTCTGATCATCGGGAATCCTCCCTGGCCGAACCCACCGGCTTACGCATTTCACCGCATGATGGAAATAGCCGACAATGAAATTCTTGTAACCAGCGATAGCGACGTCGAAGTAGCGCCAAACTATCTGAAGGAAGTGGTGGCGCCGCTGTTGGATTCCAAGGTCGGAATGGTCACGTGTGTTTACCGCGGGAAAAACGCTGCGGGATTCTGGTCCGGATTGACGGCGTTGGGAATGTCGGTGGAGATGACAGCGGGTGTGCTGGTGGCCAATCTTCTGGAAGGAATGAAATTCGGATTGGGCCCGACGATTGCGGTGAAGAAGGAAGCGGTGAGGGGCATCGGCGGCTACCAGGTGTTGGGACATTATTTTGCGAATGATTACATGATCGGCAACCTGATCGATAAAGCCGGGTACCGTGTGGTGTTGTCGCAGCATGCGATCGACCACGTGGTGAATCAAAGATCATTTCAAAAGATGTGGGAAAACCAGCTGCGTTGGGCCAAGTCTACACGCTATTCGCGGCCGAAGGGCCACCTGGGCACCGGGCTGATTTTTGCGATGCCGTATGGCGTGCTGGGACTGTTAAGCGGGGTCGCGTTGGGAATGCCGGCACTGGGAGCATCGTTGCTTGCGACGGCGGTGCTGAACCGGCTGGTGGAGTCGTGGTTAGTTGGGGGAAAAGTCGTACAAGACCCGGTTACGCAGAAGCATCTGTGGCTTTTCCCCGTGCGCGATCTGTTGGGGTTTATCGTTTGGGTAGCCAGCTACACTGAAGCGCGATCGGTGTGGCGTGGCAAGATTTATGAACTGCAGGGCGACAAGATTGCGTTACGCGAAAAGGAAGGGACTTCCGTCGCGGCGCATTAAGGATTATTTTTCAGACTCTCAATCATGCCCCATATCGCCCTCTGGCGTCTGACCATCCTGCTGCTGGCGATTCCTTCCCTCGCTTATTACGTGGTCGCCATTTTCGCAGGTGTGCGTTTTTTCGGACGAGAGAAAAGCGCGGTAATTGAGCAATTCCGTCCGCCGGTCAGCGTGCTGAAGCCCGTGCGCGGTTTGGATTTTGGGTCTTACGAGAATTTTGCGAGCTTTTGCCGGCAGAACTATGACGAGTACGAGATTCTTTTCTGCGTCAATGAGATGAGCGACCCGGCAGTCCCGGTGATTGAACGAGTAATGAAGGAATTTCCGGAAAGGCGCATCCGAATTCTGTCCGGTGCCGCTCAGCTTGGTACAAATCAAAAGGTGAATAACCTGGTGCTGCTCGCGCGCGAGGCGCGGCACGAGTACCTGGTGCAAAGCGATGGCGATGTACGCGTGGGCCCGGATTACTTGAAAGAAGTGATCGCTCCGTTCGCGGATCCATCGGCGGGGGTGGTGAGCTGCTTCTATCGCGGGATTACAGAAGCGAATCTTTTTGCTGAGATTGAGGCGGTCGGCGCGGTCAGTGATTTTTTCGCGGGGGCTGTGGTCGCCGATTGGAAAGAAGGGGTGACGTTCGCTTTAGGTGCGTCGGTGGCTACCAGAAAGGAATGGCTTGGGAAAATTGGTGGATATGAAGCGCTGGTGAACTATTTGGCCGACGATTACGAAATCGGAAACCGCGTGTACCACGCTGGAGGGAAGGTGCTGCTTTCGCGCGAAGCGGTCTGGACCATCTATCCGGCGCTGAGTTTTCGCGAGTTCTGGGAGCATCAGTCGCGTTGGGCGCGCACGGTGAGGCTGGTGCGCCCGGGGTCGTACTTCGGCTTGGTTGTGACGCACGGGCTGCCCTGGGCGATTGCGGCGGCATTGGCGGCGCCTGCGGCGTGGGTTTCCGCGGGCTATCTGGCGGCTTATCTGGTATTGAGATTGACGGTTGCCTGGGTCGTCGGCGTCTGGGGAATCCAGGACGAAGTGTTGCGCAAGAAATTGTGGCTGGTGCCATTGCGAGATGCGATACATTTTGTGGTGTGGTTGGTGGGCTTCACGTCAAACCGGGTGAAATGGAGCGGGAGGGAGTATGAGATTCGGCAAGGGAAGATGATCCCGGTGTCGTCCAGCAGTCGATAGGGGTCCGGCCAGTACGAAGGCATAATCTTGAACGTAGCTGGTTGTCGACGTCCTGTGCAAAAAAACAAATCGGCCGACGGTGCGCCTCTTCCTTCGCCCCCACCAGCTAGCCGAATTTCTCCACGGGAGAGAAAATGGCAAAGCCAAAATTGAAGAACATCCACAAGTTCATCAAGCCGTATGTGGTGACCTCCGGGAAGCACTTCCGGCTGAAGGATTATGATCCGGCGGACACCCACCATCTGAATTCCGAAGACAAGCCAGAGGCAAAGAAATGGCTGGAACAGGGTGTTTCGCTACTGGCGGAGTTCCAGCAGGTTCTGTACGCACAGGGCACCTGGGGGCTGTTGCTTATCTTTCAGGCGATGGATGCGGCGGGGAAAGACGGCACGATCAAGCACGTGATGTCCGGCGTGAATCCGCAAGGCGTGCAGGTGCACTCATTCAAAAGCCCTTCGTCGGAGGAACTGGCGCACGATTTCCTGTGGCGTTCGAGCCGGTGCCTGCCGGCGCGGGGGAATATTGGCATTTTCAACCGCTCCTACTACGAAGAGGTGCTGGTGGTTCGAGTGCATCCTGAGTTCCTGCAAAAGCAACGGTTGCCTGATTCCGTGCAAGACCATCACTTCTGGAAGGGCCGCTACGAGGACATCAGTTCTTTGGAGCATTACCTGACGCGGAACGGAATCGCCATCTGCAAATTCTTTCTGCATCTTTCGAAAAAGGAGCAGAAGCGGCGGTTTCTGGAGCGCTTAAATAATCAAGACAAGTACTGGAAATTCTCGGCCGCCGATCTGAAGGAGCGGAAGTATTGGGACGAGTACCAAGATGCCTACGAGAAGATGATCCGCAATACCGCGAGCGAGTACGCGCCCTGGGTGGTTGTGCCCGCGGACAATAAGTGGTTCAGCCGGCTGCTGGTGGTAGCCACGATTGTGGACACGCTGGATCGCTTGAACCTGGAGTATCCAAAACTGACACCCACGGAGTTGAGGGAATTGAAGGAATCCCGCCGGCAGTTGGAAAAGGAGTAGCGCAAGAACGCTGGGCTAGTGGTGGTTCGGCGGATTGTCCGGTGAACCAGGATCGGGAATAACCTTCAGCTTGTTGAGTCCCATGTCGTGGAAGATGGTGGGCCAATAATTCTTAAACATATTTCCTGCGAAGCGCCACGCGAGGTCGGTCCCGAATCGTTCCATGGTTTTGCCAGCGGTCTGCTCGGAGACCGGGAGATAGACATTGGCCAGCGACTCCGCAGCCAAGGTACCGACGATTTGCGAGGTATTGAAGGTATTGATTCCGGAATCCTTGCGGATGACAAACAGGCGCTGCGCCGAGTACTTCATGCTGCCCCATAACGAGGGATGGCTCTGAGGAAAAAAGCGCGGATCCTGATGCAGAGCAGAAGCAAGAACAAAGCTGCTGCAAAAGGCATTCGAAGAGGCGCGACCGAGGGCTGTGCCAAAGCGACCACCGTAGGCATCCCAGCCTTGTCCATAAGCTGAAGGCACATCTCTGGCCTGGCTGTAAGCCGCATTGATGGCGGCGACCATGATGTAGGGAGGAGAAATGCTCTGGTTCACAAACAACCGGAATTTGCCGCCGGTGGTGAGCGGCCCTTCAGCGTGGGCGATGTCCGGGAAGACGAAGGACTTGTTGGTCATATAGCCGATGAATCGGGAAGTGGTACCCACGGCGGGATTCGATTCCCCTTGCGGTTTAGGCTGCGGGGAATCCGGCATAGCAGTTGTATTGGTTCCGGCGCCGGCAGGCTTCTGCGCCAGCATGGCCGAGGGTGCGAAGAAAACAGCACAGAGAAGCACGCTGGCGGAGATTTCGCGGTTGGGGCGGCGACTCCCCTGCCGAAATTTCATGATGCTCATGCTCTCCTGAAGGCGACGCAAGATGCGAGGCAAAATATCACGGCGGTAGTGCTACGGCAACCAACTTCTACGCGAGTTGACGGAGAGTGGAGTCCCGTTTAATCTAGAAAGGTTGAAGTGCGGGTGCGATTCCTTTCCTTGCTTCTGCTACTTCCTACAGTGCCCCATCGGTTGGGAGGTCGTCCAATTGGTAGGACTCCAGACTCTGGATCTGGCTATCCTGGTTCGAGTCCAGGCCTCCCAGCCAAATCGTTTGAACCATTAGCCTGCCGGTAAAGAATCCGCAGTATCACTCGAAACTGCCGGTCACACCCTGGAATCCGTGGCGTGCCTGCTTGGCAAGCCACTTCATGACGCGCGCCACGTCGTAGCAGTAGGCCACGTTGTATCCCAGTGTCGAGAAGCAATGGGGCTCGCAGCCTTCCTTCATTTCGGCAAGTTGCTTGAGATCGAATTTCTGGTTTTCGACGGTGCCCCAATTATATGTGGCGTTATACATGGGGAAACACGGCGCGAGGGTGCCATCGGTGCGAATGATCAACCAGTTTTGACCGGCACGGCAACCCCAGTGCTCGCCCACTCCGCGCATGAATCCTTTCATATTTTGCAGCCGCGGGATGGAGTCAACCATTTTGTAGCCCTGGCGTTGCTTGTCGATGAGCCAATCCAGCAGATCGTCCACCATAGGAAAATCCTCGGGGCGGATGTAGGTATCGTTTTCGTGCAAGTGTTTGAAGTGAGATTGCTCCATCATGGGAGCTTCGTTGATGTGGAAAGTGAGAGAAATGCCGTTGTCGTGGGCGATCTCCACGAGCTGTTTGACGTCGTCAATGTTGGTGCGGCAAATATTGGTGTTAAAGAAGACGGTGTAACCGTAGCGATACTGGCGGCGGACCAGATAATCGAAATAGGACCGGACGTGTTCAAAGGCTTTGGGGAGGCCGGGCTTCTCCTTGATCGTATCCACGGCAAAATTGATGGTGGCGATTCCGGCGTCGGCGAGACGGTCGGTTACTTCCGGACGAAGCAAACGAGCATTCGTTGCGAGATATACCCAAAAGTCTTTTTTTGCCGCATAGTAAATCACTTTATGGACGAAATCGGGCCGCAGCAGGGGTTCCCCACCGGTGGGAGCCAACACACGGCATGGGGTTGCCTCCAACCAGTCGACGGCGCGGCGCGCTGTTTCTTCGGTCATTCCCTTCACACGATTGTCGTATGACCAGCAATAGTGACAATCGAGGTTACATTTCCACTCGGTAAACAGGTAAGCGATGATTGGCTGGAAAGCCCCTGGCAGAACGCGAGATTTGAAGTAAGGCACCATCCACCCTCGCATGGTTTTGAGAATGCGAGAAACGGGCCAGTGCCTTTTCCCCGTTTGCAGCACGTGGTCGTGAGCGGCAATGTCGGTCATGTCCAATTCGTGCAACAGCTCCGGATGTTGGGGAAAGACGGGCACCGGAAGTGCGCCGCCTTCTCCGCGAGGATTGGATAGCAGACGGGATGGAGGCTGCTGCGAGGGTTGCTGCAGGAGAGTGTGTAGCGGCACATCGAGACGAAACGGCTGCGCCGGAACTGTAGGGAGCGGTTGGTCCAGTGTGGACATGAATAAACCTCTGCATTGAAGAAGATGGTGAAGCGTACTAGCCGTGCCAGCTCGCGGCCGAAATACACCATTGCCGGCTTGACTCGGCCAGCCCCCCGGAACCTCCGAGCTGCGGGACTGACGAAGCAATGATGAGACCCTGGTAACAAACTGTTGGATTTAGGAAAGGGCCGGAGGGATACATAGCTGTCGAAAAAATATGTCGTTCTAGGACTATGGTTCCTTGCGCCGGACCGCGGATAGAGCGCATCGAAGAACAAAGTCTCGTGGCGGAGCCCCCGGGTTTGAGCGTGAGTAAGTACATGAGAACTGGTACATTCTACATTCCGGGTATATAGACTAACCAAACTATCATATCCTGAATAAATGCAGAGCAGTAATTTCGGCCGATCCAGGTTTAAGCGGCCAGACGCATGATGGCACAGATTGAGACTTTAGTGGGCGGGAAACATTTCAGGGCGTGGTTGAAGTCGGCGCTGCCAGCGCTGGGCGGGTTCGGGCTGCTGGCTTCGGCGTTTGTTGATTCGTCATTCCTGCCGCTGCCCTTGGTGACGGACGTGTTCCTGATGGAAATGTCCAGCCGGCATCCTGTGCGCATGCCCTATTACGCGATGATGGCCGCGCTCGGTTCTTTGGCAGGATGCATCTGGATCTACTGGCTCGCTCGTAAGGGGGGGCAGGCCTATTATCGCAAGACGCAAGGACACGCGCCGGGAAAGATCCGAAGCTTCATTGAAAAATACCCGATGGCGTGCGTTTTCCTGCCTGCGGTGGCGCCGTTTCCCGTACCCTTTAAGCCGTTTGTGATTGCGCAAGGCGTTTTTCAAGTGCCATTCCTGACGTTTGTGATTGGGACATTGGCTGGCCGCGGCTTGCTGTTCTTTTGCGAAGGGTTTTTGGGAGCCCGCTACGGCGCCACGGCAAAGGAATTCCTGGTCAACCAGAAATGGGCTTCCTTTGCGTTGGCCATGGGCCTCGTTGTGATCTTTCTTTTGGTTCGCCGTTTGCCGGCGCTGCGGCGGACCGAATATTCTCAGACGGATTGAAGCGCGCGAACGCGCTGTTCCAGCTCGCGGGCGATCTCACTGGGATCCTGGTCGGCCGTGAAGCGCACGGGTTCGCCAATCGTGGCACTGACGTGTCCTGGGCGCGCCAAGATGCGCTCCTGCTGCTTCAGCTCGAACAGCCCTTGCAAGTAGACGGGAAGCACCGGGATATTCAGCTGCTTGGCGAGCAAACCGATACCCGAGCGAAAGGGCGACATGTTCCCGTCTTCGGTGGTCTTGCCTTCAGGAAAAACCAAAAGGTTCCACCCGCGATCCGCAAGATTGCCCGCAAACGTAAAGCTCTGCAGAAACCCTGATTGCTGCGGTAATGGAAAAACATTGAAGAGACTGAGCGCGAGGAAATATCTCAGGTGTTCAAGGAAACGTTCGAAAAAGCTCAAGCTGCTTGCGGGCTTGCGCATTCTGGCGAGCCTTTCGCCGCCCATGGCAGTGGCGAGCCGGTTGCGGAATCTGGCTGGAAGCGCGGGTAAAATCCAGGCGATATCGAGATACGTGACGTGGTTGGAAACCACAAGGACTGGCCCTTGTAGTCCACGGAGATTCTCGCGTCCCAGAATCCTGGGAGCCGCGAGAAGATAAGTTGCGGGCCAAGCGAGCAAGTAATAGACCGCCAGCCGCAGCGCAGTAGTGAGCCAGGACTGCGGCCAACCAGGATAAACGTGCTGGACGGGAGAAGTCGTGCCTTGCGCGAGCAGTTTCTCGAGTTGTGCGACGGTGGTGACATCCTGGAACTGAGCCTCGTTCAGGTCCACTTGGTGGCGCTGTTCAAGAACGCTCATGAGTTCGACACGATCGAGAGAGGATAAGTGCAAATCGGTTTCCAGGTTAGCGTCGCTGGAGCCGAGTTGAACCGGGCGGCCAGTGATCTGCGTAATCAATCTCGCGAGAGAGTCGTGGGCTGGAGCGGCGTTTGGCGCGGAGCTCTCAACGTTTAGCACGGTATCGCGAATGCGAGGGAGAATGGGTTTTTGTGTTGGCGTTCGCGGAAAATCGGGCTCCGGCCAAACGAGCCAATGGTGCACTTTCTGATATTCCGCCAAGGATTGATTGGCGGATTGGATTAGAGCGGAAGGATCGGCGGCAGAGGAGCTCATCAAAAGGACCGCGCAAGGCTCCGCGTTGCCGTCTTTTTCGAGCCCGATGACCACGCAATCACGAACGCCCGGTTGCGCCCGCAGCGCTTTTTCCAAATCCTCCGGGTAAACATTCATTCCGGCGGGCGTGACAATCACATTTTTGCGCCGACCTTTGAAATACAGGTGGCCGTCCTCGTCGGTCTCCGCCATGTCGCCCGTTCGAAACCATCCATCCGCTTCGGCTACGGACTGGGTCCGGCCCTCACGGCGGTAACCTGTGGCAATGTTTTCGCCGCGCACCAGGATTTCGCCGTTTTCGTCGACGCGAATTTCCATACCAGGAAACACTTTGCCGATGGATCCGCGGGCAGAGCGGAACGGGTGATTCAGGCTGATGAGCGAGGTGGTTTCCGTCATACCGTATCCCTGGATTACCGCGTACCCTAATCGATTCCAGAAGGTCTCGGTTTGCTGCGGAAGCGCAGCTCCGCCAGAAATGAAGGCCCAGAATTTCCAGCCGAGGCGCGAATGGATCCGCCGGAATCGCCACCAGCGCCGAAGAAAGTGCTGCGCCTCCACCAGTGCAAAATTTTCTCGAAACAGCTCGATTTTTCCTTCGCGCTCAAGTTGGCGTTCGACTTCCCGTTGCAAAGACTCGATGAAACGCGGGACAGCCACCAGCACCGAGACGCGCTCGCGCCGGATGGTGTCCGCGAATTCCGAGGGACGCAGCGAATCGATAAAAACAACGGTCCCCGCCAGCATCGGTGGGATAAACACACCAAGCATCTGGCCAAATACATGGCTAAGCGGAAGCAGGTTCAGGAAGCGAATCGGGTGGAAGGGCTTTTCATAGCGCAGGTACTTTCGAATCTCGGTCTGCAACGGCTCGATGTTCGCGAGTACATTGCCGTGGGAAATGATGACGCCGCGAGGATCGGCCGTGGTGCCGGAGGTAAATATGATCTCCAACGCGTCTTTACGAGAGAGCGGCGGCGAGGAATATGGGGAAGAATCACGATGCGCAGTGATTTCAGGAATTGCTTCCAAAGTGATAGACGGAACGGCTGCACAATCCTTTTGTGTATGGGAACGGACAATGAGCTTCGCGTTTACTTCCCGGCATATCTGACAGGCAAACGCTATTGGAGATGCATGATCGATGGGGACGATGACCACGCCGGCGAGCAGGCATCCAAGAAATGCGATGATCCATTCCGCTGAATTCTCGCCCCATAGCAGGACCGCGTCACCTTTGATTATGCCGCGGGTTTGGAGTTCGCGCGCGAAACGGTTGGCGCCTTCGGCGATGCGGTCGTAGGTCCAGCTCTCCGTGCGATAGCCGCGGCGCTGCCGCACGGCGATTTCATTGCCGCAAGCCGCATAACTCTGAACGAAAGCGAGCAGGGACTCCAAGCGCATCTCCTACATCTATTGTGTCAGAAGTACAATAGCGGACGCATTTCCAGGGCTCCATCAAATAAGATAGGCTTCGCTTATCGTGGGATACACAGAGAAAATAGTGATCATTGGCGCAGGGATCTCCGGCCTGGCTTGTGCGTACCGGCTCCGTCAGCTGGGAATGCCTTGCGTGGTGCTTGAGGCTACAGACCGCGCCGGAGGCGTGATCGCTACGATTCGCAGGGATGGGTTCTTGTTTGAGACCGGGCCACAATGCCCACGATTTCCGGCATCGGTTTGGCGACTGCTGCGCGAACTGCGGCTGGAGGGTGAATTTGTTGCAGGCGATCCTAACGCGAAACGGTACATCTTACGGAGCGGACGATTACACCGCGCGCCGTTTTCGCCTACAGGAATGATCGCGACGGGACTGGTCGGGCTGCGATCCAAGTGGCGAATCTTGACGGAGGTGTTGCGTTCCTCGCAAGCGCCTGAGTACGAAGAGAGCCTGGCCGATTTCGTTCAACGGAAGTTTGGCGCGGAAGTTCTGGACTATCTGGTGGACCCAATTATTTCCACGGTTTATTTCGGGGACGCGCAGCAAATGGGCATGGAAAGCGCGTTTCCCGCCCTGGTGCAGTGGGAAAGAGATTACGGAAGCCTGGCGCGGGGTGCGGTTCGTGCGCGCAATGCAAAGCCGCGCGCGACGGAACAGAAAGAGTTAACTGCGGAGCCGAGAAGAAGCGCGAAGGGCAGAGGTTTGGTCGTCACGGATGCGCTGCCGTCCTTGGGATCGTTCCGGCAAGGCATGGCGGTGCTGCCGGAGAAACTTGCCGATGATCTGGGCGGGAGGATCCGATACCGTAGCGGCGTTACGTGTGTCGCGCCGTTAGCAACAAAGGATGGGAAATCAGAAGAGGGCTGGCAAATTTGTTTGGCTGGCGGAGAGATTACGACGGAGCATCTGATTTTGGCAGTGCCGGCGTACATTGCAGCGCAAGCTTTAGAAAACTCCGTGCCGGAGCTTGCATCGCGGTTGCAAGCGATTGAGTACGCGCCGTTGTGTGCGGTAGCATCTGCCTACGAGCGAGGCAAAGTGGCGAACGCGTTGGATGGGTTTGGTTTGATGGTTCCGCGGCGTGAAGAGCTACACACCATTTGCACATTTTGGAATTCGTCGCTGTTTCCCGAACGCGCGCCACAGGGCAAGGTGTTGCTGACGAGCCTGGCGCGAAGCGGGGCGAACCACGATGGACTGGTGATGAGCGGCGAAGAGTGCGCCCAGACCGTGGAGACAGAGACCGGCAGGAACCTGGGAATAACGGGAGAGCCGTTGGACCAAGTGGTTTGGAAAGATGAGCGTGCGCTACCCCAATACAACGTGGGGCACGCGCAGCGGGTAGCCGAGATCGAAAGCATTCTGCGCACTGTCCCTGGCTTGCATCTGGCAGGCAATTTTCTGAAGGGCCGTTCCCTGGGGGATTGCGTGGAACTTGCATATCGTGTCGCGGAGGATGTGCATGGCTGTGTTTGAGGCAAGAGCATCGAAAGGGCTAATCGCGCGTATCGAGGGGTGGCAAAGTTGCTCTACATAGCAGCTTGGATACTTGGCCTGATGGTGATTGGAGTTTTGGCCGGCGCAGTGTACCAGATGGTGGGCACGCGCAGGGATGGCAAACGTTACCCGCCACCGGGCAGATTAGTCGACGTGGGAGGTCATCGCCTGCACTTGTTCGAATGTGGGCAGGGTGGGCCTACGATTCTGCTGGAAGCAGGACTGATGTCCACGGTCTTGAGCTGGAGCGGACTGCAGCGAGAATTGTCCCGGTCGTTTCGTGTGGTGAGCTACGACCGTGCGGGGCTGGGTTGGAGCGACGTAGGTCCAATGCCGCGCACTGCAGAGCGGATCGTAGACGAGCTGCATACGTTGCTGGGGCGAGCCGGAATCCCTCCTCCTTACGTGCTTGTGGGACATTCCTTTGGTGGCTTGACCATGCCGTTATTTGCGGCACGCTTTGCGGACGAAGTGGCCGGGGTCGTGCTGGTCGACCCCGTCGTGCCGGCGGAATGGAATCCACCCTCCGAACACGATCGAAAGCTGACACGGATTGGAGCTAAGGTGTGCCGGCGGTCGGCGATTCTCTCGCGCATCGGGCTCATTCGATTTGTAGCGTTTCTGTTGACGACGAAGGCGAAGAACGCAGCAGGACATCTGGTGCGCTTGATCAGCCGGGGAACACCACAAGACGCAGGCACGGTTTCGAGTCCGTGGTTTTCGGCGTTACCGGCAAACGAAAAAGCGATGGCGTCTGTGTTCTGGGTGCAGCCGAAATTTGCACTCACGATCGCGAGCCAATTGGAGAATCTGCCGGTGAGCGCCACGCGCGTGGCGGAGTTCGAGAGATTTTGCGATAAGCCGGTGATGATTCTGTCGGCGCGGACCGCGCCCGAAGGGCGACGCCAAGAGCACGCCGCGATTGCCGGCCGCCTGCCACTTGGGGAACACGTGTTCGCTGAGAATAGCAATCATTGGATCATGCAGGAGGAAACGGAGCTGGTGCTGCGCGCCATCGAGAAGGTTGCCAAAGCGGCGGAGCGAGAGACGGTGGCCAATTCCGGTGGCAATGAATGATGCAGCCTCTCCGGGGGACGTGATAGCAGCGGTTGACCGGATCGAATCGCTTTAAGCGCGGTGGCGCATCTCAGAAAAAATAAAACCCACGCGCACTTTTTAGATGCGCGTGGGGTCCGCGTCCAGGGTGTTTGGTTAGGCCACTACTTTTGGGTTACACGCATGGAGATGCGGCGATTCTTCTGTCGCCCTTCTTCGGAGCTGTTGTCGGCCACAGGATGATCTTCTCCATAGCCCTGGGCTTCCAGTCGGTCGGGGGCAACGCCCAATTTCTCCAATGCCGCTTTGACGTTATCGGCGCGGTCTTGCGACAACTTCTGGTTTGCCGCGGCGTCACCGGTGTTGTCCGTGTACCCGCCGATCCTTATTTTCACGTTTGGGTAAGCCGCCATGATGGCTGCGATATTGTGAAGCTGGTCGTCGGACGCGGGCTGGAGCGTCGCACTGCCGGTGTCAAAGAGCAAGCGATCGAAGTCGAACCAAGTGGTGTTGTCGACGGGCTTCGAGGGATCCTGGATGAAGGCAAGCAGCTTGTTTTCGACGCCATACTGAGGAATATTCAGTTCCGTGCCATCGGGCAGCTTGGCGGCCGAGAATGCGCCAAGAGAAGCCCAAGCGGCGTTGGCGGCGTTGCTGGCAGTGTTCACGGCGTTTGAGGCGGCATCGGTAACCGGCCTGGTATCGACCTTGGAGCCAGATAGGGCGCGATAGACGAACCAGACGACCGCCAGAGCTACCAAGACGCCCAGGATGGCCATCCAGTTCATGCCCTTGGCTTTCTGCTCCACGGCACGTTCTGCCGCCATGGCTCTATTGCCTACACCCGAGACGCCCGACGTGAGGTTGCTTAGGAACCCGGTGGGCAGATACTTTTGCAGGTTGGGTCCCTCGGCAGTGAGCATGCTGCCCAAGGAACTAGTGCTGAGCGAGCCCATCGAGTGCATTTTGGCGAAGAAGCCCAAAACGAGAGGAACAGCCATTTGGAGCAGGCTGCTGGAGGCAGATGAGCTAAGCCCAGCTCTTTGTGTGAGCAGACTGGTGACCTGATTCTGCTGGCCGCCGAAAACCATGGGCAAAAACTTATTCGCCAGGTCGCTCATCCCACCGGTGAGACCGGTGGAACTAATGCTGGACAAGCCACTCAGTATGCTTTGCCCTGAAGAACCGCTTACTAAGCCGATGATCTGATTGAGGAAGCCGCTGTCTCCGGCCTTGCTGACCAAACCGCCAAGAGTAGCCGCAACAGCAGTGCCTAGACCGGATTGAACTGCGGTCGGAGATTCGCCAAGCCGCGAGGCAAGACCCTGTTTCATTTCTGGGGTGACCAGGCCCAGAACTCCATCCAATAACGAAGTAGCCATAGGTTTCGTAGTAGCCATGTCTTTCTCCCTATCTGACGCGTTTAGAAGGAATGGAAGAACTGCGGGCGGGTTTACGGGGTGCATTATACCCCTCAGGGGCGTTAGCGAAAGGTGAATTTTGGGTTTTCGGCGGGAGGCGGAGGGCACCGAACCCAGGTAGTCCTAGGCCCTGGTCTTCCGAGCCGGGCGGGTGCTCGCGGGTGCCGTCGGGTGCCTTGCCGGGCAACCTTGACCCAACTGCACCCCGATGCTACATTGCCGTTTTTGCTTGCGGAGTTATGGAGCCACTTGTCTGAGCAGGTTGTGGAAGAAACGCCGTCCCGTCGATCTTAGCCGCCGCCAATTCCTCCAATACTGTCAGGGAGCGCTCACGTTTTTCCCCGCGGGAATTCCGCTGCCCTCAATGTCGTCTTTTGCTAAGGAACAGAGCGCGACTGCGCCGGCGGAGCTGCAGGTGCACCCGGAGTACCGCGTCAAAAGAGGCATCGAAGGTATTTTGAAGAAAGTTTCCGCCGGGTTCGACGAATATGTAACGGAGAAGTATCAGGACGAGATTGAGGCGGTACTGCGGGAATGGAGCGCGCAACTGTTGAGTTCGCCTCAGCAAGTGGAGGCGCTTCGCAAAGTGCTGTCTTCCAATTTTCTGGGCCATTCGGCAGCATTCCTCTCTGAACAAAAGATTTACGAAACACGGTTTTTGAGAGTTTGGCAGCGACAACAACTTGGTGCGGAGCCCAGCACGCTGCCAGGCGAAGCGTTCCTTCATCGACTTCAGTCTTCCTTTGGCGGATTCGCGAAATTACTCACCGCAGAGTTTCAGATCGTCGGAATTCATGCTCTGGGAGCCGGCAAAGATACCTTTCAGGGATCAGGGCAAGCCGGCGCTACCAGCGGAGGGCGAGCCATCTCCGTTGCCACGGTGGTGCGCTTTGAATTGGTTGGAATGGGCGCGGGGTTCCATCGGGAGCAGCGCATCGGTCATTGGGAAATGGAGTGGGAACGCAGCCCGTCCGGAGAGATGCATGTCCGGGAGTGGAGCACGCGAGATGAGGAGCGCGCCCGGTCATTGGTGCCTGTTTTCGAAGAAACAACACTGCAGGTGTTTGGGAAAATTGACTCTTATGCGGCGCAGCTGATTCCGGGCACGGACTATTGGCGCACGGTGCTGGATGGCGCCACGGGAATCGACATTTACGGCCATAACGGAGTTTCCGTTGGCGATGTGGACGGAGACGGGCTGGACGATATCTACATCTGCCAGCCGGCGGGTCTGCCAAACCGGCTTTTCTTGAATCGGGGGGACGGCACGTTTGAAGACATCACCGATTCCTCGGGAGTGGGCGTGTTGGAAAATACGGCGTGTGCTTTATTTGCGGATATTGATAACGATGGCCGTCAGGACCTGATCGTCGTGCGCGCGGGTGGTCCGCTACTTTTCCTGAATCAGGCAGGCGGAAAATTCATTTTGAAGCGCGACGCGTTTCAGTTCGCCCATCCTCCACAGGGCACATTCACCGGCGCGGCGATTGCGGATTACGACCGCGACGGCTGGCTGGACATCTATTTTTGCCTTTACTCCTACTACCAGGGTGCGGACCAATACCGCTACCCGATGCCCTATTTCGACGCGGAGAATGGGCCGCCGAACTTCCTGATGCGCAATCATCGCGACGGGACGTTTCACGATGTCACCCAGCAAACGGGACTTGACAAGAACAACACGCGGTTCAGTTTTTGTAGCGCGTGGGGCGACGACAACGGCGACGGCTGGCCTGATCTCTATGTGGTGAACGATTTCGGCCGCAAGAATCTCTATCGCAACAATGGCGATAGCACGTTTACAGATGTAGCCAAGGAAGCTGGAGTCGAAGACGTGGGCGCGGGCATGAGCGGGGCATGGGCGGATTTCGACAATGATGGGCGCGACGATCTTTACGTTGCGAATATGTGGACGGCAGCGGGAATCCGCGTATCGGAGCAGGAGATTTTCCAGAGGGAGGCAGCGCCGGAAGCGCGAGCGCTTTACCAGCAGCATGCCATGGGCAACAGCTTGTTTCAAAACAAGGGCGCCCACTTCGTGGATGCGGGAAGGCGCTCCGGAACCACCATGGGACGCTGGGCCTGGTCGAGCGACGTGTGGGACTTCAATCATGACGGCTTTATGGACATTTACATCGCGAATGGGATGGTCACTGGGAAAACGCGAGCGGACCTGAACAGTTTTTTCTGGCGGCAAGTAGTGGCTAATTCACCGAATGAGCGACGACCCAGTCACGGATATGAACAAGCCTGGAACGCCATCAATGATTTGATCCGGTCAGACTGGACGTGGAGCGGGTTCGAGCGCAACGTGTTCTATCTGAATGATGGGAACGGGACCTTTTCGGATGTGTCGGGAATTCTCGGGCTCGACTTTGTGGAGGACGGGCGTACTTTCGCGCTGGGGGACTTTGACTCCGATGGGCGGTTGGAAATTGTGCTGAAGAACCGGGATAGCCCGCAAGTGCGCTACCTGAAGAATGTGTTGCCTGAACTGCCGCCCGCTATCTCGTTTCGGCTTACGGGAACGAGGAGCAATCGTGATGCGATTGGCGCTAGGGTGACGGTCGAAGCGAAGAGCGGTAAGCAAACGCGCGTCATCCGCTGCGGATGTGGCTTTCTGGCGCAACACACAAAAGAACTCTTTTTTGGATTAGGAGATACGGACGCACCGGTACAAGCCACGATTGAGTGGCCGAGCGGAGTGACGCAAATGTTGAAGGACTTGCCGGTAAATCACCGCATTTGGGTAGAGGAGGGGGCTCCGCCTTCGCGCATCGAAGCGTACGGCAAAGCCGTGCGCTTGCCGGTTGGATCGGCTACTTCTGCCGTCGAAAAGAAAGATCCACAGTTGGTGGAAACCTGGCTGCTGGTGCCGGTGCTGGCGCCCGATTTTTCGCTGCCAGGCGATGCGCGGCAGAGTGAAACATTGGCGTCCCGGCGGGGAAGACCGCTGCTTCTCCACTTCTGGTCGGAGTCCTTGCAAGGTTCAAGGGGGCAACTCGAGCAGCTTGAGAAATCGTACGCTGGCTGGAAGCGAAGCGGGCTTCAGCTGGTGACCATTGATGTCGATGCGGCACAGAACCAGAGAGGGCAAAAGTTGCTGGGGGTTCCGAACCATTATTCGTTTCCGGTTCTTGGCGCCTCGCCTGAGGTAATCGCTACGTACAGCCTGCTGTTTCGGCAATTATTCGACCGACATCGTGACATGAGCGTGCCTATATCGTTCCTGATTGACGCCGCGGGAGACATTGTGAAGATCTATCAGGGCCCTGTGGCGATTGAAAAAATGGAGGCGGACGCGCAAGCGATTCCCAAGACGGACCGGGAGCGCCTGGCGAAGGCCTTACCTTTTGCGGGACTGCGCGAAACGTATGACTTCGAGCGTAATTATCTTTCACTCGGCTTTGTATTTTACGAACGCGGCTACTTCGACCAGGCCGAGCAGTTCTTTGGCCAAGCTTGGAAAGAGGATCCGAATAGTGCGGAGGCGCTCTACGGGCTTGGCAGCGCCTACCTGCAGCGGCAGAAAACCGAGGAAGCACGCGACTGTTTCCAGCGGGCGTTGAAGCTGCACGCTACTTATCCCGGCACGTTACCCAACTGCTGGAACAATCTGGGGATTCTGGCGGCGCGGGAAGGGAATTACGACCAAGCGATCGAGTCGTTTCAACGGGCATTGCAGATCGATCCGCAACATTCCAGCGCGCTGCAGAATCTGGGCAGTGCGTATCGCCAGAAAAAGCAATGGCCCGAAGCGGAGGGTGCGCTGGAACGAGCGCTGGCGCTGAATCCTGACGATCCCGAAGCCAATTACAGCCTGGGGATGGTGTACGCGCAACAGAACGACACGGATCGCGCGTACGAATATTTGCAAAAAGCCATTGCGCTCCGCCCCGCCTATCCCGAAGCTTTGAATAATCTGGGGATCCTCTACTTGCGCACGCGGCGTCCGGCGCAGGCGACTCAGAGTTTCGAACAATGCATACGTTTGGCGCCGGAGTATGATCAGGCGTATCTGAATCTGGCACGCGTCTACGTGATTGAAGGGGACCGCGAAAAGGCCAAAGGCGTTCTTCAGGAGCTGCTGCGACGGCATCCTGATCAGATGCAGGCAAAGGAAGGATTGAAGCAGTTGGAGCCATAGTCACCTGCGGGCGCGAATTGCGTGGCCGGTACCCGGTCGCTAGAATGAAGGTTCGCCGGGGAGCGACATTCCTGCTTCATGAACTTGCATTTCTCCAGATCAATGCGCATAGGTGGCTTTTCTGCTGCACTGCTGGTTTTCGCGGGGCAGCTTCGTGGTCAAGCACCTGGCGCCGACAATCTCTCGGTGGTCGAGGGAAAAGTGGAAGACTCGCAGAACCGTCCCGTGGCTGCGTCGGTGATTTCGTTAGAGGGAATTGAAAAGACAGAAACGCTGAAGGCCCAAGCGGATTCTGCGGGAAAGTTTCGGTTCGAAGGTGTGCCGGCGGGAAGCTATACGATTCACGCGAAGTTGCAGGGCTACGAGGAATGCGTGCAAGGGCCATTTGAGCTGGCAGGCCAGCAAACCAGGTCTGTTCTGCTGGTTTTGAAGCCGCTGGTGACAAAGGATGCGGCGGACGCCATGACCTTTTCCGATGAACCGGCGTTCACCGTCGCGGGAGTCACGGACACCACGGCCATGGGCGGACATGGATCCGGGCCGGTGGTGCGCAACAGCAACGCCTTATCGAAGGAAACCGTTTCGCTGGCGCACACGGATGCCCCCGGTGCGCCTGCCCAAGCGACGGGCCAGCCAGCCTCCGCGCCGGAAGCCGAGATTCGCGCAATGTTGGCGCGGCAAGATAAGGCGGACTTGCACGTGGAGCTGGCGGACATTGAAGAAAGCGAAGGGCGTCCGCTGGAAGCCGTTAAGGAGTACGAGCGCGCGGCGCAAATGGAGCCAACCGAAGCGCATCTGTTTTCCTGGGGTGCTGAACTTCTGCTGCATCACGCTCCAGAGCCGGCGATCGAGGTATTTGCGAAAGGTCATCGCCTGTTTCCACAATCGAGCCGGATGATGCTGGGCTTGGGCGCCGCGTGGTACGCGCAACGCTCCGAGGAGCAGGCTGTGAAGATCTTCATGGAAGCTTGCGATGTGCACCCGGCGGACCGGACTCCGTATCTGTTTCTGGGCAAGCTGCAGGTGACGCAACAAGTAGTGCCGGCAGGATGGACGGAACGGATGAAGCGGTTCGTCACTCTGCATCCGGAAAATGCCATGGCCCATTATCTGTATGCGGTTGCCCTGCTGAGACAGGTGGGCCATGCCGATCAATCGGCCGCGGCGGAAACGGAATTGAATGCCGCGGTCAAACTGGACCCGCAACTCGGTGATGCTTATTTGCAGCTCGGGATTCTTCTTGCTGATCGAAACGATTATTCGGGCGCCATTGCCGCGCTGCAAGAAGCTCTGAAGCATACCTCCACGTCGGAACAAGCCCATTATCGGTTGGCGCAGGTTTACCGGCGTTTGGGAGACACGCAGAAAACAAACGAAGAGATTGCGATATTCAGAAAAATCTCCGAGGAAAAAGAAGCTGAGGCGCAGCGCGAGCGCCACGATATACCCCAATTCATATACACGCTGCGCGGCGACCATCCGTCCGCACTACAGCCTGCAACAAATTCACACTGAGTCCACAAGCTCTCCATCAAAAAGAAAACTGCCCCACCGGACAGCCGATGGGGCAGGCAGGGATCAGGTTCGATGCAGCTTAGAACGTGAGCTTCAGGCCGAACTGAACCAGTCGCGGGTTGTTCACGGTGGAGTTCACGGAGCCGAACCCCGGCGCCTCGATGTCGTTCACGGGCAAGCCGAACTGTGCGTGGTTGAAGAGGTTGAAGATTTCCGCGCGGAAATTCAAGCCCATGTTCTCCCAGGGCAACGCGAATTGCTTGATGACGGAGAAGTCGGTGTTCACAAAATCCGGTCCGTAGACTGGAGCCCGTGAGGCATCGCCTAAATGGCCGATAGCCCTCGTGAAGCAGGACGCATTAATGTACTGCAACTTTGTTTGATTGGCGTAGGTGTTGCATCCTGCGACTTGGTCTGGGCGATTATAGTTGTTTCCATTGCCGCCGTTGTTGAATTCAACACCGGAGCTGTTCACAGAGTCGATCAGAGGATCTGGAAAGCCCGAGGTGATCTTCTCAATGACGGTTAACTGCCACCCACCGAGAAGAGAATTGGTCACGTTGTTCCAATCGTTACCGAACTTCTTCCCCCTGCCGAAGGGCAGGTCATAGATGACGCTGGCGGTGAAACTATTGTGCAAATCAATCTGCGAAGGTGCCCAGTCATACTTTTGCCAGTTAGGCAAAGGGAAATAAGGAGCACTTAGCAAGGAACCCAACCCGTCAGACAAGCCGTTGTCATAGGTATGGGAGTAGGTATAACCGATGAGGGCATACAGGCCGTATTTGGGTGTCTTTGTTTCTGCCTTAATCTGCAGGGAATCGTAAGTGGTTTTGCCGTAGTCACCAAAGACGAGAACGGCATTGCCGTTGGCTGGCGAGAATGGAGGTGCGTAGGGAGTCCCGTTGGGATTGCAACCAATTACGCCGACGGCGCAGTTCAATTTGCCGGACGTGGTATTGAGGTCATTTCCAGCCACGAGGATGTGGTTGCCACGGGCACCGGCGTAGCCAACAGTTACGACGACATTTCCGGGTATTTGGCGCTCGACGTTAACGTTGAATTGTTGGACCTTGCCGAGTTTGAAATTCGTGGGCTGGTAGAAAAGCGTTCCGCCGAAAGTAGATAGATCGGGGGGAGCGGTAATGGCTTGAAATCCCTGGGAAAGACTGTAGCCGGTTACGGCGATCCCTTGGCTAGCACAATAAGAGGTGGCAGAAGGGCAGCCGATGCCTGCGCCTGTAAAACCACCGGCAAAGGACTCAGCGAAAAACGGGGGATTCTGCCATAGGCCTTGAGCGCCCATGCTCCAAGCGGAGTCATGAAAGATGCCCGCGCCGGCGCGAAGAACGGTTTTGTCGCTACCGAAGAGTTTGTACGCCAGGCCAAGACGCGGCTCAAAAGCGGTCCAATTCTTTTGTACGCCTGCGGACCAAGACACCCCGTTTTGACCTGCAACCAGAAGCTGGTTGAGGTATGGATCGTAATTGGCCATGCGCCCATCCACTTCGGTAATCGGATTGGTGATATCCCATGCCAAGCCCAGATTGAGGGTCAGGTCTTTGGTGATTCTCCAATCGTCTTGAACAAATGGCCGGTAAATCTTCCACCGGCGGCCGCTGACCGGACCATTGAAGGTTTGATCGTGCAGCGCCAGGCCGCTGAAGCCCATCAGAAAATCTGCGGTCGGATTGCCGGGAACGGTTACGGCAGCGTTGGAATAACCGGTGAAATTGCCGAAGTTGCCGGGAATCCAGAATCCATCCTGGAAAGCCTCGGTTCCGACGTTCATCTGGTTTGCGCGGATACCGATACCGAAGTGGATGTCGTGTTTCCCACGGATCACGTCAAGCGAGTCGTTAACCGTGAAAATATTGGTGCCACCCTGGAAAGGTGTGTAGCCGCGATCGCCGAGAGACCAATAGCCACCCAACATCAATGTGCTGACCAACCCGCAGCTATAGGCACCCGGGGTGCAAGTTGTACTTCCATTGGGGCAGCCCAGATTTGCGCCAGGAATGCCAAGCTTGGCCGATTCGCAAGTGCCGGTGCCCGTGGAAGTGATGTAGTCGAAGATGCGGTTATAGCCGAAGCTGAATTGGTTCACGGTGACGGGGGAAAAGATGTGGGTCTCGCCGATGGCGACGTTTCGCGCGTGATTCTGGATTCCCTGGTTACTCCCAAAGGCACTCTGCTCCGCAAAACCAGGTGCACCGCCGGGCACGTAGGACACTGCCTGGTCGTAGCTGAACCTGCCAAACAACGTGTCTGAACTGGAGAAAGTTTGGTCAACCCGGATGTCAAACTTGGTTTCGTCCAACTTCCTTACTGGAGAATCCACGAAGTTGTAACCCGCCGCGGCGTTGTTGGCGTTCGGAGTCGGGTAGAGATTCATCATCGCCTGGCCGATCGGATTGATCAGCCCAGCAGGAATTTTGTTGCAGGGAGTTCCTTGCGCCTGGCTTCCATTCGCGTTTGCAGGCAAGGGATTGCCGCTAGGATCGCATTGAAAATAGATATTCGGAAACGCGTTCACACTGGTAGAGGCCCCGAGCATATTTGGATTGATAATAGCGATGCCGGATGTCGGGTTGCCCGCACTGTCTGTCGCGATGGGCCCCTCAGGATTGCCGAATGGATCGGCGGAATAATCCCCGTTGCGCATGGCGGTGCTGGGGACTAATCCGGTGAAGGTGATTCCGTGGCGCTGAAACTTCTGTTCGCCGTCGAGGAAGAAGAAAGTCTTGTTCTTGCGAAGAGGTCCGCCGAGGGAGCCGCCAAACTGATTGAGATTGAACTTCTCAGCAGAAGTTGCAAAGAAACTTTTGGCGTCCAAGTCAGTGTTGCGGAAGAATTCGTACAAGCTGCCGTGAAAGTCGTTGGTCCCGGATTTGGTGGTGAGCAGCACGGTCGGTCCCGCACGGGTCCCATATTCGGCGGAATAGTTGTAGGTGAGAACCTTGAATTCCTGAATAGAGTCGATGGAGGAAAGGATTGAAATACCACCAGCGGTCAGTTCATTGTTATCAACGCCGTCGATGAGCCAGTCCGTGCTGTTCGGACGGGAACCGCCGACGGAGAGGGAGAAGGGCCCGCGGGCAGCCACTTCGCTGCTGGCGGCGCTGGTGAAAAAGCTATTGGGGTTGGTCTCCGCAGTGGTTCCGGGAGTGAGCGTGGCAAGTTGCACGAAGTCGCGGCCGTTCAACGGGAGCTGCGCAACCTGTTGAGAGGTGATGACTTGCCCAAGGGTGGGATTGGCGGTTTCGACCGCCACTTCATTCGCCACGACTTCCACCGAAGAGCTGACGGTGGCGGGGGCCAGGGTGAAGTCGAGTTCGCGTTGCTGATCCACTTGCAGCTTGAGGTCCTTGGTTTCGGTGGTCTGGAAACCCTTGAACTCGACCTTTACGGTGTAAACCGATACGGGAAGAAGATTGGCGCTATAGTGGCCGACGTCATCCGTCACGGTCTGGCGCACCGCTCCGGTAGTTTGCGAAGTTACCGTGACACTGGCTCCCGCAACGGCGGAGCCGGTCTTATCCGTCACCGTTCCAAAGAAACTACCAGTTGCCTGACCAAATGCGCGCCCTGCCAAGCAACCCAGCAGTAAGAAGACGGCCACGACTGACACAAACGATCGCTTAGTCATTTCTCCCCACCCCTCTCATCGTTAGCCCTAGAAACGAATTGCCAAGTTTCAAAGTTCCCAAAAATAAAAACAAAAGGTCCTCTCTCCCAATGGACGGCTCAGAAAACTCCACATCGGGAGTAGCGCACCTACGAAGGACCTCTCGTCAGAATCTCCGTCTTTTACCACACCCCAAACGGCGGGAATCACACCCTATGATTCCAGAAAAAACATTGTGGAAAATTACTTCTCCTGAGCAGCGCTGTCAAGCGATTGTTGAGGAAACTCTGTGCAAGACTTTGAATGGCAAAGATTTGGTTTGCACGCCAGTGTTCCCAGACGATTCGATTGGGAGGAGAAATGTAACCCGGGAGCTGGTCCGGTGCTCCTAGGCGACGGCTGGCTGTGCTTCTATGTAAATACTTTCTTACGAGCCGAGTTAGGGTGATTTTCGATACACTCTTGGAGGCCGATGCGCCGGCGGGAAGTTGCCCCGGTTGGTTCTCAAGGAGAGGCGAAGCGATGAAAGTGCTTGTAATCGACGTCGGCGGAACGCACGTGAAAGTGCTGCTCAGTGGCGAGGAAACTCCTCGCAAATTTGATTCCGGTCCCGAGCTCACGGCGAAGGAGATGGTGAAGGGGGTCAAGAAAATTACGAAAGACTGGAAGTATGACGCAATTTCCATCGGCTATCCGGGGCCGGTACTGCGCAATCGCCCGCTGTTGGAGCCGCATAATCTCGGCAAGGGTTGGGTGGGATTCCATTTTGATCGCGCGTTCGGATGCCCGGTGAAAGTGTTGAATGATGCGGCGATGCAGGCGCTGGGAAGTTACAAAAAAGGACGGATGCTGTTTCTCGGCTTCGGCACGGGCTTGGGGACGGCGGTCGTTTACGATCACACCGTCGAGCCGATGGAGCTGGGACATTTGCCTTATAAAAAAGGGACTTACGAGGATTACGTGGGACTGCGCGGGTTGAAGAAGCACGGCAAGAAGAAGTGGCGCAAATATGTGGCCGATGTGGTGGAACGCATGACCCTAGCGCTGGAACCGGATGATGTGGTGCTGGGCGGCGGCAACGTGAAGAAGCTAAAGAAACTGCCGCCGCACTGCCGGCCAGGAGACAACTTCAACGCGTTTATCGGCGGTTTCCGCTTATGGAATGTCGAGGTTGGAAAAGGCCCAAGCGCCCTGAAAAAGGACCATCCACGCAAATCTTCAAAGTCAAAAGGAGCCTGACCATGCCCCAACGTGCAAGCACACCAAAAACCTCTGCCATCAAGCCGTTGACCAAGCGCAAAGCCTGGGCCGCTCTGAAGGAGCATCAGAAAAAAATCCAGGCGACAAATTTGAAGAAGCTTTTCGCCACGGACGTCAAACGCGCGGAACGATTCACTTTGGAAGCCGTGGGCATTTATCTGGACTATTCGAAGAATTTGATCACCGACAAGACCATCAAGCTGTTGCTGGACCTGGCGCGAGAATCGGGAGTGCAGCAACGGCGCGACGCGATGTTCCGCGGCGAGAAAATCAACATCACGGAAAATCGCGCGGTGCTTCATGTGGCTTTACGTGCGCCCAAGGATGAAACGATTCTTGTGGACGGGAAGAATGTGGTGCCGGAAGTGCATGCGGTGCTGGGCAAAATGGCAGATTTTTCCGATCGCGTAAGGAGCGGCGCGTGGAAGGGACATTCCGGGAAGCGCATCCGCAACGTGATTAATATCGGGATTGGCGGGTCGGATCTGGGCCCGGTAATGGCTTACGAAGCGTTGAGATTTTACAGCGACCGCGATATGAGGTTGCGCTTCGTTTCCAACGTGGACGGGACGGATTTTGCGGAAGCGGTGATCGATCTGGACCCGACGGAAACGCTTTTCATCATTTCTTCGAAGACGTTCACCACGCTGGAAACCATGACCAATGCCCACACAGCCCGGGAATGGGTGTTAAAGGGCTTGGGGGGCGACGAGAAGGCGGTGGCAAAGCATTTTGTGGCCGTGTCTACGAATGCGGAAGAAGTGTCGAAATTCGGCATCGATACGGCGAACATGTTCGGGTTTTGGGACTGGGTTGGTGGGCGCTATTCCCTGGACTCGGCGATCGGACTATCTACGATGATTGCCGTCGGCCCAGATAATTTCCGCGCGATGCTGAGCGGCTTTCATGAGATGGACGAACACTTCCGCACGGCGCCACTGGAGAAGAATCTGCCGGTGCTGCTGGGACTGCTGGCGCTGTGGTACACGGATTTCTTTGACGCGCAAACGATTGCTGTTCTTCCTTACGAACAATACTTGAAGCGCTTTCCCGCATATCTGCAGCAGTTAACGATGGAAAGCAACGGCAAGCACGTGACCCTGGAGGGTACGCGCGTGAACTACGACACCGGGCAGATTTTTTGGGGTGAGCCGGGCACCAATGGCCAGCACTCGTTTTATCAGTTAATTCACCAGGGCACGCGGCTGATTCCTTGTGACTTTATCGCCTTTGGAAAGAGCCTGAATCCGCTGGGCCGGCACCATGACATGCTGGTGGCGAATGTTTGCGCGCAGAGTGAGGCCCTCGCGTTTGGAAAGACTCCGGAACAGGTGAAAGCGGAAGGGACGCCCGACTGGCTGGTGCCGCACCGCGTGT
Source organism: Candidatus Acidiferrales bacterium (assembly GCA_963776365.1). GTDB lineage: Bacteria > Acidobacteriota > Terriglobia > Acidiferrales > UBA7541 > Acidiferrum. The sequence goes on along the minus strand of CAVZMQ010000025.1, from coordinate 245,688 downwards.
TCGACGGGAATCGTCCTTCGAATACGATTCTTCTGGAGTGTTTGACGCCGGAAGCGCTGGGGAAATTGGTGGCGCTGTACGAGCACTCGGTCTTCACGCAAGGCGTGATCTGGAACATTGATTCGTTTGATCAGTGGGGTGTGGAACTAGGAAAAGTATTAGCGCAGCGAATTATCCCCGAGCTGGAAAGCAAGACTGAACCACCACTGAAACACGACAGTTCGACGAACGCAGTAATTCGGCGCTACCGCAAGCTCAAGGCTTAGCGCGACGGAAGGTTTACAATCGCAAATTGCTGCAAATCGTTGCCTGCGGAATCGAACGCGGGGGCACTGGTGTGGCTTGGTACGGGTTGGTTCGCCAGGTAGTCGCGCATCAGTACTCGGTCATTTCCCGTGGTGCGAAGTGCAGCTGCGATCAGATGAATCGCTTCGTAGACTTGTCTGGCGGCGAGGCCGGGCGCTGCTCCAGTGCGAGCGAGATGGAGTTGTTCAAATTTGCGCTGACCATCCAGCGGCGCGGCGTCAATTGCATCCACGGTGAAAACTTCTTTCGTATCGTGGGTGGTGAGGTTTAACTGAGCCGCTTTTTGACAAAGGAACACGGGAATATCCGGCCGCGCGGCGCGAACGATAGGCAGCAGCGATTCGGCAGCCTGAGAGTCAGCCCAGACCACGATGGCGTCGGGCGCGGTGGTCTTCATCCTTGTGGTCAATCGTTCTAGATTCTCCTTCGAGCCCATCCATTCAAAACGATCGGGAGCGTGTGTAATTACCGCGCGAACCGCTTTTTCAAATTCTGCAGCGCCGGTGCGGCCGTCGTGATCTGATTGCGCGATGAGCAGCACCTTTTGCGGGCGGGTGGCGAGGGAGCCGGCAGAGATGCCCGCGCTACTCGCATAAATGTACTTGCAAAAGGCGCGGGCCTGATCGGCATCGCTTGGACCCAGCCGAAATAGCCACGGAACATTGGCCTGAGTTGTGGACGGATCGCTGGAAAGCGTGAGGACGGGAACGCTGACTTTATTGGCGATTTGCTCCGCGAGATGAGCGGTGGCGCCGTTGGCGGAGGTCAGAACAGCCAGGGCATGGTCCTGATAGAGTAGATTCAAGATCTCGGTGCTGGCTTGACCCCATGGACCGCTTTCGTCGCGGACCGCCAGCTGGAGCCGCCATCCATCCGGTAAAGCTCCCGAGGACTGTTCCTCTTCGATTGCCAGTTGCGCGGCGGCGAATAGAGATTTTCCTTGCGATTGTTGAGGCCCTTTCATCGGAACAATCATGCCGATGACTGCTGTGCCACTAGACAATTCGTCGGATGAGGACCGGGTAGGGCCAAGGTAAACGACACCTTGCCGATCCATGGATGCGTAAGGCTTGCTGGATTCCGTGCTGCTCTGTGCCGATAGCGCGGACGCTAGAGGGAAAAGCAAAAAAATGACCCACCCCAGTATTCGTTCGAACGCTAGGTTGGGGTCGCGCATTTATTGCGCTCCTGCGACTCCGGAGGTGTTGCTTGGTTTTGCGGGCGAATACACAAATTGTCCGTTTTCGACACGCGCCATAGGGATCGGTGCGATGTTATTCAGGGTGTGATCAAACTGGGCGCGGCCCGCCACACCATCGTAGGTATGGCCCTGATGATCGCGGAGAGCATCCATGATTTTTCCGCGATTCAGTCCGGCCTTCTCGACGGCGGCGATAAAAATGTTCATGCCGTCGTAGGCGTAGGCGGCATAGGCATCGGGGTCTGATTGAAATTTCGCGCGATAGTCTTCTTGGAATTGCAACCAGCGCGGGTCGGTGCGCGTGGGATCCATCGCTGAGGTAGTGACCAGGCCTTCGGCGTCGGGGCCTGCAGCCTCGATAATTTGCTCGTAACACAGGCGGCTGGGACCAAACACCGGCTGCTTCATTCCCATGGCGCGCATCCGCTTGAGGATTCTCGCGGCTTCGGGCACTTCACCCCAAATCACTACGGCGTCAACATGCGCGTTCTGCAGCATGCGCAGTTGCGTGGAGAAGTCCTGATCACCACGTTCGAACTTCACCTCGAGAACCGGCTGGTGGCCGAGGCGTTTGGCTTCGTCGAAGAATTTCTGGACACCTATGCGGGCATAACGCGTTTGTGCGCGGATGATTCCGATGCGCTTCAGCTTGCGTTCCTTGATAACGACGGCCGCGAGCGCGTAGCCTTGCTGCCGGTCGTCGGGAAAATCGTGAATCACCCAGGGGATGCGCGTTTCGGTGACAGTGGGGTCGGTGGTGGCGGTGTCCATGATGGGAAATTCCAGTTTCAGGCTGACGCGCAACATGATGTGCGTGGATGCGCCGTCGACTGCCCCAAGCACGCCCACCACGTGCTCGTTGAAGATCATCTTTACCGCTTCGGTTGAGGAGGCGCCCCATTGCGCCGAATCGGAGTGCACTCTGAGTTCATAAGGCTTGGCGCGGGTTGCGCCAGGTGCGCGGTAGCCACCATGGGCATTGGCTCGGTCGAGCGCCAATTGCGCGCCGTGGAGCATCGCAATCCCGTAGGGCGATTCCGGATTATTCTCGAGAGGACCCAGGAAGCCGATGCTGACAGTGTCGGCGTCGACCAATTCGGCCGAATCACGTTCGCGTGCCGCGCCGAAATAGGCGAGCGTGTCGTCGGTCAAATACCACTCTTTGTAGGCTTTGCTGAATTTGCCGAAGGGCACGGCATCCTCCGGCATGTTCGCGTAACGCTGCGTCGCGGTGGGTGCCTGAGTAGCGGAGCTGCCGGGTGTGGACGATTGCGCGTTGGCCAAAGCGCCCCCTAGCAGCATGCAGGCACCGCAGCAAAGGCAGGACAGGAGTTCTCGCTTACACAACATGGGCTTTCCTCAACGAGCTTTGATCCACTCGTGAATCGATGAAGCGCACAATGCTGGCCAGCGTGGCCGGAGAAATGGCTTGTGCGGCGTCACACTTGGGCCGTACTGCTCCAGGGTAATCGCAAGCCACTTCGATGATCAGGCCGTGGCTGCCGGAAGCGATGGCAGCGCAACTGGCAGGTTCGACCATGGTGGCCACGCCGGTGGCATGGCTGGGATCGACGATTACGGGAAGGAACGTCTCGGCTTGCACTGCGGGGATGACGCTGAGGTCCAAAACATTGCGGGAATATTCACCGCAGGGATACGCCTTAATGCCCCGCTCGCACAGCACGATATCGAGGTTTCCTTCGTTGGAGATGTACTCGGCGGCTCCCAGCCATTCACAGAGGCTTGCGGCCATGCCTCGCTTGAGCAGAACAGGTTTACCGGATTTGCCCGCTTCGATGAGCAGCGGATAATTCTGCATATTGCGCGAACCAATCTGCAGCATGTCCGCATACTGGGCGACCGTATCGATCAGCCGGGGATCCATCACTTCCGTGACGACGGGCATACCCGTTTCTTTGCTGACTTCCCGCAAAATACGCAGGCCCTCGATTCCCAGTCCCTGAAAATCGTGAGGCGAGGTGCGCGGCTTGAACGCGCCACCGCGGAGCATGTCCGCGCCTGCTTCCTTGACCGCGCGCGCGACTGCCAGGGTCTGCTCGGCAGTTTCGACCGCGCAGGGGCCGGCAATCACCACGGGCCGCGCTTCGCCGAAACGCACGTGGCTTACCGCGACCGTCCTGGTTCCCATTCCTTCGGCGCCGATGGACTGTTGCACTCTACGGCTAATCAGCGGACAAATCCGCGGAAGATCCGCCAAACCAACATTTCCCGCAATGCCCATGGAATCCTTCCTTTTCCTGGTTCTCCGGGGGAAGAGAAGAACCAGGAGAGCAGCCGAACAACGCGAGCTACGACGAAGTGCGCGGCCTGCTTACTTACGGCCGCTCGGGAAAATGGCCATCGCTTCCATTTCGATCAGCAATTCCGGCCGGCAGAGAATGGCCTGAATGCCGGTGGAAGCGGGCAACGGGTCAAGTTCCATTTCTTTGAAAAAGTTGGTGCGTATCGCGTTGAATTCGGCGTAATCGCGCTCGATGTCGCGCAAATAGCAGGTCGTGCGGACAATGTCCTTCCAGGTGGCGCCTTCGGCAGCAAGCAAACCAGTGATGTTCCAGTAGGTGCGCTGGGTTTGCGCGCGGAAATCGCCGACGTGGATGGAGTTGCCGTTCTCATCGATGCTGGCGGTGCCGGAAATCAGCAGAATGGTCATGCCGTTGATATCCAGGCGCATCCCTCGAGAGAACGAGGACGGCTTCGGATACTTGTAGGCTTCATTCAGGACCGCAGGCGCTTCCATCGCTTTTTTGCGAATGGCCACCACGGTGCTTTCCGTTGGGATCGTAGGTTCAACGACTAGATCTTGCTTGCTCATGGGATTTACCTTCCTTGTGGGATTCACGGATACCGTGGCTCAGCCCCGCGGCTGTGGCCACCCAAATGTCTTCGCCTTGAAACGCCATGTTCAGGATGTAGTTGTGAGCGAGGGCAGTAGGCGTTTCGAGGGTACGTACCGTTTTGTCAGGAGTGGTGATGACAATCTCGCCCTTCCCGGTTTTCGAGTTAGGCCGGTAGGTCACCCAGGTGTTGGTTTTGAAATTGAGATAGCTCAGGCCTTTATCGGTACAAGCCCACACGTCGTCGCCACGGGTTTGTGTGGCATTGATGAAATCGGAGGCAAGGCCGCTGTCGGTGGAGAGATAGTTGTACCAGTTGTGGCCGTCGTATCCGCTCATGCCGAAGTAGGTGGAGGCCCAGAACATCTTCGTGTCGTGGTTGTAAGAAACGCCGCTGACGATGTCGTGAATCAGTCCCTGATTTTTGAAGAGCACAAGCTCCATTTCCCCATCGGGATCGGTATAGGGCTTCCAGTAGCCGCCGGCGATGTCGTACTCGAGAAGGCCTCCGCCCCACACGGCGACGTAAACTTTTCCCTCTCCGACGGCAATGCCGTAAGCCCAAGGCTCGTGCATCGGAGCAGTACGCTCGCTGAAGATAGACCATTCGCCGGAGCGCGGATTGAAGCGGTTAATCCCAGCTGTGGTGGCCACCCAAACAAATTCATCCTGCATGGCTACGCCATAGACGATGTCGTTGGCCAAGCCGGTGGTCATGCTGGTGTAGTTGTGAAATTCTCCGCCGGAGAATTGGCTCAGGCCTCCGAAGGTAGCGAGCCAGAGATCGCCGGTTTGATGGTCCACGGCGATACCCGTGATAACGCGATTGGGCAGGCCATCGGCGACGGTATACACCTTGTAAACTTTGGAATTTTCGATCAGTACCAATCCATTTTCGGTGCCGGCCCACACGCGGTCGCCGTCCACCGCCACGCTGAACACTTTGGCGTCCGGCATACCGTTGGCGGCGGTAAAGTTTTCCCACTTAGCGTAGAGCGCGGGCGTTTGCGCGGATGCGGCCCGCGCGAAGAATAAGATTCCCAAGACAGCCAGCAGAGATGCCGGCGCTACCGTGTTTTGAAGCCATCGCGTTGGTTGTGCTCTTCTCATTCTGCTACTCCATCAAACCGCGGTCGGGCGCTGCTTACAGCGTCTTCAAAAATTCCACTAAATCGTTCAACTGCTCTTTGGACATGTCCGAGGTGACGCCATGCTTGTCCGTGGCGTTATAGAGGGTCCAAATTTCTTCCAGTGAGCGCGCCTCCCCGTTGTGCAGATACGGAGGCTTCTCGTAGATGCGATCGAGTTGCGGAACATCGAACATGCCGGAAGTGTCGTACTTTGCGGCCGTGCCCACGTTGAAACTGGTTTTGGCGGTGTAGTGGGTGGCAGGTGGATGGCAGGTATCGCACGCTTTCTGAAAGAAAATGTCGCGGCCACGTTCTTGTGCGGCGTTCAATTGGCCATCGGCGGCAAGATGGCGATTGGGCGGAAGCGGGATGGACTTGATGAAAGCAACCAAATCGGCAAGCTGCGCGGGGTTGAATCCTTCGGAATGGAACAAGAATTTGGCGATGCGCGGGCCACATTGCGTTTCCAGGTCGGGATTGTGGCCATTCCATTTGAAGGGAGCAGTTTCGGCGATGCCGCGAAGGGTGCGATTCGCAACGCGGTCGCGCCCCAATTGCGGCGTTTCCAAATTCCACGCGACGCCGTCGATGTGGTTATCCGGGTGGCAGGTGGAGCAAGCGAACTGGCCCTGGAAACAGAAATTGGCGTCGTGGAAGAGCTGTTCACCTTGACGAAGCGAAGTGATTTCCTTCGGGCCGCCCAAATCAATGCGCGAGCGAACTTGAAATTTTGGGATGTCGATAACGGTGAGGCTATCGTCCAGCCGATTGACGACGTAGGCAGAATGGCCATCGGGAGCCACGACGACTTCCGTGGGATTGGATGGGGTGGGCAGGCGGTGAATCACAAAGTGGCGCGCGGAATCGAGGCGATTCGGCAACTCCGCGGCTGGCACGCTGCGCAAACGCTGCTCCAGCAGGTGCGTATCAATCACGGAAAGTGTGGCGGCCTCGCCGTGGGTGATCAGCGCGTAGCGGCCGTCTGGGGTGAAGACAGCGCCATCAGCGCCGGCATAATAGCGGTCGATGTCGTCTAGCAAAATCTGCGTGACTTCCGCGCGCGATGCGGGGGTTTGGGCGGGACGGATGATGGCGACGCCATGGGTGATAATCCAGCCGTTATCGACCTGAATCAGCGGATTCAGATTCTTCGGGCGCATGAAAGGGACGAGCAGGTAGCCGCCTTTCTGACCAGGCGCTTCGGCGATGTGGCGCATCTCCAGAACACCGGGAATGAGGATGCGATCGGCCACCGTCTTGGTTTGCGTGTTGATGACCATCAGTTCGGAAATGGGCGTTTCGTCAGCAGATTCGAGATGGGCAAGGACATTGGACACATACACGCGACGACCATCTCGGGAAAGCTGCACGTAATGGGGCGAGCGCAAGGCCGTGAGCCGCTTCAGTTCCGTGCCCGAGGGGAGATCGATCACTGAAACGTCGTTGCCGATACTGTTGGCCACGTACAGAGTTTTGCCAGGCCGGTCGGTTGCGAGCCCTCTGGGTCCCCATCCGGTGGGCAAAGTTTTCTTAAGCTGGAACGTCGCCGCGTCAATCACGCTGACGGTGTCGCTCCACTCGTTTGAGACGTACAGGGTTGTGCCATCGGGAGAGACGGCGAGGTCTTTTGGCTTGTGGCCGACTTTGAGCTTATGGGTAACGCGTTGCGCGCGCACATCAACGGCCAGGACGGAGTCATCGTCTTCGCAAACGACGTACAGGCGCGCGCCCTCGGGGGAGAACTTTGCCGCTATGGGCGTGAGATAGTTGGACTGCGTTGCGGGTACTTGCGCCTCGCCGATCCAAGGCGGCCACAAGACAACTGCCATGAGGCACACCGCAAGCACAGAAAGCGCTGAGTATTGCGCGCGAGGAGTGCACCCGGCGCTCATCGTGCCTTTCCTCCGGTGTTTGACCGGCGTGGACCCGGCTCGGTGATGGTGAGGAATTGATCGGCTTTTATGTGCTCCAGTTTTTGCAACGTACCGCTGGGCCAGCGAATCGTAAGCAGGTCCACTTCAACGTGGGAGCCCAGGCCGAAGTGCGGGCGCGGGTCGTTCTGCGACAGATAGCCGGATTGCGGGACATTTTCGACGGCTTGGTGCAGGTCGCCGGCTTCGACCTCAATGCGCGCGCCAAATCCGTCGCGATTGCTGGCGGTGCCGATAAGTTTCAGGGTGAGCCAGTGATTGTGCGGGCCAACGGGAGGCTTGGCGTGCAGGAGGATGCCATTTCCGCCAAGCACAACCATGAATGCATCGATGTAGCCGTCATTGTCGTAGTCGGCGAAACATCCACCGCGTCCGACATTTTTGGCTCGGAACGCGCTGCCCGCATCCGCGGAAACATCCGTAAACGTGCCATTGCCGTTGTTACGCAGCAGCAGCGGCTCCATGGGCACAAGCCAGTGCAGCCCGCCATTGACGATGAACGCATCCTTCCAGCCGTCGTTGTCGAAATCCAGGAAGGCATCGCCCCAGCCCACGTATTGGCCAGACAACTGGGCGATACCGGATTCAAGAGTGGTGTCGTTGAAGAATCCCTCCTTCGGGGAATTGCGGAAGAGCCGGTGATAGCGCATATCGGAGACGAATAGATCCAGCGCGCCATCGTTGTTGTAGTCGACAAAGATCGGTCCCATGGCGGAAGGAGTGTCGCCATTCGTGCCGTAAGCTACCCCCTGATCGGGCGCGACGTTGGTGAAAGTGCCGTCGTGATTGTTGTGGTAGAGGTAACTCTCCATCGCATCGTTGGCAACGTAGATATCCGGCCAGCCATCGTTGTCGTAGTCGCCGACGGTGACGCCCATAGCGCGTCCGGCGGGATTGGCGATGCCGGCGTTCTCGGAAACGTCGGTGAAGGTGCCGTCGCCGTTGTTGTGGAACAGGCGGCTGGCATCGCCCTCGTAATCGAGCGGTCCAGCAAAGGCATCGGCGGTGTAATAAGGCTTTTTGGAGTTGGGATCGAACCTCAAGTAGTTGCCGACGAAGAGATCGAGGCGGCCATCGCGGTCGTAATCGAGAAACGCCGCGCCCACGCCGAAGTGATTGTTCTGCACGCCCGCGGCTTCGGTAACGTCGGTGAATGTGCCATTGCCGTTGTTGTGATAGAGAATCGCGGAATTCCAGTTGGTGACGTAAATGTCCTCGTAGCCATCGTTGTCGTAATCGCCGACGGTAACGCCCATGGCGAAGCCTTTGCCGGCAACACCCGCTTGTGCAGTCACATCAGTGAAAGTGCCGTCGCCATTGTTGCGGTAGAGGTGGTTGGTCGCGTCCAGGCCGTCGGCCTTGGAATGATTCGTAACGCCATCGAGGTAGCGGCCGCTGAGCACATAAAGATCGAGCAGGCCGTCGTTGTTGTAGTCGAACCAGACGCAGCCGGAGCCGGTCGACTCCAGAATCGAGCTGAGTTTCTGTTCCCCGAAGGAATGGCGGAAATGCAGGTTGGCCTTGTCAGTTACGTCTTCGTAAGTGGGCCACTTGCTCGCCGACTGCGTGGAGGACTCATGGCCGAGGTTGGAGAACACGAGCGGCAAACCAGCCGCGGCCACAAGAAGGAGGCGAAGGAGGCGGCGCGCGTTATTTCGCCTGAGCAGTGGAACCATGATCGGTGTCTCCCAATGGCGTCGGCGTATCAAAGCGCCGCAACGTCTGCGGCCAGTGATTGTCTGGGGCGACGGCCTTGTCTCCGTGACAGCCGGTGCAACCGCGCTGTTCACCGGGGCGCGCCCAGACCCAGCTGCGCTCCTCGCGGATGGTCTGGCCGTTTGCATCGAGAAGAACGAAACGGACGGGCGTGTTGGCGGGAACTTTGATGAAGAAGGAGCCGTCCGATTCCACCGGCGCTTCGCCCAGATTGCGTTCCTGCCCATCGGTGGTGTCGAGCGCGAAGACGCGAACACGCGAGATCGGAGTGGTGATGCGACCGTGCGTGGCGTCGGCGGAAAGGTAACTGTCCAGTGAGATGAGGTTGCCGGTCGAGGAGTCGGGATTCAGCGTATTCCAGTAATGCTTCGGCACGGCGTGAGCGACTACTGGTGCGGGCTGAATGCTTGAGAGTTTGGCGTCGGCGTAGACGCGCGGGCCGAGGGCGCCGGAGAGCACATTCAAGACATATAGGTCGAATCGCCCAGGGCTGTTCGCCGCGGTGAGGTTCTGCTTGGCGATGATCAATTCGGTTTCGGAAAGTTGGCGCGGCGATTGGTAAATGGCTCGTAGGGGACCGAGGGGCATCGCGACCAAGGCTCCTCGCTGGACCTGCGCTAACGTGCCAGCCGGATAGCTTCCGAGGATGGCGCGACGAACAAATACTACGGAGCCATCTGCCAACTCCTCGGCGTCCGCCTGAATCGCTTTGTCGCCATGTGCGCAGCGGAAGGACTCGAGTGCCGTGCCGTCGGGCCGCAAGGTGTAGAGCAGACGTGCGCCGCTGTCGTCCTGCGAAGCCCGTAGCGGCCAAGGAGCAGAGGCCACGATGCGTCCATCGCGAAGCACGGTTTCCAGTTGAAACGGAGCGCCGCCGAAGGTTATGGGGTGAAGATCCGATCCATCGTTTTTTATGACCGCGAGGTGCGAGGAGCTGCCCCCTGGGTTAGTCGTTTCAACAGTGAAAGCAATTTCGTTGGCAGGGAGGTATGCTCCCCGCAGACAATCTTCGGAACACTCGGTCATTTGACGCTTGTGAGTGCCGTCCAAATCCATCTCCCAGAGCTGCCAGCGATGGTCCTTCGTTTTTTGGCCGGAGAAGAGAATCCGGGTGGCATCGAAATTCAGCTGCGGATCGGCGGCGGCAAAGAATTCACCGGTGAGATGGACCAGCTCACCTGGGCCGGACGAGGAACTCAGGCGGACGATTCTGCTGCCCTGCGGGAAGCGTTGGGCCAACGGTCCGGGAACGAAAACCGCAGTTTGCACAAAGATGATATCTGGACGGGCTGTACCGGCGGGCGCATGTTGCTTGGCGGTATTCGTCTGCGAAGAAACGGGAACAAATCCGAACAGTAGGACAATAAAGATTGCGGCGATGCCCACGAGCGCCGGGGCGGCATAGTGCGATTGACCTGGACCTTGGCCCACCCACCCACTCCCTTAAGGAATTGAGTTCGAATGCGATTGGACGGTCACACTTCGCGGACAGGGAGGAATTGCTCCCTGGGAATTTCGCGCTGTGAGAGGAGCGAGACGTCTGTATATAGGTCCACTTAGCCAGAGGAGTGGGCAACGGGCAATACTACGAAACAACTAATTGTGACGGGCGTCACGAACAGTGGTGCCGTCCGTCACGTTTTGCTCTCGGCTCCACCCGTTTGCTCATGACAGGCGCTTAGAAGAACCATCAAGGACGTCGAAACCGTGTGGATATGGGGCCAACAGTGCTGCACCCCTACGGGGTGGCCGAAGCGACGTTACTGCTCCAGTGAAGCGCGTATCTTTTTTGCGTATTCTTTGGCCTTGGCAATGGCGGTTGCTTGATCGACAGTCAGGAGCTTGCCGTCACGCAGCAAGATTTTGCCGCCCACGACTACGGTTTCCACTTCACTGGCCTTCAGCGCGTAGACGATTTGCGAGTAGACGTCGTACATGGGCACGGCATTCGGAACGTCCAGTGTGAGAATGGCGAAATCAGCCTTCTTGCCGGTTTCCAGCGAGCCAATTTCTTTTTCCATGTGCAGCGCTCGGGCGCCTTCGATGGTGGCCATTTCCAGCGCGCCCTTGGCCCCGAGGGCACGAGGATCGACGCGATAGGTTTTTTGCAGCTTCGAGGCCAGATCCATTTCTTCCATCATGTCCAGGTCGTTGTTGCTGCCCGCTGGTCCATCGGTGCCCAGGCCGACACGCATGCCGGCGGCGCGTTCATCGACAACGGGAGCCACACCGCTGGCCAGCATCATGTTGCTGGAAGGATTGTGCACGCAGCCAACCTGGCGATCCGCCAGGATTTTCATGTCCTGATAATCGACCCAGATGCAGTGGGCGGCAAGCACATCGGGGCCGAGGAATTCGATGCGTTCCAGGTATTGCACGGGAGTGGCGCCATTTTTCGCCAGGCTGTCAGTCAGTTCTTTTCGCATTTCGGCGACGTGGATCAGGACAGGCGCGTGATACTTGCGGGCCAGCGCGGCCGAATCTCGCAAGGTTTTCTCCGAGCAGGTATAAATGGAATGAGGCGCGACGGAGGCGTGGATGAGCGGATCGCCCTGCCACTTTGTCAGATACTTCTCGGTGTAGGCTGCCATTTCGGCTTCGCTCTTATTGTCCGGCGCGGGAAAATCGATCCAGGTTTCGCCCAGGAAGCCGCGGAGTCCAGCCGCTTTGGTTTCCTCGGCTTCGGCGTCTTCGAAATAATACATGTCCGCGAAGGTGGTGGTGCCGCCACGAATCATTTCGGCGAGAGCGAGACGGGAGCCCCAGCGCACGAAATCTTCAGTGACGTTTTTGGCTTCGGCGGGAAAGATGTATTTGCGCAGCCAGTCGTCGAGGGTGACGTCATCGATAAGCCCGCGTAAAAGCACCATGGGAATGTGGGTGTGACCGTTGATGAGGCCGGGGATGATCAATTTTCCCTTGGCGTCGATGGTCTGTTTGGCGGTGAGACCTTTCATGGATTGTTCGCGGAGCTGTGCGGATGTGCCCATGAATGCAATAGCGTCTCCATTCACGGCGATGACGCCGTCCTCAATGACGCGCCGGGCCGGGTCCATCGTGACGATGGTGGCATTCGAGACAAGCAGGTCGTAGCCGGCCGCCTCTTTTGTTTGCGTTTGCGCTTTCAGCTGTGGCACGAAGTCCAACAGTGTCAAAACGAGCAGGCAGCAAGGGAGCACAACCGCGGCTCGAATACATTGCGAGTAGCGTTCCTGCATGAATAGTTCCTCCCGGGGCTGTACCTACAGATTGCTTGAGTCGAACGGCTTTGGAAACAAGGAGCTCATGCCAACCGTTTCCACTTTGCCGCTGAGATTGCTCATCACCACCGGCACGTCGCCGCAAAACTCCCAGATTAACTGGCGGCAGGCGCCGCACGGGGGCGTTAGCGTGTCCGCATCGGTGACGACGGCGATGGCGTCGAAGTTTCGCTCACCTTCGCTGATGGCTTTGAAAATGGCGACGCGTTCGGCGCAAACGGTTAGCCCGTAAGTTGCGTTTTCCACATTGCAGCCACCATAGATTTTGCCGCTGGTGGTGCGCAGCGCGGCGCCCACTTTGAAGTTGGAGAACTTGGCGTGTGCGTTTTCGCGGGCGCGCTTTGCCGCGGCGATGAGTGGGTCGTATTCAGACACGAGTCCCTCCAATAGTGCGTCTTGTCATTCCGCGGAGTGAGGAGGTTCTCTTTCTCATAGATCGAAGAGAGGTCTCGCTACGCTCGGAATGACGGATTTGTAGATACGCTCAAGACTCATAACGCCGACGCGATATCGGGGATCACCGCGCGGAGAAGGCCGATGAACTGGCCTTTGATGCGCTCAGCGGTTTCTAGCACTTCTTTGTGGTCGAGGGGCTGATCGAGGATGCCAGCGGCGGCATTGGTGACGCACGAAATCCCAAGGACGCGAATTCCGCTATGGCGCGCGGCAATGACTTCAGGAACGGTGGACATGCCCACGAGATCGGCGCCCATGGTGCGCAGGAACCGAATTTCAGCGGGAGTTTCGTAGCTGGGCCCGGGAAGCGCGACATAAACCCCTTCGTCCAGATCGATGCCGAGGCGGCGGCCTTCTGCGAGCGTGAGTTCGCGGAATTTCTTGTCGTAAGCAATGCTCATGTCCGGGAAGCGCACCCCAAACTTTTCTTCGTTGGCTCCTATCAGCGGGCTGGTGCCTTGAAGATTGATGTGATCGCTGAGGACCACGAGGCGGCCCTGGGTGAAATCCTTTTTGATGCCACCGGCGGCGTTCGTCAGGATCACCGCTTTCACGCCCAGGCGAGCAAAAGCGCGAACGGGCAACGCAACATCTTTCGCCGAGTAGCCTTCGTAGAGATGAACGCGGCCCTGCATCCCCGCGACTTCGACACCTTCCACAGTGCCGAGCACGAGCTGGCCGGTATGGCCGATGGCGGTGGAACGGGGAAAGCCCGGAATCTGGGCATAGGGAATACGCACAGAGTTTGCGAATTCGTCAGCGAATGCGCCCAAGCCCGAGCCCAGCACCAGCGCGATTTTAGGCCGCAGCTTGGTCTTTTTCTGAATGAACCTGGCGGCGGCTTCCGCGCGAGCAAACTCGGACGACGGGCTGGCGCCACCTTTCGGAATCTTCTTCGGGCTCATGTCAGAATTCCCACGATGCAGGCAGACATCAAGTTTGCCATGGTTCCCGCAAGCATGGCGCGAATGCCGAATTTAGCGAGTTGCCCGCGCTGCTCCGGCGCCAAAGCGCCGATGCCGCCGATTTGAATACCGATGGAGCTGAAGTTCGCGAAACCACAAAGAGCGAACGTGGCGATGGTGAAGGAACGCGGGTCGAGCGTCCCTTTCAATTGGCCGAGCTTGGCGAAGGCGACCACTTCATTGATGGTCATGCGGGTGCCAAGCAGATAGCCAATGGTGGAAGCGTCTTTCCAGGGGATGCCAATCAGCCAGGCGATGGGCGCGAAAATCCAGCCAAAGAATTGCTCTAAGCTGGTGGGGAACCAGCCGATGTGAGTGTGCACACTGCCGATCAGATAGTCGATGAGGGCGAGCAGGGCGATGAAAGAGATGAGCATGGCGCCGACGTTGATGGCCAGTTGCAAGCCATCGGAAGTGCCGCGCGAGATGGCACCCAGGAAATTGGCTTCTTTCTCCATTTTGGGCATGTGCACTTGCCCGGCGGTGAGGGGCTGCTCGGTTTCGGGCACCAGCATTTTGGCCATTAATAAGGTGCCGGGAGCAGTCATGATAACGGCGGTGAGCAAGTGTTTGGCTTCGACGCCGGAGGCGATGTACGCCGCCATGATGCCGCCGGATACGTGCGCCATGCCGCAGGTCATAACGGTCATCAATTCCGATTTGGTGAGGCTGTTCAGGAACGGCCGGATAGTGAGGGGCGCTTCGGTTTGGCCCATGAATATACTGGCGGCGATGTCAAGCGATTCCGCTCCGCTGGCACCCATGACCCGAGTCATCACCCAGGCGAACGCGCGGATGAAAATTTGCATCACGCCGATGTGATAAAGAAAGGCGAAGACCGCGGCAATGAAAATAATGGTGGGGAGTACCTGAAACGCGAAGATGAAGCCGAAGGTCGATTTTTGCAGGCCGAGGCCACCAAAAACGAATTCCGAGCCGTAAAACGCAAAGCTGAGGAGCTTGTTCACGACATTGCCCAGGAACTCGAAAATCCTGCGGCCCATTCCAAAATTTAGTACGAATACGCCAAAGGCAAGCTGCAGGCCGAGGCCCCAGAGTACCGTTTTCAATTGGATGGATTTTCGGGCGGTGGAAAAAAGATACGCGAGGCCGACCAACACAACCATCCCCAGCAAACCTGTGAATCTGCCCATCCTGACTCCCTTTCTCCGCGACGGCAGTGCTGCCTGGACCGGACCCTGAAGTTTGTCTGTTACGCCGCGCCAGCGCGCCGGTTCTTCTCAGCCACCGATCACCTGGCGAACCAGCGGAGGCACGAGCGGCGCGTGTTCCCCGAAAACGAAACTGCCCTCGATCAATTTCTGCGCTTCGGCGAGGCGTTTGTCGGAATTGTAGTGGATTGTGACCAGCTTTTCGCCAGCATTTACGTGGTCGCCGATGCGCTTGTGGAATTCCAGGCCGACGGCGGGATCGATGAGGGCGTCTTTTTTGCCCCGTCCACCCTCGAGAATGGACAGCGCGATCCCAAAATCACGGCAGTGCATGGCGGTAATGAAGTTGGATTCTGGGCTGGTGACGTGCGTCTGATGCTTGGCCGTGGGCAAAAGCGAAGGATCGTCGACAACGCGGGCGTCGCCGCCTTGCAATTCAACGCAATGACGAAAACGCTCCAAAGCCTTGCCGGAAGCGATCATATCTTGCGCCAGGCTGCGGCCTTCCTCAACGGATTTGGTACGCTCCCCGAGGTAAAACATCCAGGCACACAAATCCAGGCTGAGATCGCGCAGATCGTCCGGGCCGCTCCCCCGCAGCACGTCGAGGGACTCGATGACCTCGTTGGCGTGACCAGCCATGCGCCCAAGCGGTTCGTCCATCCCGGTGAGCAGCGCGACACATTTCTTGCCCATGCGGCGCGCGGTGTCCACCATGATTTCGGCGAGGCGGATGGCGTCTTCTTCCTTGGCCATGAACGCGCCGGAGCCGGTCTTTACGTCGAGCACCAGCGCGTCGATGCCCTCGGCAAGCTTTTTGCTCATGATGGAAGCGCAGATCAGGCCCACGTGTTCGACAGTGGAGGTGGCATCGCGCAGAGCGTAGATGAGTTTGTCCGCGGGAGCGATTTCGGAGGTCTGGCCGATAAGGCTCAGTCCGCATTGCTTTAGAACGCGGCGAAAATCGGCAAGGGAAAGCGCGGTGTTGAAACCGGGAATGGCTTCGAGCTTGTCCAACGTACCGCCGGTGTGCCCGAGGCCGCGTCCACTGATCATAGGAACGGCCAGGCCGCCGGCAGCGACGATCGGCGCGAGGATCAGGGAAGTTTTGTCGCCGACACCACCGGTGGAATGCTTGTCCACCTTTTTCATGGGTAGATCGAAATGATCGACGATTTCGCCGGAATACAGCATCATTTCCGTGAGCGCGGTGGTTTCCGCGTGGGTCAAGCCGCGAATCCACGCAGCCATGAGCCATGCAGCCATCTGATAATCGGGAATTTCACCTTTGGTATAGCCGGCGACAAGGAAGGCGATTTCTTCGCGGGAGTGCTCCCCGGAATCGCGTTTTTTTCGGATAAGGTCGACGGCGCGCATGCGAATGGAAACGAAGTGCGAGACTAACATCGGCGGAAAGTGCCGTCAACGAAACGGGTGAGACGAAACGGGTGAGACGTAGCGAAACGAGCGGCATGACGGTCATCCCGGTTTTACGTAGCGAGCTGGTCACACTTGCTGAATTGCGCGCGCTGGTATATTTTCGCGGCTTGCCACTGACAGAGGAGAACGCATGGCCAGGTCACCCCGTATAGCTGTGGTCGGTAGCGCGAATACCGATTTGACGACGTTCAGCGACACATTTCCCAGAGCAGGCGAAACCATTTTCGGAAAGAGTTTCGACCTGGGATTTGGCGGCAAAGGAGCGAATCAAGCCGTAGCGGCGCGCCTTTGCGGTGCCGAGGTGGTGATGGTGGCGAAGGTGGGGAACGATTTGTTCGGCGAAGCCACAGTGAAGAATTTTTCGTCGCTGGGGATCGACACAACACATGTGCGGATGGTGGACGGGGTTTCCAGCGGGGTGGCGCCAATATTCGTAGAGCCCAGCGGGCAGAACCGAATCATTGTGGTAAAAGGCGCGAACGATACGCTGAAACCCGCGGACGTGGATGCGGCGGCGAGCGCGCTGCAGAACGTGAACGTGGTTATTCTGCAGTTTGAGATTCCACTGGAGACGGTCTATTACACAGTGCAGTTTGCGCGAAAAAACAAGATTCGCTGCATTGTGAATCCCGCGCCAGCGCAATCCGCGCAGATCAACCAGTTGATTGCAGCAGATTACTTTGTTCCGAACGAAACGGAAGCGGAAGTGATTGCGGGAATGCCGGTGCACTCAATAGAAGAAGCCAAGCAGTGCGCGGCGTCGTTACTGGGGAAGGGCTTTCGCAAAGTGATTCTTACTTTGGGAGCGCGGGGATCGCTGATAGCGGAAGATGGGGCGGCGGAGGTGATTCCCCCGTTTCCTGTGGAGCCGAAAGACACGACTGGGGCGGGAGACGCGTTTATCGGCAGCTTTGCCGTGTTTCTGGCGGAAGGAGTGCCGGAGCGAGAAGCGCTGTTAAGGGCGAATTTGTACGCAGGGCTGTCCACGATGCGCATCGGCACCCAGAAGTCATTCCCCAGGCGCGCCGAATTCGAGTCGGAGTGGGCGCGCCGTGGTGTTAATGCGTAGGAGAACAGAGAGATTCCGCACTTGGTTCGGAATGACGGATCTGATTTAGGGGCGGAGAAGAATGCAAAGGAGATTCAATGTTCGTTTTGCAGAGTTATTCGTGGGCGGTGGTGTTCTGCGTCATTACGATGTTTTGCTGGGGTTCGTGGGCGAACACGCAAAAATTGGCGAGGAAGGGATGGCGCTTTGAGCTGTTCTACTGGGACTACACCATTGGAGTTCTGTTGCTGACCCTTATTCTGGGGCTGACCCTGGGCAGCCACGGCACTGCGGGGCGGCCCTTTTGGGAGGATTTGGCGCAGGCGTCGCATTTCAGCAAACATTCGGCGCTGTTGGGCGGTGCGATTTTTAATTTGGCGAACATTCTGCTCGTGGCGGCGATTGATATTGCGGGCATGTCTGTAGCGTTTCCGGTGGGCATCGGCATCGCGCTGGTGTTGGGCGTGGTGTTGAATTACGTGGCCGACCCGATCGGGAATGCCTCGTTGCTATTTACGGGCGTATTACTGGTGGTACTGGCGATTATTCTGGACGCGGTGGCGTATCGCCGGATTCCCGGCGGAGCCGCGGGGGTGAGCACGACGGGCCTGCTGCTTTCGGTGGCGTGCGGCGTGTTGATGGGATTTTTCTATCGGTTTGTCGCGGCGTCGATGTATCCGAATTTCACGCACCCAGAGCACGGGAAGATGGGGCCGTATGCGGCGGTGTTCGTGTTTGCCGTGGGAATTTTCCTGAGCAACTTTATTCTGAACACCATCATGATGAAAAAGCCGTTTGTGGGCGCGCCGGTTTCTTACGCGGATTACTTCAAGGGCAGCCTGGGTACGCACTTAACGGGAATATTGGGCGGAATCATCTGGGGCATCGGCATGTCGTTCAACATTATTGCGTCGGGGCGCGCGGGCTTCGCGATTTCGTATGGATTGGGGCAGGGCGCCACAATGGTTGCGGCGCTGTGGGGCGTGTTTATCTGGAAGGAATTTCGTGCCGCGCCGGCGGGAACATCGCGGCTGATTGCGGCGATGTTTGGCTGCTTTATCGTGGGGATCGTGCTGATCATTATGGCGCGATTGTCGTAGAGAATCCGCGGTGAAGTTGACCTCGGGAGGGGTGGTGTTCTTGAGTCAGACGACGTGGCATTGGCCGAAACCGATGGGAAGTCCGGTGCTGGAGAGCTTGCGCTACGCAATCGAATCTTCGCGGGACGTGCAGACGCACTACGACAAAATTGTCGAAGCGGCATCGTGGATGGCCTACGAGGAATTGCCTATGCCGGAATTCGCGCTGCCATTTGGGGTAGGTCAAGGCAACGCGGACGAAGCCATCGATTTCATTATGGTGGCGGATACCATCGATACGGCGTTCACGGATTTCACGCGCCACGAGAAATTCCAAGTGGATTACAAGGGGCAGCACTGGTCGGACTCGGAAGCAGAGTTCGCGTGTATCCAACGGGCGGAGGACAACGGCGTGCCATTTCTGGATGGCAAGTACCTAGCGGGCATCACACGCGCAGAACTGGACCGCGTGTTCGAGGGCAATATCGAAATGCCTATGCTGGACGAGAAGTTGGAGGTACTGCACCAGGTGGGCAAGGTGCTGGCGGAGAAATACAACGGGCGATTCCACGTGTTTGTAAAGGCGTGTTCCCCGAAGCTGTATGACAACGGGAATGGATTGATCGACCGGCTGGTGACGGAATTTCCGCGATTCAACGATGTGAGCCTGTTGGACGGGCACGAAATCAAATTCTATAAGCTGGCGCAACTGGGAATCTGGATGATGTACTCGACGCTGCATCGCGAAGGAAAGTTCCGGCTGGAAGATCCGCAGAAGATGACCGCGTTTGCGGATTATATTGTGCCGGTGGCGCTGCGGCTGCACGGGATCACCAGTTATTCGCCACGGCTGGAGCAGGCCATCAATACGCGTCAGTTGATTCCGCGGGATTTTCGATGGGAAATCGAAATTCGGGCGCATTGCCTGTATGCGACGGCCTTGCTGACCGAGGAGATCAATAAGCTGCGTCCAGCGGACAGGCAAGTGATTATTCCGCAGATTGACGCGCGATTCTGGACGCATTACCACACGACGACCTGGCCGCATCATTTGACGCGCACGATCATGTACTAGTCTGCGACAAGATCTGAAGGACCTCGGAGTGTTCAGGGGCTGGACCCGGATTGTTCCGACTCAGAGGTCGGAGCCAAAGCTCCCACCCCCTAAAGCTGCGAGCCACTTGATTGTGCTGCGGAGTTGCGAGTCTGGCCGATGAACGAAAGGAGTCGCTATGAACTGGCTGTATCGAGTATGCGTGTATGCTGCTTTGCTGGCGTGCGCGAGTAGCGCTTTGCAGGCGCAGGGGAAGCGCAAGGTAATTATTGATCAGGATGCGTCGGGGCCGGGCGGATCCGATATGCAGGCGATTTTAACGCTGGTGAATTCGCCGCAGACGGAAGTGCTGGGAATTACGGTGCTGACGGGCGACGCTTGGCGCGATGAAGAAGTGCAGCACACGCTGCGGCTGATGGAGATCGTCGGGCGAACCGATATTCCGGTGGTTCCGGGGGCGGTGTTTCCGCTGGTGAACCGCAAGGAATACATCGAGAAGTGGGAAACGATGCACGGGAAGCTGGTGTATCAGGGGGCATGGAATCATGCGCGTTTCCATGCGGTGCATGGCCCGTACGAAATACCGCCGATGCCCGAAGCCGCGCCAACCACCAAGCCGTCAACCGAAGCAGCAGCGAACTTCATGGTGCGGATGGTGCGGAAGTATCCCCACGAAGTGACGATTTACGCGGCGGGGCCGATGACAGATCTGGCGCTGGCGACTGCGCTGGACCCGCAATTTCCAGAGTTGAGCAAGGAATTGATCGTGATGGGCGGCAGTATTAATCCCTGTACCGACGATCCGGAATTTGCGCAGTCGCCCTCGCATGAATTCAATTTTTGGATGGACCCCGAGGCTTCGCGGGCGGTGCTGCACGCGCATTGGCCGCGCGTCGCAGTGACCACGGTGGATATTTCGGTGAAGACGCGCATGACCAGGGATCTGATTGAAGAAATCCGGAAGAGTCCGACGGCGAGCGCCCAGTATGTCGCCAAATATGCGGAGCCGGGTTATCTGTGGGACGAGTTGGCGGCGGCGGCGTGGCTGGACCCGACGATCATCACGAAATGGGAAAAATTATACATGGATGTGGACACAAACCACGATGCGGGCTACGGAAACACGCTGACCTGGAGGCCGGGGAGCCAGCCGGGCATGGGCGAGATCCTGGTGGACGTGCAGGACGATTTGGATAAAGACAAATTCTATCAGGAGTATGTGGAACTAATGAAGAATGAAAGAAGCAATGAGGTGAGGAAGTAATGGAGAGGGATCAGGATTTAGCAGGCGCGGAGAAAACCGGGTGACGGCAGCTTTGCATGCGACGTAGGCGGAATCGGTGAAAGGTCCGTGCGTTTGCCACAGGACGCGGCCGTCGGGAGCGGTAAGGAGAATGTACGGATCATCGGGCTCGGAAAAGCGGACGAGCGTTTTCCAGTCGGATTCATGATCGAAAAGCGGCACGAAGTGGGTGTGCGGCGGCGGTACGTCTCGTGCGCATGCCGTGCAGGATCATGCCGCGCACGAGGGAAGGCGCGCTCTGGAGTTCGGCCAGCTGGTAGTAGGTGGCGTGCGGGTCGGAAGTGTAGTCTGCCGCCAGGCGTTTCCCCCAGGCAGCGCGCGACCCGGTGCGGTCAAAGGCTCTGGGCCACGGGGGAGCGGCGACCGAAGCGCTAGGCGCGGGCAAGGCGTGGAGAGACACGGGGGGCAGCGGCGTGAGGACGAGGCTATAGACAAGCAAAGCAACCAGGAGCGATTTGGTTTTCATGATGCGTTGCGCCTCAGCCGAACCGTGAACCGGGGCATGGGCAGTGGCCTCCGCTCATTGGAAGGATTTGCAATTGAACCGTGCTGTTTAGTCAAAAGCGGCGCACATTATATATCCGAACAGGTGAGTTGGGGACGAAACAAAATTTCAGAGGCCATTCATCAGCAGCGTGATCCAGTACCGCAGAAAAGCAGCGGAATCGAACAAGAGCAAACGATAAGAGCGACGGGCTAGTTGTGGCCACGTGGGCGCCAAAAGGGAAAGAGATGGCAGAGCTGATCGAAAACGTGTCGGATACGGCGTTCTGGATCGCATATTACCGTGCGGTGGAGACACGGAGAGCGGACGCGTTCTTCCAAGATCCTTTGGCGAGCGTGTTGGCCGGGGAACAAGGAGAGAGGATCGCGCAAACGATGCCCATGCAGTTTATGACGGAATGGGTGGTGGCCATCCGTACCCGGCTGATTGACGAATACATTCAAGCGGCGATGGCGGAGGGAATCGAGGGCGTCTTGAATCTGGGAGCGGGGCTAGACACCCGGCCGTACCGGATGGAGTTGCCAGAATCGTTTTTGTGGGTGGAGGTCGATTATCCGCGAATGATCGAACTCAAGGAGCGCAAGCTGGTCGCCGAGAAGCCGCGCTGCCAGTTGGAGCGAGTGGCCGTGGACCTCGCGAATGCGGTCGAGCGGCGGAAATTTCTAGCGAGCATGGACGCGCGAGGGAAAAAGCTGCTGGTGCTTACGGAAGGAGTGGTGGTGTATTTGAGTGTGGAGGAAGGGGGCGTGCTTGCGGACGATTTGAGGGCGATGGCGAATGCACGCTACTGGGTGCTGGACTACCTTTCGCCGAAAGCGATGAGATTTCGGGAGAGAAGCAAAATAGCGAAAGTGACGAAGAATGCGCCGTTCCGGTTCAAGCCGGCGGACTGGTTTGGGTTCTTTCGCAAACATGGCTGGCGCGTGAAGGAGATACGCTATTTGGCGAAGGAAGGGGAGCGGCTGAAGAGGAAGCCGCGCGTGCCGTTGCCGCTTCTAGCGGCGATGAAGCTGCGCAGGATTTTTGCGTCGAAGGAGCGGCGGGAGGCGCTGAAGAAGTTGGCGGGTTACGCGATGCTGGAGCCGGTGGGTCGATAGAGTTGGTGCGCGCCAGGATGGTCGCGGGGCATGCGGTGGGGTGGTATGCTCTTGCTCTCAGACGAGGCTAAGAGTGCTGGCTTGAAAGCCAGCGCTACGACGAAGAGGGAAGAGAGGCCGTTCAGAAAGCGGCGCTACCGGGAAGAGGAAGAGAGCAGAGAGTGTGCGGACATGGGGTCCAGCAGTGCTGGACCCCACGAGGAGTGCGCTTGCGGCACGACGAGCCGCCAGCAAGTTTTATCTGGGCCTCAATGTCGAATTCGGGTGCGGTATGCGAGGGAAAAATGAGCGGAGAAAGTAAACCGCGGTTGGAGATTACGGATCGGCATGGCAACCGGATCGTGGAGGCGCGGGAGCACGCACCATCGGAGACGATTGCCACCCTGGCTGGGCGGCCATTGACGCGGAATCGCGGAACATCGCTGAATCTGGATTGGGTGGAAAATGTGCGGGTGAACACCAGCGCGGTGGAGCGGCGCGCGGCAACTCTAGTGACGCGACGGACGGTAAAGAAAGACTGGCAGATTGCCTGGCTGCTGCGTGCGATTACCTGCATGGACCTGACGACGCTGTCCGGGGATGACACCGAGGAGCGGGTGAAGCGGCTCTGCGCCAAGGCACGGCACCCGATTCAGCAGGAAATTGTGGAGAGGCTGGGAATTGGAAAGTTGCAGATTCAGGTGGGTGCGGTCTGCGTGTATCACCTGTTTGTGGAGACAGCGCGGCGGGCGCTGGAGGGGACCAACATTCCAGTGGCGGCGGTGTCCACCGGATTTCCGGCGGGGTTGAATCCGTTTGAGGAGAGGCTGGCAGAGATTCGACGATCTGTGGACGCGGGTGCGCAGGAAATCGATATCGTGATTACCCGCGCGCACGTGTTTGGC
The DNA here is from genome assembly GCA_963776365.1 of Candidatus Acidiferrales bacterium. Taxonomy (GTDB): domain Bacteria; phylum Acidobacteriota; class Terriglobia; order Acidiferrales; family UBA7541; genus Acidiferrum. The sequence goes on along the minus strand of CAVZMQ010000025.1, from coordinate 222,286 downwards.
GGGCACTGGCAGCGGCTGTACGACGAAATCGTAGCGTTCAAAGACGCATGCGGGCCGGCGCATCTGAAGGCGATCCTGGGGACCGGCGATTTGATGACGCTGCGCAATGTGGCCAAGGCCAGTTTCGCGGCGATGATGGCGGGCGCGGATTTTATCAAGACGTCGACAGGAAAAGAGACGGTGAACGCCACGCTGCCGGTTGGATTGGTGATGACGCGGGCGATTCGGGAATATGCGGAAGAAACGGGGATGGCCGTGGGGTTCAAGCCCGCGGGCGGGATTCGCACGGCGAAGCAGTCGGTGGAATGGTTGATGCTGATGAAAGAAGAGTTGGGGAATAGCTGGCTGGACGGGAAATTGTTTCGGTTGGGCGCCAGCAGCATGCTGGGAGATATTGAGCGACAGTTGGAGTTCCATGCGACGGGGAGATACTCGGCGGAGTACCGGCATCCGGTGGCTTAGGAGCAGCGGCGAATGGTGAGTGGCGGGTGGGAAGAGAAGCGGTGGAAGAGTGAAACCGTGAAAGCCTGAAAGAGTCGAATCGCGGGAACTGCGGAACTGCGTGACCAACGGAGGGGTTGGGGCATGGCTAAGAAAGCGACGGTTGAGGAAGCGCAACTCATACTGAAGCTGTACGACTTGCGGCGTGAAGCGGAGATGCGCAAGGCGCGGAACTGGTGGATGACAGAATTCTGGCCGCGTAACGCCGAGGATTTCTTGAGCGTGGTGCGGAGCCCTGGCACCCAAGAAAATAACTGGCTCCGTCAAGTAGCGGGATATTGGGGAATTGCGACATCGTTCGTGTCGCAAGGAGTGTTGAGCGAGGATCTGTTCCTGGTGCCAGGGTTCAGTGGCGAGATGTTTGTTATGTTTGCGAAGGTCCAGCCCTTTCTGGAAGATCTCCGGCGGAAGCTTGACGATCCAGAATTTTTTCGCGATATCGAGAAAGTGGCTACGAACACCAAATGGGGCCGGGAGCGCCTGAAGTTTCTAATGAAGCGGCTGGAGATTTGGCGGGAAAAGGCGCAGAAGAAGGAATAGGCGAGTAAAAAGGCTTCACCACAGAGGACACAGAGAGCACGGAGAAGAGATGAGCGTCGTTGAAAAGTTCAGGACGATGGAATACGGGCCGGCACCGGAGGATCCGAAGGAGTCGGTGCAATGGCTGGAGCGGCATAAGCGGAAGTTCGGGCATTTTATTGGCGGAGCGTGGAAGGCTCCGGTAGAAGGAAAGTATTTTGAGACGAGCGATCCCTCGACGGGAGAGAAGATCGCCGACGTAGCGCTGGGAAGCGCGGCGGATGTGGATGCGGCGGTGAAAGCGGCGCGTGCGGCATTCAAGGGTTGGCAGGCGCTGAGCGGACACGAGCGAGCGAAATTCTTGTATGCGCTGGCGCGCCAGGTGCAAAAACATTCGCGGCGGCTGGCGGTGCTGGAAACGATCGACAACGGAAAGCCGATCCGTGAAAGCCGGGACATCGATATCCCGCTGGTGGCGCGACATTTCTATTACCACGCAGGCTGGGCGCAATTAGTCCAACGAGAGTTTCCTGGCTACGAAGCATGTGGCGTGGTGGGGCAGATTATCCCTTGGAATTTTCCGCTGCTGATGCTGGCGTGGAAAATCGCGCCGGCGCTGGCGACGGGAAACACCGTGGTGCTGAAACCGGCAGAATACACACCGCTGACGGCGCTGGCGTTCGCGGAACTGTGCAACGAAGTGGGCTTGCCGAAAGGCGTGGTGAATATTGTCACGGGGGACGGCGCGACCGGCGAAGCACTGGTGAAACACGGGGGGGTGGACAAGATTGCGTTCACCGGATCGACAGAAGTGGGACGGGCGATTCGAAAGGCGACGGCGGCGTCGCAAAAGAAACTGTCGTTGGAGCTGGGCGGTAAATCACCATTCGTAATTTTCGAGGATGCGGACCTGGATGGAGCGGTGGAAGGCTTGGTGGATGGGATCTGGTTCAACCAGGGGCAAGTGTGCTGCGCGGGATCGCGCCTGCTGGTGCAGGAAAGCGTGGCGGAAAAGCTGACCAAGAAATTGCAGGCGCGGATGAGCACGTTGCGCGTAGGCGCGCCCCTGGATAAGGCCATTGATATCGGCGCCATTGTGGCGCGGGTGCAGTGGGAACGCATTGACCGGCTGGTGAAGCAGGGAGTGGCGGAAGGCGCGACGTGCTGGCAGCCGGAAGTGATGATGCCGGGGCGCGGGCTGTTTTACAAGCCGACGCTATTGAGCAACGTGCATCCTACGTCGATTGTGGCGCAGCAGGAAATTTTCGGGCCAGTGCTGGCGGCGATGACGTTTCGGACGCCGAAGGAAGCGGTGGAGCTCGCGAACAACACGGTGTATGGACTGGCGGCCAGCGTGTGGAGCGAGAGCGTGAACGTGGCATTGCAAACGGCGGCGCAGATCAAGGCCGGCGTGGTGTGGGTCAATAGCACCAATCTGTTCGACGCGGCGTGCGGATTTGGCGGGTATCGCGAGAGCGGGTACGGACGAGAGGGCGGGAAGGAAGGACTACGCGAGTATCTGGAGCCGGCGTGGTTCCGGAAGGCGCCAGCACTGCGCAATGGGAGCGCGGGAAAACGCGGGGAAGCGGCAGAAGTGGCGAATCCCACGGTTGACCGCACGGTGAAACTATACATTGGCGGCAAGCAGGCGCGGCCAGACGCCGGATATAGCGTGGAGGTGCGCGCAAAGAATGGGAAATTGCTAGGGGAGTCGCCTCTGGGGAATCGCAAGGATATTCGAAACGCCGTGGAAGCGGCGCGGAAGGCGGAAGGTTGGGCGAAAACGACGGCGCACAATCGGGCGCAGGTGTTGTACTACATGGCAGAGAACTTATCGCAGCGCGCGGGAGAAATCACGGCACGATTGGCAGGCGCCGTGGGGAAGAAACAAGCAGCGCTGGAAGTGAAGCTGAGCGTAGAGCGATTGTTTGCCTATGCGGGCTGGACGGACAAATTTGATGGGGCGGTGCACAATCCACCGTTCCGGAATATTTCGATTGCGATGAACGAGGCGATTGGAACCGTGGGCGTGATCTGCCCGGCGCAGACGCCGCTGCTGGGGTTTTTCTCGCTGGTGCTGCCGTTGATTGCCACGGGGAATACGGTGGTTTCGGTGCCGTCGGAGAAATACCCGATAATTACGGGGGATTTGTACCAAGTATTCGAGACCAGCGATTTGCCGGGAGGGGTGGTGAACCTGGTACCGGGTCGCGTGAGCGAATTGTTGAAGGTGCTGGCGGAGCACGACGATGTGGACGCGCTGTGGTGTTACGGGGATGCGGAGGCGTGCGCGGCGGCGAAGGCACTGTCTACCGGAAACCTGAAGCAGGTGTGGACGAATGGAGGACGTGAGATTGATTTGTTCGGTGTCGAGCAGGGCGAAGGGCCGTGGTATTTGCAGCATGCTTACCAGGTTAAGAACATTTGGGTGCCGTATGGGGAGTGACGGCTGTGGGGGTGGGCGGATCGGCCGAAGAGAGATTCCTCGTTACGCTCGGAATGACGGACATGTTTCAGGGGAGTGCCACGCGTTCAGCAAGGCTTGATGGATCGCGGGTCGCGCGAATCCTACGTTGAGCTCCTTCGCGCAAAAGTGCGCGCTCAGGGTGACACATCATTATTGGCAATGAGCTGAACACTTGATTGGCGATGATGACAGCCACTAGCGCCAATTCACTGGGCTTTCTATTCAGGACGCCTTCTCAGCGTGGATAAAAGCAGACAAATCGTAAGTTCAGAGGATGCGACGAATCGGCAAAGAGCATTACGGGAGTTCCTGCTGGTTCTGGCGTCTGGAATGATGCGACACTATAGGCCGTTTTTTGAGACGGGAGTACACCGATGCCCAGACCGCTGACGACCGAAGACTTGCGCCTGGAAGAAGCCCGGCAGCGCAAGAAACACTGGAAGCGCTGGGGCCCTTATCTGTCGGAGCGACAATGGGGCACGGTGCGCGAGGATTACAGTGCGGACGGAAACGCCTGGGGATTTTTTCCGTTCGAACACGCCCATGCACGAACGTACCGCTGGGGCGAAGACGGGTTGGGAGGGATCAGCGACCGCCATCAGATGATTTGTTTTGCAGTAGCTATGTGGAACGGGCGGGATGCCATTTTGAAGGAGCGGCTGTTCGGGCTCACCGGGAATCAAGGCAATCACGGTGAAGATGTTAAAGAGCAGTATTTTTATCTGGATTCGACGCCGACGCACAGCTACATGAAGATGCTTTACAAGTATCCGCATAGGGAATTTCCGTACCGGCAACTGGTGGAAGAGAACCAGAAACGGGGCCGCGCCCAGCGGGAGTATGAACTGCTGGACACAGGGATCTTTGATGACAGTCGTTATTTTGATGTGTTCATCGAATATGCCAAGAGCGACTGGGAAGACATATTGATTCGCATCAGCGCATACAACCGCGGACCGGAACCAGCGGACCTGCACTTGGTGCCGACCCTGTGGTTTCGCAATACCTGGGCGTGGGGTAAAGATTTGCGACGCCCGGTGGCGCGGCGGGCTGCGGATTTGGCGGGAGGCGTGTGTGCGGAGATCGAGCACTGGCAATACGGGAAACGCTGGTTGATAGCGGCGGGTCGGCCGGAACTACTGTTTACCGAGAACGAAACGAATTATGTGAAGCTGTTCAGTTATCGGGAGCGCGTGCCGTATGTAAAGGACGCATTTCACGAGTACGTGGTCCACGGCAACAAGCAGACGGTAAATCCGGCGCTGACGGGCACGAAAATGGCGATGCATCGGACATTTCATTTAGCGCCGGGAGAATGCGCGACCGTCAAGTTGCGGCTGACGGACCTGGACCCGCTGGGAAGCATGGATCCGGAACTTCCATGGGCTGGAAGCGGCGCGTCGCCCGGGCAACTCCGCGGAACAGCGCTGGCGCCGGGAGAATTCGGGGATGGCTTTGACGCCGTGTTCAGCCAACGGATGAAAGAGGCGGACGAGTTCTACGATTCTCGGATACCGAAGCATCTTTCGCAGGATGCGCGAATGGTGATGCGCCAGGCATATTCAGGGATGCTGTGGTCCAAGCAGTTTTATCACTACGACGTGGCCACCTGGCTGGAAGGCGATCCGGCGGGCCCTGAACCACCCGCACAACGCTTGAAGGGCCGAAACAAGGAATGGGCGCACCTTTACAACGATGACGTGCTGTCTATGCCGGACAAGTGGGAGTATCCCTGGTATGCGGCGTGGGACCTGGCGTTTCACTGCATACCGTTAGCGATCGTTGATTCCGATTTCGCAAAAGAGCAACTGATCCTGTTACTGCGCGAGTGGTACATGCACCCGAATGGGCAGCTTCCCGCGTATGAGTGGGCGTTCGGGGACGTGAACCCACCGGTGCATGCGTGGGCCGCGTGGCGGATCTACAAGATTGATCGAAGAATGCGGGGAGTGGCGGACCGCGAATTTCTGCAGCGCGTCTTCCATAAGCTGCTGCTGAACTTCACCTGGTGGGTGAATCGCAAGGATCCGGAAGGACTGAACATTTTTCAGGGAGGGTTTCTCGGCCTGGACAATATCGGAGTGTTCGATCGGTCCGCACCGTTGCCCACCGGTGGGCATTTGGAGCAATCCGATGGGACTAGCTGGATGGGCATGTACTGCCTGAATATGCTGGCGATTGCGTTGGAACTGGCAAAAGATGATATGGCCTACGAAGACGTCGCCAGCAAGTTTTTCGAACACTTTGTGCATATTGCGCATGCCATGAACGATATCGGAACGGACAGCCGGTCGCTATGGGACGACACCGACGGCTTTTATTACGATTTGCTGCACTTGCCGAACGGCGAAGACCACTTCATGAAGATTCGCTCGATGGTCGGGCTGATTCCGCTGTTTGCGGTGGAAACGCTGGAGCCGGAGGTGGTGGACCGTTTGCCGGGATTCAAGCGGCGGATGCAGTGGTTCATGGACAACCACCCGGACGTACCGGAACACATCGAAATGACGCAGCGCTCGCCGCGAGGAGTGCGCAGGCAATTATCGTTGGCGAACCGGAAGCAACTGAAGCGCATCCTGAAGCGCATGTTGGATGAAGCGGAATTTCTGTCGCCACATGGCATTCGCGCGCTATCGCGGTATCACCTGGATCATCCGTATGAAGTGCAGGTGGACGGGCACCTCAGCCGGGTGGACTATGAGCCAGCAGAATCGTCTTCGGGAATATTCGGAGGCAATTCCAACTGGCGCGGCCCAGTGTGGTTTCCGTTAAACTATTTGCTGATCGAATCGTTGCAGAAGTTCCATCATTACTATGGTGAGGACTTCAAGGTAGAGTGCCCGACCTATTCAAAGAAGGAGATGGACCTGTGGGAGGTGTCGGCGGAGATTTCGCGGCGGCTGACGCGCTTGTTTTTGAGGGATAAGAACGGGAGGCGGCCGTTCACCGGCAATAACGATTTATTCAACAACGATCCACACTGGCGTGACCTGATTTTGTTTTATGAATACTTCAACGGGGACGATGGCGCTGGCCTGGGCGCCAGTCACCAGACTGGCTGGACGGGTTTAGTGGCAAAATTACTGGAGCAAAGCGGAGAGTAGGAATGTCCCTGCTAGCAGAGGTGCAGTTCGGCAGGGAAGTCTGCGGCGAACTGGAAATCGCGGAATCGCGGGAGTGGCTGGTCACCAATGGGCTGGGCGGCTACGCGAGCGGAACAGTTGCGGGCACAACGACCCGGAGATACCACGGATTGCTGGTGGCAGCGCTGCAGCCTCCGGTGAAGCGCATGATGCTGGTGAGCGGACTGGATGAAACGGTCCGGTATCGCGAAAGTCATTTTTCGCTGGCCACCAATCGATGGGCGAGCGGATTCGTTTCTCCAAAAGGCTACCTGCAACTCGAGAGTTTCCACCTGGAAGGGTCCAAGCCGGTGTGGCGGTATGCGCTGGAAGATGCGCTGCTGGAGAAACGGGTGTGGATGAAACAGGGAGAGAACACCGCGTACGTGCGGTATAGCCTGGTGCGGGGAAAGGAACGGATCGGGCTGGACGCAAAGGTCTTGGTCAATTACCGCGATTTTCACCACACCACGCAAGGAGTGGACTGGGCCACGCGCGTAGAAGCGGTGGAAGATGGGCTAAGTGTCGTGGCGTACGAGGGCGCGCGGCCGTATTACCTGAAGAGTGTGGAAGGTTCGTGGAACGCGCGAACGGAGTGGTACCGCAATTATTTTCTGAGCAGGGAGCGGGCCCGCGGATTGGATGATCAGGAAGAACGGCTGTATGCGGGGCAGTTTCGCTGCGAACTGGAATGCGGGGAGAGCGCCACCATGGTGTTCAGCACGGAACCGAACGCCGGGATGGATGGAGAAGAGGCGCTCAGCGAACAATCCAATCACGAGCTGCGGCTGTATCAGAACTGGCAGACGCAGTATGGCAGCTCCTGCGCCACATCCGTAGACGATGAGCCGAGTTGGTTGTGGCAACTGGTGCTGGCCGCTGACCAGTTCATGGTGCGTCGGATGCTGCCGGATGCGAGCGAGGGCCGAAGCATCATCGCCGGATACCCCTGGTTCAACGATTGGGGTCGCGACGTAATGATTGCTTTGCCCGGTCTGACGCTAGCAATGGGACGGCCGGAAATGGCTCGGAAGATTTTGCAGACCATCACCACCTACATCGATGGGGGAATGCTCCCCAACAATTTTCCGGATACCGGGCAAGCGCCAGAGTACAACAGCGTGGATGCGGCATTGTGGCTGTTTGAAGCGGTGCGCCAATATTTTGAGACCACGCCGGATGCGGAACTTCTAGAGCAGCTTTTCCCGAAACTGGCGGGAATCATCGATGCCCACGTGGAGGGCACACGCTACAACATCAAGGTCGACGCGTCGGATGCGCTGCTGTTTGCGGGAACCGCGGAAGTACAACTCACCTGGATGGACGCAAAGATAGGCGATTGGGTGGTGACGCCGCGCACCGGGAAGCCTGTGGAAGTGAATGCGCTGTGGATCAACGCGCTGCGCACCATGGCGGAATTGGCGCGGCAATTGGGCAGGCCGTGCGAGGGTTACGAACGGCTGGAAGAAAAGGCCGTGCGAAGCTTCCAGAAATTCTGGAATGCGGAGCGGCGCTGTTGCTACGACGTGATCGACAGGCCGGATGGAGGAAAAGACGAGCAATTGCGGCCGAACCAGGTGTTCGCCGTATCGTTGCCAGTGAGCCCGCTATCGGCGTTGCAGCAGAGGGCCGTGGTGGACATTTTGGCGGAGCAATTGCTGACCTCGCACGGGCTGCGCACCCTGGGACCAAACGAGCCGGGATACAAAGGGCAGTGCATCGGAGGACCGCGGGAGCGGGACTCGGCCTACCACCAAGGAACGGTTTGGGGATGGCTGCTGGGTCCGTTCGCGTTGGCGCATCACCGCGTCTATCAGGATGTAGCCTTGGCGCAGAGCTTTATTGAGCCCCTGGGGAAGACCATTGGCAGCCGGGGGCTGGGCACAATCAGTGAAGTGTTCTCCGGAGATCCTCCGTTTACGCCGGGTGGAGCAATTGCGCAGGCGTGGTCCGTGGCCGAAGTGGTTCGAGCGTGGCAAGTGCTGAGCGCGGCGGGGTATCCAGCGGGAGGGAAGCTTCACTCGAGCCGGGGTGCGGGTTCGTAGAGCTCGATCAAGACTTTGCCTTCGCCGGGAGCCGGAAGCAGAAAGAAATTGATGCGGGTACCGTCCGCGCCGGGGCGCGTGGCGGGATAGACCGGCTGCAGTGCAAATTTTTGCTGCACAATTTGCGTAGCGCGATCGACATTGTTGCAGCGGTATTCGACTTGTTGAACTCCCTCACCGAATTTTTGAAGGAATTTCGCTAGGGCACCGTTTCCGGCCGGATGGTTGGAAGTAAGCACGTCGATGGACAGACCGCCCGGGAGATGGAGTTCGAATTCCAAGACATCCTGATCGGGTGGCACTTCGGCAAGACGGGGGGAGCCACAAGCTTCGCGAATCTTTTCGAAACGTTCTGGAGTGACGGCGAGGCCAACGGTGACCACCGGATTCCCGCCTTCGAGAAGCGAAAACAGTTCGGGATCTTCCCACCAAGGGAAGATGGCGTTATGGGCCAGGCTTCTGCCAATGTGATGAATCTCCGTGGCCGAGGTCATGCGAACTTCCGGATCACTGGAACTCATGCGGTCTAACGCGCGAAGCAGTGCTTCCTTCATAGTCGTTCAGTCGCTCCCAAGTTTTGCCGCAACCCCACGTTGCAAGCCGGATGCCAAGTCTAAACGGATGGTTCATTTTTGCCTGGTCCGGTGAGCAACGAAACTATTGTAGCAATCAGCAGGATACCGGCAACGGTGGCCAAGGAAGCGGGCACGGAAACATGAAACCACGGTTCGATCACCATCTTCACGCCGATGAAAATCAGAACCAGCGCCAAGCCATATCCAAGATAACGCAAGTAGCGGAGCAAGTCCGAAAGCAGGAAATACAAAGCGCGCAGGCCGAGAATGGCGAAGACATTGGAGGTATACACGATGAAGGGGTCGCGGGTAATGCCGAAGATGGCGGGGATGGAGTCAACGGCGAAGGTGACATCACTGATTTCGATGACCATAAGGACCAGAAAGAGCGGAGTAGCAAAGAGTTGGCCGGCCTGACGGATAAAAAATCTGGCGCCGTGGTATTCCTTGGTGACGCGCAGGTGCGTGCTGGCAAAACGAAAAATGGGATTACGCTCGTAATGTACTTGCTTGCCGTGTTTCCAAAGCATGTGCAGGCCGGTATAGACGAGGAACACGCCAAAGGCGGGAAGAATCCAGTGGAAGCGGGAGATGAGCGCGGCGCCGGCGACGATCATGACGCCGCGCATGAGCAGCGCGCCGAGGATCCCCCACTCGAGGACGCGGTGCTGAACGGTTTCGTCTACCCGAAAAGTACGGAAGATCACCAGAAAGACGAACAAATTGTCGATGCTGAGCGCTTTTTCAATCACGTAGCCGGTGAGGTATTCGAGGCCGCGCTGCGCGCCATACCCGTGCCAAATGAAAAAGCCGAAGGCCAAAGCCAAGGAAATCCAGATGACGCTCCACAAGGCCGCCTCGCGGATTTTTATTTTGTGGGCTTTGCGATGGAAGACACCCAGGTCTAAAGCCAGAGCGACAAGAACGAAGAAATTGAATCCGACCCACAAGAGGGGTGTGCCCATGGGACGCAGGATAACGTAAGTCCGGCGGATGCCCTAACCGCGCGAGAGTTGATGGCCAAAGAAACGGGTGAGTCGTGAGAGGTCGAGCTCGGAGAGATGTTCTCGCTCCGAAGATTCCGTTCGAAAAGACCGGGGATTTTTGGGGCGTTCAGGTCCATAGTTTTAGTCGCCGGAACGGAAGGCAGGGCGTAAAACCGCCCCTACATTTGAGCTACCGGGTTGGAGTACGGGGAGTTTCGACGGCGTTAATGTTGCTCAGTTCGAGGTGCGTGGGCGCCCCAGCAAGCACGGTGACGGGCACATCCCAGACCAGGCGGCGGTCGCCGGACGTGGCATTCATGTCCAAAGTGCTGACCCAATAGTTGCCGGGACGAAGGCCGGAGATGAGTGCTCGCCCATCGAGATCGGTATCCGCTTTTGCGGCGAGATACTTCACTTGCGCGGTGTCGGGAGCCAGTTGCGCCACTCTGTGCTTGTGTTCCACATGCAGGTTGTCCCAGGCGGTTTTGGGATTTACGGCGGTGAGTTCGAGTTCGATACCGGAAACCGTGATGGGATGGGTGTCGATGAACTTTCTGGTGGCCGCGAGGAATTCTTCCTTCTGCTTCTGGTATTTCTCGGGGTTCGCGGTTTTATCGGGTTCGCGGTATTTGGGCTGCGGCAGACCCTTGGTGACGCCACCGGAGTTGGCCCGTTCGTAGGCATCGAAGAACTCCGGAACGTCCATGATGTCGTCGGTGGTGAGCAATTTATCGATGTCTGGGGAAGTAAGGTCGACGATGTCGTGGACTTTGATCCACTTTTTCAACTCCGGAGAACACTTGAGGGCGTCGATGAATTGATCGCGCGTGGGCAAAGGGTCTTGGCCAGACACGTCCTTGACGACGTCGGCGTAGCTGCGCGTTAGGACGTAGAAGGTGAACTGGCGCACCGGTTCCGGCCGAGCGCCGCTGGGAGTGATGTGCACGGAGAGGTCGATGGAGCCAGTGGAGGATTGCGCGAAAAAAGAGGGTGCGAGAGTAAGGGTGGTCACGGCGGCTAGGGCGCAAAGAAACTTCAGCGAACGTTGCATGTAGCTCATCGTAACAGATTGATTTTGCGGGAAAGACGGAAACGGGAGGCGGTTGTCTAATTGGCCTAGAGCAATGCCGTGTGGGAAAGAAAATCAATGGAGTTGAAAGCGAGTTTCGATGGTAACCCAGGCCGGGACGGGATGTTTGTCGGCGTCGCGTGCGGGAGCAAATCGCCACGAGCGTACGGTTTGAGCGGCGTTCGCGTCGTACACCGACGGAGTCGCCTGAAGAATCGACTGGTCATTGGTAAGGGGGCGCAAAGGAGGTTGCCTGAAAATTGCTCGAGGGGAGTGAAAACGGATACGACCGCCTTGAGCGGCGGCCCGCAGATCCTTGGTTGTGTGTAAGTGATTAGTACAGGCGGAAATTCACTTCAAAAGTGACGATGGTGGGAACTGGTTTGCCGGAGGCGCCCGTGGCTGCCTTGCAGCGCCAGGTTTTCAGCGTGGTGAGGGTGTTCTCGTCGAGACCGAGGCCGGGGCTCTTGATAAGCTTAAGATTCGACAGATGGCCGTCGAGATTGACAATCGCTTCGACCAGCACGATGCCGGAATACTTCGCCTTGCGGGCCTCTTCTGAATACGGAGGATTGGGCATGTAGAAGCAGCTAGGCATGCCCACGCCATTCACGCCCGCGTGGAACGCGCCGCCCCCGGTGCCGCCACCTTCGCCAGGACCAAGGCCGCCACCACTGCCGCTGCCAATACCACCACCTTCGCCGGTGCCGATACCACCGCCACCGCCGGGACCGTTGGACATATTCACTGCCGCGGCCATGGGATCACCGAAGTTGGAAAGGTTCGGGTTCGCCACTTTTAGATCCGGTGGTCCAAGCAGCGTGGGGTCCATGGCCAGCTTGGGATTCGGATTCTTGATGACCGCCGTCGGCGGAGTGAACTGCGTCATGCTGAACCGCGGCGCCTTACCCTTCGTTGGGGGCAGAGGCGAACGATCACCGCCGCCACCGCCACCTCCGGCCTTGTCCGCACCTGCGGGCAATTTCGCGATGTAGGGGGAAATGTCCAGCGGCGTGACATCCACTTGCTTGTTCACGGCTTTGATGGGCTTGGCCATGCTGATGATGAACGGCGTCACCAAAAGAGCCACGACGCCGGCGTGCACCGCAAACGCGATCGCCTGGGTCCAGCCAAAATTCTCGTCCTTAGACCAAATGTCCTTGACCTTAATCGGCTTAATTCCCGGAGGTAAAGGCGCGACCTTGGGAGGGTTAAAAAAGTCCTTGAGGCGATCCGTGAAGCCGCCGAAGTTGCCGCCCCAATCCACTTCCAGACGCTTGTTGACGACGTTCTTGGGCGCAGCGGGGGCCGAGAAGAAAAATTTGAAGTTGTCGGCCATGCTAGAGCCGAAGGCATTCTTAGTGAAAGGAGCACCAGGGCGCTCAATGACCTTGACGGGCCGTTCGAACAGAAACTGTTTTAGATTGGACCAGAAATTGTCGGGAATCAGGATTTCGGGCGTGCCGAAATCGGGAAGCGCCGAACTGGGCACAGGAATGATCTCTTCCGGCCCGGTACGCTTAGGCTTACTTACTTCATCGGGAAGGAGGTTAATGAATCCAGGCACCTTGACCCCTCTGCTAGTTTTAGACGCTATCCGAGCGTCAAAAGTTCGCACAGCCGTTATGATTCGCACATCCCGGGAAAGGTTGCGCGATCCCCCACGGCTGACACCGCTTCAAGAAGTATTGTAACATACGTGGTTACACTGCTTTCCGCATTTTCCCGCCGTACAACAGAGGCGCGCGACCTTTGCCGGTAGCCCCCGAGGGGAGTAGCGGCGCTAGAAGGGATACACCAAAACTAGAGTTATGGCCGACCCACTGGAACTGAAGAAGACTCTGAACTTGCCCAAGACAGACTTTCCGATGAAGGCGAGTCTGCCGCAAAACGAACCGAAGCAGCTGGCGGCGTGGCAGGAAGAGAAATTGTACGAACGCATCTTAGCGGTGCGCGAGGGCAAGCCGTTATTCGTGTTGCATGATGGGCCGCCGTATCCCACCGGGACGATCCACCTGGGCACGGGACTCAACAAAATTCTCAAGGACATGATCGTGAAGTCGAAGAGCATGGCGGGGCATTACGCGCCGTATGTCCCGGGATGGGATTGCCACGGCTTACCGATCGAGACGCAGGTGGAAAAAGAGTTGGGCGGGAAAGGGAAAGTGCCGCCGGCGGAATTTCGGAAGCGCTGCCGCGAATATGCGACGAAATATGTCGAACAGCACAAGCGCGACTTCAAGCGCCTGGGCGTTTTTGGCCGGTGGGATCATCCCTATCTGACGATGAGCCATGAATATGAAGCCACGATTGCGAGCGCCTTTCTGGATTTCATGGAGAAGGGCTATGTGTACCGCGGGCGCAAACCGGTCTACTGGTGCATCTACGACAATACCGCGTTAGCCGAAGCGGAAGTGGAATATGAGGATCACACCAGCCCATCGATTTGGGTAGCGTTTAAGGTGGTTGGCGGGGGCACGGGCGAAGCGGAAAAGATAGCCGCTGACGTTTCGGCAGTGATCTGGACGACCACGCCTTGGACCATTCCGCACAACCGCGCGCTGGCGTTTCATCCGGACTATGAGTACGTGGTAGTGCAAACGGAAAAAGGAAAACTGCTGCTGGCGGCGGACCGCGTGGCAGCGCTGCAATCTGATTGCGAATTGACCCAGACACAGGAGTTGGTACGAATCAAAGGGCAGGATTTTGAGGGAATGAAGTTTCAGCACCCGTTCCTGCCGATCCAGGTGCCCGGCGTTTTGGCGGATTACGTGACGCTGGATCAAGGAAGTGGCATCGTGCACACCGCGCCAGGACATGGCGTGGAGGACTTCGTGACCGGGCAGAAATATGGGATCGAAGTGTACGCGCCGCTGGATGATCGCGGCGTGTACCTGGAAGGCTTGCCGGAGTACAAGGGCAAGGATGTGTTCACCGCGAATCCGATCATCGTGAAGCTCCTGGCGGAACGCGGCGCGCTACTGGCGAATCATCCTTATAGACACACCTATCCGCATTGCTGGCGCTGTCACAATCCGGTGATTTTCCGCGCAACCGAACAGTGGTTCATCAAGATGGACCAGCCGAAGAAGGGCGCGACGGAAACGTTCCGTCAAGAAGCGCTGGCGCAAATTCCCACGGTGAAATGGCTGCCGGCATGGGGCCAGGATCGTATGTACGAAATGATCGAGAAGCGGCCGGACTGGTGCGTGTCGCGGCAACGATTCTGGGGCACTCCGATCATTGTGTTTTATTGTGATGCGTGCGGGACGCGTCTGGGAGATTTCAGCGCGCTGCGCAACGTGGTGAAGTGGTTCGAAAAAGAAGGCGCGGACGCCTGGTACAAACACTCGGCGGAACAGTTGCTGCCACCAGGAACCAAATGCCACTGCGGCTCGGCAAAGTGGCGCAAGGAAAACGACATTCTGGACGTGTGGTTCGATTCAGGCTCCTCGCATCTGGCGGTGTTGAAAGGGAAGGAATGGCCGGCAGACGTCTATCTGGAGGGGCCGGACCAGTATCGCGGCTGGTTCCACAGTTCGTTGTTGATCGCGGTGGGGACGCGAGATAAGGCGCCTTATCGGGGCGTGGTCACACACGGCTGGACGCTGGACGAACAAGGGCGGCCCATGTCGAAATCGCTGGGTAATGTGGTGCTGCCCTCGGAGATTTGCGACAAGTGGGGCGCGGACTTGTTGCGGTTGTGGGTGGGGTCGCAGGAATACCAAGCGGACGTAAAGATGAGCGAGCGGGTGATGACGCAGCTCAGCGAAGCGTACCGTAAGATTCGCAACACGTTTCGATTCGCATTGGGGAATCTGTACGATTTCGACCCGAGTCAGAATGTGGTGCCGAATTCCGAGCTGGACGAGATGGACCAGTGGATGCTGGAGCGTACCGCAGACCTGGTGAAGCGCTGCCGGGGATGGTACGCGGCGTATGAATTTCACCGGATTTATCACGCGATTCACGATTTCTGCGTGGTGGACCTGAGCGCGTTTTATTACGACGTGCTGAAGGACCGGCTGTACACGAAAGCGCCGGACAATAAGTCGCGGCGTTCGGCACAAACCGCGGTATGGAAGATCACCAGCGCGTTGGTGCGATTGGCGACGCCGATCCTGGTCTTCACGGCGGAAGAGATCTGGAAGTATTTTCCGAAAGCGGCGAGCGAGCCGGAGAGCGTGCACATGGCGATGTTCCCTGGAGAGGCGGAATTGCGCACGGACATCGCGCCGGGAAAAGTGGATACTTGGGAACTGCTGGCGCAGGTGCGGAGCGAAGTTTTGAAAGCTCTGGAAACCGCACGGAATGAGAAGAAACTGATCAATTCCGGATTGGAAGCGAAGGTACTGTTGAACGCGGATTTAGAGTTGAAAGCCAAGCTGAAGCCTTACCTTCCGGCTTTACCCGGACTGTTTATCGTGTCGCAGGTAGAACTGATTAATGCGGGTGAAGGCGAGTTCAAGGCGGAAACGGTGCCCAGCCTGGAAGTGACGGTGCATCGAGCGGACGGGAAGAAGTGCGAACGCTGCTGGAATTACTCCACCCATGTCGGAGAGAATCCGCGGTACCCGACGATCTGCGAACGGTGCAGTGAAGCCATTGAGGAAATCGAGGGGAAATGAGTGGAGATAAAGGAAGCAAAGGAGTCAAAGGAGTCAAAGGAAGTAAAGGAAAAGAAGCGGCAGCGCTGTCGTTCTTATTCTGTGCTTCCACTATTTCTTTTATGTCCTTTGCCTCCTTTACATCATGATTCTTCCCGCCCGCCTGCGGTGGCTTTGGCTGACCTTGGGAGTGGTATTTCTTGACCGGGCGTCGAAGGCGTGGATTGATTCGCGGCCTGAAGACTATTTTCCGCACACGGTCATTCCCAGATTCATAGAGATTATTCGCTCGCACAATCCCGGGATTGCGTTCAGTTTTTTTGCAGACAATTCGTCGGCGATGGTGCGGTATCTGCTGATTTTCGGATCCGTTGTAATTATCGGGATTATTGCCTGGTTGCTGGTCGGCAGCCGGCACCTGAGTTCTTTGAGCGCCGCAGGACTAGCGTTATTGCTGGCGGGCGCGACAGGTAACCTGACCGATCGAATCATTCACGGCGCAGTCACCGATTTTCTCCAAGTGTGGCTGCGTTTCCTGCCCTGGCACATCTTCAATCCCTGGCCAACCTTCAATGTGGCGGATTCCGCGGTAACCATCGGCGCCTTGCTGATTGTTTTTGATGTATTATTCCGGCAGCAGCATTCTGCAGACAACTAGTGGTCAAACGATTGTCTATTGATTCCAGGAAGTGGGAGGGAAGACGCATGGCTCCTAGAACGTACGGAATGTCGCGGCGCGATTTTTTGGGTGGAGTAATTGGCATGGCGGTAGCGAGCGCGCTGCCGGGCGCGGCGCGAACACTGCCCGCAACGGAGGGCGCTCACAATGTTTTCGTGCCGTACCAGTTTCCAAGGGATTTTCTGTGGGGGGTGGCGACGGCATCGTACCAGATCGAAGGCGCCTGGAACGTGGACGGCAAGGGCGAATCGATTTGGGACCGCTTTACACACACGGTAGGCAAAGTGAAGGGCGCAGATACCGGAGACGTCGCCTGCGATTCGTACCACCGCTACAAGGAAGATGCGGCACTGGCGAAGAAGCTGAACATGAAAAGCTACCGGTTTTCGATTTCGTGGCCGCGGATTCAGGCGCATGGTACCGGCGCGGCGAACGAGGAGGGCCTGGACTACTACAAGCGCGTCGCGGATGAACTGCACAAGGCGAACATCCGGCCGCTGGCGACGTTATATCACTGGGATTTGCCGCAGGCGTTGCAAGATGCGGGGGGATGGCCGAACCGGGAGTTGGCGGCCCGGTTCGCGGACTATTGCGGGATCGTCACGCGGGCGCTGGGCGATCGCATCAGCGATTGGTGCATCTTCAACGAGCCGTGGGTGTTCACCTTTTTGGGATACGCGCAGGGCATACACGCACCAGCATTGCGCGATTTCTCGTCGACCATGCGCGCGACGCACGTGGTGAACATCGCGCAAGGGCAGGCCTTCAGCGCGATCAAGGCGGTGAATCCGAGGTTTAAGGTGGGCACGGCGTTCAGCATGTCCAACTGCGAGCCCACGACGGAGAGCGCCGGGGACAAAGCGGCAGCGGAGCGGGCGCACGCGTTGGGGAACATCTGGTTTGTGAATCCTGCGCTAAAGGGCGAGTATCCGAAAGCGTTTGTGGGCGAGAATCCGTACGATGTGATGGGCGTGAAGGGTGGGGACATGGAGTTGTGCAAAGCGCCGCTAGATTTCCTGGGTATTAATTATTACCGGCGGCAAATGGTGTCCGCGATTCCGGTGGGGCCTGGCGAGGCGGCCACGGGCGTTCACAATTACGATGCGTACGAAGGACCGTTGACGCAATTTGCGTGGGAAGTATGGCCGGACAGTTTCTATGAATTGCTGATGCGTGTCACCCGAGAGTACAGCAAGCCAGTGTTGGAAGTGACGGAGAATGGCTGCTCGTATCTGGATTCGCCGGAGGCCAATGGCAAAATTCCAGACACACGGCGGATCGAGTTCATGCGCGGGTACCTGAGCGCGCTCGGGCGGGCGATGAAGGATGGGGCCGACGTGCGCGGATACCATCACTGGAGCTTGATGGACAACTTCGAGTGGGCGGAAGGATATGCGCAGCGGTTTGGATTGGTGTATGTGGATTTTCGAGACCAACGGCGCATCATTAAGGACTCGGGCTATTGGTACGGGAGGCTGGCGGCATCGGGGATGCTGAGCTGACCGTCCCGTCAGGTTTCTCACACAAGGCCGCTAGCATGAAAGCTAGCGCTACATGGAAGACGGAAGCGAGAAAGCCGGATTCAAGTGCGGTGGGTTGGGCGAAACTTCTGCGGTACACTCACGGCGTGGCGGAAACTTCCCAAGTCGAATTTGTAACAACAACAGAAGAGCGTGGGACGCGACTGGACCGCGTGGTGGCGGCGCATTTCCCGGAGTTGTCACGGA
Source organism: Candidatus Acidiferrales bacterium (assembly GCA_963776365.1). Taxonomy (GTDB): domain Bacteria; phylum Acidobacteriota; class Terriglobia; order Acidiferrales; family UBA7541; genus Acidiferrum. The sequence goes on along the minus strand of CAVZMQ010000025.1, from coordinate 203,989 downwards.
CGCGGGTACAGGAACTGATCGAAGAAGGGTTGGTGCTGCTGAACGGTAAGGCCGCGAAGGATTCGCACAAGGTGCACGCGAACGATGTGATCCGGGTTGTTCCTCAAGAACGGCCGGCGCTGCAGGCGGAGCCGGAGGCCATTCCGTTGGAGGTGCTGTATGAGGATGACGACGTCATCGCGGTGAACAAACCCGCGGGGATGAGCGTCCACGCGGGAGCGGGAAATTCCCACGGAACATTGGTGAATGCGCTGCTGGGGCGGGGTCAAAAGCTGTCGCGGCCAGACGATCCGCTGCGGCCGGGAATTGTGCACCGGCTGGACAAGGAAACGTCCGGGATTGTGCTGGTGGCGAAAAACGATTTCGCGCACGCGAAACTGTCCGAGGAATTCCGGCAACGGGTAATCCACAAGATTTATGTGGCGCTGGTGCAGGGCAGCATGGAAGAGGAGCGCGGGCGAATTGAACTGGCTATCGCGCGCGATCCCAACCGGCGCACACGCATGACCGCCCAGCGTGCGTTGCTCCTGCCCCGTTCGCGACCAGCGCGCACGGACTGGCGGGTGCTGGCGCGCATTGATTCCACCAGTTTGCTGGAGATACAACTGCACACCGGACGAACCCATCAAATCCGAGTGCATTTCTCGGCGCTGCACCATCCGGTTGTGGGCGACACGCTCTACGGCGCCGCCGGTCCATTGCGCGTCGGTCGCACCGGCATGCCATCGCTGGGACGCAATTTCCTGCACGCCGCGAAGATCGGATTTGCGCAGCCGCGTACCGGAAAGCTGATTGAGCTGGGAGCGCCGTTGCCTGCAGAATTGCGACAGTATCTGGAGAAACTCGGAGCAGCGGCGGGGGAAGGTGCGGGTGCAATTGACGCTGCCTTAAAGGGCTTCTTATAATCAGAACACATGCGAACCAAATTATTTGCGCTGCTGTTGGTTCTGCTGTCGTGCGGAGTCGTGCCGTCTCTCGCGCAACAACAGAATCCCACGCCGCCAGTAAAGCCACCTGCAGCAACACCTCCTGAGGAGCAAGCACAAAAGAGCCAAACCACGATTCCGGTTACGGTCAACCTCGTAGACGTGCTGTTCACCGTGCTAGACCGACGGAACAAACTGGTGCCAGGGCTGGAGAAGCAGGATTTCAAGGTGCTGGACGACAATGTGCCACAGGACATCCGCTATTTTAGCAAGCAGAGCGATTTGCCATTGCGCATCGGCATGTTGCTGGATACCTCGAACAGCATCAGGGACCGGCTGAAATTCGAACAGGACGCCGCAAATAATTTCTTATTCAGCGTGCTGCGGCGAAATAAGGACGAAGCGTTCGTCATGACCTTCGACGACGAGCCGCAGATCCTACAAGCATTCACCGGGGATGCCGGGCTCCTACGCGATAACATTCTGCGGACACGCGCGGGCGGAGGCACCGCCGTTTACGACGCGATTTTCAATGCCTGCGAAAACCAGTTGAGCCATCCACCGCGCCCACCGGGCGACCAGCCAGACGTGGTGCGCCGGGTGATGATTCTGATCAGCGATGGGGAAGACAATCTTTCCACGCATACGCGAGCGGAAGCCATCGAAATGGCGCAGCGCACCAGCGTGGTGATCTACACCATCAGCACCAGCACGGAGTGGGTGAGCCTGGACGATCCCAGTAAAGAGAAAACCGGTAACCGCAAGTATCACCTGACAGAAGGCGACAAAATTCTGCAGGACTTGGCGGAGGAAACCGGCGGCCGTTCGTTCTACCCCTATCACGTGGACGATCTGGATCAGTCATTTCAGGATATCGGGGAAGAACTGCGGAATCAGTACTCGATTGCGTACAATCCGACCAACCATGCGGTGGACGGGCGATACCACAAGATCAAGATTGAAACGCCGGAGCATAAGGGCTACCAGGTGCGCGCGCGGCGCGGGTACTATGCGCGACCCAATACCGACAGAAACGTAAAGACTGGCGCAGCGGTGAAGTAGGTTGGGTGTTGAGTCTTACGTTGAGATCCTTCGTCGCTGAACTGTGCTCCTCAGCATGATGCGCCGCAACGTTTGCGCTGCAAAAGCGGCGGCCCTTCGCTGCTTGGGGCCAGCAAGCCGCCCTTTAGCTCGGGACAAGCCGCACTCCGGATCATTTAGATTCGTCGTGGAGTAGCACGGCGTCGGATTCTACATCGCCGGTTTCGATGGCGATTTGGTTAGCGTCAGGGGAAAAAACGAATCGCAACACTTTGTCTTTCTTGAAGTGGGTGAGTTGGCGATGAGGCTTGCTATCGAGTGGCTGCAGCCACAGATTGTCGACTCCTTTTTCGCGTACGAGATAAACGACGCCCTTGCCGTCAGGAGTGTACGCCAGTTCGTCGGGCAAAGCGCGCTGGTCGATGTCGCTATAAGCCATCTGGTGCGTTTCGACGTTGTCAATGCGTAGCATCAGCTTGTGATCGAGTTCGCGCAATTCGAACGAGACGATTTCCTTGCCATTCGGGGAAAGGCTGTACGCGCCAACCGAGTGCTTGACCACGGTTTCCGGTGAGCCGCCTTCGACGGGCACGCGCTTCACATAACGATTGTCCGCGGCATCGACGTAGTAGACCCATGTGCCGGTTTTGGGGCAGACCGGCAGTTGGTTATTCTGCCCGCTAGTGAGTTGCTGGGGATTGGTGCCATTCAATTCCACGCGCGATAAGTTGGCGGAAGTCGGGGCCTCCGGACGTCCCACCTGGCGGAAGGCAATGTAGCGGCCGTCCCCACAGATGGCGACTTGATCCGGAACGTGCTTAGGGTCGGAGTACAAGGTAGTTTCTTCATCCTTCGCGGTGACCGCTTTGAGACTGCCGCCCTGAGGAAGGAGCAAGCGGCCATCGGGCATCCAACTCCACGCCCATAGTGGCAATTGTGACTGCAAGGGAATGGGATGTAACTGATCGGGATCGTTGGCCGGGGCCACAGCTAAGGTCAGGTGCAATTTGCTCTGCAGTGCGACCAGCGTTTTGCCGTCTTTGGCTACGCCCACTTTGCTGTAATCATTGGTGTCGGCCGTGATGGCGCGATAATCTCCGACAGGATAATTCACAAAACCAATTTGCGCCTGCATGTGTTCGGCATCGATCTGCCTGTTGGTGACCAGCAGACCGCTGCCGTCGGGCATCCACACGGGTCCGTGGTAAATGCGATCCGCGGAAATGGCGGCAGGGTGAGCCTCGCCATTGGTTGGGTCGACCGCCGTGAAACCACCGAGAGCTTCGCGGCTGGGCTGGACAATCGGGATCACGATGGTCTTCCCGTCCGGAGACCACGCGGGAACGTAGCTGTCGCTGAGCAAGGACCGGTTGCGGAAGATGGCTTTGTCGATGGTGCCGTCGTTCTTGGCGAGCCATAAATCCCAATTCGGCGAATCGTGGAGTTCGCGAAGAAACGCGAAGTGCTGGCCGTCGGGAGAAAACGAAACGGGACTGTCGACGTCCTCCACGATGACGCGGGGCGCGCCGCCAAGAACCGAGGCACTGTACAGCTGAGATTCGGCTTCGTTGGATTCGTCGCGGCGAAGGAAATAGATGTAGTTGCCATCGGGCGAGAACGAGAGTCCCTGGTACCGCGTGAGCGCGGGCGCCAGTACCTGTTTGTTGGTCATCGAGGGGATGTGGCGAAGCCAAAGGGATTGCTCGCCGTCTTCTTCGAGCGCCTGCAGGAGATACTTGCCGTCGGGAGAGATGGCGACCTGAGAGATGTGCCCGTTGTTGGAAACGTTTTCGATGGAGAATTTTTCGAACGGAAGTGCCCTGGGCTTTTGGCCCATTTTTACGAACTCGTAGACGCCATAGACGGCGGCGACCCCCACGGCGAGAAGGCCCAGAATGATGAAGCCGGTGCCAACTTTGTTCTTTTGGGCGGCTTCGACGAGAACTTTGCCGCTGCCTGTTTGAGATATGCGGCGAGGCGTGGAGGTGTCGACCGAGCCGCTGACCGCGGTGCGAACTGCGCCTTCCGAGGATTGCGTAGCGGTTACACTGGAATCGGAGATGGGCCGGCTGGGATCCAGTTCGCGTTGCAAGCGCTTGAGGTCGGCGCGAACTTCGGCGGCCACCTGGTAGCGGAAGTCTTTGTCTTTCTCGAGGAGTTTATTCAGGATGCGTTCGAACTCGGGGGGAACAGCGTTGTTGAGCTGTATGGGAGAAACCGGAGCGGTATGAAGGATGTTGCCGAAGATTACCGCGCTAGTCGAGCCGGGAAAAGGAAGCGTGCCGGTGACCGCCTGGTACAGGACGGAGCCCAGCGAGAAAAGATCGCTGCGGGAGTCGAGTTGCTCGCCGCGGGCCTGTTCGGGAGACATGTAGGCGATAGTGCCGACGGTGGTGCCGGGACTGGTCAGGAAAGCGTCCTGAGAAGGGGAGATGGTTTCGCCCTCGATAGAAGTTTCCGGTTCGAGAAGCTTAGCAAGACCGAAGTCGAGAATCTTGGCATTGCCGCGATTGGTGATGAAGAGATTGGCGGGCTTGATATCGCGATGAATGATGCCTTTTTTGTGGGCCGCGTCGAGGGCGTCGGCGATTTCAATACCGAGGGTGATGGCTCGAGAAACAGGGAGCGGGCCGCGCGCGAGCACCTTTTCGAGGGATTCGCCCTCGAGCAGTTCCATGGCGATGTAGGTCTGGCCCTCATTTTCTTCAATGGCGTATATGGTGCAGATACCGGGGTGATTAAGAGCGGACGCGGAACGAGCCTCACGGAGGAAGCGTTCGACGGCCGCGGGATCTTTGGTGCTGCTGTCCGATAGGAATTTCAGGGCGACGTGGCGTCCCAGCTTGGTGTCTTCCGCTTCGTAGACCAGACCCATGCCACCGCTGCCTAACTGCCGGAGGATCCGATAATGACCGATTGTCTCGTTGACCATAGGGGACAGATGAAAATGTGTCGTCTAGCGATACTAGCCAAGGCACGGCGTATGGTCAATGCAGCGACCCCATAGGCGCATCAATAAGAAGGGAAATGCGAAGCTTGGTTCACTGTGCTAGGACTGCGCCATAGAGCTTTTCCAGTGCCGTCTCCTCTTTAGCGACCTCGGCGTCGATCTTCACCAGAAGATCGAAGAACCTTAAATTCATGAACCCAATCGCAGCCTTGTTTCTTTCCCTGCATTGTGGCTGAATCATAGTGGAACTAAGACCGTTGCGAGGATCCCCATTGATACGTTGTGCGCCCGTGCTGGTTCGCCGTGACAGAACTTGCCTTCCCTTGGTTTTGTCAGCGGTCTTGTTCGGCGCGGTCTCTTGTCAACAGTCCCAGAGCGCTAGCACGGCCGTGTCCTCGCAACCTGCTCGGCAGCCTGCGCAGCAAAAACCCGTCGCGGCTGCGGCCGTCTTCACCGCAACCATCGAGAATTCCGGCATGCCTGTGGGTTCGGTTCCCGAAGGCATGGTATGGATTCCCGGCGGGGAGTTCTCCATGGGCGCAGCGGATTCTCCGACCGATGGAATGGTTGGGATGCAGGCGACAGAAGATTCCAGGCCCGTTCATCGCGTGTACGTCGACGGCTTCTACATGGACAAAACCGATGTGACCAACGCGCAGTTCGCGAAATTCGTCGCCGCCACGCATTACGTCACCGTTGCGGAGCGGACGCCCACAGCCGAGGAATTCCCGGGCGCACCGCCGGAGAATCTCGTGGCGGGCAGCGTGGTCTTTTCGCCGCCGGATCACGCCGTGCCGCTCACCGATCACTTTCAATGGTGGTCTTACGTCCAAGGTGCGAACTGGCGTCACCCCAGCGGGCCGAACAGCAGCATTCGCGGAAAAGAAAACTATCCGGTGGTACAGGTGGCTTACGAAGATGCCGAGGCTTTCGCAAAGTGGGCGGGAAAACGCTTGCCCACCGAAGCTGAGTGGGAATTCGCGGCACGGGGTGGCCTGAGCGGCAAACCGTACGTCTGGGGCGATACGTTTCGTCCCAACGGTAAATGGATGGCCAACACCCATCAGGGCCATTTCCCCAACACTGACACCGGTGCCGACGGATACAAAGGGCTCTCGCCGGTGGCGCACTATCCGGCCAACGGTTATGGGTTGTATGACATGGCCGGCGATGTCTGGCAATGGACCAGTGATTGGTATCGTCCCGACTATTATCGTGAGCTAGCCGCCAGTGGCGGAGTTGCTCGTAATCCGCAAGGACCCACAAACCCCTACGACCCCGCGGAGCCCAATCAATCGAAAAAGGTGCATCGCGGCGGGTCCTATTTGTGCACGGACCAGTATTGTTCCCGTTACATCGTGGGAACGCGCGGCAAAGGCGAAGTCAGCACCGGCACCAATCATTTGGGGTTCCGCTGTGTCCGGGCTCCGGAGCACGGGCAAGCCGCTTCGGGCAGCTCGTGAGCGAAGCCTCACCTCTGAAGAGGTGCGCTACGGGTTAGCCGCGAGAGCCTTTGGGGGCGTAGTAGCCTTTGCGGGCCAACACTTTGTATTCGTGGTTGCTGACGTCCACGTGGATTTTGCGGAACTTGCCATCCTTGGCGGTATTGGTGGGATAGTAGCCCAGCGTGTACTGGCTGCGCAGCTCCTCGGAAATTTGGTCGAAGGCCTCTTCGAGTTTTTTCTCGGAGCTGACCACGATCATGCGCCCGCCGGTTTCTTCCGCTAATTTGTGACCAATATCGGGCCGGCCGCCACCGAAGCGGCGGTCCGCAACCAATAAGATGTGGATAACCGTATCGGTTTTCTGCGCGGACTCGATGGCATCTTCCAGGCGGACCTTGCTGCCTTCATCCTCGGCGTCGGTGACGATGACGATGGCTTTGCGCCCAGCTTCGCCGTTGAGTTTGTCGCCGCAAGCGAGATAGATGGCATCGTAGAGCGCGGTACCCACCATGTTCTGTCCGCCGACAGGGCCGGGATTGCCGGCAATGTAGCCGCCGCCCGGCGTGTTGATGCGTGCCTTGTTGATGGCGCGATCGAGAATGCTGCGGTCGTCGGTAAAATCGGCAAGCAGGTCGACGTCGGTGTCGAAGGAGATGATCATGGCTTCATCGCCCTTGCGGAGGACGCGGTGGAGGAAACGGGCGCCGGCATCCTGAATGGCGCCGAGCATGAACTGCTCGCTGCCGGAAGTGTCGAGAAGCAGGCCGAGTGTGATGGGGAGATTCATTTCCTTGGAGAAGAAGGAGATGTTTTCCTCGTGATTGTCCTCGAAAACCTTGAAATCGTTTTGCGTGAGATCGGTGACGACGCGCTTATTCTTGTCGCGGACGGTGGCGAACAGGTTGACCAGGTTGACTTCCGCCTTGATGGTGGGAGTCTGACCCTGGGACGGCGGTTGGGACTGCTGAGGAACGGCCAAGGCCGGGAAGACGAGAGTGAGGGTGGCGGCACAGGCCAGTAGGCGCGACGCAAAATGATGAAGTGAGATAAAGTTGGCGTTCCCGAATTTCACAGTTTCTGGGTATCCTTAAATGAGCGTATTGTGTCACCGTTTGGATGGTATGCATTGGTACGATGCAACGACCATCCCCGCGGGATGCGCCCTATAATCTTACCTTAACGGAGAGCCCATTCCAGGCGATGGAGAGTTTGGCCCGATCACTATGAAAAGTCCACGAAAAATCGCCCTATTGGCACTGGCTTCGGCTTTCCTATGTTGTGTGAATGCAACTTCCGGGCGAGGGCAGGATGCGACGCCCTCGCCTCCAGTGACCAAGCCGGCTCCAGCGCCCCCGGGCTCGCAGACGCAGAATCCAGCGCCTGGGGCCAAGAGCCAGGGAACGATCTCGACGGTCACGGCGATCGTGGTGGTCCCGGTAACGGTGAAAGACAAAAGCGGCAACCTGGTGGCCGATCTAAAAAAGGATGAGTTTCGAGTCTTCGAGGATGGAATCGAACAGCAGATTCAGCGGGTGACTTCGGACCCTGTGCCGTTGTCGCTGGTGATCCTGATCGACAACGATCTGAAACGGAACGACGCCAAACAGGTGGAGCCGAGTTTGGTGTCGATTGTGGGCGGGTTGAGCCCAAGCGACGAAGCGTTTGTGTGCCGTTTCGATCAGTTCTTCCATGAGGGCAAGGGATTCACGAAGGATCAGGACCGGTTGATCGCTGAATTGCGGCGCACGGAGCTGGCTTCGCGCACCTCCGCACCTCCATCGGGCGATCCCTTCGGTGGGCCGACGATCAATAATGCTCCAGCGCCCGGGGCGCCCATGTCGACCGCGAATCCATCACTGCAAGCGATCCAGGGGCAATCGGACAAGGCACTGGACGATGCCGTTTACAGCGCGGCACAGTTACTGAAGGATCGCGATAGCAAGAAACGCCGGAAGATTATCCTGCTAATTTCAGACGGGCGGAATGGGGCGAAATACAACACGCACAAGTATGACGAGGTGAAAGCGGATCTTCTGCGCCAGGGGATCACGGTGTATTGCGTGGCCACTGGCTCGGACTATTTGAACCGCAAATGGACCAGGCTCACCAGCTACGCGCATGACACCGGCGGGGACGTTTACTTCGGGGCTAGTGATGATGCATTTTCTGAGTTCTATTCGCGAATCACCGAAGAGGCGCGGAACCAGTATGTGCTGACATATTCGCCGCGGGGCGAAACCGCCGTGGATTACCACAAGATCGAAGTGCGCGTGCGCCGTCCCGATTTGAGAGTGCTGGCACGCGATGGCTACTACGGCGGAACCTTCGCCAACGCGGCGCCAAAATAGTCAGGGAAGCCCCTCAGAACTGCTGAATCTTCTTGACACTGACGGTGCGCACCCGTATACGGATGTAACTGGGCGGTTGGCAGCGGTACGCACACCGCGCTTGAGCAACAAACCTGAGGAGGAAAAGGTAAATGGCAAAGAAAGCGAAGAAACCCGCGAAGAAGGCCCCAAAGAAAATGATGAAGTAGTTCCGGCTGCGAAAGAATTTTTGCTGGAGAGGCGCCTCGAGAGCATCGAGGCGCCTTTTTTTTGGTACGCGGCGCAAGTTCGACAGCTTGGAGGTGAAAGTCCTGTTCACAACCTGATGGAAACCTCCGGCCCGCCAGAACCGCCGTATGCCCACCCCGCCTGTACGGTGGTGTGGGAGGGGCGAGCAGGGGATAGGTGAGCAGTGGGGAATTCCCGTAGGGCGCAGCATGCTGCGCTCCAAGTCCGCACGATTGATAGATCTTTAGGAGAATCGTGATTCAGTCAGACCGAGCGGTAAGCGATTCTTCATGCACCGGGCAGATCAGGCTGTAGGCGCAGGAGCGGCAAGCGTAGCCGGGCTTAGGGGTGAAATGCTTGGCGCGAATGTCGGCAGCAGTTTCCTGGACAATTTTTTCGGCATCGGCGATTTGTTTGGAGTCGCGCGTGGTGGCGAGAGTGGAGTTGTTCTGCAAGTAATGAAACACCATGCGCGTGGGGTTCCATTCGAAGATTTCCTTAGCAGCGAGGGCGTAGATGCTTAATTGCAGGCTCTTGCGCGCTTCCGCTTCGGTGCGAGGCTTGCCGGTTTTGTAATCCACGATTTCGACGTTGTTGCGGCCGAGCGAATTCACCTGGTCCATGCGGCCGACCAGGACGATGTCATTCTCGAGAGGAAGTTCGAAGGGCTTTTCCTGGTCCAGGATGTTGGGAGGCTCGGAAGTGATGGAGGCGTGGAACGCCTTCAGTTGCTCGAGGCCGTCCTTCTTGTACTCGGCTTCCTGGTATTCGTCCTCGTAGCCCGCGCTGCTCCATTCCGTTTCGTAGATGCGCTGAACTTCTTCGAAGGGAAGAGCGTTACCCTTCTTGAGCTGCTCCAGGAAGCGCTTGATGGTGGTGTGCATGACGCTGCCGAAGCTGAGTGTGGCCCGTGGACCTTCCTTAAGGCACCACAAATAGCTGAAGGCGTATTGTTGCGGACACTTGCGGAAATTCTCGATTGCTGACGTGCTGAGTTTGAGCGGCTCCGGCACCGAAGGATGGAAAGTTTCGGCCCAGCGCGCGATGCGCGTGAAGATTTTGGGTGGCGCTTGGCCGGCAGAGAAAAGTTCCGCTGCTATGGTAGTGGCGGTAGGCTCAGGCGACTCCTTCTTTTTCACTCTGGGCGCGAAGAGCGAAATGTCGCGGCGCTTCAGGAGCGGCTCCATCAGCAGATCTTCGATGAACACTGGGACTTTGTTTTTCTTTTCAGTGACCGTGGTGATGGTCAAGCGTTCCTGCGCGCGGGTGAGCGCGACGTAGAAGAGACGGCGCTCTTCTTGAATGTGGAAATCGCCCTGAGGTAGCTCTTCCTTCATCAGGCGCACGGGGAATTCGAAAAGCGGGGCGCGATTGCGCGCGGGGAAGGCGTGAGAATTCACGCGCAGCAGGAAGACGTGAGGAAATTCGAGCCCCTTCGCGCCGTGGACGGTCATCAATTGCACGGCATCGCCGGGCGCGTCGTCTTCCAGACTCACGCAACCGTTAGCTTGTTCGAAGTAGTCGAGGTATTCCAGAAATTCCGGTAAGCCGTGCGTGTCACTCTTGGGTTCCCAGTCCTTGACGAATTGCGCGAGCTGGTTGATGTACTTGCAGTCTTGCGGGGCCACCCGCTGCGGAATGTCCAACCATTCGCCGAGATCGCCAAGGATTTCGCGCGCGGTGCGGCGCCGCATAGTCTTGCGCTCTGCCCCGAGGAATTCGAGAAGCTCCTTGCAGGCTGCCGGTGAAGGATCGAAGGCTAGTTCACCTTGCGGGGCTTGCAGCACGTCGTAGAGGGAGGTGCCGCGCTTCTTGGCGGCGCGTTCGGTGAGGCGGACAAGATCCGGGGCAGTGAGATGCCAAGCGGGAGCGGAAAGCACCCGAGCGCAGGCCACGTCGTCGTAAGGGCAGGCGATCAGACGGAGGTAGGCCAGGATGTCGCGCACCAGCGGATGCTCGAGAATCGAAAGCTTGCTGATCACGAAGGGAATCTTGCGTTGCGACAGCTCTTCGACCAGAAAATTGCGGTGCGCGTGTTGACGATACAGAACGGCGAAATCCTTCCAGCGGCGTCCAGCGTTGTGGAGGCGGTTCAGTTCGTCAGCCACCCAAATGGCTTCGGATTCCGAAGAATCGAGTTCGACGACGCGGATTTTTTCGCCCTCCGCGCGATTGGGCTGCAATACCTTTTTCGGGAATTCGAAGCTGACCTCGTTCATGCCGATGGCTTGAGTGGCCACACGAAGGATATTGGGGGTGGAGCGGTAATTTTCGGTGAGGGATACGCGATATGGCATGGAATCCTGGCCTTCAGTCCAATTCGTGAAGCGCTGCAGGAACAGCTTGAAGCTGCCGAAGGAAGCGCCGCGGAATCGGTAGATGGCCTGATCGTTGTCGCCCACCACGACGATGTGGCGCGAGCCATCGCTGAGGAGATGGAGGAGCTCTAGCTGCGCAATATTGGTGTCCTGAAATTCGTCGACCAGGATGTGCTTGTAGCGTTCGCAGAGCTGGCGGAGGCGCTTGGCATCGGATTTGAGAAGGGCCACGGCTTCCGCGATCGAGCCGTTGATGGCGATGGCGCGTTTGTCACGCAGGATTTCCTCGCTGGCGCGGTAGGCGCGGGCGATTTCCTGCTGTAAGGCCACGTGCTCGGCGCGCTCTTTGTAGGTGTCCTCGTCGAGTTGCGGCTGATCGGCTTGCAGTTCGGCCGCGAGTTGATCGGCGAAGGCCCGGTAATCGTCGCTGGAGACCAGTTCGTCCTGACAGCGCGAGAAGAACGCGATGAAATCGCTGAGGAACTGGCCGGGCTCCGCGAGGCGGCGGTATTTTTCGAGCTTCAGCCGTGCGAGATTGCGGCGAAGAAGAATCCAGTGGTCCACGGATTCGAGCGGGAGGCGGTTGGGGTCAACTTCCTTGAGGATAGTTTCGCAAAAAGAGTGGAAAGTGGCGAGGACCACGTCTTTGCCGCGCTCGCCCACGGATTTGACGACGCGCGCCTTCATTTCGCCCGCGGCTTTATTGGTAAAGGTGAGGCCGAGAATATTTTCCCCGAGAAGGGAAGCGTCCGATTCGAGAAGATGGCGAATGCGTTCGGTGATGACGCGCGTTTTGCCGGTGCCGGCACCGGCGATCACAAGGAGCGGTCCGTCGCCGTGAGTGATGGCGCGCTGCTGCGCGTCGTTGAGTTGCGGGGCGGCCGCGGGATCGGGCTTGCCCAGATCGAATAGCGTTTTCTGCATCGAAACAATCCCAATCACAAAGGATAAGGCACATTTATCGCCTTTGACAGGTGGCCGCGAATTGGGTGTGGAAATAAAGTCCAGGTTAGAGTGAGTTCGAATTGGGACATCTTCCGTCGCCGCAAGATTGAATCTAGGATTGCCTCGCGCGAAACACCTTCGTAGGTGCACACCGCTCGCAGGATGTTCCCCAAAGTTCAAACATTGATTGTCCGGTGTGCTGGAATCGAAAGCCGCTGATGGCTTGGCGTTTTCCGTTTCAAGGATAATGTGTCTTCCGACCTGGTGGACACGTACGTAGTTCCAGTGACGGCACAATCCCACGGCCAGCCGCGGTCCACGTGTGAGTACTTCGCTGTGGACTACGTGCAGACGGATATAGTTGGGTTTGGGCGCATCAAAAAATAGGCCTCGGTCGCTTCTTTCACGTTGGCGCGCAAGTCGTCCCAGGTTTCGCCCTGAGTGAAGCTATTTTCCGTAAGAGATTCGGCGGAGTAACCGCCTTCGGCTTCCTCCGTCACCGCAAATACCAACTCGCCGACCTGCACAGGGCTCATCGTCGTCCTCGATCGAACCATAGCATTTTGCTTTGGCTGCCAGCAATGCCTGTCCGAAATCCTAGCGTTGGGAGGCCTGGCCGGAGGCGACTTTGGCGTTGAATGCGGCGGATTGTTTGCGGGGGACCGTGACCGCGGTCCACTGGCCGGATTGGGCGGCGAAATGTTTAGCAAGGAAGATGACCTGGCCGAGGTGGTAAGCGTAGTGGGCGATCTGGCGATTGATGGCTTGCGTCACGGAATGAGGTTCCGTGCGGATCAGCACGATGCGAGAGGAATCCTCGTCCGTTAGTGGTTCGAGCGCGTCGAAGAGAACTTTCCAGCCCCGCTCCCACAGGGCGAGGAGTTCGGCGCGGGTCTTTGGTGGCTCTTGAAATTCCGTGTCGCGGTGCCTGTCCGGTTTCTCGCCGTCGGTGGTGAGGAAATCAGTCCAGCGCGAGCGCATATTGCCGGCCATGTGCTTGACGATGATGGCGATCGAGTTGGACTCGTTGTCAAGCGCCAGGAACAGCCCTTCGTCGGGGCATTGTTCGAGGGCGCTCTCGGTGAGGCGCTTATAGTGGTGGAACAGGTCAAGCGAATCCTTAATGTGAGAGGTAGTGAGTTGGTGAGCCATGCCGCTTGATCGCCTTTCGAAGGCCTGGACGACTTTCATTCCGCCGGACTGGTAATTCGCGGCGCGACAAGGTAAGGTGCAGCGGGAAAAGCGAGGCCCTCTAGGGAGGGATTGTGGGGGCGAGAGGTCGAAGAGTCAAGCTTGACATTTCGCTTTTTATTCGCCTAAGATGTCAGCCCGCGGAGTCGCAATCCGAAGGAGAACAATATGAGCATTGGACAGTCGATGTTGTCAGAGTTCGACCAGGAAATGCAGGGCACACGGAAGGTCCTGGAACGCGTTGCCGACGACAAGTGGGGTTGGAAGCCGCACGAAAAGTCCGGCACGGTGGGATGGATGGCCGGACACATAGCAACGATGCCGGGTTGGATCGGCATGACGCTGCAAACGGAGGAGCTGGACTACGCGCCCGTGGACGGCCCGGCTTATGAACCGCCGAAAACAGAAAACCGGCAGCAGTTGCTGGCCGAATTTGACAAGAACGTGAAACAAGCGCGCGAGGCTCTGGCGACGGCCAGCGACGAGGAATTCATGAAGGACTGGACGCTGAAGGCCGGGGGCCAGACGATTTTCACCATGGCGAGGATTGCCTGCATTCGCAGCATGGTGCTGAACCACATCATTCACCACCGCGCGCAGCTCACCGTGTATTACCGCTTGCTGGGCATTCCAGTGCCGGGCCTGTACGGGCCGAGCGCGGATGAAGCCACGCCTACGGCGGCATCGGCGAACTGACGCTTCTCCTCAACAAAGGCGGAGGCCACTCCGCCTTTTCAGGTTGGTACGCCGAGCACGTTCGACAGCTTGGAGGTGGAAGTCCTGTTCACAACCTGATAGAGGTGAAGTGATAGCGAAGCGCAAGGGCGTCGCCGGCTTCACCGTCTTCTGAACCTGTAAAGCTCAGCCGAAGCTGATTGGCTGGCGGTGCCACCCATGAGTTTGACGTTCTACCGCTCACGCGCACTGTTTGGGCCTTCCGTAGTACGCAGGCGAGTGAGGTCACGAATCCGCGACAGGCAGCAGCCCTCCCGAGATAAGTTCGATCGCTTCCGCGGCAACCACCGAATTTACGCTCTGCGTCCTTGATAGATATGGACTTCGCGATCATTGGCCCGCTCGCCCGACGCTCACTCCTCAGATCCGGTTCTTGTACATTGGCTCGCGTTTTTGCTCCACGCTTCTTTCAGACCCCACCTCACGGAAACCGCAGAGCGGCCAAGCCCCTGTGGTGAACGACGACTCGAACTCCGGCCCGCCAGGGCTCAACTCGCTGAACCGCCGTATGCGGACCCGCCTGTAACGGTGGTGTGGGAGGGCGAGCAGGTGACTGCTCCCCCTATTTCGATTCCCTCCGCAGCTGTCCTCCATCGCGGCGGTATAATGGGTTTTTCCTTTGTTTGGAGGATGCTCGATGGATACGCCTGTCATTGTCTCCGCAGTTCGTACCCCGATTGGCAAATTTCAGGGTGGGCTGGCGAGCTTCAGTGCGCCGGAACTTGGCGGTAAGGTGATCGCCGAGGCGTTGCGACGCGCCGGGCTACAACAAGGCAAGCAGATTGACGAAGTCATCATGGGCAATGTGGTGCAGGCGGGATTGGGGCAGAATCCGGCGAGGCAGGCAGCGCTGAAGGGTGGGTGCGATCCGCGCGTCGCGGCCATGACGATCAATAAAGTTTGCGGGTCGGGGCTAAAGGCGGTGGCTCTGGCGGCGCAGGCGGTGCAGTTGGGAGAAAGCGAAATTGTGGTGGCGGGAGGAATGGAGTCGATGTCCAACTGTCCTTATCTCCTGCCGAACGCGCGCACCGGATACCGTTTGGGCGATCAAGAAGTTGTGGACTCCATGATCTGGGATGGGCTTTGGGATGCTTACGAGAATTTCCATATGGGCGTGACCGGCGAGTTGGTGGCCGAGAAGTATGGGATTACCCGTGAGGAGCAGGACAAGTTCGCGCTGGAAAGTCACCGGAAAGCGGTGCGCGCGCGGAAATCGTGCTTCTTGGAGGCGCAGATTTTGCCGATTGAAGTGCCGCAGAAAAAGGGCGAGCCCGTGGTCATCCAGTACGACGAATCGCCGCGCGAGGACACCACGCTGGAAGCCCTGGCAAAGCTGAAACCAGCATTCAAGAAGGATGGCACGGTGACGGCCGGAAATGCGCCGGGAACGAATGATGGCGCAGCGGCACTGGTGGTGACCAGCGAGCGTGTGGCGGGAAAGCTGGGGAAGCCGCCGATGGCGCGCATCGTGGCGCAAGCCGTAAGCGGTGTGGAACCCAAATGGGTGATGATGGCGCCAGTGGATGCCGTCGAGAAGTTGCTGGCAAAAACGGATTGGGACCGCGACCAGGATGTGGACTTGGTGGAATTGAACGAAGCGTTTGCCGTGGCGGCGATTGCGGTGACGCGGCAACTGAAACTGAATCCAGAAAAAGTGAATGTGAACGGCGGGGCGGTGGCGCTGGGTCATCCTATCGGCGCCTCGGGCGCGCGCATTCTGGTGACCCTATTATATGAATTACAGCGGCGGAATTTGAAGCGCGGTATCGCGGCGCTTTGCCTGGGCGGCGGGAACGCGGTGGCGCTGGCAGTAGAAAGACAGTAGATTCGCGCGATAGAAAGAGCTTCCGTAAGAGTTCCTTATCCAGAGGCTTCCACAATTTGTCTGGCGGTGTCGAGCAATCAGGTGTTGTGACAAGGCCACAGTGAATTGTGCTGGGTGCACTTGGGACTACACGGCAAATGTGCTGCCATCGTAGCTGGTGAAGTGCGTATGGCGCATCGCGTTTGTCCGTGGTGGCTCGGATATTTTCTGCTTTCGCCCCTCCGCCGGCTAGGCCAAGACCCTGCTGCTATCCTGGCTCCCTATGTCCGGGAAGGGCAGACCGTGCTCGAGCCAGGTCCAGGCATGGGCTTCTTCACTGTGGAACTGGCCCGGCTGGTTGGACCGAGCGGGCGCGTGGTGGCGGTGGACATTCAGGCAAAAATGATCGAGCGGTTGAAGCGGCGGGCGGCGAAAGCCGGAATGGCCGAGCGTATTGATGCGCGCCTGGCGTCTACGGATTCGCTGGGACTTAGCGATCTGGCAGGACGCATTGACTTCACATTAGCCTTTGCCGTGATCCACGAGCTGCCCGATATGGGCGGGTTCTTCCGTGAAATCGCGGCGGCGGCGAAGCCAGGATCCCTAGTGCTTGTCGCGGAGCCAAAGGGCCACGTACAGGAAAGCGAATTCGATACAGAGTTGCGGCTCGCGATAGAAGCAGGTTTTGCCCTGCTGCATCGTCCGGAGATCAAAGGCAGCCAGGCCGCAGCATTCAAAAGGTGCTGAGCGAGAGAGCCAGCGTTCAAGAAAGCGAATTCGCAGGCGGAACGAGCGGCTTTGGGGCGTGGTGCAGCTCGGTGGCGCAGTAGGGGCAGAACTTGTCCTCGTCGGAGACTTCGCGCTGGCACTGCGGGCACGCGGGGTGGAGATTGTATTTGCAGTTGGGACAGAAATTGAAACGCGCGTTGACGGTAGCGGCGCATTGCGGGCACGTGTACGGAAGCGGTTCGCGCACCAGCAAATAGATGATCAACCCGATGAAGAAATAGCCGCCCGAGAGAATGAGAACCAGCAAGGTCCACAGAGCCGGGTGCATGCCGCGGCGTTTCGCGTCCCGATAGACGTAGCCAAGCATGAAAAACAAGCAAGACAGTACGGCAGCAGCGGCGGTAATCACTCCGGCCAATGCCAGGCAAGATAGAAACGGCTGACTGCGCAGGCTCTCATCGCCGGGAAACAGTTCGCCGCCGGTCTGGATACCGTGGAGGTTGACGGCGAGCCCGACGATCAAGGAAATCACGTAAAGCGAGGCACACAGCCAAACAAGCCATCGCGGAATGATGCGCAGCTCCTCGCGGAACGTGGAGCGCTCGCGCTTGCGGCGAAAGCGAATCAGGCGAAGGCGTTCATTGAATGCGTCCGACATAGTTGCCCTTTCGTAGAACCAACTGCCAGTACTCTGCTGGATCTCTGCCGGTAGCCAGGCGTTGAGATCCTTTGCGCAAAAGGCGCGCTCAGGATGACAGCGCGGCGGGCCGCCTCAGAAGGCGAGCACTGCAAAAACCTAGCCATCGTTGCGCCTCGTTGAGCTGTGGCTTATGCCGCGCTGGTAGAGCACAGCGCCGACGGCGGCCAATGCGGGCACGGTCCACCAGAGCACAAAACCAAATTCGAGCACCAACTTCGGGACGCTGAGTTGCGCGCCGACCCAGGCGAACACGCGCCAGACCAGCGGTGCGCTCAAAATACCGAGCAGCCAACTGGCGGCGGTGATGATCCAAAGCAGTGCGCCGCTGGATGAAGTTTGTGCGGATTGCTGCGCGCGCAGGCGAACACGAAGTTGCGTGCGTGCGGCGAGATCGTGAGGAACGGCAACGGGCACGCTACGGAGCGCATGGAGCAGTTCGCGCGTGGAAGCGGTTTGCCGAGCGCAATCGTTGCAATCGTGGAGATGCGCGTCGAGCCAGGCTTGATCGGCGGAGGAAAGCCCTTCGACGAGCGATTGCGCGAAGAGTTGTTGCGCGCGTTCATGCGGAGTTTCGCTCATGCGGCACGTCCGGGCAAGGCGGATTTGAGGGCTTCGAGCCCGCGATACAGGCGCGACTTCACCGTGGACAGCGGTGTAGATAAAACCGTGGCGATCTCCTCCAGGCCGAGGTCCTCATGAAAGCGCAGTAGCAAGACTTCGCGATAGTACGCGGGGAGTTTCAGAAGCGAAAGCTGCACGGCTTGTTCGTCTTCGCGCGCGACCAGAAGCTGCAGAACGGAAGCGGCGTGCTCGTCGGGCGGCTCGTAGGGCTGGTTGGAATCGGGATCGCCAAGATCTTCGAGGCTGGCAAATTTCTTGCGGCGGGAAACGTCGATGACCAAATGGCGCGCGATAGCAAACAGCCACGATTCGAATTTAGATTTGGCGTTGTACTGGTGGCCGCGTTCGAGGACGCGAATCCAGGTTTCCTGGAACAGATCTTCGGCAAGAGCGGGATCGCCGGTGAGGAACAGAAGGTAGCGGTAGAGGCGCTGCTGGTACTGTTCAATGAGGCGATCGAGAATATCGGGATCGCGGCGGCGCAGGCCGGCGGCCAGAGTTTGGCGTTCGTCAGTCATGAGCCCGGTGAACAGTACCGGGGACCTCGAAACCGTTAAGGTGAAAGCCTGTGCGTTCATACTAACTTGGATACGCAGGAGGCGGGGAAAAAGACGCAAGGAATAGACCAAGCAACGAGGTGAAGGAGTAAGGGAGTAAAGATAAAGGTCGCATTGATATCGAGTTACGAGAACTTGCGCGGTTGGGCTTGCTGGCCAACAATGGCTTTTCCGGGTAGGCTGATGCGGTTGCGTGGCCAAGAATGCTTGGTCGGTGTAACACTCGACCGTAAAAAGCGGCGGCAAGCCGCCGTACTCCAAAGGTGTATCGATGATTTGTCCTCAATGTAAGGCGGAGTATCGGCCGGGGTTCACGCATTGCGCGGATTGCGATGTGGACCTGGTGGACGAGCTGCCCAAGGACGCCATCCAGATGCGGCGCATTGGGGGGAACGGGGAATATCGCGTCGCAGCAGAGCCGGGCGATCCGAACGAGGATCCATTCTGCTCGTTTTGGAAGGGTGATGATCCGCGGGTCCATGCGGAATTGTGCAGCGTGCTGGACGAGGTGGGCATCCCCCACAACACAGTGTTCCGGCGCGACCATCTGTTCAATTTGCGAAATTATGCCGCCTACGAGGTGGGCGTGCCCTTTTCGATGTACGAGCAAGCAGAGGATGCGGTGAGATCGGCGTATGGAATCGATGGCGTGATGGACGTGGGCGCGCAGGAAGTGCAACTGCTGCCAGACCGGCCCATTCAATCGATACGCAAGCTGCCAGAGACGTTGACGCCGCCAGCGGAAGAGAATATCCCGGGGCCTCCGAGCGCGGGCGAAGGGACGGATTGGTATCCGGAGGATGCCACGGTAAGAGTGTGGTCCACGAAGAGCGGCGACCCCGGCGATTTTCTGGTGGCGGCGCTGCACGAGAATGGCATTCGCTGCCGGGTAGATAAAGATGGTTCGCGGGCGGAGTTGTATGTGTTGCCGCAAGATGAGTCACGCGCGCGAGAGATCGTGCAAGAAGTGGTGGAAGGGCAACCGCCAGAGTGAGTGAAATGTACTGTCCTCTCTGCACGGCCGAGTATCGGGATGGATACGCAACTTGCAGTGATTGCCACGCAGGGCTCGTTTCTACTCGAGAAGAAGCTGGGGCGGGTAGAGTGAGATTGTGGAAGGGATCCGCGGGAAGAAAAACTGGACCGATCCTTGGCGCTCTGAAAGGGGAGGGGATGCTATTTCACTTTAAGGAAGTCCCAAATCGTCACGGTCATGCTCGGTTTTTGGGAATACACCTAGGCAAAAAACAACCGATGATTGAGTATGAGGTCTGGATCCTTCGGCATGATCTGGAGCAAGCGCGCAAGGCTGTGGCGAGGTTGCCGCATGCCGAAGAATCCGCGAACTAAGGGGATGAGCACTCGAACTCAGAAGGTTTGGGAGGAATAATCACGTGACAATGGACGGGATCAAGACCGTGGCAGTGCTGGGTGCGGGAACGATGGGCAATGGCATTGCGCACGTGTTTGCGCGCGCCGGATATGACGTGATTCTACGCGACGTCGAGGAACGGTTTCTGCAACGGGGAATGGACACCATCGGGAAGAACCTGGACCGCGAGGTGAAGAAAGGGAAGTTAGCGGAGGCGGACAAGTCCGGAGTGCTGGCGCGATTGCAGCCGGTGACGGATATGGGCGCGATTGCCGCGGCGGATTTCGCGGTGGAGGCGGTACCGGAAAAAGTAGCAATCAAGCGCGAGGTGTTGACGGAAGCAGACCGGCTGCTACGGCCGGAAGTGATTCTCGCAAGCAACACGTCTTCGATTTCGATGACCGCGCTGGCCGCGATGACGAAGCGCCCGGAGCGCTTCGTGGGCATGCACTTCATGAACCCGGTGCCGGTGATGGTGCTGGTGGAAGTGATTCGCGCGCTGCAGACGAGCGATGAGGCATTTGCGACCACGATGGAACTGGCCAAGAAGCTGGGGAAAACGCCGGTGGCGGTCAACGATGCGCCGGGGTTTGTCTCGAATCGCGTGCTGATGCCGCTGATCAATGAGGCGGCGTATGCGGTGATGGAAGGCGTGGCAACTCCGTTAGCCGTGGACGCGGTGATGAAGCTGGGAATGAACCACCCCATGGGGCCGCTGGAACTTGCGGATTTTATCGGACTGGATGTGTGCGTGGATATCCTGAATGTGCTGCTTGAGGGATTGGGCGATCCAAAATACCGAGCGTGCCCACTGCTGAAGAAGTACGTCGCCGCGGGCTGGCTGGGGCGCAAGTGCGGACGGGGATTTTACACATACGAGAAGTAGTAGCTTCAGAACCTTGGAAGTTTTCTGGACGCGTGGCGGAAGTGAAGTATCTCGACCAAATGTTGCTCTGCAATCCACTTTGACATTTGTTCGCGGACT
Organism: Candidatus Acidiferrales bacterium; assembly: GCA_963776365.1. Lineage (GTDB taxonomy): Bacteria > Acidobacteriota > Terriglobia > Acidiferrales > UBA7541 > Acidiferrum. Next base: position 183,115 of record CAVZMQ010000025.1, on the reverse strand, counting down.
TCAGCCGAGGAAACCGTTCGGCCCCTCTTTTGCGTCCCGCAAGCCTTCACGGCGAGGGTGGCTTCATCCTTGTTGTCCGGGATGGGTATGGCTCTTTCGAAGTCGGAGTCCTTAGTCTTGGACATGATGCGATGCTAGTCCGATTTCCTGCGATGCAACACAACGAGGAGCCTAGCGTAGGATCTCCACGAGGAGGACCCAGACGTTAAGGGTAGAGAAGATGAAGATGGCTAGAACGCCGGCGGCGATGCAGTAGTAGCCGGCGAGGCGGTTGGCCGCGAGCAGAATTCCTCCGAGGAGAAAGGGAAGCACCTGCAATTCCCCAAGCACCAATTCCAGGAGCGATTCGAAACGCGGTCTGCCTAATTGCGTGTGCGCCTCTACGCTTTGGCGCTCGGAGCGGATCCCCAGAGCCCAAGCAGCGATGGCGAACGGCACGATTTCCAAGCCCACGGCAAACGAGGGTTGCGGGATCAGCGTGGCCATGCTCGAGACGAGGATGAGGATAAGGCGAGCGACGGTGGCGGCGGCACGCGATGGCAGGTGGGGATATTCGAGAATGCGGGTGAGGTTCACGGAAACGGCAACAATGGCGAGGCCAGCGAGAGCGGCGGAAGCGCCAGCTGCGGCGAGGAAGAAGTTGTTCCACATAGGGAAGTAGTATAAGGGGAGGGATGCCGGGAGTGCCTGCAAGCGAACACAGGGCGAAAATAATATTTGCCTTTTGTTCGCCCATGAACTAGAGTCTGGGCATAGGTTTTCAACAGGTGCCCGGTGAGCGACTTTACGGTGCCATGTCCTAACCTGCATCGAACATGAGAGACTCACGTTTGAGCTGTTGGAATTGCGGAGCCGCGGGCGGTATCTGACCCGGTTGCGCGGGCTGAAGCGGCAGGAGCAGAAGGGGTGGACCGGCGGGAGCGAGCGGCGCTGTCGCGGCTGGTGGAGCACCAGCTGGAGCACGGCTGCGGCAGTTGAAGACTTATAGAAACTGTAGCGGCGGGCTTCAGTCCGGCATCCTAGCGCGGATGGCCAGGAATGCGGGCTAAGAGCACGGGCGCTGCAAAAGAATTACCGATGCGAGAGGGACAAAAGAGCTAGCATTCGCGAAGTACGTTATGTTATATTTATCATATAGTAACGTATGAAGGAGCAGCGCAGTCCCGGCGCTGTTTGCTAGCGAGCCTAAAACCCAATCGCAAGATTCCTAATTTCCTCCACCGAGGTGAGAAATGACTGATGAACGGACAAAGTTGCTGGAAGCCGCGATATCGCAGATCGAGAAGTCGTATGGAAAAGGCTCGATCATGCGCTTAGGCAGCAAAGACGTGCTGGTGCCGGTGAATGTAATTCCGTCGGGATGCTTGTCGCTGGATTCGGCGCTGGGCGTTGGCGGGTTTCCCCGCGGGCGCGTGATCGAGATTTATGGGCCGGAATCGGGCGGCAAGACCACCATGACCCTGCACATCATCGCCGAGGCACAGAAGCTCGGTGGGCAGGCGGCGTTCATCGACGCGGAACACGCGCTGGATCCGTCGTACGCGCGGAAGTTGGGGGTCGACGTGGACAATTTGCTGGTGTCGCAACCAGACCACGGCGAGCAGGCACTGGAGATTGCGGAGACGCTGATTCGTTCGGGCGGCGTGGATGTGGTGGTAGTGGACTCTGTGGCGGCGTTGGTGCCCAAGGCGGAGTTGGAAGGGGAAATGGGCGAGCCGCAGATGGGCTTGCAGGCGCGGCTGATGTCGCAAGCGCTACGCAAGCTTACGGCGATCGTTTCGAAATCGAAGACCTGCCTGATTTTCATTAACCAGATCCGCGAGAAGATTGGTGTGATGTTCGGCAATCCTGAAACAACGACGGGTGGCCGCGCGCTGAAGTTCTACGCCTCAATGCGCGTGGACATTCGGCGCATCCAGTCGATCAAGGAAGGCGATCGCGTGGTGGGCTCGCGCACCCGCGCGAAAGTGGTGAAGAACAAGGTGGCAGCACCGTTCCGCGAAGCGGAGTTTGACATTTTGTATGGCGAAGGCATTTCGCGCGAAGGCGATTTGCTGGACCTTGGCGTGGATAAGAGCGTGATCGAGAAGAACGGGACATGGCTCAGCTTTGGCGGAGAACGCATGGGCCAGGGCCGCGAGAATGCCCGCGTCTTCCTGAAAGAAAATAAGGACATTCGCGAAAAACTGGAATCCGCGCTGCGGAAAAAGCTGGAGATTCCGGGCATGGGCCAGAATGCGACGCCGCCGGCACCGGGTCCGAATGGTCACGCAAACATCGCGCCAGAGAAGCCACCGATGAAAGCGGCGGCAGCGGCGGCCACGGACAGCAAAGCGAGGCCCACGCGCTAACACGATCCAGTTTCTTCGAAGGAAAACAGCGGGCGGGGCGGGGAAGGGTGACCCCGCCCGTTTCTTTCTGAGAGCACCGCCAAAGCGTCTTTCGACGAGAGACAGTTTTTGCGTGCGCAAATAACGGATGACAGGCACGAGTGGGCCGAACGGGCAGGACGGCAGGAAAACTGAACCGCAGAGCAGTTATTCAAAATAAAGCACATAAAACGTACTGAACCTACTTAGCTATTGCCACCGTAGGACGAAAATCCGTAGACTCAGTCTCAGCATTGAACGCGTGCGTCGATCCAGGATGAGACGGCGTGCTGTGGAACAACCGTAAGCGCCTTCGAATGATGAAGCAACGGCCGTGGAACAAGGAATGCAATTCTTGAACAAGCGTTGCTTTGTGGGTTGGGAATAGGGTAAATTCGGTGCACGCTGTCAGAACTACCTGGGCGTAGAGCTAAGGGCCTAATGATCAGGGACTTGGGAAAAACTGTAGCAATAGCACTGCTGGCTTCGGCCTTGGCGGTTCCAGTACCGGCCGCTGAGCCTGCGGGCAAGCCAGTCGTCAGCACCTCCAAGAAAAAGATGAAATCGAAGAAGCATCTGACTCCGTCGCGCTATAGCGGGTACGCGCCGACGTATGCGGATTCTGTGAGCGCGGACGATCCGACGTTCGACGATCCCATCGTGCGCGAAGCCGCAGTGGAAGCGTTGGGGCGCTATAACGGTTCGGTAGTCGCGGTGGATCCGCACACCGGGCGCATCCTGACCGTGGTCAACCAACGTATTGCGTTCAGTGACGGGTACATCCCGTGTTCGACCATTAAGCCGACCATCGCGATCGCCGCGTTGGAAGAAAACGTCATCACCAATGACACGATGCTGAAGGTAGGGCGCCGCAAGTACATGAATTTGACAGAGGCACTGGCGCATTCGAATAATGTGTTCTTCGAAGAGCTGGGGCGCCGCATGGGATTTGACACAGTTTCGAAGTATGGTCGGTTGCTCGGCCTGGGCGAGCTTTCCGGCTACAACTTGCCGGACGAGCATCCCGGAGCGTTCCCCACACAGCCACCGGCGTTCGGCGGCGTGGCCAGAATGTCCAGTTTCGGCGAGGGAATCCAGATTACGCCGTTGCAGCTCGCCGCGATTGCGGTAGCGTTTGCGAACGGGGGCACGCTTTATTATTTGCAGTATCCTCACACGCAAGAAGAAGTGCAGAATTTCGAACCGCGCGTAAAGCGCGACCTGAATATTGCTACTGTCCTGCCGGAAGTGCGCGAAGGAATGCTGGCTGCGGTCCTGTATGGCACGGGTCGGTTGAGCTACGATGCAGGCGGCGACGAGACCCCGTTGGGGAAGACGGGCACCTGCGACGACCACACCAATCCCTCACGCATCGGTTGGTTTGTCAGCTACGCGGATGAAACCAATCCAAAGATTGCTTTGGCGGTTTTGCTCCGCGGCAACACCCGGCGCGTGAAAGGTCCCACGGCCGCGCAAGTGGCAGGCGGAATTTACCGGCGGCTGCGCGAGCAAAATTACTTCTCCGAAGGCGTAAAGACCGCTTCCACTTCTACCGTTGCTTCCGGCAAGTAGATTCAGAGCCACTCCTGGCGATTCCATCGAAGAGAGATTCCTCGCTACGCTCGGAATGACGATCTTGCTCGGCTCAGAGGGTGTCTGCTGCGAGGCTGACCTTTAGGTCCTGAGTTTTGATGCCGGTCCTCAACCTTCGCGATTACACACAAATATTTTTGGCACAGGCAAGGACTTAAATTTAGAGACCGGTGTGTCTACAGCAGGGGGACGCGGTGGGGGAGGAGCTTGACGTGGATGCTGATGACCGGTTCGGTGAGGTGGCGGGCGGCGTCGAAGCAATGATCACACAGGTTCATGCTGAGCTGATCCACGCTCTTGGCGCGGAAGCTGCGATGGCATTCATAGCAGGTCGAAAATTCCGGACGTTGGGGCTGTTGGTGGGCGTGTATCTCGGGATGAACTTCCAGAGTAATCATTGCAATCTCCCCGAAGACCCAGGGGCAAACACCATGCCAATTTCCGGCACGAGGAATTGCTGAGGATGTTGGACTTACCGTTAGAGGTGACCAGACCTGCAGAGGGCATTGAGTGAATTGACGCAAGAAGCTGGCGAAATTTCGCGAAGCCCCTCTTAGTGAGTTGAGCGCACGGCGAAAGACAATGCTTTGACTCCATGAACGGTTTTGGGACAAAACCGAGGCGTGCGGTATGCTGGGATGGTTCGAAATTCTAGCAATGTTCTGGGGGAGATGTTGAGCCGGGGATTTTTCTTGGTACTGGGAGTGATTGTAGCCGCAGGCATCGCCGTGGGTGGGTACGCCTTGCAGCAACGGCGGCGCGTAGAAACCAATTTTCAGGAACAAGTAGCGGAAGCGCGAGCCGAAGCGGCACGCATCCGCGCACAGATGGTCTTGCCGACAAAGAACAGGCTGCCAGCGGGCGAGAATTTCGCGTCGGCGCTGCAGCATTTTGGACTCAGTCCCCAGGAAGCCGGGGGAGCCACCGCCGCGGCGCAACGGGCCTTTAATCTGCGCCAATTACGAGCGGGGAATGCGCTCATTGTCGGGCGCTCCGTAGAAGGAGAACTGCGCGAGATCAACTACAAAATAGATTCCGACCGCATGCTGCACATCGTGCCAGCCACCGCTGGCTTTTCCGCAGAGGTGCAAGAGATCCCGTCCCACCTGGAAGTGAGCGCGGTAAGCGGGCGACTGGAAGATTCTCTGTTCAATGCCGTGGAAGATGCGGGCGAATCGGCGGAAGTAGCGATGCGGCTGGCGCAGATTTTCGGCTACGACCTGGATTTTTATACGGACCCGCGAAAGGGAGATACGTTTCGAATCGTCATCGAAAAAAAGAAGTACACGAACGGGGAAACCGCGGGATACGGAAGGATCCTGGCGGCGGAGTACCGCAATGGCGGTAAAAAATATCGGGCGCTGCTGTTCCATGACGAGCAGGGACATGCGGCCTACTACACTGCGGAAGGAAAGTCGCTGCAAAAGGCTTTTTTGCGCTCACCGCTGAAATTTGCCGCGCCGGTAACCTCGCATTTCAGCAAGGCGCGATTCCATCCGATCCTGAAGACGTTCCGGCCGCATCTGGGCACGGATTATGGCGCGCCGACAGGCACTCCGGTACAGACCATCGGCGCGGGGCGCGTGGAGTTTGCCGGGCGCAAAGGCGGCGACGGCAATATGGTGAAGATCGCCCATTCGCAGGGATACGAAACCATGTACCTGCATTTGTCGAAAATTTTCGTGTACGTGGGCGAACATATCGAGATCGGGAAGACCATTGGACTGGTGGGCATGACCGGTCTGGCGACCGGACCACATCTGGATTTTCGAATTTCGCAACGAGGACAGTTCCTGAATTTCGAGAAATTGGGCCTGCCGCCATCGGAACCGGTGTCCAAGAGAAACTGGGCGGAATTTGCCTTCTTACGGGAGCAGTGGCTGCCGGTGCTGGACCATCCGGAGCAGCTCCAAGCGCAAGCGGCCGAAAACGGCGCGGGTGGAAGATAGGCGATCCCGAGCGCCGGAGCTGACCCAAGAAAAAACGATGCTGGCGAGAAGTCTTTCACTCAGCGCGGGCCAGGGCCAAGGCCGGCTTGTTTCCAGAGCTTCTCCCAGTGCCAGACACCAGGATATTGGGGAATGCGGTAGCCGAGCTGGTGGGCCAGCATCAGAATCTGACCGCGATGATGCGCCTCGTGCGAGAACATGTAAGCGAACATGGTGCCTCCGGCGGGCCAAGTTTGCGTCCAACTGCCGCGGGAGAACTTCGCAACGCGACGATTTGGAGCGGCCGAAAGAGCATCGGACAACATGCGCAGGCACTGCCTGGCACTTTTTCTGTGCGCGGCAGCAGTTTGCTTCATGGTGCAACGGGCAGGATCGAGTGGCGACGGACACTTCAAATGCGGCGCGGAATGCTTCAACCACACCAGTCGACAGTTGTGCAGGTGCGCAAAAATGGCTGCGATCGTCCGGCCACCGCGTTTTTGACCCGACAGTTGCGCGCGCCACGCACGAGGATCGAGATGAGTAAGGATTAGGTGATTCATGCCGTCGTTGGCCGCGTAGGTTTCCAGCAGGGTGTCGCGAATCTCGGCAAGCGTCGCATGCGATTGCAGATTCATAGAAGTGGCTCGTGTATGTATGTTAGCAGACCATCCTTCAGGCAGCGGGCGAATGAACGTTTGTCAAACTAACCACTAGGGCGGAAAGGCTGGGCCCAGCATCGCGAACCAAGCCACCGGGTAATATACTGGATGTGACAAGGGGTCGGTTCCGTGGGGCGCAAGACAACGCGCAGGACCTGTTTCCCATCCCAATCGTGTGTGTCCGATCAATGGAGCTATCAGCCTTCTGTGGCACGTGTGTGACAGAGGGCCCGCGTAGCCAACCAAGAATTCAGCTGTTCAAGGCCTAAGGAGGCTTAATGGGTCGCCGTTATGTCTGTGCAATTGTGCTCGCAACCGTGCTGGGGATTGTGCCCATGGTGGGTTGCGGCGGGGGCGGAAGCAGCACTCAGCCGTTGAGCGTGACCACCACTTCCTTGCCCAATGGCACCGTGGGGGTGGCGTATTCGGCGGTGCTGACGGCGACCGGAGGAAGCGCGCCATACAGATGGTCGCAAGCTTCGGGGGGCGACATGCCAGCCGGCGTGACCCTGGCGGCCACCGGCATGTTCATCGGCACTCCCACAACTGCCGGGACTTTCGGTCCTTACGTCTTCACGGCGACAGATACGGCCAACACCACGGCGTCGTCCGCCAGTTTGAGCATCACCATCGCGGGTAGCGCATTGACCGTGACCACGACCAGTCTGCCCACCGGAGCGGTAGGCAGCCCATATTCGGTTACGCTTGGAGCGAGCGGCGGTACGGCACCGTATACCTGGACGGAAACCTCGGGCGGTGCGTTGCCGCCCGGATTGGCGCCGCTGACGAGCGATGGAGTGATTGCAGGGACGCCGACGAGCCCCGGAAACTACGGTCCTTATGTCTTCACGGTGACCGATTCGAACAATGGGAAGGCATCGACTGCGAACCTCACGATTACGGTTACCGGCACCACCACGGCTTCGTGTACCCCGCAAGGGAATGAATCGTTGCTGACTTCAACAAGTCCGTATGCATTTTTGCTGAAGGGCACGGACAGTCGCGGCAATCCCATCGACATTGCGGGCAGTTTCACACCGAACGGCACGGGGGGAATCACCGCGGCGACGGCGGACTACAACGGTTTCACGAACGGGCCGCAAAGCCTGCAAGTGAATCTGGGCGGCAGTTCGTATGCCTTCGGACCGTCGGGCCAAGGCTGCCTGAATTTGTCGTTTTCCGGGCTGGTCGCACCGGCAGCTATTACGGGAACCGCAGCTGCCAAGGCCACGAGCTATAGTCCGGCGAACGCGACGGGTGCGCGGAAAATCAATCTAGCCACAGCCGCGGTGGCCAACGTCGTTTCCAATGTGCAGTTCAGCTTCGCGCTGGGATTCAACGGCATCACATATTCCAGCGGGAGAATCATCGAATCGGACAATACCGATGGCACCGGCACCAATGCCGTGGGATTGATTCACGTACAAAGTCCTGCGGCGTTCGCAGTCGCACAATTGCGGAGCAATTATGCGTTTGGCGTGGACGGCTGGACGGTGACGGGCAGCGGTAAATTACGTACGGCGATGGCTGCCACGTTTACAAACTTGTCGGGCAGGTTGTCAAACGGCTATGCGGACGTAAACGAAGGCGGTACCGCTTCGGGCGAAGTGACCGCAGGGTACGGGTTGCTGAATGCGATTGACACCACCACCGGGCGCGGCACCGGCAGCTACTACCTGACGAACGGGGGTAGGTACCTGACATTTGATTTTGCGTTGTACGTTCTGAACGGATCAGACCTGTTACTTATTTCGACAGACCTCGCCACGGGCAGCAGCACCACGCCGTTGCTTTCCGGGCGTGCCTTGGCGACGAACGCTCCCAACAATCCCGCGACGCTGAATGGATATTACCTGCTGGTGTCGCAGGGTTTGAATGCCGTAGGCGCCTCTGCCGGGAATGTGGCGGAGATCGGGACCATCAACGCAACCGGCGCGGCGAGTGGAGGGACGATTCCCACGGCCAATATTTATTCGAACAACGCCGGAACCTATGCAAGCAATGCCTACCCGGGCAGCAGTTATACCGTGGAAGCAGCTTCGGGCAGGGTGGTTTTTGCGGGACTCACAACGACCCCGCCGGTGTTGTATCTGACCGCGGGCTCCGCATCGGACGGGGGCATCGTGGGTTTTCTGGTCGGTAACGACGCGGCGGCGAGTTCGGGCGTGCTCGTGAACCAAACCGCGGCGACTCCGAACTACAGTGTGGCCAGCGTTACGGGAAATTATGCCGCGAGCACCGCGGAGGACGTGGACGGTCTGAACGGCGCATTTCTGGGCGTGTTCGCCTTCAATGGGACGGGCGGATACACCGTGGCGTCGCCGGTAACGACAGGCCCGCTTTCGAATGTGCCACACGCGGGGACGGTCAGCATCAATCCCGACGGGTCCGGGAGCCTGGATGGCGGCAATTTCCCGCTGGTAACGAACGGAGCGATGGTCTTCGCGATTCCAAATTCCGGGGACCCGCTACTGTACGTGTTCACGTCGGGGATGTAGCTCCAGCAAAAAATCCGGCGTGAGCGGTTTGTCATACACAATAGGCCGCTGACCATTGCTGCAGGGTCCGGTCTAAGCACTGGGGGAAACCATGAACAGCAGAACCGTCCAAAGAATATTGTCGCTGTGTGCCCTGCTGTTGACGATGCTGGCGGCACACCTTGTCGCGCAGGCTCCTCCGGCAGAAGCGCCCGCGGCGGAACAGCAAGCCCAGACGTGGTTGGCTGCGTTTAATTCAGGTGACCGCAGCACCTTGCTGGAGTATCTGAAGAAAAATCATCCTTCGTCGGCCGAGCGTATCGACGACGAAATGGCATTTCGCGCGCAGACCGGCGGGTTTGCATTCATCAAGACGGAAGAAAGCACGCCGGCTCGGTTCACTGCACTGCTGAAAGAGAAGGATAGCGACCAGTTTGCGCGAATCGTGCTGGAAGTTGAGCCGGATACGCCGCACCGCATCAGCAAGCTGGAATTGCGAGCTATTCCGACGCCGGAGGCATACGCGGTTCCGCGCGTTAGTCAAGCCGACGCGCTTGGACTCCTGCAGAAGCACTTGCAGCAGGATGCCGCGGCGGACCGGTTTTCAGGGGCGGCGCTCGTCGCAAAAGATGGAAAGATCGTGTTCGAGGAGGCTTACGGCCTGGCCGACCGGGAAAAGAAAATTCCCAATGAAGTGAATACGCAATTCCGGATCGGATCCATGAACAAAATGTTCACCGCGGTTTCGATTATGCAGTTGGTGCAAGCGGGGAAGATCCAGTTGAGCGATCCATTTGGCAAATACTTGACCGACTATCCCAACAAAGACATGGCATCGAAAGTGAAGATCGAACAGTTGCTGTCGCACACGGGCGGAACCGGTGATATTTTTGGCCCGGAGTTTGACGCGCATCGACTGGAACTGAAAACGCTGCAAGATTACGTGAATCTCCATGGAAATCGCGATGTACAGTTCGAGCCGGGCACGAAATGGGCCTACAGCAATTACGGTTTCTTGTTGTTGGGCGTTGTGATTGAGAAGGTAAGCGGGCAAAGCTATTACGATTATGTTCGTGAACATATCTTCAAACCGTCGGGCATGACCTTGACCGATTCGCTCCCGGAGAACGAGGCCGTGCCGGGGCGCTCCGTGGGCTATATGAAACAGGGCGCGAAAGAGTGGACGCCCAATATCGATACGCTGCCGTGGCGCGGCACGTCCGCGGGCGGAGGATATTCGACGGTAGAAGATTTATACCGGTTCGCGACCGCGCTCGAAGCACACAAATTGCTGGACGCCGCGCATACGGAAATGCTCGTGACCGGGAAAGCAGACCGCCCCGGCGGTGGCGAGTACGGTTATGGATTTGGCATAAGCAAGCAAGGCGGGACGAGTTGCTTTGGCCACGGCGGGGGCGCACCCGGAATGAATGGCGACCTGAAGGTTTGCCCGGAGTCCGGTTACGTCGTGGCTGTGCTGGCAAACCTTGATCCACCTGCCGCGAGCCGCCCGTCCAATTTCGTCGCCGCACGTTTGCCGTTGAAGTAAGACGAAGCGAGCAGGTTCAAGCGCCGGTTCAGGGTATTTCTGGATGAGCTGACCCGCGAGCTTTCTCAACAAATTCGAGGATGACTACAGCATTAGCGGCGGTAGTGCGCTTCCGCAGTTTCGTATATCCTTCCCTCCGGCTGCACCATCTACCATGTTGACGATGGCGCCGTTCGCGGGACAGACTTGGCGCTCGGGGGATACCGATGTCCATACGACCTGTGAAGCGACTGATTCAATCCAAACCGACTCGCGAAGGTGCGGGCGTGCATCTGCGAAGGGCATTTGGATTCGGCAATACGTCGGAATTCGATCCGTTTTTACTGCTGGACGATTTTCGAAATGATGTCCCGGAGGATTACCTGGCAGGGTTTCCGTGGCACCCGCACCGCGGCATCGAGACGATCACTTATGTTTTGGCGGGAACCGTGGAGCACGGCGATAGCTTAGGGAATCGCGGGGCCGTTGCTTCAGGCGATGTGCAATGGATGACTGCGGGCAGCGGGATCATTCATCAAGAGATGCCAAAAGGTGATCCGGCGGGGCGCATGCATGGCTTTCAGTTGTGGGCGAACCTGCCTTCCTCGCTGAAAATGACCGCGCCGCGCTATCAGGAAGTGAAATCGCCGGACATCCCGGAAGTGACGGACGATGACGGAACTCATGTTCGCGTGGTGTGCGGGAATTTCTGGGGCACCAAGGGGCCGGTGGACGGAATTGCGGCGGATCCGATTTATCTCGATGTTTCCGTGCCGCCGGGAAAGCGCAAAGTCTTGCCGCTAGAGACCACGCGCCACGCATTTGCCTATGTGTTTGCCGGAGCGGGCAACTTTTGCAATGCTTCGGACCCCCTTTCCGTCCCCACGGAGCCGGTGAGCTGGCTGAATACGAATCCGCCGTCGGGGGCGGACAATCATTCGCTGGTACTGTTCGATCGCGGCGACGAAGTGATGGTGCAGGCGGGCGACGACGGCATTCGATTTTTGCTGGTCTCCGGCAAGCCACTGGAAGAACCCGTGGCGTGGTATGGACCGATCGTGATGAACACCCAGGAGCAACTGCGAGAAGCGTTTCGCGACCTGGAGAAGGGCACGTTTCTCAAAAAGTGACGCCCGCAAGGACGCGGGCTTTCGCGGGCGGGCGAAGGTCGAGGTGCGTCCAAGCTTCCTGAATGACGGCGAACAGAACGCGGTGGTGAGTCCAAAAAGAATCAAACCGTTCGGCGCTTCCAGCGCACCCATAAGCCGCCGATGACTGTCCAGAGTCAATTCGGGCATAGACGCACTCTCGAGCTGGACCAGCCATCGCCTGCCTAATCTGCAAATTGTCTGGCGTCTATCTTCTACACCTTGCCCCCTACGATTCGGTCCAGACCAGCTAAGAACCTTCCTTTCGTCGGCAATGCATCAGACAGTTGGCGCGTGTCCGCCAGCGGCTGACTCCCGGAAGGCAGCCCATTTTGTTCCAGCAGATAAGCAAGAATGTCTAATGACTCCTGCGTTGTGTACGTTGCACCCGCATCTTGTGCCATTGGGCCTTTGATTTCTCCCCAGACCGTCAACAACTTCGCACCTCCGTACATCTGTCGCCACGATGTGCCGCTCAAAGAAGGCCCAACCCCGCCTTCCAGCTTTGCACCGTGGCAGGCCGCGCAACCTGCTCGGTACAGCTTTTCGCCCGTGGCTGCCTGCTCGGTCGTGTACCAACCGCCCACTTTTGCCATCGGTTGCTCATAGACATGGCCGACACTCTGATGGCATCGGAGGCAATCAACGGTATCGGCTTTGATGACCTCTTTGTGTATCAGCATTTTCATTTGACTCCGCGGTCCACCAAACTCTTGCCCCACAGAAAAATCCATTGAACCACACCCCAAAATCCACGTTCTCGTAATTTGGCTGTCAGCCGCATGCCCGGTACTAACAGATGGGAAGGTAGCGAAACAATAGACGAGCGCTTCTGCTTGCCGTATCGCTCGTCGCGAGAACAGAAGCGCCCGCCTGCTACAGGAGGACGCCTCTTATCCAAATTCTGTTCAACAAGCAATAGGGCGAAACCCCTACATGGTTTCAATCGACCGGATCAATTCGAAGGGCCCCGATTAACGCAAATCACCCCGAAGCCCGTGCTGGTTTGACCGAGTACAGCCAACAGCGCGCGCTTCCCGGGGAAGCACTGTCGAATCAACACATAGGATGGTGTTGCATCGACCGGCTGAGCCGGCCTTCTCATGGTTAACCGGCCTATCTCGATCCGATCCGCCACAAAAACGTGAGCTGGAGGGTAATATTGCTTTCATTCTAATTTCGTGGGGAAGTGGAAGCCCTCTTCTGAACACAGATCCTGACAAGAGTCTGTTCAGGGAGAGAGCTTCCCATGCAGTACGATTATTTTTATCCCACTTCGCGGTGATCCTTGCAACCCAGATTTGGACTGGGCTGCCACCGGCAAGGAACCGATCCCGCGCCGTTGTCCGAGGTGTTTGTGCGATTCGGTTACTGCGCACGGCTGGCGGAGCAAGCAGGCTCATGACGAGACTCACGATTGGATCGAAATTCGTCGAGGCGTGTGTAGGTCCTGCCATCTGACCTTCACCTGCCTTCCCGTTTTCTCCTTGCCTTATACCCATTACAGCCTGGTCGCCCGTAGCCAAGCCCTGCGACGGTATTTCCTGGAACACAGGTCACTGGAAAGCGCAGCACCGCCCCTCAAAGATCCAGATCGCATCACCGACCCTTCCACCCTCCGCCGTTGGTTCCGTAGTCTGGACTCCTCGCCCGCCTTTTTCTTCCTGCGATCCGCTTTGCGGACCATCGCAGACTGCTTGGCATGTGGAGAGCATCTCCCGTACGCTCCCTTGTCCTTATCCTGGCCGACCCTGTTTTCTTTTCTTCAGCTCCTTTGGCCCCTGCGCCTCTGAAATTTCCTTCGGCCCACCATCCTTGCCTGGGATTTCGAACCCCAGCCTTCGTAGCCTGCACTTGGGAGCGATTTGCGCACCATGGGCAAGGATTTGGAACGGCTCAAACAGCACTTTCCGCTACTGGAGTACCTACAACGGCACCACTGGACCGGTCGTCCGGTTGGAAATGGCTCCGAGTTTGTGGGCCTGTGTCCTTTACATGAGGAAAACCATCCCTCCTTCTACGTCAACCCGCACAAGAACCTGTTCTATTGTCACGGCTGTGGGCGCGGTGGTGACTTGATTCGTTTCGTCGAACTGAGCTTGCATCTCTCCTTTCCCCAGAGCATCTCCTACCTGCGCGAGCAACGCGCGCCTGCTGCTCAACTGCTCGACCACACTGCGGCCTTCTATCAACTCCAACTGTCCCGTCATCCCGAAGCCGCACACTACTTGCGGCAACGCGGACTGCGCGATCCAGCGGTGATCGAAGAACTGGGCATCGGCTATGCCCCCGGCGGAACACTGCGCTCTCACCTTAGCGACCTCGGCTATTCCTTGGAGTTGCTATTGGAAATGGGTTTGATCGGCTCGCAAGGCCAAGATGCCTTCTGCCGTCGAGTCATCTTTCCCTGCCGTCAAAACCATCGCGTCGTTAATCTCTATGGTCGCAGCATCGGCACCGCCTTTCCTCATCGACTCCTGCCCCGCTCGAAAGGCGGATTGTTCGCATGGGAATCGCTCCGCCACTACTCCCACGTGATTCTGGTCGAGGGCCTGTTCGATCTTGCACTTCTCTGGCAAGAAGGCTTTCGCAACACCACCTGTGCGATCGGCACTCATTTGACGCCCCTGCAGTGGGACCAACTTCACGATTCCCAGGATCGTCGAGTCGACATTGTCTTCGATCAGGATGAAAACCAGGCCGGTCAACAAGCCGCTCGAGCCCTCGCCAAGCGCTTGCACCGCACCGGTCTCACCGCGCGTGTCGTTCACCTTCCTGCCGGCCAGGATCCCAATAGTTTCTTCCTGGCCGGAGCGAGCGGCGACGACTTTATCCGTTGCCTGGAGGAGGCTGATTCCCCATGACTTTTCAACTCATTCTGCGGAACTCTTCTCCGCCGAGCGCCTCTCCTTATCGGTTGCTCGACGGGCAAGGCCGTGAACTCAACTGGGCCAATGCTTTTCTCGATGCCCAGAGATTGCGCCAACTTTCTCTCCGCTCCTTGCGCGCCTATGGCTACGACCTGCTGCACCTGGCCCGCTGGTTGCACCTCAAGCGTCACCGGCTAGCCAAGATCGATCAATCGATCTTGCTCGACTATGTCCGCTACCAACTCGATCAGCTGCCCAAGCCCGCGCCTTCCACTGTCAATCATCGTCTCGCTGTGCTGGGCTGTCTCTATCGTTTCCACTACGGATGCGAGATTCCTGGCGGCAAAGCCCATTTTCATCGTAGCTATACGACACGATCACCTCTCGGCTATGGCCGGCCGCATCGCCGTGTCACTACCGCTTTGCGACTCCGCCAGCCCCGCTGCCTGGTAGTTCCTCTTTCCGTCGACCAGGTCGCCGGTTTCTGGAAAAGCTTTCGCACCTTTCGCGATCTGGCCATCGTGGCCTTGATGCTGCTGGACGGCTTGCGTTCCTGCGAAGTTCTTCAGCTCCAGCTCGAAGATCTCTCCTTCTCCGAAGCACATCTTTGTGTCCTCGGCAAAGGCAACAAGAAACGCCTCCTGCCACTGCCAGCTGAAATTATCGAGGTCCTCCAAAACTATCTCCGCTGTGAAAGGCCTCTCACCAACTCCCCTCTCCTGTTTGTTTCCTGGAAGGGCCGTCGGCGTGGCCTTCCCATGAGCGCCGCTGGGTTGCGCTCACTGTTTCGCCATCATCGCCTCTCGAGCAAGATCCCCCAAGCCAACCCCCACCGTTTCCGCCACACCTTCGGATCCGACATGGTGCGTGCCGGTATTTCCTTGCCCGCCCTGATGCACTTGATGGGGCACGCGCAAATTCACACCACCATGCGCTACGTGCAACTCGCGCCTCAAGATGTCTGGCAGGAATATGCCCGCGCCGTCGCTCAGCGCGTTCGTTTATCTTCTCCGGAGACTCTATGAGCCGCCGCGCCCTCAGCCTGGAGCAAATTTTTGACGCTCACCTCCGCGTACTCGCCACCACCCTCCGCCCCCACACCGTGCGCAACTATCGAAGCGCAACCCACCGCTTCCTCGCCTATCTGCACACGGCGTTCCCCAAAGTGTGCAACCTCTCTCAGTTGCGCCGTGATCCCCATCTCTTGGGCTGGTTCCGCTCGCTGTGCGATCAAGACCCTCCCTTGTGCACTGAATGCCGCTTGCATTATCTGCTCCAGCTGCGACGTCTGTTGCGGGACTTGGCCGACAACGGTCATCCCCTCCAGCACAACTT
Source organism: Candidatus Acidiferrales bacterium (assembly GCA_963776365.1). Taxonomy (GTDB): domain Bacteria; phylum Acidobacteriota; class Terriglobia; order Acidiferrales; family UBA7541; genus Acidiferrum. The sequence continues at coordinate 167,205 of CAVZMQ010000025.1, read as the reverse complement.
GATTCGCTCCGAAGATTTCCCTCTTCCCACCCTTTATCTGCCTCGATCGTTTTCCCCAGAACAGGATCAACAACTACAGCAGCAACTGCGTCACACGGACGACCTCGAATCGAACGCCTTGTTACTCATCCGCTCCACCGGAGTGCGCATCGGCGAGTGTGTTGATCTTTCCCTCGATTGCCTGCGGCAGGTCAGTCAGGATCAGTGGGCGCTTCATGTTCCACTGGGCAAGCTCCATACCGAACGCCAGGTGCCCGTCGACGAAGCCACCCGGCGCATTCTCGATCGCATTCTTTTGCTGCGCTCTTTGTTTCGTCCCTCTCAGTCGGAGAAACCTCCAGGCTACTTGCTCCCACGTCGTGGCCGCAGCCGTCACACTTGGATTGCGATTCTCCGCAAAACCTTAGCCAACGCTGCTCGCACCGCCGTCTGCACAACCTCGGTTACTCCCCACCGCCTGAGACACACCTTCGCAACCACCATGCTGCGCCTCGGTGTTAGTCTCCCCGCCCTCATGCAATTGCTGGGGCACAAAGATATCCACATGACTCTGCTATATCTCGACGTCACGCAGCAAGACTTGCAACGCGAATTTCACTGCGCCCGACAAAAAGCTGCTTCTCTCCATCCCATTCCTAAACTGCCTCTGCCGCAAGCCACCACGCCGGAGCGCGTTGATCTCCCCACCATTCGCAACGCTATAGCTGTTGTTCGTCATCTCCTCCAGTTGTTCCGTCTGGAACTACAAGATCCCAACGCGCGCCGCAAACTTCGTCGACTCTCCCAACGCCTCCTCGTGCTCAGCCATGTTCTTGATCACATCGCCCAAGAATGAGTGCACATTGGCCAGTCAACTCATGGAAGGGCTTAACGAGCTTCTTTCGCTCGACTCAGGCGTCAACCCAAAAATTTTAGAATTTAATAAATGATGGGAAGCTTGGAAAAGTCGGCTTCGGAATCTTCCGTGACGCGCAGAATCAGCAGGGTGCGGTCGTCATGTGGGGGACGGCCAACGCCGGCATGCTCGTCGGTGGCTTTCACAATGCGCTGCGCCACGGTGTAGCCCGGATCGTCGGGAACCACCGTGGCGAGCAGGGCCTTCAGGCGATCCACGCCAAACTCCTCCTGGTCCTTGTTCATCGATTCGTGAATACCGTCCGAGGCGAACACCACAATATCCCCAGGAATCAAGGTGAGCGTCTGCTCGTCGAATTCCGCTTCGGCGATGAGGCCAAGAGGCATGCCCGTGACATTGATTTCACGCACTTCTCCGTTGCGGACCAGGAGAGGCAAGGTGCCGCCGGCGTTGGCGATGTTGAGTTCCCGCAGCGCCGCGTCGTAGATGGCGAATTGCATGGCGATAAAGCGTGCGTCCAATCGCGCAGCAAGCAGTCGAACGTTCAACTGCTCGAGCATTTCCGCGGCGGAGGCTTCGCTTTCGTGAACCAGTTCACGAAGGATGCCAATGGCGAGAGAGCCAAATAGCGCGGCCGCAGTTCCCTTGCCGGAAACGTCGCCATTCGCGATGGCCAGGCGGCCCATTCCGTAAGGCAGCAAATCGTAGAAGTCACCGCCGAGTTCGCGCGCGGGCACATACGCGGTGGCGATATCCAGCCCCGGAATTTCGCGGGCTCCGGAAGGCAAAAGCTGGCGCTGAATTTCGCGGGCGGTCTCGAGGTCGTTCTGCAGGCGCATTTGATTCTCGCGCGATTCCTCGAATAGCCGAGCATTTTCCAGGGCCACGGCAATGTATGAACCCAGAATATTCAACAGACGCTCGTGTTCCGCGGTGAATGCGTGGGGTTGCGTGCTTTCCAGGTCGAGTACCCCGACCAAACGATCTTGCCGAAGCAGCGGCACGACCAGTTCTGAGCGCACTTCGACGTCATTTCCGCATTGCAGGTAGCGCGGATCCAGACGCACGTCGACCACGCGAATGGTGCGGCGTTCCGCGGCTGCAGCCCCAGCGATGCCCTGATTCAGCGGCATCTGAAAGCGCGAGGGAATGGCATTCTGAAAGCGCAGAGAGAAAACACTTTCCAGCATTTGCGCGTCTTCGTTCCACAGCATCACGGTGAACACTTGGTAGTCGACCAGTTTCTTGACCCGTTCGGCGATCTGGCGGAGAAGCTCCTCGCGGTCGAGGATGGAAGTCAACTCATGGCTAATCTCGTAAAGAAGCGAAAGCGTTTGACCTTGGTCCGGCGGTGCCACAGAAACATTGGCCTCGACGGGGTCTGCATCGCCTAGTAACGAAAACGGCATAAAATTTGGGATCGAATCCATGGGAAAGAGTCTAACTGCATCTATTGGATGTGAAACAGGAAAGTTGGTTTCATGGAAACGGAGGAATTCGGTTCCGCAGTAAGGCCAAGGCCACGGAGGACCGAAAGGACATAATCTGCAGGCCGAGAGGCGCCCGGCAGCATTGTGTGGGTTAACTGATGAGAGCTACTTTACTTCCCAGGTATCGCCGGCGCGCAGCAACTTGCCGAGATCGCCGGGACCTTTTTTCTGGATGACTTCCTGGACCTGATCGTTGATCACATCTTCATACCGCGGCAGATCATCCCAGGCGCGCAAAACGCCGATGGGCGTGGGGAATCCAGGGCGGCCCTCCATGTGAGAAAGCAGGAAGGCATAAGACGCGCGGTGATGATGCGCATCGTGGACCACGAGATCGGATTCCGAGACACCGTTGCCGAGTTGCACGACTTCAATGTCGCCATCGGCCTTGCGGCGGATGCCCTTATCGCGATTCTTGCCGAACACCAGCGGCTTGCCGTGCTCGAGTTGAATCACGTGCTCGCTGCGCGCATCTTTTTCGGTTAAGCCAATCCAAGCGCCATCGTTGAAGATGTTGCAATTTTGAAGAATTTCAATGAATGCTGAGCCGCGATGCGCCGCAGCGGCTTTCAACGTGTCCTTCAGGTGCGCCTGGAAAATATCCACGGAACGGGCAACAAAGGTGGCTTCCGCGCCGATCGCCAGCGAAATAGGATTGAAAGGTCGGTCGGGGGAGCCGTAAGGCGTGGACTTGGTGATCTTATGAAATTCGGAAGTCGGCGAATATTGGCCCTTGGTCAGTCCATAAATGCGGTTGTTGAAGAGCAGAACTTTGATGCCAACGTTCCGGCGAAGCATGTGAATGGTGTGATTCCCGCCGATCGCCAACGAATCACCATCGCCAGTGGCGACCCACACTTCCAATTCGGGGTGAGCGATTTTGATTCCGGTAGCAACCGCCGGCGCGCGCCCGTGGATGCTGTGGAAGCCATAGGTGTTCATGTAATAGGGAAAGCGGCTGGAGCAGCCGATGCCGGAGACCACCACGAAATTTTCGCGCGGGACGCCCAGTTCCGGGAAGACGGTTTGCACCGCGGCGAGAATGGCGTAGTCACCGCAGCCAGGGCACCAACGGACTTCTTGGTCGGTCTGAAAATCTTTTTTGGTTAGTGGAGGAAGAGCGGTTGTGGTCATGGCAGTCTCCTAAAGCCCCAGCATTTCCTCGATCTTCTGATCGAGTTCGGCCTGTTTGAATGGACGGCCCTGGATTTTGTTGAGGCCGACGGCATTGACCAGATACTTGGCGCGAAGCACCCAGAGCAGTTGGCCCATGTTGAGTTCCGGCACCAGAACCTTTTTGTAGCGCTTCAAAATATCGCTCAGATTCGCAGGCAACGGATTGAGATAGCGCAGGTGCAGATGGCCGATTTTGCGGCCCTTTTCGCGCTGTGCCTTTACAGATTGCGTGATGGAACCAAACGTGGAGCCCCAAGAAACAATCAGCAGATCGCCTTCGGCATCGCCGCTCGGTAGCACGTTGGGGACATCCTGCACGATGGCGTCGATTTTGGCGGCGCGAATGCGAACCATGTTCTCGTGATTGAGTGGTTCGTAGTTCACATTGCCGGTCACGTCTTGCTTCTCCAGGCCGCCAATGCGATGTTCGAGTCCCGGCGTGCCGGGAATGGCCCAAGGGCGCGCCAACGTATCCTCATTGCGTTTGTAAGGTTGAAAACCCTCGGGGTTCTTCGCAAATTTCACGGGAATGCCGGGAATCTCATCGAGGTTGGGAATACGCCAGGGCTCCGCGCCGTTGGCGAGGTAGCCGTCGGAGAGCACGATGACCGGCACCATGTATTTCAAGGCAATGCGGCTGGCTTCCACCGCAATCCAGAAGCAATCGGCGGGGGTGGCAGCGGCGAGCACGGGAATCGGAGCTTCGGAATTGCGACCAAAAAGGGCTTGGAGCAGATCAGCTTGTTCGGTCTTGGTGGGCAAGCCGGTGGAAGGCCCGCCACGTTGAATATCGCAAACCACTAGCGGCAGTTCGGTCATGACCGCTAAGCCCAGCGCTTCGGTTTTCAGCGCCATGCCCGGACCGGAAGTCGTAGTGATCGCCAGCGAACCGGCGTAGGACGCGCCAATCGCGGATGTGATCGCGGCAATTTCATCTTCGGCCTGAAAGGTAAGCACACCAAATTCCTTGTAATGCGAGAGTTCGTGGAGAATGTCCGAAGCCGGCGTGATGGGATAGCTCCCCAGGAACAATTTCAGTCCGGCTTTCTGCGCCGCGGTGATAAAGCCGAGAGCCAGAGCCTGGTTGCCGCTCAGGTTGCGATACAATCCCGGGCTCAATTGCGCCGGAGGAATTTCGTAGCTGATCTGAAATGCCTCGGTGGCTTCGCAGTAGGAGTAGCCGGCTTTCAACGCCAACTTGTTGGCTTCCACCAGCAGCGGTTTCTTCTTGAACTTGTCTTCAATCCAGCGAACCGTGGGCTCCATGGAACGGTTGTAGAGCCAGTAACACATGCCCAGGGCAAAAAAGTTTTTGCAGCGATCCATGGCCTTGGCATCCAGGCCGAGGTGTTGCAGGGAAGCGCGTGTCAGGCGCTGTAATTCCACCGGGAAGACGCGAAACTTATCAAGGGAGTGGTCTTCCATCGGATTGGTGGTGAGATGAGCCTTGCGAAGATCCGCTTCCTTGAAGCTGTCCGAATTGACGATTAGGATGCCGTTGGCTTTCAGGTCCGCGATATTCACCTTGAGCGCCGCGGGATTCATGGCGATCAACACGTCGACGGAGTCGCCCGGCGTGTGCACTTCACCGGAAGAAAAATTCAATTGGAAACCGCTTACGCCCGGCACGGTGCCCGCAGGGGCGCGAATTTCCGCGGGGTAGTCTGGGAAGGTGGCGATGTCGTTGCCATAAAGCGCCACGGTATTCGTAAACTGGCTACCGGTGACCTGCATGCCGTCACCGGAATCGCCGGCGAAGCGAATCACCGCCTGGTCTATGACCTCGCGCTTGATTTTAGTTGTGGGAATTTCTGTAACGGTAGACATCTTGCTTATCAGACCCCCATCCTTGTGCGGCCCCTCACCGGTGAGCAGAGGAGAACGGCGGCTCCAGAGTGAAGGCACGGAAGGTAAGCAAACGAGCGCCGTACCAATATGGAGCAGGTTTAGTAAGAATATCACACTGAGAAAGACCAAGCGGCGGTGGGAGGAGCGGCTAGAAGGAAAAGGCTTGGAAAGTCGTCGGAGAGTTGTGACGAAGCGCACAGACGCACGTTCTGTTCTCGTCCGGCGCGCTCAGTCGATCACCCTTGGGTTGTGAGTGCGTCACAATTCCCTGCGGTTTCACTAACGGGGGCGTCGAATTGCTCCTTCACGCTTTTCACCCGAAATAGAAATAGCCACCACACGCTGCAAGGAAGCAAAAGGATGATGAGGGCCATCGAGATTAACTGCTTAAAGGACTCCAACTCGCCGACGAAATGATCTGCGATGAAAAAGGTCTCGAACGGGCGTAAGGCGATCATAGAAAGGCAGAAGGCCATGGTGATAACAGCCCAAACCATGGCGCTTACGCGCGCCCATGGCCGCAGTTGAAATAGGCCGATACCCGTTCGAATGCCCACCGCGATCACGCTCGAAGGAACGAGTGCGAACGCCAGGAAAATGGCGGGATATGCTTCGTAAAAGTGTTTACCTTTATCGTCCGTAGCAGCGTTCAAAATGGAAATGAGCAGATAGCCCCAGCACAGAAAGGCCGTACCGCAGCCCAAAATCGCAAAAGTAGCTGCGGCGGTGACACCAGCAGACCGGCGAGGCGGGTTGCTCATAAAACCCACGATGCCAGCAAATCACCGGAGAGTGAATAGTACGAAGGGAGGGGAACTAGCTAAAAAGGGAGCTTGACGTTCGCTTTCTTTTCGCCTAGATTGGAACTGGTGCGGTACCAGCCAGTGCGGTTGGTACCGGTGCCCAACACTTGCGGAGGCGATCATGGCTCTGACGAAGCGACAAAAGGAAGTTCTGGATTATTTGGTTTCGTTCGAAACCCGCCACGGATATTCGCCCAGTTTCGAGGAGATTGGAAAAGGTCTGAAGCTGACGTCGCTGGCCACGGTGCACAAGCACATCAGCACGCTGGAGAAGAAGGGTTTTATCCGGCGCGGCTATAACCAGAGCCGGTCCATTGAGATTGTGCAGCTGCCGAAGACGCCCAAGGAACAGGTAATCGAGCGGCGCGTGCAGGAGTTACCTCTGGTGGGGCGCATCGCTGCCGGTCGGCCCCTTGAAGCTGTGGAAGAACGCGAGACCATCTCCTTGGGTGATTTCGCGCGTGGCGGAAATTCCTTTGTTCTTCAGGTGAAGGGCAATTCCATGATTGAAGATCACATCATGGATGGCGACTTTGTGGTCTGCGAGCAGACTCAGGTGGCCAATGCCGGTGATATTGTGGTGGCGCTGGTGGGCGCCGAGGAAGCCACACTGAAAAGATTCTACCGCGAAGGCTCCGGCAAAATCCGGCTGCAGCCCGCCAATTCGGAAATGGCTCCGATCATCCTGCCGGCTAGCGATGTAAAGGTGCAAGGGCGTGTCATCGGCGTTCTACGTAAATACTAAATCTTCTGCGAATCCCCGCCTCTGAAAAACCCATCTAAAGTTTGTGCCAGTTCGCTTTGTTGCGCGCGTCTAATCGTTTCGGTACACTTCCGGCTCCCGAACGGAAAGTGAATTAAGTCCGGTTGGCGCTTTGGAGGACCTGGATTGACTCCTGCTTCGGAAAATGTGTTGTTGGTCGCTGCGGACGCCACGCAGGGCGAGAGCGTGCGCGAGTTATTGGTCCGTGAAGCGTACAGCGTCACGGCCACGGACTCCGCAGAAAAGGCCACGTGGATCGTGCGCGGCGGCGATATCGGGCTAATCGTCATCCTAGCAGCAGGCCTCGAAGAAAGCGCAGTGCGAGGGCTGCTGACGTCGCTGGCATCCGCCACCAACACGGATAAGCCCCGGGTGCTCCTGCTGGCGAGGACCGATTCGGCGCAGCGCGCTCAATGGCTCGACTTAGGCGTAGATGATGCGCTGCCCGTTCCCTGGGACGACCATGAATTGCCGGCGCGGGTTCGCGCGCAGTTTCGGCAAAGGCGCGCAATGGCCGAGTTGGAACGCCGACTGACCATTGCAGAGGAGAGTTATCAGGCTTCGCAAACGGCCTTTCAAGCTCTGGCGGTGACCGAGAAAATGACCCGCGACGCATTTTCTCTGGAACGCGTCCTGAAGTTCGGCGTGGGAGCCCTCTTGGGGCTGGCGCTGGTTATCGCGGGAATTTTCTTTGTGTTTTCGCGCAAAGCCGATAAGGAATCGCGGCGTGCCTATACCATCATCTCCCAGTTGGAGCACAGTGCGCAGAACGAACAGCAACTCCTCGAGTCTGCCCGGCGGCTCCGCCAGGATCCGGCGAACGCCGATTTATTGCAGCAGAAAGAACAACTGCAGCAACAGACCGAAGCCTTGCGTCAGAAACTTTCCGCCCCCGATGGGGCCGATGTTACCGCGCTAAAGCACGAACTGGAAGAAACCACGAACCGGTTGACCAAGCTGGAAGGCACTTCGCAGGCGGCTGAGGCGGTAATCCGGGATTTCGCACCCAGCGTTTGCCTGTTGCATGTTTCCGTGGCGTTCAACGAAAAAGATACCGGCAAGCGGCTGCGCTACGGGGGCATCAACGCCGATGGCTCACCGCTAAAGGACAGTGATGGGAATACCGTGTACACCACGGAGGGCCGAGCACCGGAGGTGCGCGCGGACTTTTTCGGCAGCGGATTCATCGCCGCGGAGGGAAAGATCCTGACCAACCACCACGTTGTGCAGCCCTGGTGGGGAGATAACGAGCTGAGCGATGCGGTAAAGCAAGGGTTGCAACCGGTGATTGCAGAAATGACCGCATATTTTCCCGGCGAGGCCAATGGTGTTCCCGTGGGAATTTCGCAAATCTCGCAGGATGCGGATTTAGCGGTGGTGCATGGGGATTTGTCGGAATTGAAGCGGCCGGTTCTGAAATTAGACGCCCGGAAGGAAGCGGCCGTCAGTGGGGAAGCGCTGATCAGCTTTGGTTACGCGACCGGTATTGACGCGATTCTGGCTCGCGCGGGGGACGAAACGGTGCGGGAAATCGTAAAGGAGAGCGAAGGTGACCCGAAATTGATCCTGGCGGAATTGGCGAAACGCAAGCTGATCCGGCCGCTGGTGACGCAAGGGCATGTGGGCGATGTGCTGCCCGATAAAATCGTGTACGACGCACAGACCACTTCGGGCGGCTCCGGCGGCCCGCTCCTGAACCCGCAAGGCGGGGTGATCGGTGTGACCTTCGCAGTAGTGAAAGGGTTTGGCGGCTCGAATTTTGGCGTACCCATCCGTTTTGCCTCGCCGCTGCTGAAGCACTAATCTTCTTAGGTATCCGCATTAACCCGTTCCTGCAATTTCCTGCTTCTCCGTATGCAAATTCTGAGTCTCTGTGTGGCATCTCACGTGAAACAATGTAGAATTTTGGATTGTTCTATAGGACGGACAGACGCCTGCGCATGAAGAAAAATCGACCGATACGCAAACTGCTGGCTGCCAATCGTAGTGAAATCGCCATCCGCATTTTTCGCGCCGCGAACGAGCTGGGACTGCGCACCGTGGCGATTTATTCGCAGGAAGATCGCCTGGCGCTGCACCGCTTCAAAGCCGACGAAGCATACCAGGTGGGAGTTGGCAAAGGGCCGGTGGAGGCCTATCTGGACATCCCCGGGATCATCGCTATCGCCAAAGCTCATGACGTCGATGCGATTCATCCGGGTTACGGCTTCCTTTCGGAGAATCCCGCGCTGGCCCGGGCCTGTGCAAAGGCGGGATTGGCGTTTGTGGGGCCGACGCCGGAGTTGCTGGAACTGCTTGGGGATAAGACTGCGGCGCGCCGCTTGGCCGCAACCGCGGGCGTTTCCGTTTTGCCTGGCACAGAGAATCCGGTGGAGTGGCCGGAAGAAGCACAGAAGATCGCTGTGGAAATTGGCTTTCCCGTAATTGTGAAAGCAGCGATGGGCGGCGGAGGGCGAGGGATGCGTGTGGTGCACGATCCCACACAACTCCCGGCTCGCCTCGAAGAGGCCCAGGGCGAGGCTAAATCGGCATTCGGTGATGCTTCAGTCTTCCTCGAGAAGTTCCTACCACGCGCAAGGCACATTGAAGTACAGATTCTTGCCGACGAGCACGGCAACCTGCTGCATCTGTACGAACGCGATTGCTCCGTGCAGCGGCGGCACCAGAAGGTTGTGGAAGTGGCTCCGGCTTTGAATCTGCCGGAGCGCATCCGCACGGAGATTTGCGATGCGGCGCTGAAGATTGCGCGACAAGCAAAATACCGAAATGCGGGCACGGTGGAGTTTTTGTACGACGTGGACGCACAGAAATGGTATTTCATCGAGGTCAATCCACGCATCCAGGTGGAACACACGGTCACCGAGGTGGTGACCGGTATCGACATTGTTCGCGCGCAGATCCTGGTGGCGCAGGGACATACGCTGCACGAAGAGCCGCTAGCGTTGCCCAAACAGGCGCAAATTCCATTATATGGCGCGGCGCTGCAATGCCGCGTGACCACCGAGGATCCCGAAAAGAATTTCGCACCGGATTACGGCCGCATTTCCACCTATCGTTCACCGGCAGGATTCGGCATTCGCCTGGATGGCGGCACCGCCTATGCGGGTGCGCTGCTGGCAGCCTATTATGATTCGCTGCTGGTTAAGGTGACGGCTTGGGGCACGAATCTCCCTGAAGCGTGCCAACGGATGGATCGCGCGCTGCGTGAATTCCGCATCCGCGGCGTGAAGACGAACATCCCGTTCCTGGAAAACGTGGTGAACCATCCGCGGTTTCGCGCCAGCGAAGTGACCACTTCGTTCCTGGATGAATCGCCGGAACTGTTCCGGTTCAGCGGGCGCGCCGACCGCGCGACCAAGTTGTTGTCCTATGTGGGCGACGTGATCCTGAATGGCAATCCCGAAGTGAAGGGCAAAGGCGTTCCTACCAACATTGCGAAAGCGCCGCTGCCCAGCGTGCCTGCAGTGGTGATGCCGCCGTCAGGCACACGACAGATGCTGAAGAATTTGGGTCCAAAGAAATTTGCGGCGTGGGCGCGGAAAGAAAAACGGCTGCTGCTGACAGATACCACGTTTCGCGATGCGCACCAGTCCCTGATGGCCACGCGGGTACGCACGTACGATTTGCTGGCGACCGCGAGTGCTGTGGCGCTGCGGCTGCCGAACTTGTTCAGCCTGGAGATGTGGGGCGGCGCGACCTTCGACACCTCCATGCGCTTCCTCCACGAGGACCCCTGGGAACGGCTCCGCGAACTGCGCGCGCGCATTCCCAATATTTGTTTCCAGATGCTATTGCGCGGCGCGAACGCGGTGGGCTACACCTCATATCCCGACAATGTGATTGTTGACTTCGTGCGCGAGGCCTATCAGCAGGGTATCGACATTTTCCGCATTTTCGACTCGCTGAATTCCATCGAGAATATGCGCGTCTCCATTGACGCAGTACGGGAGACGGGCGCTGTCTGCGAACCGGCGATCTGCTACACCGGAGACTTGTTCGATAAATCGCGTCCCAAATATTTGCTGAACTATTACGTAAAAATGGCCAAACAACTGGAAAAGCTTGGCGCGCACTTCCTGGCGATCAAGGATATGGCCGGTCTGTGCCGGCCCTACGCCGCTTACACGCTGGTGAAAGCGTTGCGCGAAGAGATTGCAATACCCGTGCATTTTCACACGCACGACACCAGCGGCATCAACTCCGCGTCTTTGCTGAAAGCGGTGGACGCCGGCGTGGACGTGGCGGATGGCGCCATCGCTTCGGTGAGTGGCGGCACCAGCCAGCCAAACCTGAATTCGATTGTGGAAGCGCTGGCGAACACGCCGCGGGACACGCAACTGGATATCGACGCGTTGAACGAATGCTCGGATTTCTGGGAAGTGGTTCGCGGGTATTACCTGCCGTTTGATTCGGGACCAAAGTCGGGCTCCGCGCGTTTGTACGAGCATGAGATTCCTGGAGGGCAATTCACGAATTTGCGCGAGCAGGCCGCGGCGATGGGGCTGGGGCACCGTTGGCGAGAAGTCGAACAGACCTACGCGGAAGTGAACCAGTTGTTTGGCGACATTGTGAAGGTGACGCCATCGAGCAAGGTGGTTGGCGACATGGCGTTGTTCTTGCTCGCCAATGAAATTAAGCCGAAGGATTTGCTGGAGCTGGACGAGCATCACGACCTGTCGCTGCCCAATTCCGTGGTGGAAATGTTCTCCGGCGCACTGGGAGTGCCACCGGGTGGCTGGCCGAAGAAATTGCAGCGCATCATTTTGCGTGGGCAGGCGCCGTTGAAGGGACGGCCGGGCGCAAGCCTTCCGCCCGTGAATTTCGAGGAGGCCGAAGCGGAGCTTGAACACAAGGTGGCGCACGCAGTAAAGCGCGACGCGCTGCTCAGTTATTTGCTTTATCCCGAGGTGTATTTGAAGTTCAACGCGTTTCGGCAGGCTTACTCTGATGTGGGCGTGCTACCGACCCCGGCATTTTTCTATGGCTTGAAACCCGGCGAAGAGATCACCGTGGACATCGAACACGGCAAAACCATGATCGTGAAATTTCTGACCAGCAGCGACGCGCATCCCGACGGGACGCGCACCTTGTTTTTCGAATTGAACGGGCAGCCTCGCGAGGTAAACGTACGCGACCGGTCGTTGCGCGTGGTGGAACGCAGCCATCCCAAGGCCGATCCCGCCGATCCCGGCCAGGTTGGCGCGCCCTCCGCGGGCCTGATCAGCAGCATCGCCGTGCACGCCAATCATGCGGTGGAGCGCGGTGTTAAACTGCTGACCCTGGAAGCCATGAAGATGCAATCCAACATTTATGCGCCGATCAGTGGCAAAATCACCAAGCTTCTGGTCACTCCAGGGCAGCACGTGGAAGCCAAAGATCTTCTGGTCATCATCGCTCCGTGAGCGCGCCACACCTGGTCAAACACGAGCAGTTTCCTTCGCGGCACCTGCGCAATCAACGCGACCTGATCGTGTATCTGCCGCCGGGATATGACCAGCAGCCGCAGCGGCATTTCCCAGTCCTTTATTTGCATGACGGCCAGAACTTGTTTGATGGCGCCACCTCGTTTATTCCGGGGATGGACTGGCACGTGGGGCAAACCGCGGATTATTTCATCCAGCAAGGGCTCGTGGAGCCGTTGATTATTGTGGGCATTTACAATGCCGGGAAGCAGCGGTTAGGAGAATACACCCCGACGCGGGCACCGCGCATGGGCGGGGGCGGCGCGAATCGCTACGCAAAATTCCTGCTGGAAGAGGTTCGGCCGTTTGTGCATAGCCACTATCGTGCACAGGATGGACCCGAGAGCACCGGAATTGGCGGGTCATCCCTGGGTGGGCTTGTGTCTTTGTACGTGGGACTTCGGCGACCAAAAATCTTTGGGAAGATCGCTGCGCTGTCGCCCTCGGTGTGGTGGAACGAACGCGTGATTCTGCGTTTTGCCGCGGCCACCGCAGTGAAACCGTTGCCGTGGATTTGGCTGGATATCGGCACACGCGAAGGACTGCGAATCGTGGACGACGTAGAACGGTTCCGAGATATCCTGATTGGCAAAGGCTGGCAACTCGATCAAAACCTGCACTACCAGCGCGTAGAAGGCGCCGAGCACAACGAAGCCGCCTGGGCCCAGCGCGTCGGCCCCTTCCTGCAATTTCTCTTCCCTATTCGGTAGGATCGGCGAAAGCAGTCGGCTTCCTCGTCGGTTCCCACCTATCGGGGTCGTGGATGATCACTTGGTCTCTCAAGGTACCGAATTTCGGTCTGCCCTTTCTGGGCTCGACCGCCACGGGTGCACCCCATCGGCAGATGGTACTGACCTTCATAGGCACATGATACTCACTTCGGCTGGCCAGGCTACCGAGCATTGGTACTGTTGTGCCTCTCGGTGCGGGAGCCGAATGAGCTTGCGCCTTGAACATTGTCCGGCTAACCCGTATATAATCCGCAGCGCCAATGACGGCTGCCAGACCCATCGCGATTCTCTGCGTGTCTTCCTACGAAAAAGGGCAGGAATTTTTGCGCACGTGTAAGAATCTGGGATGCACGGTGCTGCTGCTCACAGTGGAAAAGCTGCGCAACGCCGATTGGCCCCGCGAGGCCATCGATGAAATGTTCTTCATGCCGGAGGACCTGCCGCTCACCGATTTGATTCACGCGGTCAGCTATGCGGCTCGCACCCGGCACATCGATCGCGTAGTGGCGCTCGACGAATTTGACATGGAGAATGTGGCGGCTTTGCGGGAGCACCTGCGCCTGCCGGGCATGGGATTGACGACGGTCCGGTATTTCCGAGACAAGCTGGCGATGCGCCAGCAAGCCCGCGAATCGGGAATCCTGGTTCCGGAATTCACGCCGGTGCTGAATTACGACGATTTGCGCGAGTTCATGGCTTACCTCGCCGGTCCGTGGCTACTGAAACCGCGTTCGCAAGCCTCCGGCATCGGGATGAAGAAGATCCAAACCGCGGATGAGTTGTGGCCGTGGCTGGATCAATTGGGCGACAAGCAGTCGGAATATGTACTGGAACAATTTATCCCTGGCAGTGTGTTTCACGTCGACGGTATCGTCTCGGATCGCGCGGTCCTATTCGCCGAGGCGCATACCTACGGAACGCCGCCTTTGGACGTTTCGCATCAGGGTGGGGTGTTCACCACCCGCACGGTGGCTCGCGATTCGGCCGATGCCGTGGCGCTGAAGGAGATTCATCACAAGCTGATCCATGGGCTAGGGCTGGCGCGCGGCGTGACCCATGCGGAATTTCTAAAAGCTTACAGTGACCATCGTTTCTATTTCATCGAAGTGGCTGCGCGCGTGGGTGGTGCGTACATCTCGAACATGATTGAGACTGCCACGGGAGTTAATTTGTGGCGGGAATGGGCGCACCTGGAAGTGGCGGCGGGCAAGATGCCGTACCAGTTGCCGCAGGCGCGCGAAGATTATTCCGGTGTGATCGTGTCCTTGGCGCGACAGCAAGAACCGGATACTTCAGGTTACGCGGACCCGGAAATTGTGGAACGCATCACGAAGTACCACCATGCGGGATTCGTGCTGAAGTCCCCTTCACCGTTCCGCATCGAAGAGTTGCTGGCTTCGTATCGCCAGCGGTTTACTGTAGATTTCCTGGCGCGTGAGCCGGTGCCGGAAAAGCCCTCTTCCTAGCCTGCGAAAGAACGAACCCGCGGATTCATATCCATTGAAATGAATCGGCTCCTCGCCGATGACACCAGAGAGAGTGTTTCTTTGGGGGAAGAACACGGACGAGCGGGGCCAGGAAAATTATACGGGGAAACGTCACAAAGAGCGGAGGCAGTTGGCGAAGTGTTGCGCCTTGCGTGAGAAACGGCACAAATTGAGCAGTATTGGCTTGCTGGGGCGCGCGAAGCCGCGTAAACCTCCGAACAAATATGACTACGTGGAGGAATTGGCGCATTTGCAGTTGGAGCTGATCAAGCTGCAGGAATAGGCGCGCATGCAGGGCTTGCGCGTGTGCGTTTTGTTTGAGGGGCGCGACGCGGCTGGGCAAGGAGGGGTGATCAAACGCATCACGCAAAGCCTGAATCTGCGGGTTTTGCCGGGTGGTAGCGCTGGACACCCCGACCGAACGCGCGAACGGGGCCAATGGTACTTTCAACGCTATGTGGCGGAATTGCCACCGCGCGACGAGATCGCGCTGTTTGACGGCAGTGGGTACAACCGCGCGCGGGCATCGAGCACGTGATGGGTTTCTGCAGCGAGGAGGAATACCGGGAATTTCTATGGGCCGCTCCGGTATTCGAAAAGATGCTGATCCGCGCCGGAATTATCTTGAGCAAGTATTGGTTCTCGGTAAATGGCGAGGAACAAGAACGGCGGTTCGAGAAACGTATGAGCAACGAAATGTTTGAGCAGACCGACACCAAGAATAGCCCGTGGTACGTAGTCAACGCCGACACAAAGAAACGAGCGCGGCTGAATTGCATCGCGCATCTGCTGAGCCAAATCCCTTATCACGACATGAGGCCAGTGCAAGTTCCTTGGCCGCCGCGGCCGTCGATACTTTACAAGCGCCCGAAAATGTCGACGCAATCCTTCATTCCTGAAATTTACCAGCGAAGCGCCGGCGCACGAACAGACGAGAGTGTCCGCTATTCAGCCCATTGCGTGGTGAGCCCGGCGTACAGCTGCAATCACTCCACGGCGATCTTGGTTCCGTGCTGAGCAGCAGTCGAGAGATGCGCGATGCGGCGATCTATGATGGCGCGAATTCCCTTAAGGAATTCTATGCGCGAGTTCGCGAAGTGCTCACGCACTTCGGGAGACACTCCTAGGCATTCCCGAAACTGATCCACCACTTCCCGGCACAGGCAACGCTCCTGCGCAGGCAGCGGGTTCGTTCCTTGAGTGGCTTGTTCTTCGTTCATGGTGCCTCCTTCATTTCGACCGTAAGAATCCGGTTTTCCAGGCGCGCACGAGCAGGCACGAGCATGGCCATGGAACGGGGCAGGCCGACGTGGCGTCGTAATGTGCCGATCTCGACGACCAACTCGTCCCCCTTCTTGAACAGCCCTACTTCGCCCTTGGTGGCGAAAGGTAGCCGTAACTGCACTTCGTAACGCCCGTCACGCTTCACAAAGGTGTACGGTTTCTCGGTGAGCGTTACGGCCGATGGGTCTTCGCCCTCAGCATACAGCACTTTGGCGACGTCTTGCAGCCGTTGTTGGCCGAGGACTTCGTGAGCGAATAGGGGGACGCGGTGCACCGGCACCGGAGCGAAGTACTCATCCAGTTCGCGCAAGACATGCTCTTGGGAATTGTGCCACTCGTTGAACCACGTATCCTTTACTTCGGTGGGAAGCACGCGGTTGACGATCACCGTGTCGATGGTCAAACCGTGCAGGGAGAAGTACACGAAGGCCCGTTGCGTCTCGCGCAGCACCATTTTCTCCGGGTTGGTGACCAAGCGAACGGAAGTCACTTGGGGGTCCTCCATGATTTCGTCGACGCCTTCGAGCTTTTCGAATAGGTCACGAATATTCGCGAAGTAGCTATCCGTGGGCAATTCAAAAGGAGCAACACGATTGGCGATAGGGCGCACCGCTTTGAGCAGGTTCCGTTGAAAAGGGAAGATGTGCTTCATGTACCAGTCCAATGTCGTGGGCATGCTGATGAAGCGCATGGATTCGGCGGTCGGTGCGGCATCCAGCACGATCACGTCGTAGCGATTCTCGCGGTGGTATTGGTTGATGTACATCATCGCGCTGAGCTCTTCCATGCCCGGAAGAATGGCCAGCTCTTCGGCCTCGACGTCGGAGATGCCGGTGGTGCGCAGCACCGAAATGACGTAGGCGGAAATCTGCTGCCAGTGGCGCTTCACCTCTTTCTGGATATTCAGTTCAAAGATCGACAGACCTTCGCGGATTTGCAGCGGGTCGGAGGTGTGGGTGTGAAAAAGTTCGAGTTCCAGGTCGAAGGAGTCCGCCAAGCTGTGCGCCGGATCGATGCTCATGACCAGAGTACGGTGGCCCAGTTCAGCCAAACGCATGCCAGTCGCGGCCGCCAGGCTGGTTTTACCTACTCCGCCCTTACCGCTGAACAGTAGAATCCTCATGCTGCCATTGTATACGCCGGCCATGTCGGCAGGATTACAGAGGATTGGGTAGATGCGCTCGCGGTTGCGTTGTCGAACTTCTGTTGCGTTACTCCGCCCCTGGGGCAGAGTTTCGCCTTAGGTTCACCGTCCCGATGGGACAGGTGCTAACCTGTCCTTGAGTCTAGTTACCTTCACGCAAGCATCTCCGTTATTGTGTTTGCGACGCGCTTTCCCGCGGACTATTGTTTGCTTACCCCGGGCCGGAAATCTGCGTGGGGGGTGCTGTCCCTTTGGGAGGACCGATGTGGGGGAATAAGAAACCGGATACGCCGCAAACAGCGCAGCCGGAACTGAAAAATTTTCCAGTGAATCCGCCGCCGCAACCGGCTAAGCCTGCTGCGGCTACTTGGGAGGGAACTACCGCAATGAGTACAGATGCTATGCGTCCGTTGGGAGCGACCGCAGATCGTGCTACGGCACGCCTGGGTCCGAGTCTGCACGTGAAAGGCGAAATTTCCGGCAACGAAGACCTGGTGATCGAGGGGTCGGTGGAAGGATTAGTTCAACTGGACGAGCGCAAACTGACAGTGGGCGCCTCGGCCAAGTTGACCGCCGACGTGATCGCCCGGGAAGTGGTGGTCTATGGCAACGTGAAAGGCAATTTGCGCGCCAAGGACCGCATCGAGATTAAGAAGGATGGTTCGGTGAACGGCGACCTCACCACCGCGCGCATCATGATCGAAGACGGGGCGTACTTCAAGGGCTCCATCGAGATCGACAAGAGCGCGGAAAAGGAATCAGGCGCGGCTTCGTTCTCGCGCACGGCCACACCGGCAGGCGTGGGCCCGAAGACCATTTAACAATTTTTCGACGCGTAGTCTGTGTTCCCAAGACGGCGCTCCGACTGGTTCGGGGCGCCGTTTTAATATTTGTACTGGACTGTCACTCTATATTTCCTAATTTGACAATTCATCTATCGATAGCTATTGTGACCATGGAGTTTCGCTCCGTTCCCCAACGCTGAAGCCGGCAGCCGCCCGCCGGCTTGTCGCCAGTGGTGTTTGCGCTGACGGGGTCAGGTCATGCAGGCCGCCATCCGCAGTACGCAGTTCTTCCTTTTTGCGATCGTCCTATTCACTGCCCGGACGGCGAATCGGTATCGCATCAGCGGTGCCGCACTGCGTGCCGAAGGCGGCGTCGTCCAAAGCATCTTCTAACACGGACGGGAATAGCGGAGCCACCCTAAGTAAAGCAATCCGTCATTCCGAATGGAGTCCGCGAGTGAGGAATCCCTCTTAGTCAGCTGGCCCTCGAAAAGAGAAAAGGCTTTTACGCCCGCAGGTAGTCGGCGCGCCAGTGCTGGACCATCTGCTTGATCGCTTTGACGTCTGTGAGCTTGTTGTTGAGCACTTTCCTCGCCAGCGCCGGTAGTTCGTCATCCCCCGCAAAGCGAAGTGCGATCAGTTGACCCGGCGTGAATTCACCAATTCGCGGCTTTAAGTCATCGGGCAGCAACCTGGCAAAACGCTGGCGCTCTTCCATGCGGATGATGCGATCCTGGACTTTCAACGCGAACAGTCGCGCGTGAAACGACAGGAACACTAGTGCGAGCGCTGTGAGCGCTTGAACCAACCCATTCCAGGTGAAGCCGGGCCGAACCAAGCGAACCACGGACCAGATGAGATTCAAAATCAAAACCGGCACGACAAACGCATGGTAAGTGGGCACAAACTTCGCGTGATTCGAAAAATTCTGTTCTTCCGCCATTTCATTGCTCCTTGGCTTGTCGGTGCATTCTACCAGACCTGTACGGCGGGACAGTGGCGTTCTGGCTACTTCGGCCTCCTCCCGTGCTTCGCGCCTCTCTCCGAGGCGCACAATAGTCGAATGCAACAACAGCTTCCCGAAGGAAGCGAGGAGCACTCATGACGAATCTAAGCCTCGCCCGAATCATGTACGGCACGAATGAAGATCTGCACGCTCCGGCCATCAGCGCACCGCGAGTCCCAGCAACATTTCCAGACACTGCGGTTGAGAATTCAGGGGCACTAAGCTCGGAAGCCTCGGGACTCGGCGAACTGCTACACAAGGTCTGGAAAAACCTATCCGGAAAACAATAGCGCCCGGAATTCCATCAGGTGCTCAGCAGATTGGCCTGAATCCTCGCGTACCCATTTTCTTCTGCCCACAGACCGAGAGACAGCGCCGCCAGGTCATCGACCAGCGGCACGGCATAGCCGTCTTTGGTGAGATCGATGGTGCGCAGAAAGTGTTTGCAAGTCTCGCAGCACTCGACCCGTACATGAGGAAACTGTTCGGCCACGTAAACCGGGAGCTTCTGTTCTTGCTCCTCGCCACAGTGCGCACACAAAATCCGGCGAAATTCCCATTCCTGCGAGCAGAACGAGCATTGCAAAAAACGCTTGCCGCCATCGCCTTCAGGCCGGAGCACGCCAAGAAGGGGCAGGGCGTTGCAACGCGGGCAGCGGCACACGGTCATGGGCAAAACCGGAGGCAACTGTGCGCGCACCAGGAAATCCGCATAAGGCTGCAAGAAAGCACGCGCTGGAAATTCGGTGATTGGATCGGCGGATGCTGGCTCCAGTAAGCCGGATTGCCAGAATTGCGTGAGCACCTGCTCCCACGCAGCCTCGCCGCGATCCTGCAACTGCCGCGATTGTGCCGAGAGAAGAGCGGGACCGTGTGATTCCACAAGCAAAAGAAACTCGGCAAAAAGACGGAGAAGAATCGCGAGATTCAACTCCGCGCGCGGATTGCCGGCGGCTGCGGAGGACGGCACCCCGAACAACTTGGGAAGGCGGTCATAGAAGTCCGATTGGAATCGCGCAATGTGACCGTAAAACGTGAGAACTTGCCGAGCAGAGGGGTATCGCTCAGCCAAAAGAGCAGCGCGATCCAAGCGCGCCCGATAATTGTTCTTACCGACGGCCAGGAAGCTCATTTTCCGGAGTTGATCCGACGATTTCCTCGTACCAGCCGGGATGGTAGCGCTTGGCAAAGGCCATGGAAACATCGCCGCGAATGACGGAGCCGAAAGCGCCGCGTTCAGCGAAAACGCCCATGTAAATGTGAATCATGAAGTTGCCGATGGTGATCATCGCCGCAGCAGGATGGACAATCACCGCCATGTAGCGCAGCCACCTCAGGTTCCACGGGATATATTCCGGGAACCAAAGAACAAAGCCGCTCAAGAGCAGGACGATGCCCGCCAAGAAGAAGGTCCAGAACAACAGTTTCTGGCCGGCATTGTAGCGGCCTGCGGGCGGCATTTTGTCATCCTGGTTAGTGATGTAATAGTGCAGGGAATTCCACCACTGCTTATCGACCAGGGTGAAGCGCATCTGCCGCGCCCACATTTCAAACATGAAAAACACGGAGCCCACGAAGATTAGACCGACCCAGGGATGGAGCATGCGCGAGATTTGTCCGCCACCCAGAATCACCGCCAGCCAGAAAAACCACGGCGACCAAAACGCCAAGCCGGTGGCGAGTAGGTACAGGTAAGAACCGGCCGCAACCCAGTGCGTGAGCCGTTCCCGCAACGTGTAACGTAGCACGTGGCCATGGGGTACGATCTGTTCCGGATGCGTCATGGCTGCCCTCCAAACGGGCGAATGTCCTCTTCTTCGCGCGCTTTCGGACCATAGCGCAGGAAGTGCACGAACAAGCCGATCAGCCCGCCGGCCATGGCTAAGTTCCCAATCCATTTCAGCGGATGCTTCCACAGCTTCACGGAAAGAGGAATGGTGGGATTCCTGGGTAAGCCTCCATACAACTCGGGCTTGCTCACGTCGTGCAGTACATAAATGACGCCGGTGCCCCCGACGCCCGGTGGATCATACACACCGGCATTGGCAAAGCCGTAATGATCCTTAAGTTGTTTGGCACGCGCTTCGGCCAAATCTTTCATGTCATCTTTGGTGCCAAAATGCAGGCAGCCGGTGGGGCAGGACTTGATGCAGGCTGGTTCCAAGCCCTCGCTGACGCGGTCCGTGCACAGTGTGCACTTGTAAACGCGTTTGGTGACGCTATTGAGCTTCGGAATGTTGAACGGGCAACCGGTAATACAGTAGCCACAACCGATGCAGTGATCCTGCTGAAAGTCGACCACGCCGTTCGAATACTGCACAATCGCGCCATCAGATGGGCATGCTTCCAGGCAGCCGGGCTCCGCACAGTGCATGCATTGGTGCTTGCGCATCAACCACTGCAGCGAGCCGTCTTCGCGCTCGTGCTCGTTGAACAGAATCAGGTTCCAATAATTCCACCGCGTTTCCGGCATTGTCTGATAGGTGTTATCAAACTTGGTGGGGGAAAACGGCATGTCGTTCCATTCGACGCAGGCGACTTCGCAGGCTTTGCAACCGATGCACGTGGTAGTATCGATGAGTTTGCATACCAGTGATTCGCGTTGCGTGTCGCGTCCTGGAACGCTGCCGGCGTGACCGCTGATTTTTTGAACGCGTAGTGTCGCCTGGCTCATCGCTGCTCCTCTACGCTTTCTCTACCTTCACCAGGAATCCCTTGAATTCCGGCGTGTAGGCGTTCGGATCGACCACCGTGGGCGTGACCAGATTGGCCAGCGTTTTCGCGGTTTTGCCTTCATCCTCCGCTATGCCCCGGAAACCCCAGTGAAACGGAAAACCGACTTGGTAGATTTTCTTGCCGTCGATCATCATCGGCTTGATGCGCTTGGTGACCATGGCCTTGGCGATGTACGTGCCGCGGATACTGGACACTTTTATTTTGTCGCCACCGACGATGCTGAGCTCGCTCGCCAGTTCTTCGGGAATTTCCACAAACGGCTCGGGGACCAATTGGACGTTCATGGGATTGTTCTTGGTCCAATAGTGATAGTGCTCGGTCAACCGGTAGGTGGTGCAGACAATCGTGTAGCCCTCTTCGGGAGTGCTGTATTTATCATCGGGCGTTTTAAAGCGCTTGATAACCGGGTTGTGCGTCTGTTGCGGGTGGAACAGGTTCTGGACTGGACTCTCCGTCGGCTCGTAAAACTCGGGTAGCGGTCCATCCGCAAAAGCGCCGAGTGGAGCAAATATGCGGCCCACGCCTTCGGGATTCATGATGAACGGGCCCATGTGATCAGAGGGCTTCGAATCGGCTTTGAAATCCGGCACATCATTGCCAACCCACTTTTGTGCGGACTCACTCCACCACACCTGCCTGCGCGACGGATCCCAAGGCTTGCCTTCGGGAGTGCAGGAAGCGCGGTTGTAAAGCACGCGGCGATTGGCCGGCCAGGACCATGCCCAATTCTGGTGTACCCCCATGCCGGAGGGATCGCTTGGGTCGCGGCGCATGGTGAGGTTTCCTGCTTCGGTGTACGCGCCGCTGTAGATCCAATTGCCACACGCCGTGGTGCCGTCGTCTTTCAGCCAGGCGAAGCCTGGCAGTTGTTGCCCCGTTTTTAGCTGTTGTTTGGTGGCAGGATCTTCGACGTCCACAAAGGTCTTGCCATTAATTTCCTTCAGTACTTCGGCAAGCGAAGGATTCAATGGGTCGGTGTAGCTCCAGGTTAATTTCAAGATTGGATCCGGGAACTTGCCGCCTTCGGATTGATAGAGGGCGCGCACTTTCAGGAAAATTTGCGCCACGATGGCTTGGTCCAAGCGGCAGCCGAGCGGCGTGGGGAGAGCCGCGTTTTTCCATTGCAGCCAGCGCGCCGAATTGGTGAAGCTGCCGTCCTTCTCCGCGAACCCAGCGCACGGCAGGCGGTAAACAGTAGTTTGGATGGACTTCATTTCGTCTGTGGTGATGCCGGGGGAGCGCCAGAACTCGCTGGTTTCGTCGGGATAAATTTCACCGACGACGAGCCAGTCGGCTCGTTTCAAGGCATCGATATTTTTCTTGGTGTCCGGGCCGATGGCCACGCCGTTCATGCCGAAGGCGAATAAGCCCTTTACCACGCCGTTGTACATATTGTCCCAGAGGTAGGTCCACGAATAGTTGCGGTCGACTTTGGGCAGAAAATCGTACGCGAAGTCGTTCTGCTTGGTGGCGGCATCGCCATAGAAGCCCTTCAGCAGGCTGACCGCGAACTTTGGCGTGTTGCTCCAATAATTAAAGGATTGCCAATCGCTTGGTTTCGAAGGCGTGGGCGTGATGCGCTTCAGCCAGCCGGCCAGCGAGCCGTCCGCCGGAGTGGGTACTTTGAGGTAGCCGGGCAGATTATCGAAAATGCCGGCCATATCCGTAGCGCCCTGAATGTTCGAATGGCCGCGGAGCGCATTCACTCCGC
Organism: Candidatus Acidiferrales bacterium; assembly: GCA_963776365.1. GTDB lineage: Bacteria > Acidobacteriota > Terriglobia > Acidiferrales > UBA7541 > Acidiferrum. Next base: position 143,923 of record CAVZMQ010000025.1, on the reverse strand, counting down.
CTCCTGCCCGACCCACATTGCCCATCATCAGTTGCAGAATGGCAGCGGTGCGAATAATTTGTGTGCCGAAGCTGTGTTGCGTCCAGCCCACCGCATAAATCACGGTAGCCACCTTTTTTGTGTCGCCATCCTTGCGGATGGAGGTGAACAGGTCGGCGGCCTTGAGATATTGGTCCTTGGGGATGCCGGTGATGCGCTCCACCATTTCCGGTGTATAGCGGGAATAATGCTTGCGCAGCAGTTGATAGACGCACCGGGGATTCTGCAGCGTCAGATCGTACTGCACAGTTGGCGGCAAAGACGGAGGAGAAACGCCGGGACCCGCGTAATTCCAGGTGGACTTATCGTAAGTCTGCGTCTTCGCATCGAAACCGGAGAAGACCCCGTCGTCTTCCGGTAACTTGAAATCATCCTTCACAATAAAAGCGGCGTTCGTGAAATTGAGCAGGTAATCTCTGTTGATACGGTTGTTCTCAATCGCATAGCGGATGAAGCCGCCCAGGAACGCGATATCTGCACCTGCACGAATTTGCAGAAAGAGGTCGGAGACGGCCGCCGTGCGCGTATAGCGCGGGTCGACAACAATGAGCTTCGCGTTGCGGTTGCGTTTGGCTTCAATCACCCACTTGAAGCCGCAGGGGTGATTTTCCGCGGGATTCCCGCCCATGACCAGCATCATGTCGGCATTCTTGATGTCGACCCAGCCGTTGGTCATGGCCCCGCGTCCGAACGTTGGTCCCAAACTTGAGACCGTAGGGCCGTGTCAAACTCTGGCCTGGTTTTCCAGGTGCACGACCCCCAGGGCGCGCATGGACTTCACGACCAGATAATTGAATTCGTTGGTGTCGGTGCAACCGCCAGTCCAGCCGATGGACTCACAGCGGTTCACCCGGTGACCGTCTTGATCCGTTTCGATGAAAGTGTTATCGCGGGTTTGCTTGACCTTTTGGGCGATCTCGGAAAGCGCCTGGTCCCAGGAGATTTCTTCCCAATCCGTGCCGCCGGGCCGGCGCACCTGCGGTTTTACAATCCGGCGTTCATTCAGGATGTCCTGTTCGAGAGAGGACCCTTTGGGGCAAAGCGTGCCCCGATTGATGGGATGATCGGGATCGCCCTCAACGTGCACGACTTGGGGGGTGACGTTTTTGGCGCGATCCCCAATGGTGTAAATAATTACGCCGCAACTCACCGAGCAGTAGGGGCACGTAGAACGAGTCTCATTGGCTCTGGCGATTTTTAAGGATCGGAGTTCGGCGTAGGCAGGCTGTAGGTCAAAACCAAAAACGGCAGCAGCAGCGCCGCCCACTGTAGCAAGCTTCAGAAAATCCCGGCGCGACGCTTCCATAGTCCTCCCCTGAGCCGTTATGGGAACGGTGACGCGAAACCCTTTCTATTCCTTAACGCGGGTTCTGTCAAGTAATGGACGTCCGAACCCGCCAACGCGATACAAGGAAAGTAGCCGGAAGGCCGGAATTGATTAGATTGTAGGCGCTGGAACGATCGCCGGGTTAAATCAACACAATGGACTTGGCATAGGCCAGGAGTTCATCGCGGAAATTCGGATGGGCGATGCTGATGAGTGCCAAGGCCCGTTCGCGCGTGGATTTGCCCCGCAGATTGACGCAGCCGTATTCCGTGACGATGTATTCGACGTCCATGCGGGTGTCTGTTGCCATCTGTACCCTAGGGACAATACCTGAGATCGTGCCGTTCTTCGCCGCGGACTTCAGCCCGATGAACGATTTACCGCCCGTAGAGAAGGAAGCACCCTTCACGAAGTCGAATTGGCCGCCGGAGCCGCTGTACTGGTGCCCGTTGATGAATTCGGCGTTGACTTGGCCGTACAGATCGACTTCGATGGCGGTGTTCACGCTCATCATATAGTCGTGCTGCTTGATGATGTGAATGTCGTTGACGTACGAGGATGCGTAACTCTCCATCGCTGGGTTGTCGTTGATGAAGTCGTAGACTTCGTCGTCGCCAATGGCGAACGTAAACACATGCTTGCGCGGGTGCAGGGTCTTCTTGCGCCCGTTGGCTACACCGCTTTTCACCAACCGCACAAAGGCGTGGCTGAACAACTCCGAATGAATGCCCAAGTCATTGTGATTCGAAAGATACATGGCGACGGCATTCGGTAAATTGCCGATGCCCAACTGCAAAGTGGCGCCGTCGGGGATCTGTTCGGCAATACACTTGCCGATTTTTAAGGAATCCGGGTCCGGGTCCTTGTAGGGAATCTGCACCATGGGGACGTTATTCTCCACAATGGCGTCGACTTCGGAAACATGCACGAGCGAATCACCGAACACGCGCGGCATGTTGCGATTTACTTCCACGATCACGTGATCGCAGTGCCGCAGAACTGTTGAGGCGTAGTCGTTGTTGGTGCCCAAGCTGAAGTGCCCTGATTTATCCATCGGCGATACGGTCACCACGAAGGTGTTGACGTGAATATGTTCGGTGAGCACCCGCGGAATGTTCGAAAAATTGATGGGCACGTAGCTGAGGTTCTTCTTTCCTTGTTCGATTCCGTAGGCCACCATCTTGCGGTCCGGGTCGCCCATGAAGAAGCAACGCGAATTGACCTTGTAGAGCACTTCCGGGCAAATCAGCGTCTCTTCGCTGTATTTCATGGAGTGCTGGTAATACAGATTCAGGTCTTTTAAGTTGTCCGCCCGAATTCGATCTGCCACCGCTTTTGCCAACCCCTGGGGCATGCCCGCCGCCAGGGCTAGACACAAGGTGCTGCCATTTTCGACGTACTCCACTGCTTTCGTAGGCGTGGTCAGTTTCGCCGCGTATTGCTCGGCCGGGGTGCGCGGTTTGCGTTTGTCCACATCCTGGTCGGTCGTCGTTTGATATCCCATGGAAACCTCGTTGGGTAAGCGTTGAAAGTTCGGCGGCGAGCGTGTCCCCGATGCTAAAAGTGGGCCAAGAAATTGTGTTTTTTGCAAGGGCACGGGACACGCAGGTAGGTAAAGGGCCCCGCACCGGTACGAAAGTGCTAGTTTCGGACCCGGCACATGCGCGGGAATTCCTGAGCGGAACTCGGGTGAATAGCGAAGAATGAAGAATAAGGGTACGTGTGAAATTCGATTGACCGTGGGTTACCTGCCGGGACTGCATCACCGTGTATCCGGCCAGTCCCCGGGCTTCAGCTTTCGCTTCAAGGCTCAAACGGCGAACTTATGCCAGACGGAAACAAGCCCGCGCATGTTTCGGATGGACCTCGGCCGGAATTGCCGAGGGGCCTGTACGTCGGGGTGGGTGCCTTGGTGGCGTCTCTGTTCGCCGCGATCTTGCTACCCAAGAGTTGGGGACTGGCGGCGTTTGGGGACATATTACAGCTGAGTCTGGTGGGCACCGCGACGATTGTAGTCTTCCGGAATTTTTCACACAGCCACTCGAGGGTGCGCATCTTCTGGTTCCTGATTTTTGCTGGACTTTTGTTGTGGACCATCAGCGATGGAATTTGGGCTGTGTACGAACTGGGATTCGCACGGCTTGTGCCGGATATACTCGCGGTGGACGGGTTGCTGTTTGTCAAGATGGTGCCGCTGACAGCCGCCTTGGCGATCGCGCCTGATCGCGAACCGCCATCGCATTTCCGGGCATTTGGGCTGATCGATGTATCTGTGCTGATGATCTATTCGCTTTATCTGTTCGCCTTTGGCGTGTGGGCATACCTTTTGCTGCCCGGAGCACAGGCAAATTACGCGCTCAATTTTGACCTCGCGGATGCCATCGCAAATCAGACGCTTGTGCTCATCGCCGGAATAGCGCTTCTGCGTTCGGATGGGCCATGGCGGAAGCTCTACTGGCTATATTTCTCTTGTGCCGCCTGTTACGCACTGGGTTCGAACCTAAGCAATTTCGCCACCGACTCCGGTCAGTACTACACGGGGAGTATTTATAATATGCCGCTGATCGCCGCATTGGCGGGATTCCTTTGCGTGGGACTCCGTGGGCAAACAGTTGCTGAGGAATCAGCATCCGCGGCAACTCCCAAATCTGCCGATGCCACCTGCAATCCGGCAACATTTTTGGCTGAGAATGTGGCCATGCTCGTAACTTTGTCCACCCCGGTGATTGGCATCTGGGTGCTCAGCAACCATTCGATGCCTCCGCAGTTGCGTTCGTTCCGGTTGGTCATTACCCTCGTCACGATTCTCTTGCTGATGCTGCTGCTGTCTATCAAAGAAGACATATTGGCGGGAGGGCTGTTCCAATCCCTTCAGCAGCTTTCCGAGACATACGGGCGAATCGATCGCTTCCAGACGCACCTGACGCAGAGCGAGAAACTGGCCGCGCTGGGCCAACTGGTTGCCTCTGTGGCCAACCAGATCAAGGGCTGCATGGCTGCGATCCTGGAAACGTCTTCGCGGCTGACCTCCCAACCAGCACCAGATTCGCGGATTCCCGCCATGGCCGGGAAAATTCAGCTGTACGCGCAACGCACCGACGTGTTGCTCGACAACATGCTGCGATTTGCTCAGGAAACACCCGTGCGCCTGATTCCATTGGACATTAAACCGGTTCTGGAAAGCGCGCTGCACCTCAGCCGAATCGCCAAGTTGCCGCACATCCGCTTGGATGTCATTCAAGAGGACAACTGCCCGCTAGTGCGAGGCGATTCCGGGCAACTGCTCCAGGTACTTCTCCAGCTCATTTCGAATGCCGTGGACTCCCTGGATGAAGCGGGCGGTGGAACGCTGCAAATTACGCTTCGTCCCGCGGAGGCGCAACTGCTGCTGGAATTCGCGGATTCCGGACCAGGGATCAAGGAGCCGCAGCGGGTGTTCGAACCGTTTTACACCACAAAAGCGGTGGGTAAAGGGACGGGGTTGGGCCTCAGCACCTGTTACGGCATTATCCAGCAGCATGACGGCGAGATTTCCTGCCGCAATCGTCCCGAGGGCGGTGCGGTGTTCTTAGTCCAGCTGCCGCTCGCGCAGGAATTGGCTGGCGACCTCTACACCGAAACTCTGGGTGTGCTGGCGGAAGGTGTTCGATGAAAATCCCTCCGCGCCAAAAGCTCTATATGCTGCTCGCGACGCTGATTTTCCTAGTGTCTCTGGCGGTGGCCGCGGTGGCCAAGCCGTCGTTTACTCTCACCATCTATGGAGACGCCAACCCCTGCGTGCTTCTGATCCTAGCAATTCTCGCGGCGCGCGAAAACTTTCGTCATTCCACGGGGGTTCTGCCGATTTTCTGGAAGCTGTTTGCCTTGGGAATGGCGATATTTTTGTGCTCACAGCTTTATTGGATTTATTATGACTGGCACCGGTGGACTTCGGCCTCCAGTGCGGTTCTGGGCGACACACTCTTTCTTCTGGCGCAGGTTTTCTTTTTGGCGGCTTTTGCTTTGCGCCCGCATTCCGTTACTGCCGGCCGGAACCTGCACATTCGTTTTCTGGATTTGGTCCTGCTCAGCTTGTGGTGGTTCTCGCTCTACGCCTATTTCAGCCTACCCTGGCAAATCGGACGGCAGGATCTTTCTGCCTACACTCCGTCGTATTACGTGTTGGCGCTGATCCAGCACCTGGCAATCATTACCGTGCTGTGCATCTTGTGTGTGCGAAAACGGGGTCCCTGGCGGCACTTCTACGGATTCATGCTCATCGCGTTCGTTGCCCTGGCCGGCGGCAATCTTATCTTGAACATGGCCATCGAAGCGGGCAAGTACTATGCCGGCAGCTTCAACGACACGCTGTTTCTGTCGGCTATATATCTGTTTACGCCGGTGGCCACCTTCGGTTGTGCCTTGCAACCTTCCATCGAGGCTCAGCCGAATCGCGAGCTCATTCACGGCGTATGGACAGCCCGGTTGGCCATGCTGGGTATCCTGTCCCTACCGGTGATTGCCCTTCTGGGGTTCGCGCAGAAGAACGTTCCCGCTGATGTCGCGAGTTTCCGGTTACGTTTCGTGTTTGGCGCTATGTGCATCTTGGGTGCCCTGGTCTATTGGAAGTTCAGCATGTTGGCTCGAGAAATCAACCACGCTGTGGAATTGACCCGGGACTCCATCGAAAATCTGAACGCCGTTCAGCGGCGCGTCACGCAGTCCGAGAAACTTGTGGCCTTGGGAAGGCTGGCGGCGGGCGCCGCCCACGAGATCAGCAATCCCTTGACGGCCATCTTCGGGTATTCGGAGCTGCTTACGGAAATTCCGGCGCTGACGCCAGAGCATCAAGCTGGCGCTCAATTGATCCAGCAGCAAGTCCGCCAAGCCCAAGCCGCGGTCACCAGTTTGCGCGACACCCTCCGACAAAGCCCGGCTCCGCTGGACGTCGATAAAAAGCGCGCCATTTGATACATTCCCTCTGCACTTCCATGGCAAAGCCTCTTTATTTGGTGCTGGAATTTGCGGTCCTGTTCGTTGCGCTGCCCTTGCTCATCTTCTATCGTGTGCTTCCGAACCTGCCGATCCCCTATCTGCTGGTGATTGCCGTGGTGGGCACGCTGGCGTTGCGCCGTGACCGTTCCTTTGACTTCGATCGACTGCTCTCCACCCGGGGCATGGCAGGGTGCTTGCCATCGCTGCTGTTGCGGGATGCCCTGTTCATGCTGTTGCTGGGGCTGGCCGTGCGCATTTTCGCCCCGGAACTTTTGTTCTCTCTGATAAGGCGCTCGCCCGCGTTTTGGGCTGTTATCATGGTGCTATATCCCTTGGTATCCGTGTACCCTCAGGAAGTGCTGTACCGCGTTTTTTTCTTCCACCGTTACAAGGCGCTGTTCGGTTCGGGATGGACCATGTTTCTGGCGAGCGCCGGCGCGTTCGGCTTCGCGCACGTGATCTTTGGAAACTGGCTAGCCCTGGGGCTTTGTACCATTGGCGGATTCTTATTTGCCATCACCTATCATCGATCGGGTTCTTTGCTGCTGACCTGCGTGGATCATGCGTTGTTCGGCAACTTCATATTCACGATTGGACTTGGCCAGTTTTTCTATCACGGTTCCCGGCTGTAAGGCCCGGCCCCGGGGAGCATTTCCGTCCCACATTTGGTTCCGGCTGGTAGAATAGCGGTGTACCGGAGCCATTGGCCATGGAATCGATATTTTCAGCAGATCGTATGCGTATCCACACCAGGTACTCTGCGCACCAGCAAGGAGCAGCCGTCGCATGGCGACGCCACCGAAAAGTGTAAAGCCGGATCTGTCTTCCTTGAGGATTTCCGACACCAAGCGCACCAACCCGCGCTCCAGCAAGCGGTGGATCTGGATCAGCCTTGCTGTTGTCCTATTGGGCATGGTAGGAGCTGCTGCCTTCGCCTTCCGCAATCGCAAGGCGGAAGTGGAGGTGGCTACGGCCACTAAGCCGGCCACGGGTCCCGCGGGCGTGTTGAACGCGAGCGGCTACGTAACGCCCCGCAGGCGTGCCACCATTGCCGCGAAAATCACGGGCCGAGTGACCGGAGTGTTTTTCGATGAGGGCACGCGAGTGACGGAAGGCCAGCTTCTGGCAACGCTGGACGATTCAGATGCTCGCCGCGCACTTGACTCTGCGAAGGCCGACCGCGATTCCTCGCAGGCGGCCATCGCCGACTATGAAGTCCAACTCCGCAATGCGGAAATTGAGCTTCGCCGCGCCGATCAATTAGTGAAGGGCGGTGTGCAAACGCAAGAATTTCTGGACAACGCGCGCACCACGGCGGACAGTCTGCGCGCCAAGATCGCCTTGGCAAAACAACAAGTCCTAGCGGCCGAAGCGCGCATCCGCGAGCAGCAGCAGGCGGTGGACAATTGCACCATTCGCGCTCCTTTCGCCGGGATCGTGGTTTCCAAGGACGCCCAGGTCGGTGAGATGGTATCCCCCATCTCTGCGGGCGGCGGGTTCACCCGCACAGGCATTGCCACCATTGTGGACCTGCATTCGAATGAGTTCGAGGTGGACGTGAGCGAATCGTACATCGCGCGGGTCTCCGATGGCCAGGCCGTCAATGCGGTGCTGGATGCCTACCCGGATTGGACCATTCCCGCGAAAGTGCGTACGGTAATTCCCACGGCCGACCGGCAAAAAGCTACCGTGAAAGTTCGCATTTCGATCACCGAACCGGACCACAAAAAGCTCTTCGACCCTGCGAAAGATCCGCGCATCCTTCCAGACATGGGCGTGAAGGTGACTTTCCTGGAGAACGAACCGAAGCCCGGTGCGAAAAAAGACGTGTCTCCCGCCGTGGCGCTGGTGCCGCAGAAGGCCATTCGTGAGGACCACTCTTCCAAATACGTGTTCGTGCTCAAAGGTGACACCATCGAACGACGCGCGGTGACCACCGGAGAAGCTCGTGGCTCCGACGTGGAAATTCTTGCAGGAATTCAGCCCGAAGCGACCGTCGTCGTGAGTGGCCCGGAATCACTTCGCGACGGTCAATCTGTCCAGATCCAAAAATAGGAGCATCCCTATGGTCAATGTTGCCGGCAATGGCGCTGCAGGCGGACTCATCCAGGTTCGCGACCTGGATAAAACCTACCGCCGCGGCGGGGAAGACATCCACGTTTTACAGGGGCTGAATCTGGATGTTTCGCCGGGCGAGTTTGTAGCCTTCATGGGCCCCAGCGGCTCAGGCAAAACCACACTGCTGAATCTTCTCGGTGGGCTAGACGTCCCCACGCGCGGCAGCATTACCGTGGCGGGTGACGAAATCACTCATATGTCCTCGGGGAAGTTGACGGAATGGCGCGCGCGGCACGTGGGCTTCATCTTCCAAATGTACAACCTCATTCCGGTGCTCACCGCGTTTCAAAACGTGGAGTTGCCGCTGCTGCTTACGAAACTCTCGAAGGCGGAGCGTCGTTCTCACGTGGAAACTGCGCTCTCCATTGTCGGTCTCTCGGACCGCATGAGTCATTTCCCTCGCCAGCTTTCCGGAGGGCAAGAGCAGCGTGTGACCATTGCGCGCGCAATTGTCTCCGACCCGACCTTCCTGCTCTGCGACGAGCCCACTGGCGACCTGGACCGCAAGAGCGCGGATGAAGTGATGGCCTTGCTGGAGCAACTTGTCGCGCAGCATCACAAAACGGTGCTGATGGTTACGCACGATCCTCTGGTGGCTGCCCGGGCGCAAACCACCCTGCATCTCGATAAAGGCGTTTTGGTAGAAGCGTCGAAACTGCCCCACGGCGTAACCGCGGGAGGTGTGGCATGAAATTCGCTCGCATTATCTGGGCCAATCTCACCCGCAAAAAAGTGCGCTTGTTGCTGACTATTGGCTCGTTCGCGGTGGCCTTGTTCCTGTTCGTGTTTCTGGCTGTGGTGCGCGACGCCTTCAACCGCGGCGCGGATGTCGCCGGCGCGGACCGCCTCGTGGTCATCAACCGCACCTCCATCATCAACACCATTCCCCTTTCCTATCGCGACAAGATCCTGCGGATCCGTGGGGTCAAGAGCGTCACTCACGACAACTGGTTTGGGGGCACCTATATCGAAGAGAAAAACTTCTTCCCACAATTCGTGATCGACCCTAATAGTCAACGCGAAGTGTTCCCAGAGCTCATTGTTCCCGATGACCAGTGGGATGCCTTCGTAAAGGACCGCCAGGGCGCGATCGCGGGCGCGCAAACTGCAGAACGGTTCCACTGGAAAATTGGCGACCGCATCCCCATTAAGACCACCCTGTATGGCGGCGGCTCCTGGGAATTCAATCTGGTCGGTATTTATCATGGTAAAAGGGCGCAAGACGACGAAACACAGTTCTGGTTCCAGTGGGATTATTTTGAAGAGAAGGTCCCGGAAGCGGTGAAGGGGCAAATCGGTTGGTACACCCTACGAGTCGATAATCCGGACGATTCTCCGCGCATCGCCAAGGCTATCGACGATGAGTTCGCCAATTCGCCCTACGAGACCAAAACACAGACGGAATCAGCCTTCGCCGCGGGTTGGGTGAAACAGTTTGGCAATATCCAGCGCCTCATTCTCAGCATCGGCGTTGTCGTCTTCTTTACGCTGCTCTTGGTGACCGGCAACACCATGGCCATCTCCGTTCGCGAACGCACCTCGGAACTGGCGGTCTTCAAAGCTATCGGCTATCCGGACCTTGCCATTCTCTTTTTCGTGCTCGCTGAGGCGCTGACCATTGCTTTGATTGGCGGTGTGATGGGCATGGGCTTAGCGATGCTGGCGGTTCCAGGCCTGGCAAAGGCATTGAATGGATTGCTGCCAAGTATTGTATTGGCTCCGCCGATGCTGCTCTTTGGACTGGCCGTCGCCATCCTCACTGGCATTCTCAGCGGTCTCCTGCCTGGATGGGGTGCGATGCGGCTGCGCATCGTGAACGCGCTGCGGAGAGTGTGAGCATGGCCGGAAAACTGCTATTTTTCTTTTTTATTACCATCGCGGCAATCGTTGCGCTGGTGCTCATCCTGGTTGTGGTTTTTGGCATCCTTGCGGGATTGCTTGCGCCGTTCATCGGCACAGTTCCAGTTTCCTATAATTTCCGCAGCATTCGCGCCCGCTGGACTTCCACGATCGTCGCGATTTTAGGTATTGCGGGAACCGTTGGCGTGTTCGTGGCCATGTTGTCGCTGGCACGCGGATTTAAGGCCACGCTGGTGGCGTCGGGTTCACCGGGCAATGCGCTGGTCATGCGCGCCGGCTCCTCCTCCGAAATGATGGGCGGCATCACCCTTGAGTCCATCAAGGTTCTCCAGGATGCGCCAGGAATTGCGCGCGATCAAAGTGGTGCTCCCGTGTTGACTCAGGATGTTGTCGGTGTGATTCCGGTTCCGCTAATCAGCACAGGCACGGATGCGAATGTGCAAGTGCGCGGAGTCTCGCCCAACGTGCTGGAAGTGCGCAAATTCGTGAAGATCGTGCAGGGCCGTATGTTTCACTCCGGCTTGAACGAATTGATCGTAGGCAAAAACGCCTCGAAAACCTACCAAGGACTCACGGTCGGTAACAATATTGATTTCGCGGGCGGGCACTGGCAGGTGGTGGGTGTTTTCGATGCGGGCGGCTCGGCGTTTGATTCGGAAGTGTGGTGCGACTCGCAGATTTTCAATCAGGTGTTGAAGCGTCCCGCCAATATTTTTCAGTCGGCGACAGTACATCTCGCTTCTCCAGCGACGTTTCAGGAGTTCAAGGACGCAGTGGTAAAAGATCCGCGCATGAACGTGGACGTGTACCGCGAGATTGATTACTACGCGAAACAGTCCACGACCATGACCCGCCTGATCACCGTTCTCGGCGGATTGGTGGCGGCGATCATGGCCATCGGCGCGATTTTTGGGGCCTTGAATACCATGTATTCGGCGGTGGCGGAGCGCGGCCGCGAAATCGCCACCATGCGCGCGGTGGGCTTCTCCACTTCCAACGTCATTCTGTCGTTCCTGTTCGAAGCCCTGCTGATTTCCTTCCTAGGTGGCATTATCGGTTGCCTGGCGGTACTGCCGCTGAACGGCCTGACCACCAGCACCATGAACTTCCAGACCTTTTCGAACGTGGCCTTCGCGTTCAAGATTACTTTCGATCTTCTGGTGATGGGCGTGCTCTTCGCCCTGGTCATGGGCGTACTCGGTGGATTGTTGCCTGCGATCCGCGCAGCGGTTCAGCCCGTTTCCGTGGCCCTTCGCGAACTCTAACTTTGCAGTGCGGCGCTTGCTTGCCTGAGGCGGACCGCCAGCACAACATCACTGACTCATCCTAGAACACTTTCTCCTCGATCCTTCGCCGCGTGGGATCATAATCGCAATACCGCATCCACTTAGGCCGTACCACAAAGTACGTAATTCCCGGCCAACTCGCGCGCGCGGGCCCGTCAGGGAACACGGCAAAATACGCCTGCTTGTACTTGGCCAGCTCCTCGCCAGCCAGTTCCTCTGCCACGCCTTGATACTGCACCGTAATTTCCGTTGAGCAGCCGATAACCCACGCCACTCGCGGATTGTTCTTCAGATTGGGATATTTGCGCGAGCTTTTTACAGTGTCGAAAATAATTTCCAGCGTTGGCGTTACCGCAAATCCCATCAAAGCAGCTTCCGGCTGGCCGCGTTCGTCCACGGTGGCAAGAATCGCCAACCGCTCCCTTTTCATGAACTGAAACACCTCGTCGACATTCATGTGGTGTCTCCCCTGGTCCGCGCCGGGTCAGAAATTCTCCGGAGGCCATGTTAAACTGCTGGTTTCGAGAGAGGACCCATGAGTCGATCGCTCCCGCCCCGGACGCTCCGCTTGCCCTTTTCGTACTTTTTGCTGCTTTCGATTTTCTTTTTATCTCCGCTGGCCGCACAGCAAATCTCGGCGGATCTTCTCCATGGTCTCAAGTGGCGTTTGATCGGGCCACATCGCGGAGGGCGCGTCACCGCGGTCGCCGGCATCGCCGGTAACAACACAACATATTACATGGGTACTCCCGGCGGCGGCGTTTGGAAAACGACGAACGCAGGCCGCACCTGGCTCCCGATCTTTGATCAAGCGCATGTTGCCTCCATCGGCGACCTCGTCGTTGCGCCTTCGAACCCCAACATCATTTACCTGGGCACCGGTGAGCAGACCAACGGCAACGGTGTGTGGAAGTCCGTCGATGCGGGCGCCACGTGGACTCATCTCGGCTTCGCAGATTCTCCCATCATTCCCTCCCTGCTGGTCGATCCATACGATGCCAACCTTGTATATGTGGCCGTCGCGGGCACATTCACGCCCAGCGAAGCGCGTGGCATTTTTAAGTCTGCAGACGGCGGCAAGACTTGGCGCAAGGTGTACTACAAGGACGATCACACCAGCCCGATGGAACTGGATTTTGATCCCGCAGATTCTCATACGATTGTTGCGACCCTTCGCCACATCCCGCCGGCGCCAGGAGAAAAGCCGCCCGAGGGCATGGACACGCAACTGCTACGATCCACCGATGCAGGGGAGACGTGGGCGCTGATGGGCGACCAAGGCCTTCCCCCGGCGCACCGGCAACGCGTCGGTCTGTCGATTGCCTCGGGCATGGGCGGCAAACGCATTTTCGCCTTATTGGCGCAAGGACTTTTCCGTTCGGACGACGCCGGGTCAACCTGGCAGAAAATCACCACGGACCCGCGCGTCCTAGGTTCCAATTATTTTGGGCGCGTTTTCTCGGATCCTACGAAACTGGATGTGGTCTACGTGATGCAGACCTCCACGTATCGCTCGGAGGATGGCGGCCGCACCTTCGTTGCCTGGAAGGGAACCCCCAGCGGGGAAGACGATCACGTGCTCTGGATCGATCCGCGGGATTCGAATCACATTCTGGAGGGCACCGATCAGGGTGCGGTGATCACTTACGATTGCGGAAAAACCTGGAGCAGTTGGTTCAATCAGCCGACCGGCCAGTTTTATCGGGTTTCGACGGACAACGACTTCCCGTACCGCTTGTATGCCGCGCAGCAGGATTCGGGTTCGATAGTGGTGCCCAATCGAACTGATTTTGGCTTGATCACCTATCGCGACTGGTTTTCCAGCGGTTCGTTCGAAAGCAGCTTTATCGCGCCGGATCCGCTGCACGCGGAATACATCTACTCGCTTGGTTGGTACGGCAACATCATTCGGCTGGACCGCAACACCGGCCAAATCGCCACGCTGTTCATCGCCGCGGTGAATTACCGCGCCAGCTGGGAGACGCCGATCATCTTCTCGCCGCGCGATCCGCACACCCTATTCTACGCTTCGCAATTCCTGCTGAAGACTACCGATGACGGGCTGAACTGGAAAGAGATAAGTCCGGACCTAACGGTGAAGCCTAACGCGACTTCGCCGGCGCCGAAGACCGACGCTTCGGGGCACATCCCCTCCAAGGAAGATGGCGAAAACTCCGGATTTTTCACGGATGACGAAGATGATGATGCGCAGGCGCCAGGAAATCGCGGCTACATACAAACGATTGCGCCGTCGCCGCTGGATGCCAACTTAATCTGGGTGGGAACGTCCACCGGGCTGGTCCAACTCACCCACGACGGCACGAACTGGAGCGAGGTTTCCCCTACCGAACTCCCCGAGCGCTCCACGGTGAACTCCATCGATGCTTCTCCTTACGATCCGAACACTGCGTTCGCCGCGGTTTTCGCGCGCCGCGATACCCACCCGTATTTCTTCCGCACGCGCGACGGCGGCAAGACCTGGGACAAAATTGTGACCGGCTTGCCGGAGGCGGGAATTGCGCGCGTGATTCGCGAGGATCCCGTGCGTAAGGGGATGCTGTACGCCGGCACGGAGACGGGCGTGTACGTTTCGTTCGATTGCGGCGATCACTGGCAGTCGCTGCAGCTGACGCTCCCTACTAGTTCGGTACGCGACTTAACCATTCACGGTGATGATCTGGTTGCCGCCACTTTCGGCCGCGGCCTTTGGATCTTGGACGACATTTCCCCGTTGCGCCAGTTGAACGATACCACCGCCCAATCGCCTGTGTACTTTTTCACCCCGCAAACCGCCATTCGCGCTCACTGGGACAATCACCCAGACACACCGTTGCAGCGCGATATGCCCGCGTCTCAAAACCCTCCCGATGGCGCCATTTTCTATTACTCACTCGCGGCTCCACCGAAGGGTGAAATCACGCTCGACGTTTTGGACGAGCAAGGGCATCGCCTCCGGCATTTCTCCAGCATTCCGGAGATGGAAACGCTGCCGCCAGCGAATGTACCGGAATACTGGTTTTACGCGCCGATCAGCTTGCCCACGTCCTCGGGAGTTAATCGTTTCGTCTGGGACTTGCGCTACGCACATCCCACGGCCTTGCCCTTTGGCTTTTTTGGCGAGCGCCTGGAATACACGGAGTACACGCTTCCCGATCATGCGGTTCCTGGTGAGACGCCGCGCTTCCAGCCACCCGGGCCGTTTATATCACCGGGAACGTACGATCTGGCTCTCACCGTGGAGGGCAAGACTTACCGGCAGAAACTGCGTGTGGCTCCCGACCCACGCATACACATCTCTCCGGAAGACTATGCTGCGCAATTCGGGCTTTCCTATAAACTCTGGGAATTGATGAACGCCTCCGCCAGTTCGTTCCATCAACTTGCGCCGCTGGATATACAACTCGCGGAACGCAGGAAATCTTTGCCGGCCACTCCTTCCAAGGAACTCACCGAGGCGCTCACCAATGCGGAGAAGCAGGTCGGCTCTCTCGAATCGGGCACGGCACTGGCTCCGGGTTTCGGCACCGTCAATCGCGATGCAGGCCGCTATCTGGAGATGGTGCAGGCTGCGGACATTGCGCCCACCGACTCGGTGAAAAAGTTATTTCAATTTACATGCGAAGCGTACGTCAAGGACCAGGAGGGCACCAACCAGTTAGCCAACGAAACCGTGCCCGCGCTGAACAAATTGCTGGAAACAGAAAAACTCATGCCCGTTGCGTTTACTCCCTCTCCCGCTCATCCTCCAACCTGCACGCCATATTGACGTGTGCTTACGATCATCTCGTCATTCCCACGGAATCCGCGGAGTGAGGAGTCTTTCTGGCCCGGCCAAACTCAAAGTTATTCGACAAGTGCTTAGTTGGCAGCGGCTTTGCGCGTTCCGGATACGTCCGTCTCCGTTACCACGGTACCGACCGCTCGGAAGCGCACCAGCAGAATGGTGAGGTCGTCCGCCTGCCGCGCGCCGCGTGCGAAATTCTCTACGGACTCCAATACCGTCTTCTGAATTTCGTCCAGGGCCATTTCGTTCTTGCCCAGCAAAACTGCGCGCAGCCGTCCATTCCCGTAGAGTTGCTCATCCGGATCCATCGCTTCCGTTACACCGTCGCTGTATAGCACCAGCGTGTCATTCGGCTCGAGTTGCAGCGTGGTGGTCGAAAATTCCGCTTCAGGGACAAGCCCCACGGGGAACGAGCCCTCCGTGAACGCTTCTTCCGCCGTGGCTGCGCGCATGAGGATCGGCGAAGGATGCCCGGCGTTGATGTATTCCAGTTTGCCCGAATCATGCAAGATCCCGAAAAACATCGTGGCGTAGCGTCCTACTTCCGCGTGATCGCACAAGAAGCGGTTAACGTGGTTGAACACACGCGCCGGATCTGTACCCAGGGTCATGCCGGAAAGCGCACCTTGCAGCATGGTGGTGAGTAGCGCTGCGCCCAATCCCTTACCGCTGACGTCCGCCAGGAGAAATGCGGTGCGATGGTCATCGAGCGGAAATACGTCAAAGTAGTCGCCCCCCACGGACAAGCAGGGAAAATTCACGCCTGAGACGGCCAGGTGCGGGAAATCGCGAAAATTCTTCGGCAGCAGCGCTTGCTGAATGTCCCGCGCGATCCCGATTTCCTGTTCTAGACGCTGCCGCTCGCGTTCGCGTTCTACCAGACGAGCGTTGTCCAGAATACTGGCCGCGTCGGCAGCAAGCGCGTCCAGAATCTGCCGGTCTAGCTTGGAGAAGGCCGTGGGGCGCTTCGAATCCAAATACAGCACGCCAAGAAATTCGCCACGCGTCACGTTTGTGGCGGATTCGCTGCTGGCGCGCGCGCTGGCATACAGTGGAATTACCACCACCGCGCGCAAGCCTTGCGCCACAATGCTGGCCGCCGCCTGCAGATTCATTTCCGCCTGTTCGATATCTTCGGTAATGACCGGCAACTGCTTCTTCATCGCCAGTTGAATGGCCGTTTGGCTCGGGGTCATGCTCTCAGGAGGCAATCGCTGCCCACCGCTGCGTCGCGCGAGTCTCACCCTCAGGCGCTCCGATGGGCTCGCGGAAGGACTTTCGACGGCCTCTTCGAGCAGACCCCGGTCTGCATCAGTTACGGCCACGGCGTGATCGATCATTTTGGCCAACACGGAATCCAGGGGCAATTGAGAATGCAGCAGGGAAGTGGCTTCCAGTAGAAGATTCAGTTTGCGGAGCCCCCCGCCGGTGGACTCCGAACTGGTCATGTGATCGATGCGCGTCAACAACTGCGGAATAGATTCGTCGGATGTACCGGTGGCAGCGCGGAAGATGACCTGGTAGGAGTCCTCGAGGCCAAAAGTAATCACGTCCCCGTCCGTGAGCGCACGGCTTTCTACTTTCTCGCCGTTCACGAAAACGCCGCGGCGCTGCCCGCGATCTTCCAGGTAATAGCGGTTCGCTTCGGTGACAATGGCCCCGCAATTGCGCGAAATGCGGCGGTCCGTGAGCTGCAAGTGATTGCCGGTTTCCGCGCCGCGCCCGATTAGAAATGGCGTCTGCGTCACGCGCACGTATTTGCGCCCGCCGTCCGGCGAAATTACTTCCAGCACTGCTTCCGCTTGTGCTAAGGCTTCCGTCATGCCTTTTTCCCCTGTTTTCTCACTAAGCCGCGCATTGTAACACGCAAGCGCCTGCGATGCCTTATCGCTTGCGCCGAATCCCCTGTCGACTCCACAATACCCCCACCGTGCAGTCCGGCGCTCCACTGGCGGAAAAGTTGGGAGTTCGTGCATGTTTGTGGTCGCTTTATGGCAGCAATCTGCGGGATGGGCCCAGGCCCTTGGCAGTTGGTATGCGGATACGGGCTTGTCGCATGCCGATCCCATCGTTCCTATTCTGATTGCTTCTATCTTCATCACCCTGGGTGCGGCGCTCGGCGGCTTCCTGATGCGGTGGGTGAGGCAACCGGCGGTTCTCGGAGAACTCCTGGTGGGCCTGCTCGCGGGCAATCTCGGCTATTACTTCGGAAACCCTACTCTCACCGTCCTTCGCGAGGGTGACAACCTTTCGCGCATCGCTTCCATGGCGCTGACCGGGCCTCTGAGCATCGGCGAGGCGACGTTGAAAATCCTTCCTCCCGGTCCCCATACGCAGCACCTGGCGGAGTTACTTTCTGGATCGCAGGGGCAAACGTACATTTCCGTATATGGTTTCATCGACATTATTTCGCGCTTGGCGATTCTGGTGCTTCTCTTCATGGTGGGCCTGGAAATCAGCCTGGTGGAGATGAAGCGGGTAGGAAAGTATGCCACCTACGTTGCAATTCTGGGGATCGTTTTGCCCATGCTGCTGGGCATGGGAGTAATGAAGCTCCTGCACCCTAACAATCAGCTTGCCGTGGATCTATTTATCGGCGGCATTCTTACCGCTACTAGTGTGGGGATTACCGCTCGCGTCTTGCGCGATATTGGCCGAGAAACCACAGAGGAAGCACGCATCATTCTGGGCGCCGCCGTGATCGACGATGTGCTCTGCCTCATCGTGCTGGCTGTAGTCAGTGGGTTGGCCGTTACCGGCACCATCAATATAGCTTCGATTGCGATGACCACTGGAAAAGCGGCATTGTTCCTGGTAGCTTCGCTCGGTATAGGGATTTGGTTGACCCCGAAACTGGTGCGTCGCTTAGCCAGTTCTGGCGTCAGCAACCTGAAGCTTCTCTTCGGCGTCAGCTTTGCCCTGCTGATGGCCTGGCTGGCGAATGTGGCGCAACTGGCCACCATCGTGGGTGCGTTCGCGGCCGGCATGGTGCTGAACAGCTTCTTCGACCGCGAAGTGGAAGGCGCGTCGCTTCACGAACTGCTTTCGCCCATCGAGTCCCTGCTGGTGCCGCTATTCTTTGTGTGGATGGGCATTCAGGTAAAGCTGGAAACCATGGCCAGCAAGGACGTGTTGATCGCCGGGTTGGCGCTCACCATTGTCGCCATCGTGGGTAAAGTAGCGGCGGGCTGGGGCTGCCCTCCTACCATGAATCGGCTGGCAGTCGGATTCGGCATGATGCCACGTGGGGAAGTGGGCCTGATTTTTGCGGGAATTGGCAGGGGCATCGGAGTGGTGGATGAAGGACTATTCTCTGCCGTAGTGCTGCTGGTGATGGTCACCACCGTTCTGGCGCCAGTGCTCCTGCGCGCCACCTTGGGCACAAGTCCGACGACGACTTCGCCGCAACTGAAGGCGGAAGCGCTTCACTAAGAATCGCCTGCGATTCCGTGGGCTAGTGGCTAGTCGCCAGCCGGCGCTTGATGTAGTCGTTGATATAGCTTTCGAAAGTTTCGTCGAGTTTTTTGGTGATCGGGCCGGTGGTGCCATCGCCGATGGTGTGCCCGGCAATTTCCTTCACGCCGATGACGTTGCGATTTGTGGAAGTGACAAACACTTCATCCGCGTTGTACAGGTCGTCCAGCCGCATGGTTTGTTCCACCACGCTGGTGCCGGCTTCGTTGGCAATCTCCATCAGGACGCCACGCGTGACACCCTCCAGGCAGCCGGAACTTAACGGGGGCGTGCTGACCTTGTCGCCTTTCGCCGCGAAAATATTGGCGGCGGTGCATTCGCTGACTTCGCCGCGTTCATTCAGCAGCACGACCTCGTCAAACCCTTCGCGCTGCGCTTCGGCTGCCGCCCATACACTGTCCAGCCAAGAAATCGTCTTTACCCCAGCCAGCGGAGAAGCGGCGTGACGGCCGTGCTCCCGCACCGTCAGGCGCGCAATTTCTGGATAATGGGGCAAATCGGCGGTGGTGATCACCAGGTCTACTTCCGGCATTTTCTCGTCACTGCGCCAGCCACCCACGGTGTTCCAGACCAGATAAATTCGCGCGCAGCCCTCCTTCACCTGATTCGCGCGGATCGCTTCCTGCAACATCACGCGCACTCGCGCGCCGGTGTACGTCAGCGGCAGGCGTGTGAGTGCGGCGTCTTTCTCCAGGCGTCGCCAATGACGCTCGTAAGCAAAAGCTTCGCCGCACACGATGCGCACCGTGGTGAACAGCCCCCACCCGCAGATCAAGCCGGCTTGCCCGGGTGACCAGCGAGTTTTCTCTACCGGGCGCATCTCGTCGTTGTGATAAACGTAGCGATGGATCACTAACCCACCTGACCTTGTCTGGAAACAAGAGTGCTCCTTCGCATTGTACCGGAATGGAGACGCAACCGCTGTGAGCGCTGGGCGACGTTGCTTAGATTTCGTTCGGGGTGACTATCGGCGGATAACTTCCGACAAATTTGCTACTTGTTCGCGGCCGTGTTGTACAGCTGGAATTCGCGAATGTGCGCCGCGGCGGTTGTGGATAAAAGGTTCAAGCGCAGGCGTTGCACAGTGACCGGCGCGAAATGGTCGATTTTTTTGTGCCCGATCGCTTGGCCCTCTGCCACGCGCTTCCATGCCCGGCCATCCCAAACTTCGATGGCGTACTTCTGCACGTTCTGACCGTCGTTCAGCCACTCCATTGTTAGCGCGCAATCGAACGTGACCGGTTCCTTGAAGTTCACCTCAATCACGCCGTTGTGCGAGCCTTCCGGCGCGGACCAGAACGTCTCCGGATCACCGTCCAACGCCGCCATAGCCGCGCCTGTGCCCTCTTTTTCCTTCACCAGGTTGTGGCTATAGCGCGTCTGGATCGCTTCACCAAACTCCTTAAGCCGCGCGACGTCCGAATTCGGCACGCGTCCATCGCGGTCCGGTGCAATTCCGATCATCAGTTGCGCACTACGCCCGACAGTTTGGTCATAAGTCTCCATCAAGTCGGCCAGGCTTTTTAGGCTGCCCTCGTCATGGGCATGCCAGAACCAGTGCAATTTGCGTAGCGGAGTGTCGGATTCCACGGGTCTCCACCGCAAGTATCCCGCGCGGTCCACCACGTTCCAATTCTCGTAGTTCACACGGCCAGCCTCATTGCCGACCCAGCGCAAGTCGGCATATTTGTAGAGCGCCACGTCGGCAAACACCATGGTGTTCGGTTGCCACATGCGCAATTCCTGCACGATGCGGTCAAAGTCGTAAACGTGCCCTCCGCTTCCCGCGCCATCCATCCACCATTCCACCAGTTCGCCATACTGCGAGCTCAGCTCGTCCACTTGCTCGAGATAGTATTTGTCGTAGGCTGCCGACTCGTTGTAGCGCGGGTCGTGGCGATCCCATGGCGACAAATAAACTCCGAACTTCAGTCCATTCTTCCGTGCGGCTTCCGCCACCTCGCGCACCACATCGCCCTTGCCGCCCCTCCAGGGACTGCTCTTTACGCTGTAATTGGTGAGTTCACTGGGCCATAAGCAGAAGCCGTCATGATGTTTGGCCACTAGCACCACGTATTTGGCGCCCGCCGCCTTTACCGCACGAATCCATTGGTCTGCGTCCAAGTCTGGCGGATTGAAGACACTAGGATCCGCGGTCCCGTCGCCCCACTCGCGATCCAGGAACGTGTTGGTACCAAAATGAAAGATCACGCCGATTTCCAGGTCCTGCCAAGCAACTTGTTGAGGGCTCGGCTTAACGTCCGAAAAATTCTGCGCTGGCGATTTTGCACAAGGGAACAAGGACAGAACGCTCAACGACAGACTCATAAGGACCGCACGGATTCCAAAGGACATGGGACGCCTATCTGTAGCCGGTTTATGAAACTGGCGCCATTGTAGGTACGCATTTCCGGGCATGTCAATCCGTGTGGCCTTCTTTACTAAAACGTTTTAAACTGCCGATGTCGAGGTGTTCGCCATCACCAGCGCTCCGGCAGCACCTGCGTTATGCTTCACCCGTACGCAGATCGGTAACAACTCCGAGGGGCCTTATGCGTAAAGTCACCAGGATTTTCTTGTTTGCCGCCTTCGCACTCGTCTGTTTGCCGTTGGCTCATGCCGACGAGGCTAAAATTCTTATCAATCATGTGGGCTACGATGCGCTTGGCCCGAAGCACGCCGTAATTCTGGGCACCAGCCAGGACCAGTTCACCGGCTGCACCCTGAATGATACGCAGGATCATCACAAGGTCCTGGACATCTCCGCACAGCAGGCCGGGCCGGTCAAGAAATGGCGCGACTGGGAATTCTGGACCGTGGACTTCGATTCTTTCTCCACCGAAGGGAACTACTATTTGGTTTGCACCTACGGCAATCGCTCCGTCCATTCCTACCCCTTCGTGATTCAGCGCCTGTTGCTCGAACGCAACACGCTCTCCGATGCCATTTACTATTTCAAAGACCAGCGCAGCAGCGGCCGCATGGACCAGGCCGATCGCCATCTTCCCTTCGACGGCAAGAAAACCGGCACGGTGGACGCCCACGGCGGCTGGTGGGATGCCACCGGTGACTACGGCAAGCATCTCTCGCATCTATCGTTTTCCACTTACTTCAATCCGCAGCAGATTCCCCTGGTTGTCTACAGCATGTTCAAAGGCAACGAACTGCTGAACGAACGTGCGATTCCAGAAGTGATTCGCCATCAGGACCACATGCTTGATGAAGCGATGTTTGGCGCGGATTATCTGGTGCGTGTGAAAGTCCCAGTCGGCTCCTTCTACCGCTCCATTTCCACCGGAGGCAGCAGGCAGGTCCCCGAGTTGCGCAAAGTTGCCGGCGAGATGAAGAAATTTGGCATCTACCAATCTGCCGACAAAGCCCGCAGCGGCATGGTGGAGCAGGCTAACAACGATCTGGAGTACGAGGTCAGTTTTCGCTCTGGTGGCGGTGTAGCCGTGGCCGCTCTGGCAATCGCCAGTACCTACCCATTCCGCGGCGAATACACAAATGCCGATTATCTCAAAGCGGCGGAAAGCGCCTTTGATTTTCTGCAGAAGAACAACCTGAAGCTGGCAAACGACGGCAAGGAGAATATCGTCGACGATTATTGCGCGCTGGTGGCCGCGACCGAGCTTTACCGCGCCACCCACAAAGACGTGTACCAGGCCGCAGCCGACAAGCGCGCCGCGAGCTTGATGGCGCGGCTTATCACCCACGATTCCTACACAAACTACTGGCGCGCGGACGACGCCGTTCGGCCGTTCTTCCACGCTTCGGACGCCGGGTTCCCGGTGGTCAGCCTGCTCTATTACGCGCAGATTGCCAGCCCCGATGTTCGGGAGAAAGTTCGTGATGCGGTGAAGAAGTCACTCATCTTCCAACTGGCCATCAATAAGGACGTGACCAATCCCTTTGACTACGCCCGTCAGCTCACCCAGGATAAGGACGGCAATCGCCGCGTCGCCTTCTTCTTCCCCCATAACACCGAGGTTGCTCCGTGGTGGCAGGGAGAAAACGCGCGTCTCGGCTCGCTGGCCACCGCCGCAAGGCTCGCTGCTCGCCAGCTTCCCGATGATCCAGAATTTCAGAAGCAGCTTCGCACTTTCGCCACGGACCAGCTCAACTGGATCCTCGGGCTCAACCCCTTCGATTCCTCTATGATGAACGGCGTCGGGCACAACAATCCGCAATACATGTTTTTCGATTCCTGGGAATTTACCAACGCTCCCGGCGGCATTTCCAACGGCATCACCGCGGGGTTCAAGGACGAGGACGGAATCGACTATAACCTGCATTACCGTGAGACCGGCGCGGACAACGACTGGCGCTGGCAAGAGCAGTGGCTGCCCCACGGCGCCTGGTATATCTTCGCGGTATCGGCGCACGACGAAACCGGCCAGCCGAAGCCCTGATCCGCCCGTATCTTCGACAGGCTCAATCGCCTGAATACCCCACGGGCCGCGGTTGCGCGCCGTGCGCCAAGCCCTTGCCGAATCCGCGCAAACATGCCTCTAATTAACCGTTATGACTACCACACTCGAACTACCTACCTCGAAGTTTAAAGCGCTCACTCGACTGGTCGGCAACACGCCCCTGGTCTCCATCCATTTCCGTTATCGGGGCACCCATCGCATCCTGTTTGCCAAATCCGAGTATCTGAATCTCACCGGGAGCATCAAGGACCGCATGGCCGTGCGCATCCTGCAAAAGGCCTATGCCGAGGGCAAAATTGCTCCCGGCCACACGATCGCGGAAGCGACCAGCGGCAACACTGGTATTGCGTTCGCCGCCATCGGCCGCATGCTCGGGCATCCCGTCAAGATTTTTATGCCCGATTGGATGAGCCAGGAGCGCGTGCACCTGATCCGCAGCTACGGCGCTGAAGTGGTTTCCGTCAGCCAAGGAGAAGGCGGTTTCCTGGGCAGCATTCGCATGTGCGAGGAATTCGCCGCTTCGCGTAACGATGTTTTCCTGCCGCGGCAATTCTCCAATCCCGCGAACTGTGAAGCGCATGAGGAAACTACCGGCCCGGAGATCTGGTCGCAGCTCTTGTCCGTAGGCAAACGGCCGCAGGCGTTCGCGGCCGGCGTGGGCACTGGAGGCACGGTGATGGGCGTGGGCAAATATCTGCGTCGTCAGGACTCCTCCATTAAGGTGCATCCGGTGGAACCGGCGGAGTCCCCTACGCTAAGCACCGGCTGCAAGCTCGGCAATCACCGCATTCAAGGCATCTCGGACGAGTTTATTCCGGAGATTGTGCAACTAAAGGACCTGGATGAGGTGATCGCGGTTTCCGATGGCGACGCCATCCAGATGGCTCAGAAACTGGCAACCACGCTGGGCCTCGCCGTGGGCATTTCTTCAGGGTGCAATTTCCTGGCCGCCGTGCGTGCACAAGAAAAAATCGGCGCAAACGCCGTTGTGGCTACGGTCTTCTGCGATGACAACAAAAAGTATCTCAGCACCGCGCTGATGAACGATGAGCCGGCCAAACCGGACGATTTATCTCCGCATGTGGAACTGATGGGAATTGGCACCGTCGGCCGCGCGTGCGAGTTCTGCCACTGAGTCTTTCGAAGGGCAGTTAAGAGCTAATCGCCAACGCGTGCGAAGGCAAGATCCAATGCTCGCTCAACAGATACTTGTACAAATGATCGAGTGGCTTGGGTGGGTGCAGGTTCTGGGCGCTGACCATCCCGTCGGCCGCTTCCCAGGTCCATCCCGTCAGCCCCGCTTCCTTCACCCATTTCTCCAATTGTTCCTCGGGCATGGGATACACCACCAGGCGCACATTCTGCGTGAACAACCGCGCAATCCCTTCCAGCAGGCTGCCCTCCAGATTGCGGTAGCGATTTTCCATTACGCGCACTAGAACCGATAGTCCAACCGCGAAGTGAATTCGTGATTTCGTGTAGCGGTTCACAAACGCGCTGATTTCGTACAGCTCCGGGGCACGGAACACCAGTACGCCATAGCCCAGTTTTCGCAGGCTTTGGATGAGCTTGGCAATTTCTGCCACGGACGAGGTCTTCACCGCATCGCCTCCGATCTCCGGCGCCAGGCAGAATAGCCCGAGCCCACCTTTGCTTTCTCTTAGTTCTTCCGGCGGAAGCTCGCTGAGTGTGCCCTGAATCAACTCAGAGCGAAGGTGTGTGAAGGTGTTGAAGCTTCCCGGCGCCAGAACCAGCGCGCGCTTGTACAGCACCTCGTTGGCAGGGGCGAACCGATCGTCTGCGGGGAAACTCACCGCTTCCGCAAAAGCTCCGGTCACCAGAAACACATGGATTTCCGACCGGTCCCATCCCTCGAACGCTGGGCCGCTCAGCTCCACACAGTCGATTTCCACGCGGTGCAAACCCAGTTCTTCGAACGCGCTGGCCAGAAATTCGTTTGGGCTTGACAGGGCGTGTTGCGCTGCGTACAGCAGGTTCACGCCCAGAATTCCCACGGCTTCCTGCTGGCGCAGATTCGTGGAGTCCCGCAGGTTCAGGTGCAGAATCACGTCGCTGGGCGTGCCGCCGGGTTGCTGTTGGAAGCGCAATCCGATCCAGCCGTGGCAATCATTCGTGCCGGAGAAATTGCGTGCGGAAATGGTGTCGACGAAGGAGAAGAACTTTGTGTTTGCGCCGCGGCTTGCCTGCAATTGCCCGATTAACTGGTGCCACTCGCTCTCCAGCATGGCCTGCAGCCGCGGCTTCGAAACATAACGGGTGCCGGCCCCATATAAATCGTCGCTCACCTCTTTGTCGTACGCGGAAATGGTTTTGGCCACGGTTCCTGACGCGCCGCCGACACGTAGAAACCAACGCGCCACTTCTTGTCCGGCTCCAATTTCCGCGAAGGAACCGAACACCGTCGCGTCTAGATTGATGGAAAGTGCTTTTTGGTGTGTACCGGGTTTTTCTGGTGTGTCCATGGCCCCCACCGACAGGGCATAGACTGTATCATTCTCCGGCGAGGTTCTGAATATGCTTGTGAAAGCCCTGGCAGACGCAGCTTCTTGCTCTGAGCTGCGAAGGGTTATGCCCCCTATGGTCGTCCCCGTGTAGGGGCGGCTTTACGCCGCCTGCCTTACCAGTTCACAAACTCTCCTTTTTAGGGGGTCGGACCTTTAGCGCCGACACAACGCCCGCACAAACAATCGGGCTTCAGCCCCTGAGGGATCCAGCTGCCTTTAGCCCGGGCCGCTGGCTAGTTCCCCGCAGCGCGCTTCTGCGCGGTTGGTTCTTCCTGGTCTTTCGGCACATACTCTCCGCCGGCGCCACGTTCCCAATTGCGATTCAACACACGATCGGCATTCTGCTTGCGAAACGTTTCGGCAATGTAGCAGTTCCAGCAGACTGGCAAGTACGTTTGAAAAATCGTGGGCAATTGTTCCGGCGGAATTTCATTCCACTGCTTGGCCACGCGATCGGGTGACAGCAAAGCGGGATGGCGATCGTGCCAGTGAATCTCTCCCAGAGGTTTCTGGCAGTACGCGCAGGATTTCCCCTTGTACCATTCGGCCACGATGTTCCACACCAGGCAGTGCTCCGGGTCGGCCTTCACCTGACTCAAACAGTCCTGCCCGCAGCCGTGCCGTTCGGGCCACCGCGAGCACTGATCCAGGCGAACCTCCTCTTTGCCGAGGATGGTCGCGCCAAGCGCCTTCCCCGTATCCACGTGGACCGCCGCTGCTTGCTTCGTTTCTGGGCAGGTCACCAGCCGCTCCCCTCGATAGCGCAGATAGGTTCGAAGGGCCACTACAAAGCCAAACGCCACGCTTCCCAGCAATACCACTATGATCGCTGCCACTATGAGGTTGCTCAAAGTCATGCTCCCTCCTTCGCCGGCCGTTTCGGCCGGACTTGCCCATTTAGGGAAATTGCAGGAGCATGTCCAAGTCTCAGAAAACGCGAAAAAATTACGACGCTCTGAAAGTAAAAGGGTTAGATGCACTGGCCAGACAAGCGCATCCGAATTCACGGTCCTGACAGCGGGCTTCCGCTCACCGAGTTGCGCCAATTCACCGATTGTTGAGCTATTCCGCTGATTTAGGCGCCCGAGACAGCAGATCCATCACCCTCTTGTTTAATTTCTCTACATCCAGGTCCGTCTGCACGTGCACCAGTTGCTCCCCCAACCCTGGCTGATTCCCGGGAGTCCAGACCAGCGTATTTCCGTATCCCGCGGTGTGGGAAATATCGATATCCATGTACAGCTCTTCCTCCCTCGTGATGATGCTGGGATCCATCCAGGCTGCGGCTGCCAGTTCGTCCCAGAGATACTCTTCGTCGGCCCATTTTCCGACGTACTTTGCCGCAGGAGTCCCGGCCTTGGCGATTTGTTCGATCATGTCTTTAGTCATGCGCGTTTTCACGGAAATGTCCACGGTGGTCACGGTAATGCGGGCCCAGGGCGCGCGTAAAACAATATGCACCGCTTCAGGATCCCACCAGAAATTGAACTCCCGGCGATTGGATTGCGCCCAGTTGATGGGTTCCCCGGGCTCGATGCTGCCGCCCATCACTATGAGTTCCTGCGCCAGTTCCGGAAATTTGGGATCGATGCTAATGGCCTGCGCCAGATTCGTCAGCGGCCCACCCGCGTAGATAGTCACCTGGTGCGGATACTGGTGCACCATGCGGATCAGAAAATGTGCCGCGTCTTCCGCCTGAGGCTTCAGCACCGGATTCCCTTCGGGCAAAGGATTCGGAACCTCGAATGGCCCGTGGTACGCGCCGGAATTCCATGCGCCCGTTAACGTGGTCCCAGTAGTGGAGCGGATTCGTTTCTCGTTCCAGGCTCCCTGGTAAGTCACCGCTCCGTACAGTTTTTGCCAGCGCGCGATTTCCTCTTTGCGGTTGATCAGTGGAAAAACCGCGCCGGGATAAACTCGAATGTTTTCATGGCCGGTCAGTTCCAGCATGCGCAACGTGTGCGCCACTTCTTCATCGCGCCACTGATCGCCGCTGACGATGGTGATTCCCAGCGTCTCAATCTCCGGCGATTGCAATACCATCAACATCGATTGCTGGTCAGTAGTGGCCGGCCCGCGCCCATCTTGATCCAGAATCACTTTGCGCGTTTGCGCTAGGGCATTTGCACTGAGAAAACTCGCCGCAATCACCAAACCGGACAGGATGCGTTTCACAAATTTGCTCCCCCAAGGCCAGAATTCAGGTGCGCGTCATCCTGAGGCGCGTTTTCTGCGCCAAAGGATCTCAGACTACACTCTACTAAAAAAGTGAATCCGCGCTTCCAATTTGCGCTCTTGCTTTAGTAGCGCTCGCCTTCTGAGGCGAGCCGCTTCCACACACAAAACTGAAAAACCTCGTCATTCCGAACGGAGTGAGGAATCTCTCTTACAACTTAGCAATCGTCCGGGCGCTCAACACTTCTCCCCTCTACGTCTTGCCCTTGCCAGGCTTCAAAATCACTCCCGCGCCCGCGCGTCCATTCATCAGCACTGTTATGGGTTCCACGAAACGCAAATGGCGCACGCATCCGCGTTCTTCGACCGCGGGCTGCGCGCCGAGCCACTCCCAATCCACGGAGCCCTCACCAAGGTCGGGATTCACGGTGAAGTAGCCCACCTGAAACGCGGAGAGGTTCTGGAAGAAATGGCTGCCCTGCGAAGGCGTCACACGAAAATCGCGGAAGCCTGCTTCCAGAATCACCGCGGCTCCGGAAATGTCGTCCCACTCTACGGGAATACCCAGCCACGGATCATTCGAACCCCAACGGCCCACGCCAATCAATAAGTACGGGCAGCTTTCTTGCGCCAGTTTCGCGTTGAAGTAGGCCACATGCCCAGCCACTTCTTGGCTCAGTGCGCGTTCGAACCGCTGCGCATCCACAACTACTAGGTTCAGCAAGTTTCCGACGCGCCCATTCCCCAGCACCTTGGTGCTCTGCGCGATCAGGCTCGCGCCTTCCACAGCCTCAATGTGCAACTCTTCTGCTTCGTGAGCCAACACTAATGGGCGAATCTGCAAAAAACCGAACTGCGCGCTCTCCCCCGCCTGGCGCGCCAGGCGCACAGCAAACTCAATTTCCACCGGTTGTCCAAAAGCGTCTGCGCCCTCTTTCATCAATTCATCCAGCAATGCAGCCAGGGGAAACAACCCGTACTTCAGGATCGGTCCAAAGGTGACCACGCGCATACCTGGCCTGCCCAATCCATCGGTGATTCGATCGTTGTCCGCCGAGTAGGTCGAGCCTAGAGCATCCAGCGTCCCATCCGTTTCCGCCACATCCAGGCTGAAGCGCGTTTCGCGAAGCCCAGGCGGCGATGTTTCCTGCGGCACATGATTTAGCGAGAGCGCCCAAAAATCTGTTTGCGATTGCGACAGAAAATCTTCTACCGAGGAGAATTGCACCAGATTTGCCGGATAGCGCGGACAAAACGCCAGGCACTTCCCGCCATCTACGACCGTACGGCCTAGTCCCAGCGCCACCGCCGCAATACCATCTTCGAACGCCATTGGGGGCACCGGATAGAAATTCCGGGAGCGCGCCACGCCTGAAAAATCGGGATAAAAACGCGAACTAAAAAACGAGCCCACCACCTGCTGCAGGATCACCCCCATCTTTTCTTCTTCCAGGCGGAATGGTGTGGCGCGCACGTAGGCCTTCGCGTGCCGGCTGAAGGTCGACGCGTACACCAGTTTGATGGCTTCGCGCAATTGATTCAGCCGGTGCGCCGCATCCTCGTGCTGATTGCCGAGCATGTAGGTTTCATACACTCCGGTAAATGGCTGGTATTGTGAATCCTCCAGCAAGCTGGAAGAACGCACCGCGATGGGATAGCGTGCTTCGGCTAGATACGCGCGCAAGTCCTCGGTTAGTGCTGCGGGCAAAGAGGCTTCCAGGAATCGCTGCTGAATCTCGCCATCGTCGGTGGCATGAATCGCAAAGTCCACCAGATTGTTTTCTGCCAGGAAGCGATCGAAGGCATCCGTGGCTACAACGACGGCGGGCGGCACCAGGACCTGTACGTTGGGAAAACGCCGCGCAAATCGCCGTGTGTGTAACAGGTGCCGCACAAAAGCCAGCCCGCGCGCCTTGCCTCCCAGCGAGCCCGAACCAATGCGCAGAAAATAGGATCCTCCACTTTGAAACGCCGCCGGCTTGAAATCGCCAATCAGCACATCGCTCTGCTCGCGCCGGTATTCCGCAATCGAATCAATTAAATTCCGTCGCAGATCGTCGATCGTCGGAAAATCAGAAACTTTGCGCGGGCGAAATTTCTGCGCCAGCGCAAACTCTGTCCGCGCCGTGAGCCAGTGCGAAAAGTGATTCCGTTCGCCATGGTACGCGATACTCTCGGCTGGCACTTTACGCAAGCATTCTTCCAACGAATTGAGGTCCGTGGCGCGCGCCACTTCCACGCGATCCGGCGTACGAAACACGAAATCGCCAAATGCAAATTGTTGCGTCAACACTTTGCGCAAGTCGCGCATGAATGTGGGCGAACCTTTGCGCAGGAACGAGTATCCCTCTTCGTAAGCCCGGGCCCGAAACGCTGTCCGGCTGGTCTGTAGCACGATGGGCACATCGCCCACCAATTCACGGATACTCTTTGCCAGATCAAAACCAGCCTCCACACTTAACTTGCCAGCGAGCGGAAATTCCACATCGCTGACCACGCCGAGCAGATGCTCTTGGTACTTCACGGCCAACGCGTATGCATCTTCGTAATGGGAGGCCAGCAGGATTTTCGGCCGCGCTCGCATGCGCATCAGTTTGTGCGCCAGGTTCACGCCTTCCTGGATTACGCGCCGCGTCTGCGATATCAGTTCCGTGTACATCAGCGGCAAAAACGACGAGTAGTAGCGGATGTTATCTTCAACCACCAGCACCGCCGGCACTCCCATCATTGACGCATCGTGCTCCACGTTGCGCTTGTCTTCGATGTACTTGACGATGGCAATCAACACCCGCGGGGTACCTTGGAACAGAAAAACTCGTTCAATGTCCGTGACCGGATTCCGCGCCAGAAATTTCTTAATTTCGCGGTAGTCGTACGCCAGGACCACCACCGGAACCTGTAATCCCGCAGCTTTGATTTCGCGCGCCAGTTGCGCGGCATTCATATCGCCGACGGCCAGGTTGGTCAGAATCAGATTGAATTGCGGTTCGGCTTTGGCTCGTTCTAGCGCCTCGCGGCAGCTGGATACATGCGTGATACGTGGGATTTGTTGCAGGTGCAGTTCCTGCGATTCGCTGATCAGCAGCTCATTCAGCCGCCCATCTTCCCGCAGGATGAACGAATCGTACAGGCTCGACACCAGCAAAATGTTTTGCACCCGATAGGGCATCAGGTTGTCGAAGCCTTCGAATTGCGTCTCCACGTCGGGAAACGGTATGGGCAGCGCGTGCTGTCTCATGCTCATGATTGAGTGTTTTATTCCCACGGCATTGTCACTATCGCGGGGTGGGCGCCCCCAGCGGCTAAAGCCGTGCCCTGCGCGGCTGTAACCTTTGCACACAAAAACGGCGGAGTGGGTGCCAACCACCCCGCCGCGATTCTACTCGCTAGTAGCTCATGGAAGAAGGCTCGCCACTCGCCACCAGCCACACGCCACTGCCTTTAGACCAGTCCCTGATCCAGCATGGAGTCCGCCACCTTCACGAACCCGGCAATGTTCGCGCCATACACCAGGTTCCCGGGGTGGCCGTACTTTTCCGCTGTCTCGAAGGCGTTCTTGTGGATCGCGATCATGATCTTATGCAGACGATCGTCCACTTCTTCGCGGGTCCACGCCAGCCTCATGCTGTTCTGGCACATTTCCAATCCGCTGGTAGCCACGCCGCCGGCATTCGCTGCCTTCGCGGGGCCATAGAGGATTTTCGCTTCCAGGAACAGTTTGGTCGCATCCAGCGTGCTCGGCATATTCGCGCCTTCCGCCACCAGCTTGCACCCATTCATCACCAGCGTTGCCGCGTCCTTCGCGTTGATTTCATTTTGCGTTGCGCTCGGGAAAGCACAATCCGCCTTGATGGCCCACAGTGGGTTGTAGTCCATGCGGGGATCGGCCGGAATATACTTGGCGGTCTTGAACTTGTCCGCATATTCCTTGATGCGGCCGCGCTTCACGTTCTTCAGTTCAAGGACGAACGCCAGCTTCTCGCGATTGATTCCATCCGGATCATGAATGATGCCGTTGGAATCGGAAATCGCAATCACCTTGGCGCCCAGGTCCAGCAGCTTTTCAATCGTATATTGCGACACATTGCCGCTGCCGCTGACCAAGCACTGTTTGCCGTCGAAGGTTTCCTTCTTCGTCTTCAGCATTTCTTTCGCAAAGTAGACGCAGCCATAGCCTGTCGCTTCCGGACGAATCAGCGAGCCGCCCCAATCCAGGCCCTTGCCCGTCAACACTCCGGTGAAGCAATTCGCCAGCCGCTTGTATTGCCCAAACAGGAAGCCGATTTCGCGGCCGCCTACTCCGATGTCGCCCGCCGGAACGTCCGTGTCCGCGCCGATATGCCGGAACAGTTCGCTCATGAAGCTCTGGCAGAAGCGCATCACTTCGTTGTCGCTCTTGCCCTTGGGATCAAAATCGCTTCCACCCTTGCCGCCACCCATCGGCAGCGTGGTCAACGAATTCTTCAACACTTGTTCGAACGCCAGAAACTTCAAAATGCCCAGGTTCACCGACGGATGGAAGCGCAGGCCGCCTTTGTATGGGCCGATGGCGCTGTTCATCTCAATCCGGAATCCCCGATTCACCTGTACTTGACCGGCATCGTCGATCCACGGCACACGAAACATCAATACGCGTTCCGGTTCGATCATTCTTTCCAGGATTCGCGCTTTCTGGTATTCGGGGTGCTTCTGGATGGCGGGGCCGAGACTTTCGAGGACTTCCTGGACTGCCTGTAGAAATTCGGGTTCTGCGGGATTCTTTGCTCGCGCGAGATTTATAACGTCCTTGATATACTCCCCGGTCCCTTTAAGGGCCGGAGGAGTGTGCGTAAGGGTACCCATGATTTAATCCTCCTGAACGGAATTGTGAATTGGAATGGCATGAAGATTTTGCTCGCCATGTAGCCGACGGGTGGGGCTGAGCGCAATGCAGATTGATTACATACCCGTAGGCCCGGTTTTGCCGTGACATAAATCACTCGGGCGCGTACTCACAACCCGCCCTTAACCTACCACTTTGGCCTGTTGCTTAAAATTCTCGCGGTGAAAGCGCGTGTGTACCCGGCCAGCCATTTTGGCTTGCTGGCGGTCAGCGATTTTCCGGGTGCGCAAATTCTCCTTCGATGCGAATCGTGCCGATCTCGTGCGGATTCAACGTGATTTCCATGGAGGAGCCCTGCACCGGTATCTCTTTGATGTTGTCTTCCACGGCGGTACACCACCACGCTTTTTGTAAGCGCAGAAAAGGGAATCGCACCGTGGCTGTGCTTTTCGCCCCGGCGGTTTCCAGCACCCGCAAAATTGTTCCGTTTCCGTCTTCCGCGGCCTTCCAGTTTTCGACGACCAGTCCGCCTCCGTCCACTTGCAGAAAACTTGTCGGGCGCGGTTCCAGTGGACGCGCAGGATTGCCCACTTTGTCCTGATCGATAACCTCGTCCGTTTCCAGTGGCGTCATGGCTGCCCGTCCCAGGCGCGACAGATCCTGCGGCGCCAGCGCCGGCCCGCTGGTCATCACATAGCGAAACGTACTTTCGCCACCCTGCGCCGCGCGATAGTTGGTGTGCCAATAATTGTTGAACACGTAGGAAAAAATCGTGGAGCTCTTGGGCGCGAACTCCTCCGGCCAGGTTCCACGATTGATATCGCCCAACGTCATCAACGGCGCATCCACCGGTACAATAGCCACGTCCCAATCGCCGCCCGAAGCCTTCACCCAATGTCCCACGCTAAACCATTCGAGCCCTGCGCCTTTCAGCATGTCCTTGCTGGGATCCACCCAGCCATTCTGAATCTCGTACTGGAACGACGGTTTGGGCGCGGCCATTGGAAACGCGAAGTACACCGCTTCCTTGTCGCGCACTGGCTCCTTTGTGATGTGATTCACGAATTCGATTTTCTTTTCGTCATGGTACAAAAGAATCTCCGCTCGCACCGAAGGTGTGTGGACACCCTGCGCCTCCACCGTCAGTACTTGCCCGAACGGAGTTTTCTTCAGTCCGACGATGTGCCCGCCCGACGACGGTGTAACCTTCAGTTCCGCCAGCGGTAGCGATTTGCGCATATATACGATCTGAGTGGGCGTTTTCCCGCCGCCTTCCACATAGACGTACTGGTTGAAACGATATGGGCTGGCCGAATCCACCAATTCGCGATTGAGCTGCTTATCCAAAATGCTTTTCACCGCGCCGCTAGTGGCATCTACTTGCACGCGGTAATATTCGTTTTCCATGTTGTCGCCGGCCGCCCCGCCTGCTTGTGGTACATTCGCCGCGGTTCCACTGGCTTCGTGCTGTAACGCATAGCACTTAAAGCCCATAGCCGGAACATCCTTGGCCAGAAAACGCACGTGCTGGTAGCCCGGTCCCTCGCTCAGAACTTCGAACGGCACCGGTGTTTTGTTTGGGTACTCTGCGATGAAGGTTTTGAGACTCAGATCCATTTCCACCAGACCATTGCGCGGCCAGCTCAACGAGTTGAACACCATCAGAGACGACGAGGGCATCTGGATCTGGTTGGCGATTTGGCTCAACGACGACTTTGCCAGCGCATTGACCGCTTGCCGGCTCTCTGCCGCGTACTCATCCTTCGTTGCCAGCTGGCCCACGGATTCCTGGCTGTCTGGCCGAGACACGGAGTCCCAGGAATCCCAGGTGTGCTCGGCATACAGCAAAAGATTTTTCCAGATTCGATCCAATTGCTGGCGTGGCACGTCCAGCAACGGATTCAAGAAACGCGAGACCGTGGCCATTTCCTCCGCCGCCGCAGCCCGCGATTGGCTATTGCGGTCCATCGCGGTATTCGCGGCGTCCGCTCCGGCACCGTCCTCCCAATACGGTCCGCCGTCGCCTTTCATCGTGGCCAATTGCGAGCCGTACTTTTCTTCGATGTAGCGGAAATACTCGGGAAACGTGCTCAGGATGAATTTCGGGTAGGTGTACTCCGCGCTCCACTTCGCCAGGAATTCCGGTTCGCTCAGCCGCGCATCTGTGTTTTCCAGTTGGCTCCCGTACATCAGCACCGCATCTGGCTTGTAGTCTGGCGCGGAAAACTGCTGCAAGAAGGCGGGAAGTCCCTGCCGGCACGTGCCAACCTGCGGCGGCAGTTCGCACACAAACCAGAGCTGCGAATACTGCCGCGTATTGTTCATCAACACTCTTGCCCCATCGGGCCCTTCGCGCCAGAACGGCGACTTCTCGTTCCATTTTCCCATCAGCACCATCGGGCCGCGGTCGACGTTCGTGGCTTCGGCAAAGTATTTAATTCCGGCGGCGCGCAACACCGACGGATACGACCAGGTCACGCTCGGCACGTCGGTGATGTTCGCGTAATCGAAAGGAATGCCCTCCATGCGATGCATTTCATGCGAATAAGAAAGCGAGCGAATCAGTTCCTCCAGGCTGGCGTAGCCGGTCAGCAGGTTGGAATATTGCGCCGGCACACCGATCTTGCCCGCGCGCACGTATTCCAGGAACTGCTTCCTGGTCTGCTCATTGCGCGTGGCGAAATAGTTTTGCACCACCCAGGAGCCGTCCAGGCTGAAGCGCATCCCCGAATGGTTGGGCAGAAACGCCAGCAGCTTGTCGATGTTGCGGCTCTGCAGCTCCGCTACCTTCGCCTGATAGTCGGTGTACCCGATATCCAGATGCGCGTGCGGCGCAAAATAAATGGTCCACTTCCGTTCTGGGCTGATGCTGGCATTCGAACGAAACGTTTTTCCATCTGCGTGAATGGCTACACTGACGTTCACCGGGCCCGAGAATTCCGGCATCTCGAATTCTACGCGCTCTTGTCCAAACGCGTTTTCTCCGCGCAACGCTGACTGCAGCCGATCTTTGCCGACCGTTAGCTCCACCCGCCCGGCATTCAGTTTCTCGCCGGAGGTGACCGTTACCTTCACGACCTCGTAACTTTGCCGGTTCTTTTGCCGGTAGAACACCGTCGGCGTTACGGTCGCCTCGGGTTCCAGCTTTCGCGCCGGCTCCTCCGTCAGTTTCAGCGCATCGTAAATTAACGAAGCGCGTGTCTCCGGATTCTCTGCGTCTTCCACTGCGGTCAACACGAGCCGGTTCTCGCCGGCCTTCAAAAAATTGCCGGGAAAATTGATTTCGATCGTGTCGCCCCCATAAATCGGCGAATCGATGCGTTCGTCGCCCGGGTAATAACTGATTTTGCGGTTGAAAAAGTAGCGACCCACGTGCCCGTTCACGTCCACCAGCAAGTCCGGCACGCTGGGATTCACCAGCAGCGCCGCGATGGTCATCCGGTAATTTCCCGTCGGCGGCTTCTGCAGACTGAAGATAATGGTGTACGGCACCGCCTGTTTGCCGCTCGGTCCCGTGACTGAAGTCGTCTGCCACGCCGGCCAATCCGCAGTTTTACTCTGGCCCACGGTAAACACCGGCCTCAGGCTTTCACTTTCCAAATCGAAACTGTGGCCAAACTCGCGCGAAGTCTGATCGAACTTCCCGATCTGCCACACCACATTCTTATCCGGCGGAATTTCCTGCGCCCAGATCTGACCACAGGAACCCAGAAGCAGAGCAGCAAGCACTGCAACACAACACCGGCACTTTCCCGTTTTCATAGTGAGCATCCGGTGAAACTGGAGGTATTGTTCCCCAAGCTGCAACCCACCACAAGAGGCGGTTGGCCCGGATTAAGCGGGTGCCCAGGTTCGGTGTTCCGAACCTGGGTCTTGGTGTGGATGGTCCGGCTGACACTTTATGGGCTGAGACGATTTTGTGGGGCCATCCCTTTCGCGGTGTTTGGGAAAAGATGGGCCCGCTTGGCTTACTCTGCGATAGAAAGCCTCAATCCCGACCCGTGGAGGCGGTGTCCACTTTGCTGAAGCCCGAGCTTTGCAGCCGGTAACCGTTGCGCGTGCGCACGTGGCACCGCTTCAGCTTGTCTGACGTGAGTTTCACGTTGATGCTGCGCCAGCCTCGATTCGGATTGGGCTGCGGGTAATAGCTGAGCGAGTACAAATGCGCCAGGTCATCGCGGATGGACGCGAAAGCCTTCTGCTCATCTCGCCAGGTCTTCGCGAAATAGGCTTTGCCACCCGTGGCTGCCGTCATGCGCTCGAATACCGCGGTGGAGATCGGCTCCAACTGCGCCTGATGCGTGCTGACCATATAAATCGCGGTTCCCGTGGACTGTGCCAGTTCCGCCACATCTTCCGGGGGAACGATGCTGGCGTTGTCGGGTCCATTGGAGAACACCACGATAACTTTGCGGCCGGCATATTGTGCTGCGTCTTTCACCGTCAGCAACAAGCAGTTGTACAGCGCCGCGTCATCACCGGCCACAGTCGTGCGTACGCCACGCAGCACTTGCGAGCGCTCCGCCGTCAGCTTCGCCGCTCGCGATAAATCCCGGCTGTAAGAATAAAACGCGATGCGGTTCGCCCCGTCCAAAGAACGAATGAACTCGGAAATTGCGTCCTGCGCAAACACGAACCCGCGATACATGTAATTGCTGGTATCGAACAGCACAAACACATTTGCCCCGGCAATTGCCGAGCTGAGATCGGAAGCGGACAGCCTCTCACGAGAGTCTCCCGGTTCGGACCCCGGCGATCCCGCAGGGCCGTTCGCATCCGCACGCGAGGGCGCCGGCGCGTCCGTCAAACGGCGTGTCGGCTCGTTGCCTTCTCCGAATGTAGCGATCTTCTCCGGAATGCCATCCTCGGTGATGACGAAGTCGCTCGGCTGCAGCCCGGTGACATAATTCCCGCGCATATCCGTCACCGCCACGTTAAGCTGCACCAGATCCACCGCCACGTGAATATGCGGATTCACCGGCACTGGCGATGGCGACTGCGCCGGCGCTTGCGCGGTCACATTTCCCGCGGCATAGAAATAAACAACCAGACATACACACAGAACCGAATAGATCGTTTTCTTGACCATCGCAGTTCCTATTCGCTAACGAGTACCGGCGCACCCAGTAGCATCACAATTGCGGCTTTCCATCGTTCCCGCGACAAACGAGATTTTCCCCGACCGGAATTCCTCTCCCGTTTCCCGCAAAGCGCGAAGCGTTGCCGGCCAATCTTCCAGGTCACTGGCCGAAATTCTCTCCACCATCCGGTGCGTCAACTCCGGCACCATCTTGTTCAGCAAAACCGGCGCGTATCCTTTTTCATCCGCCAGCCGCGCCCAATACAAATTCCCGGAATCCCAGCATTCCCCCATCAAGCGGTTATAAGTGCCTCCCAGCGCGGGAAAGGGCTTCACGCTGATGAATTCGCGGCCGTACGTTTGCGTGAAAACCGGATGGACGACACCGAAATCTTGCGACAATTTTTCCCAGTTGACAGCGTTGGGATTACTACTGGTCAGCGCGGCCAGTTCTCCTCCGGCGGCTCCGGCGTTTTTCAGTTCCTCAGGAAATCTTTGCTGCAACGCCACAGCGAGATAAAAGCTGTCGGCAGGCTCGACGCCTTGCAGCAGCTCCGTGGTATTGCCCTTGCGGATGGTTTGCTCCAACCAGGCGCGCCGCTCCGGGAACATGCGGTCATTCAACACGGCGATGACATTGGCGCCAACGGTTTGGTCCTTCGTGCTCGCTTCCAGCAGTTCCTCGCCCGCTCGCTGATACAGAGCCACCGCATGTAATTCGTCGCGACTGACGTCCCACCAGCGCGGCACTATCGCATTGCTCAACAGTCCCGGAACGAATTGTTGCCAGATCAACGCCTGCACATGATCGGGCGCGATGAAGTCTTGTTCCACTTCGGCCAGCACATAGGGCAGATCGGCAAGCGATCCAATCAGGTGCGCGCCTCCGCCAGCCGGAGAGCCCGTACCAAAGAGCTGGGGCGCCTGCCACAGTCGTTGCACGCCCATCACCGTGTCGCCGGAAAAATCATGCGAGCGAACGAACAACGGATTGTTATGCAGGACTTTCGAATCGGGCGGCTCGTAGTAGGCGTAATTCATTCCCACCAACGTGTCCCTCAAAAAAGTGGCCAACTGGCCGCGGGCGGTTTCCAGTTGCTTTGGCGTTGGGTTGCTGCGGATGACTTTCGCCACGTCGGTGTGCATCTGCGTTTCCGTATGGCGATTGTTGTAGGTGCCGGCGGCCCAACGGTCCCGTTCACTACTGGAAAAAATGGGCTGCGGCATTTCGAATTCGCGGAGTTCCCCGGCCAGTCCGATTAACTCGTCTTTCTTTCTGGCTAGCAAATCGGGATTTTTCAGGCCGTCATCCAGCGCAAATAGCGAATCCATAGAAACCAGCCGTTGATCCTCCAGCACCAGGCGGATGCGGTCCAGGATTTCCGTATGGATCCGCTGTCCTTCCGCTGTGGTTTGCCGCGCGCCCGCCAGCAGATTCAACATTTCTTCCTGGGAACCACCGGAGCGGCCCGTTGCCGCACGGAATAGTTGATCCAACGAGGTGCGTCCGGCCGTGACCAGATGTGCCGCGCTGTTAACGTCCGCGAACGGACTAATCACCTGGTGCCAAGACGAATTCAACTGCTCGTGATCGATTTCCCCTTGCCGGGCCAGGATTTGCCATAGACTCACATTTGCCTGGAAAATTCCCATGGCATTTCCGCGTACCGCGTGGTCCGAGATTTTGTTCAACGCTTCCGCCGTATTCAGGAATCGCGCGATGGAATCGTCGGTCAGCTCCGGGAACTCCGAAAAAATTAGATACTGGTCGCTATAGTCTGGAAATTTTTGCGCCAGCAAGGAAACCGCGGCATTGCTAAGCCGCCGCCCGGGGCCACGCCGGCGATCCAATTCGCTCAAGTACAGGTAGGCCTGTAGTGGTCCCGTGTCGGTCTCCAGCCTGGAGAACGCAAACATGGCCTCTGCCAACTGCTCAGCATTCTTAAAGGCAGCGGAATGTTTGACCATCTGGCGAATGGCCTTGGAATTGGGATTGTCGCGCAGAATCTCCGTCCACGTTGCCAGGCTGCCAGGCACGTAGGGGTCGCCATGGGCATCCCATTGCATGCGGGTAACCAGGACCATGAGCGCAGGCGCTGGCCGAAATGGCAATCGGGCTCCCGCTTCCGACGAGCTATCCGGTGAACGAAACGCGGTGTAGTAGCGCTTTATGCGTTGGCTGGCCGCAAAATGCTCTTGTTGGCCCCCACTGGTTCTTGCCATGGCGTCGAAATACGCGCCCAGCCAGCCATGGTCTCTGATCAGCAACAGAACCGCGAACTCTCCAGCCGAGCGTGGGCTGATGCCGACCAGTTCCTGCCACTGCTTCTCCGCTTCTTTTCCACCCGGCACCACCACCGCGCCATCGCGCACGCAGATTTGGCTTCCATACAAATCCAGAACCGCGGCCACGGGTAGCAGCCTGGTCAGGCCTACATCTCTTTTCAAAACCAATCTCGTTTCAGGCTCGATCTGAGACATGGCCCAGTAAAGTCGCGCAAGATCGTGCTCATACAAAAGGCTGTCCAAAAAATCCCTTTTTTCCTGGCCCTTCGCATTCCCAGCGGCGACCCAATCCTCTGCTCGAAACAGCACCGGAACGGTTGCTGATTGATAGGCATAGGAGAACGGAGCGTTGTGCTGTAAGGCCTCCTCCAAGTCCAGCAGCGGAAACCCCGAGTCACAGGTAAGAAAAGCTCTGTCGGGATCGGCGGTAATCAGGGCCATGGTGCTTTGGCCGCATTGTCCGTCCACTTTGTAACCCAGGACGCGCAGCAAAGATTCTGTATCCTTACAGCCACTGATGTGAATTTCGGATCGCGCACCCGCGAGAGCGGTTAGCTCGCGCGATTGGTTCACATAGCGCCGCAGCAGGATCAGAAATTCGGTGGGCCGGCCGATCATGTACCCTTGCAGGATCACGGTATGCGTGAGGAGCGGCAAAACTTCTGGGGGCGTAACCTCTTGGCTAAGGCCGGCCATGCGGAGAAAAGACCGTAGCGGGCCCGGCAAACTCACCACATTCTGGGTTTGTCCAGGCTCTGCGCTCTGCTGCTTTTCTTCAGCAACACTGATACTCGGTTTGGCCATCACACGAGCGGCTGGGTCAAGCGCGGTTTGGAGCAAGCCGGCAATAACAAGTAGAAACACAAGGAAGAAGGACTTCACCTTTGACCCCCCGATCCGAAAGCTAGGCGGTTCGCCCACGGGTCATTGTGGAGGGCAGTGTACTCCTCCGAAGCGGTATAGCCAATTGCCATTTTTCGTAAAGGGCTTCAAGGGTTCGATGTATTGCACAATTGTCTCCGGGATCTGGTGTCCGACTGCTCGCAGAGCGAGAAGCAACTCGCTGGCCTGCCAAATCGGCCAATCGCGGCCAAAGCCGGGTGTTTTGGCTAAGAATGATTGATTCTTTCCCGGAATTGTCACCGGCTCGAATTCGCGTGGTAACATGAACGCGTTCGAACCTCCTCAAGGAAAACACCATGAAACGTCCACCCGCCTCCTCGGATCGTCGCAATTTTCTGAAAACCAGTGGCGCGGTCGCCGCGAGCCTGCTCGCCAACGGTGCTGCTCTCGCTTCGCCTGCGGTCTCCACATTGCCACCGCTTCCGGCAAATCCCGCTACACAAGCGGCCATGCCCACGCGCAATCTCGGTAAGACCGGCTACAAAGTGG
Source organism: Candidatus Acidiferrales bacterium (assembly GCA_963776365.1). Taxonomy (GTDB): domain Bacteria; phylum Acidobacteriota; class Terriglobia; order Acidiferrales; family UBA7541; genus Acidiferrum. Next base: position 102,348 of record CAVZMQ010000025.1, on the reverse strand, counting down.
GAATCTTTAGCCTCGGCGGCCAGGCCGCTCTTGAGAAGCCGAACAATTTTGATATTGCGGTTCCCATCATCGAGCGCGCGCTGGACCTCGGCGTCAACTACATCGACACGTCTTCCATTTACGGTGGCCCGCAACGTTGGAGCGAACAGTATGTCGGCCGAGCGATGAAGACGCGTCGCCAGGAAGCGTTTCTCGCCACCAAAACGAAGGAACGCACGCGCGACGGCTCGCTGCGCATGATTGAAAAGTCCCTCACGCTTCTGAACACCGATCATGTGGACTTGTGGCAGTTGCACGACATTGGCTTGCCTAAAGATGTGAACGCGATTTTCGCCAAGGCCGGCGCGATGGAAGCGCTGCTGGAAATGCAGCAGCAGAAGGTCGTGCGCTTCCTCGGCATAACCGGCCACTACCGCCCCGAAGCCTTGATCGATGCCATTAATCGCCATCCATTCGACACCATCCTGATGGCCCTGAACGCCGCGGACACGCACATCCATAGCTTCACCGCGCAACTGCTGCCATTAGCGGTCGAGAAACAGATGGGCATCATCGGAATGAAGGTGCCTTCGCGGGGCCGGTTGCTGGCCTCCTGGACCCCGCCGCCGGTGGAACAACAACAGCACATGTGGGAAGGCTCGGCGATCGCCACGCGTCCCGGCGTGATGAACATGCGCGAAGCGATGCATTTCACGCTATCGCATCCCGTCAGCACCATCATCGTTGGCTGCGACAACATCGCGCAACTCGAAGAAGATGTACAGATCGCCCGCGATTTTACGCCGCTCTCCCAGGCGCAGATGGCTTCGCTGAACGAACTGGCCGCGCCGGTGGCCAAGCAATCCTTATTCTTCCGCTTCACCGACCGCAGCAAAGGCTAACGCTGCCCACCAAAGCGCCCGTGGCAGCGCCGGCATCCTTTCCGGATCTCGCGATGCCCAAATGAAACGCCCCGTCATCCTGAAACGAAGGACCTCAATGAATGCCGGGTGCCCCACTGCCGTCTTTGCACGAGGGGCACCTGAGTTTCTATCTTTCAGCGCGAAAACAGAAGCCTGCCATCCTGAGCGCAGTGAAGAATCTCAAACCATTGCTTGCCTCCAACTGTACAACTAGCTACTTCCCACTCTCCGATTCTCCATAGAATTTCTGTAGGACGAAAAACGCTTTCTTCTTCTCCCCACGGTCAGAAACCAGGCCCTTGCGATTGAAGTAATCCTCAATGCCCGGGAGGGTGCGCCGCGGGCTGCGAAAATCCTTCAGAATCCACGGCGTGGTGCCACGAAGAAACGGAATGCGCTTCAGCATTTCCACCTGATGCTGGTACAACTTTTCTTGATACTCTTCGGTGAAGCGTGTTTCGACATCGCCGTGATAGCCAAACAATGCGTCGCCGCCCCATTCGCTCATAATCAGCGGTTTGTTGTAATCCGAACTCCAGTCGGTCTTATCCAGGTCCGCTATGGTGTGCGCGTACCAGCCGATGTATTCGTTGTTGCCCATGACGTCGAGTTCGTTGGCAATCGGATCGTTGATTCGAATATGCAGCCCGCTGTCATCCTGGGTTTCGCTGGCCTGCAGCGCGGCGGTGACCAGGCGCGTTGGATCGTTCGTGTGCGCCTCCTGAATGAGCTGGCCGAGAAAGTGATTCCGGGCTTCGCCAATGGGCGTCTCGTTCGCTACGGAGAGAATGATCAACGCGGCGCGATTGTGATCGCGCGTGATCGCTTCGCCCAACTGATTCTTTGCGTTCTGCAGCGTATCCGGATTCTCCCACTGAATCGTCCAGTACACGGGAACTTCTTCCCACACCAGCACGCCCAGGCGGTCAGCCATGCGCAACATCGCTTCGTTATGCGGATAGTGCGCCAGCCGCACAAAATTGCATCCCAACTCCTTGGCCCAGCCCAGCAGCACCCGCGCGTCGTCTTCGCTCCAACTCCGCCCGGGCCGCAGCGGAGCTTCTTCATGAATGTTGATACCGCGGAGGAAAATAGGCCTGCCGTTCAGCAGAATGTCGGTCCCGCGAACGCCGATGGAGCGGAACCCTATTTGGTCTGTGATTTTGTCCGTCTCACCGGCCACTTCGACCGTATACAGCTTGGGATTTTCGGGAGACCACAGCGTCACGTTGGCGGGAAACGAAAACTTGGCGCGGCCGTTCGCATCAGTTGGCAGCGTTTCGCTGAACCCGGCTTCGGGGATACGGAGGGTCACGTTCTGGCGGAGCTGCGGCCCATTCAATTGCACCCAGCCCTGAATCTCGCTGGTCGAGCCCTTTTTCAGCTGCACCTCGTAATCCTGAACAAACGTCTCCGGGACCTCTACCAGCGTTACCGGCCGGGTGATGCCGCCGTAATTCCACCAATCCGTGTTCACGGTAGGCACTTCTTCCTTGTGCCGGGTGTTGTTGACACGCAGGATCAGGAAGTTTCCCTCGCTCTTCACGCGGTCGGTGATTTCGAAATCGAATGGAGTGAAGCCTCCGCGATGCGTGCCGAGTTCCTCGCCGTTCAAACACACATTGGCAAGATAATTCGCTGCGCCAAAGTGCACGAACACCCGCGTGTGCGGTTTCTTCGCGTAATCGAAGGAGCGCTTGTACCAGACGCTTCCTTCATAAAAGAGCAGAGACTCCCGCTGGGTATTCCAGTCCCCGGGCACATTCAAATGCCCGGAGGTGTCGAAATCGTATTCCACTAGATCGGACTTGGACTGCGGTTTGTGATTGGTATAGAACGCGCTGTAGTTCTTCTGCGCCTGCGCGCGGTAATCCACATAGCCCACATCGTACGGGTCTACGATCACCTGCCACTGGCCATTCAGGCTCGTGGTCGCGCGTGCGTTTATATTTGCGAGCAGAGGGGCAACCTGCGCTCTACCGGGGGCAGCAAAGATCAACGCACACGCCGCGAGCGTCAAACCGCGCACTTTATTTTTCATGAGGGGTCCTGTGCCATAGCCTGACTGCGTTTTACGGAAAGACCATGATCACACAAAACCGCAAAAACGTGGACGGTGCAGCCCCTCTGACGCTACGGTTTTCGCGCTCGAGAACGTTCTGCCATCCCGACTCCAGGTTCTGGTACAAGGTCGCCGGCTGCAGCACTACGAATTCCAGGCCCGAGCTATTCACCGCCGCTTCCACCGAAGCTTTGGCAAAATGTCTTTGCAGGTGCAGCGTGGGATGCATCACCGAAGAAAACACAAAACGCCTAACACGTGCACGCAAAGCGGCGCGAAGCATGTTCAAACCCATTTGGCTTTCGTCCCTCTCGAAGGCCGGTCCTTTGTAGAACACCCCATCGACGCCCTTGACCGCTTTGTCGAGGCTTTCGGGGTCTCGTAAATCGGCGATTACAATTTCCGTAGCGCCTTCTGCACGAGCAATCTCGGCATGTTCGGGGTCGCGTACCATGCCGCGCACCCTCGCTCCCCGCCGAATCAGTTCAGGAACAACCAAACCGGCGAAGCGACCATTCGCGCCAACCGAGAGAATCACAGGATCTGCCTTCATGCTTCACCCTTAGTCCTTATAGTGTCAGTCCGGACTCGCCTGCTCCAGCCACGAGCAAGTAGTTGAGGTCTGTGGCGGCACTCTCGCAATCAGGTGAAACTCTTAGTGCGCCGAGAATTCTGAGGCGATTGTGCGTGCCGTCAGTTCTGTTATGGCTAAAAATATAGATACTATAACAGTAAATACAGGTCCACGGCCATGACTGCACCGCGTTTGTTTTCAGGATGATCGCGACCCGCCTTCGGCCATCCTGAGCGTTGGCTTGCTAACCGCGCTGGTTGCCGGTCACACACCTGCGTGTCCCGCGCACTTCCTTCCTCGTTCCCCTGGGCAGAGGCTCGGCCGAGCGGAGGTCTCCCCATGACCAATCCCAAGGTTGCCGACCTGGCAGGTCCGGGCATCGGCAATTACGACGAGCTCGAAAGGGTCCTTCCCCAGGACTACAGCAGTTCGCTGACCCGCAGAGAGACTCAGAAAGCCATCTTCGCGGTAAAGCGTTTCGTCGAAGATAATCTGTGCAAAGAACTGAACCTGATGATGGTTACCGTGCCGCTGATTGTGGACGTGGAAAGCGGCGTGAACGATATGCTGGACCGCGACGGGTCCCGCACTCCCATCCAGTTCCACATCTCCAACGATCGCGAAAAGCATCCCCTCGACGCGCAAATCGTGCAGGCGGCCACCAAATGGAAGAGGACCGCGCTCCGCGAGTTCGGCATGCGGCTCGGCGAAGGCCTATGCACGGACATGCGCGCGGTGCGTAAGGACTACTTTCTCGACCATGATCACAGCGTCTACGTCGATCAGTGGGATTGGGAGCGCGTTATTTCTGTGGAGCAGCGCAACCTGGAATTCCTCAAGGAGATCGTCAACAAGATCTGGAAGGTGCTGACGGAAGCGGAGCGCTACGCCGTGGAACTTTTCCCGGAGCTGCGTTCGAAGAAATATCCCAACTTGCCCGACAAGCTCACCTTTATTCATGCCGAAGAGCTGCTGCACATGTATCCCAACCTGCCGCGCAAACAGCGCGAGACGGCGATTCTGCAACAGTGTCCGGCGCTCTTCATCACCGGCATTGGCTACCCGCTGGAAGACGGCTACCCGCACGAAATGCGCGCCGCCGATTACGACGACTGGGTGACTCCCACGAAAGTGATCGACGGAAGGCAGTGCCACGGGCTGAACGGCGACATCCTCGTGTGGAACCATGTCACAAAACGCCGGCACGAACTCAGCTCCATGGGCACCCGGGTGAATCCGGAGACGCTTCGCAAGCAACTCGAACTGTCCGGGCAACTGGATTTCCTGAAGTTCCCGTATCACCACGCGATCATGAAAAATGACATCCCGCTGAGCATCGGCGGCGGCATCGGGCAATCGCGCACTTTGATGCTGATTCTTCGCAAGGCCCATCTTGGCGAAGTCACTGTCAGCGTGTGGCCCAAAGTGTTGAAGGAGATCTGCGCGAAGAAAAATATCCACGTACTGGAATAATAAGGAGAAAAAGCGAGCGAAACGGGCGGCCGGTCAGGTCATGGGGACGAATAATGGCACCGGCTGCCCGTTCTTTTTAGAGCGTGGCAACTGACCTGTCATTCCGCGGAGTGAAGAATCTCGTTGAGGAGATCAACAGCGCGTGCGAGTAGTCAGATTCGGGACTCCGGACTGTGAACGCTCTTCAGTGTCCCAGGAATTTTTCGATTTTCGTCAATTCGCCTTCGGCCAGATCAAAATATTTCTGAGCGTTCTTCAGGTCCTGCGCCTTTAACGCGTTGTTTCCTTTGCTCATGTACAACTGCATGCGCTCCTCGGACGACGCAACGTCCGCGCGCAGATCGTAGCCTGCCGCCTGTTGCTGATGGCGCAGCGTCTCCACGCTCTGCGTGGCGGTTTCCGCACGCACATTGAGCTTGTCTGCCTCGTCTTCCACTTTGGCGATCTCTTCCGGCGATGGCCCTGGAGGCGGTGCGGGTGCCTGTCCCGCCTGGTCGGCTTCCTGACGCGATGGTGTCGGATTTCCAGCGGACAAGTTCTTTCCTTTGCCTGACATCTTCACCGATCCCGTCGCCGCGTCCACGTGCATACTTCCTTGTGGACTCTCCATGGTTACATTGCCGTTGGCATCTACCTTCAAGCTGCCCTGATCGCTTTGCAGCGAAACGACAGCATTCGAGGGCGTGGCAGGAGTCGGCGGCGTTGGATTGCTCGCGCCCGCCGTAGAAGAACCCGCGGGCGTCGTAGTGCTGCTCCCAGTCGCCGGGAACATCGCCTTATCGGGATCCGCATGCGTTCGCAAATGCCGTGGAATATAGATGCCAGCGGCAATCAGGACGCCAACTCCTAATACTGCGCCAAGCGCCAACCACACGCCTCGGCTGGAACTGGGCCGCGCAACCGGGGGCGGCGGGACGGCCGCCGCCGCAGGAGCCGGCGTCGCTGGAGCAGTCAGGGGCACGGTCGGGGGCGTGGGAGTGGCAGCACGCGCGGGTGTCGGAGCAGGAGTGCGCGGCGTCGGCGCGGTCGGAATGCGCGCCATGTGCGGAGTGTCGACAAGTGTTGTCGCGCCAGACGGCTTTGGCGTAGGAGTCACCGCCGTAGTGCTCGAAGCGGGCAGGGGGCTCACCTCAATGGTGCTGAGCGCGGCGCGAAACGCGTCCGCGGTCTGGAAGCGGTTGGCCGGATCCTTGGCGATGGCCATCATGATGATTTGGTTTAGCCCCGCGGGGAGATCGCAGCGCAGCGTGATCGGTTCGGGTGGAGTCTCATTCAGGTGCGCGGTCATGAGCGAGTATTGCGAATCGCTCTTGAAGGGCAGCTTGCCGGTAAGCAATTCGTACAGCGAAACACCGAAGGAATAAATGTCGGAGCGCGCATCCGCCGATTCTCCGCGCACCTGTTCCGGCGGCATATAGTTCAGCGAGCCAAGCGTAGTGCCGGTGGATGTCAGCGACCCATCCGTCGCCGAACGCGCGATGCCGAAATCCATGAGCTTCACCACGCCTTGTGGCGTCAGCATCATGTTGGCTGGCTTGATGTCGCGATGGATGATGCTCTGCCTGTGCGCGTAACTCAGTGCGGAAAGCACCTGGTCGGAGTAGTTCACCGCGTCGGCGGTGGAAAGTGGTGCGCGGGCCGCGCGGTTGGCCAACGTTTCGCCTTCCACAAATTCCATGATCATCGCCAACTGGTTCTCATACGTCAGCGCCGTGCGCAGCGCCGCAATGTTGGGATGATTTAGCGTGGCCAGCAACCGAATCTCGCGCAAAAACCGATCCGCCAAACTCTGGTTGCTGTTGAGGTCAGGAAGCAGAATTTTCATCGCTTCCACGCGGTCCGAGATCACGTTGCGGACCTTGTAAACCTTGCCCATTCCGCCCATACCGAGGATGGAGAGAATTTCGTAGTCGCCAATATGCTGGCCAATCCCGAATTCGGCAGTCATAGATCCTCCAGCGGTGCATCGCTTCTTGCGAGCATACAGCAAATGGAAATCGCAAAACAGAACCAGCCCGCACAGTACGGCTGCGGGCTGGTAGAGAACTTTGCAATTTCCAAAATGCGATTAATTCTTGACGACGTCACCGACCTTTGCCGGACCCGAACCTGTAAACGTTGCGGTCGCCGAGTCGTCATCCACTTCCGTAACCGTCGCGTCTCCTACTTTGTCTTCAACGGACTTGATCACTTTGCCGGTGGTCGGATCCTTTACCACGCGCACTTGACGCGAAATCGTCAAGTGATCGCCAACCTTTACCCCGGCCTTCTTCCCGATATTGACAATCAGCGTGTTCCCGGTAGCATCCGCCACCACGCCGTTAATCACGAACGTGCGCGCCGGGATCTTCTCCGCTTCGTCGTCCAGCTTCGTACCGACATCGTCCACGGCCTTGTGCGTGGCTTCGCCCAGAATCGTATTGGCGAAGTTGCTGCTGCCCATGTCCAGGCTGCCGCCTCCGCCGCCGGTCCAACCGCCACCTGCACCGAGCAGGGAAGTGCTGGAGCGCGTGGATTCGCCTTGCCCCTGCACGGACGCCAGGATTTCGCCGGTTGAAACGTTGACGACGCGCGCGGTGACCGCCACCACTGCTTTCGCTTTGCTGGTGCCCACGCCTCCAAGTCCAAAACGGCCGAGGCCGTAACCACCGCCTCCCACGTTGGTGTGCTGGTCGTCGCGGCCAAATTGAGTAATCGACCCGATGATGATGGCGTCCACGCCGAGTACCTTGCCGATTTTCGCGGCGGTATTGGAATCCGCGCGGTCGCTATTCGAAAAATTCTGTTCCGCCAGAATTTTGTCCAGCGCGGAGCGCTCCACCAAGCGGTATTTGCCATCTTTTAGCAACTTATCCACCAACATGTCGGAAATACCTTTGCCAATGTCCTGGTTGGAACCAAAAATCTGCTGTACATAGCTCTGCACGGTTCCATAGTCGAAATTCATTATCGTAACGAGCCTCTTGGGACCCGGCGCGGCCGGCGCTGCTGCAGGGGCTGTCGCGTCTTGGGCTGCTACAGCGGCGCAGAAGCAAGCGCTGGCCAAAATGAACAAACCTGTGCGGGTCATCCGGGAGAGCAACATGGCGGAGCTCCTTGCTGCAGGCTGGTATTTGTATGCGGTTTCGAGGACCGGAAACCGGCCTGCCAACTGCCTGTATCTTAATGAATGGCGTGGGATTGTGGCAACGGAGATTTCGTGTGTGCGCTCTACTTATTATCCACAGATGAGATTCCTAGCACGTCTAGAACTGCGCGGCCATAACATCTGTATTAGACTATCGCCGCACAGATCAACGTCAGCCAGTGAGTAAATTCCTCATTCGCGAACCCCGCTGGCCTGCCTTCATCGCCATGTTGGCGGCGGCGGGCGTATACCTGGCGCTGCCGGAGCCGCTGTCGTTCGGGCCGAGCTGGCTGCTGCTGGCCATCATCGTTCTGTTGATGATTCCCATGGTGATTTCTCACCGGCGCGGGGACTTCAAGGTCACGCGGGTGCTCACCTTCGCCGCGAATGGCATCATCACGCTGGCGATGATTGCCTCTCTGGTGCTTCTGGTGCAGGGCATTCCGAAGCACCTGGAGACGCCGCAGGCGTTGCTGCGCTCCGCGATCGCACTGTGGATTACTAACATCCTCATCTTTGCGTTGTGGTATTGGAAGCTGGATGCCGGTGGCCCGCTGGTGCGCGAAGGCCCCGGTGGCATGGCTACCACGTCATTCCTTTTTCCCCAGATGATGCGGGAAGGCCTGAACGCCTCATGGAAGCCGCAGTTTGTCGACTACCTGTTTCTCGCCTTCAACACCAGCACGGCGTTTTCCCCCACGGACACCGCGGTCCTGTCGCGCTGGGCCAAGCTGGGCACTATGCTGCAGTCGCTTATTTCCCTCACCATCATTGCGCTACTCGCCGCCCGCGCCGTCAACATCCTCTGATTCGCCGACTCGTCACCTAGGGCCAAGCCATGACGGAAAACCGTCATTCCGAGCGCAGCGAGGGATCTCTCTTGATCGATCGAAGAGAGATCCCTCACTTCGCGGACTCCGTTCGGAATGACGGTGCTAAAAGAGTAGCTCGTGAAGTTTGGGACGTTGAACATTGTCCAAGAATATTGTCTAGAAGGCGAAGCAGAATGGCAGCATTTTAGCGCGTCTGCTCAAAAGAATTGGACCTTGCGAGGCCCTTCTGTCGATTGGCCTCGAACCTTTCCATCGCAAGCACGCATTCCTCTTCGCACTTATCTGCGGTGAAAGGATCGCCGGACTCCAGGGCTGCACCCACGCTTGCGACATGCGGATCACTTCTCCCAATAGACCCAGCAGTCTTTGGTCCATCTCCTCTGGCGTTTCAACCCCAAAAGTGGTCTGGGGTATGCCGGCAGGGGCAAGCGGTTTATCGGTGAAGGTGCTTAGGTTCTTGGCTTTGCGTTTCACTGGCTGACCTCCTCCGCGCGCGAAGGCTACAACACAGTAAGCGGTTGCGCAACGGTACTGCCTTCTGCGTTTATGACCCACCGGTGTCCACGGCTCCACGGCCAACTTCGTTGACAAAGGCCCCCACAGCCCCTAAACTTGGTTTTTGTCCATTTAGGGAAAGGTGTGACTGATTGCCATGAGGACGTACGTAGCCAAGGGTGAAGAAGCAGAAGCGCTGAAAGTGGGCGCGCAGTGGCTTGTGTTGGACGCAACAGACAAGGCGCTTGGCCGCCTGGCGACGAAAGCCGCGCGCATTTTGATCGGTAAGGACAAGGCCAGCTTCACGCCGTATCTGGATTCCGGCGATCACGTAGTGGTGATCAACGCCGACAAGATTAAAATGACCGGGAACAAGGTGGATCAGAAGGTGTACTACTCCCACAGCGGCTATCCCGGCGGTTTGAAGGCAGTTCCAGCGAGGCGCGTGCGCGAAGCCAAACCCGAATGGGTGGTTCGCGAAGCGATCGTGGGCATGCTGCCCAAAAATAAGCTGCGGGCCAGCCGTGCCAAGAAATTGCGCGTCTATCGCGATGCCGCCGGTTTAGCGCGTCACGCGGGACAAAAGCCGCAGCACGTCAAGATTTAAGGATTCCCCGGCGTCGCCGGGTAGCAAGAGAGTTTCCGCACGTTGGTCGTTCCTTCTAAGTAGTGTCTTAGCAGGGAGCCTTCCGAGCGCGAAGTTCAAGAGATAGCGGACTCGTCTCTTTCGGGTTTGTCAGCCCTGCGAGGCCGAATTTTGAGGAGGATCATTGAGTACTGCGAACACGCCCGTAGTGGGCAGCAAGACGTGGTTTCACGGCACCGGCCGTCGCAAGGAATCCATCGCCCGGGTTTTCCTGCGCGCCGGCAGCGGCAAGTTCACGGTGAACGGCCGCCCCGCGAAGGAATATTTCCCGAACCATGCGTGGGAGCATGACGCCACGGAGCCGTTGAAGTTCACCAGCTTGGTGGAACAGGTTGATGTAGTGGCTACCGCGAAGGGGGGCGGCGTGGGCGGCCAGTCTGGAGCGGTGCGCATGGGTTTGTCCCGCGCGATCAGCCGCTTCAACCCGGAACTTCGTCCGGCGCTGCGCAAGAATGGTTTCCTGACTCGCGATTCCCGTATGAAGGAACGCAAGAAGTACGGGCAGAAGGGCGCGCGCAAGCGGTTCCAGTTCACCAAGCGGTAAGGGTAGCGCCGGCATGCTGCCGGTTCTCCGCCGCCAGGTGCTGTCAGGTTCGTAACGATGTTATCCCGAGCAGCCTTTTTCGCGGCGGAGGATCTCAACCGCGAGTGCTTGGCAAAGTCTTTCACGGGTTCTGGTGGTGTAGCGCCGACTGTACGTCGGCGTCCCTGCGCCGCCAAGATCATGGCCGGCAAGAAGCCGGCAAGAAGGCTGCTGCGTAGTTCCCGTGTAGCGCCGTGCCTTTAGGCCGGCACTCGGAGGGTAACGACGAACAAGCAGCTATCTACTAAGGAGGAAAAGTGGCAGTAGAAATCACTATGAAGGAGCTGCTGGAGGCCGGCGTTCATTTCGGTCACCAGACGCGCCGTTGGAATCCCAAGATGAAGGAATACATCTTCGGGGAGCGCAATGGCATTCACATCATCGACCTGCAAAAAACTCTGAAGATGTTCCGCGAAGCCAGCCGCTTCGTCAGCGAAATCTCCAGTCACGGTCGAACGGTTTTGTTTGTCGGCACCAAGCGTCAGGCCCAGGAAGCCATCGCCGAAGAAGCCAAGCGCGCCGGCGCGTACTTCGTGAATCACCGCTGGCTGGGTGGCACGCTAACCAATTGGGCGACATTGCAAAAATCCATCAAGCGCCTGAAGCTCTTGAAAGCCATGACCGAAGACGGCCGCATGGAGCAGCTCTCCAAGAAAGAGCGCGCGCGGCTGGACCGCGAAATGAAGCACCTCTTCCAGAACCTGGAAGGCATCGAAAACATGGCCACCTTGCCTGATGCGCTCTTCGTCATCGATTCGAATGCCGAGGAAATCGCGGTGAAAGAAGCGCGCCGCATGGGCATTCCGGTGGTCGCCGTTGTAGACACCAACTGCGATCCCGATATGGTGGACTGGATTATCCCGGGCAATGATGACGCATTACGCGCCATCCGCCTGTTCACCACAAAGATTGCCGATTCGGTTTCCGAAGGTCGCACCATTTACGAGCAGTCTCAAGTGGCCGATCAGAAAGTGGCTGCCGATCAGGCGCTCGAAGCTGGCGTCGACTACGTGGATACCAGCGCCTACGAGCAGTATGAGAAACAGGAAGGCGACTTCGTCGAGGGCTCTGAAGCCTTCATCGAAGCGGCCGAAACCACCGTTCCTCCCGACGAGGAAAAGCGCTAACTTCGCGCGGGGTTTAAGCGCTTTCTCGGCCCGCAGCGATTACGTCCCACGCCGGGCTATTGTGTAGAAGTTTTCAGGTAATCAGTTTTAGGTAATAAGTTACGCCAGTTCTGCTTATCACTTAAAACGGACAACAGGAGATTTTGCGGCCGCCGGCTTCCGAGGCGGGCGCTTCTTGGAAGAGAAATTCGAAGTCATAACGTGCTTGAAAGGAAGTTCGAAGTTATATTGCACAGGAAGTAAGAGTTTGCGCACTTAAAACTGAGAACTTATAACTGAGAACTAACAAAAAAGGATGAGTACAAGCAAACCAGCCGTGGAAATTCCCGCAAAGCTCGTAAAAGAACTGAGAGAGAGAACCAACGCCGGCTTCAGCGATTGCCGCGCCGCGCTGGTGGAAGCCAATGGCGATATCGAGAAGGCCATCGACATTCTGCGCAAAAAGGGCCAGGCCGCCGCGGCCAAGAAGGCTACCCGCGAAGCGTCTGAAGGCCTGATCGGCCACTACATTCATGCTGGTGGAAAGATCGGCGTGATCGTCGAGATCAATTGCGAAAGCGATTTCGTGGCGCGGACCGAGGCCTTCCAGCAACTCTGCCACGATCTGGCCATGCATATTGCCGCGGTTGATCCCCGCTACGTGCGCCGCGAAGACGTCACCCCGGAGATGCTCGAGCACGAGCGCGAGATTTACACCGCGCAGGCTCGCGCCACCGGAAAGCCCGAGCAGGTCATCCAGAAAATCGTCCAAGGCAAGATGGAAAAGTTCTACGAGGAAAGTTGCCTGTACGAACAGCACTACATCAAGGACGAGACCCAGACCATCGGCGAAATGATTAACGCAGCCATCGCCAAGCTTGCCGAGAACATCACCATTCGCCGCTTCGCCCGCTTCAAGGTCGGCGAAGCCTCCGGCCCCAGTGCCGCCGGCACGCCCGAGTCCGCACCGACGCCAGGTCAATAGCCGCGGCTTCTGGCTCCGAGCCTCGAAGGGTTACGTTTCACCCGATGGCCCTGTAGTCGGGCGGCTTCACGCGGTCGCCTCGGGAACAAGAAGATAATACAAAGCGGAAACGCCCGTCCCGGGGCGTTTTCTTTTTTCTCCCAAGGTGTCCCCACATGCCGTTTTGCGTGTGGGCGCTTGGGGCTGCCGTTGTTGGGCCCACCTTGGGAGGCGGGCCGGTGCCACAATACTTTGGCTGAGTACTGTTCTGTTTCCTTCTGCTTAGCCCAACTTCACTCGATCCGCAAGGCCCTCATCGGCGAGATCGACGCGGCGCGGTTCGCTGGAATCATCGCCGCCACAAAGGAGCACAGAGTCAGCGCGCCGGTGGCCACCGTCAGCGCCGGCGGGTCCCACCAGGAAAGACCGTACAATTGCGCGGACAGCAGTTTGCCGGCGCCAATCGCCAGTGGCAGCCCCAGGATCAGCCCGACAAATACGCGAGCGAATGCTCCACCCAGCACCAAACGCATCACTTTCGCGCGGTCTGCGCCCAGCGCGATGCGGATCCCAATCTCGTTGGTCTTCTGTGCCACCGAATACGCGGTCACGCCGTAGAGCCCGACGGCCGCCAGGAGCAGCGCGACAATACCGAACAACCCAGCAAGGCTGGCCACCGCGCGTTCCTGGTCGAAGGAACGTTCGATCTGTTGTCGCATCGTCCGCACACTGTTGAAGGTGAGGTTTGGATCGAGTTCCGCCAGTTTCTGCGTAAGCAGCGGCTCCAGCTCGCCTGTACTCAGCTTCGTCTTCAGCATAATCCCGCCGATAAAATGCGAGCGGAGTTCGATCTTCTTCATCAGCTCTTGCGAGTACTCCGCCTTCTGCGCCAGCGGCACATAAAACATTGGCCGCGCGGGCTTGTCCAGGTCGAAGCCGGCAAACTTGGCGTCACCCACCACCCCAACAATGCGAAACATCTCGGCATTCTCCGGAAGGTCCAATCCAAAGTGCTGGCCGATGGGGTCTTCGCTGCTTTTGAAGAATCGCTTTACGAACGCTTCGTTCACCACCGCCACCGGTGCGGTGGTTTCATTATCCGCTGCGCTGAATCCGCGTCCCCGCAATACGGGTATCGCAAAGTTTTCAAGGTAGTTTGTGCTCACGCGGTCCCACGACGCGCCAGATTCTTCGCTCAGCTTGCCCGGAGGATGCCCCGCCACCAGAATCAGTTCGCTCCAGTTGTTGGTCAGCGGGTTATACATAGCCAACCCTACCCCTTCGACTCCGGGAATGCGCATCAATTCGGCTTCCAGTTGCCGGTACATCGCGTTTAATTGCGGGACCGTGTAACTGGGGCGGGGACTATTCAGATCCACCACTACACGCCCTTGCGCCTGGTAACCAAAATTCTGGTGCTCCAGCTTGTTCAGGCTACGGCCGAGCATCGTCGCTCCAGCCACCAGCACCACCGACAGCGTCGCCTGTACCACCAGCAAACCTTTGCGTGCCACCGACGAACGATCGCTGTTCCCGCGACCCGTGCCATGCAGTGCTTCGGCTGGATCCGTGCGCGTCGCCAGCCATGCCGGTGCGGCTCCGAAAATCAGTCCGGTCGCCAGCGCCAACAAAAATGCAAAGCCCAGCACCATGAGCGAAGGTGTTACACCAATCGGCAGGAAATGCGCATTGTGAAACGCCAGCGCCAGCAGCAGTCGCGCCGCCGCCATCGCCACCAGCAAGCCCACCACTGCGCCCCCAATCGCCAGTAAAACGCTTTCGATCAGCGCCTGCGTGACAATTTGCATCGGGGTTGCCCCCACCGCCATGCGCACCGCGGTTTGTGCGCGCCGCGTCACTCCTCGCGCCAACAAAAGGTTCGCCACGTTGGAGCAGGCGATCAGCAGCACCATCCCGCAAACTGACAGCAAAATTTCCAGGCTCCGCCCATACGCCTCTTTCATTGCGGCCACGCCCGCTCCGGCCGGGATCACCGTCAACTGCTGTTTCGGCAGCATTCGAATCACGTCCGGCATCCAGTTGGCCGGGTAGCCCGAATCGTATTGCATCCATTGCCGCAGAATCCCCGTCAACCGCGGAGACATTCCTTCCGTGGACGCACCGGGCCGCAACCGCCCGATCATCCGGAGCCATGCCGAAATTGATTGATGCAACAGGCTACCCTCCCCGCTGATTAGGGGTTCCTGCTGCAGCGGGATCCAAATGTCGGGCGGATCGCTCTCCAGCATCTCGCCATAGAAGCCAGCGGGCGCAATCCCAATGACGGTCAGCGGGTGGCCCTCCACCACGAGTGTGGAATTCACGAGCCCCGGGTCGGCGCCATAGGTCACCTGCCAGGCGCGATGGCTGATCACCGCCACAGGGGGTGCACCCGGCTTATCATCCTCAGGAGTGAAAACCCGTCCGTGAAATGCGCCAACCCCCAGCGTCGAAAAATAATGGCCGTCTGCGTACTCCGTTCCCATCGGCCTCGCACTGGCGTCTTTGCCCTCGCGCCGAACGCTCATGCGGTTACGTCCAGCCTGAAAGGCAGTTGACTCTTCAAATTCCGGCGTCTCTTTTTTCAGGCGCTCATATAGGGGATACGAAAACATACCCCAGGTATCCTGCGGACCACCTTCCACGCAGCAATCGTCGCCTTGCCCTACCCGGTACAACGTCGTGGGATCCGTGACCGGCAAAGACCGCAGCATCACCGCATGAATCAGCGAGAAAATTGCGGTAGTTCCCCCGATTCCCAACGCTAACGTCAAAATCGCCGTTACCGTGAACACCGGTGAAAGGCGAAACTGTCGCATCGCATAACGCAGGCTGCCGGCCAAGTCGTTCATATACACCCCTAAGGAGCGACCCTTCCTACCACAAGGTACGCACTTCCCGGTTCCATTGTTCCAGGTTTTGCGTCGCCTGCACGATTCGCGCGAGGGTGATTGGACCGAGGCAGATTTCCCGCATGCGATGTGCCCTCGCAACATCCTCGCGCCTGGGCGGTCGTTTTTGCGTGCTGTGCTCCCCAACGCGCGCGCTTGCCCGCATTGTTTGCTACAATTTGCAGGGTTTCGCGCCGCTCCATGGAGAGACATGCCGACGAAAACGAAAGCGTTGACCAAGTCCACGAAAAAACAGCCCGCTTATCGCCGCATTCTTCTTAAGCTATCCGGGGAATCCTTGCAGGGTCCGCAAGGCTTTGGCATTGATGGCCAAACTGTATATTCCATCGCCAAGGAATTGCGTGATGTACACAAACTCGGCGTGCAAATCGCCATCATGGTTGGTGGGGGAAATATCTTTCGCGGTGCGCGCCAGAAGGATTTTGAGATTGACCGCGCTACGGGAGACTACATGGGCATGCTGGCCACGGTGCTGAACGCGCTGGCGCTGCAGGACGCCCTCGAAAAAGTGGGCGTGCATACCCGCGTGCAAAGCGCGATTGAGATGCACCAGGTGTGCGAACCGTTCATCCGTCGCCGCGCCACGCGCCATCTGGAAAAAGGCCGCGTGGTCATTTTCGCCGCTGGTACTGGCAATCCTTATTTCTCCACGGACACGGCCGCCGCTCTGCGCGCCATGGAAATCAAGGCCGACGTGATTCTGAAGGCCACCCGCGTGGAAGGCATTTACGACGCCGATCCGGAGACGGTCAGCGGCGCCAACTTCCTCGCGGAAATCACCTATCGCGAAGTTCTGCATCAGAATTTGAAGGTCATGGATTCCACGGCCATTTCCTTGTGCATGGACAATGGCATGCCCATCGTGATTTTCAATATGCACAAGCCCGGCAACATTCGCCGCGCGGTTCTTGGGGAACGCGTGGGCTCAACGGTGCTCCCGAGCTAGGCGGAAAAAGCAGTTTGCAGTTCTAAGTTTTCAGTATTAAGTTTCCTGTCATCCAGGTGGAGTGACCTTGCATGTGACCACTGCCCCTATGGTTTTAGCAAAACTTGCAATCTCCGAATAGCCTGAGGAAGGATGTGCTTGGCAGTCCGGCAGTTGGCTGCTTGCTCTAAAAGGGAATTAAGGAGAAAGGTTTACTTAGAACTTAAAACCTAAGCCTTAATCCTTAGAAATGGAATTTTGAGGATCGCTTACATGACTACGATTAGCAATACCAAGGAAGCACAAAGCGCCGCAAAAACCCGCATGGAAAAGGCGGTGGAGGATTTTCGCAAGGAGTTGGCCTCGGTGCGCACCGGCCGCGCCAACGCCGCCATCCTCGATCAAGTGCGCGTGGATTATCACGGCACGCCCATGCCCGTGAATCAATTGGGCAGCGTCACCATTCCCGATGCCAGCATGCTGGTGATTTCTCCCTGGGACCCCAGCGCCGTTCCGCTGATCGACAAGGCCATCCGCTCGTCCGATCTCGGGCTCAATCCCACCACGGACGGCAAAGTGGTTCGCATTCCCATACCCTCGCCCACGGAGGAGCGCCGCAAGGATCTGGTCAAGCATATTCATAAGGCGCTCGAAAATCACCGCACCGCCATCCGCAATATTCGCCGCGACGTGAAGGAAGCTATCGACAAGTTGGAAAAGGAAAAAAAGATCAGTCAGGACGAGCAGAAGCGCGCCCTTGAAGAACTCGATAAGCTCTCCCACGCCGAAACCAAAAAGGTCGAGGACCTCTGCGCCACCAAAGAAAAAGAAGTGATGGAAATTAGATAATCCTTTGTTGACCGCCGGCGCTAGGATAGTATTCGCGGCAACGATGGAGGATTTATGTCCAGTGCTGCGACCGGCGGCCCCGTTGTCCCTCAAGATAAACGCCACAGTTTTGTCGCTCCTGCAAGAGTTCTAGGCTTTGCGGCGCTTCTCCTGGTTGCCATTGCGTTCGTTGGGAAATACGTTTTCCGCTACTACCTGAACTACAACGAAAGGGCTTTCACGGATCCCGATCTCGGCGCGGCTAATTACTGGGTCATGCGCGGCCGGCTGTTGACGCACATTAGCGGCCTTTGGTTTTGGGCTTCTGGGGTTGCCAATCGCGTGGTTGACTACCGCCGGAATGGCCTATCTCGCCATCCGCCGAAAGCTCGTGACAATTCACAAAGAGTGGATGATTCGAGCCTACGTGGTCACCTTTGCCTTCGTCACCTTTCGCCTTTTCAACGACTATGGCCCGACTTCTCGCCTTCAACCCGCGGGAGATAGAGCCATTACACTTGCTTGGGCTTGCTGGGCCATCCCTTTACTGATTACCGAAGTAATTTTACAACTTCGGCGTATGCGTCCGGCGGGCCGTCCCGCGTCCCTTTGATTTTTCCCTATGGTTTGGCTGTCGAGCTTGGCGCCACCAGAATGAATCGTTGCGACTGATCGTTTTGCACCGCATGGAGAAATGAGTTGTACTCGGTAGCCCGATCGCCGGGCACGTCTTGTTTCAGAAAATCAATTTGGCGCGAGGCCATCGCGGTATTCGCCGTGCTCGAATACTTTGAAGTGTACATGGCATAGTCTCGCGCCACCGATGTGCCTGCCGGAGTTTGCACCGTGGTCCCCTCGGGTAGCGTCAAAGTCATCGACGTTTGCACATTGAGCGGTGTGCCCAACTCAATTTTCGGCGCCATTTTGCCGTTCGCTTGTGGAGCCGGCAGGTCTGGCAAGCCAATCTGCGGTAGCAGTGCGGGAATGCGAATCGGTCTTTTTGACCAGTCCACAAATTTCAGCTGCGTCAGTTGGTACTCGACCGTGAACGGGTCGTCCGTCGACAACGGATCCGACGCCTGCGCATTCGTTACTTGGCCGCGAAAGCCGTCGGAAATTGCCAGCAGCGTCGCTACCTCTTTCCACTTCTCCTTTGGCGCTTGATGAAACGCTACGCGCAGCAGCAGTTCGTTTTCGCCGCGCAGAACGTATTTCACTTTTGCGGCTAATTGACCGGCGTCCGAGATGGTCGCGTCCACAGTGACTTTCTGGAACGCTGCAAACGGCGGTGCCGTAGGCGTGTTGATCCACGCTTGCCCCGCGGCATTCAAGGTTGCAGCGTCGCGTCGCAGTTCGAGCGCACATTTCGCATCCGAAGGCGCAATCATTCCAAACGGTGCAACCTCAATCGCGGGGTCCAGCCAATACCTATGGTCTTTCGTGGCACCGAGGGCCACCAGGTGCTTGAACGCAGTGGGCACAGCCAGCGTTTCCTTGTCGCAAAAACCAGTCAACACCGCGTCTGCGCGAAGACCGGTGCTTGCGGCCATGGCCGCAAGCAGCACGTACTTGTCTTCGCCGATGGCGTAACCGGAGTTCAAGATGTCCACAGCCGGTCGCACCCGAAAACCAGTCGAACCCAATGGCAAATCCACGGTGTTGATCTGCGTGGCCACGAATTGATAAATCGCTTTCAGACGATCCATATCGCTCTTCGATTGTTGGGTCAGTGTGAGAGTTTTTTCGCGCACGGCGTCAGCGACTTCCGGCCTCCGCGCCATTTCTTTTATTGCGGCTTCGTGCGTTTTTGTTTCCTGAAGCGGTTGGGCGCCTGGCAAGAGCGATTCCGCCAGACGGGCCGACAGTCGATCCCCGTTGAACGTCGACACGCCCACATCCGGAAGCGCTGGCGAGTCCGAAGCGCCCTGGGCCGCGGAGGACGAAGACGTTCTGCGCCACCGATAGATCGTGAAGGCGCTGTCTCCTGTCCCGGTATGTTCCGTGGTGTCAACCGGAGTTGCTGGGTTGGTGCGTAGCTCCACTTTTCGCGCCACCGGTAAATCCAGTTGGTAATTTTCCTCCAACACTTGCCCGGAGCGGTCGAAACTGTGCTCCAGCCAGAAATCCGGTGCCAGTGGATGCTTGGTGGTGGTTGTGATCACGCGATACTCCACGGTATCGCCTTCCTGCAATCCTAAGATGCGCACAGCCTTGACGCGTACCTCTTGGTACACGGGAAAATGCTCTACTGCGGGATTCGGCGCGTCGGTCACCGCGCTAGGCAGCACTTCCGACGTTCCCCCATTCACATGTTTTACACGCACCAGAGGAATTTCGATCCGCTGAAACGACCGGTTGTAATCGAAGGAAATACGCGCGAACTGTTGTGCGCCCAAGATGTTGAGGATCTTGACGATGGTGTGCACCTCTTTCCGGGAATCGCCGTTGGCCTCGAAGTGCACCTGTGTCTCCAGGAGCTGAACCACAAAGGGAAGCTGTGGCTTTTCTTCTGCCTTCTCTCTTTGCTCCGCCGTCTTCTCCTTGGGTTCCAACGCGGTTTTTCCCGCGGGTTCTTGCGCTCGCGTCGCCAGCGAGCAGCCCGTCCAACACATCAAAATGGCGCAAAGGCACGTAACCCGTTTCAGAATTGTCACGTTGCAAGTGTAGGGTCGTCGCCGCAAGCGGTAAAGTCATCTCCTCCAACTGCGTTCCTCACTAGCCACTCTATAGCGTATGGGCGCAGCACCCCGCGCCACATGTCCACACGAGCGGACGGCTCTCCCGTTCGCCACGTCTAACCGTGCTAAGTTAGAAGTTTGCTTTCCTGCGAGATTGCTGGAGGAGTTGGGATGAACAAGCGTTTGCTGGGGATTCTGTTTGCGGTGGTGATGGCGGTGCGCGCGGCTTCTGCCAACGATGCGGTCAGTCCGAAGGGGCCCGATGAGGACGGCACCAAACCCGCGCTGACGAGCATCGCCGGTCAGGGTATTTACAACTCCCATGCGTTCGCGTATCTCACGGAACTTAGCGACGACGTGGGCGGCCGTGTGACGGGCTCGATCGCTGGCCAGAAAGCGATCAACTGGGGCCTGGCCAAGATGAACAGCATCGGTTTAGCCAATGTTCATGCGGAGAAATGGTCCATGTGGAAGGGATGGACCCGCGGCACCGCGACTGCGGAATTGCTCACGCCACTGCGTCGCGCGCTGACGGTCGATGCGATGGGTTGGACCGGCTCTACGCCCAGCGGCGGAGTGGACGCCGAACTGGTGACGGCAAACCTTTTCGACATGGACACGGAGATGACCAACATGGCGCGCTTCCGCGGAAAAATCGTGATGATGACCACCGAAGGCGTGCCGAAGAAAAACTTCTGGATGCTCTTTGCGCAATATGGTGATTTCCTCAAAGAGCTGAACAAGGCTGGCGCGGTGGCGGTGATTGGCGGCCAAGGCGGTTTCAAAGCCGAAGGCATGCACCTGACGCACACGGGAATTCTCGGTTTCGCGCAGGATTTTGCGATTCCCGTGGTAGACATGGCCAACGAGGACGAGAGTCAGCTCGAACGCTTCCTCGCGTCAGGAAAATCCGTCCGCCTGCGCATGAACGTGCAAAACACCTTCACGGGCGCTCCGGTGGAATCCGCGAATGTCGTTGGCGATCTTGTTGGCAGCGAGCATCCCGAGCAGATTGTGGTCGTGGGCGCACACCTCGACTCGTGGGACTTAAGTGAAGGCACAACCGACAACGGCACCGGCACCACCGCGGTGCTGGCAGCCGCGGATGCGATTGTGAAGAGCGGCCAGCGCCCGCGTCGCACGATTCGGTTTGTTCTTTTCACCGGCGAGGAACAAGGACTGCTAGGTTCGCTTGCTTATGTGAAGGAACACGCCGCGGAAATGAAAAATCATTTGGGCTGCGTGGTCCTCGATGATGGCCAGGGCCCGGTCAAAGAATTTCAACTCGGCGGCCGCAACGATTTGATCGATTCCATGAAAGCGTTCGCGGCATCACTGGCCAACATTCGCGAAATTGCTGTGAACGATAAGCGCGAATTTGGCACCGACACAGGTCCGTTCATCCTCGCCGGTTTGCCGGGAATTAATCTTGAACAGGATTCGCCGGATTATAAATACACCCACCACTCCGCGGCCGACTCGCTCGAGGAAGTGAAGCCGGACGTGCTGACGCAGGACGCAACGATCATGGCGCTTGCGGCGTTTTGGCTCGCGGACCGCCCGGAGCGGTTCGCCGCGCCGTGGACGCCAGAGCAAACGGCCAAGATGTTGAGGCAAAAAGGGGACTATGACATGTTGAAGTCGTTTAATTTGTGGCCTTTCGGCAATCTGGGTTTGGACAATGCGTCGACCTCCAACTAATTGTAATAACATAACTTACAGGGACCGCCTTGCGCGGCGGCCCGCTTCTGTGAGCAGCCGGTGGGCCATTCTTCAGTTTTCCACACTTTTTTCCACTGCCGTGTTTCGAAAGAGGTTTGACAGGATCCCCTAACTTCTTTATACTTTGTGTTTTGTCAGGGGTATTTCCCCGAGTAGTACGGCCTTCCGCTTCGTGGGGGTAGGCTGGTTGGAAGGAAATTCTTCAGTCCCAGAACGAAGATCGATGGAATGGGACGGAAGAGCGGCCGGAATGGGGCGCCAGCCCCGAAAAGCCGAGTAAGCCTCTCCGATTCGACACCGAGAGCGTGATTCTGTCTCTTGGATTGTGTGCGGAGTCTCTTGCTGGTTCTCTCCGGATTCGCAGTACCTTTCAGCGTTAGTGTGTGTGCTCTCGCGCTTTCGTCTGCGCGCTGTGCGAGAGTTTCGCAAAGGTGTCTGCGCGCGCGCGGCTGGAGTGAGTTTTTAGTGGTAAGTCTTAAGTAGTAAGTAGCGCTTGCCAAGCAAGTTTACTTATGGCTTAGAACTTAAGACTAAGAGCTTTCAGAAACGAGGAACGACTGTGCCGACGTTTTCGCAACTTGTACGGATGGGAAGAGAAGGGGTTACCTCCAAGACCAAATCGCCTGCGTTGATGGGCTGCCCCGAAAAGCGCGGTGTGTGCATTCGTGTGTACACGCAGACCCCCAAGAAACCGAATTCCGCCCTGCGCAAAGTCGCGCGTGTGCGTTTGACCAATGCTGTGGAAGTGACAACGTATATTCCTGGAATCGGGCACAATTTGCAGGAGCACTCCATCGTGCTCGTGCGTGGCGGCCGCGTGAAGGATCTGCCTGGTGTCCGCTACCACATCGTGCGCGGCACGCTGGACGCCGCGGGCGTGGAAAACCGCAAACAGGGACGTTCGAAGTATGGCGCCAAGCGGCCTAAGGCCGGCGCGGCGGCCAAGTAACGATGCGATGCGGATCTCGCGAACCTCGAGTGTAAGAGAGTTGGTAGTAATAAGTTCTAAGTCTTAAGTAACGCAAAGCAGTCGGCTTAGAGCTGAAAACTTAGAACTTAGAACTGGTTTTAGGAGAAGCAATGCCTCGTAAAGGACTAGTCAGCCGGCGTACGCAAGCGACCGACCCGGTTTATGGTGAAGCGATCGTCGAGAAGTTTATCTGCTCGATGATGTGGGAAGGCAAGAAGAGCACCGCGCAGCGCGTGTTTTACGGCGCGATGGATCAGGTGGCCAAGAAGACCAACGACGATGCGTTGAAGGTCTTCAAGAAGGCCATCGAGAACCTGAAGCCACTGGTCGAAGTGAAGACCCGGCGCGTGGGCGGCGCCAACTACCAGGTGCCCGTGGAAGTGAATCCCTTCCGCCGGCAGTCGCTGGCGATTCGCTGGCTGTTGCAGTATTCGCGGGAACGAGCGGGAAAGACCATGGTCGACAAGCTCGCTGATGAGCTGATCGACGCGGCTAATTCGCGCGGCGGCGCCATCAAGAAGAAAGAAGATGTGCACCGCATGGCTGAAGCCAACAAGGCTTTCGCGCACTATCGTTGGTAAGAGATTGGAGTTGTTGTGAGTGAAGCGGTTGCAACGCGTGCAGGGGAGAAAAGGGCTGTTCAAGGACCAATGAGTCGCGTATTCAAGCTCGAAGATACTCGCAATATCGGGATCATGGCGCACATCGACGCCGGAAAGACCACGTCGACGGAACGCATCCTGTATTACACGGGTGTGACTTACAAGATCGGTTCGGTGGACGAAGGCACCGCCACCATGGACTGGATGGAGCAGGAACGCGAGCGCGGTATTACCATCACCAGCGCCGCGACTACCGCCAGTTGGACCCGCTTCGACAAGAAATATCGCGTCAACATCATCGACACGCCGGGCCACGTGGACTTCACCGTGGAAGTGGAGCGCTCCCTGCGCGTTCTCGACGGCGCTGTTTGCGTATTCGACTCCGTGGCCGGTGTGCAGCCGCAATCGGAAACCGTATGGCGGCAGGCGGACAAGTATCGCGTGCCGCGCATTTGCTTCGTGAACAAGATGGATCGCATGGGAGCGGATTTCGATCACGTAATTCGCACGATTCGCCAGCGGCTCGGCGCGCATCCTGTACCGCTGCAGTTTCCTCTCGGCCGCGAAGACAATTTCATCGGCATCATCGACTTCATCGAAGAGAAAGTGATTGTCTGGCTCGAGGAGACCCTCGGCGCCAAGTATGAAGTTTTCGAAGTTTCCAAGCTGTGGGACCCCGCTTTCGTGGCTAGCCGTCCGGACGTAGCGGCGGCGCTAAAGGGTTCCGCGATCGACAAGGCGTTCTACGACGAGCACCGCAACAAGACCGTGGAATACATTGCCGAATACGACGACGCCGTTCTCGATAAGTACTTGACGGAAGGTTCATTGACCGTTGAGGAAATGCGGAAATCCCTCCGCAAATCCACATTGGCCCTGAAGATCGTTCCGGTCCTCGCGGGCTCCGCGTTCAAGAACAAGGGCATTCAGCCGTTGCTCGACGCCGTGGTGGATTACCTGCCTTCTCCGATTGACGTTCCTCCGGTGGAAGGAATTAATCCGGAAGATGACGAGCCGATTCTGCGCCGTGCTGCTGACGATCAGCCTTTTGCCGCGCTGGCGTTCAAGATCATGTCCGACCCGTTCGTCGGCCATGTCACCTACATCCGCGTTTATTCCGGCGTCCTGAAATCCGGAAGCTACGTGTTGAACTCCGCCAAAGGTTCTCGCGAGCGCATCTCCCGTTTGTTGCAGATGCACGCCAACAAGCGCGAAGAAATCGAGGAAGTCTGCGCGGGCGACATTTGTGCCTGCGTCGGATTGAAGAACGTGAACACCGGCGACACGCTTTGCGATGAAAACAAGCCCATCATTCTGGAATCCATTGAATTCCCCACGCCGGTTATTTCCGTAGCGATTGAACCGAAGACCAAGGCCGACCAGGACAAGTTGGGTGTGGCTCTGCAGCGGCTGGCGCAGGAGGATCCCACCTTCCGCGTTTCCACCGAGCCCGATACCGGACAGACGTTGATCTCCGGCATGGGTGAATTGCACCTGGAAATCATCGTTGACCGCATGCTGCGCGAATACAATGTGCAAGCCAACGTCGGTCGCCCGCAAGTCGCTTATCGCGAAACCATTCGCAAGAAGGCGCTCGCCGAGGGCAAGTACATCAAGCAGACCGGCGGTAAGGGGCAATACGGCCACTGCAAAATCGAATTGCATCCATTGCCGAGTTCCGACCATGAAAACATGAAGGAACTTTCCACCGATGATCTAGATGCGCTGGCCAAGTCCGTCACCGGTGGGACGCCCGGCAAGTGGAAATTCGACAAGGAACACCGTTTCCTGTTCATCGACAAAATCGTTGGCGGCTCGATTCCGCGCGAATTCATTCCTCCCATCGAGGCAGGCATTCGCGAAGCGCTGGACAACGGCGTACTCGCGGGCTTCACCATGGTGGATGTCGCGGTGGTGCTGATCGACGGCAGCTATCACGACGTCGATAGCAACGAAATGGCCTTTAAAATAGCGGGCTCCATGGCCTTCAAGGAAGCCTGTGCCAGGGCTAAGGCCGTGCTGCTGGAACCGATCATGAAAGTGGAAGTGGTGGTTCCGGAAGAATATATGGCGCAGGTGTTTGGCGACTTGAATTCGCGGCGTTCGGCGATTCAGGGCACGGAAAATCGCGCGGGCAGCAATGTGATTCGCGTGGAAGTTCCCCTGGCGCAGATGTTCGGCTACGCCACGGATTTGCGCAGCCGCACACAAGGCCGCGCCACGTTCACCATGCATTTTTCGCATTACGCGGAATTGCCCGCGGCGCTTGCGGAAGAAGTCATCAAGAAGTTTCGCGGCGAGAAGTAAAAAAGTTTGGGGTTTTACACGATTACCGATTTGAGGAGCAGAGGAAGCAATGGCTAAGGAAAAATTCGAGCGTACAAAGCCGCACGTGAACATTGGGACCATTGGTCACATCGATCACGGCAAAACCACGTTGACCGCGGCGATCACCAAGGTGTTGTCCAAGCACAACCCCAAGGTCGCTTTCCGCGCGTTTGATTCGATTGACAACGCACCGGAAGAGCGCGAGCGCGGTATCACCATCGCGGTTTCGCACGTGGAGTATGAAACCGCCAATCGCCACTACGCGCACATGGATTGCCCCGGTCACGCCGACTACATCAAGAACATGATTACCGGTGCGGCGCAGATGGATGGCGCGATTCTTGTGGTGGCCGCCACGGACGGCCCCATGCCGCAAACCCGCGAGCACATTCTTCTCGCTCGCCAGGTCGGCGTGCCTTACATCGTGGTGTTCCTGAACAAGTGCGACATGGTCGAGGATCCCGAGCTGCTCGAACTCGTCGAACTGGAAGTCCGCGAACTGCTGAAGAGCTACCAATTCCCTGGCGACAGCGTGCCCGTGATTCGCGGTTCCGCGTTGCAGGCGCTGAATGGCGACGCCAAGTGGGAAGCGAAGATCGATGAGCTGATGGCCGCGGTGGATGCCAATGTGCCCCTGCCGGTGCGCGACGTCGACAAGCCCTTCGCCATGCCCATCGAAGATATTTTCTCGATTTCTGGCCGCGGCACGGTGGTTACCGGCCGTGTGGAGCGCGGCAAAGTGAAGGTCGGCGAAGAAGTAGAAATCGTAGGTTTCCGGCCGACTCAGAAGAAAGTGGTTACCGGCGTCGAGATGTTCAAAAAGTTGCTGGATGAAGGCATCGCCGGCGACAACGTCGGGTTGCTGCTGCGCGGCACGGAAAAAGACGACGTGGAGCGTGGCCAGGTGGTTTGCAAGCCGGGCTCGATCACGCCGCACACCAAGTTCAAGGCCGAAGCATATGTGCTCACCAAGGAAGAAGGCGGTCGTCACACACCGTTCTTCAGCGGCTACCGTCCGCAGTTTTACTTCCGCACCACGGACGTGACCGGCGACATGAAGTTGCCGGCCGGCGTGGAAATGGTGATGCCGGGTGACAACGTGAGCTGCGAAGTCACGCTGATTACCCCCGTGGCGCTGGAAAAGAGCTTGCGCTTCGCCATTCGCGAAGGCGGCCACACTGTAGGCGCCGGCGCGGTCACGGAGATCATCGAGTAACGCCATGAGACAAGGAGACAAAATTCGCATTCGCCTCAAGGCTTACGATCACCGGATTCTCGACCAGTCCACTCGGGAAATTGTGGAAACCGCAAAGCGTACCGGCGCGGATGTTGCCGGGCCGATTCCTCTTCCCACAACGATTAACCGCTGGACGGTGCTGCGTTCGCCGCACGTCGACAAGAAGTCACGCGAGCAGTTCGAAATGCGCACGCACAAGCGGTTGATCGACATTCTGGAACCCACGCCAGACACGGTAGACGCGCTGATGAAGCTTGATCTTCCCCCGGGCGTGGATGTGGAAATCAAGGCCTTCGGGCACGCCGCGAAATGACGATGCGGTGAGAATTGTCATCCTGAGGAGCGTCTTTGGCGACGAAGGATCTCTCAGGACACGGTAGACGTAATTCTGTACGGCACGAAAATGCAGCCAATACCCAAGTGGCACGCTGCTAAAAGAGAGAGACGAGAAAATGTCAGTGGACGGAATTATTGGAATCAAGCTGGGCATGACGCAGGTGT
This sequence comes from Candidatus Acidiferrales bacterium, assembly GCA_963776365.1. Taxonomy (GTDB): domain Bacteria; phylum Acidobacteriota; class Terriglobia; order Acidiferrales; family UBA7541; genus Acidiferrum. The sequence continues at coordinate 74,880 of CAVZMQ010000025.1, read as the reverse complement.
TCGCGGAAGACGGGAACCTGATTGGCGTGACCGTGCTGCAGGCGGGCCCTTGCGTTGTAGTGCAGCGCCGCACGAAGGAAAAGGACGGCTACGACGCAGCGCAGCTCGGGCTGGTGGAATTCGTGAAGCCGCAGCGCATCAACAAGGCGCTGACCGGGCACTTCAAGAAGGCCAATGTCGCGCCGGTGAAAGTGCTTCGCGAAGTACGCTTGCCGGAATCGAAAGACGAGACCAAGGTTGGCGATCGCGTGCTGGTGGAGAACTTCAAGGCGGGCGAATTGGTAGATGTTTCCGGCGTGAGCAAGGGCCGCGGTTTCGCGGGCGGCGTGAAGCGCTGGCACTATGCGGGCGGCGACGCGACGCACGGTTCCATGTTCCATCGCGCGCCCGGCGGCATCGGCGGCAGTTCCTTCCCGTCGCGCGTGTGGAAGAACCAGCATTTTCCCGGACACATGGGCAACGAGCGCGTCACCGCGAAGAATTTGAAAGTGATCAAGGTGGACACGGACGAGAACCTGTTGTTGGTTCGCGGTTCGGTGCCCGGGCCGAGTGGAACGTACATTTTCATCCACAAGGCCAAGAAAGCTGCGAAGAAGTCCAAGTAGGGCAGCCGACAGTCATTGGTCGGTCGTCGACAGCTAAAGAAGTAAAGCAAATGGCTGTTGGCGAACAGCCAAAGGCTGGGGTGAAAGTAAAGAAGATCAAGAGAGAGCAAAGATATGCCAGTCGTAGACGTGGTCAATTTAAACGGCGACAAGGTCGGCCAGGTACAGCTGGCGGACGCGGTCTTTGGCGCAGAGATCAATCAGAATCTGCTGCACGAGGCTTCGCGGTGGTATCTGAACAGTATCCGTCGCGGCACGGCCAAGACCAAGGATAAGAGCGAAGTGAGCGGCGCGGGCCGCAAACTTTGGCGGCAAAAAGGCACAGGGCGCGCGCGAGTCGGCTCCATTCGGTCGCCTTTGTGGCGCCATGGTGGAACGGTGCACGGACCAAAGCCGCGCTCATACGTGTATGCCTTGCCGAAGAAGATGTTATTGGGCGCGCTGCGTTCGGCGCTTTCGGCGAAACTGGCGGAGCAGAAGCTGACGGTGGTGGATGCCTGGTCGCTGGACACGCACAAGACGAAAACGCTGCGCCTGGCGTTGGACAAGTTGAGCGCGGATCGCAGCGCCTTGCTGGTGGCCTACGGCGAGAACCGCAACCTGGAACTGGCCAGCCGTAATCTGGATGGCGTGAAGCTCTCCGCGTCGAATGTGCTGCAACCTTACGACGTGCTGCGCCACGATCGCGTGGTGGTTTCGAAGGACGCGGCCGCACGGTTGATTCGCACTCTGGACCCGAACCACGAAGCGGGAGCCCCGCACGTGGAATCGATCACTCCGGCGCCTGCGCCAAAGAAGGAAGCAGCGCCCAAGGCAGCCGCAAAATCCGCGGCGAAGAAACCGGCCGCCGCAAAAAAGCCGGCCGCCAAGAAGGGCAAGGAGTAAGCCATGGCAGCCCCGCATTATCAGATTATTCGGCGTCCCATCATCACCGAGAAGGGACTCGGTGTGAAGGAATTGCAGCACACCGTAGTGTTTGAAGTAGCCGCCGCCGCGACCAAGACGGAAATCAAGGAAGCGGTGCAGCAAATCTTTAAGGTGAAAGTTGACGGTGTGCGCACCGCGAACTTTCCCGGCAAAATGCGTCGCCGCGGCCAGAACGAAGGCTACCGCCGCGATTGGAAGAAGGCGTACGTGAAGCTCGCCGAAGGCGAGAAGATGATCGAGTATTCGGAGAATTTGTAAGCAGACCTGGGCTAGTGGAACCGCCAAGTTGGCGGAGATTTAGAAGGTAAGAGGCAGAGATGGGACTCAAGAGTTTTAATCCATACACGGCGTCGCGACGCTTCATGACCGTGCTCGACAAGAGCGACATCACGAAGCAGACACCCGAAAAAAGCCTGCTCGAGCCGAAGAAGCGCTCGGGCGGCCGCAACAATCAGGGCGAGATCGTCATTTGGCACCGCGGTGGCGGCCACAAAAAGCAGTATCGCGTGGTCGACTTTCGCCGCGACAAGGACGGCGTCTCTGCTAAAGTAGCCGCGATTGAGTACGACCCCAATCGCAGCTCCAACATCGCGCTTCTGCACTACGCCGATGGCGAGAAGCGCTACATCCTTCATCCCGTGGGCTTGGAAGTGGGTGCCACGGTTTCCACTGGCGAGAACGCGGACATTCTTCCCGGCAATTGCCTGAGGATCCGCCACATTCCTCCTGGCACCATGGTGCACAACCTGGAGCTGTATCCTGGTCGGGGTGGCCAAGCCGTTCGCACCGCTGGAGCTTCTGCGCAACTCCTTAGCAAGGAAGGCGATTTTGCGCTGGTAAAGATGCCTTCAGGCGAAGTTCGCAAGTTTTCCGTGGATTGCAAAGCCACCGTGGGCCAGGTGGGTAATCTGGATCACGAGAATGAAACATACGGCAAGGCCGGCCGCACGCGTTGGCGCGGTAAAAAGCCGACGGTTCGCGGCGTGGCCATGAACCCGGTGGATCACCCGCACGGTGGTGGTGAAGGCCGCGTGAAAGGCAATCACCCGCAAACGCCGTGGGCGTTTCCCACGTTGGGCAAGAAGACGCGCCACAACAAGCGCACCGATCGCATGATCGTAGAGCGGCGGAAGTAAACGGTTTTTGGACGGGGCGCGATCCTGAACGAGAGCGCCCAGGGTGGAACGAGACACAACCGCAGAATCCGGCTGGAAGTTTGCAAACCGGCGGGGAGGAAGCGATGACTATGCGAGCGACAGGAACAACACGCAGCACCGGACGCCGCGCGCGTCCCGTGAAGCGAGCGGTGAAACCCGCCGCCAAACCAGCGGCCAAAGTTGTGGTCGCGCCACCTGAACCGGTGCTGTACAAGCTGTGTAAACCGGGCTGGGCGGTCATCGTGGAACGCATACCAAACGCCCTGGGCACGCGCTTTGTTTGCCCGTTCTGTCCGAAGTCGCACCGTGTGCCTGGTCCGGTGCGTGGGTTTAAGAAGATGCGGCGGGCCCAGTGGGGCCGCTTGCGTCGCGTGGAGGAATAAGGAAGCAATGGCACGCTCACTCAAGAAGGGGCCGTTCGTGGATGGCCACCTGCGCGTAAAGGTGGAAGCACTGAATACGCGCAACGAGAAGAAAGTTGTGAAGACGTGGTCGCGGCGGTCGACGATTGTGCCGGATATGATCGGTCACACCATCGCGGTACACAACGGGAAGAAATTCATTCCGGTCTATGTGACTGAGCAGATGGTCGGGCACAAGTTGGGCGAGTTTGCGCCGACGCGTTCGTTCAAGGGCCACGCCGTGAAGGCCGCTCTTGAGAAGGCTGCCGGAGCAGCTCCCGCAGGAGGCGGTGCCGCGCCAGCAGCAGGGGCGCCCGCGCCGAAGGCATAAGAAATGGCAGACGTACAGACACAACCAAGTTCGATTGAAGCCCACGCGATTGCGAAGCATGTGCGCATGTCTCCGCAGAAGGCGCGCCTGGTGATCGATTTGATCCGCGGGCGCAAGGCGCAGGACGCGTTGCAATCCCTGCGGTTCACGCCGAAGCGTGCGGCCAAGCACATTGAAAAAGTGCTGCGCAGCGCTATCGCCAACGCCGAGAAAAAGGCCGAGGACTCCGGGTCGCCGCTGGATGTGGATCAGCTCTTCGTGAACAAGTGTTTCGTGAACGAAGGCGCGCGCTGGAAACGCTTGCGCCCCGCACCGATGGGCCGTGCGTTCCGCTACCAGAAGCGCACCGCGCACATCTGGGTGAGCGTAGCCGAGCACCATGTGGCCGCTGCCGAACGCGTTGCCGCTAATATCGCCGAAGCAGAAGCCCAGAAGGGCGTTCGTGGCACCGCTCGTCGCGTACGCAAGGCTTTGACCGGGAAACAGGCTCCAGGAAAGAAGGGGAAGAAGTAGTCGGCCCGGTGAGGGCCGCTACCAAGGATAGGACATGGGACAAAAAACACACCCGTACGGATTTCGCCTGGGCTACAACAAGCCCTGGAAATCGCGCTGGTATGCGGACCGCGAGTATGCGGATTTGCTCCACGAAGACGTGAAGCTCCGTCGCGAACTGAAAGAGCGCCTGAAGAGCGCGGGCGTCAGCTCCATCGACATCGAGCGTGCCGCGAACAAACTGGTCGTTCGCATCGCCACCGCGCGTCCTGGCATTATCATCGGACGCAAGGGCGCGGAAATCGATAAGCTGAAGCAAGAAGTTTCGAAGCGCACCAAGCGCGAAGTGCACATCGACATTCAGGAAGTGCACCGTCCGGAGCTGGACGCCACGCTGGTGGCGGAGTCGATTGCGCTGCAACTGGAAAAGCGCGTGGCGTTCCGCCGCGCGATGCGCAAAGCGGTGGATTCCGCGCTGCGCTTCGGCTGCAAGGGCATTAAGGTGCGCGTGGCCGGGCGTTTGAATGGCGCGGAAATCGCGCGAAAAGAGTGGTATTTGCAGGGGCGTTTGCCTTTGCAGACGCTGCGCGCGGACATCGATTACGGTACCGCGGAAGCGCAAACCACCTACGGCGTGATTGGCGTGAAGTGCTGGATTTATCAGGGCGAAAACATTCCTCGCCGCGTGAAGCTCGAGGAAGGTAAGCCCGCCGCCGCGGTGGCCTGAAGGGTCTTACGCAGGAAGTTTTAAGTAAGAAGTTTTTAAGTCAGAAGTTTAGGAATAAGAGTTTTGAGTCGTGAGGTTCGCAGTGACCAAGTGATTCACTATGAACTTAAGACTTAGAACTTGAAACGGGAAGAAGCGAGAAGACGACGATGTTGATGCCGAAGAAGGTGAAGTACAGGAAGCAGCAGCGCGGCCGCCGCAAAGGCAAGGCCTGGCGCGGAGGAAGTTTGTCGTTCGGGGAGTACGGATTGAAAGCGATGGAAGTGGCGTGGATCACCGACCGGCAGATTGAGGCGTCGCGCGTGGCCATAACGCGGTTCATCAAGCGCGGGGGCAAACTGTGGATCCGCATTTTTCCGGACAAGCCGTACACCAAGAAGCCCGCGGAAACCCGCATGGGCAAGGGCAAAGGCGCTCCGGAAAAGTGGGTGGCGGTGGTAAAGCCAGGACGCATCATGTTTGAAATGGCCGGCGTGGACGAAGCGACGGCACGCGAAGCGCTGGGACTTGCGGCGCACAAGCTGCCGATTCCGACGAAATTTGTCAGCCGCACGGGAGGACTCTAGCCATGGCCCGGCGTATTGAAAAGATTCGCGAAGAAGGCACCACCGAACTTTCGGCGCGCGAAAAGGATCTGGTCGAGCAGATTTTCCGGCTGCGTTTTCAGTTGACCACCGGACAGGCGGAAGCGTTGAAGCGCCTCCGTGAAGCCAAGAAGGATCTCGCGCGGGTGAAAACCTTGATTCGCGCACAGGAATTGACAGCCGGCGCCAAGCCGGTGAAGGCAGGTAAAGCGTAATGGCAACGGAAACGCAGGCGGCGCCGAAGCAGGCCGAACGCGGTGAGCGGCACGAGCTCATCGGCAAGGTCACCAGCGCCAAGATGGAAAAGACCATTGTGGTCGAAGTGCAGCGGTTGGTACAGCATCCCAAGTACCGCCGGGTGGTTCGCATTTCGAAGAAATTCTATGCGCACGACGAAAAGCGCGAGGCCAAGCAGGGCGACACTGTTTGCATCGTGTCCGCGCGGCCGCTTTCGCGACTGAAGCGCTGGCGCTTGAAGCAAGTGCTGACGCCTAAAGCGTCGGCCAAGTAAGGAACAGGGAGCGAATTATGATTCAGATGCGAACCTGGCTGACGGTGGCCGACAATTCCGGAGCGCGCAAGCTCATGTGCATCCTGCCGGTAGGCGGCGATGCGGGATTGCAGGCCGGACTGGGAGACATTGTCACCGCTTCGGTGAAGGAAGCCACGCCGGAAAGCCAGGTGAAAGAAGGAAAAGTGGTGAAGTGCGTGATCGTAAGGATGCGCAAGGAATCGCGGCGCAAGGATGGCACGTACATTCGTTTCGACGATAACGCCGCGGTGCTCATTAACGATACCGGCGAGCCCGTAGGCACGCGCGTGTTCGGGCCGGTGGCTCGAGAGTTGCGCGAGAAAAAATTCACCAAGATTGTTTCGCTGGCTCCGGAGGTTTGGTAGGTCATGCCACAAAAAGAACTGAAGCGCTACACCATTAGCATCCGCAAAGGCGATACCGTTCGGGTGATGGGCGGCAAGTCCGCCGGGAAAACCGGCCGGGTGCTGAGCGTGAATCCCCGGAAGAACACCGTTATCGTGGAACACGCCCATTTGATCAAGCGCCACACTCGGCCGAATCCCTCGAAGAACATCAAGGGCGGCATTGTGGAACGCGAAGCGCCTATCAACGTTTCGAATGTCTTGATCGTGTGCAGCAATTGCGGAAAGCATGCGCGCATCGGCCACAATGTGTTGCCCGACGGCAGTAAAGTGCGGGTCTGCAAGCGCTGCGGCACCACCCTCGACAAGTAGGGAGAGGGTGGTCAGTTGTAAGTTTGACGTTTCGGAGTTGTTCTTACGTTTTGTAGTGGCCGGTCTTTAGACCGGCGGAGTTGTGCACAAGGTACGAACAAGAATTTAATGTTGAGGTCCTTGGCCCTAACGGGCTCAGGATGACAACGCAGGAACAGGACAGGCATGAAGAGTCGATTGCACGAATCGTATACGAAGCAGACGGTCCCGGCGCTGATGAAGCGCTTCAACTGGAAGAACCACATGGCCGTGCCCAAGTTGAAGAAGATTACCGTCAACATCGGGCTGGGCGAAGCCAGCCAGAATGCCAAGTTGCTGGACACGGCCGCTGTGGAACTCGGCCAGATCACCGGGCAGAAGGCAATGATTACGCGGGCCAAGAAGTCCATCGCGAATTTCAAGATTCGCAAGGGCATGCCAATTGGCTGCGCGGTGACGTTGCGCGGGGAAAAGATGTACGAATTCCTGGACCGACTATGCAATGTCGTTCTGCCCCGTGTGCGCGACTTCCGCGGATTGCCCTCGAACGCCTTTGATGGCCGCGGCAACTACACGCTGGGTTTGAAGGATCAGTTGGTGTTTCCAGAAATTGATTACACGCGCGTGGACAAGATTAAGGGCATGAACATCACGCTGACCACGTCGGCACGCAACGACGAAGAGGGCCGCGAATTGCTGAAGGGCCTCGGCGTTCCGTTGCGCGAAAAAGGAGCAGCACAATAAATGGCACGCACCGCAAAGATCGCCAAGACTCTTAAGAAGCCGAAATTCAAGGTTCGCGTGCGCAATCGTTGCCGCGTTTGTGGCCGCGCGCGTGGCTATATCCGCAAGTTTGAAATGTGCCGCATCTGTTTCCGCGGTATGGCGCTCAAAGGGGAAATCCCCGGCGTCGTGAAATCCAGTTGGTAGGAGCGAAATAGGAACACTATGCAGACCGATCCCATTGCCGATTTTTTGACTCGCGTGCGCAACGCCGTCGCGGCCAAGCACCAGCGCGTGGACGTGCCGGTTTCCAAGCTGAAGACGGAGATCGCGCGCATTCTGAAGGAAGAGGGTTACATCTCGACCTACAAGATGGTGGATGAGAACAAGACCCGCAAGACTCTGCGCATCTTCCTGAAGTACACGCCAGATCGCCGCAGCGTGATCAGCGGGATGAAGCGCATTTCGCGCCCGGGCCAGCGGAATTATCGCGGCGCCACGGAAATCAAACCGGTGGTCGGCGGACTAGGCATCAGCATTTTAACCACGCCGAAGGGCTTGATGACCGGCCGGGCCGCGCGCAAAGCGAATGTGGGCGGCGAGCTTCTTTGCGAGGTGTGGTAAGGGTTTTGGAGTGGTCGGTCTTTAGACCGGCAGCTTTTGCAGTTCGTTGTCATTCCGAGGAGCGTCTTTTGCGACGAAGGATCGCAACGGTGAGTTCGTAGCAAAGAGTTGACGTTGAGATCCTTCGCCCATCCTCATCGGATGGTCTCAGGATGACAACGCAATAGAGATTGAGAGAAGGACTAGACAGATGTCACGTATTGGTCGCAAACCGATTGCAGTGCCCGCGGGCGTGAAGATCAACACCGCCGGTGGCAAGGTGGAAGTGCAGGGCCCGAAGGGAAAACTTCAGGTGCTGGTGCCGCAGCAGATTCGTCTGGAGCAGAAGGACGGTGTGTTGACCGTGCTGCGCGATAACGAAGAACACCGTGCTTTGCATGGTTTGGCGCGCGCGCTGCTCGCCAATGCCGTTTTTGGCGTCACGCAAGGATTCAAGAAGGACCTCGACATCGTCGGCGTCGGCTACCGCGCGGAAGTGAAAGGCAAAGCGGTAGCGTTCGCGCTCGGCAAGTCTCACCCGATCGACTTTCCGATTCCCGAGGGCATTCAGATCGCTGTGGACAAGCAGACGCACATCGTGGTCAGTGGCGCGGACAAAGCGCAGGTAGGCCAAGTGGCCGCGGATATTCGCTCGTTGCGTCCGCCCGACCCGTACAAGCAGAAAGGCATTCGCATCACTGGCGAGCGCTTGAAGAAGAAGGCAGGCAAGGCCGGAGCGAAGGCTGGCGCGGCGTAAAGAGCAGCCGACCGCCCTTAGCCATCAGCCAAGAGCCAAAGGCGAGCAAAGCCAGGCTAATAAATGTCGGCTAACGGCCAAAGGCTAGAAAGAGTTTTGAAGGAGAAACGACAGTGGCATCGGTACCAGTTCGGAAGTTATCGAAGGATGAGCAACGGCGGCGGATTCACTCGCGTGTGCGCACTCGCGTGACCGGCACGCCAGAGCGGCCGCGCCTGTGTGTGTACCGTTCGCTGGGACACATTTACGCGCAGATCATCGACGACCGCAGCGGCCGTACCCTGGTCTCCGCCAGTTCGGTCGACAAGGAATCGAAGAAGAACTTGAAGGGCGGCGGCAACATCGCTTCCGCCAAGGCAGTCGGCAAATTCATTGCCGAACGCGCCAAGGGAGCTGGTGTGGTCAAGGTCGTGTTCGACCGCGGCGGATACAAGTATCACGGCCGCGTCAAGGCGCTCGCGGATGCGGCGCGGGAAGCGGGGTTACAGTTCTAACTTATGTCGAAGCAAATTTTGCGTGACAGTCTGGCAGTGCGGCGGCTCCTGGATGTGAACCCTTCGGACTTGAAGGATGACGTCATTGCGATTAACCGCGTCACCAAAGTGGTGAAGGGCGGCAAGAACCTCAGCTTCTCGGCGCTGGTGGTGGTCGGCGACAGTCGCGGGCACGCGGGGTTCGGCATGGGCAAGGCTCGCGAAGTGCCCATGGCCATTAAGAAGGGCATCGAGCAGGCGAAAAAGAATTTGATCAAGCTGAACTTGAAGGGGTCCACTATTCCGCATCAGGTGACCGGTTGGTACGGTTCCGCGCAGGTGTTGCTGAAGCCAGCGCCGGAAGGCACCGGCGTGATTGCGGGCGGTCCAGTGCGCAAGGTTATGCAGGTGGCGGGAATTCAGAATGTGTTGACGAAGTCCCTGGGCACCTCGAATCCGCACAACGTGATTAAAGCCACGTTCGCGGCGCTGCTGGGTTTGAAGGACGCCGCGCAGGTGGCGGAGACGCGCTCTAAGACCGTGGAAGAAATGACCGGCAGACCGCCGAAGGCGCCGAAGCAAGAGCAGCCGGTGGAAAAGGCGGCAGGGGAGTAAATCATGGCAGCAGCAGAGAAGAAAGCCGCCAAGAGCGGCGGCACGGTAAAGATCAAGTGGGTGGTGAGCGCAATCAGTTGCACCGACGATATGCGTTCGACCATTCGTGGGTTGGGCCTGCGCAGACTGCATCAGGTGGTGGAGCGGCAGGATTCTCCAGAGACGCGCGGCATGATTCACAAGGTGCGGCATCTCGTGGAAGTAGTGGAGTAAGTGATGGCAGAAAAGAAGAAAGAACACAACACAATTTCGCTCTCGACGCTGTCACCGGCGAAGGGCTCGCGCAAGAAGAAAGTGCGCGTGGGCCGCGGTATCGGCTCGAAGCTGGGCAAGACCTCCGGCTCCGGAAACAAGGGACAGAAATCCCGTCGCGGGTATTCGCGCCGGCGCGGTTTTGAAGGCGGACAGATGCCGTTGCATCGCCGCATTCCGAAGCGCGGGTTCCACAACCCATTCCGCGAGGAGTATTCGGTGATCAATCTCGAGGAACTGAACGTGTTTCCCGAGGGCGAGACAGTCACTCCGGAACTTCTGCGGGCGCACGGTTTTGTCCGTAAAGCCACGGGTCCGGTCAAGGTTTTGGGTGATGGCGAGTTGAAGAATAAGCTCGCCGTGCATGCCCATGCGTTCAGCGCTTCGGCCAAGGAAAAGATTACCAAGGCCGGGGGCACGTTTGAGGTGGTAAAGGTAGCGTAATAAGGATGCTGAACCATAGGAAACTCGTTCCGAACGGAGTCCGCGAAGTGAGGAATCTCTCTTGGATCGAAGCGGGATCCCTCATTACGCTCGGGAGGACGGTTTTCTTTGCTCGCACCGGGGAATTGCTATGAATCGTTTTTGGCAAGCATTTACGAACCTCTTCCGGATCGAAGATCTGCGGAACCGGCTGTTCTTTACGCTGGCGTTGCTGGCGGTCTATCGAATCGGTGCGCATATTCCCACGCCGGGTATCAACACCAGCCTGCTCGAAGATATCTTCAAGCAGACCGCTTCGAATTCGATGCTGGGCATTTTCGACTTGTTCACCGGCGGCACCTTCCGGCAGATGACCATCTTCGCGCTGGGCATCATGCCGTACATCACCGCATCGATCATCCTGCAGTTGATGCAGGTGGTGTTCCCGTACCTGGAACGGCTGCAAAAAGAAGGGGAGCTGGGGCGGCAGAAAATCACGCAGTATACGCGCTACCTGACCATCGTGCTCAGCCTCATTCAGGCTTCGACGATCGCGACTACGTTGCAAGCGCGGAATTACGGCGGGCAGTCGCTGGTATATCACCCAGGGCTGGGTTTTTGGCTGATGACCGTGCTGACGCTGACCACTGGTTCGGCGTTCATCATGTGGCTGGGCGAGCAGATCAGCGAACGCGGTATCGGCAATGGCATGTCGTTGATCATCTTCGTGGGTATCGTGGTCGGCTTGCCGCGAGCGATTTACGATTTATACGAAAAAGTGAAGACGCAGGCTTGGGGCGCATTTACGCCGATGGCCGTTTTGCTGCTGCTGGCGTTGATGATCGCGGTGGTGGCCTTCATCGTATACGTCGAAGGAGCGCAACGGCGCATCCCGGTGCAGTATGCGAAGCGCGTGGTGGGGCGCCGGGTGATGGGCGGGCAAGCCACGTACCTTCCGCTGCGCGTGAATTCCGGCGGCGTGATCCCGCCGATTTTCGCCAGTTCGTTGCTGGCATTTCCCGCCACCGCGGCGCTGGCCCTCGGCACTCGCTGGCCATTCCTGAAGGGCATTGCGGACCGGTTGAAGTGGGGCGAGCCACTGTACACGCTGATTTACATCGTGATGATCATCGTGTTCGCGTTTTTCTATGTCGGGATCGTATTTAACCCCACGGAGCTTGCCGACAATATGCGCAAGAACGGTGGGTTTATTCCCGGCATCCGCCCCGGGCGCAGTACTTCGGAATATGTCAGTATCATCCTGAAGCGGTTGACGTTCATCGGCGCAATTTACCTGGCGCTGGTTTGTATCCTGCCGGAATGGATGATTGCGGGTATCGCGTTGAATCACCTCCCCCTGTGGCTGGGCGGCGACTGGTTTGACCGGCACTTCCCAAGCTGGATTTTGCATGGTTTGGGCGTGACGTTTTATTTCGGTGGCACTTCGCTCCTGATCGTGGTGGGCGTGGCGATGGACACGGTGCAGCAGTTGGAGGCACAACTCGTCATGCGTAATTACGAGGGCTTTGCGCGTAAAGGAAGAGTGCGCGGCCGTCGCTAAGCTAAGGGAGACGACAACGTGGCGCTGGAAAAGCGTCCTGTTGGAAAACTCGGCCGCGCGGTAATTTTTCTAGGGCCTCCGGGTTCCGGGAAAGGAACCCAGGCCAAGGTGCTGGCTGAGAAGTTTGGAGTGCCGCATCTTTCGACCGGCGACATGCTTCGCGAGCATATCGCCAAGGGAACGCCTCTCGGCTTGAAAGCCAAGCCGATTATGGATCGCGGGGAGTTGGTGCCGGATTCGCTGGTGTTGAAGATGGTAGCGGAGCGGATCGAACGGCCGGATTGCAGTCACGGATTTGTGTTTGATGGTTTTCCGCGGACGGTGACCCAGGCGAAGTATCTGGGTGAGTTGCTGAGGAGGCAAGGATTTCAGCAGCCGTTCGTGATCCACATGGTCATCGGCAATGCGCTGCTGATTCGGCGCATCACCGGCCGAAGGACCTGTAAGGTGTGCGGCGAGATTTACAATATTTACGACCGCCCGCCGAAGGTGGATATGATTTGCGATAACGACGGCGGCGAGGTGATCCAGCGGCCGGACGATCGCGAAGAAGTGATTAGTCAGCGGCTGCACGCGTATCACAAGCTGACCGAGCCGCTGGTGAGCTACTACCGGCGGCTGGGGTTCTTGCACGAAATCGATGCAAGCAAGAGCGTGGAGGAAGTAGAGCACGAGATTGAGCAGGCCGTGGCAAACATAAGCGGAGCGCGCTGACGATGGCGATTCAATTACGCAGCGCCGCTGAGTTGGAAAAGATGTACCGCGCCGGCCAGGTTGTGCATGAGGTTTTGAACGCGTTGCGGGCGGAAGTCAGGCCCGGCATGTCGACGATGGACCTGGAGGAGTTGGCCCAGGGCATCATCGCGAAGCGGCCGGGGAAGGCGGCGTTCAAAGGGTATCGCGGGTATCCCTGCGTGCTGTGCACTTCGGTGAACAGCGAGATTGTGCACGGGATTCCTTCGCCGAAGCGGAAGTTGCGCGAAGGCGACATTGTCTCGATCGACTTTGGCATGCAAGTCGATGGATATTTCGGCGATTCGGCGGTGACCGTGCCCGTAGGGAAGATCCGGCCGGAGCTGCAGAAGCTGCTGGATGTGACCCGCGAATCGCTGGACCGCGCGATTGACAGGATGCGTCCGGGGAATCGCCTCGGCGATGTGGGATACGCGGTGCAGAGTTGGGTGGAGCAGCACGGTTTTTCGGTAGTACGGGAGTTTGTGGGACACGGCATTGGCACCAAGATGCACGATGAACCGAATCTTCCGAACTACGGTGAGCCAGGACGCGGAGCGCGCTTGCAGGAAGGCATGGTCATCGCCGTCGAACCGATGGTGAACGCGGGGCGGCCGGATGTGCAGATGCGCGGCGAATGGGTGGCTGAAACGGCCGATGGCAGTCCTTCGGCACATTTCGAGCACACCGTGGCCGTCACCGCGAACGGCCCATGGATTTTGACCCGGCCGAAAGAAATGACCGGGCCGAGTTGGTGAAGGAAGTTATCGGTTGTCAGTTATCAGCTGAGAAAGATTGGCTGAGTCTGAGACTGGGAAGTGGAGAACAGGTTCTTTGGGTTGTTGGTTTTTGTCTTGGTTTTACGAAGGACTGAGAACTGACAACTTACAACTGCGAAGCGCTATGGCCAGGCAGCCGTTTGAAGACAAGAAGAAAGGCGATAAGGGCGACTCCGGCAATCCGAAGGAGGACGCGATTGAGGTGATGGCGACAGTGTTGGAGCCGTTGCCCAATGCGATGTTCCGGGTGGAGCTGGAGAACAAGCACAAAGTGCTGGCGCACGTTTCCGGGAAGATGAGGAAGAACTTCATCCGGATTCTGGCGGGAGACAAAGTGGCGGTGGAGCTTTCGCCGTACGATTTGACCCGTGGGCGCATCGTATATCGCTACAAGTAAAGTTTGTGGCGCCGGGCGAGGGTCCGGCTGCCGGATGAGGAGCGAGGCAGTATGAAAGTTCGGGCTAGCGTGAAGAAGATTTGCGACAAGTGCAAAGTGATCCACCGCCGTGGCGTGGTTCGGGTAATTTGCAGCAATCCGAAGCACAAGCAGCGTCAGGGATAAAAGGTGTTTCGGTTTCGTTTTTGGGCAACTGATATCTGGTATCTGATCGCTGATATCGGATCAACTGGCAGCAGGAACAGAGGAGACGTAATACATGGCACGTATCGCAGGTGTTGATCTTCCGCCGCAGAAGCGGCTTTGGGTCGGGTTGACCTCGATCTACGGCATTGGACAGGTGCGCGCGAAGAGCATTGCCGAGAAGGCGAATGTGGATTTTACGAAGAAGGTGCGCGACCTGACGGAAGACGAAGTGAACCGCATCCGCACGGTCATCGAGCAGGAAGGGCGCGTGGAGGGCGATCTCCGCAAAGAGATCCAGATGAACATCCGGCGACTGATTGAAGTCCAGGCGTATCGCGGGATTCGCCATCGCCGCAATTTGCCGGTTCGCGGGCAGCGCACGCACACGAATGCGCGCACGCGGAAGGGGCCGCGCCGCGGAGCGGTTGCCGGGAAGAAGCAGGTAAAGGGTAAGAAGGGCTAAGGCAAGTCGTAGGTTTTCAGTTTTAAGTGATAGGTAGGAACTCGGTGAGTGGTTACTCAAAACTTAGAGCTGATTACTTATTACGTTACGGAGCACAGGAAACGGCAAAGACGGTTTTGTTTTAAGTTTTAAGTAATAGGTGCAAAGCGCGTTACTTATAACTGACAACTTGTAACTTATTACTTTTGGAGTGAAACGTGGCTAAAGAGCAGCAGAAGGCAGCGCCGGACGCAGGAGCGGGAGCACCAGCGAAACCGGCGGCGGCATCTAAAAAGAAGAAGGAATTCAAGAAGAAGAAGGAGCGGCGCACGGTTCCGCACGGGTTGGTGCACGTTTCCGCGTCGTTCAACAACACGCAAATCACCATCACCGATCCGGATGGCCGGGTGATTTGCAACTCGTCCGCGGGAGCAATCGGTTTCAAGGGTTCGCGCAAAGGCACGCCGTACGCGGCGCAGCAGGCTTCGTTGGCTGCGGCCAGCGCGGCACGCGACCAGTTCGGAATGAAGAGCGTGGAAGTTCGCGTCAAGGGTCCGGGCTCCGGCCGCGAATCCGCGGTGCGTGCCCTGGCTGCGGCCGGATTGCACATTGTGGTGATTCGCGACGTGACGCCGATTCCGCACAACGGATGCCGCCCGCCCAAGCGTCGGCGCGTGTAAAACAGTTTTTGGTTCTGAGTTTTAAGTAATAAGTCGGCAACGATTTGCACTTAAAACTTACAACTTACAACTTATCACTTAGAACTTAGAAGGTTTCGCGAAGGGAGAATAGAAGTTGGCAAGACATCGAGATGCAGTCTGCCGCCTGTGCCGCCGGGAAGGGCAGAAACTGTTTTTGAAGGGGCTACGTTGCTTTACGGACAAGTGCGCGATTGAGAAGCGCAATTTTGTGCCGGGACAGCACGGGCAATCGCGGCGCGCCAAGGTTGCAGGTTACGGCCTGCAATTGCGCGAGAAACAGAAAGTGAAGCGCACCTACGGGCTATTGGAACGGCAATTCCGCAATTATTTCGAGAAGGCGGAGCGTTCCAAGGGACCCACGGGTGAAAACCTGATCATCATGCTGGAACGCCGGTTGGACAACGTGGTGACGCGGGCCGGGCTGGCGTCCTCGCGGGCACAAGCGCGCCAATTGGTGCTGCACGGGCACGTGCGGGTCAACGGGAAGAAAGTAAACATCCCGTCGTACCAGGTGAACGTAGGCGACGAAATCGCCATGAAGGAAAAGATGCACCAGAACGCGATGGTTCTGGAAGCGCGCAACGTGGCGCAGAGCCAGAGCTCAGTGCCGTGGCTGGAGCAGGAACGCGACCAGTTCAAAGCCAAAGTTGTGGCGTTGCCGAAGCGCGAAGACGTGCAGACACCGCCGATTAACGAGCAATTGATCGTCGAGCTGTACTCCAAGTAAGAGAGCGGCGAGCCGTTGGCCATGAGCCGGCTAACGGCGTTCCGTGGCAGTAGAGATTTAGCTTTTGGCTATCGGCTATTGGCTTGATTGGTTTCGGGCTGTTTTGGGCAGCCCAGAAGGAAGGAACACGATGTGGAAGGGATTTCAGAAACCGAAGCGGCTTGCGCCAGAGTTTGAATCGCTGACGGAGAAGTATGGGCGGTTCTCCGCTCAGCCATTCGAACGCGGCTGGGGAACCACGGTGGGAAACGCCTTGCGGCGCGCGCTGCTCAGCTCGATTGAAGGGGCGGCCATCACCGCGGTGAAGATCGATGGAGTGTTGCACGAATTCTCGTCGATTCCGGGCGTGGTAGAAGACGCCACGGACATCATCCTGAACCTGAAGCAGGTGCCCATCAAGTTGAACAACGACCTGCCGAAGACCATCTATCTGAACGTGGAGCAGCCCGGCGTGGTGACCAGCGCGAACATAGAGGAAGACGCGGATTTCGCGGTTCTGGACAAGAGCGTGTACATCGCGACGGTGAGCGAAGGCGGCAAGTTGCGTATCGAGATGCGCGTGAAGAACGGCCGCGGGTATGTGGCAGCGGACCGCAACTACGATGAGGACCTGCCCATCGGATACATCCCGGTGGACAGCGTGCACTCGCCCGTGCGCAAGGTGAACTTTGCCGTGGAAGCCGCGCGTTTGGGACAGATGACGGATTACGAGAAGTTGATGCTCGAAGTGTGGACGAATGGCGCGATTACGCCCTCGGACGCGGTAGGCCTGGCGGCGAAACTGGTCAAGGACCACATGAGCATCTTTATCAACTTCGAGGAGCCGGTGGAGAACGTGGAAATTCCCACGGACATCGTGCACGATCCGCGGCTGGAGCACCTGGACCGCTCTGTGGAAGAGCTCGAGCTTTCTGTGCGCAGCTACAACTGCTTGAAGAATGCGAACATTCAGACCATCCGCGAACTCGTGCAGAAGAGCGAGAACGAAATGCTGAAGACCAAGAACTTCGGCCGCAAATCGCTGAACGAGATCAAAGATATACTGGTGAAGATGGGCCTCAGCTTGGGCATGAAGTTCGATGAGCACGGCCGGATCATTTGGCCGCCGCTGCCGAGCCAGACCGCACCGCCGAGTTCGGAAGAAAACCTGGGCCTGTAAGAAGCTGACAGCTACCAGCCATTAGCCTAGAGAGCTGGGGCTGGTAGTGAATTCGCAGTTTTGCGCTGTTGGCTAACGGCTGCTGGCCGGCGGCTTTAAGCCGAACCGAAATCTTAGAGGACTGAGAAATGCGACATCTGAAGTCAGGATCAAAGCTGGGACGCAATCCGTGGCACCGCCGCGCGACATTGCGGAACCTGGTGACCAATCTGCTGGAACATGGACGGATCACCACCACACTGACGCGCGCGAAGGCGACGCGGCCCGTGGCGGAAAAAATGATCACCCTGGGCAAGCGCGACACGTTGCAAGCGCGCCGCCAGGCAGCCGCGTACATCATGACCCCGGCGATCACGCAAAAGCTGTTCAGCGAGATCGCGCCGAAATTCGCCGACCGAGCCGGAGGCTACACGCGCATCATTCCCGCGGGGAACCGCGTGGGCGATGGCGCGAAAGTGGCCATTCTTGAGCTGGTAAGTTACGAATTTAAGAAGAAGGAAAAGAAAGAAAAGAGCAAGCTGCAGGAAGCAGTGGACGCAAAGAGTTAAGACCCGCCTCCGCAAAGGCAATAGAAAACCCGCTCCGGGAAACCGGGGCGGGTTTTTTTTGGAGTGCGGCGCTTGGGCGCCGCTTTGTATACTACATTCCCATTGACGGGACGGTTTGGGTGCATGCCGTTTCTTTCCGGTAGTAGCGGGTTTATCCCGCTGTTTTTTTGTGTTAGGTGATTCTGGCAGCGCAGCGGCGTAGAGCCGCTGCTACTAGGCTTTTGCGGCCCGCGGCGGAATGGGCAGCGGGTTGCGCTCCACGAATTGGTGCTGGTGCCAGTAGGGGTAAATCGGCATGATCTCGCTGGCGGCATCGAGCTTCGCGACTTGTTCGGGCGTAAGGTTCCAGCCGACCGCGCCGAGGTTCTGGCACAACTGCTTCTCGTTACGCGCGCCAATGATCACATTGGCGACCGTCGGACGTTGCAAGAGCCAGTTCAGCGCAATTTGCGGCACGGTTTTGCCGGTAGCTTTCGCCACTTCATCGATGGCATCAATCACTTTATAAAGGTGGTCTTCCGCGATAGGTGGTCCCATCTCGGCGGTTTTATGCAGACGGCTTTCCGCAGGCAGCGGGGCATTGCGGCGGATTTTCCCGGTAAGGCGCCCCCAGCCGAGTGGGCTCCAGATCAAGGCACCCACTTCTTGATCGAGGGCCAGCGGCATGAGCTCCCACTCGTACTCGCGACTGAGCAGAGAATAGTAGACCTGATGGCCAACGTAGCGCGCCCAACCATAGCGCTCAGAAACGGAGAGCGACTTCATCAGATGCCAGCCGGAGAAATTGGAGCAGGCGATATAGCGGACCTTGCCGCTTCGCACCAGAGTGTCGAGCGTGTTCAAGGTTTCCGCAACTGGAGTGAGACCGTCAAAACCGTGCATGTGATAAATGTCGATGGTATCGATACCAAGCCGACGGAGACTGTCTTCGCAAGCTTGGATTAGGTGATAGCGCGACGATCCGAGATTGTTGGGGCCCTCTCCCATGCGGAAGGTGGCCTTGGTGGAGACGAGCACGCGGTTGCGCTTGCCGGCGATGGCCTTGCCGAGGATCTCCTCGGATCTGCCAAGTGAGTAAATGTCGGCGGTGTCGAAGAGGTTGACCCCGGCGTCGAGGCAGATGTCCACGAGGCGGGTGGCTTCGGCGACGTCGCTGCTGCCCCACGCCTTGAAGAATTCGTTGCCACCACCGAAGGTGCCGGTGCCAAAGGAGAGAACGGAAACTTTCAAGCCAGAATAGCCGAGTTGTCTGTAGTCCATGGTGGCTATGATGAATTCTGGAGATGTCAGGATACAACGGAGTGGGCGGGGAGAGCGTGGGCTACAATGGCGGTGGTTCGCGGATTAACGGAGGAGCGAGATGGAATATCCGGAGTTTGGCTTGAACGGCAAGGTGGCGCTGGTGACGGGCGCGGCGCGAGGATTGGGGCGCGCTATATCGTTGGCGTTGGCACATGCGGGCGCGGATGTGGTGCTGGGTCTGCGCGATGTGAACGCGGATTCAGGCGTGACCGAGGAGATTCGCAAGATGGGGCGGAAAGCACTGCCGCTGCAGATGGACGTTAGTCACAAGGATCAGATTTTTCGGGCCGTAGATGACACGGTGAAGGACTTTGGGCGAATCGACATTCTGGTGAACAACGCGGGCATTGCGCCGGAAAATCTGGCGGAGAGCGTGCGTGAGGAAGACTTTGACGCGACCCTGACGGTGAATTTGAAGGGGACATTTTTTGCCAGCCAAGCCGTGGGGCGGGTGATGATCAAACAGAAGAAAGGCACGATCATCAATATGAGTTCGCAGGCGGGTTTTGTGGCGCTACCGACGGAATCGATCTATTGCATGACCAAGGCGGCGATTGCGCATTTGACGAAGTGTCTGGCGGTGGAATGGGGCAAGCACGGAATCACCGTGAACGCGGTGGCGCCAACGTTTATACGCACGCCGGGGACGGAAGAGTTTTTATCTGATCCGCGGCGCCTGGTGGATACCGTGGAGCACGTTGCGGCGCTTCATCGCATTGGCGAGCCGGTGGAAGTGGCGGGCGCAGTGGTGTTTCTGGCGTCACCGGCGGCGTCGCTGATTACCGGGGAGACGATATTGATTGATGGTGGGTGGACGGCGCGGTAGAGGAAGCGGCGAGTGGTTGGTGGCGAGTGGCGAGCTGGACGAAGAATGTTAGTTAGGTTGGGCAGGCGGTTGAGATTGCCAGTAGGCTTGGTGGCCCAGGTAGTCGTCATCTGGAAGATTGGAGATGATGATGCGTCGGAGTTCGAGTGGATTGATTTGGCCCTGATTCTTGTAGGCGACTTCGCCGTTGGGTTTGATGAGCATGGTGTAGGGGACGGCGGCGTTCCAGTCGGGGTCGAAAGCGCCGAGGAGCGTGTAGATGTCGGTGGAACCGAGGATGAGATTGCGGCTGGAAGCGTGTAGTTTCTGAAGAGCAACGAGGGCGGCGGATTTTTCGTCGGGATAGTTGATGCTGACGGTGACCACTTCGAAGGCACGATGGCCGTACATGCGCAGCATAGTCTGAATTTCGGGCATTTCCTGAACGCAGGGGGCGCACCAGGTGGCCCAGAAGTTGACGAGGCGAAGTTTGCCGGAATCATTTTTGCGCAGCACTTTGAAATCGTCGGCGGAGGCGGGAGTGAGGGTGACAGGCTGGCTTTCAATTTCCGCGAGTTCGGCTTTGCGTCCTTCTTCTTTGTAGATCCATTTGGTGGAACAGCCAACCGAAGGAGTTTTTTCCACTGCAACAGGTTTGCCGGCAAGGATCGCGTCGATGGCTTCGCGGGCATCCTGGCGGGTGACGAGATTCGCGCGGGGGTTGTTGTCGACGCGGCCTTCATAGCGGAGCTTGCTCTGGGCATCGAAGATGAACACGTGAGGAGTGGCGGCCGGGCCGTATTCGCGGGAGATTTTCTGGTCGTCGCCATCGTAAAGATAAGGGAAATTGAAGTGGCGATAAGCGGCGCGGATTTTCATGTCGTCCGGGGAATCGCCCACGTCGGTGTAGCCCATTTCGTCGAGACGCACGGCCATGGGATTGTTGGGCTGAATGGCGATGAGCGCGACGCCGCGATCCTTGTAATCGGCGGCGAGTTGCTTGATGCGGGTTTCGTAGAGTTGCGCGGTGGGACAGTGATCACAGGTGAAGACGATCACCAGAACTTTGGCGGGGGCGTAGTCGGCGAGGCAGTGGGTCTTGCCATCGATTCCGGGGAGACAAAAATCAGGTGCGGGAGAGCCGAGGGCGAGCGGGGGAGGGCCGTGCTGGTCGTCCGCGCGAGCGAGAAGGGTGGCTAGAGTAGTGAGCAGTGCGAGCGCGAAGAAAATAAGGATGCTTTTGGTGGACGAACTCATGGAGGACCTCGACGCAGCGATTATACATAAGATGGTATGGTGCAGATGGTGATGGCGGGCACGGGGGAAGAAAGAGCACAGTATTCGACGAGTCCATGGTTGAGACTCTAGTCCGGCAACGCCAGCAGATATAGGGACTGAATAGGTATGGGGTTAGGCAAAAGAAGTTGACGGAGAGGAGCGGCGTGGGAGAATGACGGGAAACCGACCAATCGCGCGCTCTCCGGCGTGATGAACAGAAAATCCAAATTCGCTACAGGTACAACCAAATGGCTGGAAAGATGCAGCAGTGCAGTTGGACGGGGTGTGATCGTGCGGCAGGAGCACAATCAGCGGAACGAGCCTTGTGCCTGGAGCATTTCCTGGAGGATTCCCAGCGAAGGGTGGAGTCCATTTTACAGGCACTTGAGGCAGGGTCGGGCGAGCGCAACTTGTCTCCCGAAGTGCAGAGTTTCTTATCGCAAGTGGTGTCACAAACGACAGTGCTGGCGACCGAAACACGGTTGCTGGGGCCGCTGCAGCGGGACACGTTGATCGAGCTGTCAACGAAGGCGGCGGAGATCTACAGACGCATCCAGCGCATGCCACGAATCGCGCGGCGGATCGCTTGCCGGGCGCGCACCAGCATGTTGGTGAAGGAGATTCCGGAGCTGTGCTTTACGGTGAACGTGAGTCAACGCGGAGCGTGCCTGGAACTGCGTCAAACGGTGAAAATGGGGCAGACCATCACGCTGGAACGGGTGGACCTGCCGGGCGGGTTTGCCCGAGCGAAAGTAGCGTGGACCAAACAGTTGGCGGAACAGAAGTTCGCTGTCGGGATAGAGATTGCGGACCAGGAGGATTTTTGGGGACTAGGGGGTTCGCCGGCGAGAGATGATGGGGCGAATCGAGCAGGGGTGTGAAAGGTGATTTTCTCGCAAGTGCACGAGGGAAAGAGAGTTAAGGGCGATTAGGGTGATTAGCGTCAGGTTATCGGTGGAATCCGCGGCGTTTATAAGTCCGATGTTTTGCTCATGATGTGGCAAGTGCGAGGCTCAAACGATTTGCGGAAGGCAAATTCGCAAGGGCACATTCTAAATGGTTAACTTTGTAGTTTGGCTAAAACCTTTGCTACGAATTCGCGGCCGATGGCAGGGAGGGGCTCAGCGGCGCAGGTTGTTGGTGGGCAGGAGCAGGTTCGACAAACGGCCGGAGTTTGCCGAAGGAACGGTGGACCAGCTGAGCAAAATAATTTCGGCGGTGAGTGTTCTGGAAGTCCGCCATGGCGAGAGAGATGGACCTGAGCAAAGTGTCGGCCACGCGGGCCACGGCGACAGCGTCTTTCGGCTGCCGGCTAGTGGCCTATAAAGATCGATGGCTATCTCGCCGACTTCGTGGATGTAACCGAGTTTGCGTTCATTACGAAGGCAGTATTTGGATTTGCTGGAGGCGCGAATGATGCGACATTGGCGGCCATCCTTGTAAGTGAAGGCACACGAAGACGCGCGGTCTTCGGAGGATCGTTTGGACACAGAATTCTCCTGAAAGTTTGGGATGAATTGAAATGGAAACGCCCGAGGGGAGCCGCGGGCGCAATTGTCTACGGGGTAGTGTAGCTGGTTGACGAGTGGCGAGTGGAAGAGAAATTCCTCGCTGGTCTCGGAATGGTGGGCATCTTTCAAGACGCGATGGTTGGAAAGGGCCTCGACCCCGGAGGAGCGAAACTATAGGGAAGCTTGGCGGGCGGCGGAGGTACGGGACTCGATGGTGACAGGAACCCCGTGGCGGGGGCGTAGGGTGACGGAGAAGAAGGGGACCACGGGAGGGTCGGGGAGAAGCGTGAAGCGATAGAGCTGGGCGATGGTGGCCAGGAGCAGAGTGGTTTCCATCATCGCGAAGCCCGCACCGATGCAGACGCGAGGTCCGCCGCCAAATGGGAAATAGGCGAAACGGGGAATGCGGCCGGTGCGGACAGGATCGACGCGCCAGCGCTCGGGATCGAAACGAAGGGGCTCGGGGAAGAAGCGAGGGTCACGATGCACGAGCCACTGCATGATGAAGACATTCGTGCGGGCGCGAATGCGGAAGCCACGCAAATCGAAATCGTGTAGGGCGCGCCGGCCAATGCCCCAAGCGGGGGGAAAGAGGCGCATGGACTCCTTCACTACCATCTCGGTATAGGGCAGGCGGGGAAGATCGGAAAGCGCGGGAGGCCGTCCGGCGAGGACGGAATCGAGCTCCGCGTGGAGGGCGCGTTCGGCATCGGGATTTTGCGCGAGGAGGTACCAGGTCCAGGTGAGGGCATTGGCGGTGGTTTCGTGGCCGGCCAGAAAGAGGGTCATGATTTCGTCGCGCAACTGGATGTCGTCCATGTGCCCGCCATGTTCGTCGTGCGCCATGAGCAGTGTTTGCAGGAGATCGTTGGCGGGAGCGGTAGAGGCGCGACGCTGGCGAATGATGGAAAAGATGACCTGGTTAAGACGGCGACGGGAGCGCAGGAGTCGCGGGGATTTGGGGATGGGAAAGCCTTCGGGGAGCAGGAATGACAGCGCAGATTGGGAGAAGAAGCGCTCCATGACGGCGGCGATTTCGATGCCGATGGCGCGGATGTCTTGAGAGAGCGTGGAACCGAAGAGGGACTTGGTAACAATGTCGAGGGTGAGGTGGGCCATTTCGTGGTGCAGGTCGCAGGTCTGACCGTGATTCCAACGCGCGAGATGCGCAGCGGCGGAGGCGGCCATGATCTCGGCGTAGGCGGAAATGTTTTCGTGACGAAAGGCGGGCTGGATGAGCTGGCGCTGGGACTGCCAGGACGGACTGTCGTTGGTAAGCAGGCCATTGCCGAGGATGAAAGCGAGGGCGATGTAATCCCGAGATTTTTCGAAGTTGGGGGCGAGGCGAACGAGAACTGTTTCGATATCGTCGGGGTGGGTGAGTTGGCAGATGGGGACGCGGAGGAAGCGGTAGAGGGTGATGTCACCATATTCGCGGGCGCAACCGGCGGAGAAGCCGATCCAATCGTTGACGAGATCGCGGAAGCTGCCGAGGAAGAATTCACCGCGGGGACCAGGAGGCTGCGAGATGGTAGCGGCAGTGGCCATGGAGAGATGGTACGGGGTGGGCGGGGAAAGGTAAAGTTCGATGGCGAGTGGCGAGTCGCGAGTGGAAGAGAGATTCCTCGCTGCGCTCGGAATGACGGGTATTTTTCTGGTGGGATTTCAGGCCAGGCGCGTGGTTGAGGTCCTGAACGCGCGGAAGGCGCGCGTTCAGGATGACAGCGCATTGGTTTTGGAGTGTCGACCGGCGTACGTGCGAAAGGCCTCACACCTGAAGGCCTGAGCTACAGGCGATTGGTGAGAAGGCCTCACCCCTAAAGGGGTGAGCTACACGTTCGCGATTCGAGTTGGACTTGGAGGCCGTGTCGGGGGCGTAGGGTGATGGAGGCTAAGGGGACGATGGGATGACCGGGGATCAGGGTGAAGCGGACGTGCTGGGCGATGGTGGCTAGAACTAGTTGCGCCTCGAGGAGCGCGAAGGAGTTGCCGATGCATTGGCGAGGGCCGTAGCCGAAGGGGAAGTAGGCGAAGCGCGGGATTTTCTTGAGAAGGTCACCTTGCCAACGTTCGGGGAGGAATTGTTCGGGATTTTCATACCAGCGGGGGTCGCGATGGACAACCCAGGTGATGGCGCTGATGCCGGTTCCCTTGGGAACGGGATAGCCGCCGAGGGAATGGTCTTCGACGGCGAGGCGAGCCATGGCCCACGCGGGAGGATAGAGCCGCATGGATTCGGTGATGACGTGATTGGTGTAGGGAAGATTGGGAAGATCGTCGAGAGTGGGGGTGCGGCCTTTAAGGACGGTGGCGAGTTCGGAGTGGAGTTTCTGTTCGACTTGAGGATTTTGCGCGAGGAGCATCCAGGTCCAGGAGAGGGTGCTGGCGGTGGTTTCGTGTCCGGCGAGGAAGAGGGTGAGGGCTTCGTCGCGGAGTTGCTGAGTGGTCATGCGGGAGCCATCTTCGTCTTGCGCATGGATGAGGAGAGAGAGAAGGTCGCTGGCATCGTCGTTGGAGGCGCGGCGCTGCTCGATGATGCGGTCGATGATGATGGTGAGATTGCGGACAGCGCGTTTTGCGCGGAAATTGCGGCGGCTGGGGAGCCAGGAAGGAGACATGAGCAGGCGGCGAAAATCCATGGTGAATTCGAGAAGGACGTGGAGATTTTCGCCAACATCGGGAGCGTCGCGGTCGACGTCGGCGTGGAAGAGCGTTTTGGCGACGATCTGGAGGGTGAGGCGCATCATGGCATCGTGCAGGTCGAGTTGCTGGCCGGGACGCCAGGATTGGACGAGGCGGGTGGCGCAATCGGTCATGGTGCTGGCGTAATTCGCGATGCGATTGCGGTGGAAGGCCGGCTGCATCATGCGGCGCTGGCGGAGCCAAAATTCGCCTTCGCTGGTGAGAAGGCCGTTGCCAAAGAGGAAGCGGTTGGCGCGGAGGACGCGGCCTTTGATGAATTTACGCGCATTGTTGACGATGACGTCTTCGATGTGCTCGGGATGGAAAAGGGCGTAGGTGCGGAGGTGGAAAAAGCGCAGGCAGACGATGTCGCCGTATTCGCGGGCGTTACGCGACATGAAGGAAAGGGGATCGCGTCGAAGTTGGCTGCGTAGGCCGTCGAAGAAGCCTTGTTCGGGGCCGGGTGGGTAGGGAGGCATGGGGAGATGGTACGGGAGGGGGAGGGGGAGAGAAAAGGTAAAGTTCGGGTGAGTGGCGAGTGGAAAAGAAATTCCTCGCTGCGCCTGGAATGACGGGTATTTTTCTGATTTAGCCAAGACGCGATGGTTGAGGTCCTTCACGCGCGGAAGGCGCGGTCAGGATGACCGTCGAGTTTTGGCTCGAATGGAAACACGAAAAGCGGTACCAGGAAGCAGGTTCGCTCTCAACTCGCCCATGCGCCTGCGAGGGAGTCACCTTCTGGTAGAATTCAGCCACGCGGCGTGGGCGCGCATCCATGAATCGAAGAAATTTTCTCAAAACCGCCGGTGCCGTTCCGTTGGCCGCGCGTACTGCTCCAGGCTATCTTTCCTCAGTCACTTCCGTTGACCCGGTTACAAGCGCAGAATCTACGCTAAGCCACACTCCTTTGCGAGATCGCTATGAACTGACGTTGCGGCGAGTGCTTAGCGGGATGTCGCCGGCGTTTACCGAAGAATTTCTGCTGGCGGATGTGCGGCCGGCAGCGACGCGGCGATTTACGGAATTCAGTGGCGATACGTCGGGCAGGTATATTGGAGCGCTGGCGACAGCGGCGCGAGTGTACGGGAGAAATTTTGCGGGGTTGGACGCGCTGGTGGAAAAAGTAATTTCGCTGCAGAAGCCCGCGGGATATTTTGGTAGCGACTTTCATAACGATCATCCAACCGATCAGGACCTGGCGCTCCTGTGGGGCAATGGCCGGCTGCTCGTCGGCCTGCTGGAGTACTACCGTTACAAACCCTCAGCATCGGTCCTGGCCGCTGGCACGAGGCTCGGCGATTTCCTCTTGCACATTTCTTCCTTGATGCTTTCGCAAAGCATCCGGGATGAGTTTGGCGCCGCACATTTTGCCAGCAGCTATATCTGTTGGACGCAGCAAACCGAAGGACTCGCAAATCTTTTCATGGCGACACACGATGCGCGCTATCTTGAGCTGGCGGAAAAGATAGCCGCGGTGATTGAGCGGCGCCCGGGCGACCATGTTCATGGCTATCTGACCAGCCTGCGCGGGGTCATGGATCTTTATTCCGCCACCTCGGACCCGCGGTTTCTCCGTCAATGTGAAACTGCCTGGCAAGACGTAGTGCAGTCGGAAGACCTGCTCATCACCGGGGGCGTGCCGGAAGGCTGGAGCCCCAACAAGCACCGCACCGAGGGTTGTGCCGAAGCGGACTGGCTGCGCTTCAGCCTCGCTCTGTGGAAAGCCACCGGCAATACGAAATACCTTGCCATGGCCGAGCGCACGACGTTCAACGAATTTGCGCTGAACCAGTTCGACACCGGCGACTTCGGTCATCGTGTGTTGACGGAGACGGGCATCACGGGCGGCGGAGCGGTTCGGGCGTGGTGGTGCTGCACGTTGCATGGTCTGCGCGGTTTTCCGGACGTGCACTCCGGCGTGTTTCGCTGCGAAGAGGAAGCGTTGTACTACGACATGCCTCTTGATAGCCGCACCGAGAACGACTCCGCCGGGCCTGTGAGCTTTTCGGCGAGCGCGACGTCTTCTCTCGCGCAGGATGGAACTGTGCGGATCGCGATTGACTCCGCCGGCGAAACACCCGCTTCTCTTCGCATTCGCAGGCCGAAGTGGGCTGACAATATGGCGATCCGCATCAATGATGCCCCGGGAGAATTTCCTGAGGAAGGCGCATATGTTCAGATCAATCGCCGTTGGAAGGCGGGAGACGTGGTTGCGGTGCGCTACGGCATGTCGTACCGAAAGGAAGCCGGCGAGAACAAACGAGCGACGTACTTGTGCGGGCCCTGGCTATTGGGTGCGGCGCAGTGGGACGATCCCGCGTATTTCAATGAACTGACCACGGAGAACAAGTTGGTGGGAGGTGCGGTGGCTGGGGTGGCTTCTGGCGACGGACATGGTGCGGGCGCTTTTGCTGTTCCTTACGCACAGACGAGTTTTTACTACTCCCCTGCGGAGTTCCCCGAGCAGCAAGGGACGGTGACGCTACGCGCTGTGGCCGAGCAGACCGGCCAACCCAGCACATCGTGGGAATTGCGGTTTCTCACTGGGGATAAGGTTAGCGCGGACCCGTTTCAAGATCATTCAAATTTCCCTGAAATGCGATCTGAGCCCACAAAATGCTAATAGAGATTTCTCACTTCGCGGACTCCGTTCGGAAGGACGGTTTTGATTAGGTGGGTGAGGGAGAAGCGGACGGCCTAGCGCGGGTTCCCACCTGCCGCCTTTGCATGTGGGGCCTTCGGACATGTAATTTTTTTGTGCGTTTAGTTAGGGCGCAGCGGTGCTGCGCCCCTACGCGGAATCAGCGGCGACGTGGCGTTGGAGGAGCGGGCCGCCTCCGAAGGCGGTCCCTACAGGCTTAGTGTTTGTGGATAGTGGCGGGGAAGGTGAGGTTGCCGCGAACGACGGTGACGGAACTGGCTGGTAGTTCGAACTGGGTGGTGGCGTCCGCGTTGATGGTGGTGGAGGCGATGGGGCCGTCGGGATCGGCGGTTAAGGTGGCGGGGTGCCATTGGTATTGGGCTTTGCCGAAGGTTCTTATGCTGACAGGGCCGGAGAAGGCGGCGGCTCCTTGGGTAGTAGCGTCGTCAAAACTGATTTTTACGGTGTGAGGATTTTCTTGATCTTTGTTGACGATCATGAGCGACCACTGCCCGTCGGGGCGATGGACGGCGTAGGCGGTGACGAGCGTGTTGTTCACGCCATCGGTGATGTCGCTGGTGGCAGTGAAGATTTTGTGCTCGCCGCTGCCGGGTTCGACCCATTCAAGGTTGATGAGTTGGCTGGAAAAATATTGCGAGAGCGGCTGGAGAATCTTCAAATCGTGATCAGCGGAGAACATGGCGAAGGTGCCGCGTGAGCCGTTGATGCCGTGGCCGATAGGCGCGGGCATGTAGTGGAAGGTGTAGACCGCCTGGCCGCCCCCGTTGAGGAACGCGCCGATGTAGTCGGCGAGCCAGAGGCCGCCGAAGATATCGGGGAACGCCTCGGAGTCAACCCAGGAAAGATTGCATTCGGTGATGAGCAGGGGGACGCTGTCGGGGACGCCATCCTGGCGCCAGATTTTCATGATGCCGGTGACGAGTTTGGGTTCGTCGTAGAGATTGCTCCATTGGATGGTGCCGGGCTGGAAGGGATAGTGTTCGAAGGAGAAGAAGGCCAGTTCGTTGATGGCGTTGTGGGATTTCAGATAGTTGATGAAGCGGCCGGTCCAGGAGGTTTGGCCGGAAGCGTTGGGCCAGGTTTCGATGTCTTTGTTGACGCCGGTGAAGATAGGGCCACCGAGTTTGAGCTTGGGATCGACTTGGTGAAGCGCTTTGGCGAACTGAATATAGAAGGCGGCGTAATCTTCCGGGTTCATGAAGTGGCCGTCGGGCTCTTCGCCCATTTCCACGTGAGAGATCGGATAGCCGCGCTTTTCGAGGTAGGTGAGTTGGTTGGCTGCGTCTTCCGGGGTGGAGTAAATCATGGCGATGGGAACCATGGTGGGCAGGCCGCGGGTATAGCCATTGGGCATGAAGAAAAGATCGAAGCCGACTTGTTCGCCGGCGTGCTCGTCGAGGTCGCCGGGCTCGTGCCAGGGATCGACGGAGGAGCAGTAGGTCATAGTCTGATCCTGGTCGGGCGTGTGGCGAATTAAATCGTGAAACTTGCCGTCGGCGGAAGTGGTGCCGACGTAAATTTCACGAATGGCGTAGCCAAGGCAGTTGCGCTTGTCGGCGGAGCCGTGGGAGTCGCAGGTGTTGGAAGAAGAAGTCATGAGGATGCGGATGAATTGCGCGGTGATGGGCATGGTGGCGAGTTGGAGAACGCCGTTGCCGCCCTTACCGTTGGTTATGGTGCCGCCGGGAAAAGCTTGCCAGACACCAGAGGTGGGTTTCCGCACACCGTCTTCGCCGGTGAAATACTGAACGACGAAATTCGTGGCGTAAGGCTCAGCCCAATCGATACGAATGGCCGAAATTTCGCGAGGCTTGGCGAGATCGATGATGACCCATTGAGGATGGAGTGAATCGGACTCGTCGGTGTAGGGCTCGGCGAGATAGGGATTGCTCTTCCAGTAGGTGTCAGGATTGCCGTCAGTCAGGCGCGAATAGCCAACGGTGTCGGTGCCATCGTCGCGCGTAACGCCGCGATGCGGGAGTGGGTAGCCGTACGAGTGACGAATGGGTGCGGGGCCGGGAGTGGCATTGCCGACGAAGTAGCCTTTCCCCGCGGGATCGGACCAGGTGCCATTGGGATTCCAGTGCCAGGCTTCCATGTGGAGTTCGGTGTTCTGGCGGTAGGTGATGGTTTGCCAACCGGCTGAGAGGACTTTCTGGATGGTGTCGGCGACGTAGAGTTTGTCGGCGGCGCCGTAGCCGAGACGGTCGATGCCGGCGCCCAGGGCTTCGGTTGGTTTGATGGTGTTGGTGGAGTGAGAGGGCGTGGCGTCGACGTGGATGGTTTGGGAGAGGGCAAGGGGCGCGGAGACGAAGAGAAGGAATGCGAGTGGGACGGAGAATCGATTCATGGGTGGTCCTTAGTCTGGGTGTGATTTAAAACGGTTCAATACGAGGAAAATGTAACGCCGGCGGGGCTGCGCGTCAATGGGAAAGTGCTGTAGCTCACCCCTTTCAGGGGTGAGGCTTTTCTTAAGTCCATTGCATCGGGTTCAGTGGGCGACCGTCCCCAATGTTGATAGGAAGCCGCGCTGGACCACTTCCAATCTTCCGGTTTCGCAACAAGATTCCGCGCGATCGGATTTGATGGTTAGGAGGGGAGGGACTTGGCGATGATTAGGGTGATGTCGTCGTGTTGTTCGTGGGGGCTGTGGTGCTGGACGGCGTTTACGATTGCGGATTGCAGGTCTTGACAGGACGAATGGCGATGCTGGTGCAGCGTGTCGATGAGGCGGGATTCGCCGAATTCTTCGCCAGAGGGGCTGAAGGATTCGGTGACGCCATCGGTGTAGAGGACCAGGGTGTCGCCGGGATAGAGTTGGCATTCGGCCAGCGAGCAGTCCCATTCTTTGAAGGCGCCCATGATGGTAGCGGTGGCGGCAAGGCGTTCGAGAGAATCATCAGCGCGCAGTAGAAGCGCGGGGAGATGGCCGCAGTTGGCGTAACGAAGACGGCGGGTGGCGTTGTCGTATTCGGCGAAGAAAAGCGTGGCGAAGGCGGCGTCAGCGGTGTTGTCGCAGAAGAGTTGATTCACCGAGCACAAGAGGCGATCGGGCTGATCGAGAGAGATGCCGCACTGGCTGCGGAAATTGGCCTGAAGATTGGCCATGAGCAAGGCGGCGGCGATGCCTTTGCCGGAAATGTCGCCGATGACGAGGCCGAGGCGTTCTCGTCCGAGCTGCAGAAAGTCGTAGTAATCACCGCCGACGTGGCGGGCCGGGAGGCAGTGACCAGAAAATTCCAGAGTGGAGACAGATGGCAGCGTTTGCGGGAAGAGACGCGACTGGACCTGTTTGGCGATTTCGAGTTCCTGGGCGGCGCGGCGTTCGGCTTCGAGTTTTTCGGCGAAGGCCCGGCGTTGCGATTCAATTTCGTGAGTGACTTCATCAAAGCTGACGAGCGAGAAAGAGTTGCCGTCAGGATCCTTGAAGCGAGCGAACGCGCCGCCCCAGATGGGGGCATGCTCCGTTTGGGGAGATGACGAATCGCGAGCGTGCACCTGGGCGCCGTGCTTGAGGCGGCGGAGTCGTGGGGCGACCTGGAAGGAAACGCCGCGGCGGCTCCAATCTCGGAACTTGGCGAGCAGATCTTCGGTGATGAAGGCGACGTGCGTGTTGTGGCCGATCAACTTGAATTGTTCGGAGGTGGGCGCGGGGGCGACCAGGGTGAGATTGGCGGTGCCGTCTGGGGGAGCAACGGTGACGAAGGGGCGGCCGGTTTCGACGCGGGCATCGAAGACGAGTTGGAAGCCGAGAAGGTTGACGTAGAAATCGACGCTGCGATCGAGATCGCGGACAAATACGGTGACCGATTGCAGACGGAGGTAAGGTTCCTGGCGGTCGAGGCGGACCGGGGAGTCGGGGAGCAAGTCGCGGGGAAGATTGCCCATGGGGAAGCATTATAACCAGGGGAAGAGGAGCGAAGAAGGTTCGGAAGAGAGATTCATCACGGAAGACGCGATACAAAAAACCGTCGCCTCGCTTCGCGGACGGTGTTCGGAATGACGTGGTTTTGGGTGCGGGGCGCGGAAAGGCAGGCGGCGTAAAGCCGCTCCTACAGCTAGAGAGGTTAATCGGAGCGAGAGCGGAGGAAACGGCGGTAGACGAAGTAGAGGGCGAAGAGCGCGAAGAGCGCCCCGGTGGAATCGAGGAGCGAGTCCCATGGCGAAGGGCCGCGCGAGGGAACGAAGATTTGGTGAACTTCGTCGAGGACGGAATAGACCGCAGCGACGGCCCAGGCGAGGAGCGCCCAGGACCATTGCCAGGCGCGGCCGCTGGCGTGAGAGACACGAATGCCGCGATACACCAGCAGACAGAAGATGAAGTATTCGGTGAAGTGCGCGGATTTGCGGATGAAATGATGGATGAGGTCGACCGTGTCCATCGGAATGGCGGGAATCAGCCAGCGAAGAAACGGCTCGATGACCAGCCCGGTGTTCACGGAAGAGAAGGTGTCGGTCGAGAGTGTAGAGATGAAGATGCCCCAAACGATGGCAGGCCACCAGGCGCGCAGCCACAGGGGGATGGAGGATTTTGGAGAAGCGGGCGGACGTGACTGGTCCAGAGTAGTGTTGGGTGGGGAGGCGCGCCAGGATTCGGAAGAAGCCATGAAGAAATAGGTTCCTTTGTTATTGTAAACGAAGAATGAATGGAGGGCGAAATGCGTGGCGCGAAAGAGGAAAGTCAGGAGTCGGGAGTCGGTAGGCGATCCACTACGACAACGCCCTCACTTATGAAAGACTGCGCATGTGAGCATATTCATCGGCTTCACGTTTCAGCCCAAGGTCTCGACAAGTGGCTTCCAACCACATCCAGATCTGGGATTCTTGGATATAAGTGGGGCCCGCAGTCTCACTTGCTTTGACCAATTCCGGCATTGCTCTCACGTAGTCTCCAAGTTTGTAGTAAGTGATGCCTAATTCGCAGTGGGCACGATACTCAAGTGCGTCGGGCAAACCACCAAGCCGAAGGGCTTCGACAAGCTTTGTTCCGCGCTAATGTAGTCTTCGTTGGCCAAATAGCAGTGTCCCAAATAGAAAGCAACGCCTTCTCTCATTTCTTGAGCCGACTCTATCTCCTGTAGGATGGTTAGAGCCGCTTTCCATTGGCCAAGGTCGGCGAGGACGAAGGCACGCCGAGCTTGAATCGCTTCATAGAAGTTGCGAACCTGTGGCTCCTTCAGTATCTGTTTGTGTTTCTCAAGCGCTTCAAACTTCAATAACGCGCCTGCCTGGTCCGTACCTTTTACCCAAAGCAGGTTGGTTTCTTCGAAATCCAGGAACAATTCCAAAACTTAAACCTGCTGTCCCTTACGTTCTTCGGCGGGCATGCCGCTCCTATCCCATCTCGCACCTCCCTCAATTTGGCTTGCGCTGCGGCTTCTTCTCCTGATCTTGTCAGCGTGTAAGCAGCATTAAGCAATGCGGCCGTCTTTTCTAAGAGGGCGGTGGTGCTTTCTGCGAGTTGCACAAACTCATCGGAAGCTTCTGTGAGTTTCCCTCCATCTCTCCGTTGAGACGCATTACGGAATCGTTGAATCGTTGTTGGCCCACAGGCACACCGTGCGGGACATTCTGCGCTTCAATACCTATTCGCCAATCTTACTCTTAGTCGCTTTACCTCTCACGCTAATGGTGACCGGCGCTGTGGAAGGCGGGCGACGTAAAGCCGCCCCTACAGATAACAGAGAGGAGGCGGGAGCCCGCACCCCTGAAGGGGTGAGCTACAGGGTGGCGGCTTTTTGGAGGGCGGCTTGGAGCTTGTGGACCTCGTCTTCGGTTAAGTCGGGAGCGCCCTTGATCAGCATGGAAAGGAAGGCCTTGACGTCGTCAGGCTCGGTGGGAAAGCCGATACTGGATTTGGCTGCGGGGTTTTTTACGGGCCGGTTGGAGTTAGCGAGCAGCCTGGCTTTCGCGTCCAGGATGGCGACGAAGGGGAGCGTGGTGTCGCCGCTTGGGGTGATCCCTCCGTATTTTTCGATTTGAGAGTCAGCGCCGGGAGTGTCCCAGTCTGCATGGCCCGCGGCGCCTTCGCCGAAGGTCAGTGTGACGACCACAAAATATTTATCGAAGATGGCGGCCACTTCGGGGAGATTGAGGAAGGCATCGAGTTGGTGGCAGGCGTCGCACCAGGACGCATCGAACTCCAAGAAGATGGACTTGTGGTCATCGAGAGCTTTCGCTTTGGCGGCTTTGAGGAGATCGTCCGCCTTGGGATTTTTTTGCGCGGCGGCGGACAGGCCGAGAAAAAAAAGGAGCAGAGTGGCGAGTAGGGCTTTGCACATGCTGGGTCTCCGGGGAATGCCTTCATTGTGTGGACGTAATAAGCCTGCGGGGGGTTGCGTGATGCGATTTGATTGGTGCTTGGTTGGTAATGGCTGGGACCCGGGTTGGCGGATTCACGTTTTGGTGGATGGCTTCGACCGTAAAGCGGCGCCAGGGCGCCGCACTCCATAAAAGGCAAACCCGTTTAGAGACAGATTGAAGCCCGTGCTACTCCATGCGGTAATTGGGAGCTTCTTTGGTGATGACTACGTCATGGACGTGGGATTCACGTAGGCCGGCGGCGGTGATGCGGATGAAGCGGGATTTTTCGGTGAGTTCTTTTAATGTGCGGGCGCCGACGTAACCCATGCCGGATTTCAGGCCGCCAACGAGTTGGTCGGTGAGGCCGGAGAGCGGGCCTTTGTAGGCTACGCGGCCTTCCACACCTTCGGGGACAGACTTGCCGCGCTCGGCGCCTTCCTGGGAATAGCGGTCGGCGGAGCCCGCTTCCATGGCGCCGGTGGAACCCATGCCGCGGTAAGACTTGAAGGTGCGGCCCTGATAGAGGATGGTTTCGCCGGGAGCTTCTTCGGTGCCGGCAAAGAGGCTGCCGATCATGACGGCGCTGGCACCGGCCGCGATGGCTTTAGTGATGTCGCCGGAATATTTTATGCCGCCATCGGCGATGATGGGGACGTTGGTGCCTTGCGCGGCGCGGGCGGCTTCCATGACGGCGGTAAGTTGCGGAACTCCAGCTCCGGTGACGACGCGAGTAGTGCAGATGGAACCGGGGCCGATACCGACCTTCAGGCCATCAATTCCCAGGGAGATCAATTCCTTGGCGCCTTCGTACGTGGCGACGTTTCCGGCGATGATTTGCATTTCGGGAAGACGATGGCGAATGGCGTTGATGGCTTCCATGACCCGTTCGGTGTGGCCATGAGCGGTGTCGATGGCCAGGACGTCGGCGCCAACTTTGGCCATTTCTATGGCGCGTTCTAGGAAATCGCCGGTAGCGCCCACGGCAGCGCCGACGCGCAGGCGGCCGTGATCATCTTTGGCGGAACGCGGATATTCGAGTTTTTTCTGAATATCTTTTACGGTGATGAGCCCTTTGAGGTTGAAGTCCTGATCGACGACGAGAAGCTTTTCGATGCGATGCTTCTGCAGAATTTTTTCAGCCTGCTCGAGCGTGGTGCCGACGGGAACGGTGACGAGATTGTCTTTGGTCATCACCTGGCCGACGAGTTGGGCATGGTTTTTTTCGAAACGTAGATCGCGATTGGTGAGAATGCCGGTGAGCCGCGTACCGCGTGTGACCGGAAGGCCAGAGATGCGGTACTTGGTCATGATTTCGAGGGCCTGGCGAATGGTGATGTCCGGGGAAATGGTGACAGGGTCAACGATCATGCCGGACTCGGAGCGCTTGACGCGATCGACTTCTTCAGCCTGGCGGTCAGGAGTCATGTTGCGGTGAATGATGCCGATGCCGCCCTGGCGGGCGATGCCGATGGCGAGGCGGGATTCGGTGACGGTGTCCATGGCGGCGGAGGCGAGCGGAATGTTGATGGGAAGTTTGCGGGTGAAGCAGGTGGTGGTGTCGACCTCGGTGGGCAGGACGGAAGATCGGCCTGGCTGGAGGAGGACGTCGTCGAATGTAAGGCCTTCGGAAACGGGACCATCAGTCATGAGAACCTCGCGAGGGAATGCGTGATGGGGGAGTACGGCGGCTTGCCCCCGCTTTCACAGTTTCAACGCCTCCACCCATCCAAAATGACGCAGCCCAGCGGATAGACGCTGGGCGGGAGGTGGAATGCAACGGATCGAAAAATTGAGTCACGGTGAAACTTCTATTTTAGGGAGGGCGGGAGATGGGGTCAAGTTGAGTGGTATTGAATTTTTTCTTTTTTTCACTTAACTTTTACATAGCAGTATTCCATAGCTTTTCGAGGTGAATAACAGGTCACGGGGCCATTTTGAGGAGTCACTGACGGGAATGCGATGCGGATTCCAGGGGCGAGTCGAAGTTCGGAGAGATAGTGCGGAAAACTTCAGGGCGACATGCCGGCGGGGGCTACCTCACTGTAGAGTTCAGCAGCGATGAGTCTGGCCCAGAAGATTTGCGTCTTACCCTGGCGTACGGAGGGCTTCACATTGCGCGCCAGGAAGACAGAAAAATGTTGTAAGCCAGGAAGGCCACGAGCAAAAAGCATTCGATGGCGCCTGGGTTATGCTTGAAGACGTGATCGGAGTGCCATTCGTTGGCCAACTCGTTGAAGGCATAATTCTCGATATCCCATCGTTGGTGCCCTAAATGGACGATGCGATCGACGGGAACTTGCGCAGGCGGTAGCGTGGTCGCCCAGATCCAATCACTCGTTTTTGACTCGTGTTGCTTGTGGAGTTGTCGGCGAACCGTGTAGGTCTCCAGGGAACGAACGACGCGCACCGGGGCCTGCACCTGGGGCCAGGAGAGTAAGTCTGGAAAATCCCACCAGCGGCACGAGCGGGATCGATAGCTACCCGGCTGAGGCGCCACATGGTCGAATAACCCAGCCACGTCCTGATAAAGATTGCGCCGTTCATCCTTGAGCACCACCAGAGCGTGTTTGCCGCGAGCGAGCAAGAAGTTGAAAAAGGCGCCTCGGCATAGAGCGCGTCGGCGAGCACCAAATCGAAGGCCCGCGGATAGGCGGGGATCACGCGCGCCAACAGGCGCAGGGCCGTTTCCACTTCATCCTCGCCGGGCCGCTGCGGCTCATGATCCAGGAGCAAGCGCACGGCCTCCCGTCCCGGCAGCGCACCGGGCAGCAACAGCAACGTGACCTGCCGATGATAAAACTGGATGCGATCACCTTCCGCACCGTGAATGGTTCGCTGCAAACAGCCGGAACAATACGCAGGTAACTGGCGTGGCTTTCGTGACCGTCGAGCACGACCACTCCCAAGCCGTAAATATCCGGCAAGGCTTTGTTACGTTTCAGACGCTCGTAAACATCATGAATCCCTTGCCGCAGCCCATTGGCATTGAGCAGAGCGTGGACGCGTCCCAGGGTGTCTGCACTGAAGGTCGGCTCTTCGAGCCAACACTGCCAAAAGCGGGCTCGGCCGACCTGTTCCCAAGCGTTGATGCTGCCCATCCTGGCCCAAAACAACACGAGCGACGATTTCACCACCGCTGCGGTGGAAATGCGCGGTTTCTCTCTTCGGTCGGAAACCAGTGTGACAATGTCTTTGGAGAGTTGAAAAATCTTTTCCGAATAGGCGATCAGGCTACGAAGAACGATTATCGTTTCTTTTCCTGAAGTCGTTTCCATTCCAACTCGGAAACTTCCTCAATCAGTTCCTGCATCAGGTGATAGTCGTTAACGCTTGGCGACGCGTTGCTGCCAGGCTTTTGGGACACAGATCTGACGAAGCTTCCCCGCTTGGCTCTGCACCAGGTACAAAGACTTATGCAGTTCCCCTCGCGCGCAACGGCAATTCGCCTTGCCCAGGTGCCCGCACGTTCCGAGAGAGTGCCACGAAGAAACCATTGACCGGAGGAAAGCTGTACAATGCGGGAACGGAAGTTGCGCTCCGTGGCGGAGAGTTTGGTTCGGCTGAGAGAGTCGCTCATACCTTATACACAGTACATATACAAGATTCAAAAAGTTTGCGGGATGAAATTGCGGGAGTGGTCCGCCGATTTGGGGAACGGACAAGCAAATGGTACTAGGAAAAAAGTAATGGAAAAGCTGTTCCAAGATTGATGCGGCTGGGGGATACCGCTGAAGCCATTCGCACTGTTAACGTTTGGAAATGCGCAGGGGCCATTTGGAAGGCACAGAGATTTGTGAATCTCAGGTGGAAGTCCCTCAAACTCACGGAAACCAAGTAAGGATCCGGGAGCTACGGACGCGCGAGGAACTGGAATCGGTACGGGAGACCTGGAAGGCATGGTGCGCCGATCCGCGGGCAGACATTGATTCGTTGTTAATTGCGTCGGAGTGCCGCCCCGGCGTGGTGGAGCCCTACGTGGCGGCGATTTATCGGGAAAACGAGCTGGATTGCCTGCTGGTGGGCCATGTGGAAGAACGTTGCGTGCCACAGAAGCTGGGGTATGCGGAGCTGTGGAGGTGCGACGCGACGGTGCTGTGTTTTGCGCGACGAGGACTTTTGGGGAATGTCTCGAAGGAAAATTGCAGACTGCTAGTTGGGCACATTTTGGAATTTCTAGGCCAAGGTGGGGCGGATTACGCGCTTTTTTCGGATTTGCGGGCAGATTCGCCGCTGCGGGCTTCGCTGAAGGAAGATCCCGGTGTTTTGTTCCGCCAGAATTTTTTTGCGACGCAGCGCCATAACGCGCTGCAATTCCCGGCAAACTTCGAAGATTACTTCTCGAATTTATCTCGTAAAGATCGGCACGAATTGAGGCGGCACGAGCGGATGCTGGAGCGGGACTTCCCGAATGCCGTGCGAGTCAAGTGCCTGCGAAGGGAAGAAGAGGCGGAGTTGCTGTTGGATTTGGTGGACCAGATTGCCCGGAAAACGTACCAGCGGGCGCTGGGAACGGGGTTCGAGAAGAGTGCGGAGATCGAAGCGCAGTACCGGGCGGCGGCGAGGGCCGGCATGCTGCGCGGTTGTGTTTTGTATATACGGGAACGGCCGTGCGCATTTTTTCTAGGGCGGCAATACAAGTCCACTTTTTTTGCGGAGTACACAGCATACGACCCGACGTTCGCGAAGTATTCACCGGGGATGTTTTTGCTGGTGCACAGTATCAAGGAGTCGTTTGAGCTGGCAACCGGCGCGGTGCAGTTCGATTTGGGATCAGGAGATTACGCGTACAAGCGGGTGGTGTGCAATTTGGGATGGCAAGAAGGAACGGCTTATTTGTACGCGCCGACGTGGCGCGGCTTTGCGTTGAACGTACAAATTAGCGGGATGGAATTGATCAACGCCTTGTTGCGGAAGATGACGAAGCGCAACGGATTCATGCAGCAGGCGCGGAAGCGGTGGCAACAGAGCGCAGCGCGGAGCTTTCGCGGGGCAGGGCGGCCCGCGAGCGTGGCGGGGGATTAGGGGGAAGTCGACGGCGGCAGAGTTCGCAGTTTAGCCTCCGACGAATCAAATCCAACATCCAAGAGATTTTTCATCTCGCAGTCCGTTCGCAACCTTGTTGGTAAACCAAGCGTCGTAGAGTGTGTTGTGGCGCGAGCAATCCGCCCAGGGAAATGAAGGTAGAAGGGCTGGCATGAAAGCCAGCACTTCATGGAAGATGGGAGGAGGAAGGGAACTTACCGATGAGCGGTTATCATCGAGGCGTGGTAAAGATTCTTTTGCCGTTGCTTTGCAGCCTCGGCTTCGTCGTTGCACTCTTTGCGCAGCGGCCCTTCCGCGAATATCCGTCGGTCGAATATGGTGATTCCACTCCTCTCCCAGCGGACTGGCAGCGGCCGGGAGAATGGGCGTTCGCCCGGCTAATGTATCCGCCTGGGCCCAATGATGGCTATCGGGGACGCTTCGACGGGGATTGGCGACAGGGCATGTCGCTGTGGACACAAGACGGACCACCGGCGGATCGCGCTTTCGCCGCAGCCGTCCGGCGCCTGACCCGCATCGACGCACGATCGGTGGAGCAGGACGTGAACCCCGATGATGGAGACGAGGTGTACAACTGGCCATGGCTTTACGCCGTGCAGGTAGGCGAGTGGGGCATCACGCAACATCAGGCGAATGTCTTGCGGGATTATCTATTGCGCGGCGGCTTTCTGATGGCGGACGATTTTCACGGCGCTTATGAATGGGAGATGTTCACTCAGCGGATGCGCATGGTTTTTCCAGATCGTCCAATCGTCGAAATTCCCGATAACGATCCAATCTTTCACACACTATTCGATCTCGACGACCGCTATCAGATTCCCGGAGCCGCGCATTTGCGACGTGGGTATAAGGTGCCGGATTATCCGCAGGGCCCGGAGGACGGAAAGGGAGCGCACTGGCGAGCGATCTACGATGATAAGGGCCGCATCATGGTGGCCATCTCTTTCAATTCCGACATCGGCGATTCCTGGGAATGGTCCGATCGCCCGGTTTATCCTGAGCGTTATTCCGCGCTGGGCATACGGATCGGAGTCAACTACGTGGTCTACGCCATGACGCACTAAGTCTGGAGCCGGTTAGTCCGAAGCCGGAAGCTGAGGACCCCCGACTGCAGGCGGGTGATGGCTCCAAACTGCAGCTACGGATTCTTACTCAGCCGCTTGTAATACTCGGCGACAGATTCCTGATAACCCGAAGGGACGGTGTAGGATTTGCCGGTGCGGGCTTCGGAGGACGAGCCATTACGCTGAAGCTGCAATTCCAGCTTGTCGACAGAACTGAGCAGGTCGCGATGCATCTGCTCCACCATCGCAGGATTGCCTGGAAAACGTTTGGGGTCGAGGAGCTGCATCTGACGCGCGAGTTCCGCGACTTCTTTGGCGGCCTGTGGATCGTCCTTCACGAGATGGCCGAGCTGGTTCAGTTCCCGCAAGCCTTGTGCGTAAGTGCGCTCGGGGTCGGCACCACCAGGCCCTGCGGGGGCGGGCTGCTGCCCTCCACGGCCATAGCTGTTGTTGCCCGTGTTGATGTTGTCCCAGACGGTGCCATCGGTGACGCCGCCCCCAAAGCGGGTATCGCCACTTTGGCCGCCGACATCACCGCTACGCGGAGCGCTATCGACGCCGCGCTGGCCATCGCGATTCGCGTTCATTTGGCCGGTATTGACGCTCTGCCCGTTTTGGCGGAGCTGCCGTTTGCTGCCTTGAGCGGCGGCCATGGCTTCGAGTTGACTGCGCAGACGCTCCACCTGGTCCAGCGCCGCGGACTGGCTGGATTGGTTTGAGCCGAGCTGGCCAGGCTTGCTTTGGCCGACGCTCTGCTGCGCTTGCTGGAGTTGTTGATTCAACTTTGCGAGGCCCTGGGCGATTTCCGTTTCTGTGCCATTCGAATTTGGATTGATTCCACGACGTAACCAATCTGCCGTCCGTTGGACATGATTATCCAGATCGGATTCGTCCATTTCGGCAAGGGCATCGCGCAACTTCTGCGCGGTATTAGGCTCGGTGGGAGACATCTCGCGCGCGGCATCGCGCAGGTTTTTCTGGAGCTTCGAAAGATCGTCGGAGAGTTGCTGGCGGTCACGGGCCAGCTGGTCGCGTTCGCGAAGGCGCGCCATCGCGGCAGTCAGGTCTGTTGGGCTCGCTACGCTTTGCTGCTGGCTGGCGAACTTGTTGATGCGATCGGCCTGGGCGTGTTCCTCCTGGGTTAGCCGTTCAGCTTCGCGCGAGAGGGAACCCACTCTGCCGGAGGCGAGTTGCTGTTGCGTTCCGGAGAGCAGGTTAGTGGCTTGGCGCAGGTCGTCCGCAGCTTGCTGGCCAGCGTTCGCGTTTTGTTGTGAGCCACCGGCACGCTTCATCGCGTCGGTCGCCCGGTGCAGGCGTCGGAGAGCTTCTTCGATGCGCTGATCCGACTGGCTGGATGGGGAACCGGGCTGGGTTCGCGAGGATGGCGAACCGCTGCGGCCGGAGGAAGCGCTTTGCGAGGACGAAGGCTGCTGCTGTTGCGAATCCTGCTGCGCTGCGGATGATCCGCCGGAGCCCTGCTGGCCGTTGCGCGTCAACTGCTCCAACTGGCGCTGCAGTTGTTCGGCTTCGCGGCGAAGCATTTCCTGCTGCCAGCGTTCCTGGAAAGTCTGCTGGGGATTTTGCCGCTGATTCGCGAGGTCTTCCTGGCGCTTGGCGAGGGCATCGAGTTTCGCCAGCGCGTCATCGATTTCCTTTTGGCGCTGGTTGCCAGGAGAGACGGTCTGCGCGGTCTCATATTGATTTTTCTCGGTGTCCAATTCCAAGTCGAACAGGCTGGCGAGATCGCGGCCCGTGTTTCCACCACCTGCACCACCACCGCTGGCCTGGCCAAAGGCTACTTCGATTTTGCGGAAGGTCGCTTCCGCTCGCAGCAGCGCTTGAAGGGCCTTCTGCTCCAGTGGAATGGCATCTTTCCACTGCATGTTCTTCAGCTTGTCCGCAGAAGGAGCCATGGCTGCGGCGGCATCCTGCATATCCTTATCGAATTCGCTGAACTCCTCATTGGCTTCCGAAATGTCGCGGCTTTGCATGCGAACCGACAAGGCGTTGACTTGATCGCGAAGCTTGCTCTGGGCTTCGGA
The DNA here is from genome assembly GCA_963776365.1 of Candidatus Acidiferrales bacterium. Lineage (GTDB taxonomy): Bacteria > Acidobacteriota > Terriglobia > Acidiferrales > UBA7541 > Acidiferrum. Next base: position 32,659 of record CAVZMQ010000025.1, on the reverse strand, counting down.
AAGGAATTGGCCGGCCGCGGCGGCATCTTTGGGAGTAGCTGTTTTGTCGTTCTGTTGTTTCCAGGTCGCGGCGATGAGTTCCTTCTCGCGCTTGGATATTTCGGTCTGGTTGTTACCGCCTCCACCGCCGCCTCCGCCACCCATTTGTTGTGACTGCGAGAACTCGCGTTCGAATGGCTCGACCTGGATGAAATTAATATCGGTGCGAGCTTCGCTGTGACCATCCTTGGCCGTGGCATAGAGACTGACCAAGTCGCCAGGCACGAGCTTGAAATCTTCCAGCGGCAAAGTGTAGGAACCATCGACGTTTTTGGCGCCGGGCGAATTGAGGAGGCTCACATCGCGGTTCTGGCCGCCGTTCACGGAGTAATGGAGGTAGACGTCATGGAGAGCAAACTGGTCGCTGGCTCTTACGGCCACAGTGACTTCTTCGATGGGGCTGGCGCGGTAGTCGCCGCCGGGACGAGCGATCGCGACCTCCGGCGGGTTTGCCTTGTCGGTGGCTATGAAATAGTCCTCCGAGAGACGTACCAGCTGGCCTTCGTCGGTGTCAGTGACATGATACGCGCCGTCCTTTTCTAAATGAATGGAGCCGTGGTACGTGTTGCCCGTGCTTCTGACGAGTTGGATTTTCTGGCCGTCGTCGAGCATGAGCTGGCCATCTTTCAAAGGGCGATCCATCTCGAGTTCCATGGCGGCATCCGTTCCTTCAATGGCGCGCAAATCGCCGGAATGTTGCTCGGTGGTGGGCTTCATGCCAGTCCACGCCGGATAGTGGTAGGTGACGCTGATTTCCTTGACGGAGGCGAGGTCCACGACGCGCACTTTGTAATGCGAAGAGACCAGCGGCCCGGCGGTGACGTAGTACTCGACATTTTCCGGCAGACCGGCAAAAACAAATTGGTAGGTGGCGCCCGCGCCGGCATCGGGCCGCGATTGCATCATCACAGGCTCCCAATCGGATGCACTCTGGTAATGCGCAAAGAGCCGCGCTTTTCCGGGATTCATGCCGTTCACGTGCGCGGTAATGAGCTGATCGCTGTTGCGGCGAACGGTCACATCGCCGGGAGTGACCGCGATGGTGTAGAGCGGAGGGGCTTTCCGGTTGGTCCACAGCAACGAAGCACCATAGCCTACGTAGCCGGGTGCCGCAGCGATCATCCACACGAGCACACCGAGGCAAGCCAGGCCCGCTCCGCCGAGCGCAAAGAGGCGATTGTCTGGAACGAGCGAAGAGGGGAGTGTGTGCTGCGCGCGCGCGATGGTATCGGCAGCGAGAAGTTCGAGGAATGGATCGTCGCCCTTGCCGGCGCGCTCCTGGAAGGTGGTGAGCCGCTGTTGTAATTCCGGGTTTGCAGCTTCGCCATGGCGCACGGCCCAGGCACGCGTGGCCCGAAGCAATGGCAACGCAAGACCGAATACGGCAGCGACCGCGAGCGCGACAAAAATCGCCACGCGCGCCGCGTTCACACCATGGGCAGGAAAGGCGAATCGGTTGAGCAAGAGAACTAGCAGAATGGTGACGACGAGCGCGGTGCCGGTGAAGATGGCCGCGCCCCGGAGCCACGCACCCAGGCGCAGGCGGTGCTGCAGCCGCGCAATGTAGGAATTGAGCTCGTGGTAGCTGCTCATAGTTCCTCCGGCGGCGCACCCATGTAGCCGCTCGCGAAAAAGGTCTCGGCCAAAGCGACGATCAACGCAAGCACCATAACGTACCACCACAAGGGTATGGGCCTATAGTTTACGGCAATTGACGCGGTGCCGGCTGTTTGCGACGAGGGCGCGCCGGAACTTGCGGTCCAAAGCTGCTGCACATCCGCCGTGAGCGGTTGGAGATCGGATTCGCGGCGATCCGGGTTGACACCGATGACCGCGTTGCGACCGTTGGCGAATCGAATCTGATAGAAGCCAGCGTGGTCCAAACGAATGGACTGGGCGGTGCGCGCTTCGCTTAAGGAGAGTGGCCGTTGACCGTCAGGGGCAATGACCTCAACATTCGTGGCTGCGCCCACAGGAGTTGCGGTCGAGCGCAACTGCACGAATGAATCGACCAGTTTTGAGCCGCTGAGCCTGTCGGTGCCGGAGAGATATTGCGAGGTGCGGTCGACGAAGGCGACAAAAACGGGATGAAGAGGCAAATCGTTCGTGAGGTTTTCGAGTCCGGAGGTGAGAAGGAGAACGCGGCCTTCGCCGATCTGTTTCTCGAGCAAGAGTGGCGTGCCGTCGTTGAGGCGAGCTACGACCCGCTCTGGTCCTGGGTTCAACAAAGCGGCGTAATACACTTTCACGCCCCCCCAGCCACCGTTGTCGCGACCCGGCTGGACCTGTTCGAGCGCGGGATAGCTGAAATCTACCTGCCCGACGGTGGCAGGATTTCCGGTGCGCACATAGTCGCTTGTGTCCTTCACTTCGCTACCCCATAGTGGGATGCGCGGGCGGCGGCCGGAAGAGGTGCCGAGGGCGATGAGCACGCTGCCGCCTTTGGCGACGTATTGCCCGAGCGCGTGTTCGAAGATGGAAGGCAACGTTATAGCATCGGAGAGGACCACGAAGGCGTATTTCGAGGGATCGAGGTCGGTCGCCTGCTCCTCGGCAACGGATTGCAGCACAAACGAAGAATGCGCGGTGGCCTCCAAGGCGGAGCCGAAGTAGAGCGCCGAACGTGTGTCGGAGACGACGTGGACGAACAGGACGCGTTCGGGATCGGAGCGCCGCACGGCGAAGACGCTGGCATCGTCGGCCGGAAACGCGTCGCCGCCGTTGATCCGCACCTCGCAACGATTAAACCCATAGCCCACATCGAGAGGCGTGAATTCCACGGTGGCCCGGCCGTTGCTAGGCACATCAACTTTTCGCGTGGCGATGACTTTACCGTTCACGACCAGGGAGGCGATTTTGGTCGCGGCGGGAGTGCCGAAACCCGCGACGACCGCTTGTACACGAGAGCGAGTGGGAGCTTTCGGGTCGGACAGCGAATCGGGTGCCTCTATGCTCTCGATGGTCCAGTTGGGTGACGCGGCCCCGTTGACGACCGGATGCAGTACCAGCGTGACATTAGCGGGCAGAATCGTATCGGCGATGTTGGCGGGCATAGCGGTGCGTTGCATATCACTGAAGAGGTGAAGATCGATTGGGCCGCGAAACGATTCGGCGATTGGACGAAGGGCGCGGGCGAGGTCGCCAAAGTTGCCGTGACCATCCCCAGGCGCAATGCTGTCGAGCGCCGCACGCAGCTGGGTATCGTCCGGAATGGCTTGGGTAAGCACGTCGGGTTTCCCGCCCAGGGCCATAATCTGGGCCTTCTGCGCGTGGGGCTTTCCGCCAAGCACGGCAAGGGCTTGATGCTTGGCGTCGGAGAAGCGCGTTCCGGCACGCATGCTGAAGGAAGAGTCCAAAACGATCAAAAGCAGGCGGCCATTCACATCTGCTGCGGCGCGTCGCAGATACGGATTTGCAAAGGCGAGGACTACCAGTAGCACCAGTGCGAATCGCAACGCGAACAACACCAGGTAACGGAGTTTGCGGTAGCGCGTGGAGCTTTGCGTGCCGCGTTCGAAGAACATCAGCGAGCTGACAGGCCGGGGCGTGCTTTTGTGGCGCCGCAAGAGATGGACGAAGACCGGCACGCCAAGCGCCGCCAGCCCAGCCAGAAACCATGGAGCGAGAAAACCCATCAGTTACCCGCCTTCCTGAGCGAAAGGTATTCGCGCAACGCTCGATCGAGAGGTTGGCTGGTGACGAGGAGTTGATAATCCACTCCCGCACCGCGCGCACGGGAACGGAGCTGCTCAATGTGCTGATCGATCTTGGAGCGATACACAGTCCTGGTATATTCGGGTGTGACCTCGAGCTTCTGGTCAGTTTCCAGGTCGACAAGAATCGCGGAGCCCTTGAGCGCGGGCCGAATCTCCTGGGGATCGAGAATATGAAAGAGAATCACCTCGTTCCCACGAAAGCGGAGAGGCGCGATGGTGCTCACAATGGTCTCCGGGTCCTCGTAGAAATCGGAAATTAGGATCACCATGCCGCGACGGTGGAGAAAATTCTGAAAGTGCGTGAGCGGTTTGGCGAAATCGGTACGCGCACGCGGCTCCGCTCGTTCGAGACCCGCAAAAAGGCGCGAAAGCTGGCCGGTGCGTGTGGCCGGACGGATGTACTCGCGGACTTCGTCGTCGAAGACAATCAAGCCAGCGGCATCGCGCTGGTTGTGGATGGCCAGATAAAAGAGGGAGGCGGCGAGGTAACGAGCGTAGTCGATTTTCGGGGGAGGGCCGGAGGTGTACTGCATGGAGTTGCTGGAATCCAGGAGGATGGTGAGCTGGGTATTGGTATCGCCGCGATAGCGCTTCAAGTAGCAACGTTCGGTGCGAGCAAACAGGTTCCAGTCCACGTGGCGCAGGTCGTCGCCAGGAACGTAGGCACGATACTCGGTGAACTCCTGGCTGAAGCCAAAGTCGGGCGAGCGGTGCAAACCGGCCACGAAACTGTCGACCACGGTCTTAGCCAGCAGGTCCAAAGAGGAGATGCCGGCGAGCACAGTGGGATCGAGGAACCGCTGCTGCATCAGCCCTCCTTGGGCCGCGGGACTTGCGTGATGAGATTCTCGAGGATGGCGTCGGAGTCAACGCGGTCGGATTCGGCATGGAAATTCAGCAGGATGCGATGGCGCAGTACCGGCACGACCACGGAAGTAATGTCGTCGTAGGTGACGTGGTAGCGATTGTGGGAGAGCGCGCGCGCCTTGGCGGCTAGCACGATGAATTGGGCGGCGCGAACGCTGGCGCCGTAGTTCACATATTTCTTGACAAGGTCGGGCGCAAGTTCATTTTTTGGGCGGGTGGCGCGCACGATGGTGACCACATAGCGCGAGACGGTTTCGGCAATGGGTACCATGCGCACCAGTTGCTGGAAATCGAGGAGGTCCTCTGCGGAAGTCACGGCCGCGACTTTGGCGACACGAGTCGCGGTAGTACGGTCGATCACTTTCAGTTCGTCGTCGGCACTCAAATCGTCCAGGATGGCGTTGAAGAGGAAGCGATCCAATTGCGCTTCCGGTAGTGGGTAGGTTCCTTCCAGTTCGATGGGATTCTGTGTCGCGAGCACAAAGAACGGTGCAGGCAAGTGGTAGAGATGCCCGCGGACCGTGCAGGAATGTTCTTGCATGGCTTCCAGAAGCGCGGACTGCGTCTTTGGTGGCGTGCGGTTGATCTCGTCGGCAAGGAGCACGTTGCCGAAGATGGGCCCTTCGACAAAGGTCCACTTGCGATGTCCGGTGGTCAGGTCTTCCTCGATGATGTCGGTGCCGGTGATGTCCGAGGGCATTAGGTCGGGAGTGAACTGGATTCGGCGAAATTGCAAACCCAGTGCATCGGCGATGGTCCGCACCATGAGCGTTTTGGCCGTGCCGGGCATGCCGGTCATCAGGCAGTGGCCACCGACGAAGATGGCGATCAATATTTGATCGAGCACCTCTGCCTGGCCCACGATGACTTCGCGAACTTGCTTGAGAATGCCTTCGCGCACCGCATGGAAACGCTGAATGCGCTGCTGGAGAAGTGCTGTGTCTTTGTTTAATCCGATAGAAGAAACCATCGCGATCCTTCCTATTCAGTTGGGCTTTGCCGGCGAGTTTTGTAATTCCAGCAACAATTTTTGGGCAGGGCGGTAGCCGGGGGCGGTTTCGAGCGCGGCTAAGACACTTTCTTCGGCCTTGTCTCGTTGTCCCGCGGCGAGGTAAGCCTGAGCAAGGGCGAATTCTGAGCCTGCTTTGTCCACGGGATGCGAAGCGACCAGTGCGTTGTATTCGCGGATGGCGCCATCGTATTGTTTTTGCGCATAGAGCAGGTCGCCCAGGCGCTGATGCAGTTCGGGGTCCTTTACCGGGTAGATGTAGTTAACGCGCGCGAGGGTCGCGGAGGCCAGCGCGGGTTGTCCCGCAGCTTGTTCAAGAGCAGCCAAACGCTTCAGCACATCCGGCCTCTGACCACCCTGGTGTTCATACGTTGTAAGCATGGCCGCCTCAGATTTGGAATCGCCGCGAGCTTTATAGGCGTCGGCCATGAGTTCGTAGACGTTAGCATCTCCGACGTATTCCGGATAGAGAGCCAGTATTGCGGGGCCCTGCTGCAAGACGGCGTCAACTTGTTTTTGCTGCGCGGCGGCGAAAAACGTCTTCAATTTGCCGCGCCACTCGTCGAAGTGGGCGGCTTGGGGGCCATATTTCTGATTGATCCACGCGAGGTATTGCTTGTCGAATTCGTCGGGGCTAACGCCGAGATCGTTTTGAATCACCTGCGGTGTGGTTTGCAGGTTGGCATACGAGTGAACCATCTGCAAAAGGGTTGCCTCGCTCCATTTGGCACTGATGAAGTCACAAATGCTGCCAGCCTGGAAATAGGACACGACGACTTGCGACGGATAGTCGGGATAAACAAAGCCGCGGTCGAGTTTGGAAACGGGCAACAGCTTTTTGTCGCGAACGGCGAGGAGCACCTCGGGCGTGACGGGAGCTGTCCACTCCGGCGAGCGCTCGCCTTCCTCGTGTACCGCCAATCCTTCCGTGAACCAGCGGGGCACGCGATGATGGGTGGCAGAAAGAATAAAGACGTGACTCATTTCGTGCCATAGCGTGGAGCCCCAATTGAACTCGCCGGGCTTGCGCGCCGAAGGACTATCCATGGCGACCACTTTGCCGAAGGTGACGCCGAGCGCGCCGAGGCCGGGCATGCCCATGGTTCGAACAGCGAAGTCTTCGTGATTTGGATAGACCTCGACCTGTACCGGGCCGGAGAGCTTCATCTGATATTTTTTCTCGTAGGTGGCGAGGATGGTGTGCAGTTCCGATTGCAGGTACGGCTGCAGCAGCGCGGCTTCGGATTTGTTCAGCTTCAGGATGGTGGTCGTATCGCGAACGGTATCGAAATTCTTGTAGCTGTCCAACAGCCGCAAACTGTTCACAGTGGCGGCATCACGATAGCCGTTGTCGTAGCTAAGCTGCAGCTCTTTGAACGGCTCGTCTTCTTTGCCCAAGCGCATGAGGTCGATGCCGAGCGCGGAATGCGCGGCCCAGAGCCGTGGAGCGATGTCGATGGCTTTCCGGTAATAGCTGACGGCATCCTCGTAGCGGTAGTGCAGTTCGAGATGGTGTGCCACCCGTGCGTAGGCCTCGCCATAATGGGGATTAATGGCCTGAATTTTAGCGACCCAGGGGTCGGGAGAGTGGTCGGCGATGAGTTCGAGCGCGGCGTGAATGGCCAGGGCATCCAGCGCATCATTTTCCAGGGCGATGGCCTGATCGGCCTGTGACGCAGCCAGATCGCGATCATCGTTGGCGAGGGCAACGTCCGCCATGAGTTCGTGTGCTTCGGCGATTTTGGGATCCAGCGCCATGGCGTTCCTTAGATACTCCGCCGCTTTGCCATCGAAGCCGTCAGCAGAGACCATGGCGAGTCCGACATAGGCCTCGGCGTTAGACGGCTCTTTAGCGAGCGCTTCGCGAAAGAGATCGGCGGCATCGGCGTCATTGAAACGCTGGTGCAACAACATGCCCCACCGCACTTTGTAAAGTGCTTTGCTGTTGGCAGGCTGCGTGGCGAGACGGAACTGTTCGTTGGCCTGCTGCCATTCTTCGAGACCCCAAAAACCTTCCGCGCGATAATAAGCGTCGGCGCTGCGCGTGAGCGAGTCGAAGCAAGCGGTAGCTTCGGCTGGGTGGCCGTGCTTGCGCTGGATCCAGCAGTCCGCGGGCACAGCGGCACGAACGGAGATAGCGCAGGCCAGCAGAAACACCGGAGCGACAGCGAGGCGTTTCATTTGTCCAACTCCTGTTGAACTTTCGCTAGTTCTAACAAGGCGTCACGCAGTTGGGTCTTAAAATCGTCCGGGTCCATGGCGGCTTTCTGATACTTCAGCGTGTCAATCTTCTGTTCCAGCTCATCTTTTTTGGCGAGGAGCGCACGTTTGCCAGGATCGTTGGCCGCTTGCTGGCTGGTGCCCAGGCGCAAGAGCGTGAAGTTGGACATGAGCATACCCTGCCCGTTGCCGGCTTCGCGGACTGGCTCACCTGTGCCTGTATCGTTGAAGACGGCGTGCTCGGTGGCGAGCCGCTTCTGCGAATCGTAAAATGCCGCGGTCTTTTTTGTGGCGTAGATGAAGGCTTCCAGCGCGCTGATGGAATCGCTCTTGTCGGTGTCGGCGGCAGAATCCTGAAGCGCTTCAACCCAGTAGCGCGCAAAAACGGTGGCGTTTTTTTCGGTTCCGGATTTGGTGGCGGCGATGACGGCACGCCCGGGCCGCCCGAGGGCTTTTAGGGCGCCGCCACTGGCGCTGGTGGTATCCACAATGAGCTGGCGACGGGAGGAAATGTGGTCACAGAGAGCAGCGATCTCGGTGGCGCTAAGATCTGGACCGACGAGATTAAATTTGTAGTCGACCCCATCAAACGAACCATGACCAATGAGGATAAGGGTGAAATCGTCCTCGGGCTTGGCATCGCGCGCCACGGTGCTCAAGGTGTACTGAAAGTGAGCCGCGGTGGCTTGCAGGCCCGACAGTGTGTATACGTGAGATGTGGGACCCGCGGCGGTGAAGATGCGGTCCAGATCTTTCGCGGCGGCCGCGAAACGCTCCTCGTAATCTGGCTCGCCACCGAGCCCGGCCACAATGACGGTGTAGGACGCAGCGCGCGCGTGCAGTGCGACCGCACAGGTGAAGACGAGAACGAGAGCCCGCTTCATATCACGCCCCACTTGCGGCGCAGGAGCCATTCGCCGATCGGCAGCGCCAGCAATAGCAGGAAGACGATGGGCATATCCCAAAGTTCCTTGGTGTTGTGAACTGAGATGCCCGCTTCGGAGTAGGAGATATCTCGAGGCAGGTCGTGCAATTCAGAGGGTTTCCAGTAACGGCCGCCGGTGTCGGAGGAGAGTTGCTCGAGCAAGTGGCGATTTTGCTCGGTGTGAAAATTCTCCGCGACTCCATCGCTGCGTTGAAACGTGAGCACGTCGCGACCCAGTTCCTGTGGCTGGTTGCCGGATGATTCGGCGACTACTTCGGCAAGATACGCGCCGGGCTTCTCTGCGGTCCACTCGGTTTGATACTGCCCGGGCGTATCTCCAGACGGGGTGAGGTCGATCAAGGCGTCGACGCCTTGCGGTCCTACGATGTGAGCGGTTACGTGCGCGTCGGCCGACTTTTGAAACTGGCGGTCGCGCACTTGCGCCGTCAATTGCACATGGCCCTGATCCATCAGCAGGCGCTCTGGCATGGAGGCGACCACGGGGCCGGGGGATTCGCTGATCAGCCAGCGAAGAAGCTGCTGCCAGAAAAGATTGTGCGAAGGATCGCCAAGCGCCTCGCTCATCTGCCAGCGCCAAGTGCCGCCTGTGGCGAGAATCGCGGTGCGGCCGTGGCCGTAGTTCTGAGTAATGAGCAGCGGCAACTTGCGCCGGCCGGCGATCATGTCGGCAAGCACAACAGCGCCGGGTTTGGGGGAGCCGGGGTCTTGATAGTCGGCCAGATAGGTGAGCTTCTTCCAGCGCTCAGCGTTTTTCTGTGGATCATCGAGAAGACGGGTGATCGACGAGTCCACACCTTCCGGGGTCAAGTCAACGGTGGCGGCGTTGCGATGGAAATTGTGATTGCCCGCCGGCAGGAAAGTAGGCAGCAAAGCATTCAAGCTGGACGCCGCCCAGCCGCCATCGCTGAGGGAAGAGCGGCCACCCAGGAAGAGAATGCCGCCGCCGCGGCGATCGACATACGCGCGCAGGAGCTCCTGCTGCAGGGGCGTGAAATAGGTGGCGTCCACGGACCCGATAATGATGCCTGAATAGCCGAAGAGGTCCTCGGGTCGCACGGGGAAGCCATCGGCCAGCTCGCTGGCATTGCTAATGCCCTGGCGGTAAATCTTGTTCTCACTGGTGCGCAGCATAGAGACGAGCTGCACCGTGGGATCTTCCTCTTCGGCGCGGCGAATGAATTTGTATTCCCAGCGAGGTTCGCCTTCGACGTAGAGAATGCGACGCTTCGCATCGCTGACGAGAATGGGACGCGTGACGGAGTTGTTGGCGAGGTTCTCTTCGGCGGGCAATAGTTCCACGCTGAAGGTGAGACTCTTCGCGCCCGCGCTGCCGACAGGAAAGAAGAGGGGCTCGGCCTGGATTTGTCCGTCCAGCGCTAAAGTGATCTCGCGCTCGGTCAGGGCCTTGTTCCCGTCGCGCACGGTGAGTTTCGTTTGTTGCCCTGCGTAGCCGCGCTGCGTAAGGGTCACAGTAGCGGCAATGCGCGCGTCGGCAGTGGCACTGGCCGCCAGACTGACATCTTCGACTTCCACGTCGTGCGCAAGTTGCTCTTTGCCCAAACCCACCGTGTGCACCGGCAGGCGGCGATTACGGAGGGCCTGGAGCGCATCCGCGCTAATTCCCGAACTGCTCGTCGAGGCGGCATTCTCACCGCCATCGCTGAGCAGCACGACCGCTCCCACGGGCAGGTCGGCAGTGTCGGTAGTAAGTTGCCGCAAACCATCACTAATGTGCGTGGCCGTTTCGGTTGGCGAAATTCGCGCCAGATCCTCGGCTGGCGTGAGTTGATTACCGAGCCGGTAAACGCGCGTCTGGAAACGCTTCTGAAGCCCGGCGAGCACATCATTCTGGAGAACGGCAATGGCCGCAGCCTCGCGCGTGCCTGCGTCAGTGTCCGCAATGCTCATGCTGTGAGAGTCGTCCACGACCACGGCGATAATGTTTTGTTGCGAATTCAACTCTGCAACCACGAACGCCGGCTGCCAGAGCAGAAACAGGACCAAGGCGAGCAAGGCCGATTGCAGACCCCAAAGCACCCAAGAGCGCCAGCCCTGCAATGGAGGCACAGCGCTGCGCATTCTGTAACGAATCAGCAGTGCAAGTCCGGCGGCAGCCGCAAGAATGAGCACCGTCAACAGCCAGACCGGCCACGGCGTGAGCAGCGTGAAGTGCCCTTTGGTGAAGACGGTACTCGGGTATTTGAAAAAGAATTGAAACATCCGCCCTACTAGTGGATGACCGCGCAACGACTGGTGTTACCGCTGTTTAATATGTGCAATACCTTTCAGGACTAACCGGCAAGATCAATGGGTCATGCCATAGAGGATGTAGTCCAACCCGACGCGGAAAGCCATAGACGCGAAAGTTTCCGGGTAGTTGGGATCGTCAGCCCACTCCCAGGCATCGCCGAGATGCATGTTATGGCAGATCGCCACGATAATGCGGCCCTGATCATCGCGAATGGCACGCCATTTCGGTTGATAGCCATCTTTTTCATAGGTGCGGCCGGACCAGACATACTGCTCACCCGGTATCTGCATCTTGTCGTCGATGTCGTAAAGGGTGTGAAAGATTTCGTCGCCGCTCTGCAAATCCTCGACGGGACTGTTGGGGAGGATCTGGCGCATGCCGTTCATGAAATTCTCCCAATCCTCAGTGCCGTGGAAATCGTCGACCATTAGGAAACCACCCTTGAGAAGATACTCTCGCAGGCGCTTGGCCTCGGCATCTGTGAACGTCCAGGTTTGTACCTGGACCGCGTAAATCCAGGGATAGTTGAAGATTTCGTCGGAATCGAGGTGGACAACCTGCTCGGTTGGGCGTCCATCGATACGAGTAAGGCGATGCATGGCGATGAGAAACTGGCGGTCGGCCTTGGGATAGTCGCGCGACCAGGACCGCCGCCAACCGTACCCACCGTACCCACCAAAGCTGGCCATATTGGAGGAGTATGCCAGGCGCGACCAGTAGAATTCAGCTTTGCTGTTGGAGGGAGTGTCGTCGTTACCGAAGCCGAAGTCTCCCGTGCGTTGCGCCCACAGTGCCGCGCAAGAAGCGGCGGTCCCTACAACCGCCAGGGCGGCGTGCGCAAGCTTCATCTAGGACCTCCGCGAACCGTAGGGGCGAGAACCATTTAGACGAGAGAAATGCTCGGTTGGTTGCAGCGACGCAGCACTTGCAGGGCGGGTTGGCGCGCTTGCTTTCGGCGTGAGACCATGGCGGCATGAAGGGTGTTTTAGGAGCTGAAGGATCGTGAACAGACGCGACCTCCTCAAATTTGGAAGCGTGGCATGGGCGCAGGCCAGCTTAGCGCGTCTGGCGGTAGGTGCACAGAACGGAAACACTCCGTCGCCAGCTAGTGCGGCTCCCGAGAGCAAAGCAGATTACACGCTTCACATCGCGCCCACCACTGTGGAGCTCGACAGGTCGCATATCCTCTCGACCATCGGCTACAACGGCACCGCCCCCGGGCCGGTGTTGCGAATGAAGGAGGGGAAACCGGTCACCGTCGACGTCATCAACGGAACAGATACGCCCGAGTTCGTGCACTGGCATGGCATGCTGATTCCGGCAGAAGTGGATGGAACGGAGGAGGAGGGTTCGCCCGCGGTGCCACCGCACGGGCAACGGCGTTTCCAGCTCACACCCGGCCCGGCAGGAAGCCGGTGGTACCACTCGCATGCGATGGCCATGGACGACCTGCACAAAGGTGCGTACACCGGCCAGTTTGGCTTTGTGTATGTGGAAGGCGGAAAGGACGCCGGACCGTACGACCAGGAACTGTTTCTGGCGCTGCGCGATTGGGAGCCATTCTTCACCGGCACAATGGACGACGAGGATGACGACACTCACGATGGGCCGCTACTGGAAAAACCGGCTTCATTAAACACCGACCCCGATGGCCTGGAGGTCGGTTCCGCGACGTACTCCATTAACGACAAGGCGCTCGGCGGCGGCGAGCCGATCCGCGTGCGCGAGGGACAGCGGCTATTGATTCATTTTTTGAATGCGAGCGCTATCGAGAACCGGCGGATCGCCCTGGCTGGGCATAAGATGCAGGTGATCGCGCTGGATGGCAATCCGGTTCCAACGCCGCAGGAGCTAGGTTCGCTTTTCCTGGGGGCGGGCGAACGCATCGATGTGGTGGTTGAGATGAACAACCCGGGCGTGTGGATTTTGGGTTCGACGGAGAAGATGATTCGCGAGTCGGGGATGGGCGCGGTGGTGGAATATGCGGGACAGCATCGCCAGCCACAATGGATCGACCCTCCTAAAGCGCCTTGGGACTACACGATTTTCGGAAACGCGAATTCGAGCTCACCTGCGCCGCAGCAGACCATCGAACTTGTTTTTGAAAAGATCCCAGGAGGCGCGGGGAAATTCAACCTGTGGCTCGTGAATGGGAAACCGTATCCTCACGAACGCGAATTTGTGCTGGAACCAGAAACGCGCTATCGCCTGGTGATGCGAAACCGAACCGATGACGCTCATCCCATGCACTTGCACCGGCACCTCTGGGAGTTAGTCGAAGTCAACGGCAAGCAGACTGCCGGAATTATTAAGGATACGGTGGTGGTGCCGTACTACGGCCGCGCCGTTGTGGATTTTACCGCGGATCAGCCAGGACTTTCGCTGTTCCATTGCCACATCCAGCAGCACATGGATTACGGGTTCAAGGCGCTGTTTCGCTACGGCTCCCCTCGAACTTAGCATTGACAACGATCCTGCCGTCACAAGGAATCACATGTTTATCGAGAGAAGGCCTCACGCCTGAAGCCGTGAACTACACGCATCAGCTGGTAAGGACATCGGGATCCCACGGCATCGCGTTCGTTGCTGGCTTGCGTTACCATAAAATAAGCAGGTCTAGTCCAGCTCCATTTCCCGTGCGCGAAAGGAAATTTTAATGAACCGGGTATTACTCGCAGCGCTCCTGGGCGGCTTTATGCTCCTGACGGGAGGATGCAAGGCCAAGACGGACAATCAGGACGCCATTCGGGATGGCGTGTTGAAACACATAGCCGGGATGAATGGGCTGAACGTGAACAACATGACCATCACGGTGACGAAGGCGACCGTGAACGGCGATAAGGCGCAGGCCGAGGTGGACATTCGCGCCAAGAACGGCGATCCGAACGCCCCGCCGATGCAGCTTTCCTATGAGCTTCAGAAGCAGGGCGAAGAATGGGTAGTGCTGAAAGGTCAGGCGAACGGTGGGATGCAGCATCCGGCTCCGGGAACCATGCCTCCACAAGGAGCGATGCCACCGGGACATCCGCAGACCGGCGGGACAAGCGGCCAGATGCCCGCGAATCACCCGAACTTCAATGCGATCCTGAACAGCGCGCAACCACAGCAGCGGCCGTCGGGAAGCCAGCCGTCGCCGCAGCAACCGGCCAGCAACGCGAAGCCGTGAGAGTAGCGATCAGCGATCGGAAGGACCACAAGAGGGCGCCAAAATCGTGGCTTCTTTTTTCATCCACCATCGCATTGAGCTTATCCACCTACGCGGGGGAGCGGATTTCTGCTGACATTCTGGCCCCTGAGAGCGGATAGCCGAGATCTGATCGCTGATATCTGCTGTCCTCAAAAATCCTGTAGGTCTTCGGTGGGCAACGCCACACGCACGGCGTTTAATACTGCAAACAAATCGATGAGTTCCTGGCCGACGGCGCCCCAAATGGGCGGCAAATAGCCGAAGGCTGCGGCAAACATGCCGATGATGCTGATCGTCATGCCGCCGAGGGCGCTCTGCAAAGCAATCTTGCGCATGCGGCGGCCGATGTGCATCAACTCGTCAATTTTTTCGAGTGCAGCTTCGAGGACAACGGCGTCGGCGGCTTCGGTGGTGATGTCGTTCTGCGAGCCGAAGGCCACGCCCACGGTGGCCGCGGTCAGTGCGGGCGCGTCGTTGATGCCATCGCCAACGAACAGCGTGCGGGCCTTGGCAGTTTCCGCTTTCACGATGGCTACTTTTTCCTCTGGGCTTTTTCCCGCGTGAACTTCAGTGATGCCGACACTTTCAGCAAGGTATTGCACCTCCGATTCGCGATCACCGGAGAGCAGAATCACTTTTCGAACTCCGTGCTTTGGCTGGAGGTGCTGGATGAAGGAGGCGCTGTCTCTGCGCGGAGCATCGTGGAAGCGAATCGCCGCCGCGTAATGATCATCGATGAACACCAGGCACTCCAAGCCGCTTTCGAGGGGAGGCAGAGGGAGATTGAGCGACTCTACTTTGTTGCGGCCGGTGATTTGCACGGAATGCCCGGAAACGGTGCCGCGCAGGCCTTCACCGGGGCGTTCGCTGATGTTGTCGACGGGGAGCACGGAGATGTGCTCGTGATTCGCGGCGGAAACGAAGGCGCTGGCCAGCGGATGCTTCGAATACTGCTCCAGGCTGGCGGCGAGTTGCAGCACCGGCGTCTGCTCGAAATTGTCAGCGCGAAGTATTTTCGTGAGCGTGGGTCGGCCGTAGGTGAGCGTGCCAGTCTTGTCGAAGATTAGTGTTTGACACTTTTCTACCTGTTCGAGCACCGCGGGATTTTTGATGATGATGGCACGGCGCGCGGCCAGTGAGATGGCCCCAATGATAGCGGTGGGAATGGCCAAGAGCAGGGGGCAAGGCGTGGCGATGACGACGACGGCTAGGAAACGCTCCGGTTGTCCGCTGAGCAGCGCGGCAGCGGCGGCGATGGCCAGCGCGATGGGCGTGTACCAGGCGCCGAGTTGATCGCCCAGGCGGCGCAGCACCGGGCGCTGCTGTTCGGTCTGATGCATCACTTGCATGATGCGCGCGTAGCGGGAATCCTCCGCGAGCTTCTCGGCGCGAATGGTGAGCAAGGCTTCGCCGTTGATGGCACCGGAAATCACCATGGAGCCGGGCGTTTTGGAAATTTCGTAGGGCTCGCCGGTCAGGTAGGCCTCATCCATCACGCCGTGACCAGCGAGGACGGTGCCGTCCACAGGACAAATTTCGTGGGGCAGGACGGTGAGTTCGTCGCCGATTTGAATGTCGGGAAGTTTTATGTCGACGAGGCCGCCGGCTTCTTTGCGGTGGGCAACGCTGGGCATACGGCGAGCCATGGCGTCCAGCACAGAAGAAGCACGCGCGGTGGCGAAAGCTTCGAGAGCTTCACCGCCGGAGAGCATGAGCACGACGATGGCGGCGACGAGATATTCGCGCAGGACGATCGCCGTGACGATGGAAACGCCGGCAAGCAGGTCGGAACCGAATTGGCGGCACCACAATTTTTTCACCAGGGCCCAGACCATGGGAATGCCGCCGATGAGGAGGGCGGCGAAAAGGGGAAGGTTAGAGTGGAGAGGAGGGCAGTGCAGGGCGTAGCGCAGGGCGAGGTGCAAAAGTATTGCAAGAAGGGTAAAGGCGGCAATCAGCGTTTCTCGGGAGGGAGCGAATCGAGTGTTCCTCGTATCCGCCATTGATTACAACTTATCGCATGGATGTGCGTGCAAGTCAAAGGTGCAACGGATTTGCGACCACGGGCGAAAGCCCAAGATTTCCGTCACGACATGCCAGGCTAAAGCCACGGCTCTACAAGTTCCCGCCCGCCTCCGCATCCTGGCTGAAGCCGGCATCTTGGGATTCGAACTGTAGCGTTGCGCCTTTAGGCCAGCATCTTGGGTGCTCTTTCTGGGGGTTGCCCTTCCAACCTCGTAAAACGAGGGTGGGCATCGACAGACCAGAGTTGCAAATTACTTTGCATGGTGCTCAAACGGTTTTGTCTTTGGAGTAGCAGATACGCTCGAGGTTGCAGTCGATGCATTTGGGTCTGCGGGCGATGCAGACGCGGCGACCGTGCCAGATGAGCTGGTGCGAGAAGATGATCCACTTGCTTTGCGGGATGATGGCCATGAGGTCCTGCTCGATTTTCTTGGGATCGTCGTTATGGGTCAGGTCGAGGCGATTGGATAGGCGCTGCACGTGCGTGTCGACCACGATGCCCCTGGCGATGCCGTAGGCGGTGCCGAGAACGACGTTGGCGGTCTTGCGGGCCACGCCTGGGAGGGTGAGGATTTCCTCCATGGTGCGCGGCACCTGACCACCGAACTTTTCGATGATGCCTTTGCTGGCGCCGATGATGGATTTAGTTTTGTTGCGAAAGAAGCCCGTGGGGCGAATTTCTGCTTCTAGTTCCGCGGGATTGGCGTAAGCGAAATCTTGCGGAGTTTTATACTTTTTGTACAGCTCCTGCGTCACCTGATTCACACGCACATCGGTGCATTGTGCGGAGAGAATGGTGGAGATGAGCAGTTGGAAGGCGTTTTCATGCTTCAGTTCGCAAGTAGCAGTGGGATAAGCTTCGTCGAGTTTCGCGAGGATAGCGGCCACGCGTTTTGGGTCGGTGCCTTTGCCGGCGCCAGCCAATGATTTTTTGACGGCTGGCTTTGCTGACGCTGCGATCCTTTTCGCTTTCTTCACGGCTTTGCGAATTGTCTTTTTAATCTTTTTCTCGATGGCCATCGGATGCTCCGTTGCGGTGTGGCAACGATATGTTACGCGAGTTGTAGGTTAGAGGCGAACGGTGGGGCGGCGACGTTTGTGCTAGAAGCTGAGGTTGAGGTCCTTCGCTTATCCTCGTCGGATGGGCTCAGGATGACAGCGTGAGGAACTGCCCGCCTCAGAAGGCAGGCCCTACAGAATCTTGTGTTCCAGGACTCCCATGAAACGGCGGAAGGCTTTGCCGCGGTGGCTGTGCTGATTCTTTTCTTCGGCGGACACTTCTGCGAGAGATTTGCCCAACGGCGGAAAATAAAAGACCGGGTCATAACCAAAGCCGCCGGAGCCGCAGGGCTGTTCGAGGATTTCGCCGTCGACTTTGCCGGAAACCACGGCGAGGCAGCGCCCTTGTTGCGCGAGGGCGATGACACAAACGAAATATGCCGCACGCTCTGCGCCTTCCTTGCCGGCCAGCGCGGCCAGCAACTTGGCGTTGCGTTGCTCGCTGCTGGCGCCCGGGCCGGCGTACCGCGCGGACAAGACGCCGGGCGCGCCATCCAGCGCGGGGACCACCAATCCGGAATCGTCGGCGAATACCAGATCTTTCGAGTATTTCGAATAATAGAGCGCTTTTCCGGCAGCATTTTCCGCAAAGGTAGGCGCATCTTCAGGAAATTCGGGAATCGCGCCGAAGGCCGGAAGCAACTCTAAATCCAACGCGTGGCCTGCGGCGAGTACCTGATATTCCTTGAGCTTGCCTGGGTTGCCGGATGAGACCACCAGTTTTTGCGCTTTCGTCAAACCAGTCTCCTGGAGAACTTAACCCCAGCGGCTACAGCCGCGCTCACGTTTA
Source organism: Candidatus Acidiferrales bacterium (assembly GCA_963776365.1). Classification (GTDB taxonomy): domain Bacteria; phylum Acidobacteriota; class Terriglobia; order Acidiferrales; family UBA7541; genus Acidiferrum. Next base: position 14,550 of record CAVZMQ010000025.1, on the reverse strand, counting down.
CAACGCGTGCGGCACGGCTAAAGCCAGGCCCTGACACCAGCCTAGGAAAAAAGTAGATCCCTCACGGCGCTCGAGATGACACACTGTTTTTTTTCGCAGCCTGTGAAACCGTGACAGGATGCAAGTCTAGCGCTACCTTCCCAGGAATTTCGCAGGCAGCACGGTGCGCTGCTCCTCGCTCAAGCGGCGAATGCCGGCCGCCGCCAGTGCCAGAAGATCCTGCATTTCTCCACCAGTGAACGGACGGCCCTCGGCGGTGGCTTGAATTTCGACGAAATCGCCGCTCCCGGTCATGACCACGTTCATGTCCACTTCCGCCCGGGAGTCTTCCTCGTAGCAAAGATCGAGGAGCGAAACGTCATCGACAATGCCGACGCTGGTGGCGGCCACACTGTCGATGAGCGGCGAAGTGCGCAGCATGCCTGCGGCGACGAGGCGTTCCATCGCCAGAGCCATGGCCACAAACGCGCCGGTGATGGAAGCGGTGCGAGTGCCGCCGTCGGCTTCGATCACGTCGCAATCGATCCAGATGGTTTTTTCGCCCAGCGCTTCCTGGTCGGTAACGGCGCGCAGGGAGCGGCCAATCAGGCGCTGAATCTCCAGCGTGCGACCGGTTTGCTTGCCTCGGGTGGCCTCGCGTGTGGTGCGCTCTTCCGTGGCGCGGGGCAACATGCCGTATTCGCCGGTCACCCAACCTTTGCCGGTGCCTTTGAGGAATGAGGGCACGCCGTCTTCCACTGTGGCGGTACAAATCACGCGTGTTTTGCCGAGTTCGATCAAGACGCTGCCCTCGGCCTGGGAGATGAAGTCGGGTGTGATCTTGAGTTGGCGGATCTGGTCCGGGTTGCGCCCGTCGCTTCTCAATGGCCCTCCTGAAGGTGGTGCGTCTGAGTGCTCCAAGGATAGTCCGGAATGGGTTTCGGGGTAAGGGGTGGATGGCGGCTTGGCCCTGGGAGAGAGCCTTGAAGGAGAAGGCCTCACCCCTGAAAGGGGTGAGCTACAGGGGCGGCAGACCGAAGAGGGATTCCTCACTTTGTTCGGAATGACGAGCTATTTATGGTTATTTATAGCGGACGAGTGGAGAGGCCACAATGGCGGACCGCCTCACAACGCGGTCCCTACACGACGAAGGCGTTATTACCGGCTCTAATCATTGACGCGTGGTGGCGCCTTTTACTTTTTCGATGGCCTTTTTCATTGGCGCGGTTAATTCGGCTAGGCGCGAACGAGCTGGCGGGGTTGCCTGAGCGGAACCGTTCACCAGGAACGTCTGGGTTAGATCGAGATGACCGGCGAGGGTGTCCGCTTGCTGGCCGTGAATCAGGATTTTCAGGCGTTGGACCTGAGGCACGTTGAATTCGAGGGTGCGCGTGATGGAATCGATGGCCAGTTGCTCGCTTTGGATGCCGGAGGGGATGGAGTTGGCCAGCGCTTCGGAGAAGTCGGCGACGGCAGTGCCGTCGGGAAGAATATAGAAGCCGAGCAACGCGGCGTCCGGAGGCAAAGTGCGCGCTTCCGGGTCGACCGGGCCCGCGAGCAGGGTGTTCAGGATTTCCTTGGCGCGCAGAGTAGGGTCATTTGAGAGCGGCAAGTCCAGAATCACCGGGACGAGCGTGCCGTCGCTTTGGCGCGAGCCCCAGAACATTTTGGCCTGCACGCGAGGCTCGCCGCTGGTGACGGGAGCGGGAGGCAAAAGTTCGCGGCGAGCCTGCTCGGCGGTTTTCTCGGTAATGTTCTTGGCCTTATAGACCTGCCGTCGAAGAGCCGGGAAGTAGAATGCGGCAGCAATAACGGCGATGAGTAATCCGCCAGCGAGCCAGAGGCGCCACTTCGGATTCATGGCTGCACCGCCATGGGGGTACCCGGCATGACAGGCACAACGTAAGAGGGGCGGAACTCCGCCACGCCGCGCGCAATGCCGTCGGCCACTCCTGGGATCATGCGATCCAAGTCCGCGCGATTTTCCACGGAGACGCTGGAAATCTCCACGGCAATCGCAGGAGCGGCGGTGGTGCGGAGTTGGCGAATGGGAGCAAGTCGAGCGGTGTCCGGGGAGCCTTTGAAGCGCCGAGCCAGTTCCGCCTGCACCATGTCGCCGAGCTTGTGGCTGAGCGTTTGGAAAGGCGCTTGCGCTTGATCCCACGGGATCAAACCAGAAGGATGACGAACTACCGGTGATTCCGGCATGACGTAAGTGCGCACGGTACCGGGCAAGCCGGTGGAGGCGATGTGCAGGGTGATAAAGACAGCGCCGCGCTGGGCATTGACCCGCGCCGAACGATCATCGAAGGACGGGTTCTCGTTGCCTTCGCGAGTCTGGATGACTTGAAAGCCCTGGGCTTCGAGGGCGCGGCGAACTTGCGCGGCGAATTGAAGAACCACTTCGCTTTCGCGAATGCCTTCCGTGCCGCGTGCGCCGAGATCGACGCCACCGTGAGCGGGATCGAGAATGACGATGTTCAAGCCGACGCTGGGGGCGGCGTCTCGCAAGGGAACAGGTTGGACCGGAGATGGGGCGGGGGACTGCGCTGGGGAGGCGGGGGTTTGTGGCGCGGGAGGATTGCTGGGCGCTTGTGGTCGGGCCTGCGAATCCGGAATGCACAAGGCCGCGGCGACTACCAAAGCCATTGCGGAAATGCGGGAGAGATTTTTTGGTTTTGGGAACACGCTCACAGAAGCAGAATAGCAAATCCCGCTGATGGGCGATGGGAGTCGTGGGATAGGGGTTCGAAGAAAGAACGGGCGATCATGCGGACATGGGGCGCAGCATGCTGCGAGCAAAGGCCGGCGGCCTCAGAAGGCCGTCCCTTCGAAGCTCAGGGTGAACATGGCTGGACCCCTACGATGATTGCTAGTCGGCTTGAATGGTTTGCGCCATCGGCGCTTCGTGCATGCGCGTGCGGAGCTTGCCGGTGGCGAAATAAATGGCAAAGCCCGTCAGGATAATGAAAAAGCCGAAGACGAGGCCGTTCATCCCGAGGATCGCCTCGTGCTCGCTTTCCACCATGGCCAGGACCAATAAGGCCAGTGGGAAGATGCCGCAGCTCACCGCGCCAGCCATACCGCCCGGAACGCGAAAGGCGCGCCGCAGCTTGGGCTCGCGAATGCGCAGAGCGACGAGGGTTATGAATTCCAGCATCAGCGCCGCGCCATAGAGCATGATGTCCAGGGTGACCAGCCGGCGGAAGCCCAAGCCCAGGCAAAGAGCCCAGCAGCTTGCCAATACCATGATGGCGACCCAGGGGGTTTCGTTCTTCTTGGTCATTTTGGCGAAGAGCTTCGGCATCATGCCGTCGCGCGCCATGGCTAACGGCAGGCGAGAGTAGCTCATGACGAGTGCGTTGAACATGCCGAAGGCGCTCATCATCCCGCCGGTGGTAACCAGGAAACGCAGCCACTGAATGCCCTTGATAGTTCCGCCGAGCTGGCCAGCCACGGAAGCCCAGGAACCGTCTTCGGCGAAGGCGGAGGCGGGCGTGCCAGTAAAGTACACGGCGACGAAAGGAAGAATATACGTGAGCGAAACCAGGATGACCGCGGCGATCATTGCCCTGGGATAAGTGCGCTGGGGGCGCTCGACTTCCTGCGCGATGGTCGAGGCGTTATCCCAGCCCATGTAGTTCCACATGGCCACGAGAACCGCGCCGAGTAGGCCGACACTCGCGCCAGTAGAAGCCGCTAGCGGCTCGGCAAAAGCGCCCGCGCGAACAGGCGAGAGCAGGACGATCAAGCCGAAGGGCAACGAAAGGAGGAAAAAGAGCCAGAGTGAGGTGATGCCGACGACGCGGATGCCCGCCAAATTCAAAGCTGCGCAGGTACCCACCACAAAGAGGGCGGCGTACATCGCATGATGTGCTTCGGCGAACCATGGCGCCATTGCTTTAAGGTAGAACACAAACAGGGTCGGATAAATTGCCATGTCGAAGATGCTTGCGGCCAGTGACAGCCAAGCTTCCTGGAATCCCCAAAAATTGCCTAGACCGCGACGCACCCAGGCGTAATAACCACCCTCCTCCGGCAGCGCACTGGAGAGTTCGCCAATCATGAACGCTGTGGGCAAACACCAGAGCACCGGAAGGAACAGCAAAACCAAAATGCCACGACCATATCCCGCGCCAGCAATGATGGACTCAGTTCCGTAAGTGCCCCCGGACACCATAAAGAACGTGGCGGCCACAAGAGGCCAGAGCGTCAGCTTGGCGACTGCCTTTCTTGTTGTGGGAAATATCTGGGAGGGAACCTGTGCGGGGAGCGATAGAGTACTCAATTTTTTTCTCTCGTCCTCCTAAGTGCAGGCTCGCTATATGTTTCTGAAAAGCAAGTGCACTTTTCGAAGAATACAAGGTCTGTGGGCGCACGCAAGAAAAAAATGCACGAAAGCGAAAATTTTTTGAGTTGAAATACTGTCCTTTGGGACGGCCGGTGACCGCTACAACAATCCACGCACGGCGCGGGTTGCGAATCCTTGACGAGATGCAACCAACCGGCGTTGGCGCAACGCGCTGAGAGTGTCTCGGCAGGCGTGCTAGACCCAGTTCGATACTTCGGGGGAATTATCCGAATGACGCACCGCACAGTGCTGTTTCTGCTCGCGCTTGCCCTGGTTAGTTCCATTACTCACCCTCAGCAAAGTGAAAAGCCGCGCCCCGTGGGCGTCGACGACCTGTTCGGCGTGCGCGAGGTGCACGACCCGCAAGTTTCTCCTGACGGGCAGTTCATCGCGTACACGGTCAGCGCCACCTCGCTCAAGGACGACAAAAACGAGACGCAGATAAGGATGGTGCCTCGGAACGGCGGGGAAGCCATCGCGTTGACCGCTGAGGAAGTGGTGTCTGACCATCCGCGTTGGTCGCCGGATGGGATATACCTGGCATTCCTTTCGTCGCGGAAGGACCGCGGACGGAGAGGACGGTAAGACGCAGGTGTACCTGCTGAACCGCCAGGGGGAGAAGCGCAGCGGCTCACCGACACGATTCAGGATGTGGACGATTTTGCGTGGTTTCCCGGCGGCAAGCGTACGTGGCGTCGGGGTCGCGCTTCGAGCGGTTCGCGGAGAACGCCAGCAGCTTTCCACCGGCGACCATGCCGGTTCTGTATCGTCATAATCCCCCGAGCTGACCTGCTTCATCGCCTTCGAGGCCACTTTGAATACGTACAAGTGCGTCCGGCGCCGGTCCAGGTACCCAACCGTGTCCTCCTTGAAGTACAGCCGATCGATCACCCACGGGCGCTGGGCCTTCGATTTCTTCGACGCAGCGGCCGGCTTTTCCCTCCATCCTCCTCTTTCCCCTTGGATCCCGCAGCCTCCAGCTCTTCTGGAGTGGGATCGCGCAGCACCAGCACCAGCCGTCACTGAAGGTACTGGGGCGAGACACATCGTTGGTGGTGTATCCGGACGAGTACCACGAATTTCGAAAGCCGAGCCATGGGACTCCGGCGCGGCCAGCGGAAAAAGCAGCTGCCGAAGTCAAAGCGGCGAACTGAGCGCTCACTGGCCCAAAGGGATTCCTCAGTACGCAGAGACTGCATTCGGAATGACGTTGCGGTTTCCGATGGATTCGAACAGGGATTCTTCGCCACGCTCGGAAGAACGAGTTCAAAGCAAGCGGGAACAGTTTCGCATACGACACTGTCCCCTTCGCGTTCGTGTTGAAGCCGCGCTTACTTGCCCATTTTGGCGCCAATCACTTCGCCGGAGACGATGATTTCCACGCGGCGATTCTGTTTCCGCCCCGTAGCGGTGCTGTTGTCGGCCACCGGGTCAGCTTGCCCCAGTCCCTTGGCGGTGATGGTATCCGGGGACATGCCTTGGGCAATCAGGAAATCGCGCACAGCATCGGCGCGCTGCTGAGAGAGCTTGAGGTTGTAATCGGGAGTACCGGTGGTGTCGGTGTAACCTTCAATGGCCAGATTCAAGCCCGGATGCGCCTGGATGATGCCGGAAAGCTTGGCGAGCTTAAGCTGGGCATCCTGGCTCAACTCGTAACGGTTGGTGGCGAAGAGCACGTCGGCCATGTTGACGACCAACCCGCGCGGCGTGTCGGTAGTCTGCAGAATAGCATTGAGCTGTTGAAGAAGCTGGGCGCGCAGAGCGGCGGTTTGCGCCTGTGCTCGGGCGGCCTCTTCGCGGGCAGCCGCTTCCTTTGCTTGCAGCGCCGCCTGTTCGGAAGCAGCTCTCTGCGCAGCCAGATCGGCGGCGGCCTGCTGTTGAGCTGCGCGAGCGTCAGCTTCCGCCTTCATCTGCGCTTCTTTCGCGGCCGTCAACTCCGCCTGGCGCTGTGCTTCGGCGTCGGCTTCGGCTTTGGCTTTTGCAGCAGCAGCGGCGGCAGCAGCGTCCTTTTCCTTCTGAATGCGCTCGGCCTCTTGCCGTTCCGCGGAAAGGGACCGCGCGTCTTCGGCAAACTGAATCGTTTGGCGGGCGTTGGTGATGATTTGCGATTTGTCTGAGTTGGACGCCAGGGCATTTTCGGTCATTTGGAGGCTGCTGGTGGCCTTGGTGAGGACTTCAGGAGCATATTGCTCGGCCTTTTGCGATTTGGCGATGTCCACGGCGTTGCGCGCTTCGTACACATCCAATGGAACTTTCTTCAAGTCGGGGGTCAGCGCCAGGGGGTTACCGAGTTTCGCGTACTGGCTGCGCTTCATCAGCTTGTAATCGTTGTCCGGGAAGATCTTGCCCTTGGTGTTCTTTTTCGTGTCGTTTTCCAGAACCACGACTTCGCTGGGCAATTGCACCGCGAAGTAGGGTTCAGCGGTGACGACCATGGCGAACGTTTGAGACGCGGTATTCGTGGTCAATTTGCCATTCCCATTCTTGTCGATGGGAATCTCTCCCAGGTTATTGGTGGTGCCATCCGGGGTGATGGTCCACAAGACGTAGGTGAGAAACTCGGCACCAAGAGTGGTAGGCTGCGGGAGCGACTTCACTTTCAAATCGATGTCCGTTCCACCTTTTTTGGCTTCGACTTTGGCTTCGCCGCTGGCATTGGGAGCGGCGCTGGTACCGAGGAAAATAATCTTGGTGGCACCGCCGCCCACTTCATAACCGACGGCTTTGATGGACCTGCTGATCACATCGGAAGCGGGAATTTCTTTTTTATTCTGCGCGTTTGCGGAGGTAGCGGCCAGACACACGCACACGACGAGCAACATCTTCGAAAAACGATTCATTGGCAGACTCCTGTTAGGGTTACTCCTGACTATGAGTGATCGCTGTGTTTTGGGGGCGGACCGTGGCGATCGTCAGTTACGGCATTCTAACCTAATTCGAAGCGAGGAGGTTGGATGTTTAGCCCGGGCTAACAACCGGTGAGGGCAAGGAAGCCGCTAGCGTACCACTCGGAGGGATTCGTAGATTGGAGGTTGTCGCAAAATGGTCGCCACGGTCATGGAAGCGAAGGCAGCCGCGATCATGGGCAGCAGCAGGTCCGAGTTGCCGATTAGTTCGATTACTAAAACGATCCCGGTGACCGGCGCACGCACCACCGCAGTGAACAACGCGGTGATGCCGATGATCGCGAACTCCTGCGGCAAGTACGCGCTGCTGTGAAATAGGTGCATCCAGGCCCAGCCGACGAGCAAACCACCTTGCGCACCCACCGTCAGCATCGGTGCAAATAGCCCGCCGGGAGTTTCCGCGGAGTAGGAGAGCGGTCCCAAGACAAAACGGATCAAAAACAGGATGGCCACAGTGCTGAACACCGCATTGCTATTGAGAACTTGCTGCGTCAGGTTGCCCCCACCGCCAATCATTTCCGGCGCGAACCAGCCAACCAGGCCGACAAGACCTCCGACGGCGGCGGCCCGCCACTCAAGGCAATTTTGCCGAGGCGATGTTGAAGAGCGATGAATGCCAGAATTGCACGGCTGTAGACAATGCCGAGAATTCCGAAAACGAGACCGAGCGACAAGTGCGCTGCCAAATTCCCGACATTCACATGGGCCATATTGGGCACAGAAAAATCAGGGGCTTGGCCCAAGATGAACCGCGCGACGGTGATCGCCCCGGCCGTCGCCCCCAAGGTGGCGATGGAGATAGACACATCAAATTGGCCCACCAATTCTTCGAGCACGAAGATAGCTCCGGCGATGGGCGCGTTGAACGCCGTGGCAAGGCCGGCGCCAGCCCCAGCAGCGAGCAACACTCGGCGGTCATTATCATTGCGCCTAAACACGCCGCCCAGCAGATGACCGATTACTGCGCCAATCTGCACGGTAGGACCTTCGCGACCGAGCGCTAACCCGCCTCCGATAGCCATTAAGCCACCAATGAATTTCACGAAGACAATCCGGAGCGGATTGCCGATCCACCCTTCTCTCAGTTGCGTTTCGACGTACGGGATTCCGCTGCCAGTCGCTTCCGGCGAAAGCTGCCGGACCATCCAGGCGGCTATGGCAGCGGCGAGTGCGACGACGGCGACGACGACGAACGCTCCCGGCCAGCCCCAATGATGTGTTTGCTCGATCCACGCGGTGCGGCACACATCCAGGCGAGACAGTGCCAGCCGAAAAAGCGCTCCGGCCAGACCGGCCACAGCGCCGACAAGAATCGACAAAACCGCGAGCTCCAGCGGATTCCGCGGACCGGGTCCTTTCGATCGCACTTGGGTGGTTTCAGCTGACATTTTCTCGTTCTCGGCGGCCTCGAAAAGCCTATAACAGCAGCCCTCGGCTCCGCAGATCTTTTCAAGTTCTACAGCGAACCGGACAAGGGATGGTTTGCCCCTCAAGGGCGGCCCGGAGTATTCTCGGCATGGTTCCAAGGAGGAATGGATGCGCTTGCGCTTGATGAAAATAGCATGCGGTGCGGTGCTGGCCAGTTTGATGCTGGCGCTGATTCCTGCAGCCGCGCAGCAGTACGATCAGAGGCTTTTCTCGGAAATGCGCTGGCGCTGCATCGGGCCGTTTCGCGGAGGGCGCACCGTGGCCATCACCGGGGTGCCGCACCAGCCCAATGTTTTTTATATGGCGCCCGTCAATGGAGGGGTGTGGAAGTCCGACGATTATGGCAACACGTGGAATCCGATTTTCGATGAGGAGCCAACGGGCTCAGTGGGCGCGATAGCGGTGGCTCCTTCGAATCCTGACATTATTTATGTGGGCAGCGGCGAAGGATTGCAGCGCCCGGATCTTTCCGTGGGAGACGGTATTTATAAATCAACGGACGCAGGAAAAACGTGGTCGCACCTGGACCTGAGCGACGCCCAGCAAATCACCGCCATTGTGGTCGATCCGAAGAATCCGGATCGTGTATTTGTTTCCGCGGAAGGGCACCCGTATGGGCCGAATGCGGTGCGCGGCGTCTTTCGTTCTGTGGATGGAGGAAAAACGTTCGAGAAGGTCCTCTATAAGGATGAAAACACCGGGGCGGCGGATGTGGTGATGGATCCGGGCGATCCGCAAGTGCTGTTTGCGGCATTGTGGGCGGCCCGCGTGGCGCCGTGGGAAGTGCGCAGCGGCGAGTATTTCATAGTGCCGGGCAGCGGGTTGTACAAATCCACGGACGGTGGAAGCACCTGGCGGCCGATTACGCAAGGGCTGCCCACCGCTGACGACCAACTATCGCGCATTGGCATCGCCATCGCGCCGAGCAATCCGAAGCGCATGTACTTAAATGTGGAAACGAAGAAAGACAAGGCCGGTGTGTATCGTTCGGACGACGCGGGGGAATCGTGGCGACTGGTGAACAGCGATCATCGCATCGGCGGGCGCGGTCCCGGAGCGATGGGCATTGCGGTTGCGCCGGATAATCCGGATGTGTTGTACGTGGCGAACACCGCGTCGTGGAAATCCACGGACGGGGGCAAAACGTTTGTAGGTTGGAAGGGCGCTCCGGGCGGGGACGATTACCAGCGCATCTGGATCAGCACTGAAAATCGGCAGATCATCGCGATATCCGCGGATCAGGGAGCAGCGATTAGCGTCAACGGCGGGGATACCTGGAGCAGTTGGTACAACCAGCCGACCGCGCAGTTCTACGACGTGACTACCGACAATCGTTTTCCTTATTGGGTATACGGTGGCCAGCAGGAGTCGGGCAGCGTGGCCACGAAGAGCCGCAGCGATTATGGCGAAATCACGTTTCGCGATTGGAGCTTGCCGGGTGTTTTCGAATATGGCCGGGTCGCCGTCGATCCCAAGGATCCCAACATTGTGTTTGGGGCGAAGTTGACCCGTACGCAGCAAAGGATTGGAGAAGTTGCCGATGTTGCGCCTGAGCCGATTCGCCAGGGCGAGTATCGCTACAATCGCACGCTGCCTTTAATTTTTTCGCCGCTGGATGCTAATGTGTTGTACTTCGCTGCAAACGTGTTGTTCAAGACCACGGACCAGGGGCGGAGTTGGTCGGTGATCAGCCCGGACCTGACGCGCGAGTCGTATGAGATGCCGGCGAATCTAGGTGTGTTCTATGCGGGTGATCCGGAAAAGGGCAAACACCGTGGCACGATTTACGCGGTGGCGCCGTCGTACAAGGACGCGGATACGATTTGGGTGGGAACGGACGACGGATTAATCCAGCTCACGCGGGACGGCGGCAAGAGCTGGAAGAACGTCACGCCTCCGGCGCTGGTGCCATGGGACAAGGTGTCCATTTTAGAGGCCTCGCATTTTGATGCCGCAACGGTGTATGCGGCGGTGAATACGTTTCGATTGGACGATTTGCGGCCGCACATTTTCCGCACGCGAGATTACGGGGCTACGTGGCAGGAAATCGTGAACGGACTGCCGCCGAACGCTCCTTCCGACGTAGTACGCGAAGATCCTCAGCACAACGGATTGCTATTTGCGGGTACCGAAAACTCGGTGTACGTGTCTTTCAACGATGGCGACAATTGGCAATCGCTGCAGCTGAATCTGCCGCACACCTCGATGCGCGACCTGACGATTCATGGCAACGATTTGGTGGTCGGCACACACGGTCGTTCGTTCTGGATTCTGGATGACATTACGCCGCTGCGGCAGTTAAGCGACAATCTGGCTCACGACGCGGTGATTCTGTATGCCCCGGAAGAGGCTCTGCGCTGGCGCTGGAACCGCAATACCGATACTCCGTTGCCGCCGGAAGTGCCGGCGGGGAAGAATCCGCCGGATGGCGCGATAGTGGATTATTACCTGGCTTCGAATGCACAAGGGGCAGTGACGCTGGAAATTCTGGATGCAAAGGGCGAACTGGTGCGGCGGTATGCGAGCACCGATAAGCCGCCGTCGATGGAGAAATTGGCCGCGGAACATCCCATCCCGATGTACTGGGTGCGGCCGACGCAAATTCTTTCGGCGGAGGCGGGCATGCATCGCTTTGTGTGGGACCTGCATTACCCCGCGCCGAAAGCATTGGAACGGGAGTTCCCGATTGCTGCGATGGTGCATAACACTCCGTTGATGCCGCTGGGAGTACGGGCGCTGCCCGGCGCGTACACCGTGAAGCTCACCGTGGATGGGAAGAGCTACACGCAGCCACTGTCGCTGAAAATGGATCCGCGTATTCCGACGCCGCCAGATAATCTGCGCAAACAGTTCGACATGGAATCCGGAGCAGTGGAAGGCATGAACGACAGCTACGAATCGCTCGAGCAGGTGAAATCCGTTCACGAGCAGGTCAAGGAGCTTTCAAAGACCGTCGGGGGCAAAGAAAAGTTTGCCAAGAACCTCGCGGCCCTCGATAACGAGTGCGCGGAGCTTGAGGGTGCGAAGCAACATAGCTTCTACGGCGTGCCGAGCAGCGCGAAACCCGCCGAGAATTTCTCCACTTTGAACCAACATTTTGCGGCAATGCTGGCGGTGGCCGACAGCGCCGATGCGGCCCCGACGACTCAGGCAGAGGCCGCCTACAAGGACCTGGAAGCTAGCGAAACGGAGTTGCGGCGGCGCTGGGGAGCAATCCTCGAACGCGATATTCCCGACTTGAATAAGGCGCTGACCAGGGCCGGTCATCCTGCCATTGATCCCCAAAAGCCGCTCGGCGAGGAACTGGGCGGGGCGTCTGACGGCGACGACGAGCCGTAAGCCAGGGCCTGCGGGAGCAGAAGGCGAGTTAGGTGGAGAGCCCATCCTAGACCGCTAAGCATGTGGCCTTGAACTTGGAGATGGCGATCTCTTCCCATTGGCGGAAACTCCTTTTACTCTATGAAGATTCACGGAGATATCGTCGGCCCGATCACGGACATTAATCAGATTGGGAAGCCTGGCAAGATCCGAAAGACGAGTCCTGATGGACCCATTGGATACGCACATCTGGTTGTGGAGCACGTTCGAGCCTCACAAACTGACCTCTGAAGTACACCGAGCTATTACCGATCTGGGAAACGTCTGTTATCTTTCGGCCGTGAGCATCTGAGAAGTGATCATGTTGTTAGAGAAGAGTAAGGATTGAAATCGACCCGGACTTTGGAGAGTTGGTTTGAGCAATCGCGGGTTTGATTTCGATTTGCAGGAGGTTGCGTTGGACTGGAGAATCGTTCACATGCTCGGGTACAAGGATCCCGGCGACCGCTTCCTGGGGGCCACCGCAAAGGCCTAGGACATGGCGCTGGAAACCGCGGACGAGCGGTTGGGTTGCACATACCCGGGCTGAAGACGCTCAGCAATCTGTGACCTGGCAAGCTTAGCCCTTCTACCGATGACTGGCGCGCGTTCGCCGACTTGGTGTGATGGTTCGCCGAAAGCCCGTTCTGCGGTGCATTCGAAGGGGGCTACGATGCGGCTGACCAGGAGGTTCTTATGTCTGCTCACGTATCCGCGGAAAAAGGCTATAAAGGTTGGGGAATGGAAGGCGCGGTGGCCCGATGGTATGCCGGGCTGACCAAGAAGTCGATGGGAGAATTTGCCGGGTTGGCGCAGCGCGTTGCCGGGCAAATTGCGCCACAAGCCAGCGTTCTAGAAGTTGCCCCAGGACCAGGATATTTCGCCATCGAACTGGCGAAGCTCGGCAATTACCTGATCACCGGCTTGGACATCAGCAAGACGTTTGTTGAAATTGCTCGCGCGAATGCGGTCAAGGCCGGCGTGTCCATCGACTTTCAGCAGGGAAACGCGTCGCGCATGCCGTTTGCAGATGAGTCGTTTGATTTTTTGCTGTGCCGGGCCGCGTTCAAGAATTTTACCGAGCCGCTTCGCGCGCTGGAAGAGATGTACCGTGTGCTGAAGCCAGGCGGGAGAGCCCTAATTATCGATTTGCGCAGGGACGCTTCTCGCGAATCCATCGAGCCCGCGGCATGCGGAATGAACGCCGGCATGGTGAATCGCTTCATAACGAAAATGACCTTTCGTTACATGCTGCTAAAGCGTGCGTATACAAAATGCGAATTCCAACAGATGGTCGACGAAACGAAGTTTCACCAGGTTCAGATCGACCAGAATCCCATCGGAATGGAGATTCTGCTTGCGAAGGCGGGTTCGGATTTCCTGAACTGGGCATACTTCACATTACACGGCGCGTCAATGCCGGACGCCCTGACACCATCCAACGGAAGGCCTGATTTTATTACTGAAGTTCTTTGAGGAAGAAAGCGTCGATGCGCTTGTCGGCGTCTTCGGTAGCGTCTTTGCGGTAGCCGTCCTTATTATTGGGATTCTGGAAGGCGTGCCCGGCGCCTTCGTAAATCTTGATGTCCGGTTTCTTACCCACGGATTTCATCGCAGCTTCGAAGGCATGGACGCTTTCGGGCGGAATGCCTTTGTCATCGGCGCCAAAATTACCCAACATGGGCGCCTTGATGTTGGCGATGATCGCTGGATCCGTAGGAAGGGAGCCGTAGTTCACAACAAATGCGGCGAGTTTCGGCTGATCTTCGGCCAGCTTGATGGACCAGCCGCCGCCCATGCACCAGCCGATGGCGCCTATCTTATTAGATTCGACATCTGGCCGCGCGGCAAGGTAGGCGAACGCGGCTTCTAGATCGCGCAGGCCGCGATCGTCGGGCAGTCCACGCGCCAGAATGTGCGCTTCGTCGGGCGTTGTGGCGACTTGGCCGCGATACAGATCGACGGCCAAAGCAACGTAGCCGTCCGACGCAAAATGCTGCGCCTGCTGTTTCACCCAGTCGTTCAATCCCCACCATTCGTGAATCACAATAATCGCGGGGTGTTTTCCGCCACCCTCGGGCAGCGCCAAGTAGCCATTCACAGTGTCGTTGCCGCTTTTGAAGCTGACTGTTTCCGTCTTTACCGCGGCAGAGGATGGCAAGGCGAGCGAGCACACGATGATCGAAAGAAGCACGGCAAAAAGGAGCGAACGCCGAGTCATAAGAGCCTCCGGAGGAAAACGCTCCGCATTCTACCGAGGGTCGGGCACAAATACTACCTTTTCCATTCTTAGCCATGGTGACAGGGTTTGAAGGTCCGACCAGACTATTGACGAACTGAGTAGGTTCGAACCACAATCGCTTTGCTCGATAGTTCAAGAGCCGACGATTCTCACCGCGTTCACTCGATGCGCGTTCTTGTTTTCCCTTCTCGCACTGTCATCGGTTGCGGTCTCACAAGACACTTCGCACTCAGCATCGTCCAAACGATCCCAGCAAACCTCACTAATCTTTAGCGAGATCCGGGCAA